>NZ_RHHS01000033.1 GCF_003710935.1 Brevibacillus gelatini
ACTATGGCTTGACTCACACCGGGCTTGCCCAGCATTTGACAAATGGAACCTCACGTAATAAACTATTTTTACGTAAATGTTGAATGTCATGAGGTGTTGTTGTGGCCCACGAACAACTGGAAACGTATGTCGTCGAGACGCCGGAACAGGCGATGGCGCTGTTGAATCCGCTCAGGGCGGAGATTTTGAGCCGACTGGTGGAGCCTGCGTCAGCGGCGGAAGTAGCGCGTGCAATCAATGAGATTCCGCAGCGCGTCAATTATCATCTGAAGGCTTTGGAAAAAGTCGGGCTGGTCAGGCGGGTGGGAAGCCGGCAGGTTCGCAATCTGGTCGAGGTGCTGTATTTGGCAATCGCCCGAACCTACGTGCTCTCGGAAGGGCTGAACTGGGCGAACGAAACGGTACAGCAGATGAAGGACCAGGGCGCCTTGTCGCATCTGATCCATACGGCTGAGCGGATCAAGCGCGATGCCCTGCTCTTGCTGGAGCGTTCGGATCAGGAAAAAGAAATTCCGAGCGCCACGCTCGATACCACCATTCGTCTCGCCAGTGAGGAAGAGCGGAGCGCTTTTGTCGAGGAATACGTGCAACTGGTGAATCAGTTGGTCCAAAAGTATCAGACGAAAGCGCAGGGACAGGAAACGTATCAGGTCATTCTCGCGGTGTATCCAAAAGAAGGAGGCGAGCAGTCATGAAGACGGAAGCTACAGTAGCAGGCCAACAAAGACCGGTCGTCGTATGGGAAAGTCGGCCCGAATCCAAGAGGGGCAATGTCATTGTGCTGCCTGCAAGAGACGGCCGCAGTGGCGCAGTGGACGGAGAAGCCACTGTTACCGCGTGGACAGTGGGACCAGCTGACAACCCGGCTGTCGTCACGCAAGTCTCCTCCGGGTTTGGCAAAAGCAAAGCGGCTGCACCGCAGGCCAGCAGCATGAGGCTGGCCGCGTAATCCAACCATTTTGTCCACGAACAAATAAAAGGAGGGTTTGGCATGAATCTGATTCCGGTAGTGGTGGAGCAGACGAGTTATGGAGAGCGTTCGTACGATATTTACTCCCGCTTGCTGAAAGACCGCATCATTTTTGTGGGCAGCGCCATTGATGACCAGGTTGCGAATGCGGTTGTGGCCCAGTTGCTGTTTCTGGCGGCGGAAGACCCGAAAAAAGATATTCATCTGTACATCAACTCGCCCGGCGGCTCTGTAACTGCGGGAATGGCGATCATCGACACGATGCAATTCGTCGCCCCGGACGTATCCACCATTTGCACGGGAATGGCGGCCTCCATGGGAGCGATGCTGCTGGTGGCAGGAGCACCAGGCAAACGCTACGCCCTGCCAAACGCGGAAATCATGATTCATCAGCCGTGGGGCGGCAGCCAAGGGCAGGCGAGCGACATCAAGATCGCCGCAGAACGAATCCTCAGACACCGCAGCATGCTCTACTCGATCATTTCAGAGCGCACGGGCAAGCCAGTCGAGAAGATCGAACAGGACGCCGACCGCGACTACTTCATGTCGGCAGCCGAAGCGCTTGACTACGGCTTGATCGACAAGGTAATCCAAAAGCTGTAACGAAACGAAAAGATCACCAGGCATACCACGCATCCGCGGACGGCTCCGCGGGTGCTCTTTCTCTTTAGGCAAAAGCAGGAGGATCGCTGCGATCACGCCAGCCGCCACAAGGACAGCCTGCGGTAGAGGAAAAAAATCAGTGCATTGCCGACGGCTGCGGCGAGAAATACCGCCCACGGGCCGAACGATACCGTCATGAAGCCGGAGCCGTAGATGGAAAAGACGATGCCCAGCTTGAAAATGGAGCCGGTAATGCCGCTGATCCGCCCGATCAGATGGGCCGGGGTAGTCTCCTGGCGAAACGTCCAGATACAAACGCTATTAATGGTAGAAAAAAGCCCGGTGAGAAACAGCGACAGACAGAGCATCCACGTACTGCTGGCAAAAACCATGAGCAGGTAAGAGAAGCCGAGCAACAAAATCGTCGTACCCATCAGCTGCCCAATCGGAAAGCGCCGCCGCAGGGAAGCGACCAGCGAACTGCCAACAAGGCCGCCGATCCCGGCTGCGGATAGCACCAGCCCGAGCGTAGACGTGTCCAGATGCAAATGGTCTTTGGCGAAAAAAATAATCATCGCGTCATACATGCCGGAAGTCGCGTTGAGAAAAATGACGAGCAGGCTGATCCGCCACAGGGCCTGATTGCGAAAAAGCTCGATCCACCCGGCTTTCAGATCCTGCCAGAAGCCTGCCTTCTGGACCGGGGGAGCATCGGCCTTTTCCAGAAAGGAGATGGCCACAAGAGCCAGCAAATAAGCAATACCAGTAATCAAAAGACCCGCGTGCAGGCTGGCGAGCAGCAGGACAAAGCCGGTAATCGCAGGCCCCATGATCTCGATGAACGTGCTCATGAAGGAAAAGTGGGCATTTGCCGAAGTGAGCAGCGGAGTAGGGACAACCTGCTTGAGCATGCTGACCCGGGCATTGTGGAAGCCGTAGTGCATGGCCATCAGAAAAAATCCGGCCACGTAGTAGTGAACGACCTGGGCTTGTCCCGCTGCTGACAAGCCGTACAGTAAAAACAGCAGCACCATTTGCCCGAACACCATCCATTGTGACCAGCGCTTTTTGGAAAAGCGGTCGACCCATACGCCAATGAACATGGCGAGCAGCAGATTAGGCAAAAACTCGATGCTTTTCATCGTCGTCATCGCCACAGGTGACTGCGTCATGTCGTACAAAATAAGCGGCAAGGCGAGCTCGTACACTTTGCTGCCGCAAGCAAGCAAAGTGGAGCTGCAAAACAGGATGAGAAACGGCCGATTGCGCCAGATCGAGGCGTGCTGGGGCACTTTTGCATTGGCCAGCGTTTTTGTTTGGTTGACCAGCATGGAAATCCATCCCTCCTTTTTGTACTCCATTGTAGTTGGAAAAAGGGGAAGAAAAAGGGTAGAGTGATAGAAAAGAGAGTTCCCCTTTTAAAGAGAAGAGTGAGTGGACGATGCAGATTGTTTATCATTACTTGCGCTTGCGCCAGCATTTTCCCGACAGGCCGGAGGGCGAGGCGCTGGAGATTACGTTGAGCGAGCTGGCCGGGATTTTTTGCTGTACGGTTCGCAATGTCAAAAAAATTTTGAAGCAGTTTTTGGAGCATGGCTGGATTGAGTGGCTGCCGGGCCGGGGGCGCGGGCGAGGATCGCGGCTCGTCTTTGTGCGCAGTGTGGAGCAGATCGTCGTTCCGCTCGCCAAGGCGCATATCCGGCGCGGTGATCTGGAACGGGCTATGCAGCTTCTCCATGAATCCCCGCTCTCTGCAAGCGGGCGGGAACGCTTTTTCAACTGGCTTTCCGGTCAGTTTGGCTTTCGCAGTCAGACGGTGGAACAGCGCACGCTGGATACGTTGCGCATGTCCTTTTACCGGACGATCCCTTTTCTCGACCCGGCGTTTGTCAACAGACGGACGGAATCGCACATGGTCAGGCAAATTTTCGATACGCTCATCCGGTACGACGAGAAGCAAAACACGTACAAGCCGCACGTGGCCCATTACTGGGAGACGAATGAGGACGGGACGAGCTGGACCTTTTATTTGCGAAAAGGGGTGTTGTTTCATCACGGGCGCGAGCTTACGGCTCACGATGTGATCTGGACGCTGCAGCGGGTAGCTGATCCACGGACGAAATCGCCGTATCGGTGGATGATGCAGGATGTCGTGCGAATGACTGCGCTGCGGGACACCGTACTGCAAATCGAGCTGCGACGGCCAAACCGTTTGCTGCCCGCCTATTTGGCCTCGGATCGGCTGTCCATCGTTCCTTGGGACGTGGTGCAGCAAAAAGGGGAAGCGTACAGCCGTCTGCCCGTCGGAAGCGGGCCTTTCCGTCTCGTGACAAATGATGAGCAGATGTTCGTGTTGGAGGCATTTCCAAATTATTTTCTCGGGAGGGCTCATCTGGACCGGGTGGAAATCTGGGTGGTGCCGCAATTCGACAAGCGCAGCGAAGAGTTTTTTGCCGCAGCCAAAGAGGTGCACTTCCAGACAGCGTGGAACATGCCGAAGCCGCTGGGCAGATGGCAGGAGCTAAAGCAGGTGGAGCGGGGAGCAGCTTATCTCGCCTTTAACCTGAATCGGCAAGGACCGCAGCAAATTCCCGCTTTCCGCCAGGCGCTTGATCGCATTCTTTCGCGCAGGCAAATGATCGCGGAACTGGGGTGGAACCGCTATGGGCGTGCTTTCAGTTTTTTTCCAGAAGTCGCGGGATTGGAGTCTGCGGCAGCCGAGGGGAGCAGTGCGGAAAAACGGGCCGTCGTCATGCAGAGCGGATACTGTGGCGAGTGTCTGAAGCTGTATACGTACGCGGGAGCGGGAAACGAAAACAACGCAGAGTGGGTCCAGCGGCATTTGGCGGAGTGCGGCGTCGTTGTCGAGGTAACGGTCGTGCCAGTCGAAGAGTTGAAAAAGCCGGACGTGTTGCGGCAAGCCGATCTCGTTTTGGCGGGGGAAGTTTTTGATGAACAGTGGATTTTGGGCATGGTCGAGTTTTTTCGTTCGGATCACAGCTTTGTGCGCCAACTGTGGAGTCCTGCCTTGCGCGAGCAAATCGACCGCGAGCTGGATCAGTTGATGATGGAGCAGTCCGGGGAGTGCCAGCAAAGGAGGCTGCGCGCTATCGAGCTATTGCTCGGGCAGCACTCGGCTCTCTTGTACCTGTACCATACGCGGCAGCATTCGGTCTACAACTCGGCGCTTGCCGGTGTTTCGTTAAATGCGCTCGGCCAGGCCAACTACAAAGACATCTGGTTCAAACAGGAGCATGCTGCAGGCGCTGATTGACGGAGCACTCATGTGCGCGGGCATAAAAAAGAGGAGGTGTATTGGCCAGTTCCTCCTGCTTCGATTATAACACAAAGCGGGGGGAAATCCGAGACTGTCCGCGAGGCGGCAATTGCGCTAAGATAGGGTTTCTGGAACCGAGTCGGCATGACGGCGATCATCATTGAAGGAGAGCGACTCGATCCGCAAAGCTTTTCACACCCATTGGGCAAAAGCGAACGAGAACATCTTGGAAAGTCGGTGTAAAACAGCAAATGACGTGGAAGACACACATGCTTCTGGGCGCAATCGCGGGCTACTGGGCGTACCCATCCTGGGAGGGCAGCGTGATTGGAGCGACGATGGCGCTGGTGCCGGATATCGATCAGGCGCGGAGCAAGCTGGGGCATCTTTTCGGCCCCTTTTCGAAAATGCTGCAAAGAGGACTGGGCCACCGGACGATCACCCACTCCTGGGTCATCCTGCTGCTGCCTGCCTTTTTTTGGGGCGATACGCCAGCGGGCTGGGCTGCTTTCTGTGGATTGCTGTCGCATCTGGCAAGCGATATGCTGGTGGGGCGGATTCAGCTTTTTTGGCCGCTGCGGACAGGGTGGATCGGCCTGCCGTTGCCAAAGACGCTCTATCGCACGGTCGACTGGCTCGTTTTTTACGTGGCGATCGGATATATCGTCTACACGGGATATTGGTAAAGAAAAAGACCCCTGCGTTGGAACAGGGGTCTTTGCCTATCACAGGTGCGATGCTTACGGCTGCATGAATTGCTGCACCAGTTCGGCGTTTTCCATCATGAATTTTTGGGCTGCGGTTCCTGCTTCCTGCTGGATTTCCATCATTTGCTCCTCTGTGAGGTTTGCGAGGTTGACAGAATTGTCCGCAGTCATTGCCGGAATCTCCAGCGCTTTTCCGAATTCCTGCTTGGATTTCAGCTTCAGGCTGAATCCTTTTGGCATGTCAGGGAGCGGATTGTCGAAGTTGACTTTCACGCTGCTATCAGAGTCGCGGCCGTTATCTGTTTTCGTTTCGGAAAAGGTGATGTTTCCGTTCAGAGCCATTGGCTGGTTGTATTTATCCGCCATGACCAGGGCGAAATCGTACTTGCCGCTTGATTTTTGGCCTTCCTTCACAGATTCAATTGTGGAAGTCAGATCAAAAGTAGGCTGTTCGTTGTTTTTTACCAACAGGCTCAGCTTGCCGTTTGTTTTGCCGTTTTGCTCGGTCGCCTTGAACGCGTAGGACACTTCGCCGTCTGCCGGGTCCTCCGGATTGTGGAGGGCGTAGCGATAGAGGCTGTCTGCGCCTTTTTGGTAAGTGATGCTGCTGAAGAACGGTTGCTCTTGCTTGTTGTCATTTCCGGTAAACATCAGCTTGCGCGACAGGATTTGGTGATCGCCGTCCACGAGCACGACCATTTTCAGTTGCTCCTTGCTGTCTGTGGCGGAGTCTTTGATTTCTTTCAACAGGTTGTCGAAGCTTTGTTCGTAGTTTTTCTTGAATTCTTCCTTGGAGATTTCTTCTACTTTATAGCCGCTGTCCGCCAGCAATGTCGCAACGTTGTGGTAGCGGGTGTAGATCAAGTCAAACAGCTTCTCGTCCGCCTTTGCTTTTTCGGCGAGCTTCGTTGCGAGGGCTTTCGCTTCTTCTTGTGTAAAGGTCACGGTGATTTCACGTGCGTTTTCCTGGAAGCCTTCCTCGGAGAAGGACACGCCCTTGTTCAGAGTCACCTGGCTGTCCTGGATCGAATCCGCGTAAATCAGCGCGTAAGGTGCCAGGACGCTTTTCACTTCATCCTGGCTGATTTGAACGGCCTTCATCAGGTCGCGATACGTCAGGAAGCGCTTCGGCAGCTCTTGGCCAAACTTTTCTTTGAACACATCGCGGTCTTTCAGGTCCATATAGCCATACTTGGAGTAAAATTCAGGCAAACGAAAACCGAGCTGTGTATCGTTCAGGAAAAATTCCATGGTAGCCAGCTTTTTGTCCTTGAGATGGACTTCGAGGTTGCCTTGCTGCTGATTTTTTTGCTCGTCGATGTTGCTTTGCACGACGATTTTTGCACTCTTCAACAGTTCAAGCACCTTCTGGGCTTGCGGGTCTGTGAGTGCCGCATCTACTGTAATGTCAGACAGCTCCGTTGTGGAGTGTACAGGTTTTTCCAGATAAGGCTTCATGTAGTCCTCGTATTCCCCATAAGCCTTGGAGATGTCAGATGAGAACTTCAACATGCTCTCTGCTTCGGATTGCAGATAAATGGTTTTTGGGCTTTTGAACAGGTCGAATTTGGCGTAGGCCGTTCCGAGCCCGCCCAAAACAACGACTGCAGCCGCTCCGGCAATCAATAGCGGTTTTTTCAAGCTTTTACGTGGCGGGTTCACGCTTGTTGTGGTTTCCATGAGTTCCTCCCCTTTTTGACTCTCTCTCTTTTAAGGTGCGAATGGCAAATGGTTTTTCGCACTCAATTTCGTATTGTACCATAAGGAGGAGGTTTGAAAGTGATTTCCAGTAAAATATTGCAAAAATGAGGAAGAAAGACCCAAAAATACAGGGGGTCTGTTAACTATTTTCTCGCTGAGGCCGATTTGTCAGATGATTTCTTTCTTTTCCCGCGTGAATCGACGAAAATGGATAGTACAAGCTGCTTTTTGTGCGAAAGAGACAAGGGATGGATAGGAGGAGAATCGCGTGGACTTTCGCGTGCTGCAAACGTTTCTGGTGGCGGCTACGACTGAAAATTTTCACCAGACCGCTGAGGCGTTGTTTATTGCCCAGCCCACTGTCAGCCAACATATCCGGCAATTGGAAAAGGAGCTGGGGATCAAGCTGTTTGAACGGGTCGGCAAACGGGTTCGGCTGACGGAAGCAGGCAAGCGCTACCTGCCGCATGCAAAAGGGCTTTTGGAACAGTGGCATCACAGCATGGAGGATTTGCAGGCGTGGCGCCAAGGATACCGGGCAAAGCTCCAGGTGGCTGTCTCGCCGATCATTGCCCGTGCCCGCTTCTCTCATTTGCTCCATCGTTTTACCAAGCTGTACCCTGATGTGGACATCTCGATCAAAATTGCCGACTCGGTCGATATTGGCCCGCTCGTGCAGAGTGGCCAGGCAGACCTGGGACTGACCCGGATGGTGCCCGGGGAGCTGCAACTGGACACGTACATGCTGTACGAAGATCCGGTTGTATTTGCGGTCCCGCACAACGGCGGAGACATGGACGCGCCGCTGCCCGATTGGGAGCAGGAGGTGCAGTCCAACCGTTTGCTGACGCACAATCACCCGGGCTACTGGGACGATCTGCTTTTGCTTTTGCGCCAGAGGGGACTGGCCTTGCGCACGATGGCTGTCTCGCAGGTGGACATTACCAAACGCTTCATCGAAGACGGGCTTGGCGTCTCATTTTTGCCGCGTTCGGCTGTGAGTCGGGATTTGTTCGAAAATCGCTTTATCGAGCTGCCGACGCCCGGACTCGTTTTGCCAAAGGTCGCCTCCTACCTGCTCGTGCCCAAAGCCGGCATCAGCGAGCCTGCGAAGCACTTCATGGAGATTTTGCAGGCGCTGTATCCGCCGATGCCGCAAGTAATGCCGGGTAGCAAAGGAGCGCCATAGCCTGGGCTGCGGTTATAACAAACGATTACGAAATGTGATTAATATTGATTTTTAATTCTATTTATCTTTCAAAGCGGTTCCCGATATACTGAAAGAAAAAGGATCAAAAAGGAGTGGCGATCATGGCAAAACACCATCCTTTGGCTATCGGTCTGGAGGGAATCGCGGTAGCAGAAACAGACCTGAGTCTGGTCGATGGCATAAACGGATTGCTTGTATACCGTGGGCATTGGGCACGCGATCTCGCAATTCATCACACATTTGAAGAAGTTGCGCACCTGCTCTGGTTCGGACATTTGCCAAGCGAGCAGGAGCTTGCCGAATTGAAGAACAAGCTCAAAGCAAACCGCGAATTGCCGGAACATGTAAAAAGCATCCTGAAGCTGATTCCGGCCGATGTCGATATGATGAGCGTGCTGCGTACCGGTGTTTCCGCTTTGGGCAGCTCTGCCCACGGCTTCCCGACGACGATGGATGAGGTTATTTCCCTTGTGGCGAAAATGCCGACGATTGTCGCGTACCGCTTCGCCTGTCTGGAAGGCCGTGAGCCGCTCGATCCGAATCCGGAGCTGGATCACACGGCAAACTACCTGTACATGCTAAAAGGCGAAAAGCCGAATCCTGCCCATGCGCGCGCGCTCGATGCCTATCTGATTTTGACGCAGGAGCACGGCATGAATGCTTCTACCTTTGCAGGACGCGTCGTCAGCTCTACAGAGTCTGACCTGATCTCCGCCATTACGGCAGCCATTGGCACCTTGAAAGGCCCTCTGCACGGCGGCGCTCCATCCGAAGTGACCGAGATGATCGAAGCAATCGGCACGAAGGAAAACGCCGAGCCGTGGCTGCGCAACAGGCTGGAAAACGGCGGCCGCCTGATGGGCTTCGGACACCGCGTCTACAAGACAGTCGACCCGCGGGCAACGGCCTTGCGCGTCGTCGCTTCCGAACTGTCTGCCAACGACCCGTGGTTTGATCTGGCGACACACGTGGAAAAGGTCGGCCTGCAACTGCTGGAAGAATACAAGCCAGGCCGCAAGCTCAATACAAACGTAGAGTTCTTCGCCGCAGCCGTCATGCGTGCAGTAGGGCTGGACGACAACCTGTTCACACCGACATTCGCCGTCAGCCGCGCGGTTGGCTGGACCGCTCATATTATGGAACAGGCAGCGAAAAACCGGATCATCCGTCCACAATCGAATTACATCGGCACCATGCCGGAATAATAGAGAAGGCGTCTTGTCTTTGGTTATGGAGAAAAGCTATCCGTTAGGGCGGGTGGCTTTTTTGCTGCTGAAAGAAGTGTGGGGCAAACTGGGAGCTGTGGCAGACCAGGCAGGGCTTGTGTTCCGAGCTTTCCTCGCCTCACCAAAAGCTCCGATAAACGGGCATTTTAAAACAGATCCTACCGCCGAACTCCATCAATCTCGTCTAATCCCACGTCCCAACAAAGACACAGACAAAGCAAAACCTGCTAACCTTTTTCAACCGCCCACAAGCCAATCCCCAAAGTGCAACCAAAGCTTGCAGACCATGCTAACTTTTGGCATGATAATGAAAAAAAGTAAGGAGTGGAACAAATGGCTTTGTTGTCTACCCCGTTTCAGTTCAAAGGATTGACCCTGAAAAATCGTGTAGTCATGCCGCCAATGTGCCAGTACTCCGTGGAAGCGCAGGACGGTACGCCGACAGACTGGCACTTCGTTCATTACGTGTCCCGCGCAGTAGGAGGCACAGGCCTCATCATCGTTGAGATGACAGACGTAGAGCCGGACGGCCGCATTTCCAACTACGACCTTGGGCTGTGGTCCGACGAGCAGATTCCGGCGTACAAGCGCATCGTCTCAGAAGTCCACAAGTACGGCGCGAAAATCGGCATCCAAATCGGGCACGCTGGCCGCAAAGCGGAAGACGCGGAAGTTCCCGTATCCGCATCTGCAATTGCTTTTCCAGGCTCCCGCTACAAAACCCCGCGGGCTCTGACAACAGAAGAAGTCAAAGCGATGGTCGTCAAGTTTAAGGAAGCGGCAAGACGCGCGGTGGAAGCAGGCATGGACACAATCGAGATTCACGGCGCACACGGCTACCTGATCCACCAGTTCCACTCCCCATTTACAAACGTGCGGGAAGATGAGTACGGACGCGACAAAGCTCTGTTTGGCGTGGAAATCATTTCCGCCATCAAGGAAGTGATTCCAGAAGACATGCCGCTCATCATGCGCATCTCTGCCGTGGAATACGTGGATGGCGGTTACGGGCTGGACTACAGCACCGAGCTGTGCCGCAGGTACAAGGAAGCAGGCGTGGACATTTTCCATCTGTCGAGTGGCGGAGAGGGCCCAATCGGCTCCGGCGGACGTCCGGGAATCCATCCTGGCTATCAGCTTCCGTATGCACGGGCGATCAAGCAGGCACTGAACGTTCCCGTCATCGCGGTAGGGAACCTCGACGATCCGAAGCTGGCGGAAGCGTCGCTTGGCAACGGCGACACCGATCTGGTCGCAGTAGGACGCGGCATGCTGCGCGATCCTTACTGGGCCCTGCATGCGATCCAAGAGCTGTCGGCGGACGAAGTCCAACCGCCGAAGCAGTATGTGCGTGCATTCTAATTGCATTTTTTGGTAAGTAGGAGGGGCAACCTTCCATGCCGCGCTATGGCGGACATGGGGGAAGCCCCTTTTTTGTGTAAAAGTTTACATAATAATAGGGAGTTTTATCCACCTGGATCGCTTGTCTGCCCATAGGCCACCAGCGCTTGCACAGCCTGCTGCATCTCCGCAAGCTCCTGCTGCGACAAGGGACGCTCCAGGTAACGATACTGCTCGTAGAAGGCAGTGATTTTGCCTGCCAGCTCCAGCTGTACCGCTGTCAGTGCAGGATGCTTTTGCAGCCGCTGCAAAAACTCTTGTGTCGTCTCATGCGGGTGAATCGTGACCCCTTGCTTGTCCATCGTCTGCAAAAAACGGAAGTAGGCGTAGCGGGTTGCGTCATCCGTTGGGCCAAACGGTTTTTGGAACCATTTGGAGACATCCCATTCGGCCGCCGCTTCGCCCTCAGTAGAGGGAGGCAGCGGGGCCAGATCCATCGCGGGGGCTGCTGCTTTTTGCTCCGCCTGCCCTTGACGATTGCGCCTTTTCCACATGTACCTGCCCAACAGAAACAGCGATACGACGACGGCAATCCCAATCAGATAAGGCTCCAGCAAGGAAAAGAGCGGCTCGCCCTGGCTGACAGGGTCCAGGGGAAGATTGCCGCCTTGCCCATCGTTGTTTAATGCATGATGAACACGCTGGTCTTTGTCCAATACTTGCGACAGCCCGGAAAACCACTCTGTCAGCTGCTGCAGGACAGGCTCGATCAGCATGTAAAGCCCGGTGCCAAGCGGTCCCTTCACCCAGGACCAGAGCAGGGCCAAAATACCGAGCAGGGCAGAGGCAGCCGCCACATAGCCAACCGTCAAAAGCAGACGGGTTGTAAGCACCTGACCTGCGAGCAGAAGACGGAGGCGGGCAGGCAGGCGGATGGGGAGAGCTTCCTCCCGCAGCAGGTAGGCTCCGATTGCGATCAGCACGTAGCTTCCGGTAACAAGGGCGAGCATGCCGAAGTAAGGGGCAGGCGAAAACGTGTCGGGATGAACGGCTGTTCCATACAGAGCCGCGACAACAAGCTGGAGCAGGCAGACCATGAAGGCCAGGACGAACCGCCGCAGCAGGCTGACATGGCTGATGCCATTTGCCGCCGCTCCTTGTATGCGCCAAAAAAAGACGCCTGCCAGAGCGAGGGCGATCAGCCACGAGCCGTACAGAACAAAGCTGAGCACCCCCACGCCAAGCACAAACGGATAAAGCAGCAGATGCAGCACGGTATGTCGGCCGCCGTGGTGATACAGCCAGCTTCCCGCGATCAGGAGCAGACAGCCGGCGAGGCAAAAGAACAGCAGCGCACCAAAACCTGCCGTCATCCAGCCAAGCATCATCAGCGATGCGCCAACAAGCAGCGTTTCCAGCCAAAACGTAAGCGTCCAGCGGCCCACGAGGGAAAAGCTCATCGTGCGATCACGCTCCTTTTTTCCAGATGTGACCGTTCATACTGCCTGACCGTCACCTGTTCCCCGGATACGTCGAGCACGGCAATGCTGTGTCCACGCCGTACCAGCCGCTCCACAGTCGTCTGGGGCAATTCCTCTGGCCGCGCCGTTACGAGGATGATCGCTGCCTTTGCCGGACTTTCCTCCAGACGGCGAAGTAGACTGGCAAGCGGTGTGGTCACGTAATGGTGCATTTGCGCGAGCTGGGTCATGACGTGCAGATGGTGCGTCTTGCCGCTGCCAGCAGGCATATGAAAATGCTCGCGACCGCGCTGCCTGACGGTGAGAAGCAGTTCGTAGCCAATCGACATTTTGCGGCACAGCATGGACAGCGCGGCAAGACTGGAGATGACCCGTTCATTGACCTCGTCGTTATGCCGCTGCTGCATCGGTTCATACGATGGCAAAATATGACCGACGATCCGCCAGTTTGGATGGGCGGTGTGCTCGAAAAGTCTTGTTTCGAGCGTGCCCGACCTGGCAGTCGTTTTCCAATGAATATGCTTGAGCCGATCTCCCGGCATATACGGCCGCGTTCCCCGCAAAAAGGTGACATCCTCCTGTTGCCGTTGGCGCGAGAGCCTGCTTCCGTTCGGCTGCGTCTCTTCCAGTGACAGCGGAGGAAGCGGGAGCGGCAACGGGTAGACGAGCAGGGAAAATGACAGCGACAACGGCAACGAAGTGGCTTCCCCGGCGAACAGCGGCATTGTCTCCGATTGAATCTCCGTCAGCCAGACGGTGCCGCGTTTGTGGGGGGTAAGCGTCAAGGTTCGGGTGGCACTTCGGCGCATGGGCAAGTCGAAGCGCAGCCGCACTACCGTCCGCTGGTTGCTTGTGTTTACCTCGTCGCCGCCGTCGACCGTGACGTGCTCAGGCAAGGAAAAACGTACCCATGTAGAGGGCAACGGCAGCCAGGAGCGATTGTGCAGGCGGACAGTAATCGTCACAGGCGTGCCAGGCATGACGCGGGTTTGGTCGCTTGTCCACTCCAGCTTGAGCCATTTGGATAGCGACCTGGCCCACCACTTTTGGGCGGCTGGCATGAAAAAGAAAAAACCGCCAAGCAGCCAAAGAAACCAACTGCCGGAAAACAGCGCGAAAAGCAGAAGGAGAAAGCCAATCACATGAAAGGTTTGCTTCGTATCCATCCGGCTACACGCTTTCCTCGACAGGGGCGGGCACGCTCGACAGGATCTGCGCCACCACTTCCTCTTCGGTAACATGCAGCTCCGCTTCCATGGACAGGCGGATGCGATGGGCGGCAAGGCTCGGGAAAACAGCCTTCACGTCGTCTGGCAATACATAAGTGCGGCCAGAGACAAAAGCGTATGCCTGGGCTGCGCGCAGCAGGGCGAGCATGGCGCGCGGACTGATGCCGACATCGACGGAGCGGTGGCTGCGCGTCGCTTCCGTCAGGTCGATGACGTAATCTTCCACCGCCTGACTGACATGGACGGCTGTTACTTCTTTTTGCAGGGCGGCGATTTGTTCCACAGACATCACAGGCTGCACGGTCTCCAAAGGAGAGGTGCTGCGGAATCTGCGGAGTATTTCTTTTGCATCCTCGCGCGTGCCATAGCCGAGCGACAGACGGAACAAAAAGCGGTCCAACTGGGCTTCGGGCAGGGGATAGGTCCCTTCAGATTCAAGCGGGTTTTGCGTGGCGATCACCAGCAGCGTCGAGGGCAGCGGCAGCGTGATACCTTCGATTGTGACCTGGCGTTCTTCCATGCATTCGAGCAGGCCGGATTGTGTGCGCGGCGTTGCGCGGTTGATTTCGTCCGCGAGCAAAACGTCCGCGAACACAGGTCCTTTGCGCAGCTCAAACTCGTTCGTCCGCTGGTTGAACACGTGCAGTCCGACTACATCGGAAGGCAGCAGGTCAGCGGTGAACTGCAGGCGGTTGTATGTCCCGCCGATGGCCTGCGCCAACGTTTTGGCGAGCACGGTCTTGCCCATGCCAGGCAAGTCCTCCAGCAGCACATGCCCGCGCGCCAACAGAGCAGTCACCAGCAGGCGCACCTGCTCTGCTTTTCCTACGATTACGCGGTTGACAGAAGATAAAAGGCTATCCAGAGCGGGATGGGTCATGGAAAATCTCCTTTATTATAGATAGGATTGAAAGGCAGTTGATCGGATTTTATTATACAGGGAATATCCTGTATTTTACAAATTTTCGCAAACTGATTCCGCTGACGGCGGCGACGACGATGAGCGCTCCGATGGCGATGTAGAGGGGCCGGATGCCGAAGCTGTCGCTGAGTGTACCGCCCAGCCAGATGCCTGCGGGCATGGTCGTGCGGACGATCAGCAGGCGCACGGAGAAGACGCGCCCCATCATGGCGGACGGGACGTGGAGCTGAAAGAGACGTGTACTGTGCAACTGGAAAAACGGCGCGGCGACACCCGCCAGCACTTCGAGCAAAATCGCCAGCCCGATCATGTGGGTAAACCCTAACGCGATGAAGCTCGCCCCGCCCATGAGCAGAGAGCCTAGCATGATGAGCGGCTGCTCGCGTCCATTGTGCAGCCGCGGCACGAGAAACGTCCCAAGCAAGTAGCCGAACGGATAGCTGGCCAAAAACACCCCGACGTGAAAAGCAGTTCCGCGCAGCTCTCCCGCCACAAACGGAAGGTTGAGCACGAGTGTGACCCCTACCGCAAACTGCACGAGAGCCGAATACAGGCTCAGGTAGAGAAGCAACTGCTTTTCCCGAAAAATCGCGAGGCCGGCTTTGAACATGGAAAACCACGATTCGGTCAACCGGGCAGGGAAGACAGGAGCATTTTTGCATGGGAGAAGAAAAGCTCCGCTGAGCGCATAGCCGACGGCGACCAATGCCAGCACCAAATCGCCGCCGATGCTGGCGACGAGAATCCCGCCCAGCGACGGACCTGCGATCATGGCGATGCGCAGCGCGCTGTCCAGATAGGCGTTGGCTTGCAGCAACTGGTCTTTTGGGACGAGAGCAGGAAGCAGCGACTGGCTTGCCGGGACGTACAGCGGTTGGACGAGGCCGTTCACGAGAGCGGTCAAGTAGAGCGGCCACAAGGAGCCGGGCGTGGTCGCAATCGCAGCGAAGGAACAACCGAACGCGATGCTGCGCATCCATTGCGAAAACAGCATGACGTGTTTTTTGTCATAGCGGTCGAGATACGGTCCGGCCAAAAGCTGCACGACCAGCGAAGGTACAAAGTAGAGCAGCCACATCTGCCCGACGGCTACCTGCGAGCCGGTCACCTGATAGATGATCCAGCTATTGGCAAGCGTGCCGAGCGAGGCGCCCAGCTCGGAGGTGAGTTGGCCAAGTAGGATGTAGCGGTACGAACGTTTTTTCCAGAGGGCGGATGTGCTTGTGGCTACTGACATCATTTGTCCCTGTCGAGAAACTGTCCGAGCAGCAGCGGAAGTTGTGAGAGCGCCTGGCTGCGCAGGCGATAGCGGGTTCCGTTCGTCTCGACCAGCCGGGCTGCGCGCAGCAACGTCAAGTGATGATGCACCGTCGATTTGGCCATCTGGAGCGCCTCTGTCAGTTCTTGCAGCGTCAGCTCCTGTTTTGCGAGCATTTTCGCCATGCGGAGCCGCTGTTCATCTCCGAGCGCCTTGAAGGATTGGACAAGCATCTGCGGCGGCTGATACGGGTCGATTTGCTCGCGCAAGTTTTCATCGGCGACCGGGTAGTAAAAAATTTTGCAGCCTGCGTCATCGGCCTGCACCGTCCATGGTCGATAAACCGCCTGGGGGATCAGCAGGACGCGGGTGACAGTCGGCTCAGGCGGATAGCTTGCTCCGGTCGCCCATTCCACTAGCGCTTCCGGGTCGAGCTTGTCTTGCATGGCGCGCTTTTGCTTAATCTCCCGTTCGAGCATGCGGCAAATGCGTTCCTCCTGCGGCGCGATGTGGACCTGATACCAGCCTTCCATCAGCGTGAGCAGGTGCTGGCGCAATTCTTCCGAGTCTACGGAAGTAATATGAGCGATGTATGGTTCGAAAAAGAGGTGGCTGCGACAGGCTGCCTGCAGCAGCTCGCGATCAGCGCTGCTTCCTTGCGCGGCTTTTCGCCGGGAAGCTTGCCGCGCTTCGCCCAAAAAGGGCAGTGCCTGATAGCGCAGCTCTTCCTCCGGCAATTGCCTGACGTAGTCAAGAAACGCTTCCAGCTTGGTAAAAGGCTGCTGACGGTACCGGTGAAGCAGATGTAAAAGCGTCTTCCATGTATTGTGCGCCTTGGCGTAAGCGACCTCGCGCTGAACAGCAGGAGGCAGCGTCTCAATCAGCTCGCGCCAGTGGGCGGGCGGCTGCTCCAGCGTGTGATGAATCTGCTCATAAGTGGCAACGGCGATGCCTAGCGCTGCTTCAAAAAGCGGCGAAAAGTCGAATTGTACCTCGTAGGTCGTGCGTTCGCTCCCGATGTTCCATACTTTCAAAAGGCGATCATCCTTCCAGTATTTGTAGTATGTCCCATTCTAAATGTTTCGAATCTTAAATTCAATATTTTTCGTATATCGGGTTAGATAGATTTCGGACTGGAATCGATGAGCGGGGCAGGAAGGGGCCGAGCACCCAAAAAAATAAAGCGACACGCAACCCCCATAAGAGATGCGTGCCGCTTTTTACGATATAAGCAAACCTAGTTAACAGCAGAAGCCTGAACAGCCCGTTGCAGTGCCTGCTCCAGATCGCCGATGATGTCGTCGATCGCTTCTGTGCCCACCGACAGCCGGATCAGTCCTGGCGTTACCCCGGCCGCTGCCTGTTCTTCCTCCGTCAGTTGCTGGTGCGTCGTGCTGGCCGGATGGATGATGAGCGACTTGGAATCGCCGACGTTTGCCAGGTGGGAGAACAGCTTCACGGATTCGATCAGTTTTTTGCCTGCCTCCACACCGCCGCGAATGCCGAAGGTGAGGATGGCGCCTGCGCCTTTTGGCAAATATTTTTGTGCAAGGGCGTAGTGGGCGTCACCTTCCAGGCCAGGGTAGCTGACCCACTCGACCGCTGGATGCGCGGCGAGGAATTGGGCTACGGCCAGGGCGTTCTGGCTGTGGCGCTCCATGCGCAGGTGCAGCGTCTCCAGACCTTGCAGGAACAGGAAGGAGTTGATCGGGGCGACGGCTGCGCCGATGTCGCGCTGCAGTTGGACGCGCGCCTTGATGATGTAGGCGAGCGGTCCGACTGCTTCCGTATAGACGACGCCGTGATAGCTCGGGTCTGGTGTCGTCAGGCCCGGGAATTTGCCGTTGTTCCAGTCGAATTTGCCGGAATCGACGATGATGCCGCCGATGGCTGTGCCGTGTCCGCCGATGAATTTGGTCGTGGAGTGCACCACGATGTCCGCGCCATGCTCGAATGGACGGCACAGGATCGGCGAAGCAAACGTGTTGTCCACGATCAGCGGAATGCCGTTTTCGTGGGCGATGTCCGCGATTGCCTGCAAGTCCGCTACGTCAATGCGAGGGTTGCCGATCGTCTCGCAGAAGACCGCCTTTGTTTTTTCATTGATGAACGCCCGGAAGTTTTCCGGATTGGACTGATCCACAAAGTGAACCTTGATGCCAAATCGCGGGAGCGTGTGCGCAAAAAGGTTGTACGTACCGCCGTACAGGCTGCTGGATGCGACAATTTCATCCCCGGCCTGCGCGATGTTCAGGATGGAAAAGGTGATCGCTGCCTGACCGGAGGAAGTTGCCAGAGCACCGACGCCGCCTTCGAGAAGGGCCACGCGCTTTTCAAAGGCATCCTGGGTCGGATTCATGATGCGGGTGTAAATATTGCCGAACTCTTTCAAGGCAAACAGGTTGGCGGCGTGCTCCGTGTCGCGGAAGACGTAGGAAGTCGTCTGGTAGATCGGAACGGCGCGCGAGCCTGTTACGGGGTCTACTTCTTGTCCGCCATGGACAGCGAGGGTTTCCGGTTTCCATTGTTGCTGGTCAGACATGCTTATCTCTCCTTCATATATGGGGATTGGGGATAAAAAAACGGAGCCGTCCTCTGAGTAGAAGAAGGCCCCGGATTATACACGGGAGTGCACTCATCTCTCAGAATCTATGGATTCTGCAGGAATTGGCACCGCGCAAGGCTTGCTTGCTGGTTGCCGGGTTTCATAGGGCCAGTCCCTCCACCGCTCTTGATGAACTTGCTTCAATTGTTGTCATAATTGTATGAAAAGCTTATGGAGCTGTCAATATTCAATTATAAGTTTTCAGGTTGGATTTTCATGATTTTCCTCATGCCCACCCGTGGCAGGCGCCCGCCAGCACCGCTTTTTGCCCAAAAACAAACCTGTCACAAATTTGTCCCTATATCCCGGCGCTTTCGTTGCCCTCGTCGTTAGAAAATGGCATGCCCCTATGATATGATGGGAGTGGCAGAAAACGACGAAACGATTGTACATATTGTACATACAGGAGGAAAAACGCGATGAGTCATGGCGTGAAGGAAATGACACCGCAGGAGCTCTTGGAAAAGCTTGCTGCAAATGAAAAGCTCCAGGTGATTGATGTGCGTGAGGTGGAGGAGTGGAACGAAGGCCATATCAAAGAGGCCAAGCTGATCCCGCTCGGCTTTTTGCCGCACCGCATCGACGAGCTGGACAAGGATCTCCCGGTGGTCTTGGTATGTCGCAGCGGTGCGCGCAGCCACAGAGCGACCGAATATTTGTCTGAACTGGGCTTTGACGCTGCCAATATGGTCGGCGGCATGCTGGCCTGGCCCGGCGAGAAAGAAGTGTAAGCCGGATACGGTTGCGACCGAACTGGCAATGCGGATGTTTTCACCCAAAAAGAAACATGCGCCTTTTCGCGGTATTGCAGCGGGCGCATGAGAAAAGCAGGGGAGGAAGAAATGCGTGAGTGAGGGAGCACAGAAGCACGGGTCCGCGCTGCAGCGCCATTGGTTTACGGTGCTCGCAGGTGTGATTATCCTTGCGATTGTAGGCGTGTTGGGCTACAAATACATGGCAAAAGAGCCGATTCCCGTGATGAAGCCGATTGCCGATTTTACGCTGGACAACAGTGACGGCACGACGTATACGTTCTCCGAAGGAAAAGGCAAGGTGCGGCTGGTCGAGTTCATGTTTACCAACTGCCCTGACATTTGCCCGGCGACGACGTACAACATGTCCAAGCTGCAAGAGCAGCTCAAGGAGAAAAAGCTGTTTGGCGACAAGGTTGAGTTTATTTCCATCACCTTTGACCCGGATTTTGACACGCCAGAGGTGTTGCAGCAGTATGCGGCGAAGTTCAAGGCGGATCAGAGCGGCTGGAAGTTTTTGCGCGGCGATGCCCAGACGGTGGAAAAGGTGACGAAGGATTTCGGAGTCGCGGTATTGAAGCAGCCTGACGGTTCCTTTGCCCATACCGCCCGCATGTTCCTCGTCGACGGCGACGGAAACATGCGCCGCGCCTACGGCATGGCAGCCGACATGGACATGGAGCAAATGATGAAGGAAATGGAGCAGCTTGCAGACTGAATCAGGCTGATTCCTCGAATGTAATCTGCACGACATGCTCGGTCTGATTTTCAAATTCAATATGCACAAGAAGCGCCCACCTGCGATTGCCCTCCTGGAGCAAGAGCTTGAACGTCTCTTCCGACGTGGTGGGCGTTTTTGCTGTGCGCCCGACGTGCAGGTAGTCGACGATCTGCGCATGCGGATATTTTTTCATCGTCTCCTGCATCGCCAATCTGCCCCATTTGGCATACGGCGGTTGGGCGCAGGCAGGGTCGTACTGGAAGAAGAAAAGCAGCAGGCTTGCCAGGAGAGTAGTCAGGACGCGCCGGGCAAAGAGCGAGGTGACAAAGGCTGGCATGGCGTAAAACCCCCTTTTTGCGGGTGAACAAGTTTGCCATCTATTTTGAGGCCATTTTCGGATGTCATTCGTGGGAAATCTTTGCAATTCGGAAAGCGTGCGGAGGGCAAGCTCACCCTGCCGATTTTTACGCTGCAATCGCGGCCGATAGCCGATATGTCCAAGAAGCTGCCCACATGGAACAATTTTTCCGGGAGCGGAACAAACGAGAGAGTAGCCGCGATGGCGTATCAGTTTTCGGTTATTGACCGAAGATGAATGTGTGGATTTGACAAGACTGGGTGAAACGAACGCCTTGCGTTGTGTTACAATAAGAATGGCATGCTTGGTTCGGGTTTCCAAAATCATGCACGATGATGTTAGGAGGAAAGAGTTTGAGCGACGTTAAGATATTCGCGATGGGCGGACTCGGCGAGATCGGAAAAAACATGTATTGCGTCGAGTATGAGGACGAAATTATCATCATTGACTGCGGGGTGAAGTTCCCCGAGAATGAAATGTTCGGTATCGATCTGGTCATCCCCGATATTTCCTATTTGGTGGACAACCAGCACAAGATTAAAGCACTTTTGTTAACGCACGGACATGAGGATCACATTGGAGCGATTCCTTATATTTTCAAACAAATCAATGTGCCGATCTACGGCGGCCGTCTGACCCTGGGCTTGGTCAAGGCGAAGCTGGAAGAGCATCGCATGCAAAACGATGTGAAGATGATTCCAATCTCGGAAGATACGGAAATTCCGTTCAACCGCTTGAAGGCGACCTTTTTCCGCACCAATCACAGCATCCCGGATTCGCTCGGGGTTGTGATTCATACACCGGAAGGAATGGTCATCCATACAGGTGACTTCAAATTCGACATGACGCCAGTCGGACAGACGACCGAGTACGGCAAGATTGCCAGAATCGGGGCGAGCGGTGACGTTTTGGCGCTGCTCTCGGACAGTACGAACAGTGAGCGCTACGGCTTCACCATGTCGGAGCGCACCGTTGGCGAAGGGATTCTCGACGTGGTGCGCAAAGCGCGCGGCCGGATCATCCTGGCGACATTCGCGTCCAATGTGCATCGTCTGCAGCAGGTGGTAGACGCTGCCGAGCAGTGCAATCGCAAAGTAGCGGTGATCGGCCGCAGTATGGAAAAAGTGTTCATGATTGGACAAGAACTGGGTTACATTCAGATGCCGGAGGGCATGCTGATTGACATCAAGCACATTGACAACTACGCCGACAACCAGGTGCTGATTATTTGCACGGGTAGCCAGGGCGAGCCGATGGCGGCACTGACCCGAATCGCTTCCGGATCGCACCGCAACGTGTCGATCTATCCAGAGGACACCGTCATCATTTCGGCTTCCCCGATTCCGGGCAACACGATTAATGTAAGCCGGACGATCGACAAGCTGTACCGCGCAGGTGCGAACGTCGTGCTCAGTCACGTGTTTGACATTCACGCGTCCGGTCACGGCAGCAGCGAAGAGTTGATGCTCATGCTCAGCTTTATTCGTCCCAAGTACTTTATCCCGATTCACGGGGAGTACCGGATGCTGAAAACGCACGCGAAACTGGCGCAGCAGGTAGGCATTGACGAGAGCAACATTTTCATCATGGACAACGGCGAGGTGCTGAACTGCAACCGCGAAAAGGCATGGCTCAGCAAGGTTCACGCCGGCATCGTGCTGATCGACGGCAGCGGCATCGGCGACGTAGGCAACATCGTCCTGCGCGACCGCAAGCATCTGGCAGAGGATGGCCTGATGGTCGTCGTCGTCAGTCTCGACATGAAAAACTTCAAGATTCTCACCGGACCAGACATCGTCAGCCGCGGCTTTGTATATGTGCGCGGTTCGGAATCGCTCATCCAGGAAGCGACGCTGCTTGTTCGCCAGCGACTCCAGGAAGCGTTGGACAAGAAGATCAAGGAATGGTCGGAGTTGAAGTCCCAGATCAACGAAGTCATCAAGCCGTTTATTTATGAAAAGACCGGCCGCAATCCGATGATTCTCACCATTTTGATGGAAGTGTAGGATGGGAGCACTTCTTCGTTCTCCCGGACACTTGATCGGGTTATAATACTACGTATATGGAAACGTGATACAAAAGGAGAGGTTGCCCCATGATGTCTTATGAAGCATATATGAGCCAGGTCATTCAGCCGATGCGCGACGAGCTGACTCGCAACGGATTTGTAGAACTGCGCACAGCAGAAGAGGTTGAGCAGACGCTGCCAAATGCAAAAGGTCTGACTTTGGTCGTCGTAAACTCTGTTTGTGGCTGCGCGGCAGGATTGGCTCGGCCGGCAGTGGTTCATTCCTTGAACCATCCTTCCAAGCCAGACAACCTCTACACCGTATTTGCAGGTCAAGACAAGGAAGCAACAGCAAAAGCACGCGAGTATTTCGAAGGCTACGCGCCATCGTCCCCGTCTTTTGCGATCATGAAGGACGGCAAAATCATGACGATGATCGAGCGCCATCAGATCGAGAACAATGATCTGCAAACGATCGCAAACCTGTTGACTACCGCTTACGACACGTACAAATAAGCAAAAACGACCATGACGAGACGCTCGGGAACGGGCGTCTTGTTTTATATTTTCAGCAAGATCCACCAAATAAAGGCTGCTCCATAACGGAAAGATTCGAGTATACTAAACAAGTGGTGGGATGTGCCCATGTGATACCGAGAACAAAAGGTGGAGTCATTTTTTATGCGAATGTGGAAACGGGTGTTGCTCCTGATGCTCGTCGTGGTTGCCGCGACAGCAGGTTACTACGGATACTCTTTTTATCAATTTGCTCAAGATATTCAAGAGCCCAATGTCATTACGCCTGCCCTTGATGGAGGGGCCTCGACGAAAGCGGCCGAGATTCCCGAATGGGACGGCGAAGAGCGGGTGAACATCCTCTTGATGGGGGTGGACCGCAGGGGAATGAAAAACAACGGGCTTCCCCGTTCGGACTCGATGATGCTGGTCAGCATCGACCCCGTCTCCAAGCGTTACGATGTATTTTCCATTTTGCGAGATACGTACGTGGACATTCCGGGGCACGGCAGCTCGCGCATCAACTCCGCGATTGTGGACGGAGGACCGGAGCTGGCGATGAAGACCGTCAGCCAGTTTACAGGACTTCCTGTGGACCGCTACGTCATCACAGATTTTGAAGGCTTCAAGGCATTGATCGACTCCGTTGGCGGCGTCGAGATTGATGTGGAAAAAAATATGTATTACCATGACCCGACAGATAAAGGCGTCTACGATATTAATTTGAAAAAGGGCCTGCAGCAACTGGATGGAGACAAGGCTCTGCAATACGTACGTTTCCGTCATGACGCAACATCCGACTACACGCGTACAGAGCGTCAACGCAAGCTGCTGACGGCTGTAGTTAGCCAGATGAAGAGCGGCGCGACACTGATGCAGTTGCCGTCGATCCTCAAAGAAGTGACGCCGTATATCCAGACAAACATCAGTTCCATGGATATGCTGAAACTGTCTGCGCTTGGGCTGAAACTGAACACCGTGGAGCCAGGCAACTACCAACTGCCGCCTATGGGAATGTTTCGTGAATCCCATCGGGCAGGCGCGGTACTCATTCCCGATGTCGATCAGGTTCAGTCCTTCATTCAGGAAAAATTGCAGCCGCCGACAGAAGCGTCGGTTTCGCAAACGAATGGCACGACAGAAAGCAACGAAAACAGCACGCCAGATTGAGTGTGCTGTTTTTTTGATGCGGTTTCGGGCAGATGTTTTACAAAAAGTAGATCAAAAAAGTTTTTCCTGTGATTGCTATTGACGGGATATTTTCAAAAGGGATATAATCCGGTTTGTATCATCAAAATTGAAAAACCGAACATCATATACGTAGAAATCTTTCTTATCAAGAGAGGCGGAGGGACAGGCCCTATGAAGCCCGGCAACCGGTTCATTTTTTGGAAAATGGACGTCGCGGTGCCAATTCCTACAAGATTGGTTGGATCTTGATAGATGAGAAGGGTGGATGCGAACGTATACATGCGTTGCAGCCCCTTTTTCGTTTGTGAAAAAAGGGGTTTTCTATTTTTCACAAGGGATGTATACAGATTTGCCAGGAGGTGGATGCGTTGATTCAATTACAAAATTTGCATAAAAGCTATCAGGTGCAGGGCAAGACGATTCCTGCATTGCTCGGAATTGACCTTTCCATTGAGAAAGGAGAAATTTACGGGATTATCGGCCATTCCGGCGCAGGGAAAAGTACCCTGATCCGCTGCATCAACCTGCTGGAACGTCCCACGTCGGGACAGGTCATCGTCGACGGGGTGGATTTGACCAAGCTTGACGACGCCAAGCTGCAGGAAAAACGTCGGGAGATCGGGATGATTTTCCAGCATTTTAACCTGCTGTCCTCGGCGACCGTTGGCGAAAATGTCGCGTTTCCGCTCAAGCTGGCCAAGCGTCCCAAGGCGGAGATTCAGAAAAAGGTGGACGACTTGCTCAAGCTGGTAGGGCTGGAAGCGCATCGGGACAAATACCCGTCGCAACTGTCCGGCGGTCAGAAGCAGCGCGTCGGCATCGCGCGGGCGTTGGCGAACGATCCGAAAGTGCTGCTGTGCGACGAAGCGACTTCCGCGCTCGATCCGCAGACGACCAACTCGATTCTGGCCCTGCTTTTGGACATCAACCGCAAGCTGGGATTGACCATCGTGCTGATTACGCACGAGATGCACGTGATCCGCTCGATTTGCGACCGCGTAGGCGTGATCGATGGCGGAAAAATCGTCGAGTCGGGCAAGGTGCTGGATGTGTTTCTCAAGCCGCAGCATCCGACGACACAGGAATTTGTCGAGCAAGTGGCCGATTCCACCGAGCTGCGCGAAGCAGTTGCGCACGAAAAAGCAGCGGGGAACCGCACGATTGCACGTGTCACTTTCCTGGGCGAAAAGACGTACCAGCCGATTTTGTTCCAGACGATGCAGGAGACAGGCACTGTGTTCAGTATTTTGCAGGGAACGATTTCTCGCATGAAGGATACGCCGTACGGCCAACTGGTCGTCGAACTGGAAGGCGATGTTCGCCAAAACGAAAAAACCATCGAGACGTTGCGTCAGCGTGGCTTGGAAGTAGAGGTGATATAGATGGACTGGACAATGGAAAATGTGGATTGGTCGGAGATTGCGGAGGGTACACTAGATACACTGACGATGCTTGGCTTCTCCACGCTGTTTACGATTTTGATCGGCTTGCCGCTGGGAATCATCCTATTCCTTACTTCGCGTGGACAGTTGCTGCAAAACAAGGCATTCTACACGGTTGCCTCATTCATCGTCAACGTGCTGCGTTCCGTACCGTTCATCATCCTGATGATCTTGCTGATTCCGGTTACGAAGCTGATTGTGGGAACTTCGCTCGGCGTACTCGGATCGATTCCGCCGCTCGTGATCGGTGCTGCTCCATTCTTTGCGCGGCTGGTGGAAACCTCTCTGCGCGAGGTAGATCGCGGGGTCATTGAAGCGGCTCAGTCAATGGGAGCGTCCAATTGGCAAATCATCTGGAACGTCCTGTTGCCAGAGTCTCGTCCGGGACTGGTTGCCGGAATTACGATCACAACCGTTGCCCTCGTGTCCTATACCGCCATGTCCGGGGTAATCGGTGGCGGCGGTCTGGGGGATTTGGCCATCCGTTACGGCTATCAACGCTTCCAGACGGATGTCATGATTGTCACTGTCGTCATTTTGCTTGTGTTGGTTCAGATCTTACAGTCGCTGGGTGATCGCCTCGTATTGCGCTTCAGCCGCAAGTAAGGTCTTTCCCATAGAAGTTGCAAGGACAAAAATCAAAGAAGTAGGGGGAAATCATTTATGAAAAAGCTGGTTGTATCTGTACTTTCTACTGTATTGGCATTTTCTCTGGCAGCGTGCGGAAGCAAATCCGAAACAGCTCCGGCTCCAGCTGAAGGCGGCGCTCAAGGCGGACAACAAGAAGTGACACTGAAAGTAGGCGCTTCTCCGGTTCCACACGCAGCAATCCTGAAGCACATTGCACCAAAACTGAAAGAACAAGGCGTAAACCTGGAAGTACAAGAGTTCACCGATTACGTACAACCAAACGTACAGCTCAACGAAAAACAACTGGATGCAAACTTTTTCCAACACAAACCTTACCTGGAAGACTTCAATAAAGGACAAAACATGGATCTGCAACCTGTAGTGGCTGTACACATCGAGCCGTTTGGCGCTTACAGCAAAAAGGTGAAATCCGTTGACGAACTGGCGGATGGCGCTACAATCGCGCTGCCAAACGACCCGACCAACAGCGGCCGCGCCCTCGCTCTCCTGGAGAAAAACGGCGTTATCAAGCTCAAAGAAGGCGCTGGCATCAGCGGAACAGTAAAAGACATTGTAGAAAACAAGAAAAACCTGCAATTCAAAGAGGTTGAAGCAGCAATGCTGCCACGCGTTCTGGAAGAAGTAGACCTGGCGCTGATTAACACCAACTACGCGCTCGAAGCGAAGCTCGTGCCAACGAAAGACGCTCTGTTCATCGAAGACAAAGAATCTCCATATGCGAACTACCTGGTAGCTCGTCCTGACAACAAAGATTCCGAAGCGATCCAAAAGCTGGCGAAAGAACTGAACTCTCCTGAAGTGAAAAAATTCATCGAGGATGAATACAAAGGTTCCATCGTTCCAGCGTTCTAAAAAAAGTGATGGATGGTTCAACAAATAGACCCAATGAGCCCGAGTGGCTGGTTGGGTTTATTTTTGTTTATTAAAGATTAAATATTCATAAAATTTGATTAAAACTAACTACACCCCATTTTCAAACATTTTTTCTTGTCGTATATTGTGGTTGCGATAGAAAAAAATTTATCAGGGGGAAATTCCGATGAAGAGAAATGTTAAACTTTTTATCGCCATGTCATTGGCCGCAGGAAATATTTTGGCAGGCTGTGGAGGAAGCACGCCTTCGGATGAACCTGCAAAACAGCAGGCGGGAGAAGCAGCACCTGCGACTGCCAGCAACAAGCCGCAAGTGTTCCGGGCGAATCTGACCAGCGAGCCTTCGACAGCAGACCCTGGACTGGCCAAGGATGCTACCTCAGGGGCGATCGTCCGTGCGGCTTTTGACGGCTTGACGAGGCTGGACAAAGACGCGAAGCCGATGAACTCGGTTGCGTCCGATGTGAAAATTTCCGAAGACAAGCGCGTATATACGTTTACCATTCGCGACTCCAAGTGGAGCAACGGCGACCCGGTGACGGCGCACGACTTTGAATACGCCTGGAAACGCGTCCTGGATCCAAAGTTTGGAGCTGAATACGCGTATCAGCTCTACTACATCAAAAACGCAGAAAAAGTACACGCAGGCCAGGCGAAACCTGAGGAGCTGGGTGTAAAAGCCCTTGATGACAAAACACTGGAAGTCACGTTGGAAAACCCGACACCGTTCTTCCTGGAACTGACCGCATTTTACACGTATTATCCTGTAGACAAAAAGGTCGTAGAGGCAAATCCGAACTGGGCGCATGAGGCAGCAACTCACGTGGGCAACGGGCCATTCAAGATGACAGCCTGGGAGCACAAGAGCAAGATCGTTTTTGAGAAGAACGAAAACTATTGGGACAAAGACGCAGTCAAGCTGGACCGGATCGAGTTTGTGATGATTGAGGATGATAATACAGCGCTGTCCATGTTTGAAAACGGCGAGCTCGACTGGGCGGGGCAACCGCTTGGCGGCCTGCCAACCGATGCGATTCCGGCACTGAAAGAATCCGGAAAACTCGTCGTTCATCCAAAGGCGACCATGTACTGGTACAAAATCAACACCACCAAAGGAGTGCTGAAAAACGAAAAAATTCGCAAGGCACTTGCTTATGCGATTGATCGACAAAGCATCGTGGACAACATCACACAGGTCGGCCAGGTGCCTACGATGGGAATGCTGCCGCAATCTATGGCGATCAAGCCGGAGGGCTACTTCCGCGACAACGACGTGGAGACAGCGAAAAAGCTGCTGGCAGAAGGCATGCAGGAACTGGGGCTGAGCCAGCTTCCGACCATCACCTTGTCGTATAACACGACAGACCGCCACAAAAAAATCGCCGAAGCGATGCAGGATCAGTGGAAGCGCAACCTGGGCATCGACGTGAAGCTGATGAATAAAGAATTCAAGGTGCATTTGCAAGACTTGCATGAACTGAACTACGAGATTGGCCGTTTGGGCTGGAATGCCGATTTCAACGATCCGATCAACTACCTGGAAATGTTCCGCGATGCGAACACCGGAACCAACGACACCGGCTGGGAGAACGAGCGCTACAAGGAGTTGTTGAAGCAGTCTGCCCTGGAAACCGATCCGGAGAAGCGCAAGCAGCTGTTTGCAGAAGCTGAGCAAATTTTCATGGATGCCATGCCTGTCATTCCACTGTTTACGGACGTGGATGTATGGGTACAAAACGATAAAGTAAAAGGCGTGCAAGTAGACGGACTGGGCTTTATTGATCTGAAGTGGGCGGAAATGGTCGAGTAACAGCTGAAAACCCCCACAGGCAGTTCGCTGCTGGAGAGAATCACCGGAAAATCCAAACTTTATCATTGTAAATCAAGTCCCCTGTGACATCGCTTTTTCGCGATGGAAGGGGACTTTTGTTTTGCCTGGGCTTCCAGGATTCGCATAGTTTTTCTTGGACGAGGAAAACTTCATGTGACAAACGATCAATTTATTTCCTTTCATACAATTTGATCTTTGGATAAAAGAAAATTAATCTTGCTTAAATTACCTTTAATATTGTTGAAAATGCAGTATATTTATGGAAGCAGCTTCCAAGGAGTGTTACACGTATCAAAGGGGGTCAATTTGAATGAAAAAAAGCGTATTTGCTGCGATGAGCTCCATCCTGGTCCTGAGTGCAGCGCTGGCTGGATGTGGCGGCGGCGAGCAAGCAGGAAAGCAAGGAAATTCTGCTGAAAGTGAACAAACAAGCGGTCCAAAAATTTTGCGCATGAATATGAAGACTGAGCCGCCAACGGCTGATCCTGGTTTAGCGGAGGATTCCATATCCGGTGCGATCATGCGTGCGACTTTTGATGGACTGACGCGTATCGGTGAAGATGGCAAGCCGCATGAATCCGTAGCGGAAAAAATTGAGGTCTCTGAAGATGGACTTACCTATACATTCCACTTGCGCGACAGCAAATGGAGCAACGGCGACCCGGTAACGGCGAAAGACTTTGAATTCGCGTGGAAGCGAGTGCTCGATCCGAAACTCGGTTCTACATATGCTTACCAGTTGTACTATCTGAAAAACGCGGAGGAGTACAACCTTGGCAAAGCGAAAGCAGAAGATGTAGGTGTCAAAGCAACCGATGACAAAACACTGGTTGTTACCTTGAAAAACCCGACTCCATTCTTCCTGGAGCTGACGGCTTTCTACACCTACTTCCCAGTGAACCAAAAGGTAGTCGAATCCACACAAAACTGGGCGGGTGACGCCAAAACCCACGTAGGAAACGGCCCGTTCAAGATCGAGACCTGGGAGCACAAGAGCAAGCTCGTTCTCGTGAAAAACGAGAACTACTGGGATAAAGACGTTGTAAAACTGGACAAGATCGACTTCTCCATGGTAGAGGATGAAAACACCGAGCTGTCCATGTTTGACAATGGCGATCTGGATTGGGCAGGTGCTCCGATCAGCGCACTCCCGACAGATGCGATTCCGGCGTTGAAAGAGGCCGGCAAAATGCAAACCCGTGCAATTGCTGGTACGTACCTGTACAAATTCAACACCGAGCAGCCGCCATTCAACAACGCGAAAATTCGCAAAGCGTTCGCTTATGCGATTGACCGGAAAACAATCATCGACAACGTGACACAAGCGAACCAGGAGCCGGCAATGGGTCTGGTGCCTCCAACCATGGCAGTAGCAACTGGCCCGTACTTCAAGGACGGCGATGTGGAAACTGCGAAAAAGCTGCTGGAGGAAGGGATGAAGGAGGAAGGCATCACCAAGCTGCCAACTGTGACTCTTTCCTATAATACTTCCGAAGCGCACAAGAAAATTGCCGAAGCAATCCAGGACCAATGGAAAAAAGCGCTCGGCGTAGAAGTGAAGCTTGAAAACAAAGAGTGGAAAGTATTCCTGGACGACCTGCACCAAGGCAAATTCCAGATCGCTCGCTCCAGCTGGACTGGCGACTACAACGATCCATACACGTTCCTGGATCTGTTCAGGCTGAAAAAAGGCAGCAACAACGATACCAACTGGGAAAATCCGAAGTATCAACAGCTGCTGAACCAATCTTTGGTTGAAAAAGATCCGGAAAAACGCAAACAGATTCTGGCAGAAGCAGAAGCTCTGTTCATGGACGAAATGCCAGCGGCGCCAATCTACTTCTACACCCATTCCTATGTGAAGAGCGACAAAGTACAAGGCGTTGTTCTCGACGGTCTCGGCTTCGTAGACTGGAAATGGGCGGACATCAAATAAGAAAAAACAATCGACAGAAAAAATGCGGGAAGGGCGGATAGCCCTTCCTTTTTTTGCGGAAAATAAAGGGGCAGACGAGCAGAGTTTCGTTCGCCCATAATTCTTTATAAAACATTAACTATTTTTATAAATAAATAAAATTTTATTAAATCATTCTAAAACATATTTAATAATAATATACAATCGTGTATATTGATAAAAGATTTAGAAAAGGGGGATTACTTGTATGAAAAAGAATGTTTTTGTAGCAATGAGTTCCATCCTCGTTCTTGGTGCGGCACTCGCAGGATGCGGCGGCAACCAGGCAGCGCCAGCAGATAACAATACAGCAGGCAATAATACGGAAACCTCTGCACCAGCAGCGGGACCGAAAGTGTTGAAATTGAACCTGCACTCCGAGCCCCCAACAGCAGACCCAGGTATCGCGGAAGACACTACTTCCGGTACTATCATCCTTGCTACCTTCGAAGGTCTGACTCGTGTAGGCAAAGACAACAAAGTGCAAGAAGCAGCAGCAGAAAGCTATACCGTATCGGAAGACGGTAAAAAATATACATTCAAAATTCGCGATGCAAAATGGAGCAACGGCGATCCTGTAACCGCGAAAGATTTCGAATTCGCCTGGAAGCGCGCGCTCAATCCGAAAACAGCTTCCAACTACGCGTACCAACTGTACTATGTGAAGGGTGCGGAAGCATACAACAAAGGTACTGGTAAAGTAGAAGACGTTGGTGTAAGAGCGCTCGACGACAAGACTCTGGAAGTGGAACTGGAAAACCCGACTCCGTTCTTCCTGGAGCTGGTAGCGTTCAGAACCTACTTCCCTGTTCACCAAAAAACAGTGGAAGCCAACGACAAGTGGGCTAGTGACGCGAAAACCATCGTGGGTAACGGTCCGTTCAAAATGGAAACCTGGGAACACAAGAGCAAGCTGGTTGTCGTGAAAAACGAAAACTACTGGGATAAAGACAACGTAAAACTGGACAAAATCGAGTTCTCCATGGTAGAAGATGAGAACACGGAGCTGTCCATGTTTGAAAACGGCGAGCTGGATTGGGCAGGTGCTCCAACTTCCGCATTGCCAACTGACGCGATTCCTGCTCTGAAAGACTCTGGAAAAATGATTACCCAACCAATCGCGGGTACTTATTTCTACCGCTTCAACACAGAAAAAGCGCCATTTAACAACGTGAAAATCCGTAAAGCGTTTGCTTACGCGATCGACCGTCAAAGCCTGATCGACAACATCCTGCAGGCTGGTCAGTTGCCGGCAACTGGTTATGTACCACCAAGCATGTCTGTGAAAGCAGATGGCTACTTCAAGGACAACGACATCGAAACCGCGAAGAAAATGCTGGAAGAAGGTATGAAAGAAGCTGGCATCAGCAAGCTGCCAACTTTGACTCTGTCCTACAACACTTCCGAAGCTCACAAAAAGATCGCAGAGGCAATTCAAGACCAATGGAAGAAAAACCTCGGCGTAGACGTGAAGCTGGAAAACAAAGAGTGGAAAGTATACCTGGATGACGTACACCAAGGTAAATACCAGGTAGCTCGCGCTGGTTGGCTGGGTGACTTCAACGATCCAATCAACTTCCTGGAAATGTTCAAGGATAAAGACGGCGGAAACAACGACACTCGCTGGGAAAATCCGAAGTACAAAGAGCTGCTGAACCAATCCGCTCTGGAAACAGATCCGGACAAACGTAAAGCGATCCTGGCTGAAGCTGAGCAAATCCTGATGGATGAAATGCCAATCATGCCAATCTACTACTACACGCAATCCTGGGTGAAAAACGACAAGGTTGACGGCGTAATCATCGACGGTCTGGGTGCTGTTGACTACAAATTCGCTGACATCAAGCAATAATAGAAGAAATGCAGCCGATTTAAGGAAGAGAGGCGTTCTTGACGCTTCTCTTCTTTTTGGTTCGAGCGAAAAGCAAAATAAGCCAAAACTGACTTTTTCTTGTATACTGATGCTAGAAGTGTATATAAAAAAGAGGTGCTTGATCGTGAAGAAGAATGTTTTTGCAGCTGCTTTTGCCATGCTGCTTCTCGGCGGGAGTCTGGCAGGATATGCGGAGGTCGGGCAGGCGGCGGAGCCAAAAGCAAAAGTATTAAGGATGAACCTGTCTTTCCATCTCTTAACCGTAGACCCGGGCATTGCCGAAGACACGACGTCCGCTACCATCAGCAGGGCAATTTTCGAAGGATTGACCCGTTTGGACAAAGACGGAAAAATACATGCAGCAGCGGCGGAAAGTTATACGGTTTCGGCTGACGGCAAGACCTATACATTCAAAATTCGCCCTGCCAAATGGAGCAATGGCGATCCGGTAACCGCCCATGATTTCGAATACGCCTGGAAACGTGCGCTAAGCCCCAAGACAGCATCGGGTTACGCCTACCAGCTCTACTATATAAAAGGAGCGGAAGCGTACAACAAGGGGACCGGGACAGCGAGTGACGTTGGTGTCAAAGCCGTCGACGCAAAAACATTGGTTGTGGAGCTGACCAACCCGACCCCGTTTTTCACGGAGTTGACAGCTTTTCACACCTATTATCCGCTTAACAAAAAAGTCGTGGAAGCCGACAAGGAATGGGCGAGCAATCCCAAGACAATAGTAGGGAACGGTCCTTTTCAAATCGAGACTTGGAAGCCCAAGCAGCAGCTCGTTCTGACGAAAAACCAGAACTACTGGGACAAACAGCATGTAAAATTGGACAAGATTGAATTTTCCATGATTGATGACGGGTATATAGAGCTGGAGATGTTTCGCAACGGTGATCTGGATTGGGCAGGCGCCCCTTTCTCTGACGTCCCGATGGATTTCGAGCTTGCCTCGGAGTCGCCAGCTCTGTTTCATACGCATCCCATCGCGGGCACTTACTTCTATCGCTTCAACACAGAGCAAGCGCCTTTTCACAATGCCAAAATCCGTAAAGCTTTTGCCTATGCCCTGGATCGTCAAGCTTTGGTGGAAGCCATGACGGCTAACAACCTTCCCGCAACAGGTTTTGTGCCGCCGACCATGGCTGTTAGCTCCGGCGGCTACTTTACAGACAATGACACAGAAGCGGCCAAAAAGCTGCTCCAGGAGGGGATGAAGGAAGCGGGAATCGCAAAACTGCCTCCAATCACGATCACCTATAACACGGGGATTGCTCATAAAGTGATTGCGGAAGAAATCAGGGACCAGTGGAAGAAAAAGCTCGGAGTAGACGTGAAGCTGGAGAACAAAGAGTGGAGAGCATTTCTGGAAGACGTACACCAAGGGAAATACCAGATTTCGCGTATGGGTTGGCTCGGCGACTTTAACGATCCGTTCAACTTTTTGGAAATGTTCAAGGACAAAAACGGCGGAAACAACGACACGGGCTGGGAACATCCCAAATACAAAGAGCTCTTGAATCAATCTGCATTGGAGCAGGACCCGGAAAAACGGAAAGCGCTTCTGGCCCAGGCGGAGCAAATTTTAATGGACGAAATGCCGATTATGCCGATTTACTACTATGCCCAGAGTTGGCTGCAAAACGAGAAAGTTGACGGTGTGATTTTGGACGGACTTGGCATGCTGGACTTCAAATACATCGAAATCAAGCCGTAATCTTATATGAGGAAATGATTCAAAGAAGAAGGGATGCGCTGCCCTTCTTCTTTTTTTCTCCGGCATGGACAAATGACCAATCCATTGTGCTCCCGGCTACATAGAGTAAAAAGGAACAAACTGCAACCAGGGGGGAACGCTGTGGATATTGGCAAACTGCTCAATATGGTAAGGTCCATTCCCAAGGATAAGCTGAAGACGGATGCAGGCTTGAAGGAAGTCATCCGCGATTTGGGCAAAAAAGTCGGCAAAAACTTCACGGATAAGGAACTGAACGGATATGTGGAGAAGTTTCGGCATATGTCCAGGACTGAAAATGTCGGTAGCCTGCTGAACAAGCTTTCCAAAAAGGGTGTCAGCGCAAAAGACATCGACAGCCTGAAAAAGCGCTTCAAGTAAAGGGGGGCTTACCAGGAGGGAGGTGGGATTATCGCTGCCAGGACCAGAAAGAGAAAGAAGCAGGCTAACGCTCAGGGACAACTGCTGGAGACGATGCACAAACTGGCGGATGCGCACAATGAGAGCAATGCCCAGATGATGCGCGAGATGAACCAGATGAAGCAAGATTTGCAGGACATGAAGGATACGCTCGGAAGGCTGAAGGCCGCTTCCAGTCAGCAACCGCGGCGCAGCATTCTGTTTGGAGCGCGTCGGCGTCCGATTCATGTGCAGCCCGTCCAGGAGAAACCAAAGCCTGCGATTTCGCTCGAAGATTTGCTGCCGCTGTTGCCGCATCTGAGCGGGGCGATCCCGCAACTGAAAAATCCGAAGGTGGCCGATTCCATCAAAGTGCTGTCCAATCCGGCCGTCCTGTCCATGATTCAGCAGTTCATCTCCAACGGAGGCTTGAACATGCTGAAAGGGCCTGTAGAAGAAGTAAGCCGAAGAGAACGGCGCGGGTTGTTCCGGTAATCGACAGCTTTTTCGCTTGCATGTACTGCCTCTTTGTCAAAAGGGGCAGTCTTTTGTCTTTTTGGTACGAAAAGACTATAAACTTTACAGATCATGAAGCGTCTAATAGAATGGTGAACGTTGCGCTTGGGCTTACACCACATCACAGAACAGAACAGACATCACGGAGGAGGTCAGGATGAAAAGACGATTTTACCCTCTGCTTCTGGCGCTGCTGGTCCTGCTGCTTATCCCCGGTTGGGCGGCTGCGGCAAGTAGTGCAACTGAGGAAGCCGTCAACCTGATGATCGGTGGACAAGCAGTTACCCCGGATGTGCCACCAGTAATCAAGAGCGGGCGGACACTGGTTCCCGTGCGTGTCATCGCAGAAGGTCTGGGCGCGGATGTCGCCTGGAACGAAGCGAAGCGGACAGCGGTGATTACACGAGGAACGACGCAGCTTTCCCTCACATTGGACTCGCGCACAGCGACGCTGAACGGCAAGCAGGTCAAGCTGGATACGCCGCCTGTTATCGCCCAGCAGCGTATGCTGCTCCCTCTGCGGTTTGTCGGGGAATCGCTCGGGATTACGGTAGGGTGGGACAACAGCTCCCGCACTGTCATTGCAAACGAAACGCCGCAAGTTACGTTGAACGGTCGTGCGCCTGAAAAAGCGATCAAGCTGTATCACGTGTCGGACACCATGTATGTGTCTGCTGATGCGGTCGCTGAGCAGGTCGGGCAAAAAGGATTTGTCTGGAATCGCCCGGAACGCGGCATGACCATCGACAGCGAGCTTGTTCTTCCCATCGAGCAGGTAGAGGACGAGCTTGGTGGTTCCATTGTCTGGAACAAGAAAAAGAATCTGGTTGAAATCGAAAGACTCAATCGGCTGACAGGGGTTACACAGGATGGGGATCGCGTACAGATTAATATGAAGCTGCCTGTGCAGGCAAATTCTTTTGTGCTCACCGGACCCCATCGTATCGTGCTGGACCTCCCGCAAACTGCATTGGCAGACAATCTGGTGGAAGAGTTGAAAGCAAAAGAAGAAAACGGCAGAAGCGAAGTGTCAGAGGATCGCAAGCAAGCTGCTTCCGCTGAGGATGAGGACGATGAGCGGGATGCGGAAGAAACCGACTTCCTGGACGAGCAGCAGGCAGCAGCCAGCGAGCCAAAAGAAGAGCCGCTGATCGCCAACCTGCGGTACAGCCAGTACAGTGCTTCGCCAGAGACTGTGCGCGTCGTGATTGAGTTGAATCAGAAGAGCGAGTATAATCTGGCATATACCAAAGACGGCATTGAAGTAAAGCTGACGCCAAAGCCGAAGAAAACAGGATACCTCATTGTAATCGACGCAGGTCATGGCGGAAAAGACCCTGGTACGTTGGGAGTGGCGGGCAACCACGAAAAAGACTACAATCTGGCCGTCGCCAACAAGGTAGTCGCTTTGCTGAAGCAATATCCGGAGTTTCAAGTAGTGCCTGTGCGCACGACAGATGTGTTCTACGAACTGTCCGAGCGTGTGGCGATCGCAAATGAGCTGGAAGCGGACCTGTTTTTGTCCATTCACGCCAACGCCTTCCCGAAACCGACCACAGGCGGTACGGAAACCTTCTATTATCATGCAAACAGCAAGACATTCGCGCAAATTGTACACAAGCATTTGCAAGGGGCAACGCAGTTCCCGGATCGGGGAGTCAAGGTGAGCGGTTTTTACGTTATCAAGAACACCACAATGCCTGCTGTTTTGACAGAGACAGGCTTCCTGTCCAATCCGCAAGAAAATGCGCTGCTGACTTCACCTGCATTCCAGGACAAAATCGCGAAAGCCCTCGTTGCGGCGATCCGTGAATACTATCAGTCTTATCAGTAAGGGAGGCTTTCACGATGAAAAAAAGTCGGATGATCTGGGTGGCTGCTCTGGCTGTGCTGCTAATGGCCGGTTGCGGACAAAATACGGCTCCCGCACCGCAGCCTACGGCACCTGTTGAACAACCATCTGGCGCAAACACTGACCCATCGACAGCAGAGCCGACACTGAACAAACAGGTCGTTACCGTTTACTACTCCGATAGTGACCTGATGGAGCTGCAAGCAGAGGAACAGGAAATCACTTTTGCAGAGGACATCGAAAAGTACAAGAAAACCCTCTCGCTTCTGGAGAAGCCGACAAAAGCAGAAGCTCATTTTCCGCTTTGGAAAGACTTCCACTATCATGACGTCACATTTGCGGATGGCACGCTGACGATTGATGCGGACAGCAAAAACCAGTACAACCTGGGTTCAAGCGGCGAAGGGATGGCGCTGGATGCGTTGAAGAAAACCTTCTTCCAGTTCCCGGAGGTAAAGCAAATCGTCATTCTGGAGGACGGCAAAAAAGCCGAATCGTTGATGGGGCATGTTGATGTTTCGGAGCCATTGACGCGGGACAACGAATAGCTTTGCCTCACGATTCACGAAAGGGGGGCGGGTATCCGCCTCGCTACTTTCCAGCAAAAAACAAAAAAGTTGGACGGGAAACATTGTTTTCCTGCCCAACTTTTTTTGTTTTCCCCATTTTTCTAAGGGCGGTTTTTTAGGGGATTGCTGTATAGTGAATATTGTCCTTATTTGTAAAAAAAAGGGGGCGTTATTCATAGGAGCGATAAGGTGTGAGCAGGACGTTTCAGCCCCTCGCCAGGTCAAAGGAACGTCCATAGGAGGAAAAGTTTCCACTCCTATCAATAAATGTATCACGCAATCTTTAGAGCAGGAAGGGGGAGATTTTCAGGAAACAGACGATCTACTCAAAACTGTAGAACACTTGCGTGAGCAGCTGGTTCGACTGTTTTTGGAAAAGGGTGATTTTTTGCACGATGAGGTTGTGTCGCTCAGTCAGCAGTTGGATACATACCTCTTGCAAATTCAGATGAAAATGATGCAAAAACCATAGTTTTCTCCATGTACGCAAATAAGCCCTCGGTTGGGAGTCTCAGATTACGTCCAGCATGTCCGCGTTGTTAATACAAGATTGAGGAAAAGATTTACTATATATATAAAAAATTGTAAAATATAGATAGGATTATTTTAAGGAAAGGGGGAGTTTCATGGAGCTACAAGAGACCATGCAGCGGTCGTTGCGGTCTGAGATTCAAAAAAGCTTGAAGGAGAACGGGTATACACTTAGCAAACTCAGTGAATTGAGCGGTATTGGCACGGGACATTTGAGTGAGATGCTAAATAACAATCCGTCGCGTGCCATTACAGTGAACCAGTTGGATGCGATGGCCAAGGCTTTTGGACATGCTCCTGGATGGCTGTATGAATTGTATCCGGAAGAGTGTTTATCCGAAGGGAAAATTTCACGTCCGCGATTAGTACCGTATTTGGTTCGGTGTGCAGAGATCGGGCGGGAGGATTGTATTAAAGCGATTGTTTCTAACCTGCTAGAGAATCCCAAAAACACTTCGATTCTCTTTTCTGTGGCAGAACAGTTATTTCAGAGCGGCAAACAGAAGGAGTCGGTGCTTTTTTATGAGTTGGTCATTGATAACGAGAAAGATAGTTATTCCGACCAATTTGTGATGAGTCAATACCGATTATTTCGGGCGGTGCAAGGAACAAATACTGAAGAAAACTGGAAGGCTGTTATTCGTTTTGATTCGTATTGGAAACGACTTCCCGAGAATGTCCAACTGGATGCGCTGTTACAGTTAGCAAACGTATGTTTCATGATGTGCAGGTGGAAAGATGTCGAGAAATATGCTGATGAGTTACGGAATTTAGCCACGATCGTCTACGAAAACGAATTGCGTAGACGGACAAGCTCTAAAGCTAATGATTTACCCAAAACGGAACGTCATTTAGTTGTGTACTATGGGCAAGGATTTCTTCTCAAGGCGGCAGCGTTGAAAAAACAACGGCTGTATGAAGAGGCTAAGAAGTATATACAAGGTTATGCTGATTTAGGATGGTTTGAGTTTCTTGATGAGACGGGAAAACAAGAGGTAGAAAAGTTTCGAGTTTGGGCAAAAATTAATTCATATACCCTTGATATGCTGTTGGGCAATTACGAAATTTTACCTGAGTGTATAAACTTCCTTGCTGATTATCCAGAAGAAATATTTCCTGCATTAGTAACGATCATGGAATGTGCAAACAAATACGGATTTTGTATTGATGAGGTATTAGAGCGTTTTTCAGAATATACCAGCTACAGGGAAGATGACCTTAACGGATTAAGTGCTAGCCGACATTTCCGTTTTCGCTATCAGAAAGCGATTTATGAACTCCAAAGAGAGAGATTTGCTATCGGGATTGACGAAACTTTACGTTGTCTTGCTTTAGCCGATAAAATGAAACTGTATATCCCGGCCCATCATGTGACTCGTGTGATTGACGAGATGATTGAGGCCATTCCAGACAAGTAAAATGGCCAACTGAAACTGGGGTACAAAGTATAACTGGCGAAGGAAAACCAGTTCTTTTATTCTACAGTCTGCACCAACGCTCTACGGATACGCAGTTTCATCCTCCATTCGGAGTGTAGCAGCGGCTTTTTTGCCTACCAAAACAGTGATTGCCGATGCGGTAATGGCAGCGAAGAGAATGACTCCCAAAAGAAAAAGTTGGGCGGAAAAACATTGCTTTTCCCGCCCAACTTTTTTCTTTTTGGAGAGGCAGCCGCGGCATCTTCTTTGCTGTTAACAGCCCGCTTTCATTTCATCCAGAATTGACCCCATCTTTAAAAAAGCTTAACAATCGCAAAACAATCCAACAACATTCGGTCTGTATAGTTTGTACTTGTAAGAAACAAAAACAAACCGAACCTGTTAAGGAGGATTTTCATCCAATGAAAAAACTCGGCAAACTGTTTATGGCGCTGACATTTGCAGGAGCACTGCTCGCCGGATGCGGCAGCAACAGTGCGGCTCCATCCCAACAAACAGCGCAACAACCGGCGCAGCAACAATCAGCTACTCCAGCTCCGGAAAGCAACTCTGGTTCGACAACAACATCCGGTGAACCGATCACAGCAGTTGGTTCTACCGCTTTGCAGCCTCTGGTCGAGCAAGCGGCCAAAGACTTTATGGCGAAAAATCAAGGTGTACAAATCCAGGTACAAGGCGGAGGAAGCGGAACAGGGCTGAGCCAGGTAGCAAGCGGCGCAGCAACAATCGGCAACTCTGATATTTTTGCAGAAGAGAAAAAAGGCATTCCGGCAAACGAGCTGGTTGACCATAAAGTAGCCGTTGTCGGAATGGCAGCAGCCGTTAGTCCGCAAGTAAAAGTAGACAACCTGACCAAACAGCAACTGATCGACATCTTCACTGGAAAAATCACCAACTGGAAAGAAGTTGGCGGCGATGACATGAAAATCACGCTGGTGAACCGCCCGAAATCTTCCGGTACGCGTGCAACATTCAGCAAATTCGCACTGGACGGAAAAGAAGAAGCAGAAGGCATCACAGAAGATTCTTCCGGTACTGTCCGCAAAATCATTGCCGAGACACCGGGCGCAATCGGCTATCTGGCTCTGTCCTACTTCAATGACTCCGTAAAAGCATTGAAACTGGATGGCGTGGAAGCAAACGCAGAAAACATCGCAACGAACAAATACCCAGTGTGGGCATATGAGCACATGTACACAAAAGGCGAGCCTACTGGCAGCGCAAAAGCTTTCCTGGATTTCGTCCTGTCGGAAGAAGTGCAAAAGAAGACCGTTACCGATCTGGGCTTCTTGCCGATCACAGACATGAAAGTAGAGCGCGACGCTGAAGGGAAAGTAACACAAAAATAAGATACGCACGGGTCAACAGCAAAATAGAGGGGTGGGGGGGCCTTACCCCTCATTTTGCTTGCGCGAAAGCCGTTTTCTTTCTAGGAGGGAGAACATGAACCATCGGATTGAAGGGGTCGGGACAAATCGCCAATCGCTGATTGCGCGAAAAATGCTGACATATAACAAACGGCAATTTACAGAGAACATGACGGGGCGAACGATTGCCATGCTCTGTGCGGCCTTGCTGGTTATCGTTGTTTTGTCGATAACGTACTTCATCGCTTCCAAAGGGTTGTCCACCTTTTTTGTCGACGGCGTCAGTATCAGCGAATTTTTAACACAGGTGAAATGGGACCCGGAGGGCGAGCCCGCACTCTACGGTGTGTTCCCATTCATTCTCGGATCGTTTTTGGTAACGGCTTTGGCTGCGGTGATCGCGGCACCGCTCGGGATCGGGGCGGCGATTTTCATGACGGAAATCTTCCCCGGCTTCGGCAAAAAAGTGTTGAAGCCGGTGATCGAGCTTTTGGTTGGCATTCCATCGGTAGTGTACGGATATGTAGGTCTGACGCTTTTGGTTCCTTTTATTCGCGAACAGTTTGACGTTCTTGGCTTCAGTCTTTTGGCAGGGGGACTGGTGCTTGCCTTGATGATTTTGCCGACGATCACCAGCGTGGCGACAGATGCTATTGAGGCAGTACCGCAAGACTTGCGCAACGCATCTCTCGCTTTGGGCGCCACACGCTGGCAGACGATCTGGAATGTGGTGCTGCATTCTGCGCTTCCAGGCTGCCTGACCGCGGTCGTATTGGGGATGGCCCGCGCCTTTGGCGAAGCGCTCGCTGTGCAGATGGTCATCGGGAACACGACGAAGCTTCCGGGCAGTCTGTTGGATCCGATCAGTACATTGACAAGCGGCATCACGCTGAACATGGGGAACACCATTCAGGGAACACCGTACAACAATGCGCTCTGGTCCATGGCGCTTCTGCTGCTTCTGATGTCGTTCGTCTTTATTATGATCTTGCGCTTTTTGGGCAGAAAGAGGCTGGTGAAGTAGATGAGAGCGAGACTGATGGATCGCGTTGCTACGATTGTTTTGACGTTGATTGCCGTTTTGATTGTCGGTACGCTCATTGGCTTGCTTGGCTTCATTTTGACGCAAGGCTGGCACAAGCTGAATCTCGACTTTTTGACCTCGCCGCCCGACATCGTCAACGCAGGGGGCGGGATTGGTCCGCAGTTGTTCAACTCGATTTATTTGCTGGTTTTGACCATGCTGATCGCCTTGCCGATTGGCATCGGAGCAGGCATTTATATGGCGGAATACGCGCCGGATAACAAGTTTACACAGTTTATTCGCATGAGTATAGAAGTGCTGTCTTCCTTGCCGTCCATCGTCGTTGGCTTGTTTGGCTTGCTCGTCTTCGTCAACATGACAGGCTGGGGCTACACGCTGTTCTCCGGCGCTCTTGCGCTGACCGTCTTCAACCTGCCGCTGCTCGTGCGTGTGACAGAGGATGCGCTGCGCAACGTGCCGCGCAGCCAAAAAGAAGCGAGTCTGGCGCTTGGCATCACCAAGTGGCGGACAATTGTCTCCGTCATCCTTCCGGCGGCCTTGCCTGGGATCATTACCGGGGCGATTCTCGCATCCGGCCGTGTCTTCGGGGAAGCGGCTGCCTTGCTGTTTACCGCAGGGATGTCTTCACCAAACCTGAACTTTGCGGATTTCTCACTGAATAGCCCGACTTCGCCGCTGAATCCGTTCCGCCCGGCCGAGACGCTGGCCGTGCATATCTGGAAAGTGAACAGTGAGGGGCTTGTGCCAGACGCGCGCGACGTGGCGGATGGCGCTGCCGCCGTGCTGATTATTGCCGTGCTGCTCTTTAATGTCTCGGCCCGCTGGTTCGGGACGTGGGTGTACAAAAAGATGACGTCAGGTTCCAACTAAGGAGAGGTGATCGCCATGTCCGTACTCACCATGCAAGATACGATTATTAAGACGAACAATGTCTCGGTATACTACGGGGAAAAGCAAGCGGTAAAAAATATTTCGATGGACATTGAACGAAACTCGGTCACGGCCTTTATCGGGCCGTCCGGCTGTGGAAAATCAACGCTGTTGCGCAGCCTGAACCGGATGAACGATCTCGTGCCTTCTTGCCGCGTCACAGGCTCCATCGTCGTCGACGGTATCGACATCAATAGCGAGCAGGTCAACATCGAGAGCTTGCGGCAAATCGTCGGAATGGTGTTTCAACGCGCCAATCCGTTTTTTAAATCCATCTATGAAAATATCGCCTTCGCTCCGCGCTTTCACGGAATGACGGACCGCCGCGAGCTGGATGAGCTGGTGGAGACAAGCTTGCGCAAAGCGGCGCTGTGGGACGAAGTGAAAGACCGTCTGCGCGATTCGGCGCTCTCCTTGTCAGGCGGGCAGCAGCAGCGGCTGTGCATTGCACGGGCTATCGCCATGCAGCCGACGATTTTGCTGCTGGACGAACCGGCTTCCGCGCTCGACCCGATTTCGACGATGAAGATTGAAGAACTGGTCATGCAATTGAAGGAAGAGTATACCATCGTGATCGTGACACACAACTTGCATCAGGCTGCCCGCATCTCGGACAAAACGGCGTTCTTTTTGCTCGGGGAGCTGATTGAGATGGACGAGACAGGGAAAATTTTCACCTCGCCGGAAAATGACAAGACCGAAGCGTATATTAGTGGGCGTTTTGGTTGAACTGCACATGTAAAAGCCTTCCGTTGCGTTCACCGCGCAAGGAAGGCTTTTTGACTTTTAACAAGGCTTCACCTAATCCATATACTCAGCTTCTGGGTAATAGCGTTTAATAATATCCATGGCTGTATTCTCGTTACGAGCGTGGATAAATCTTGCATAGATTTCAGTTCCATCAGTGAGTTCGTCGTCATTGAGTTCAAAAGTATGCAAAATTCTCACAAACTGAACCTTAATGGAAACACCATATGCGTTCAAGTATTCATGCTCACCTTTTTTGGGCATCCTGCCCTTTCTTCTACACAGAAGGCTTCTCTACTACCCGGAAAAAGCGAATTTCCTGCTCCAAATCTTCCACGATACCTGCCAGCCGCTCGGAATCTTGCAGGAACTGCTCCGAGAGGGAGAGGCTTTCCTGGGTGGCGGCGACGGCTTGCTGTGTGCCCGAGACGACTTCCTGGGCGGAGTCGGTCAGGCTGTCCACGCGGATAGAGATGGTCTGGCTTTGATGCGCAATCGATTCGGCCAACTGTCTGATCGTTTCAAACTGCGCGGTGAGCGCTTCGCTGATGGCGAAGGTTTGTTGAAAAGTATCCGTTGCCTGATGCAGCGTCGAAATGCCGTTGATGGTTGCGTGATCGGTCGTTTCCAGACATGCTGCCACATGCTCCATCCGGTTTTCCCCCGAGGCGATGACCTGCTGGATGCGGGCGGTCGCTTCTTCGGTTTGTTCGGACAGCAGGCGGATTTCGTCTGCGACGACGCCGAAGCCGAGTCCGGCCTGACCGGCTCGCGATGCCTCGATGCGGGCGTTGAACGATAATAGCCGGGTGCGCTGGGAGATGGAAGAGATCCAGCCGACAATCTCCCGAATGTCGTCCATGCTCTCGCGCATCGAGCTCATCGCCTGGAGGGAGGCTTTCATGTCTGCCGAGATATTCTGCATGTTATCCTTTAGCAGATCAATGGAGGTAGCGGTTTTGACGCTCTGCTCCCGCGACTTTTCGTTTTGCAGGATGGCTGTTTCCATGGACTGCGTAATCCGGGACATTTCTTCTGTAATGCCTGCTATTGTGACGTGGATGTCGTCGATCTGCCCTTGCTGGTTGTCCATTTCCTGCGCCAGCCGCTCGGTGACGGAGACGACCTCTGTCTGCATGGCGTGAGAGTGGCGTGAGCCTTTCCCCACATGCTCGGCCACCTGCTTGACGTCGGCGATTACGTGCTGGATTTTCCCGATGATGGTGCGGATTTGCCCGCTCATCCGATTGAAGCTGTCGGCGAGCTGGCGGATTTCGTCTCTCGTCTGGACGTGCATCGTCTGAAACAGATCGCCTTCGCTGAATGCCGTCATTTTTTGCTGCACCTCTTTGACGGGCTTGATAATCTTGCGGACGTACAAGTAGAGCAGCAATGCCAGCGAGCCTAATCCACCGAGGGAGACAACAAGTATCGTCAACTGCAGGCGGCGCACCTCCTGTTTGACCTCGGATACAGATTGCACGACGATCAGGCCCCATTTGAGCGCAGGGTCGAATTTGTAGGCGGCAAAGGCGTCCATGCCGTTAATCCGAAATGATTCAAAGCCTGATTGACCCGCAATGACATTGGCGACCACAGGCAGTTCGGTCAGGAGCGGACGCTGCAGGGCGTAGGCTTTATCCGGGTGAGCGAGCAGCTTTCCTTGCTGGTCGACAATCATGGCATATCCGGTTTGACCCAGCTTGATTTGACCGATTGATTCACTAAGCTTCGGCACAGAGACGAAGGCCACGACGACGCCGACAGGCTCTTCCTCTTCGTTGCGTAAAGCCATGGAGACGGCGATCTTCGGAAACTCCGTGGCAGAAAACTGAAAGACATCTGAGACGAAGGCGTTTGGCTTGTCCCAGGCGCCCTTGTACCAGTCGGCTGTTCGCGGATCGTAGGAGCTGTCCAGCGGCGAGCCGGGGAAGGTCAAATAGCGCCCGTCTGCCGTCGCGACTTGTATTTCGGAAATGGTTGGGTTGTTGTTCACCATGTCGCTAAAAATGCCGAAGCTTTGACTGTTTGTGACCTTGCTGTTTTTGTATGTGGAAGCATAGGAAGACAAGGCGGTGATAATGGACTGGACGCGGCTGTTCACTTCCTGCAAGGCGGCACTCGAAGCATCGTGGAGCTGCTGCTTTGTCTTTTCGTTGAGCGTACTCTCGGATTGATAGCTGATAAAAAAAGCGGCGATGGCCATCATGCTGACGACCATGGTGAGAATCCCGAAAAACAATCTGGTGAAGATGGAACGGTGTATTTTTCTCGGCATTGCATGCTCTCCCCTTATTCGACAAAACGTTCAGCTTTATTGTAGAAGGGACTATGGGGAGCGTATATGGTTTACCAGAAAGCTTTACCATATCTTTACCTGGCGTTAAAACTTTAAGGAAAATTAATATAGTTCACATCAAAGTATAACATTCGCACGCTATAGTGGTTGCGAGAACAGATGCTACAACCGCGAAGGGGCGAAGGAAGCATGAGTGTTATTTCGGTGAGGGAGTTAAATCTCTTCTACGGGAACAAACAAGCTCTCTACAATATAAATCTCGATGTTGACGCGAATTCCATTACCGCGCTGATCGGACCGTCCGGCTGTGGGAAGTCCACGTTTTTGCGAACGCTGAACCGGATGAACGATTCGGTGCCGAACACGAAAATTACAGGTGTGGTCAAGGTATTTGATGAAGACATTTACGGTTCCGGCGTGGAAGTCGAACGGTTGCGCAAACATATCGGAATGGTGTTTCAGCACCCGAATCCGTTTCCGAAAAGCATCTACGACAATGTCACGTACGGACCGCGCCTGCACGGCATGACGGACCGCCACCAGCTCGACGAGATCGTGGAGAAAAGTCTCAAGGCCGCAGCCTTGTGGGACGAGGTCAAGGACGTTTTGAAAAAGCCTGCGACCGGGTTGTCCGGCGGGCAGCAGCAACGGCTCTGTATCGCCCGGGCGCTCGCGGTCCAGCCGCAGGTGATCTTGATGGATGAACCAACATCCGCTCTCGACCCGATCTCCACAGCCAAAATTGAGGAACTGCTGGAAGAGTTGAAGGACACATACACGATTGTCATCGTTACGCACAACATGCAGCAGGCGGCGCGCATCTCCGACAAAACAGCGTTTTTCCTAAACGGAGAGCTTGTCGAGTTTGACCAGACGCCGACGATTTTTCAAAATCCCCGCGACAAACGGACAGAAGACTACATTACTGGACGTTTCGGATAATAGCAGTTTGTAGTAAGGTAGAGGAGCGGCCTGCTTGCGGGTTCGCTCTTTTTTACGTGGAGGGGAGACATACTCGGTGGTCTGGATTTCATTATTGATTTTTATCGTAACACTGACCTTGGTCATCTGGCAGCCCAGAGGCTTGTCGATTGGCTATCCGGCGGTAGGCGGTGCAATTCTGGCATTGCTGACAGGCGTGGTATCGCTAGACGATGTGGCCGAGGTGACGTTGATAGTTTGGAACGCCACATTTGCGCTGGTCGGGATTATCATCATTTCACTCATTCTCGATGAGATCGGCTTTTTTGAATGGGCTGCCTTGCACATGGCCCGTTTGGCAAAAGGAAACGGGCGGCTGATGTTCACCTACGTCATCTTGCTCGGGACATTGGTGTCGGCTCTGTTTACCAATGACGGAACAGCGCTAATTTTGACTCCGATTGTACTCGCACAGGTGCGGGCACTCAAGCTGGAAGCGGGCATGGTCGTGGCGTTTGTCATGGCAAGCGGCTTTATCGCGGATACCAGTTCGTTGCCGTTTGTCGTAAGCAACCTCGTCAATATCGTATCTGCCGACTATTTTGACATCGGCTTTGCCGAGTACGCAATGCGGATGGTTTTGCCTACCTTGTTTTCCGTAGCGGGGAGCCTGTTGGTCTTATTTCTTTATTATCGCAAAAGCATTCCGCGTCAGGTAGACTTGTCCCACCTGAAACAACCCGGTGAAGCGATCCGCGATGCAAGACTGTTCCGCCTGGCATGGCCCATCCTCGCTGTCCTGCTGCTCGGCTTTTTTGCCAGCGAGTCCATCCATGTTCCGGTGTCGTTCATCATTGCTGCTGCTGCTCTTATCTTCTGTCTTGCTGCCCGAAAAAGCAAGGTGATTGCCATGGGCAGAATCTTGAAGGAGGCTCCGTGGGTCGTCGTCATTTTTTCCATCGGGATGTACGTGGTGGTCTGGGGCTTGCACAATGCCAGACTCACCGATCTCGTAAAAGCGGCGCTCGATACGCTGATGGAGTACGGTCTACTCGCGACAACGCTCGGGACGGGATTGATTGCGGCTGTGTTGTCTTCGGTAATGAACAACCTGCCTACGGTGATGTTCAATGCGTTGGCGATTGGCAGTACACAGGCGGAAGGGGTCCTGCGCGAAGCGATGATCTATGGCAATGTCATCGGAAGCGATCTGGGGCCGAAAATTACGCCGATTGGCTCGCTTGCCACGTTGCTCTGGCTGCACGTACTGGGCCGAAAAGATGTCAAAATTACGTGGGGACAATATTTCCGGACAGGGATTGTGCTGACGATACCGACCTTGTTGATCGCTTTGCTCGGGTTGTACCTGGCGCTGGTTTGGTGAAAAGAGGAGTGACAAAAAAGCTTGCTGATGCTGCAACAGATGCGATCAGCAGGCTTTTTCTTTTTTTGTGGAATAGGACGGTAGCGGCGAGGGGAAAAATAGGCGCAACGTATGTAAAAAGGAGGATGTTTCCATGTGGCAGGGCTGGCCGATAGAGCGTGTGCTCATTTTGTTTACGGGACTGGCGTTCATCCTGATTGCCGTGCAAGTCACCCTTTTTCATTCCAGGCAAAACTTTCGCCATTGGGCGATGTGGGTGCCAGTCATTGAACTGCCTGTTTTTGCGGTTACGGCTATTGTTTTATCGTTTGTGAATGCAGGGTGGCTGCGGTGGTTGTTTGCCTTGATGATGCTCGTCGGGATGGGTGGCGGCGTGTACGGGGCCTACTTGCATACCGCCGGAGTCAAGCAGCGGGTAGGTGGCTTTTCACAATCGCAAAATTTTCTCGTCGGCCCACCTGTCATTTTGCCTCTGCTCATTACTGCCATCGCGGCTTTAGGGCTACTGGCCCTTTTCTGGGGGTGAACACAGATGGCCAAGCATAGTCGTTACCCTTCCTATGACGTCTGGGAGCAGCACCAAAACTGGGACGTCCATACGAGACAAGTGGTCGGTGCCAGAAAAATGCCGCAAATTGCCCACCGTTATTTGCAGCAGGCGGAAGCGTTGCTGCTGCAGGCAATCGTGAGCGTCCTCGTCGACGACCATCGGCTGGAGGTGCTGACCTTTGTTGTTGCCCACCTGGATGACTCGCTGGCGAGCACGATCGGGGAGTCACAGCGCAAGGTTGGGGTTCCGCCAAAAAAAGAGCTGTACCGTCTGGGACTGGCAGGCGTGGAAGCGGAGAGCCACGCTCTGTACAAGACGGAATTTGCGGCGCTTACTGCCGAACAGCAGCAGGAGGTTCTGAGGCAAATTTCCACTGGCAACGTTACAGATGCAGAGGCATGGAGCCAGGTCGCTCCCGTTGATTTTTTCAAAAAGCTGCTGCATGACACCGTGCAGGCGTATTATTCCCATCCGATTGTTTGGTCAGATATTGGCTACGGCGGGCCTGCTTACCCGCGCGGTTATGTGCGCGTAGAAAAAGGACTGACGGACCCATGGGAGGCGAGGGCAAATGTCGAATAAAGAACAGGCACAGCGTGCAGGCGCTGGTCAGGAACGCGGCACGCAGCAGATGGCAAACAGGAAATACGCAGACGGAGCCGATGTGTGCATCGTCGGTGCAGGCGCGGCAGGAGGTGTGCTGGCGTACGAGCTGGCAAAAGCGGGCTTGCGCGTCGTCGTGCTGGAGGCAGGGCCTTTTTGGGACCCGCAGCGAGACTTTGCCAGTGACGAGCTGGAGATGCAGCGTCTGGCCTGGCAGGAGACCAGACTGGTGGCGGGAAAAGACCCTCTGCGTCTTGGCCACAACAACTCCGGCCGGGGAGTCGGCGGTGGAACGGTGCATTTTACCGGGGTATTTTTGCGCTTCCACGAGAGTGACTTCATGACCAAAACGATAGACGGTGTAGGAGAAGACTGGCCGATCACCTATCAGGATTTGGCTCCGTACTACGACAAGATCGAGCGGGAAATTGCCGTTTCCGGCCCCAGTTACTTCCCGTGGGGCGCTTTTCACGGACCGTACCCTTACCCGGTCCGCGAGCCGATCAGCGCAAATGCCCAGTTGTTCCGGGAAGGCTGCGAAAAGCTGGGAATCGAGAGCGTAGTTGCTCCGCTGGCGATTTTGTCCGCTCCGTTCGATGGACGGCCGCCCTGTATCAACCGTGGCTTTTGCAACCAGGGATGCATGCCCAATGCCAAGTACAGCGGCCTGATTCACCATATCCCGAAGGCCATCGCGGAAGGGGCCGAGGTGCTGTCAGACTGTATGGTCACGGAAATTCTCATGGCGGGCGACCGGGTAAGCGGCGTCTTGTTCTCGCACAATGGGCTCATGCATCGGCAAATGGCGCGGGTCGTCATCCTTGCCGGCTTTGTCGTGGAGACACCTCGGCTGCTCCTGAATTCCGCGACTTCGCGGTTTCCCGATGGGCTGGCCAACTCCAGCGGCTGGGTAGGCAAGGCGATCATGCCGCATTCCAGCCATGACGTCTACGGCCGCTTCCCGGAAGAAGTGCGCCTGTACAAAGGGACGCCTGTGCTTGCCCTGACCCAGCATTTTTATGAGACAGACCGGGAACGCGGCTTTGCCAGAGGGTACACCTTGAGCGCACACGGGTCAAGACCTGTTTCCATGGCGGGGGCCATCGCAACAGAGCGGGAAGACCAGACCTTTTTATGGGGAAAACAACTGCGGGAAACGATGCTCGACTACAACATGTACGCGCGAATCACGCTCGTCGGAGAGGTGCTTCCTCACCCGGACAATGCTGTGACGCTCAGCGAGGAAAAAGACGAGTACGGAATGCCGGTGGCCAAGGTCACTTTCAGTTATCAGGAAAACGATCGCAAGCTCTACCAGCATGCCATCGGGCAAATGAAGCGGATTATGGAAGCCATGGGCGGCAAGCCGGAGCACGTCGTTTCCGATACCGCGCATTTGATGGGCGGCTGCCGAATGGGCAACGACCCCGGACAATCGGTTGTGAATGAATTCGGGCAGTCGCACGACATCCCCAATCTTTTCATCGCGGGCGCTTCCACGTTCGTGACATCGAGCGGCAGCAACCCGACCAATACCGTGATGGCCCTGGCCGCGCGCACCGCGGACAAGCTGATCGAAGCGATGCGGCAACGTGAAGTTTAAGAAGTGTTCAAGGAACTTTTACGTTCATATCTTCCCCATCATATAAGCCGTATAGTATACTGGGAAACAGATATGCAAGGCAAAGGTGGGTTCGTATGGAAGCGGATTTGATGCAGGTATTGTTTTTGTCCGAGGTTTACAAACTGCTTGGTGATAAGACGCGCTTGACGATCATGGCTCTACTGCAAGTGCAATCATTATGTGTCCGTGATCTCGTGGAGATTCTGCAAACTTCCCAACCCTCAGTTTCCCAGCACCTGGCTAAGCTAAAGACACATGGTTTGGTCAAAGAACGGCGCAAGGGACCATGGGTTTTTTACTCCGTCAATACAGAATGCCCTCCTGCAGTCAAGCAAATCTTGTCACACTTGCCGGATATGTCGTCGATTGTCAAACAAAAAGCAGCCGAAAGCACACCTACCTTCGGCTGATCGGGCTTAAAAAGCGTTGGATTAATGAAGATCCAACGCTTTTTTTAGTTCTTCCTTGTCGAAGCCGTGAATGACGATCTGTTCCCCGTCTTCCTTTTGAATCAAAGTAACAGGTGTCATGCTGGCACCAAGGTTGATTGCTTCCTGAAAATACGCATCGTTTTTGCGAATATCTCTGTCTTCAAAAGCGACGTTTTGGGATGCCAGCCACATTTTTTCTTCCTGGCAAGGGCCGCACGTAGCTTGCGTATAGACAATAACAGTTCGAGCCATACAGATGCTCCTCTCAAAAGTAGTCGAACAACATAATTCGCGGTTGTTGGCGAATTTCCTGCGCAGCAAAGCAGTTATAGGATACCCCCTTCATACATGGAAATGTTCGATGAAATAAAGTCCAGGACTGGCTGATCTAAAACTTGAAAACCGTTTGTCGTCGAGGGCATCAGCTTGAATAGACGGTAATTAACAATATATGTATACTGAGAAAAATAATGCGTAATCAGTTTGGCTTGAAAAACAAAGCAATGCACAATCTTATAAGCGAAATTTTCTGCTACAAGGAGGTCACAAAATATGAGGAAATCTTTGCTTTTTCTTTCGCTCATCATTTCATTATTATTTACTCATCCTGTTCTTGCTTCGCCACATTTCAAAGATGTAGATCATGTGAAACACGCCTATGCTATACCTTCCATCAACTTCATGGTCGAAAAGGGAGTCCTCAGCGGATACGGTGACGGTACTTTCCAACCAGACCGGTACGTGGATAAGGCGGAGTTTACAGTTATGATCTACAACCTCTTTGACAAACTTCGTCGTTCATCAAGTCCATGTTTAGATCCAAACAATGATTTTATATACGCTGATGTTCCTACGTGGCATTGGGCGTACAAACAAATTTCGGAAGTATATGGGAGGGGCGGAAGTGGAATTTTTCAATTTTATGAATATAATCCGGATAATCTGCGACTGTATTTTCGCCCAGATAGCCAGATAACTCGATGGAATGCATTAAATATGATGGGATATGTTCTAAAGGGAACGAGCAGTTTCGAGGGTACTGAAAGTCAGGTCTTGGAAACTGTAAAAAATCTCAAACTCAAGGACATAAAACTCGTAGAAATTGAACGCGATGATCCAAATACATGGCCTAGTGACTTCCTTGACGGATACGACAATTTATTACAATGATCCCTCAGATTTTCCTGCGTTAAGCTGTGGCGCCTATGGTCAGCAATACGACAGCATAGCACATATAGCTTACCTGGTAGGAAATAAAATAATGGGTACCTGGAACGGGGAATTGGAAGTCAATGACAAGGTTACCCGTGCCCAGGCAACAGTGATGCTGCACAGATTGTATAATCAGTTAAAGGCCGATGGGTACCTGGACATGGTCTCCAGCAAGTAGATATTGACAGGTTCGATAACCGCCCTTTGTTTTAGCAAATGGCGGTTTTTTGCTTTTTTGCATAGCCATCATGTAATGCTTTGTCTGGAAAAATCAGGGCGAATAGCAGAGCCGGTATCGGTACAAATTATATTCAGTGACGTCGAGGAGGTGAATGGAACGATGCCTAAACAAAACAAGCAAAACGCTATGAACAAAACAAACCAAGCAGCTCAGGCGCAAAACACTGCGACTGAATTCGCAAGCGAAACAAACGTAGCGGAAGTTCGTCGCCAAAACCAGCAATCCGCTCAAAAATCCGCCCAACAAGCAGGTCAAGCTACTGAGTAGTAGCTGGTAGCTATGGACAACGCCCCCGCCAAATGCGGGGGTTTTTTGGCTTTTCCATTTGCGCTTGCAAAAGGGCAGAGGAGGATGGTACTGTGACAGCAGAATCTACAAGCGGGGAGGGCTGAGGCCCATGATTATTGGCATAGGCGTGGACATCGTCGAGATTGAGCGGATCGCCGTCCTGATGAAGCGACAGGAAAAGGCGATTAGCCGCTTTCTGACCGAAGCAGAACAGAAGCAGCTGGTTGGAAAAACAGAATCGAGACAAGCGGAAATAGTCGCAGGCAGGTTCGCGGCAAAGGAAGCTGGAGCGAAAGCGCTCGGGACAGGCATCGGTCATGCACTAAGCTTTTTGGATATGGAAATTACCCCGAGTGAGACGGGAAAACCGATGATGCGAGTAAATGGCGACGTGTTGACCAAGCTCGGTTTGGACCCGCAACGCGTTCGTGTACACGTGAGCATTTCCCACAGCCAGACACATGCCATGGCACAGGTAGTTGTGGAAGAATTGTAAACTTGTCTGCATATTGGGACGAGGATGGACATACATTTATATCGCGTAGATCAGGAGGGACTACCTGCTCTTACAGGAAGGGTAAGTCTTCAGCCGATCAAGCGATTCGCGTCCTTTTGTACCCAGTACAGCCTTTTGACACGATGAGCGAGACCAGAGGCGAAAGACTGACAGATTTCCCAGGAAATAGACAGGGGTGCCCTTCTTTGTCGAAAAAGTTGACAAGGAGGAGTTCATGGAATGAAGAGGGCAGCTTTACCACTGGTGTTATTGTTGGTCTTTACGTTGCTGCTCGGCGGTTGCTTCGGTCAGAAAACACCGGAAGATGTGGTGAGTGATCTGAACGGGACGCTGGGAAAAATGAGCGGGTACAAGTCTCAGGCAGTATTGACCATGCACACAGGCTCTACTCCTATGGAGTACGACGTTCAGGTCTGGTATGAAAAGCCTGCCAACTATCGGGTAGCTCTCACTTCCAAGCAGCGCGGGATCACGCAGATCATTTTGCGCAACAACGAGGGAGTCTTTGTACTGACTCCGCATCTGAACAAGAGCTTCCGCTTCCAGAGCGGTTGGCCGGAAAACAACGGCCCGCTGTATTTGTACGAGACGCTGGCGAAGAGCATCATCGACGATACGGAACGCCAGATGAAGGTGGAGGAAAAGCAGTACGTATTTGAGGTGAAAGCCAATTACACCGGCAATCGCTCTCTGACCAAGCAAAAAATTTGGCTGACAGAAGACTTCAAGCCTACGCATGCGGAGATCATGGATTCGAGTATGAAGCCGCTGGTGAAAATCGATTTCACCGAATTTTCGTTCAACCCGACGTTTGACAAGGATGCCTTTGACAAGGATCGCAACATGGCGACCAGCTCATTGACGGCGATTCCGACCATGGCAGGGGTGAATGGACAGGTTGCCCAGCAGCCGAGCAGCCAGTTTGGCGTCATCGTCCCAACGTATGTGCCGGAAGGAGTCAAACAGGGCGATATTGAGCCGGTCACACGTGACGGTGTGAGAACGGTCATCCTCAATTACAAGGGAGCTTACAACTACAAGCTGATCGAAGCCCGTCCGACAGAAGCATCCGTTTCGTATGAACAAGGCATGCCTGTCAACCTCGGCTTCACGGTTGGGGTACTGGCGCAAACGGGTGAAAACACACGACTTCTGACGTGGGAGCTGGACGGAGTAGAATTTACAATCGCCGGCGATTTGCCGGAAGAAGAGATGGTGAAAGTTGCCCAGTCGACATACGGTATCGGCGGGAAATAAAGAAAATACGGGAGAGGGGACGGGTCGTGACCGTCCTCTATTTTTGTGCCTGGGGGAAGCTTTTTGGCTCTTACCAATACTCCTAGACTTTCCCGCAAGTTTTCCATTTTTCTCAAACAATAATCTAAAAAAGCCCTTGTACACTTGGAGCTGTACCAGGGAGATGCGGTACATAACCACTGAAAATGAAAGGATGGAGCAAATATGTTTAGCAAAGCAAAACTGGGTATGCTTTTGGGCACGATGGCAGCGGTTTTGAGTATCGGAAGCTTGGGAAGCGCCTTGGCAGCAGATACAGCGCAAACAGAGGCGCAAGCACAGAAAGCGAACAAACCGGCAGAGGTGAAGTTCGCCTTCAACAAGCAGGGGCACCCTGGCGGATTTGCGAAAGGAATCTTCTTCAAAGAAAACAATGAGCTTTTGTCCTTGCTCAAGCTGGATGCCGCCAAGCTGCAGGAAGAGCTGAAAGCAGGCAAGACCTTGGCAGCCGTAGCAGAAGCGCAAGGCGTATCCGTGGATGATGTGGTAGCCTTGCTGGTAAAAGAGCAGGAAGCCAAATTGAAAGAAGCAGTGGAAGCAGGCAAGCTGACACAGGAGCAAGCCGATAAAATGAACGAAAACGCCGCAGAGCGCGTAAAACAAATGGTGCAAAACACGCATCCGGGCAAAGGACCAGGCAGAGGCTTCGGATTCGGCTTCGACAAAAACGAAGCACTGCTGTCCTTGCTGAAACTCGACGCCGCCAAGCTGCAAGAAGAACTGAAAGCAGGCAAGACCTTGGCAGCCGTAGCAGAAGCACAAGGCGTATCCGTGGATGATGTGGTAGCGCTGCTGGTAAAAGAGCAGGAAGCCAAATTGAAAGAAGCAGTAGAAGCAGGCAAGCTGACGCAGGAGCAAGCGGACAAGCGCAGCGAGGAACTGGCTTCCCGGGTGCAAAAAATGGTAGAAGGCAGCTTTGCGAAATTCGCCATCATGAAACACAACCTGAAAAAAGAAGAGCAAGGTACAGCGAACGAGCAATAACAGCGCTGCTTAACAGTCAGGCGGGAGCCCATCTCGCCTGGCTTTTTGCGTCTCCGCTTCCCACTGCGCACGAAGAAATATCTTTCGCCACGCAAAATATCGCTCCGGGATTGCGAGCAGTCGGCCGATTTGCCCCTGTACACCCGTGTTTGCAAGAGGAAAAAGGACCATACCCGAATTGACACGCACCGGGCAAACACGATACATTCAAGGTAACTTATACCGTAATGAGGTGCATACTGTAAGATGAAAAAACCGTCTACCGAAGTTTTGTACCAGGAGGAGTCGGCCTACAAGGACATGCTGCTGCGAAAAAGCTGGCGCATGCGCATTGGGGAGACTGTCGCCTTCGTTTTGGGCATGATGATTCTCTCCCAGTTTTTCCCCAGCAATGACACGACCTTCAAAGTGCTTGCCTTCGCGATTGCAATTGCGGTCGTCGGTCTGTCGCCGTTCCTGTACAAGGCGATGCTGCGTCCTGTGTACAAGCTGACGAAGACTCACCTGATTGTCAGCATCTCTGGAAAAGAAACCAGCTACCCGCTGTCAGAAGTGGAGCAGATTTACGAAGGCCGCCATTTCTACCGCCTGGGGGGCAAAAAAGAATCGCTGATGGTTTCCAGACAGTTTCTCAGCCATTTGAATGAGCGCTTGTTTTACTACCGAAAAGGGAACAAGAGGAGATAGATATGAAACCGTTTTCTCGTGACACTTGGGTTGAGGTTGATTTGAACGCCATCCGGGCCAATGTCGAGACGTTCCGCGGCCATCTGCCGAAAAGCACAGGCATTATGGCAGTCGTCAAGGCAGACGGCTACGGTCATGGCGCTGTGCATGTCGCCAGGGAGGCGCTGGCGAGCGGTGCCGATTCTCTGGCAGTAGCCATGCTCGATGAAGCGGTCATCTTGCGTACAGCAGGCATTGACGCGCCGATTCTGGTGCTCGGGTACACCCCGGCAGATTCGGTCGAGACGGCCAGCAGACTGAATGTAGAACTGACGGCGTACAGCACGGAATGGATTGTTTCAGCGAATCAGAGACTGGAGCAGGCCGAGCTTCGCCCTGTTGGTGTGCATGTCAAAACCGACACAGGCATGGGACGTCTGGGGGTTCGGACGACAGCAGATTTGCTGGAAGTGGTAGCAGCGCTTGAAAACAGCGCCAAACTCGAATGGACAGGCATTTTCACGCACTTCGCCTGCGCGGATGAACCGGATACGACCCATGTGCGAGGACAACATGAGATGTTTCAATCCTTTTTGCAGGCGCTGCGCGAGCAAGGCAAAAAGCTGCCGAAAGTTCACTGCTGCAATACAGCGGCAGCAATCGCTTTTCCTGATTGGGGGTATGATACGATCCGTTTAGGCATAGGTTTATACGGATTGTATCCTTCGCCGTACATGAAAGAGCGCGCAGACGTCCGCCTTGTCCCTGCCCTCTCCCTGAAAACCAAAATTGCCCATGTAAAAACCGCCGTAGAGCCGTTTACGGTCAGCTATGGCGCTACGTACACAGCAAAGCCTGGCGAGCGGATCGCGACGCTGCCGATTGGATACGCAGACGGGTATTCCCGCCTCTTGTCCAATCGGGGAGAAGTGTTGTACAATGGTTCCCGCTATCAGGTTGTCGGGCGAGTCTGCATGGACCAGATCATGGTCAGGCTGGAGCCGGGCTTGGGGCAGGTCGATGAGGAGGTCGTTCTCTACGGCAAGCAGGGTAATGAGGAAATCTCGCTGGATGAGGTTGCCGCGTTGCTTGGAACGATCAACTACGAAGTCCCCTGCATGCTGAATTACCGGATTCCGCGCGTCTATGTTCGCAACAAGGAAGTGGTCGAGGTGTTTCATCCGTTGGCGATGAAACATGCGCCAGAAAAAAATGTAAATAACTAGCAGGCAAAAAACAGCAGGAATTTTCATCTCAAGCGCGAATATTAGTTAAGCGCAAATGCGGGCTTTTTTGCTTGAAAAGCGAACGGATAGGTATATTTTTGCAGTGGTTTCGACATAATGGTATTGTTCATGCTGGCCGTTCTTTCAAGAACTGGCATAGTAGATGGAAGTTACGGTCATGGTTGGAGGTGGATTTGTCTTGTCGAAGTCAAACACAAAACGCATCATGATCAGTTTGCCGCAACACTTGCTACAGGAAGTGGATGGCGTCATTCAAAAGGAGAAATCCAATCGCAGCGAATTTATTCGCCAGGCGATGCATTTGTATTTGAAGGAGCGTAAAAAACGTACGATCCGAGAGACAATGCAAAAAGGGTATATGGAGATGGCGAAGATCAATCTGAAAATGGCATCGGAGGCTTTTGGCGCTGAGGAAGAGGCTGACCATACTCTTGTCCGCTTAGTTAGCGGGGTGTGACCAGTGATTGTCAAACGTGGCGATGTATTTTTCGCGGACCTGTCACCGGTCGTTGGCTCTGAGCAAGGAGGCGTGCGGCCTGTTTTAGTCATTCAGAACGACATTGGAAATCGATTTAGTCCGACGGTCATCGTCGCAGCCATTACGGCCCAGATTCAGAAGGCAAAACTGCCTACGCATGTGGAAATTGACGCAAAAACATATGGATTTGATCGTGACTCCGTCATTTTGTTGGAACAAATACGAACCATTGACAAACAGAGGCTGACTGACAAGATTACTCATCTTGACGACGAGATGATGGATCGGGTCAATGAGTCTTTGCAAATCAGCCTGGGGCTAATTGATTTTTAAAAATGAATTATCATTGGGAGAGGAAAAGCCACTTGGGTGAAGCAAGTGGTTTTTTTGCTGTAGGGGAAGGGAATCGCCGGGTGTGTAGCGAATGTGTTTTGGTAGATAGTAGACAAAATGTGACACGATTTGCTATTACTTCCGAGGTAGAGAAAAAACTTCAATCGCATTCATTTCATGAAATTCTACCTATAAAGTGAGGGCGGAAGGGGTTTTTTGATTGTGGCAGAGCTGTGGTCCTGAGACAATCAAGATTGAACGAGAAGCAGACATTGTGACAGCGAGACAAGTGGGGCGAAACATGTCGAGACAGCTCGGCTTCGGTACAATCATGCAGTCCCGAATCGCCACTTCCATCTCAGAACTGGCGCGCAACATTTATTTGTACGCTGGCAGTGGGACGATTACGATAGCGCCGATCGTTCGCAACGGAGTGCTCGGCTTGCAGTTGACAGCAATAGATGCGGGGCCGGGAATCCCGGACATCCGCAAGGCAATGGAAGACGGCTATTCGACTTCCGGTGCGCTTGGAGCAGGATTGCCTGGTGTCAGGCGCATGATGGATGAATTTGAAATCCACAGTTCTCCCGGCGAGGGCACGCGTGTAGTCGTTGTGAAGTGGAATGGCCCGATAGAGGAGGGGGTGTAATGGTAACCCGAAGCCTGGAAGAAGAGTACGTAAAGCTTCTTCGGGATTACCTGAACGGCCCGGGCGAGGATCAGCTTTACTTCGCCCAGCAGATGGGCAAATGGCTGCTTGCACATGACGTCTCGCCAGAGGAACTGACAGACATGCATGGGCGGGCGTTGGAAAAGTTGGGGGAGGTACCGGAGTTTGTGCGTGCCTCCTTTTCTATCCTGACCGAAGTGATGATTGAATACGGCAACGAGCACCGATCCGTACATAGCTGGCGAAGCAGGCATCAACAGATGGAAGCGGAGCTGACAGTGGCGCAGGCGATGCAGAAGAGGCTTTTGCCCAATCAACTTCCCGATTATCCCGGACTGGAGATCGGTGTCGTCAGCATAGCGGCAAAGCAAATATCGGGCGACTATTACGATTTTATTTGCCAGGATCGAGAGCGGTTTTGCCTGACCGTCGCGGACATTACCGGAAATGGCATTTCCGCTGCCATGTGCATGTCCATGCTCAAATACGCCATAGACAGCTTGCGGGAGATGCCGCTTGGTCCCGACGAAATGCTCCGCCACCTCAACCGGATTGTCGGACGCAATATCGACCCGAGCATGTTTGTGACCATGCTCTACGGGTCTTACGATACACATCAGCATTGTTTCCGCTACGCAGTGGCGGGGCACGAGCCGGGCTTTTTGTACCGGGCTGCGGAAGGTGTGTTTTACGACCTGGCGGGCCAAGGCTCCGTCCTGGGACTATGCCCGAACAGCGAATATGAGGTGCAGGAAGTTCGGCTGGAAGCGGGAGATATTCTGATTCTTCTGACAGACGGTGTAACGGAATGCAAAAAAAACCGATACTATTTGCAAAGGGATGAGCTTGTCCTTCAGATGCAAGCCGAACTGGGCGTCCATGCCCAGAAAATGGCGAACGCCCTGTACAACAGGTTGCTTGCGCTCTCCCAATTTGAACTGCTGGATGACTACACCATGATCGTACTTCGCAGAACGTGAAACAATGCAAGGGAGGGAGATGGCGATGGATTTGTTTTTGAAAACCACCAGCCAGGATACAGAGCATCGAGTGGTCCTTGGAGGCGATATTGATGCGCATACCGGGCCGGAAGTGAAGGAGACGCTCATGTCCCTCGCGAATGAGCCTGGTACACGCCGCCTGTTGATTGACTTGGAAGCTGTCGAGTACATGGACAGTACGGGCATAGGAATTTTCATCGCGGTCATGAAAGCATGCAAGCAAAAAGAATGCGCGTTTGAGGTTCAAAAGTTGTCTCCACGCGTGGAAAGGCTGTTTCGCATCACGGGCTTGTACGAACATATTGCCATCCGCAAAGGAGAGAGCGAGTAATGGCGGAACAAAAACCTCAGGCTGACGTGATCCGGTTGACGCTGCCCAATCAGACGGAATATTTGGGTGTAGCGCGGCTTACGGTGTCCGGGATCGCGAATCGCATGGGCTTTTCCTATGAGGAGATTGAGGACATCAAGCTGGCGGTAGGGGAAGCGTGCACGAATGCAGTGATACACGCGTACAAGGGAAAAGAAGAGGTTGGCTTTATCCACATCGAATGTCAGGTTTTTCCGGACCGCCTCTGTATCGAGGTAAGCGATCAGGGGATCGGATTTGCCAGTGAGCTGATACCGGAACAACTGACACCGATTTTTGCAGGGAGAGACCTGGATGATCTGGATGAGGGAGGTCTGGGGCTTTATCTGATCCACACGCTTATGGATGAAGTCGTGATTCGCTCCGAAGCGGGAGTGGCGGTCTCCATGACCAAGTACGTTCGGCGGGATGGGGTGGCTGGCGATGACTGGACAAATTCGGAAACAGAAGTATAGTCCGGAGGAACTGCGGCGGCTCATTCACCTGTATGGACAGACGCGAGACGACAGCTTGCAGGAGCAACTGGTGACAGCCTACACTCCTCTGGTAGAGACGTTGGCCAAAAAGTTTGTGCGCGGACAAGTCATGTACGAAGACCTCGTTCAAGTGGGAATGATCGGCTTGCTCGCTTCTTTGCGCCGGTTCGATCCTTCCTTTGACAGAACATTTGAAAGCTATGCGATCCCGACCATCGTCGGGGAAATCAAACGGTACATCCGCGACAAGACGTGGAGCGTCCATGTTCCGCGTCGGGTGAAAGAGCTCAGCCCGAAGATCAAGCGCGTGGTGGACGAACTTACAGCCAAGCTGCAGCGTTCGCCGCAAATCTCGGAAATCGCAAGCTGCCTGGGTGTGACGGAAGAAGCTGTCCTGGAAACGCTGGAGATGGGACGGAGCTACCATTCCCTGTCCATGGACAGCGAGCTGGAGGCAGACAACGACGGCAACACGATCACGCTGCTGGATCTCGTCGGCCAGCAGGAAGCGGGCTACGGACAAGTCGAGCAAAATCTGATGCTCGACCGGGCACTGCACGTTCTGGACAAGCGCGAAAAAGAAATCATCCATTTAACTTTTTATCTTAACTTGAGCCAGAAGCAGGCCGGAGACATCATGGGCTTGTCCCAGATGCACATTTCCCGCTTGCAGCGCAGGGCGCTGGGCAAGCTGCGGGAAGCTTTGCGAGTAGAGCAACTGGATACAGCGAAGGCAGCGACATAGACATAACGGAAAAATAGGGAAGAGAAGAGGGGCGAATGCGCCTCTTTTTTGCGTTTTTCCAGACACTGTTAGCAAATGTGGTACAATAAACGGCGAAGTACGAGCGCAGGAGGAATGTATGGAGCTTACATTGATGATCCAGACAATCGCCCAGGATACGGGCGTCAAACCTCATCAGGTGGAACGCACGGTTGCCCTTTTGGATGAAGGCAATACGGTTCCCTTCATTGCCCGTTATCGCAAGGAGATGACCGGGCAGTTGGACGAAACGCAAATTCGGGCGATTGAGGAACGAGTGCGTTATTTGCGCAACCTGTCAGTACGAAAAGAAGAAGTAATCCGGCTCATCGAGGAGCAGGGCAAGCTGACGGAGGAACTGAAAGCTGCAATTGAGCGGGCGACGAAGCTGCAAGAGGTGGAAGACCTCTACAGACCGTATCGGCAAAAACGCCGCACGCGTGCGACGATGGCCAAGGAAAAAGGGCTGGAGCCGCTCGCCAACTACTTGCTGAGCCTGCCCAGGACAGGCGATCCCGAGCAGGAAGCCCAAAAATACGTGGACGCGGAAAAAGGCGTGGAAACTGCGGCACAAGCCCTGCAAGGGGCGATGGACATCGTCGCCGAGCACTTTTCCGACGATCCGGACATTCGCCAGTGGGTTCGCCAGCGCACCGTGCAAAAAGGACTGCTGCTGACCGAGCAAAAGGCAGAAGAAGCAGACGAGAAAAACGTTTATCAGATGTATTACGCATACAGCGAGCCGTTGAAAAAAGTCGTTCCGCACCGCGTGCTCGCCATCAACCGCGGAGAGAGCGAAGGCATTTTGAAGGTGACAGTCGAAGCGCCTGTGGCGGAAATTTTGGCCTGGATGCAGCGGCGACTCATTCCCCGTGACACTGTCGTGCGCTCTTTGCTGGAGCAGACGATTGAGGATGCGTACAAGCGCCTGATCGCCCCGTCGATTGAGCGCGAGGTGCGCGCGGAGCTGACAGAGGCGGCGGAAGAGCGGGCCATCCACATTTTTGCGGAAAACTTGCGCAATCTCTTGCTGCAGCCTCCCGTCAAAGGAAAAGTCGTTCTGGGTGTCGACCCGGCATACCGGACAGGCTGCAAGCTGGCAGTCGTCGATGAGACGGGCAAGCTGCTGGAAGTAGCGGTCGTCTATCCGACCCCTCCGGCAAACAAGGTGGCAGAGGCTTCGGCAAAAGTCCGGCAGCTGATTGAAAAGCATGAGGTCAGTGTGATCGCGATTGGCAACGGTACAGCTTCCCGGGAAACCGAGCAGTTCATCGCCAACCTGCTGAAAGAGTTGAAGCGCCAGGTCATGTACATCATCGTCAACGAAGCGGGGGCATCGGTGTACTCGGCTTCCGCGCTGGCCAAGGAAGAGTTTCCGGACCTCGATGTGGCGGAACGAAGCGCTGTCTCCATCGCGCGTCGCCTGCAGGACCCGCTGGCCGAGCTGGTCAAAATCGATCCGAAATCGGTTGGCGTAGGCCAGTACCAGCACGACGTGTCCCAAGCGAAGCTGGCGGACAGCCTGCAATTCGTCGTCGAATCGGCGGTCAACCACGTCGGGGTAGACGTCAACACCGCTTCTCCTTCGCTTTTGCAGTACGTTTCCGGCATCAGCAAGCAGGTAGCGGGCAACATTGTGAAAAAGCGCGAAGAGATCGGCATGTTCACGTCTCGCGCCCAGTTGAAGGAGGTTCCGCGGCTCGGAGCGAAAACGTATGAGCAGTGCATCGGCTTTTTGCGCATTTTCGAGGGCAGCGATCCGTTGGACAAGACCCCGATTCACCCGGAGTCGTACCCGGCTACGCACAAGCTGCTTTCGATGATCGAGATTGCGCCGCAGGAGATCGGCAGCGAGCGCTGCAAGGAACGCCTGCAGTCGCTAAATATCGAGCAGACGGCAGAACGGCTCGGCATCGGAGTGCCGACGCTTGCGGACATCGTGGAAAGCCTCCTGCGTCCCGGTCGCGACCCGCGCGACGAGCTGCCGAAGCCGCTTTTGCGCAGCGACGTGCTTCAGCTCTCTGACCTTGGCGTCGGAATGAAGCTGCAGGGCACCGTCCGCAACGTGGTCGACTTCGGTGCGTTTGTAGATATCGGCTTGAAAAACGACGGTCTCGTCCACATTTCCCGCCTGAAAAAAGGCTTCGTCAAGCATCCGCTCGACGTCGTTACGGTGGGGGACATCGTTGACGTGTGGGTCGCAGAGATCGATGAAAAACGCCAGCGCGTGGGCCTGACCATGATCGCTCCCGGCGAGGCGTAAGACACATAAAAAGGCGGCCTCCTGCTACTCGGGACGGCCGCCATGTTTTTCCCAATATAAGAACCAGCAACTGTTCAGCAAACGAATCTGTCGAACGTCCTTCCCACTGAAGGCACGCTGCAACTGCTTACGCATCCACTGGGGCATGTAGGTACCTCCTGGAATTATTCGCCTATTGGCAATGTATGCGCAAAGGCAACCAGGAGGTACTTATTTTCCCAAAAACTTATTCCTCGTCACGCAGAAATTCCAGTTGGGCTTGCAAAGCGCGAATCTCGGTCAACAGCGAGATCAAAGGGTACTGGCTCTCCGGGAGAGCCGCAAAACGTTCTTCCAGACTGCTGACGTAATCCAGTCCATCCACGATAGCAAGCTCGCTTCCCAAAAGCTCCAGGTCAGCGCATTCCGCGAGCACGGTCGGCAGCTCGGGCCGATCCGTGATGGTCAGCTTGTCGATTTCCTTGTGCAGTCGCTTGAACAGGGCGACAAGCTGGTACATATGCGTTTCCGGCAACGCAACGAACTTCAGCCCGACTTTTTCCTGCAAAATCAAATAGCGCATAAGCTCCTCCAAACCAATCTACTTTTCTTCCACCCAGTGTAGCCTATCTATCTGGCACTTTTCAACAGGAACTGCTATCGTGAACAGTAGAGAGGGGCGGTAGAGAGGACATGACCGATACGGAATTGCAAAAGCTGGTGGAGCAAATATCCAGTCAATTTTTCGCCAAGCCGTTTCGCCATCGGGCCCGCTTCAACAAGCGACTGCGCACGACAGGCGGGCGGTATTTGCTGCGCTCTCACGACATTGAATTGAATCCCAGGCATCTGGAGGAGCACGGAGAGGCGGAACTGATTGCGATCATCAAGCATGAGCTGTGCCACTATCACTTGCATCTGGAGAAAAAAGGCTATCGCCACGCGGACCAGGATTTTCGCAGGCTGCTTGCCCAGGTTGGCGGCAGTCGGTATTGTCAGCAGGTCAGCACGGGACGCACCGTTTTGCCCTATCGCTACGAGCTCATCTGCCGGGCGTGCGGAATGACATATAAACGCAAGCGCAAAATGGACCCTTCCCGCTATCGCTGCGGGCGTTGCAGAGGGGGGCTGGAGTTGCGGGAGCTGAAAGAATAGCGGCCTCGCAACGGGCACCGGCTTTCTTGCACGCGTTTTGACAGCAGAGGTATAATGGACTCACTATGCAAAAAAAGGAGCGTTTGTGGTGGCACATGATGAATTTTCCCTGATCCGGCAATGGACGAGCCGTTCGGACGGACAGGAGAAAGACGGCTTGACCGTCGGGCTCGGGGACGATGCCGCCGTTTTTTCTCCTGCGCCAGAGATGGAAGTCGTGGCCTGCTGTGACGCGATGGTGGAGACGGTCCACTTTTTAAAAGAAACGATGAGCCCAAGCGACATCGGCTACAAGGCGGTCACGAGCAACGTAAGCGACGTCGCGGCGATGGGCGGCTACCCTCGCTATGCACTGGTCAGCATCGCGGTAGCGCCGCACTGGACGCCGGAGGAGTGCCAGGGCATTTACGACGGGATATACGCCGCGTGCGAAGCGTACAACGTGAGAGTCATCGGCGGCGATACGGTTTCCGCCCCGGATGCGCTGCACCTGTCTGTCACCGTGCTGGGCGAGGTGGAAAAAGGACGCGCCATTCGCCGCTCGCAGGCAAGGCCGGGACAGGTCGTGTTCGTGACGGGACACGTAGGCAGCTCTGCTGCCGGGTTGCATTTATTGCTGCGCGACAGGAAAGCAACGGTTGAGCCGTCCGGCCGCTGGGCGAAACTGATAGAAGCCCATCAGCGTCCGCGCGCGCAGGTGGAGGCGGGCAGGCTGCTTCTGGAATCGGAGGCGTGCGGCGCGTTAAATGACGTGAGCGACGGCTTGGCCTCCGAGCTGTGGGAGATCGCCGAAGCAAGCCGTGTCAGCATTTGCGTCGATGCGGACAAAATTCCTGTCAGCGAAGATGCGCGCGCCTATGCGCTCCTGAGCGGAAAAGACCCGCTCGATTGGGCGTTTTACGGCGGAGAGGACTATCAACTGGTGGGAACGCTTGACGCCAGTCAGCTTGAGGCGGTGCGGGCGCGGTTTGCGGCAGCAGGCATTTTGCTGACCGTCATTGGCGAGGTAGAGGCGGGCAAGCCTGCCCAGCCGAAGCTGTCCCTGCGCTCAGGCGACAGCCGCACCGATCTGCCCAAGGCAGGCTACAATCATTTCAGGCAGCGCGAGTAAGCGAGGAGTGGATGAGAAATGGGCTATACGTGGAAGCTTGCGGGTGCAGAGGAAACGCAGCGCTTTGCCGAGCAACTGGCAGAACGTCTTGCGCCAGGCGACTTTCTGGCGCTGGAGGGCGACCTGGGAGCGGGAAAAACGACGTTTACCCAAGGATTGGCGCGCGGACTTGGCATTCGCCAGGTAGTGAACAGTCCGACGTTTACGATCATAAAAGAATATCAGGGGCGTTTGCCGCTTTATCATATGGACGTCTACCGGGTGGGCGATGATCCCGATTCACTCGGCCTGGACGACTACTTTTTTGGCGAAGGGGTTTGTGTGGTAGAGTGGGCTTCGCTGCTTGCGGATTACTTGCCGGAGGATCGGCTGACGGTCTGTCTGCGCAAGACTGGCGAGGAAGCGCGGAGCATCGAGCTTTGTCCCCAGGGAGAGCGTTACGTGAAATTGTGTGAGGAGTTTGATTTTGATGCGCGTACTGGCGATTGATACATCCAATCTGGTGTTAAGTGTTGCGGTTGTGGAGAAGGAGCGCGTTCTCGCCGAAATGACGACGAACCAGCAAAAAAACCATTCGGTACGGCTGATGGACTGCATCAGCGAACTGCTGGATGCGACAGGAACTTCTCCCGAGCAACTGAGCGGCTTTGGGGTAGCAAACGGCCCAGGCTCCTACACAGGAGTGCGCATCGGAGTGGCTACGGCAAAAAGCATGGCCTGGTCGCTCGATGTGCCTGTCATCGGCGTGTCCAGCCTCGAAGTTGTCGCCATGAATGCCTTGGGCTTCCCAGGGCTGATTGTACCGCTGTTTGATGCTCGCCGGGGACAGGTGTACTCGGGCTGCTACCGCACAAATGGCCTGGATTCGGTAGAAGTGCAGGGAAAAGAAAAAATCGTCTTGCTGCGGGAATGGTTGCCGCAGCTCAGGGACATGGCGCAGGGAGAGTCCATTTTGTTTTTGGGCGAAGATGTGCGGATGCACCGGGAGACGATTGCGCAGGAGCTTGGGGAGCAGGCGCGGTTTGCCACTCCTGCCTTGAACCACCCGCGCGCAGCCCATATCGGATATGCAGCGCTGCGCAGACTGCAGGACGGAGGCAGTGCGCACGAGCTTGTCCCTGAATATTTGCAGCTGGCGGAGGCAGAAGCGAAGTGGCTTGCCCAAAAGCAGGCGGGGGCCGTAAAGGAGTAGAAGCATGAGCCAACAACCAATTGAATTGGAATATCGTTTCATGACGATGCAGGACGTAGGGGCTGTGGCCGAGCTGGAACGGTTGTCGTTTTCCACTCCCTGGCCGCACGAAGCATTCGTCAACGAGTTGACGAAAAACCCGAATGCCCGCTATGTCGTCGCCGTCCACCAAAATCGGATCGTCGCATACTGCGGCATGTGGATCGTGCTTGACGAGGCCCATATTACGAACGTGGCCGTGCACCCGCTGTTCCGCGGGAAAAAAATCGGTCTGGGGCTGATGATTAAGATGATGGGAGTCGCGAAGATGTTGGGAGCAAAAAGCATGACGCTGGAAGTACGGCCCTCCAACACCGTCGCGCGCAACTTGTACACCAAGCTCGGCTTCCGGGAGCATGGCGTGCGCAAAAGATACTATTCGGATAACAATGAGGACGCAATCATTATGTGGGTGACTTTGTAATGAACAAGACCAAGACGTCGCGCTACGAGATGCGCATACAAGAAGCCTGGGAGGCGCAGAAAAAGTCCGGCGCACCCGTGTACATTTTAGGGATTGAGACGAGCTGCGACGAGACTTCGGCCGCTGTCGTCCGCGATGGCCGGGAGGTGCTGTCCAATGTCATTGCTTCTCAAGCCGATATTCACAAGCGCTTCGGCGGTGTCGTGCCGGAGGTCGCTTCCCGCAGGCACGTGGAAAACATCACGCTGACGATTGAGCAGGCTTTGGCAGAAGCAGACAAAAAGCTGGAGGACATTTCCGCCATCGCGGTGACATACGGCCCTGGCCTCGTAGGTGCGCTCCTGGTTGGCGTGGCGGCGGCGAAAGCCATTTCACTGGCGCGCGGAATCCCGCTCATCGGCGTTCATCACATCGCAGGCCATATTTACGCGAACCGGCTGGTGCAAGAGATGGAATTTCCGCTCATCGCCCTGGTCGTCTCCGGAGGCCATACCGAGCTCGTCTGGATGAAGGAGCACGGCCAGTTCGAGATTTTGGGAGAAACGCGGGACGACGCCGCTGGCGAAGCCTACGACAAGGTAGCGCGCGCGCTGAATCTGCCGTATCCCGGCGGGCCGCACATCGACAGACTCGCGCACGAAGGGGTAGCGAATGTGCCGCTGCCGCGCTCCTGGCTGGAGCCGGACTCGTACGATTTCAGCTTCAGCGGCTTGAAGTCGGCGGTACTCAACACACTGCACAACGCCGCGCAGCGGGGAGAGACGATTGAGCCGGCGAACTTGGCCGCGAGCTTCCAGGATTCGGTAACAGAGGTGCTGGTAGAAAAAACGATTCGGGCGGTGCGGAACTGCCAGGCGAAGCAAGTGCTGCTGGCAGGCGGCGTGGCAGCCAATCGCGGTCTGCGGGAACGGCTGCAGGCACGCTGTGAGGCGGAAGGCATCCCGCTTGTCATCCCGCCGCTGTCGCTTTGCACGGACAACGCCGCGATGATCGCGGCCGCAGGCTATATCAAGTACGAAAAAGGGCAGTTCGCCGCGCTCGATCTGAACGGCGTGCCTGGCTTGTCGCTAAACGAAAACGAGCAGTAGCTGGATACAACAAAACAGCATAGGGGCAGTCTCAAAAGTCGTGATTTCGACTTCGAGACGCCCCTTTTTTCGTTTTGCGGGTCTTGTCTACTTCGCTACTTCGCCTGGAAACCCCGACCGCAGGAATACACTTGCTGCCAGTCTCTCCCCGTCAGGCGAGCTGTGCGCCGCCTTTGAATCCGCCTCGTACCTGCTGTTGCCCAAGCGTTTTCAGCTTTATCCACAAGTTCAGGATAACTTTCCCGGTTGTTCTCGCAGCCACCTGTGAATACTGGTGATAACACGAAAAATGACCGGGAAATTCACGTATATCCTGTGGATTATTTTGTGGAATATGTGGATAAAAGACTCTGGTTATCAACAGGAGGAACGCCGTGAAAACAAGACTCGTGTGGATTTTTTGCGCCATCCTGATATTGTTTTTCCATACAAATTGCGGAAATGCGCTTGCTGCCAACGAACAGCGCCAGGTCGTCATCCTGTTTGCGGAGGGGCTGTCTTTTTCCGATCTGGAAAAGCTGAAACGCCTGCCGCCTGTGGATAAGTGGATTGGCGAGGCGGCAGCAGGTGCGCTGTCCATACGCACGCCAGGTCCGCGGACGGCGGCCAACGGTTACTTGCTGATGGGCAGTGGCACGCAGGCTCTCTACACCGAGCGCAGCGGTACGGCCTATCACCCGCAAGAAGCGCTCTCTCCCAAAGAGACGGCAGGAGAGCGGATGCAGGAGCTGGGCGGGTACCAGGCGCAGGACTTGGCGCGCTCTGCCATCGTTTTTCCCGGTATTTTCCGGCTGCACGAGGATAACCGGGACAAACCGTATTCCTCCCGGCTTGGGCTGTTGGGCACGACGCTTGCCGCGCACAAGATTCGCGTAGCGTCCTACGGCAACGGGGATGTGGCGGAAGTCAGACAACGGCACGCTGTCCTGTTTGCCATGGACCAGGAGGGAAGGGTTCCGGCAGGCGACGTGTCCGGGAAAAACACGCTGCCCGCTCAAGGGTATCCGTACGGGGTGAAAACGAATTACGATTACCTGCGCGAGCAGATTCAGGCTGACCGCACATCCGGCCTGATTGCGGTACAGCTTTCCGACTTGTCCCGCCTCTACCAGCTCGGCCCGGATATGGAGCCGGGGCAGTTTGCCAGACAGTATCAGCGGGTTTTGCACGATCTGGCGCAGTTTCTCGACGGATTGCTCTCTGTGCGCGGGCAAAACCAACTGGTCATGCTCGTGTCGCCAGCAGTCAACCCGACAGCCGCAAAAGAAAAGGCGTTGCTGTTGCCGCTGTTGAGCTGGTCAGGAGAAGGAAAGGGCCTTTTGACTTCAGCGACGACGCGGCAATCCGGCCTGGTCAGCGGACTCGACGTGTTGCCTACGGTTTTGTCATGGCTGGACCTTCCTGTTCCGAAAGGTTTGGCGGGTCACGTCATGCACAGTGTTGAAGGTGGAACACTCCCGCTGCTGCTTCACCAGGTGGAGAACATTCATCATACGTACGCCACGCGCTCTTCGGTGCTCTACACCTATGTCATGCTGCAAATCGTGACATTGGCGTTCGCGGCATTGCTGTGGCTGTGGGGCCGAAGAAAAGAAGGCGCAGGCTTGTCCCGCCTGCGCAGAGGTGTCCGTCTGGCGCTGCTTGCCCTGCTCTGGTTCCCCTGTTTGCTGTTGGCCGAGAGCTTGCTTGACTGGCGCGTTCACGGTTCAGTTGTTCTCGGGGCGATCATTATGGCAGGGCTGGCAGCGGCCTTTTGGCAGGAAAACCACTCCTTTGCCCGGATTACGCTGACGACAAGCGCCGTAACGGTTGCCGCCTTGCTGCTCGACGGCTGGTCGGGGGCGACGCTGATGCGGCAGTCGTTTCTCGGCTACGACCCGGTGATCGGGGCGCGCTTTTATGGCTTGGGGAATGAATACGAAGGAGTCTTGATCGGGGGAACGATTATGCTGATCGCTTCCTTGTACCAGCTTTACCGGGAAAAGAGCCGGACACTTCCCGGAACGAGCCTGCTTGTGCCTGCCGTCTCGGTCGCTATTTGCGCTGTCGTACTCTACTATATGGTCGCGCCGGATCTGGGCACGGACGCAGGAGGCTTTCTCGCCGGGCTGGTCGGCTTTTTTGTCGCCTTTTCCCGGCTGCACGGCTGGCGCATCGGCAAAAAAGGCCTCCTGCTTCTGGCAGGCGGCCTCATGCTTGGCGTTATAGGGTTGATGGCAGTGAGCCTCGTTTCCGAAAAGCCGCCCACACACGTCGGGCGAGTCGCCCAGCAAATGGTGGCGGGCGAGTGGGCGGACGTCTGGCAGATGGTCGAGCGGAAGCTGGCGATGAACCTGCGGTTGATTCGCGTCTCGATCTGGAGCAAGGTGTTTGCCGTTTCGCTCATCGTCCTTGGGCTGCTCGCCCTGAAAAACGACCGCTTTCTCCGCCATCTGGCACAGGATACGCCCTATCTGGTAAATGGCTTCGCAGGCGTCATTGCCGGAGCGCTGGCGGGACTTGCGCTCAACGACTCGGGCATCGTGACCGCTGCGACCTGCATTTCGTTTCTCGTCGTGCCCGCGCTGTACGCGGCGCTTTCGGAGCCGACACAGGAGCGCTGCTCGACGTGAGCCACCTTCAGATACGCTTGTGCACCCAGACAGCCGCTTGCTATTCCTCTTGCAGCGTGCTCCATTCGTCGTACAACTGCTCCAACTCCTGCTTGGCAGCTTGGATCAAGTCGTTACGCTCTTTTGCTTGCACGTGATCGCTGTAGATTTCCGGGAGACACAGCTCTTCCTCCCATTTGACGATGTCGGCTTCCCGCTTTTGAATCGTCGCTTCGATTTCTTCCAAACGGCGCTGGCGTTGACGCTCGCGCCTTTTTGCTTCCTTGTCCAGCTCGTAGGACGACTTTTCCGGCTGGGCTGCCGCAGTAGACCCTTGCTTTTTCACAGGCTGCGCCGCTTGCTCGGCAGCGAGTTCGGCCAGCTCCTGCTTTTTCTCCACGTAGTAATCGTAGTTGCCCAAATAGCTGGTCACGCCCTCGCCCGTCAGCTCCAGTACGCGAGTGGCTATCTTGTTCAGGAAGTAGCGGTCGTGGGAGACGAACAGGATCGTGCCCGGATAGTCGTAGAGCGCGTTTTCCAGCACCTCTTTGCTATAGATGTCCAGGTGGTTCGTCGGCTCGTCAAAAATCAGGAAGTTGGCCTGCTTCAACATCAGCTTCGCCAGCGAGACACGCGCTCGTTCCCCGCCGGACAGATCGCTGATTTTCTTTTGCACATCGTCGCCACTGAACAGGAAGTTGCCGAGCAGCGTCCGCACGTCTTTTTCCAGCATGTGCGGATACTCGTCCCATATTTCGCCGAGCACCGTGTTGCGCTCGTTCAGGTTGCGATGCTCCTGATCGTAGTAGCCGATTGTCACATTGCTGCCAAAATGCACGTCGCCAGCGAGTGCCTTCAGTTGTCCGACAATCGTTTTCAGCAAAGTCGACTTGCCGATCCCGTTTGGCCCGACCAGGGCGACCCGTTCCTCGCGCTCGATTTCAAACGTCAGGCCGCGGGAGAGGACGGCATTCGGATAGCCGACAGACAGGTTGTTTGCCTTCATGACAATCGTTCCGCTCATTTTGGCTACGTCGAAGGAAAAATTCACGGACTTGTTTTGCATGATCGGCTTGTCCAGGCGCTCCATTTTTTCCAGCGTCTTGCGTCTGCTTTGTGCCCGCTTGGTTGTGGTGGCGCGGGCGATGTTGCGGGCGATGAAGTCTTCCAGCCTGGCGATTTCCTCCTGCTGCTTCTCGAAGCGCTTCAGCTCCTGCTCCAGACGAGCCGCCTTTTCATCGAGAAAGCGGCTGTAGTTGCCCACGTACCGGGTAGCGCGAGTCCGCTCGATTTCATAGACGACCGTCACCAGCTTGTCGAGGAAGTAGCGGTCGTGGGAGACGACGAGAATCGCGCCCGGATAGTTTTGCAAGTACGTTTCCAGCCAGGTAAGTGTCTCAATATCGAGGTAGTTGGTCGGCTCGTCCAGCAAAAGAATCGTCGGGGATTGCAGCAAAAGCTTCGCCAGTGCCAGCCTTGTCTTTTGTCCGCCGCTCAGCGTCTTGATCGGGGTCTGGTAGTCCATGTCTGCAAAGCGCATGCCGTGCAGGACGCCGCGAATGGCCCCTTCGTAGCTGTAGCCGCCTTTTTCCTTGAATGCCTCCGAGCGGAGCGAATAGTTCTCCAAAATTTGCTGATAGCGCTTTTCGTCTGCAAGCACGTCCGGATCGCCCATTTTGGCCTCCAGCTCCCGCAATTCCTTTTCCTCTGCCCGCAAATCGTCAAAGACGCTCAGCATCTCATCCCAAATACATCGCTCGGATTCAAGCCCGCTGTTTTGCGCCAAATAGCCGATTGTCACATCTTTCGGGATGCGGACAAGCCCGCTGTCGTAGCTCAGCTCGCCCGCGAGTATTTTCATCAAGGTAGATTTGCCCGCGCCGTTCACGCCGACAAGCCCAACCCGCTCTCCAGTTTGTATTTGCAGAGAGATGTCCTGTAGAATGGTTTCGATGCCGTATGTTTTTTCTATATGTTCAGCCTGCAGCAAAATCATCTGATTCACCTCTTTATATTGTAATGCAAGTGTAGCCTAGAGAGCGCGCACGGGACAACCCTTCTGGGGGCGGTCCTTGTGCGGCAGGGAGAGGGGAGAGGTTGTCATGGACCCAAAAACGAATAAAAAACAGCTGCGAAGCCATATTTTGGAGAGACGCAAAGCCATGCCGCCAGACGAGCGCAAACAATACGCGGAGCAGATCTGCCGCCATCTGCTGGAAAACGAGCGGCTTGCGGCAGCGGGGGCAATCATGGCCTTTCACCCTTTTGGCGACGAAGCAGACATTTTGCCGTTCATTCAGGAGGCGATGAAAAGAGGGCAGGAAATATGGCTGCCTCTCGCCCTGGTCGAACAGCGCCGCCTGATTCCGTACCGCTATACAGGACCGGAAATGCTCAAGCAGGGCGTGTACGGGATCATGGAGCCGGACCCGGCAAAGGCAGAGGAAGCAGAGCTTTCCCGCCTGGATGCCGTCGTCGTGCCTGGCGTGGCGTTTGACAGGCAGGGCGGCAGAATGGGCTACGGCGGCGGTTTTTACGATCGGTTCCTTGCCGGGCTGGACAGACTGCCTTATTTAGTCGGTGTCGGCTTCTCCATGCAGGTAGTCGAGCATGTTCCGCTTGAGCCTCACGATATTCGCCTGGATGGAATTGTGACGGAAAACGGCTTTTTTCAATCGTGAAGGTTTTGTGTCAGGAGGTTCCTTTTTCTTGCTGTTCCCTCTACACTATGGACAAAAAAGTGTACAATACTAACGAATGAGAAAACGGAGGAATGAACTGTGGGCAAATGGAAGGTAGGCGTTATCTCGGCGAGTGACTCGATTGCCAGAGGGGACCGGGTTGATGACCGGATTCCTATCATTCGCAATCTGACAAGGGATTGGCTGGACGTAGATGTAGCTGTCTACCGTGCCGTTACTGATGATATGGAAGAACTGCAGGAAAACATGATTGAGCTGGTGGACCGCGAAAAATGCGACTTGCTGATCGTAACCGGAGGAACGGGTCTGAGCCCGCGCGACGTCACGCCGGAAGTGACCGCCTGGGTGATTGACAGAAAAGTTCCGGGACTCGCGGAAGAAATGCGCCGCGCCGGCCTGCAGCAATCCCGACGGGCGATGCTGACGCGCGCGGTAGCGGGAACACGCGGCAACTCGCTCATCATTAACCTCCCCGGCAATGCAAAAGGTGTCGAAATCTGCTTCAACGCCATCGGCGACATGCTCGCGGATGCCTTGCACATTTTGCAAGGGACAGGAGAAGCCAATGAAGATTGGGGAGGATTGGGTTGGTAGAAAAACCGAAATTGCGGGAAGTTCCGGTGCGGGAAGCGATCGGCATGATGCTGCCGCACGACATGACGCAAATTTTGCCCGGTGAATTTAAAGGCCGCCTGTTCAAAAAAGGGCATGTTATCACGGAAGCGGACATCGAGCCGCTTTTGTCCATCGGCAAGGAACACATTTACGTGCTGGAGATGCCAGAAGGCTTCATTCATGAGGAAGAGGCAGGCATCCGGATTGCCAAGGCTGTATCCGGTCAAGGTTTGACGCTCACGCCTCCATACGAAGGCAAAGTCTCGATAAAAGCATCGCGGACGGGACTTGCCAAAATCAACGAGGAAGCCGTACATGCGCTGAACGCATTGGAGGGCATTGCCTTCTCCACGGTGTACGGCGATCAGGTCGTGCACCCTGGCCATACGCTCGCTGCCACCAGAATCATTCCGCTGATTATCGAAGAAGAGCGCATTGTGGAGCTGGAAAAGCTCGCCAAGCAGTTTGACGGCCCGATCGTTGAGGTGAAGCTGTTCCAGGAAAAGCAGGTGGGGCTTGTGACGACCGGAGGAGAAGTGTTTTCCGGGCGAATCGAAGACAAATTCGGTCCTGTGATCCGCAACAAGGTAGAAGCGCTCGGCTCTACCCTGGTCGGTCAACGCTTTGCTCCAGACGACAAAGAAGCGATTGAACAACAGATTCGCTCGTTTCTGGACGAAGGGGTTGATCTGGTGCTCGTCACAGGCGGCATGTCCGTCGACCCTGATGACAGGACTCCGGGAGCGATTGCCGGAGTGGGAGCAGAAGTGGTCCGTTACGGCACGCCGATGCTGCCGGGCTCCATGTTGATGGTCGCTTACAAAGGGGACATTCCGATCCTCGGCCTGCCTGGTGCCGTCATGCATGAGCCGTTTACCTCGTTTGATGTATTTTTGCCGCGCATTCTTGCAGGGGAACGAATTGTCGCTTCCGACATGACGAGACTCGGTTATGGCGGTTTACGGAAGTGCTAGCTGGTTAGACTGGCAAATAACAGGAAAAGGGAGTGAAAGACATGGGTTCGATTGGGGTTCCTGGTTTGATTTTGATTCTGGTGTTGGCGTTGGTGCTCTTCGGGCCGAAAAAGCTGCCTGAGTTGGGACGAGCAATAGGTCATACATTGAGAGAGTTTAAAAACGCAACGCGCAGCCTGACGAGCGACGACGATGACGATGATGCGAAAAAGAAAGAGCTGGCTGAAAAAGAAGCACCAGCAAAAACGGCTGTCGTCACGGAGAAGGACGCCCTTGACCGCGAAAAAATCGAGCGGGAAGTGCGTGAACGCCTGGAGCGCGAGCGTCTGGAAAAAGAAATTCGCGAAAAGCTGGAAAAGGAACGCCTTCAGATGGAAAAAGAGCAGCAGAAGGCCTAATCAGGTAAGGTGGTTGCCATGAACGATCAGGAAATGACAGTGGTTGAACACCTATCGGAGCTGCGAAAGCGCATCATGTGGGTGCTGGCTGTTTTCGTTGTCGCACTGATAGTAGGCTTTTTCTTTGCCGGTCCGTTGATTGAGTATTTGAAGCAAGAGCCGATTGCCGATGGCGTGCCGATTATTTCCCTGCACCCATCCGATGTTCTTCGCGTCTACATGCAGTTCGCCTTTTTGATTGGTGCGGTCGTGACCTTGCCTGTTGCGCTCTATCATCTTTGGCGCTTTGTCTCGCCAGGCTTGCAGGAGCATGAGCGACGCGGGGCGCTTTACTTTATACCCGCAGCCTGTTTTCTTTTCATTACGGGCATTTTGTTTGGGTATTACATCGTTTTTCCGATGATTATGCAGTTCATGACGGGTATGACCGAGACGATCGGGGCTGATCCGAACTACGGGATTGCTGAGTATTTCGGTTTCCTGTTCAACATGGTCATCCCTTTTGGCGTCCTGTTCCAGTTGCCGATTATCGTAATGTTTCTGACCCGCTTGCGCATCCTCAATCCGATGCGGCTGGCAAAGGCAAGACGGTTCGCTTATTTCGGGTTGGCTGTGATCGCTATTACTTTGACGCCTCCCGATATTGTCAGCGACGTTTTGGTAACGATCCCGCTTTTGCTGCTTTATGAATTCAGCGTTTGGCTGTCGAGCATCGTCTACCGCAAGCAATTGAAGGAAGAAGCAGAGTGGGAAAGTGAATTCGGCGGCTTTGAAACAGATGAGATGGTACGATAAGGTCGATAACAGAGAGACCCCTTGCTATTGGTACTGATACGGATAGCAACGGGGTCTTTTTTTTCATGACGAACATAGCGGCAGGACAGGCTGCCGCAGGAAAGCATCGGCTCTGCTTGCGACAGGGACGATGCTTTTTTGCTGAGTTCGAATGACCACAGACAGGTGGGAGATACTAGAAAAGTTATGAACAGGAGGTGGTAGAGCAACATGTGGCTGATCTTATGCCTGACCTTGCTTTTTTCGGCTGGCTCCGCCAATGGCGGCGAGCAGGTAGAGTTGTTTGATTCAGACAAGCAGCAGGTTGTTGCGACGTTTGCCAATTCAGACGAGTTTCAAAAAGAGGCGCAGCAACTGCTTCGCACCGTAAGCGGGCGGGTGCTGGAGCTGAACCCGTCACTCGACCACGCGATGATCGTTAAAATCCCGCTGGCGCCGCCGCAAAGATTGCAGCATGTCCCGTCTGGCATCGACGCCGAAATCGCGGAGATGTTCGTCATCATGCCGAAAAAAGGGGGCAGGCGCCCGTATCTGATTTTGCACACCAAAGAATATGAGACGGTTGTGGTCGAGTTTTCGGGAGCGGTGGATCAACTCAGGTCAAGCGTCCGTTTGCGCTGACGGCACCTTACTTGAGCGGCGTGAGGAAGGTCTGTGTGTAATAGTCGGTGATGACGCCGACACCAAGCTGGGTGAAGTCTTTTTCCAGGATGTTTTTCCTGTGGCCGGGGCTGTTCATCCAGCTTTCATGTGCTTCGATTGCGTCAGGATAGCCTGCTGCGATGTTTTCTCCCGCCACGCTGTAGGTGATTTTGGCCTGCTTCAGCCGATCAAACGGGCTGCTTCCGGTCGTCGCGGAAACATGATCGAAATAATCGTGCGTTTCCATGTCCAGACTGTGGGCCCTGGCTACTTTTGCCGCTTCCTCGTTCCATTCCAAGGGAGGCAGTTTGTAGCGATAGCGGGTGACATTGACGAGATCGAGCGTTTGCCGCTCATGGGCCAGGTTGACCTGTTCCTGTTCACCCACGCTCAGGGCCGGGGGATCGAAATCCGGGGCTTGGCCCTGGTACGTCCATTTCGTCTCGTAAAACCCGCCGCGCAAAAGCATTTGCGTATCGATCAGGCGCAGACCAGTCACCTTGCTGCCGTTTTGCTTGTCCAGATAAAAGATGTGCGGAATCCCGTTCTTCATGACGAGCGGACGCTGCTCTTTCTGGTTGGTTATCTGGATGTTGGCGCCCATGTAGGAAAAAGAGATCGTATTTTGCGGGCTGTACTGCCGTTCGAGTGCTTGCAGGCTGCTGCCCACCCCGATATTGCCCAGTGTCGCGGTCGGGGCGAGAGAGTACAGGTCAACTACCTTTCCGTTTGCGATGCCCACCTGGACGTACCGGGCCGGATCGCGGTTGTACACCCACCACTCGTAGCCAAGGCTGCTCGGCTCCTTGCGCGATGGCTCGCCCAGCAGCCTGCTGACTTCCTTGGATGGCGTCCCGATGCCGAGACCAAACAGCGTGGCGGGCGGTTGCTGTGCCGGAGCGACTGTAGCTGGTGCTTTTTCAGGAGCAGCTTTGGCCGGAGCGCTTGCGGGGATGGCCTCGTCCGGCTTGGCGGAAGCGAGGGAAGTGCTGTTGTCGGCAGGCAACTCCGTTGGGAGCGTCGGCGGCTGACCGACCCAGGCATAATGGGAGGCTTCGTCCCAGCCAACCGGTTTGTTCAGGTGCCGCCCGATCATGGAAAGCGGGACGTACAGCGTTCCCCGATACTCCAGGGAAGCGGGTACCTCCTGGCCTCTTTCTGTGTAGTACCCTTGCTTTCCGCCAGTGGCGATCTCCCGTCCGTCCCAAAAGATGGCGGAAGGGTAGATGTTTACCCGTATAAAGGAAGTGGTGTCGGATGAAAACAAACGGCTGATTCCCAGCACTCCAAGGGCAATCAGACCGATCCAGAGCCATTTCTGCATGGACATATCCCTCCTTGGCAGGCTTGTCTACTCGTATGTTTGATTTATATGAGCCAGTCTGTTTGCTAGAACCTTTTTGCTAGAAAAAACAGTTGCTAGAGAGCCTGCAAGCGAAGAAGTGCAGTTGGGAAAAAATGAGGGAAACTACTTGCAAAGTACATAGCGATTCATTATTATAGGAATTGGGTGTTAGCACTCATAACGAGCGAGTGCTAACAACAGATAAATTTGTTTACCTACATTTGAGGAGGGTGTTTTTAGTGCTTAAGCCATTGGGTGACCGTGTGGTAATCGAAGCTATCTCCAAAGACGAAACGACTGCAAGCGGTATCGTTTTGCCTGATACTGCAAAGGAAAAACCGCAAGAAGGCCGAGTAATCGCAGTTGGTTCTGGCCGTGTTGCCGACAACGGCGAGCGCATCGCTTTGGAAGTTAAAGAAGGCGATAAAGTAATCTTCTCCAAATACGCTGGTACCGAAGTAAAGGTAGACAATAAAGAATACCTCGTGCTGCGCGAATCCGATATCCTCGCGATCATCGGTTAAGGCTCTTGACATAGGAATTCGAACACAAAACACATAACAGGAGGTAGAGTTTAGATGGCTAAACAAGTCAAATTCTCTGAAGACGCTCGCCGCTCCATGCTCCGCGGTGTGGAAACTTTGGCAAATGCAGTAAAAGTAACTCTCGGTCCAAAAGGACGCAACGTGGTTCTGGAGAAAAAATTCGGTTCTCCGCTGATTACTAACGACGGCGTAACCATCGCGAAAGAAATCGAGCTGGAAGACGCTTACGAAAACATGGGTGCGCAACTGGTTAAAGAAGTTGCGACCAAAACAAACGACATCGCCGGTGACGGTACTACCACTGCAACTGTTCTGGCTGCAGCCATGATCCGCGAAGGTCTGAAAAACGTAACAGCTGGTGCTAACCCGATGATTATCCGTCGCGGTATGGAAAAAGCTGTTCGTGCTGCTGTAGAAGAAATCAAATCTATCGCGAAGCCGGTTGAAAACAAGTCCTCTATCGCACAAGTTGCTGCGATTTCCGCTGACGATCAAGAAGTAGGTAACCTGATCGCAGAAGCTATGGAAAAAGTGGGCAAAGACGGCGTTATCACCGTTGAAGAGTCCAAAGGCTTCGTAACTGAGCTGGAAGTAGTAGAAGGTATGCAATTCGACCGCGGCTACGCTTCCCCTTACATGATTACTGACACTGACAAGATGGAAGCGGTTCTGAGCAACCCTTACATCCTGATTACTGACAAAAAAATCTCCAACATCCAGGAAGTTCTGCCTGTACTGGAGCAAGTGGTACAAAGCGGCAAACCACTCCTGATTATCGCAGAAGACGTAGAAGGCGAAGCGCTGGCTACTCTCGTAGTGAACAAACTGCGCGGTACCTTCACAGCTGTAGCGGTAAAAGCTCCTGGCTTCGGCGATCGCCGCAAAGCTATGCTGCAAGACATCGCTGCGCTGACTGGCGGCGAAGTAATCACAGAAGAGCTGGGTCTGGACCTGAAATCCACTAAGCTGGAGCAACTGGGCCGTGCTGGCAAAGTTGTAGTTACCAAAGAAAACACCACTATCGTTGAAGGTGCTGGCGACAAAGCAGCTATCGAAAGCCGCGTATCCCAAATCCGTCAACAAATCGAAGACACTACTTCCGACTTTGATCGCGAAAAACTGCAAGAGCGTCTGGCTAAACTGGCTGGCGGCGTAGCAGTTATCAAAGTCGGTGCAGCTACTGAAACTGAACTGAAAGAGAAGAAACTCCGCATCGAGGACGCTCTGAACTCTACTCGCGCTGCAGTAGAAGAAGGTATCGTACCTGGCGGTGGTACTACTCTGATTAACGCAATCAAAGCGGTTGAAGCGCTCAAAGTAGAAGGCGAAGAGGCTGTAGGTGTGCAAATCGTACTCCGTTCCCTGGAAGAGCCAGTTCGCCAAATCGCTGCGAACGCAGGACTGGAAGGTTCTGTAATCGTAGAGCGCCTGAAAAAAGAAGCAGTGGGCATTGGTTTCAACGCAGCTACCGAAGAGTATGTAAACATGATCGATGCTGGTATCGTTGACGCAGCGAAAGTAACTCGCTCCGCACTGTCCAACGCTGCATCCGTAGCTGCTATGTTCCTGACTACAGAAGCAGTAATTGCTGACAAACCAGAAGAAAACAAAGCGCCTATGGGCATGCCAGACATGGGCGGCATGGGCATGATGTAAGAAAGCGGTTCGCCGTTTTCTGCAAAAAGAGGCAGGCATTCGTCTGTCTCTTTTTTGCGTACGCCCAGCATGGGCATCATCTCTAGGAGAAAAATCCCGAACGGGGGCTAGCCGCCCCCTCCTACTCAATTGAACCAAAAGAATAACTTGCAAGAACAACTTTTCGCTAAAATGCTTTGGTGCATGGATATTTCCTGAAAGATTGAGAGTGAGCGCGGCACAGTTATTTGAATCATTGCGGAACATGTGAAGTGAATGGCAAAGGCCAATAGTCGGCAGTCTGCGACTGGTGTAAAATTCCTAGGTATTTCTACTTGCATTTTGGGTTTGAAGTTGATAAGATAGTTCTTGTCGCTTTTGAAGGTTTTTTAAACAGAATGAAAAAAGCTACAAACTTTTAAAAAACCTCTTGCTTTTAAACGAAAGACATGATATAGTTTAAAGGGTCGGCGCCACAAGGTGCTGATGAAAAAGAAACTATAAATGCTCTTTGAAAACTGAACAGCGAAAGCGTTGATGAGTCTATCATTTTAAATGTTTTACCAGCTTTGAACCAGTACCAAACTTTATTGGAGAGTTTGATCCTGGCTCAGGACGAACGCTGGCGGCGTGCCTAATACATGCAAGTCGAGCGAGGGTTTTCGAACCCTAGCGGCGGACGGGTGAGTAACACGTAGGCAACCTGCCTCTCAGACCGGGATAACATAGGGAAACTTATGCTAATACCGGATAGGTTTTTGGATCGCATGATCTGAAAAGGAAAGATGGCGTTTGCTATCACTGGGAGATGGG
>NZ_RHHS01000034.1 GCF_003710935.1 Brevibacillus gelatini
ATCCGAAGACCTTCATCGTTCACGCGGCGTTGCTCCATCAGACTTTCGTCCATTGTGGAAAATTCCCTACTGCTGCCTCCCGTAGGAGTCTGGGCCGTGTCTCAGTCCCAGTGTGGCCGGTCACCCTCTCAGGTCGGCTACGCATCGTCGCCTTGGTAGGCCGTTACCCCACCAACTAGCTAATGCGCCGCAGGCCCATCTCCCAGTGATAGCAAACGCCATCTTTCCTTTTCAGATCATGCGATCCAAAAACCTATCCGGTATTAGCATAAGTTTCCCTATGTTATCCCGGTCTGAGAGGCAGGTTGCCTACGTGTTACTCACCCGTCCGCCGCTAGGGTTCGAAAACCCTCGCTCGACTTGCATGTATTAGGCACGCCGCCAGCGTTCGTCCTGAGCCAGGATCAAACTCTCCAATAAAGTTTGGTACTGGTTCAAAGCTGGTAAATCATTAAAAATGATAGACTCATCAACGCTTTCGCTGTTCAGTTTTCAAAGAGCATTTTCAATCGCGCTCACTCAGTGACGCGGATTTTAATTGTATCATGCCCACCTATTCAAGTCAAGTTTTTTTTAAAACTGACATTGAATTTTGTTCAATTGCTTTGAAGGTCACAATTGAGGGCGGACTTTTAATATATCATCTTCACACTATAATTTCAAGAGTTTTATTATAATCTCACTGAAATTATTTAGTGGTGCGGTCGGCGAGACTCGAACTCGCACGGGTCGCCCCGCCACCCCCTCAAGATGGTGTGTCTGCCAATTCCACCACGACCGCATGTAAAAACGTCTCAGGAGAGGTTCGAACTCCCGACCGTCCGCTTAGAAGGCGGATGCTCTATCCAGCTGAGCTACTGAGACATATATCATTGATTGACATAAAAATGGGGCGATCGATGGGACTCGAACCCACGAATGCCGGAGCCACAATCCGGTGCGTTAACCCCTTCGCCACGACCGCCATAAATGGTAACTATATACTTTTGGCAGGGGCAGTAGGAATCGAACCCACACCAAAGGTTTTGGAGACCTTCGTTCTACCGTTAAACTATGCCCCTATGGTAGCGGTGGAGGGGATCGAACCCCCGACCTTTCGGGTATGAACCGAACGCTCTAGCCATCTGAGCTACGCCGCCACAAACATTAAAAAGTAACTGGAATGGCGGAGGGAGAGGGATTCGAACCCCCGTGGGCTTGCACCCTAACGGTTTTCAAGACCGCCCCGTTATGACCACTTCGGTATCCCTCCGCAAAAAATGGAGCGGGTGATGGGAATCGAACCCACGCGACCAGCTTGGAAGGCTGGAGTTCTACCATTGAACTACACCCGCAAAATATGGTGCCGGTGAAGGGACTTGAACCCCCACGGTTTCCCTCACGATTTTGAGTCGCGCGCGTCTGCCATTCCGCCACACCGGCATATCAAATTAGAAAAACTGGTCGGGAAGACAGGATTCGAACCTGCGACCCCTTGGTCCCAAGCCAAGTACTCTACCAAGCTGAGCTACTTCCCGATTATGGAAAGAAAAGCGTGCCCTGAGAGATTCGAACTCCCGACCTTTTGATTCGTAGTCAAACGCTCTATCCAGCTGAGCTAAGGGCACATGATTTATGGAGCGGACGACGGGTCTCGAACCCGCGACCTTCGCCTTGGCAAGGCGACGCTCTACCAATTGAGCTACGTCCGCATATTGATAAGCGACGGAACAAAAACTTCGCTTTTGTGTGATATGGTGCGGTCGAGAGGACTTGAACCTCCACGGTGTTGCCACCACTAGAACCTGAATCTAGCGCGTCTGCCAATTCCGCCACGACCGCATATCCACTTTAGGAAAAACACTGGTGAGCCATGAAGGACTCGAACCTTCGACCCTCTGATTAAAAGTCAGATGCTCTACCAACTGAGCTAATGGCTCTCATTATGGCTGGGGTACTAGGATTTGAACCTAGGAATGACGGAGTCAAAGTCCGTTGCCTTACCGCTTGGCTATACCCCAATAGCCATGAGTAAAGATGGTGGGGAGAGACGGATTCGAACCGCCGAACCCATAGGGAGCAGATTTACAGTCTGCCGCGTTTAGCCACTTCGCTATCTCCCCAACTTGTCCTTATATAAGCACGTAAGCACGGATTGCTCTTTGCTCGAAAGGATAAAGGTGGTGCCGGCAATAGGACTTGAACCCACAACCCCCTGATTACAAGTCAGGTGCTCTACCAATTGAGCTATACCGGCATGTTTGGTTTGTTTCATGGTGGCTCGGGACGGAATCGAACCGCCGACACGAGGATTTTCAGTCCTCTGCTCTACCGACTGAGCTACCGAGCCTCGTGTATGTGAGTCCACCATTACTTTTTGAATAATGGCGGAGCTGACGGGACTCGAACCCGCGACCTCCGGTGTGACAGACCGGCGTGAACTCCAACTTCACCACAGCTCCATGTTTTTCATTCGTGGAAATGGTGGAGGCTGACGGGATCGAACCGCCGACCCTCTGCTTGTAAGGCAGATGCTCTCCCAGCTGAGCTAAGCCTCCAAAATCACCCGCAAAGTGAAGAGATTGCGTCGCAGCAACACCGCACACTTTGCGGAGCCCCAACAACCAGTTGGGTGTGTAGGTGACCCGTAGGGGATTCGAACCCCTGTATGACAGCGTGAAAGGCTGCTGTGTTAAACCGCTTCACCAACGGGCCATTATCATAATGATTACTGGTGCTCCCGACAGGAATCGAACCTGCGACCTCTTCCTTACCATGGAAACGCTCTACCGACTGAGCTACAGGAGCGTGATATGGCTCCTCGGGACGGACTCGAACCGCCGACCGATCGGTTAACAGCCGATTGCTCTACCAACTGAGCTACCGAGGAACAATACGATAAGCAGGCCAATTGCCTATAGGAATTATATGGTGGAGCTGAACGGGATCGAACCGATGACCTCCTGCTTGCAAGGCAGGCGCTCTCCCAACTGAGCTACAGCCCCATTTTTTCAAAATCGAGAAGCGATGTCGCATCCGACGCTATCGCCTTGTATAAGTGGTGGGCCTAGGCTGACTCGAACAGCCGACCTCACGCTTATCAGGCGTGCGCTCTAACCAACTGAGCTATAGGCCCGTATCACTTCCTGGATCTTTAATCTAGCATAGATTTTAATTCATTGCAATAGAATTTTTGATTTTTTTATCGTGCAGAGGTGAATTTTTTGGCAAGAAGGTAGACTCAACGATTCAGTGCCCAGCAGAATAGCATCTTCGTCTACGAAAATCGCATGGCACAGCCCTTTTCGCTGCCGTTGAATCGCTGAGCCTTCTTGCTGTTAATAGAGCATAGCCAAAATCTAAATATCCAAATCCCTTACAGACGCTGCGTACCGCTCGATAAACTCTCTGCGCGGCTCTACTTCGTCGCCCATAAGCGTCTCAAACACCATGTCTGCCTCCATGGCGTCTTCCAGGTTCACTTGCAGGAGCGTGCGCATGGACGGATCCATCGTCGTCTCCCACAATTGTTCCGCGTTCATCTCGCCCAACCCTTTGTAGCGCTGAACGCTTGGCTTGGGCGTAGGCTTGAGGCTGGCGAGAATCTGGTCGCGCTGCTGGTCGCTGTACGCGTAATGCAATGTCTTGCCTTGCTTGATGCTGTAGAGCGGCGGTTGCGCGATATATACATACCCCGCTTCGATCAGCTGACGCATGTAACGGTAGAAGAACGTCAGCAGCAATGTGCGAATATGCGAGCCGTCTACGTCCGCGTCTGTCATAATCACAATTTTGTGGTAGCGCGCTTTGCTAATGTCAAAATCTTCGCCTACCCCGGTACCGAGCGCAGTAATAATCGTGCGAATCTCGTTGTTGCCGAGAATTTTGTCCAGGCGCGCTTTCTCCACGTTCAACACTTTTCCGCGCAAAGGAAGAATGGCCTGGAAATGGCGGTCGCGTCCGGACTTCGCAGAACCGCCCGCAGAGTCTCCCTCTACGATGAACAGTTCGGATTCGGAAGCGTCCTTCGAGGAACAGTCCGCCAATTTACCCGGCAATGCACTGACTTCGAGAGCACTTTTGCGGCGAGTCATCTCGCGCGCTTTACGCGCTGCCTCGCGGGCACGAGAAGCCATCAAGGCCTTCTCCACCACTTTCTTCGCTACACCTGGATTTTCCTCCATAAAGGTGCTGAAGCGATCGCCAAAGATGGATTCCGTAATGCTGCGCGCTTCCGAATTGCCGAGCTTCGTTTTCGTCTGACCTTCAAATTGAGGGTCCTGAATCTTCACAGAGATAATCGCCGTAATCCCTTCACGCACGTCGTCCCCGGAGAGATTCGGATCTTTTTCCTTCAGGAGATTGAACTTGCGGCTGTACTCGTTAATGACACGGGTAAGGGCCGTCTTGAAGCCTGTTTCGTGCGTTCCGCCTTCGTGTGTATTAATGTTGTTGGCGAACGAATAAATGTTGCTCACGTAGCTGTCGTTGTACTGCAGAGCAACCTCAACGAACAGGCCGTCCTTTTCGCCTTCGCAATAAATGACTTCTTCATGCAAAGGCTCCCGGTTTTTGTTCAAGTATTCGACGAACTGCACGATACCGCCCTCGTAGTGGAACGATTCTTCCCGCTCCTGACCTGGGCGTGTGTCTTTGAGCGTAATGCGCAGCCCTTTGTTGAGGAAGGCGAGCTCGCGAATACGTTTTTGCAAAATATCGTAATCAAAAACAGTCGTTTCTGTAAAAATCGTCGGGTCCGGCTTGAAGGTGACTTTTGTTCCCGTCTCCTCTGTCTCGCCAATGACGGCAAGATCAGCATCAGGCGTTCCGACAGTAAAACGCATATAGTGAATTTTGTTGTTTTGCTTTACTTCTACTTCCAGCCATTCGGATAGCGCGTTCACTACCGAGCTGCCAACCCCGTGCAGACCGCCGGAAACTTTGTATCCGCCGCCGCCGAATTTTCCGCCGGCGTGCAGGACAGTCAAAACCGTCTCAACGGTTGATTTACCGGTTTTTTCATGAATGCCGGTTGGGATTCCCCGGCCATTATCCGTTACAGATACGGAGTTGTCCGGATGAATGACCACCAAAATGTTGTCGCAATAACCGGCAAGCGCTTCGTCAATGGCATTGTCGACAATCTCCCATACCAGGTGATGCAAACCGCGGCTGCTGGTCGAGCCGATATACATGCCGGGACGTTTCCGAACTGCTTCCAAACCTTCCAGAACCTGAATCTGACTCGCATCATAGTTTGTATCGTTCGTCGTCACTTGATCCACTACTCTGTCAACTCCTCCACTTCAGCTTGTACAAAGGGAAACTGATCCAAGCTGTCCACGAACTGAGCGCGTCGCTTTAGCGTCAGAGAAGAAATAGGTGAACAGTAAATGGCGTTCTGGGTGATTACGTAAGATTTTGTTTCTTCCACACTGTGGTCGACAATCGTTTTCCGTTTTTCCTCCAAAAAAGCCTTGTTGACCTTCGAGGATTTCACGGTTTGATGGTCGAGGATGGAAATGACTTCCTTCGTGCTCACCACAGTATCTCCACCAATGTGAATAAACATCCCTGACCCCTACCTTTCTCCCGAGATTGTCCCTTCCTTCACGTAAAAACGAGAGGCCTGCTGGAGAACCTGATGCTTTAAGCCTTCCACACCTGTCGTGCTTACAAACGTCTGAACCCGATCCTGAATGGTTTCGAGCAGCAGGGTTTGCCGATGTTCATCCAACTCTGACAAAACATCATCCAACAAAAGAACGGGGTACTCCCCGACTTCTTCTTTAATCAGTTCAATTTCGGCCAATTTGATGGACAGGGCGCTCGTGCGCTGCTGCCCTTGCGAACCGTACGTCTGGACATCCATGTTGTTCACTTTGAGCGAAAAATCATCGCGGTGCGGTCCGATCAGCGTGCTTCCGCGCATAATTTCCCGGTCGCGAACCTCTTCATAGGCGGCCAGCAGTGTGTCAACCGCTTGCTCTGCCGACATTTCATCCGTAACGGGCGACGAGTTCACGTAATGCAAAGAAAGCATTTCCCTTCCGTCGGTAATGCCCGTGTGAATCTCCTGCGCCCACGCCTCCAGCTTGCGCAGAAACTCAAATCGCTTTCTCAACAATTTTACCGCTAAATCCGCCAGTTGGGTATTCCAAATTGCCAGCATTTCCAGCGAATGGCTTTTTTTCATCGCCAAATCTTTCAGCAGTTGGTTTCGCTGAGCCAGCACCTTGTTGTAATTGCTCAAATAGTACAGATAGGTGGGGGAAACTTGGCCAATTTCCATGTCAATGAAACGCCTGCGCTGAGCCGGCGCTCCTTTTACAATGGACAGGTCCTCCGGCGCAAACATGACTACGTTCAACGCTCCCACGTAGGCACTCAGCTTTTGCTGCTCCATTCCGTTGATTTTGGCCCGCTTTCCCTTGCTTGTCAACTGCAGCTCAAGACGAACAGAACCGTAGCGACGAAGAACATCGCTACGGATCGTGGCGTAGTCGGCATCCCACGCGATCAGCTCTTTATCGCGAGGCGTACGGTGGGATTTGGCCAGAGCCAGAACGTATATCGATTCGAGAGCATTCGTTTTCCCCTGGGCATTGTTTCCGATGAACAACTGGATCGGTCCATCAAAATCCAGGGACAAGGTTTGGTAGTTGCGATAGTTGGTTAGCGACAGGTTCTTGAGAAACAAGAATCACGCTCTCCTCTCAGCGGCGTACCACTTGAAAGCGGCCATGGCCTTCAATCGCCACTTCATCGCCAGGATATAGCTTGCGGCCGCGTCTGTTGTCCAGCTCGCCATTAATCTTGATCGGCACTTCTGCCAAAAACGCTTTGGCCATGCCGCCTGTGTCAATGACGTCAGCCAGCTTCAAAAATTGGCCGAGCGTAATGTATTCGGTGTTGATGGAAACCTCACGCATGGCTTGGCTCCTTTCTTTTACGAAAAAGAACTTTTTTACGAAAAAGACCTAGTAAGTACGGACTGGCAGGATCAAATGCAGCATCCAGTCGTGGTCTGTCGGACGAATCACGAACGGACTCATCGGCCCGGTAAAGCTGGCTTTGATCTCGGTGCTGTCGATCGCGCGCAAGGCATCGATCATGTATTTTGCGTTGAAGGAGATTTTCAGCTCTTCCCCGTTCAAGGCTTTTGGCATCAAAATGTCGGTAACTTTGCCGATTTCCGGTGCGTTAGAAGTAATTTCCACGCTGCCATCGGACAACGTAACCAGCTTGACCACATTGGATTTGCCTTCACGGCTGAGCAAGGAAGCGCGCTCGATCGATTGCAAAAATTCCTTGGTGCTGACAGTGATCTCGGTTTTGCTGCCTTGCGGAATGATTCTGGTCGTGTCCGGGTAAGTTCCTTCCAACAGGCGGGAATAGAACAAGATGTGCTTGGACTTCACCAAAATCTGATTGTCGGCTACGACGATGTCCGCCAGGTTTTGGTCATCATCAAGAATTTTCATCAACTCGTTACAGCTTTTTCCCGGCACGACTACGTTGTGGAAGGAAAGGTCTTCCGGGCATTCAACCATCGCTGTACGGCTGGCAAGACGGTGACTGTCAGTAGCGACAAAGCGAAGCTTGCCTTGCTCCAGGGACCACATGATTCCTGTCAGGATCGGACGCATTTCGGACGTAGAGACGCCAAAAACAGTTTGCCGAATCATTGCTTTCAGCAGATCACAGGGAACGCTGATAACTTTGTCCTCTTCCAGATGCGGCAGCTGCGGATATTCGCTGGCATCCATTCCGTTGATCGTGAATTCGGCTTGTCCCGAACGGATTTGCGTAACGAGACGGTCGTCTGCTTGAATGTGAATCTCGTTGCTTGGCAGCTTGCGTACAATTTCGCTGAAAATACGTGCTGGCAAAACAATGCTTCCAGGCTGATGGATCGTTACTCCCCAGTCTCCCGCTTCTTCCAACGGAATCTGCACCTCGATGGATATATCCGAATCACTTGCAGTAAGAGTAATTCCTTCATCATCGGTCTTTATCTTGATCCCAGTCAAAATCGGAATGGTTGTTCTGCTGGAAACCGCTTTGCTGACATGTGAAACGGCGTTAGACAGCTTGTCTCGCTGAACGGTAATATGCATCAACGTGATCCTCCCTCTATCTGCGCCATTTTTTGGTGGCTTTTGCATAATGGCTGTGTCTTTATCATATCTTAATTAGGATAAATCTTTTTTACAGAAGCAGTAATAGTTCCTGTGGATTTGTGGATATGTGGGTTGACAACGTAAAAGATAGCCTATACACATGTGGGTAAGTTGTGTATAGGCTTTTGGCGTTATGCACAGGTTTAATGGTTTGCTTTTAACTTTTCAATGAGCGACTGAATCGTAGTTTGCATCTGCGGGTCAGTTGCCAGCGCTCGCGAGATTTTTTCGTGTGCGTGGATGACGGTCGTATGGTCGCGTCCGCCAAATTCGTCCCCGATTTTCGGCAAAGATGCATCTGTCAGCTCGCGGGACAAATACATGGCAATTTGCCGCGGGAATGCGACAGTTTTGGTCCGTTTTTTCGCCTTGAAGTCTTCCAGTTTGAGGTTAAAGGCTTCACCGACTGCCCGCTGAATGTCCATGATCGTAATCACGCGGGGGCGAGAAGACGGAATGATGTCTTTCAACGCTTCTGCGGCCAGCTGCGTGTCGATGTCGCGGTTAATCAGCGAAGAGTAAGCTACGACACGGATCAGGGCACCTTCCAGCTCGCGGATGTTGCTGTCGATCTGGTTTGCGATGTAGGCCATAACCTCATTCGGGATGTCCAAATTTTCAGCTTTTGCCTTTTTGCGCAAAATGGCGATCCGCGTTTCCAAATCTGGCGGCTGAATGTCGGTAATCAGTCCCCATTCAAAGCGAGAGCGCAGACGATCCTCCAGAGTCGGGATCTCCTTGGGAGGCCGGTCAGAGGAGATAATGATCTGCTTGCTTTCTTCGTGCAAGGCATTGAACGTATGGAAAAACTCTTCCTGCGTCGATTCTTTGCCTGCCAAAAACTGAATATCATCAATTAACAGAACGTCTACACTCCGGTACTTGTTGCGGAATTCGACGGCTTTGTTGTCGCGAATCGAGTTGATGAATTCATTGGTGAACTTCTCTGACGACAAATAGACCACTTTCGCCGCTGGATTGTGCTGAATGACATAATGGCCAATGGCATGCATCAAGTGGGTTTTGCCGAGTCCGACTCCTCCGTAAATGAAGAGGGGGTTGTAGGCTTTAGCAGGAGCTTCAGCGACCGCAAGCGAAGCGGCGTGAGCGAAGCGATTCCCGGCACCGATGACAAAGGTGTCAAAGGTGTACTTGGGATTTAAAATGCTGGGTGGCTGGTCATCCGCTGCTGAAGGCGGAGTGCTCATTTTCACCCGCGGGGCTGGTTGTTCTTCGGCAAATGCGGCGTCCTGGTTTTGCAGGGCGACGAATTTTACCTTCATATTGATCCCTGTCACTTCATAAAGTGTATCGGTAATCAGTTGAGCGTACCTGGTTTCAAGCCAATCCCGCGCGAAGTCATTGGGCGCGACGACGATTAGCGCATCCTCTTCCAAGGTGGTTGCTTTCGTCGCTTTGAGCCAGGTATCAAAACTTGGTTTGCTTAGCGATTTTTCTATCTTGGCGAGAACTTTGCGCCATAATTCGCTAATCGCTGCATCCAACCAGAATCCCTCCTTTTGGGCCATCCGAAAAATAAAATCACCGATAGAAAAGAAACGATAGTAATAGTTAAAAACCTCTCATGTGCGGCAAAATTGTCAACACGGTCGTTTACAGAGATTGTGGATAAAAAAAGTCGAAAAATAGCGATTCTGCCCGTAGAAGAGAAAAAAAGCAGACGGTTATCCGCATCCCTGTGAGTAACGACATACACATAGGAAGGAATCTGTCCACAAACTTATCCACACCCTGTGGAAAAACCGATTAGCCTATCGGAGTTATTCACGTTTCAAAACAAAGACATAATAACAGATATAAGGCATGGTATCAATGGTTTTTTCACACTTATCCACAAACACAACCACTGGTAGTAGAGACATATTCACACCTCTATATTTTGTGTACAAGCTGTAGATAAACTTGTCGAAATCTGCTTTTGTGGATAAAGTAATATCCACAGATCCGGGAAATAGTTTTGTGGGGATATTTTCCTTGGGAGCGGGAATCCACTTTTGCTTGACTTTTTTACTATATGTCCTTATAATGCAAAAGAATGTCTGTGCTAGACGGAGGTGTATACGATAATGAAACCAACATTTAATCCTAACAATCGCAAGCGCAAAAAGGATCATGGATTCCGTAAGCGCATGAGCACAAAAAATGGCCGCAAAATTTTAGCTGCTCGTCGCCGTAAAGGCAGAAAAGTTCTTTCCGCGTAAGGCCACATTTCCAGTGGCCTTTTTGTTTGCGCAATGATGTCGGAAAATTCTTTTTAAGGGTGAAGAGGAAGCCGAACCGCGATCGCCATGTGGAACCTTTCTCGTGGGAGAATCGTTACCTAGCTATGCATAGGGATCCAAAAGCGGGGAAGTGATGAAGCCTGATTGAAGAATGAGACCGACTTTTTTATTGAGTTGGGGGAGTTTGAACGTGAATTCCCCTATTATTTTTTTGATTTTCGCACAAAGTACATATACTTTGGGAAAAAAGTGGACGAAACAAGGATATACTGGTAGATGCTGTTTGCATTTTCTACTATAATTGTGATGTTAGGGGTTGTTTACCTTGCATCGTTCACACCGGCTCAAAAAAAATGAGCACTTTCAAGCAGTGTTTCAACGAGGAACTTCGGTTGCGAACAAGCAATTTGTCCTGTATTTTGCCAAACAGGAGGAACAGGCTGCTTTTCGCGCCGGAATTTCTGTCAGCAAAAAAATTGGTAACGCTGTTATCCGCAACAGAGTCAAACGGCTGATTCGCGAAGCGGTAGCGCGACTGGAGTCAGACATTCCGCTCGGTCTCGATCTTGTCATCATCGCCCGTCCGGGAGTGGAAGCCATGTCGCTTGATGCCATTGAGCAATCTCTGTTGCACGTGATGAAGCGCGCCAAAGTTATCAAGCGGGCACCCGTACATAATGGAAAAAGAGGGTGAAACGATGATTGGAAGAGTCATGGTCTGGTTGATCCGCGGATACCAGTTGTTTATTTCTCCGCTGAAGCCTCCTACGTGCAGATTCGCGCCCACCTGCTCGCACTACGCCATCGAATCGGTTCGCCGTTTTGGTGCGTGGCGCGGAGGCTGGCTGGCTCTTCGCCGCATCCTGAAATGTCATCCGTTTCACCCGGGCGGGTTTGATCCAGTTCCGGATCAACGCAAATAAGCATACCTCAATTGAAGCGGGGAAAAAGGAGGATCACCCTTGAGCAGACGTACCCTCAGCATGCTAATGCTGACCATGCTGGTTCTTGTACTGTCAGGCTGTAACCCGGCGACTGCCGAGCCGATCGGACCTGACGCAAGCGGCTTCTGGGACAAGTATCTCGTATATCCCTTGTCCTGGTTGATTAAAGAAAGCGCTTTGGTGCTTGGAGACAACTACGGTCTCGGAATTCTGGTTGCGACCGTTATCATCCGATTGATTGTGCTGCCATTGATGGTCAAGCAAATCAAGAGCTCCAAGAAAATGCAGGAGCTTCAACCGGACATGCAAAAAATCCGTGAGAAGTACAAAAATGATCCGCAAAAAGCGCAACAGGAAACAATGGCTCTCTTCCAGAAACACGGCGTAAATCCACTCGCAGGATGCTTGCCGATGCTGGTGCAAATGCCAATCCTGATCGCCTTTTACCATGCCATCATCCGGACAGAGGAAATCAAGTCGCAATCGTTCCTCTGGCTGACGCTGGGTGAAAAAGACCCGTACTACATCTTGCCGATCATCGCTGCGATTACGACTTACCTGCAGTCGAAAATGATGGGACAAACCACACAGGGCAACCCGCAAATGCAAATGATGCTGGTCATGATGCCGCTGATGATTTTGGCTATCGCCGTCACTTTGCCATCTGCGCTGTCCCTGTACTGGGTATACGGCAACCTGTTTACCATCGTGCAAACGTATTTCCTGTATCGTGATAAAGGCAATAAGCTTTCTCCCAAGGAGGGAACCTCCAAGTGAAAAAGGTGGTAGCTACGGCAAAAACGATAGACGATGCTGTGCAAAAAGCTTTGCTGGAATTGGGTATACCGCGTGAAAAGGCGAGTATCCGCGTTCTGGAGGAGCCAAGCAGGGGCCTTTTTGGACTGATTGGGGCCAAGGACGCCAAAGTGGAAGTAGAATTTCACTTTGACCCGGTTGCACAGGGACGTGACTTTCTTCAAGATGTTTTGTCTAACATGAAGGTGAACGCCAAAGTGGAGACTCGTACAAATGAAGAGGGCATTCTGTTTGATATTCAGGGCAGCAACCTGGGAATCATCATTGGCCGCAGAGGGCAAACTCTGGATTCCTTACAGTATCTCGTTAACGTCGTAGCGAACCGTCATGCGGACAAACATGTGCGCATCACATTGGATGCGGAGAATTACAGGATGCGCCGCAAGGAAACGTTGGAGCAGCTGGCTGACCGGGTAGCCAAAAAAGCTTTGTCTACCAGACGGGATGTGCGGCTGGAGCCGATGTCAGCGGCGGAGCGCAAAGTCATTCATGCCTTCCTGCAAAAAAGAACGGATGTCGTTACCTTCAGTGAGGGAGACGAGCCGAACCGTTATATCGTCATTGCACCGAAAGAAGCCTCGCGTTAGGCTTCTTTTTTTTTTTGGTGTTAACCGGAAAAGTCGTGAGCTGTCGGGCAATCGACAAGTTGTAACAGGCGGGCGTATAGCGCGGTCGGCAAAAAAGTTGTCCACTGTGGATAAAGCCGGGGAGGGTTGAGCTTTTCGCAAAAAGATCATACTGTGGATAACGAAAACAGACAGCAACCTTGGACAGCGGGGTTGCTTTTTCCTGTTGCAAATGAGCGTGTGGAAAATTGCACTTTCATTTGGAATTTTTCAGGGCGATCTGTTAAGCTAGTAAGTTAGTGGCTGACTTGTCTGATTGGAAAGCTAGAGGTGAAGGTCATGAAATTCGATACAATAGCAGCGGTCGCGACACCGATGGGCGAAGGCGGTATTGCTGTCATTCGGGTCAGCGGTGCGGAAGCGATCGAAGTTGTGGATAAGATATATAAAGGAAAACAGCGGTTGTCCACAGTGGACAGCCATACGATCCACTACGGTCACCTGTACGATCCACAGACGGGTGAGCGGGTGGAAGAGGTGCTGGTGTCTGTCATGAAGGCTCCGCGAACGTTCACGCGAGAGGATGTAGTGGAGGTAAACTGTCACGGGGGAATCGTATCGGTTGAAAAGGTGTTGGAGCTGATTCTCGATAACGGTGCCAGACTGGCAGAGCCGGGCGAATTTACGAAGCGTGCGTTTTTAAACGGACGCGTCGATTTGTCTCAGGCGGAGGCTGTGATCGATCTGATCCGGGCGAAGACAGACAGAGCGATGAAGGTGGCTTTGAACCAGGTGGAGGGCAAGCTGTCGCGGCTTATTCGGCAGTTGCGGCAAAATTTGATTGAAGCCATGGCGCATATCGAAGTCACGCTGGACTATCCCGAGCACGACGTCGAAGAGTTTACGCAAAACTTCCTGCGCGGAAAATGCGAGGAGGTAAAAGCCGAGATTCAGCGGCTCCTGCAGACCGCCAAGCAGGGGAAAATATTGCGCGAAGGCTTGTCTACGGCGATTATCGGGCGGCCGAATGTAGGAAAATCTTCTTTATTGAACAGTCTCGTTCAGGAGGAAAAAGCAATCGTCACCGATGTGGCCGGGACGACTCGCGACGTTATTGAAGAGTACGTCAATGTGCGCGGGGTGCCTCTGCGTCTGATTGACACGGCTGGAATTCGCGACACCGACGATATTGTGGAGAAAATCGGGGTGGAAAAATCGCGTCAGCTTTTGCAAAAGGCGGATCTTGTGCTGCTCGTCGTCAATTACAACGAGCCGCTTACAGCTGACGACTATGCGATTTTTGAAGCGGCAAAAGGCTTTCAGGTGATCGTGATCGTAAACAAGTTCGACTTGCCGCAAAAAGTGGACCTGGAAGAGATCAAGCGCCATTTCCCGCAGCAGCCGCTCATCATGACCTCTGCGCGTGAAGAGAAGGGCATCGACTTGCTGGAGCAGGCGATTGGCGATATTTTCTTCAGCGGACGCGTGCAGCAGGACGATTTGACCTATGTGAGCAATGCCCGGCATATTCAACTGCTTCGCCAGGCGGAAAAAGCGATTGACGAAGCGCTGGCCGGTATTGACGATTTGCTGCCTGTCGATATGGTTCAGATCGACATCAAAAAGTCGTGGGAGCTGCTCGGCGAAGTGATTGGAGAGAGTGTCGGTGAGGATTTGATCGACCAGATTTTCTCCCAGTTTTGTCTGGGCAAGTGATCGAAACGAAATGGACTTGGCACACGCCCTAGCAGGGAGTACCGACAGGGCGTGTAGCTTGTTTTTTTGGGAAGCTTTTCAAGTGTAAGCGAGAGAGTCACTCACGAGTAAGGAGGAAAACAAAAATGAACGTTGTACCTGCGTATGAAGCGGGCTCGTTTGACGTCATTGTAATCGGGGCTGGCCATGCCGGCTGTGAAGCGGCTTTGGCGGCGGCGCGCATGGGCTGCAGCACGTTGCTGTTGACGATCAATCTGGACGCTGTAGCGTACATGCCGTGCAACCCGTCTGTAGGTGGCCCGGCAAAAGGCCATGTGGTGCGGGAGCTGGACGCCCTTGGCGGCGAAATGGGACGCAATACCGATAAAACACACATTCAAATGCGCATGCTCAATACAGGGAAAGGTCCTGCCGTACATGCCCTGCGCGCCCAGGCAGACAAGTTCGCCTATCAGCATGAAATGAAAAAAACGATTGAAAATACGCCAAATTTGATCCTCCGTCAAGCGATGGTCGAGGAGCTGCTCGTCGAGGACGGTGTCTGTGTAGGGGTTCTCACCAATACAGGTGCGCGTTACAAGGCAAAATCAGTCGTTTTGACGACCGGAACGTATTTGCGCGGAAAAATCATTCTCGGCGATTTGCAGTACGAGAGCGGGCCGAACAACATGCGGCCGTCGATTCGTCTGGCCCATCATCTGAAAGAACTCGGCTTTGAAATGACGCGCTTCAAGACAGGTACACCTCCGCGGGTGCATAAGAACAGCGTCGATTTTTCCAAAATGGAGATTCAGCCTGGAGACTCGGTGCCACGCGCCTTTTCCTATGAAACAACGGAGTTTATCATGGACCAGCTGCCTTGCTGGCTGACGTACACCAATGAGGAGACGCACGGGCTTATCAACTCGAACCTGCATCGCGCTCCGATGTACTCGGGAATGATCGAAGGGACAGGACCACGTTACTGCCCGTCGATTGAGGATAAAGTCGTACGTTTTAACGACAAGCCGCGCCATCAGATCTTCCTGGAGCCGGAAGGACGGAATACGGAAGAAATGTACGTGCAGGGCTTGTCCACAAGCTTGCCGGAAGACGTGCAGTTGGCGATGCTTCGTTCGATGGCCGGGTTGGAAGAAGTCAAAATGATGCGCCCAGGCTATGCGATCGAGTACGATTCGATTGTGCCGACGCAGCTGTGGCCGTCGCTGGAAACGAAAAGATTGCCAGGTCTGTTTACCGCAGGGCAAATCAACGGGACTTCGGGGTATGAAGAGGCAGCCGGCCAAGGGCTGATGGCTGGAATCAATGCAGCGCGCCGCGTCCAAGGCAAGCCGCCGGTGATTTTGGGCCGGGAACAGGCGTACATTGGCGTTTTGATCGACGACCTCGTGACAAAAGGCACAACAGAGCCTTATCGCCTGCTGACTTCCCGCGCCGAGTATCGTCTGCTTTTGCGTCATGACAATGCTGACCTGCGCCTGACTGATATTGGCTATGAAATCGGCCTGATTAGCGAGGAGCGCTACAAGCGTTTTACGGAAAAACGCCGTTTGATCGAGCAGGAAAAGGAGCGCGTGGAAAATACGCGTGTGCGCCCTGACATGGAGCACGTACAGGAAGTGTTGCGTGCAGCGGGATCGCCGGAATTGACGGAAGTAATCGAGTTGGCCCAGCTGCTGCGCCGTCCGGAGCTGACTTATCACCACATCGAGGCGATGGTTCCTTCGCCGGAAGCATTGCCGGATGAAGTGAAAGAGCAGGTAGAGATCCAGATCAAATACGATGGCTACATTAAAAAGTCGCTGCAACAGGTCGAGCGGATGAAAAAAATGGAGGAACGCCGCATTCCGGCAGACATCGACTACCATCAGATTTCCGGCTTGTCCAAGGAATCCCGGGAAAACATGTCCAAAATCCGCCCGTTGAACATCGGCCAGGCGGCACGTATCGCAGGGGTAACTCCTGCGGACATTTCCGTTTTGATGGTGTATCTGGAGTATAAACGCGCAGGTGCAGCGGAGTAAGGAGATCAGCAAAATGACCAAAGAACAGTTTGCCAAGGCTCTCGCAGCGCAAGGTATTTCGCTAACGGATCGGCAGAAGGAGCAGTTTGACCATTTTTTCCGCCTGCTTGTGGAATGGAACGAGAAAATGAATCTGACGGGCATTACCGAAGAAGGGCAAGTGTACATCAAGCACTTTTACGATTCGATCACGCCTGCTTTTTACTTTCCGTTTGACCAGGTAAAATCGGTGGTGGACATTGGCGGCGGTGCCGGCTTCCCCAGCATCCCGCTGAAAATTTGCTTCCCGCATCTGAAAATGACGATTATTGATTCGCTCAACAAGCGCATGAGCTTTTTGCAGCATGTTGCGGGCGAATTGGGGTTGGAAGACGTCTATCCCGTGCATGGACGGGCCGAGGATCGCGGTCAGGAGGCCGGCTATCGCGAGCAGTTCGATCTCGTGGTTGCCCGTGCTGTTGCGCGGCTGAATTTGCTGGCTGAATTTTGTCTGCCTTTTGCCCAACCGCAGGGCCATTTTATCGCGCTCAAAGGAGCCGATATTACGATGGAACTGAACGAAGCGAAAAAGGCGATTAAAACGTTGGGCGGCAAAACGCGAAAGGTGGAGACGTTCCACCTGCCCGAGGAAGCTGGCGAGCGCAACATCGTCATCATTGAAAAAATAGAGCCGACGCCGAAGAGCTATCCGCGCAAGGCGGGGGTTCCGGCTAAGAAGCCGATTCTATAGCAAAAGGATGGAAGGAGATCGCAGTTGGTTGCTGCGGTCTTTTTTGTTTTTGCGAAGTGGAGAGGGAGTTTGGGAGGATAGCAGCCTGGCAAACCTTACGGAGTGGGAAATGCCGCAGCACGAAGATGCATTGTGCGTTCTAAGTGCTAAGGAGCGGGGGTGCTATCAACTTGCCCTGCTCACTTTCGTCGAGATTAACTTGGGATAGGTGTCCTTTTCTTTTGTAAAACAAACAAAAGGAAAAGCCACCATTTCTGGTGACTTCGTGAGAATCATATTAATTTGGTAGTACATAGCAATACACGGAATAGTTGAAGTTATTGTAATCAAGATTGAAAACTTCTCCGTAAACTTCGAACCTGTACTCTTTTCCTGCCTCTATATCAAAATCAACATAGTCCTTGGTTGGAGTGGTTGTATATGTTTTTCCTCCAGCTCTAACCTTTAAAGTAAATACTTGTCCACCTGCTTTGGAGTAGGCTAATTGAAGGCGAATCTTTTGATTTTGTGTAGCAACGAAGGTGAATCTGTCCTGCCTGTCGCTATTATAGTAATCAGCTTTACCATTGATTTGGTTCCCATGAGCCGCATAAAAAGAATTGGCGTCTTCCCATTTGTCATTTGGCTCATACTCCTGGTAAACTGCTGCAAATGCTGATGTAGAAAAACCTAAAGCAAGAATTAAAGCAACTAGACTACTAGCTAGCTTCTTCATAATGCTCTCCTCCCATTATATAAAACATATGGAATGAACTTAAATTACCATTCCTATGATTCATCACCATAACCCG
>NZ_RHHS01000035.1 GCF_003710935.1 Brevibacillus gelatini
TCCGTCCCGAGGAGCCATATGGATGGATGTCCGAGAGGCCGAAGGAGCACGATTGGAAATCGTGTAGGCGGGGTAGACCCGTCTCGTGGGTTCAAATCCCACTCCATCCGCCATCATGGCCCGTTGGTGAAGCGGTTTAACACAGCAGCCTTTCACGCTGTCATACAGGGGTTCGAATCCCCTACGGGTCACCTATACACCCAACTCGTTGTTGGGGTTCCCGCAAAGTGCTCGGTGTTGCTGCAACGCAATCTCTTCCCTTTGCGGGGGACTTTGGAGGCTTAGCTCAGCTGGGAGAGCATCTGCCTTACAAGCAGAGGGTCGGCGGTTCGATCCCGTCAGCCTCCACCACTTATCAGATCATCTAAATCGTCGCGGGATGGAGCAGCTCGGTAGCTCGTCGGGCTCATAACCCGAAGGTCGCAGGTTCAAATCCTGCTCCCGCAACCAAACTTTTTCCTAAAGAAATGGGAGTACCTGTAGGTGCAACCAATTATGGAGCTGTGGTGAAGTTGGAGTTCACGCCGGTCTGTCACACCGGAGGTCGCGGGTTCGAGTCCCGTCAGCTCCGCCATTTTTCAAAGTATAAATGGCAGGCAAAGCAGAATGTACATACGGCTCGGTAGCTCAGTCGGTAGAGCAGAGGACTGAAAATCCTCGTGTCGGCGGTTCGATTCCGTCCCGAGCCACCATGTGTAGGGGCATAGTTTAACGGTAGAACGAAGGTCTCCAAAACCTTTGGTGTGGGTTCGATTCCTACTGCCCCTGCCAATTCAGAAGCAATGCTAATATGGCGGTCGTGGCGAAGTGGTTAACGCACCGGATTGTGGCTCCGGCACTCGTGGGTTCAAGTCCCATCGATCGCCCCATAGTTTCAAAGTTGGGGATTACTTATTGGGGTATAGCCAAGCGGTAAGGCAACGGACTTTGACTCCGTCATTCCTAGGTTCGAATCCTAGTACCCCAGCCATTTAGATGCGGACGTAGCTCAATTGGTAGAGCGTCGCCTTGCCAAGGCGAAGGTCGCGGGTTCGAGACCCGTCGTCCGCTCCATTCAATCACTTTTTATACGCGGAGGCATAGCCAAGTGGTAAGGCACGGGTCTGCAAAACCCTTATCCCCGGTTCGAATCCGGGTGCCTCCTCCAATTTAATTGCCGGTGTGGCGGAATGGCAGACGCGCGCGACTCAAAATCGTGTGGGAAACCGTGGGGGTTCAAGTCCCTTCACCGGCACCATTTCTGAAATGAAACTCTAGGGATCATCCATCCTTAGAGTTATTTTGTTTGTTGAGAGCAAGACGTTAATCAATATGTACTTCGACTTATGAATGCGCCATTCTTTTTCCAAAGAAGCACTGGTATACTATACGAATCTTGATTGAAATCGCGTTGACAAAATCCGGCGGGAAAAGCACTGACCGGAAGCGACTGTTTTCCAATCTATTAGAAAGCGAAAAGCAACGCAAAAAGGAGGCCAACTGTTGATTCGACGATTTTTCTCCTACTACCGTCCTTATAAATGGTTGTTTGTGCTTGATTTTAGCTGCGCAATCATCGCTGGCTTGCTGGAGCTGGCGTTTCCGGTAGCGGTAAATGCTTTTATCGACGATTTGCTGCCGGGCGGGAAGTGGGGCACGATTTTGTGGGCTTCGCTTGGACTGCTCGCTCTGTATGCCTTGAACACCTCGCTCATGTACATCGTCAACTATTGGGGGCATATGCTCGGCATCAACATCGAGACGGATATGCGGCGCAAGCTGTTTGCACATATGCAGAAGCTGTCGTTCCGCTATTTTGACAATACGAAAACGGGGCACTTGATCGGCCGCTTGACCAATGACTTGAACATGATTGGCGAGATGGCGCACCACGGACCGGAGGATTTGTTCATCGCCGTCATGACGCTTGTCGGGTCGTTTGCGCTCATGCTGTCCATCAACTGGCAGCTTGCGGTCATCACGTTTATTATTGTGCCAATCATCATTTGGATCGTCGTTTACTTCAACAAGAAAATGACCCAGGCGATCCACCAACTGTACCGCGATATTGGCGACTTTAACGCGCGTATTGAAGACAGCGTGGGCGGCATCCGTGTCGTCAAGGCGTTTTCCAACGAGAAGCACGAAGAAGCGCAATTTGCCGTCAACAACGGACGTTTTCGCCTGACCAAGCTCAGTTCCTACAAGCTGATTGCCAAAAATGGCTCGATCAGCTATATGATGATGCGATTTGTCACGTTGTTCGTCATGGTTTGCGGCACCTGGTTCGTTATACGTGAGCAGCTTACGTACGGAGAGTTTGTCGGCTTTTTGCTGCTGACAAACGTGTTTTTCCGACCAATTGAGAAGATCAACGCAATTGTGGAAAGTTATCCACAAGGTTTTGCTGGCTTCAAACGCTATACGGAATTGCTGGACACAGAGCCGGATGTGGCAGATGCTCCGGACGCGGTGGAAATGCAGCCGTTTCAGCGAGAAATTCGCTTCGATCGGGTTTCCTTCAGCTATGACGGAGAGAAAAAAGTGCTCGATCAGGTCGATCTGGTCATCCGCAAAGGGGAGACGATCGCCTTCGTCGGTCCGTCCGGGGCGGGCAAGACGACGCTGTGCAGCTTGCTGCCGCGGTTCTACGAGGTTGAGAGCGGCTCGATCACTATTGACGGAGTGGACATCCGCCAGGTGACACAAGATTCGTTGCGCCGCCAGATCGGGATTGTGCAGCAGGATGTGTTCCTGTTTGCGGGTACGATTCGCGAAAACATTTTGTATGGAAAACTGGAGGCAAGTGAAGAGGAAATCTGGGAAGCTGCACGGCGAGCGCGCCTTGATGATTTTATCCGCGCGCAGGAGCAAGGCATGGACACAGTGATCGGGGAGCGCGGCGTGAAGCTGTCCGGCGGTCAAAAGCAGCGGCTGGCGATTGCCCGCATGTTCCTGAAAAATCCGCCGATCCTGATTCTCGATGAAGCGACTTCGGCGCTGGACACGGAGACAGAAATGGCGATCCAGCAATCGTTGGCAGAGCTGTCCAAGGGCCGGACGACGCTGGTGATCGCGCACAGGCTGGCGACGATCAAGGATGCAGATCGGATCGTCGTAGTGACGCAGGATGGTATCGTCGAGCAGGGGCATCATCGCGAGCTGGTCGACGCAGGCGGCGTGTACAGCCGTTTGTACCAGGCGCAGTTTGGTGTCCTGCAAGGCTTGGAGGGTGTCAGCAAGCTGTAAGACAATGAAAGAGGCTGTGCAAAAGGGGCATCTCGAAGTCGAAATATCGACTTATGAGACAGCCCCTTTTTAGGTTATCACGTAGTAGTCTGCTGCAAAGATCGCCTGACCAAAAAGCCAGCGTAAAAAGATAAACACGATAAAACGGTGCCGTATCCTATGGAATTGATGCCAAAAACATAATAGGGAAGCTCTTCGCTTAGAAGGAAAAACGGGTCTGCTGGCGATAAATCCCAAAGAATTACCTTTTCATCCCATAATACCGTATGAAGATACAAGAAGCTTCTTTTTGAAAGGAAAAGAATACAATAAGATTGATTCTCAATATCAACAAATGTATGATTGAAGTATGTGACTTTTCGCATGGTTGTTGCTTATGTCAGTGGCTTGTCCAAAAAGGGCAAAGCTACCCGAAATGACCGGAGAGCGACGCTGGCTGAAACTCGTTTCAAGCGATCAAGAACGGGCATATGTACGCACTCGACAACTCGATTGCTGCGGGCGGACTGTTGGGAATTGAGCTTGGGCGAAAACGGGACGCTGATCCAGCAGCCCTGCTAATGCGTGCGTCCATTATGGATTGAGAAAGTAAAGGAGAGGTTCACGGATGACGAACGAAGAATTGTATGACGTCACGATTATCGGTGGAGGGCCTGCTGGGCTTTACGCATCGTTTTACAGCGGTTTGAGAGAAATGAAGACGAAGCTGATCGAGTATCAGCCAAGGCTGGGCGGAAAAGTCCACGTCTATCCGGAAAAAATGATCTGGGATGTCGGCGGTCTGACGCCTACATTGGGCGAAAAGCTGATCGAGCAGATCGTTCAGCAAGGGCTAACCTTTGATCCAACCGTCGTTTTGGGGCAAAAGGTAGAGCGGATCGAGCGGGACGAAACAGGCGTGTTTGTCCTGCATACGTCGACAGGAGAGCAGCATTACAGCAAAACGGTCATTTTGGCAATTGGCGGGGGGATTTTGGAGCCGCAGCGAATTGACTTGGAGGGTGCCGAAAAGTTCGAGGTATCCAATCTTAGCTATACCGTCAAGTCACTGCGACGGTTTAAAGACAAAACCGTCATCATCTCGGGCGGCGGAAACTCTGCGGTCGACTGGGCAAACGAGCTGGAGCCAATCGCCAAAAAAGTGTATTTGACTTATCGAAAAGAAGCGCTGTCCGGGCATGAAGCACAAGTAACGCAATTGCTGAACAGTTCGGCAACATGCTTTTTCAACACAACCATTACCAAACTGATTGCGTCCTCCAACCAGGAAAAAGTCGAACGGGTGGAACTGACGAACCACCTGACAGGAGAAGTGCAGGAACTGGCGGTTGACGAAGTGATTATCAATCATGGCTACGAGCGTGACAGATCGCTTCTGGAAAACAGCCAGGTGAAGCTGGAAATGGCGAATGAATACTTCCTGGCCGTCAAGCCAAACGGCGCTACATCCGAGCCGGGGATTTTTGCCGCGGGAGACATCATCTCGCACGAAGGAAAAGTGCATTTGATTGCCGGAGCTTTTAACGACGCTGCAAATGCGGTCAACCAGGCCAAGCTGTACATACAGCCGGACGCACAAGCCGGCGGGATGGTTTCGTCCCACAATGAACTTTTCCAGAGCCGCAACCGCGAGCTGATTAAACAAATGTTAAAATAGTTTTTTCATACAGTGGTGCCGTATTGGCGGCCGGAGTGTAAGGGGTAGGAAATTCTCGCAGAGTATTTCTTGCCCCTTTGCATGTTTGCCAAAAAACAGGATGATGATATTCTTGACTGGAGGCATTTGGTTGCCTAGCTCACGATTGATTGGCGGCAAGAAAACGAGGTGGATTGTTTTGAAGTACGGATTGGACGGCAGGCCTCCGGTGGGCACGAGTATACTCTCTGCCCTGCAATGGATGATCGTAGCTGTCTCCAGCAGTGTTGCTGTTCCGCTGATGATTGGAGACGTGTATGGGTTACAGCCGGATGAGATGAGCAATTTGATGCAGCAGACGATCTTTTTCATCGGGCTGGCTTCGTTTTTGCAAGTATGGATCGGACACCGCTATCCGATGCTGGAAGGTCCGGCCGGGTTATGGTGGGGCATTTTTATCATTTTGGCGCAGCTTGGGGCGAGTGCCGGGCTCAAGCCGCGTGAGATCGGGCAATCGTTTCAGCTCGGGATGGCGCTGGCTGGTCTGTTGTTTGTCGGCTTTGGCATGCTGGGCTGGATCGGCAAGCTGCAAAGATGGTTTACACCGATCGTATCCGGCACGTACATGATTTTGCTGGCGATTTCTTTGTGCAGCAATATTTTGACCGGAATGCTAGGGATTGGCTTTCAGCATTCCACAGAGGTGCAGCCGGGCGTAGCGCTTGTTTCCGTGGGGATTGTGGCGCTGGTCGTCTGGATCATGCGGACGAAGCGCTTTTCCAGCTTTGCTGTCCTGTTTGGCATGGTTGGTGGCTGGGTGCTTTACGCGTTGCTGGGCTGGACAGAGACTGTGCGGCCTGCGGAGCAACTGTTTTCGTGGCCGAGCGTCTTTTTTTGGGGAACGCCGCGCTGGGACTGGGGCGTCGTCCTGACGAGCATGCTGACCGGATTTGTCCTGCTGACGAACCTGGTGACAAGCATGGTCGTGATGGGCAAAGCGACGAATACAGTGCCGACCGATTCCCAGTACAACCGTGGCGGGGTGTTTACAGGCGTGTCCCACCTGCTTTCCGGTGTGAGCGGCGTCGTGGGGATGATCCCGCTGTCGTTGGCTGCTGCGGTGATCCAGACGACACGTATAGCGGCGCGTTTGCCCTTTATGCTCGCGATGGTCGGGATGATGCTGATCGGTCTGCTGCCGACCGTCGCTCATTTTCTGGCGGCATTGCCGACTCCGGTTGCCTATGCGGCAATGTTCATCTCGTACACGCAACTTCTCGGATTCGGCTTGAAAGATTACGCGACCGTAAAAATGGATGAGCGGGCCATTACGATTGGGGGAAGCTCGCTTTTGATCGGGATTGGCGTCATGTTTGTTCCGGCAGCCGCCTGGCAGAAGCTGCCTGCCTTGGTCAGCTTCCTGCTCGGAAACGGTTTGCTGCTCGGGGTCATCGTCTGTTTGCTCTTGGAGCACGTTGTTTTTCGCAAGCCAACTGACAGCAAGACACAAAAAGACGGCCACGCTGCATGACGGGCCGTCTTTTCATTAAGGCGAGACGATGGCGGTGTGAGTCAGCTCGCCGCCGTTGATTTCGGTAAACATGCGGCCTACGGAGCCGATGATTTCGTCCTTTTTTTCAGCGGAAAGCTGCTCGTGGAAAAAGATGACTTGCAGCAGGTCCCGGCTTTCCTCGGTCACACAAGTGCGCCTGGAATCGACAATCGGACTGCCGAAGGCCCCTTTGTCATCTGCGAGCAGCAGCTTTCCTGCCATGTGGACCTCGCGACCGTTCAATCCTTCGTACACGTCTGTTTCCCGGCCCAGACGGCAGGTGACGTCGCCTGTCAGATGCTGCTGATCGTAAATGCCGAAGGGAAGCGCGTGCAGGACGGAGAAGAAGTTGTTGACGTCTACGGCGCTGTTGATCCAGAAAAAAGGATTGCCCTGCAACAGACGGCGCAGCAGTGCCTCCGAGGAAGGTCGGTAGCGGGAAGGTTCGATCCCCGCTTTTTTGAAAGCGGCGCGCCATTCGCGGATGCCTTCAATCTCGGCCAGGCGGGACAGTTCGTGCTCCAGGCGCAAGTTTTCTACAAAATAGTTGATGCGGCCTTTCAGCATTTTGGGCGAATCGCTGACAGAGGCGCCGCTGTACTGCAAAATGCCAAGGGAAAAGGCGGGAAGGCGCTCGGTCACGGTAGAGTCGAGCTGCACGTTCATATGAATCACTCCTATTATGTAAAAAATGGCTTGCGAAGGATGTTTTTCGCCAAAACATGGAACAGGAAACAATTCTCAAGTAGTATAGCAAAATATTTTTGTGGAAGCGACTAAGCTTCGATACAATAGAAGCAGCAGAGGAGGTTTCCAAAGACAATGACAATGCGTGAAGTACAGATATATACAGACGGCGCCTGCTCTGGCAATCCCGGTCCCGGCGGCTGGGGTGCTGTCCTGATGTACGGCCAGCACATCAAGGAGATGTCCGGTGCCGAGCCGCATACGACGAACAACCGCATGGAGCTGCTCGCGCCGATCAAGGCGCTGTCCATCTTGAAGGAGCCTTGCAAGGTGACTTTGTACAGCGACAGCGCGTACCTGGTCAACTGCTTCAAGCAGGGCTGGTACAAGGGCTGGCTGAAAAACGGCTGGAAAAACAGCAAAGGCCAGCAGGTAGAAAATCAGGATTTGTGGAAAGAGCTGCTTCGGCTGATGGAGATTCATCAAGTAGAGTACGTCAAGGTAAAAGGGCACGCCGACAACAAGTGGAACAACCGCTGTGACGAGCTGGCGACGGGAGCGATCAAACAACTGTGATGGACGGACAAGACTTGCGCTATTGGGAGCAGACGAAGCAGTCCATCATTCATTACGCCAAGGAGATCGGCATCGACAAGATCGGCTTTGCCAGCGCCGACCCTTTTTTGACGCTCAAGGAACGACTGATCGAGCACCGGGAAAAGGGATACGAGTCAGGCTTTGAGGAGCCGGATCTGGAAAAGCGGACAAATCCCGGCTTGTTGCTGGAGGGTGCCCGTTCCTTGATTTCGATTGCGCTCGCGTACCCGTCCAGGCTGGAGAATCCGCCCAAGTCCGAGCCTGGCGCGTACCGGGGCATTTTGTGCCGGGCTGCCTGGGGCGTCGATTACCACCATGTGCTGCGCGACAAGCTGGACAAGCTCGGCAAATTCATTCAGGAGCTGGAGCCGGGAGCCAAAATCGAGTCGATGGTAGACACGGGAGCGCTGTCTGATCGTGCCGTCGCCGAGCGGGCGGGCGTCGGATTCGTCGGCAAAAACTGTGCCTTGATTACGCCAGAGTTCGGCTCGTGGGTCTACCTGGGCGAGCTTTTGACGAATTTGCCGTTGCCAGCCGACCAACCGATTGAAGAAGGCTGCGGCGATTGCAACATATGCGTAGATGCCTGTCCGACCGGGGCGCTTGTGCAGGGAGGCCAGCTCAATGCCCAGCGCTGCGTAGCGTTTTTGACCCAGGTAAAAGATTTCATGCCAGATGAATTTAGAGGGAAAATCGGCAATCGGCTGTACGGCTGTGATACTTGCCAAACCGTCTGCCCGAAAAACCGCCGGATCAACTTCAACCATCATCCCGAGTTTCAGCCTGATCCCGAGATTGCCAAGCCGCTTTTGATCCCACTGTTGGAGATGAGCAACAAGGAATTCAAGGAAAAGTTCGGCCTGTCTTCCTCATCGTGGCGCGGCAAAAAGCCGATTCAGCGCAACGCGATTCTGGCGCTGGCCCACTTCAAGGATCGCACCGCTGTGCCCCATCTCGCCCGCCTGCTTGCAAACGATCCCCGCCCGGTCATTCGCGGCACAGCCGCCTGGGCGCTGGGGAAAATCGGGGGAGCTGATGCAGAAGCGGCACTCGTGAGTGCACAGGAGACGGAGCAGGTGGCAGAGGTGCAGGCTGAGATTGCGAAAGGGATGAAGCTGCTGGCGGAGCAAGGAGCGCAGGGGAAGCAGCGGGAGCCGCAGGAGCCTGCAAAACAGCAGAGACAGCAGGAGCAGCTTTAGTTGAGCGCTGACTATCTTGCGGAAAGTGGAATCGCTGCGGCGGGCTGGACTGGCCTTTTGCGAAGGCGTAGGCGGTTTGGAGGCGATTCGGATGCGATTCGGATGCGTTTCGGCAAAGCGGCTGGTGCTTCGGCTATGACAAGGCTGGTTGCGATAGGAAAAATCCAGGCGAGAAGGAGGATGAACGATGGCAAAGGAAATAGGCTATGCCACAATGGAATCGCCGATTGGACCGCTGCTGCTCGCTTCGACGGAAGAGGGTTTGTGCTATATCGACTTTGCGGATGAGGAAGAAGGACTGCCGAATCTCGTTCGCTGGTGCCAAAAGACGCTTCCCGGGGTCACTCCGGTAAAAAACGAAGCCGTCAACGAGCAGGCCAAGCTGCAGCTTGTGCAATATTTTGCCGGTGAACGAACGGAGTTTGATGTTCCGACCGTCCTGTACGGCACTCCTTTTCAAAAAACGGTATGGAATGAGCTGACGAATATACCATTCGGGGAAACCCGTTCCTACAAAGATATTGCTATCGCCATCGGAACGCCTAAAGCGGTCCGGGCGATTGGCGGGGCGAACAACCGCAATCCGATCCCCGTGATTATTCCTTGCCACCGGGTTGTCGGCTCAAACGGTGCGCTTGTCGGTTACGGGGGCGGGCTGTCCATCAAACAATATTTGCTGGCACACGAAGAGGGGCCGCTTTTTGCCAATGCCACCTCGAACCAGGCTGTCCGCTAGCCGGATGGCTTTTCCTTCTTCTGAATGCGCTGTCCTTGACATATTCTGTTCGTGAGATGCCAGGTGAGCTCGTTGGATAGGTGTTGAGCATACACCGCGAGGCGAGCAGGCGGAGAACATGACATGTCCAGGCAGAGAACGCTGGGGAGAGGGGGAGCGGCGGATGGAATGGCGTGCGTTTGTTCAACGGTACTTCGATGCCGTGCATCAGTCCATTCTGGATGGACAATATGAACGGCTATTGCCTTTTTATCTGGAGCAAAAAATGTCGCTGCAGCAAGAGTGGGCTCGCATCAATCGTGCCCATCGGCAAATGCGCAAGCGAGGAGCTAGGCTGCACGGAGTGAGCGGCCAGGTCAAGCCCGTCTGTTGGCTGGAGACAGATGCTGCGATTGACATCACGGTAGTCTGGACGGGAAAGAGCCAGTATCTTTTGAAAAACAAACGGTATGAAGAGGCGAGCCGGAGGATGATTCAGCTTCGTTTGGACAAAGCGGCTGGCCAGTGGAGGATTGTCGGCACAAGGGAGCAGCAAGGGGACGGGAAAAGCGAGAGTGTAGAGGAAATGGAGCGGCAAAGTACGGCGGCGGTCACAGCGGTTGAAGATGCGGTTTCGCAGCCATTGCTCGTCGTCCACGGCGCAGGCGGCTATCGGGCGGACAAAGCAGTCGCCTATGCAGAGCGTTACTGGAATACGACCAATCCCGCTTACCCGCGCTTTACCGATGATTGTACCAACTTTATTTCACAATGCCTGTACGCTGGAGGAATCCCGATGCTGATGTCCAAGGACAGGGGCAAAGGCTGGTGGATTCGCACCGGAAAAAGCGCGGACTGGAGCTATAGCTGGACGGTCGCGCACAGCTTGTACCTGCTGCTGAAATCAGGCGGGCCGCCGATGCGCGCAATCGCCAAGAAGTCTGCGGCCGAGCTGGTTCCGGGCGACATCATCTGCTACGACTTCAACGGCGACGGACGTTTTCAGCACAATACGATTGTGGTCACGTTGGACGCAAATGGGATGCCGCTTGTCAACGCCCACACGACAGACAGCAGCATGCGTTACTGGGCGTATGAGGACTCGACAGCCTATACGCCGAGCATTCGCTATGCGTTTTTTCATATTCGTGGCATGTAGGGGGCCGTAAAATGCAGCGGCTTTGCGGATGACTGTCGGCAGATCATCTCAGCGAAACTCCCTTGCACCAGTGGCTACAGGTTGGGGGCAACAGCCTAGCCGCTTGTTGCCGACACTGGCCTGGTGGTCATGGCGCGGTTGGTTTATGTATAATAGAAGAGGTTTGAAGGATTCAAGTTCGTCATATACAAGGAGTTTTGCTGAGATGCCGTTACATATTGTTTTGCACGAGCCGCTCATTCCTGCCAACACGGGGAATATCGCCCGTTCCTGTGCAGCGACAGGCGCTCATTTGCATCTGATTCACCCGCTTGGCTTTTCGACAGAGGATCGTTATTTGAAGCGGGCTGGTCTCGATTATTGGCACGCGGTGAACATTCACCATCACGAGAGCTTCGAGCATTTTGCCGCGGCGCAGGGAGAGGGAGCAGGCACGTTTTACTTCGTGGAGACGTGGGGCGAAAAGCTGTATACGGAAGTTTCCTTTCGCGATGGTGACTACATTATCTTGGGCAAGGAGACGACCGGTTTACCGAAGGAGCTGACGGACAGGTACCGGGAACAGACGATTCGCATCCCGATGAGCGGAGCCACCCGTTCCGTCAATTTGTCCAACTGTGCGGCGATTGTTTTGTTTGAAGGCTTGCGGCAGCTGGGTTTTCCGGGGCTTGGATAAGGCATGTTGAACGGCGCTTCCGGTTGCGAGAGCAACAAGCAGGGCGTCGATGGAAAAGGGAGAGAACGCAAATGACTGTGAACACGATCCTGTTTGATCTGGACGGAACGCTCCTGGAGATGCAGACTGAGCATTTTGTCAAAAGCTATTTGGTAGAGGTTGGCCGCCATGTCGGGGACAAGTACGATTCGGAGAAGCTTCTGAAGCTGATTTGGGATGCAACCAAGGCGATGATTATGAGCCAGGAGCCGGAAAAGACGAATGAACAGGTGTTTATCGAGTATTTCACCGCTCACAGCGAATGGGATCGTGAAGAAGTTTGGCCATTGTTCGATTCCTTTTACCGCGACGTGTTTCCGACGCTTTCGCATTTGGCCTATCCGTCGCCTTGGGGCAAAAAAATTGTGGAAGCGGCAAAAGCGCAAGGCTATCGGGTCGCGGTTGCCACCAATCCGGTTTTTCCGCGTGACGCCATTTTCCATCGGCTCGCCTGGATCGGGTTGAGCGCAGACGATTTTGAGTTGGTCACGGTTTATGAGGAGTCTCATTATACGAAGCCGAATCCCGGCTATTTTCTGGAGATTTGTCAAAAGCTTGGCGTGGAACCGACGGACTGCATCATGATCGGCAATCACATGCAGGAGGACATGGTCGCGTCGAAGCTGGGGATGAAGACGTATCTCGTCACCAACTGGATGGAAGACCGCGGCGAGCCGCAGTATCCGGTCGATCAGCGAGGCTCTTTGGAGGAATTGTACCAGGCGATTACAGAGCGGACAGGCGTGTTTGCAACAGAATAAATCGCGTTCCACAAGAAAAGCGCAGCGAAAAAAGCAGGTTGCCCGTAACAGGCAGCCTGCTTTTTTCCTGGGAGCGCTGTGCTGAAACCAGCAAATGGCTCTTTAGCTTGTCCTTACAGATTCCAGGTTTTGTCCTCGTTGTAGCCCGCTGTCAGAATGAAGAACAGAAAAGCTGCGAAGACCAACGCTACGATAAACGTACCCATGTTGGACAGCTCCTTTCGTAAACAAACTACTCCCATTATAGCGTAGCCTGCCCACTTTGCAAACGCTGTAATCAGCAACATGCCGCGCTCGCTGGTAAACGAAGACAGCGCGTACGGTTTCCGTAATTTTTTCCCTACTGCAAAATGAAGATTGGCTGTGCGAAAGAACATTGGCCGCTCGTGCATGATTTTTGTGGCAAGATTGCTGAAACTTGTGCTCATGTCTCGCATACACATATGTAAAGGCTTGAAGAGCCTGTTGGCAACCGGAGGAAACGGGTTCCACGCGCGAATGCGTGACCGCAGGCAGACATATACATGAGAGTACACTGTCGTTAGGGAAGAGAGAGGGGCTTATGAGGGAGGAGTGTCGAACATGGACATTTTAAAACGGATCGCTGAGCACCGGGCCCGAGAAGAAAACCTGATGTGGAGAGGGACTTTTGCCGAGTACCTCGAACTTGTACGCAAAAATCCGCAAATTGCCCAGACGGCTCATTCACGCGTCTACAACATGATTAAAAGCGCTGGTGTCGAAGAAAATGAGGATGGCACACGCTCGTATCAATTTTTCAGCCGGGAAATTTTCGGGCTGGATCGTTCCATTGAGCGTCTGGTTGAAGAGTATTTTCATTCTGCAGCACGTCGCCTGGACGTCCGCAAGCGCATTTTGCTCTTGATGGGGCCTGTCAGCGGCGGTAAATCCACGATTGTCACGATGCTCAAACGAGGTCTCGAGGAGTATTCCCGCACGGACGAAGGCGCCATCTACGCGCTGGAGGGCTGCCCCATGCAGGAAGAGCCCCTGCATTTGATCCCCCATGAGCTGCGTCCGGAAGTGGAGGAAGAGCTGGGCGTCAAAATCGAGGGAGAGCTTACTCCTTACAACCGTATGAGATTGGAAACGGAGTTTGGCGGCCGCATTGAAGATTTCCCGGTCTGCCGTATTCTTTTCTCCGAAGCGAACCGCGTTGGAATTGGTACATTCAGCCCCTCCGATCCCAAGTCGCAGGACATTGCCGATTTGACTGGCAGCATTGACTTTTCCACGATCACCAAGTACGGTTCCGAGTCCGATCCCCGCGCCTATCGTTTTGACGGGGAGCTGAACAAAGCAAACCGCGGCTTGATGGAGTTCCAGGAAATGCTCAAGTGCGACGAAAAGTTTCTCTGGCATCTTTTGTCACTCACACAGGAAGGAAACTTCAAGGCAGGCCGATTTGCCTTGATCTCTGCGGATGAGCTGATTGTGGCTCACACGAACGAATCCGAGTACAAAGCCTTCATTGCCAACAAGAAAAACGAAGCGTTGCAGTCCAGGATTATCGTCATGCCGATTCCGTACAACCTGCGCGTCAGCGACGAGGAAAAAATTTATGCGAAATTAATCAAGCAATCCGATCTCGGACATGTGCATATTGCGCCGCATGCCCTGCGGTCAGCCGCCATTTTCTCTATTCTTACCCGTTTGAAGGAATCGAAAAAGCAAGGCGCCGATTTGCTCAAAAAAATGCGCCTGTACGATGGCGAATCGGTGGAAGGCTTCAAGGGTGCAGATTTGGAAGAGCTGCGCAACGAGCATGCTGATGAGGGCATGAGCGGAATCGACCCGCGCTATGTCATCAACCGCATCTCCAGTGCGCTGATCCGCCGCGACACCGAGTGCATCAATGCGCTGGACATTCTCCGCGCCTTGAAGGAAGGCTTCGACCAGCATCCGTCGATTACGAAGGAGCAGCGGGAGCGTTACATGAACTTCATCTCCAGCGCCCGCAAGGAATACGACGAGCTGGCGAAAAAAGAAGTGCAAAAAGCGTTTGTCTACAGCTACGAAGAGTCTGCGAAAACGCTCATGGATAACTACCTCGACAACGTCGAAGCGTTTTGCAATATGAATAAGATTCGGGACCCCGTCACTGGCGAGGAGATGGACCCGGATGAGCGCCTGATGCGTTCCATCGAGGAGCAGATCGGTATTTCGGAAAACGCCAAGCGGGCATTCCGCGAAGAAATTCTCATCCGCATCTCGGCCTACGCCCGCAAAGGGAAGCGTTTTGACTACAGCACACACGACCGTCTGCGGGAAGCGATCGAGAAAAAGCTGTTCGCCGACCTCAAGGACGTCGTCAAGATCACGACCTCAAACAAAACGCCGGATGAGCATCAGTTGAAAAAAATCAACGAGGTGACAAAGCGCCTCATCGAAGAGCACAACTATTGCCCGGTTTGCGCCAATGAGCTGCTCCGTTACGTGGGAAGCCTTCTGAACAGGTAAAAGCAGTTCACGCAGCCTGACAACAGCGCACCTATGCTTTATCCGTTACACCATATCCGGCGCAGATTGCGCCAGTTGCTAGGAGGAGACGGCATGGAAGATGCACCATCGTTCATTGTCTCCCGGGAAGACTGGTCGCTGCACCGCAAAGGGTACCAGGACCAAAATCGACACCAGGAAAAAGTGAAGGAAGCGATCAAAAAAAACCTGCCCGATCTCATCAGCGAAGAAAATATCATCATGTCAAACGGGCGGGAAGTTATCAAGATCCCTATTCGCTCCCTGGATGAATACCGATTGCGTTTCAACTTCCAAAAGGGAAAGCATGGTGGTCAAGGCAAAGGCAACAGCAAGGTAGGAGATGTCATCGCGAGAGACGGCGATCAGGCAAAAGGGCCGGGCAAAGGCCAGGGGGCCGGAGATCAGCCGGGAGTGGATTACTACGAGGCAGAAATCAGCGTCGAGGAATTGGAGGAGATGCTGTTCGCCGAGTTGGAACTGCCAAACTTGCAGCGCAAGGACGAGGACCAGATTGTCATTGAAGAGATCCGCTTCAACGACGTCCGCAAAAAAGGACTGATAGGCAACATCGACAAAAAGCGGACCTTGATCGCCGCCATCCGTCGCAACGCCCTCGCCGGATACAGCGATCTGGAGCTGGGCATCTCGGATGAAGACCTGCGGTTCAAGACGTGGGATGAGGTCATCAAGCCGCATTCGAATGCTGTCATTATTGCGATGATGGATACCTCGGGGTCGATGGGCGTCTTCGAAAAGTACATCGCCCGCAGCTTTTTCTTCTGGATGGTTCGTTTCCTGCGCACGAAGTACGAAAAAGTAGAGATCGTCTTTATCGCGCACCATACAGATGCGAAAGAAGTGACCGAGGAAACCTTTTTCTCGAAAGGCGAGAGCGGGGGAACGATTTGTTCCTCCGCCTACAGAAAAGCACTGGAGATCATCGACAGCCGCTACCCGCCGTCTCAGTACAACATTTACCCGTTCCACTTTTCCGACGGCGACAACCTGACATCAGACAACGAGCGTTGCGTGAAGCTGGTCAAAGAGCTTATGGAGAGATGCAACATGTTCGGGTATGGGGAGGTTAACCAGTATAACAGGCATTCTACACTCATGTCAGCGTATCGCCACATCAAAGAGCCGAAATTCATGCACTGCGTGATTCGGGAAAAGGGCGAGGTTTACAAGGCGCTCAGGACGTTTTTTGGGAAGAAGGAAGCGGTGACGTGATGGGGGATTTTGGTTGAAGTGCTAAGGAGATAGTGGTGAGCCGACTTCATCTGGTGACGGATGGGGTTGGCTTTTTTGCGATGCCAGGAAATATATGAAACCGTCAGATCGAGAGCCCCTGAATTGTGTTCAGTTTTGGAAGTCGATAACTGTCAAAGTTTTATTTTATTTTATGAAGCTTATTCAATTCTCCTGCGTCTAAATACATAGAAAAATTCCAACAGCTAAAGAGAGGTCATTATCATGAAGAAAAGCGTTGTAATCAAGTCTGCCCTTATTGCTACTACTATTTTTGCACTGGCGCCACTTACTGCCTGTGCCACGCTCTCCCCTGCAAATGCAACTACATCTGGAACTACACCTGCGACAACTACACAGGTCAGTGCATCGGTACCACAAATGGATGAAAAACAAATCGTGAATCTTGTTACCCAGGCCCGAGATATTTTCTGGAAGGTACAAATGGCTAAAACTACGCAGAAGGCCTTTGAATTTAAGGATATTCCGTACGTATACCTGAACGATGAATTTTCCACCAAGGAAAAAGTCATTGCTGCGTTTGAACAGGTTTATACAAAAGAAGCGAGCCACTTCTACTTTGACCAAGCGGGATTTGAATTGTATCAAGACAAGGTAACGCTTGTCGAAGGAGACTTTGGAAGTCTGCTTGATTGGGAAAAGGCAACAGCGGTGCTCTCCAGCGAACGTCCAAGTGCAAAAACATATCTGCTGACTGTACCTCTTGGGGAAACTGGAGAGAAGCAGGAAGTGTACGTGACTGTAAAACTCGTTCCTGAACTTGGCTGGAGAATTGTCAACTCTCCGAATGATATTCGATAAGGGAATCTCAATACTCCACTAAGGTGGGGTATTTTTTGTTTTAGGGGGAGCAGCATGGGAAGGGAGGTGCACGAGCGATAGAGTAACCGTAGATACATTTAGATCATCTACTTTGGGCAGCGGCGGCCTGATGAAACTGAAGGCGCACAGCCGTGTGAGGACTATGCCAGAGTGGTCATGAAGATGAGATTACTTCAAAAATGATATGTGTGGGGGTTAGTTATAGTTTTAAAGAAGGCATCATCTGAGGGGCTTGGAGATTGTCAAATTGCAGCGGATCTAACGACTCAGTTGTAGAGTCTCGTTACAAGCTTGTCTGAGTACAAGATGACTTCTGAAGAGTCGGTACTTGAGGGCTTTTTGTCCTTGTTAAATAAAGTGCCAAAGCTTGTGAATAAGCTTCCAGTGGGAGGAGACGACTCTCGTCACCTAAGACACACGCACTGTAAAGTCGTTGAACCTATAGTTCATAAATAATTATACTGGATGTAACTCGATTTGAAAAACATAAAGTCCTTTTAAATAAATAATTGATTCCGTCAGCTACTATGTTGTATAATATCCAAAAAAAGGAGGTTCTGACATGAAGAAATATCGTTACAGACGTTTTACTTATGAATTCAAGTGGGGAGTTTTAAAGCAATGTCTTGACGGAATGTCTATTTTCGAAGTTGCTAAAAAGTACGGAGTGACAGAAGAAGATATACAGAAATGGATTCGGCAGAGTGGAATTAGGGACTTGCTGCAATCAAGTAAAAAGCCAGAAGAAAGAATCCGTCAACTGAAAAGAGCCTATCAGAGAGAGAGGCAGGAAAAGAAAAACTTAATAAAGCTACTGCTGAAGATGGGAAAATAAAACTGCAAAGCGAATTGTCTAAATGTTCAACCAAAACAGCCTAGTCTATATTACATTAAGTATACTAGCTGATTTGGGAGTATTCAATGATAACTCGATAGGTGCTCTTTATGCTAAAAGTCAAGGTAGTTCTGCTTGTTGGAGTTATCGCTATACGCTCAAACCTCAAACAACCAAAAGAAACGAAATTGTACGACCTTCATTGCTATCAAAAAGGAAAATCACTTACAATAAACACTAGAAATATACAACTTTTTACAAATCATAAGCAGGAGGCACCCGTCATGGCAATCCGTAGCATAAAACTCAAGCTGAAAACCAACACAGGCCCGGAAGCACAAAACCTCCGAAAAGGAATCTGGCGGACGCATCGGCTGTTAAATGAAGGCGTCGCCTATTATATGAATATGCTGTTGCTCTTTCGCCAGGAAAGCACGGATAAAAAGACAAAACAAGAAATACACGAAGAATTGATTCGTCATATACGCGCACAGCAACAACGAAATCACGCGGACGAAAAAACGCAAGCGCTTCCATTGGAAAAAGCACTCGAAGCCTTGCGAAAGCTATATGAGCTGCTTGTTCCTTCCTCGGTTGGGCAAAGTGGCGACTCCCAGATCATTAGCCGAAAATTCCTCAGCCCGCTAGTCGATCCGAACAGCGAAGGCGGCAAGGGCACGTCAAAGGCAGGAGCAAAGCCCGCTTGGCAAAAGAAAAAAGAAGCGAACGACCCGACTTGGAAACAAGATTACGAAAAATGGAAAAAAAGACGCGAAGAAGACCCGACAGCTTCTGTGATTACGACGCTGGAGGAATACGGCATTCGACCGCTTTTTCCTCTGTACACAAACACCGTAGCAGAGATCGCATGGCTGCCACTTAAGTCCGGTCAGTTTGTGCGAACATGGGACAGAGATATGTTTCAGCAAGCGATTGAAGGGATGCTCAGTTGGGAGAGCTGGAACAGACGCGTCCAGGAAGAGTATGCCAAGCTGGAAGGCAAGATGGCTCAACTCAACGAGCAGCTCGAAGGTGGTGAGGAATGGATTCGCCTGCTCGAACAGTACGAAGAAAAAAGAGAGCAGGAGCTCAGGGAAAACATGACCGCTGCCAATGACAAGTTTCGGATTACCAAGCGGCAAATGAAAGGCTGGAAAGAGCTGTACGAGGTATGGTCCACCTTTCTTCCCAGTGCCAGCCAAGAGCAATATAAAGAGGCGATCAAGCGTGTGCAGCAGCGGCTGAGAGGAAAATTTGGGGATTTTCATTTCTTCCAGTATCTCTCGGAAGAGGAAAATCGCTTGATCTGGAAGGGAAACCCGCAGCGCATCCATTATTTTGTCGCACGCAACGAATTGACAAAAAAGCTGGAGAAAGCCAAGCAAAGCGCCAGGCGGACATTGCCCGATGCCAATAAGCATCCATTGTGGGTGCGTTACGATGCACGGGGAGGAAATTTGCAAGACTATTACTTGACGGCTGAATCGGACAAACCGCGAAGCAGACGTTTTGTGACGTTTAGTCAGTTGATCTGGCCAAGCGAATCGGGATGGCTGGAAAAGAAAGACGTCCAGGCCGAGCTTGCTTTATCCAGGCAATTTTACCAGCAGGTGACGTTCCTGAAAAACGACAAAGGAAAGCAGGAAATCGAGTTTAAGGATAAAGGTTCGGGCACGACCTTTAGCGGACACTTGGGAGGAGCAAAGCTGCAACTGGAGCGCAGCGTATTGGAGAATAAGGAAAGAAAATTCGAGGAAGGGGAGATTGGCAAGGCCTACCTTAACGTTGCCATTGATTTCAAGCCTTTGCAAGAAGTGAAAAATGGCCGCGTACAAGCGCCGTATGGACAAGTGCTGCAACTCATTCGCCTGCCCAATGCGTTTCCCAAGGTCAGAACCTATAAATCAGAGGAACTTGTTGAGTGGATCAAAGCATCGCCGCAACACTTATCCGGAGTGGAGTCGCTGGCATCCGGTTTTCGTGTCATGAGTATAGACCTTGGGCTGCGCGCTGCTGCGGCGACATCAATTTTTTCTGTCGAAGAGAGCAGTGACAAGAATGCGACTAAATTAGCTTACTGGATTGAAGGCACACCTTTGGTTGCTGTCCATCAGCGAAGCTACATGCTCAGGCTGCCTGGTGAACAGGTAGAACAACATGTGTGGGAAAAACGGGACGAGCGGGGAGACCAGCATAAGCGGGTGAGGTTTCAAATCAGAAGACTCGCTGAAATCATCCGTTTGGCTAATAAGCAGTATGGGGATCGCTGGGATGAACTCAACAGGCTGGACGAAGCGGTTAGCAAGGAAAAATCGCCACTCGATCAAGCAGATCGGACATTCTGGGAAGGAATTGTCAGCGACTTGACAACTGCTTTGCCTTTGAACGATGCAGACTGGACAGAAGCGGTGGTACAAATACACCGAAAAGCAGAGTTGTACGTCGGGAAAGTTGTCCAGGCATGGCGCAAACGTTTTAATGCCGACGAGCGAAAAGGCATCGCGGGTCTGAGCATGTGGAGCATAGAAGAGTTGGATGGCTTGCGCAAGCTGTTGATTTCCTGGAGCCGCAGGACGAGGAATCCGCAGGAGGTCAATCGCTTTGAGCCAGAGCATACCGGCCACAAGCGCTTGTTGACCCATATCCAAAACGTAAAAAAGGATCGGCTGAAGCAGGTCAGTCACGCCATCGTCATGACGGCTTTGGGGTATATTTACGACGAGAAAAAACAAAAGTGGTGTGCCAAATACCCGGCTTGTCAGGTCATTTTGTTTGAAAACCTAAGCCAGTACCGCTCCAACCTGGATCGCTCGGCCAAAGAAAACTCCACCTTGATGAAGTGGGCGCATCGCAGCATTCCGAAATACGTCCACATGCAGGCGGAGCCGTACGGGATTCAGATTGGGGATGTCCGGGCGGAATATTCCTCTCGTTATTACGCCAAGACAGGAACGCCAGGCATTCGCTGCAAAAAGCTGAGAGAACATGACGTAAAGGGCTGGCGCCTTGACCACTTGAAGAAGAGATTAGTCAACGAACAATTTTTGACGGAAGCGCAGGTGGAACAGCTAAAGGCAGGTGACATCATCCCGGATGACAGCGGAGAACTGTTCATGACCATGACAGACGGAAGCGGGGGCAAAGAGATCGTCTTTCTCCAGGCAGATATTAATGCGGCGCAAAATCTGCAAAAACGTTTTTGGCAGCGGAACAGCGAACTGTTCAAGGTTAGTTGCCGCGTCATCGTCCGCGACGAGGCAGAATATCTCGTTCCCCAGGCAAAAAAGGTGCAGGAAAAGCTGGGCAAAGGGGTTTTTGTGAAAAAATCGGATACCGCCTGGAAAGAGGTATATGTGTGGGACAGCCAGGCCAAGCTGAAAGGTAAAACAACCTTTACAGAAGAGTCTGAGTCGCCCGAACAACTGGAAGACTTGCAGGAGATGATCGAGGAAGCGGAAGAGGCGAAAGGAACATACCGCACACTGTTCCGCGATCCGAGCGGTGTCTTTTTTCCCGATTTTGTCTGGAACACCCCGAAAGACTTTTGGGGCGAGGTGAAAAGGAAGCTGTACGGAAAATTGCGGGAGCGGCTTTTGACGAAGGTTCGGTAAAGGTATGCAAGGAGAGTGAGTGGCTTGTCCTGGATACCTGTCCGCATGCTGAACGAAATTCAGTATTGTGAGCGACTGTACCATATCATGCACGTGCAAGGGCTGTTTGAGGAAAGTGCAGACACAATCGAAGGAGCAGCGCAGCACAGGCGTGCAGAGACACATTTGCGCAAAAGCAAGGCAGCACCGGAAGAGATGTGGGAAGACGCCCCCTTTAGCCTGCAGCTCGGAGACCCTGTCCTTGGCATTACGGGAAAGCTGGATGCGGTCTGTCTGGAAGAAAACAATGAGTGGATTCCGGTGGAAGGAAAGCATTCGGTGTCGCCAGAAGGTGGGCAGAGTTTTACGGTGGGCGCATATACGCTGGACGGTTCTGCCTGGCCCAACGACCAGATCCAATTGTGTGCGCAAGGCTTGCTGCTTCAAGCCAATGGATATGAATCCAGTTATGGCTACCTTTATTACCGCGGCAACAAAAAGAAGGTCCGCATTCCTTTTTCACAGGAACTCATAGCGGCAACCCGCGCCTGCATTCAAAAAGCTCATCAGCTTCGGACAGCAGAAATGCCCCCGCCGTTGCGCGATTCGAACAAGTGCTTTCGTTGCTCGCTAAATTACGTGTGCATGCCTGACGAGACGAATTACATGTTGGGCATTAGTGCAAACATCCGAAAAATTTTGCCTGGTCGTCCAGATGGCGGGGTGCTGTATGTTACCGAGCAGGGGGCCAAGCTTGGCAGAAGCGGAGAAAGCTTGACCATCACTTGCCGGGGAGAAAAGATAGACGAAATCCCGATCAAAGACTTGATTCACGTGAGCTTGATGGGGCATGTGCAATGCTCCACGCAGCTACTGCACACCTTGATGAACTGTGGTGTCCACGTCAGCTACTTGACGACGCATGGCACATTGACGGGAATAACCACGCCCCCTTTATCCAAAAACATTCGGACAAGAGCCAAACAGTTTATCAAATTTCAGCACCCGGAAATCGCCCTTGAAATCGCGCGAAGGGTAGTATATGCAAAAATCTCCAACCAGCGCACGATGCTGCGGCGCAATGGCGCACCAGATAAAGCGACTTTAAAGGAGCTAAAGGAGCTGAGAGATCGAGCGCTGGAGGCGCCATCTATAGAAATCGTGCGAGGGATCGAGGGACGTGCAGCGCAGTTGTACATGCAGTTTTTCCCGACCATGCTAAAGCACCCGGTGGTAGACGGCACTGCGATCATGAACGGTCGCAACCGTCGCCCGCCCAAAGATCCGGTCAATGCGCTGCTCTCCCTTGGCTATACGCTTCTATCCCGGGATGTTTACTCCGCTTGTGCCAATGTCGGACTCGATCCACTGTTCGGCTTTTTCCATACGATGGAGCCGGGCAGGCCAGCTTTGGCACTTGATCTGATGGAGCCGTTCCGCGCCTTGATTGCCGACAGCGTAGCGATCCGTACCTTGAATACCGAGGAACTCACGCTCAAGGACTTTTACTGGGGAAAAGACAGTTGCTATTTGAAAAAGGCGGGAAGGCAAACGTATTTTGCTGCCTATGAAAGACGGATGAACGAGACGTTGACGCATCCGCATTTTGGGTATAAGCTGAGCTACCGCCGTTTGTTGGAGATGGAAGCAAGGTTTTTGGCCCGGTACCTGGACGGAGAGCTGGCGGAATATATGCCGCTCATGACAAGGTAGGAAATGACGATGCGACAATTTGTGCTGGTAAGCTATGATATTGCCGATCAAAAACGCTGGAGAAAAGTATTCAAGCTGATGAAGGGCCAAGGTGAGCATGTCCAGTATTCGGTATTTCTGTGCCAACTCACCGAAATTCAACAAGCCAAGCTAAAAGTAAGCCTGGCTGAGCTGATTCACCATGGAGAAGACCAGGTCATGTTTGTAAAAATTGGTCCTGTGACGAGAGAGAAGCTGGACAAACGGATTTCTACGGTCGGAAGGGAGTTTCTGCCTCGTGATTTGACCAAATTTATCTATTAGGGAACGAGGAAATTCTGTTGTAACAAAAGTGGAAAAGGAGTAAAATAAAGGTGTGAGTCGCACGCTATAGGCTATAAGTCGACTTACATATCCGTGCGTGTGCATTATGGCCTTATCCACAGTGGCTATACCCACGGATAATCACGACTTTCCACTAAACCTTCGAACTTCATTACGCGAGCATCCTCTCAGACCAAAAAAGCTGGGGGATGCTCGAACTCTTTGTGGGAGTAGGGGTTTCTGAGCTTTGTCATCGAAAATACATTCTGTGGAAAAGAGGAATGGCGCATGAAATATGACATGCTCGAAAAACGGTTCTTCAGGGCTTGTGGTTGTAGGGGTTGAAAGGCAAGGAGTTCGAAGGATTAGTGGAAAGTATCGTGATTAGCACCGTGAGGATGCCGAAATATCACGCGCTGAACGTGCTTGTTCGAAGGATTAGTGGAAAGTATCGTGATTAGCACGCCAACCACGCCAGCCTTCCGCAATCGGGCGAGCGCCGTTCGAAGGATTAGTGGAAAGTATCGTGATTAGCACGAGGCGTTTTTGGCGGAGCTGAACGACCTCATTCCGGGTTCGAAGGATTAGTGGAAAGTATCGTGATTAGCACGCATCCACTGGAGCCTTCGTAGCAGTCAGGAAACCTTCGTTCGAAGGATTAGTGGAAAGTATCGTGATTAGCACATGGTAGCCTCCAACTCTTCAGCGCTCGTCAGAACGTTCGAAGGATTAGTGGAAAGTATCGTGATTAGCACGTGTTGCAGTAGTAATAGTTCCGCCACGGCTTCGAGTTCGAAGGATTAGTGGAAAGTATCGTGATTAGCACCATTGACTTTACTTCGACTTCGCGCGATGAGAATGGTTCGAAGGATTAGTGGAAAGTATCGTGATTAGCACCATTGACTTTACTTCGACTTCGCGCGATGAGAATGTTTGTTCGAAGGATTAGTGGAAAGTATCGTGATTAGCACCCAGGATGAGAAAACAGGTAAGCAGATCGCAGGTGCAAAGTGTTCGAAGGATTAGTGGAAAGTATCGTGATTAGCACCAAAGCCTGTGGATAAAGTATCAGTCGAGATCAACGGGTTCGAAGGATTAGTGGAAAGTATCGTGATTAGCACCACAGCCGCTTGATGATCGCACTCGCCGTCATCTTCGTTCGAAGGATTAGTGGAAAGTATCGTGATTAGCACCAAGCAAAACCTTGAAGCATATAAGGTACAAGCTTTGTTCGAAGGATTAGTGGAAAGTATCGTGATTAGCACTTGATTCGTTCGAGATCCCCTTCCACTAACTCTCGTTCGAAGGATTAGTGGAAAGTATCGTGATTAGCACAGCTTTTTACATTGAGGTACGAAGCAATTTCGGACGAAGGTTCGAAGGATTAGTGGAAAGTATCGTGATTAGCACACACTAAAGCGGCAGATTTAATAGCTATCCAATTTCGTTCGAAGGATTAGTGGAAAGTATCGTGATTAGCACAGAGCAGGGTAGGATAGTATCGTGTCGTGTCGTAATAGTTCGAAGGATTAGTGGAAAGTATCGTGATTAGCACGGCGTGCTGCGTCCTGCCGGCTTCGTAGGTTAATCGTTCGAAGGATTAGTGGAAAGTATCGTGATTAGCACTTGCAGCAGCCTGCGGTAGTTTCGCCATCGCCCGAGTTCGAAGGATTAGTGGAAAGTATCGTGATTAGCACAGGACTTGAGACGTCAATTAAGTATGTTGGACTCAGTTCGAAGGATTAGTGGAAAGTATCGTGATTAGCACTACACGGTCGGGAAGGAGAAGGAAGCGCAGGACTTGTTGTTCGAAGGATTAGTGGAAAGTATCGTGATTAGCACAGTTGTTTTCGTTGTCAACGCACTTGCTCCATCTCTCGTTCGAAGGATTAGTGGAAAGTATCGTGATTAGCACTCGACCTGTTAAACGAGACGTACCCGGACCTCGCCGTTCGAAGGATTAGCGAAAAGATTCCGAGAGCGTAAAAAGTTTTGTGTAAATGGTTAAACTTCCCATTAAGGAGATGATCATTTATGCATGACAAAAGAGACATGACGAT
>NZ_RHHS01000036.1 GCF_003710935.1 Brevibacillus gelatini
GACTTATTGGACAGCCCCTTCCGTCTATCAAATAACGTTATTGCATAGCCACTTTCAACACAGCGCGAACAGAATCAGCCGATTTGTCCAGCGCGGCCTTCTCGGCAGCAGTCAGATCCAGCTCGATCACTTTCTCGATGCCGTTGCCGCCCAAAAGCGTTGGCACACCCAGGTACAGGTCGTGGTAGCCGTACTCGCCTTCGAGATAAGCGATGGACGGCAGGATGCGCTTCTTGTCTTTCAGGATTGCTTCCGCCATTTCCACCAGAGCGGCCGCAGGCGCGTAGTAGGCGGAGCCGTTGCCGAGCAGGGCGACGATCTCGCCGCCGCCTTTGCGCGTGCGTTCGACGATGGCATCGAGGCGGTCTTGCGGAATCAGTTTGTCGAGCGGGATGCCGCCTGCGTAGGAGTAGCGCAAAAGCGGCACCATTTCGTCACCGTGTCCGCCAAGCACGAAGCCTGTCACGTCTTCTACGGAAATGTTCAGCTCCATGGCGACAAACGTGCGGAAGCGCGCCGTATCGAGCACACCGGATTGACCGATGACGCGGTTTTTCGGGAAGCCGGATGTTTTGAAGAACGTATAGGTCATCGCATCTACCGGGTTGGACAGGATGAGTACGATGGAGTTTGGCGCGTAAATTTTCACTTGCTCCGCTACCGAACGCATGATGGCCGCGTTCGTCGACACCAGGTCGTCGCGGGACATGCCTGGCTTGCGGGCGATCCCCGCTGTGATGATGACGATGTCGGAGCCTTGAATATCCTTGTAGTCGGACGTTCCGGTGATGTTGGCATCAAAGCCGAGCACCGGAGAGGACTCCATCATGTCGAGCGCTTTTCCTTTGGTTGGATTCTCAAGCTGCGGAATGTCCACCAGAACGATGTCAGCCAGTTCTTTTTGCGCCATGATGAACGCCGTTGTCGCTCCGGTAAAACCACTGCCGATGACGGCTACTTTTTTTCTGCGAAATGTCATGGTAGTTCCTCCTCGTCGTGTCATTTTCCCCACAGGTTACAAGACCAGCTTCACGCCGCTTGCCTTTTGCTCCAGCATTTTGGCGAGAATCGTCCCGATGTGGGCGCCTGCCTCGATTGGCGATGTTCCTTGACGATGAATATTGGAGATCACTGTGCGCTCGGACTCTACCATTCCTTTACGCGGACGATAGCACATGTAGGCACTCATGGAGTGGGCCGTTACCAGACCCGGCCGCTCCCCGATCAACAGCACCAGCACTTCCGGCTCCAAAATCTCGCCGATATGGTCCATGCTCGCCACGCGCCCGCCTTTGACAAAAAACGGCGTCCCGCAGCTCAGACCATAGCTTTTTAACGAGTCCATCAAGGATGGAAGCACGTCTTTCAGGTTGGCGTCGACTGCGCTGGCACTCAGGCCGTCGGAGACGACGATTTGTACCTGCGGTCGCTTTTGGCAGCGCTCCTGGATCAGGCGCACGCTTTCCTCCGTGAGAACGCGTCCCATGTCCGGGCGCTTCAAATAGTTTTCGGTGTTGTCGTACTGGGTTTCCACCGTGAACAGGGAAAACTGGTCGAGCACTTCCTGGCTGACTTCCCCGTAGACGGCATCGACTGCTGCCGCATGGTCGCGGCGGAGTTGCAGCATCGTTTTCGTCAATGGCCTTACCCCTGTACGCCATACGCCGATTCGGGCAGGTGTACTGGCCAAAAGCTCATCCAGCCCTTCTTTCCATTTCGGATTCGGAATCAGCGCGGTTCCCTTTGGCTCGGCTGGTGCGGAGTGTGTCTCCTGAGGCTTGGTAGCCGTTACCGGGGCTATTCCCTGCTGTGGCGCGGCCTTCCCTTCCACGGCTGCTTCCGCTTTTGGCCCGGACGTTTTTTCGCCCAACTCGGCCAGCTTTTTTTGCAGCTCGGCCACTACTTTGTCTACCAAAAAATCCAATTGTTGTTCCATCCCTCATACACCCCCGCTTCTTACATGAAGATTGTCGGATCGCCTGCTATTGGCGTCAGCTTGCCGTTTTCCATGATCCCTATTTTTTCCAGCCACTTTTCAAAAGCAGGTGCCGGACGGAGGCCGAGAACCTCGCGGAACGCGGCAATATCGTGGAAGCTGGTCGATTGATAGTTGAGCATGACGTCGTCCGCCATCGCCACCCCGATGACAAAGTTCACCCCTGCCGCCGAGAGCAAAATCCCGAGATTGTCCATGTCGTTCTGGTCAACCTTCATATGGTTTGTGTAGCAGACGTCGCAGCCCATCGGTAGCCCGTGCATTTTGCCCATGTAGTGGTCTTCCAGCCCGGCGCGAATCACTTGCCGGCTGTCGTACAAATATTCCGGTCCGATGAAGCCCACTACCGTATTGACGATAAACGGATTGTACTTGCGAGCAAGACCGTAGCAGCGCGCCTCCATCGTCACCTGGTCGATGCCGAAGTGCGCCTCGGAGGACAACTCGGAGCCTTGGCCCGTCTCGAAGTACCAGAAGTTCGGCCCGTAGGAAGTGCCTTCCTTGCGCATCAGCTCATCGGCTTCGTCCAGCAGCTTGACGTCAATCCCGAAGGCTTTGTTGCCTTTTTCGCTGCCCGCAAGACTCTGGAAAATCAGGTCGGCAGGCGCACCCTGACGGATGGCGCGCATCTGCGTGGTCACGTGAGCGAGTACACAGTTTTGCGTCGGAATCGCCCATTTGTCCATTACCTCTTTGGTCATGTTGAGAATATCCTTGACGCTGTCCGCTGTATCAATAACCGGGTTGATTCCGATTACCGCGTCGCCGATTCCGTAGCTGAGTCCTTCGTACAGCGATGCCTTGATGCCTTGTACGCTATCGGACGGGTGATTGGGCTGAACCCGCGATGCCAGTACGCCTTGCTGACCAATCGCGGTATTGCAGTGAGTCACCACGCGAATTTTGGCCGCAGCCGTAATCAGGTCGAGGTTGCTCATCAGCTTCGCGGTAGCGGCGATCATTTCGCTGGTCAGGCCGCGGCTAATGCGCTTGATCTCGCTCTCACCCGCCTCGTGGCTCAAAATATACTCGCGCAGCTCAGCGACGCTCCAGTTTTTGATTTCGTTGTAAATTTTTTCGTTGATGCCTTCTTCAATGACACGCGATACTTCGTCTTCCTCCGGAGGAAGCATGGGGTTGTTGCGAATGTCTGCCAGCGTCAGGTCAGCCAATACTTGCTTGGCAGCCACGCGTTCCCGGGAATCAGAAGCGGCGATTCCAGCCAGTTGGTCGCCGGATTTGTCTTCGTTTGCCTTCGCGAAAATTTCTTTCAGATCGCGAAATTGATAGGTCTGTCCAAGCACAGTCGTTTTCGTGTTCATGTCGTCCACCCCTTTGTACGTTACGCCTTCTCATCAAAAGCAAGGGTTTTTACCACGACCGGGATAATCGTTCCCGAAATCGGCTCACCCAGGTCGATATAATCGCCATACTCCACCCGCACCTGATCGATGCAAATAATCTCCGGCTCTCCCTTGCAGCGCAGCGCCAGCCCCTGGCCCAAAGCTTTTGCCATGTCTGTCTCACAGATCACGACCATTGTCCGGCTCTCGGCAAAATAGTGCCGATATTGGTCCGCCAGCTCCTGGGCAATCGTCTGCAGCAACGCATACGAGCAATAGCCGACGCCTGAAATCGCGAGCGCGAACGGGATGCCTGTTGTTTTGTCAAAAAGCCGCTCACCAAGCTGGTAGATCGCGGCTACCTCCTGGTGAATCCGCGCCGGGTCCGCCAGTTGCTCCTCGGTAAACTCCAGCTTGAGAATCGGAATGTTTTTGATCGGCAACAGCTCCGGCTTGATATGCACGGTCGAGCCGCTGATTTCCGTGCTTTGCATCCCAGCCCCGATCACGGTTGCCCGCACAGTTTGCTCTGGATCGAGCCAGCGCACCGGGTACGAGCCTCTTTCCCGCTCCTGCTGCAGCACATAGCCGAGCAGCGGACCAAAATCGCCGTAGCGGCTGACATCTGCCATGCTTCTCACAGGCGGACCAGTCATTAACTGTCCGACCCCACCGGAGACGGTCAGCTCCTCTACCGGGAATTCCCCGCGCAAATGCGGCCCTGTGACGAGCAAGCCCGATACGTGCCGTTCCTTGCCCGTCAAATAGTCGAGCATGCTGCGGGCCATCTGGGTAGCTACTTCCGTCAGCTCTGCCAGTCCGACTCTTTGCCCGACTGCAATGTGCAAGCCTTTTGCCTTCAGCCATTCCTGAATGTTCGGCGACACGTAAGTCACGACGTCCTCCCGCTCAAGGCGAATCAGTCTGCCCCCTACGTGAAAGGTCACTGTCGCAATCGCCCGGCCGCGTTGAAAATAGGCCGCATTGGCTGTTCCGCCGCCAATATCCACGTTGACAACCGTTCCTTGCAGCGCTTGCGAGCGTTTTTCCGCCCCCGCGCCTTTGCCTGCCAGCACGCCTTCGAGGTCTGCACCCGCCGTAGCCACTACAAAATCGCCGGATCGCTCTGCCAGCAGGTGTACGATGTGCTGCGCATTTTTCTTGCTGGCCGTCTCCCCGGTGATGATGACCGCTCCCGACTTGATGGACGACAGACTGATCTGTGCTTTTTCGTACTCTGCTTGCAAAATCGCCCCGATGCCTTCTGCGTCAATCTCATCAAACCCGAGCAGCGGAGTGGAATGCACTTGACTCGCATACAGCAGCTGGCGCTCCACAATCTGGTAGCGCGGCAGCGAAAAGGTACTGGACATGCGCCCCAGACGCAGACGACTGACGATCATTTTGGTCGTGCTGGTTCCTACATCGATGCCGACGCTTTGAATCCATTGTTCGTCCATCATGAACCTCCTTGAACCATGGCGTGCCAGACAAGGCCGTAAAAGAAAAACGCCTGAACAGCCGAAAAAATCGCTTCCGGTCTGACTCAAGCGCCTTTGCTTTCTTCCTATCTACTTGTTTTTCTTCCACACTTTTTATTTGGCATGAAAATCAGCCTTGGAAAAAAACGTTTCCTCGCCTGCGAGAATTTCCTCGGCGAGCTTCACAAGCGGCATGCGCCGTTGCATGCTTGCTTGCTGCATCCATTTGTAAGCCGCCTCTTCCTCCAGGGAGAGGGCCTTCATCAGCTTCCCTTTGGCTTTTTCCACGCATTTTCGATCCTCGATCTTCTGTTTCAGATCGCTGATGTCTTTCTTCAACGACACGACTTTTTCCTTTTGGCTGAGCGCGATTTCCACAGCAGGAATCAGGTCATCCTCGGAGACGGGCTTTACCAGATAAGCCGTTACCCCGGCTTTCCGCGCATCGAGCACCAGTTCCTTCTGGCTGTACGCGGTCAAAAGAAGGATGGAGCAGTCCGAAAAGGAGCGGATGATGCTGCTGGCCTTGATGCCGTTGAGGCCGGGCATTTTTACATCCATGATAATGAGGTCGGGCTTGTGGCGATGAGCGAGCTCGACCGCCTCTTCCCCGTTTTTGGCCTCGGCCACCACATGATAGCCTTCGTTTTCCAGTATCTCGCGCAAGTCCATGCGGATGATCGGCTCGTCATCAACTACCATAATCTTCGGCTGTGTCATCTTCATCCCCCTTTTGGATCGGATAGAGAATGGTCACTTCCGTTCCGTTGCCTGTGTTGCGGAAATGCATCGTTCCCCCCAGGTCTTCCTTGACGAGCGTGTCGACGATTTTCAAGCCAAGGTGCCCTTTTTTGAAAATGTGCTCCATGTCCTCAATGCCCACCCCGTCATCTGTGACGGACAGGCTGACGAAATCCTCCTTCGAAACAAGCGCGATGGAGATTCGCCCTTCATGAAGCTCGCGAAAGCCGTGAATCATGCAGTTTTGAATCAGCTCCGTGACGATCAAGGCAAAGGATGTCGCCTTGTTGGACGGCAGGTACACGGATTCTCCCGTCACGACGACCTGTATAGCTTGCTCTGAACGTCTCATCGACGAGACGATTATTTTCGATATTTTGGTTAAAATCTCTTTGAAGTCGATCTGCTCCAGACCGTCCTGCGCCAAATATTCGTGAATAATGGCAATACTGTTGATCCGGTTGATGCTTTCCCGGTAGACCTTTTCAATCTCGGTCGACTGCGAACGCCGCATTTGCAGGCGCAGCAGACTTGCGATCGTTTGCAAATTGTTTTTCACGCGATGGTGAATTTCCTTGATGACAGCCGATTTTATCATCAGCTGCTTTTCTTTTTCGCGGATGTCCGAAATATCCCGGAGCAAGATGATGCCTCCGATGATGTCGAGCTTGCGCACGGACGAAACCGCTTTCATCATGATAAAATGCTTTCCTTTTGACAGCTCATCCTGAATGTAGCCCCCGTGACGCACGAAGTTTTCCGGGGAAACACGCCAGGAAAAAATGCTTTCAATGCTCACGCCCTTGTCCGGCCGCTCAAAGCCGATCAAGGAGAGCAGCTTGTGGGCACGCCCGTTGGCGTAGGTAATGATTCCACTCTGGTCAAACAAAATCATGCCTTCATGCAAAAGCGAAGAAATCGGCATGTCAGGCACTGCGAACTGAATCAGCGTCTCGCTCAGATGTTCGGTCGTTTCCTTGAGCATCTCGACATTTTTTTCTTGTTCGACCTGCTTGGAAATATCCTGCTCGGTAATCAGCGTCCCGATCGTTTTGCCTTCGGCGTTTGTGATCGGCACGACGCTTTGCCGCATGACGACCTGCTCCTGCGAAACACCTCTCGACCCGATTACCGGCTTTCCTGTAGTCAGGCAGTACATGACAGCAGGCTCGTTGATCGCCGTTGCCAGATGCCCTACGACAGAGCCGCTGTACATGGACCGCGCCGTGCTAGGCTTGGCCTGCGCGACCACCAGGGCAGCACTTCGGTCTACTGTCAGGCAGTCGATGAACATGTCTGCCTGCGACAGATCGGCAAAAATCTGCAATTTGGAAGCGAGGTCCTCCACGATCTGGATGTCGTCCTCACTCAATATCGTAGACGCCTTGCACAGTTCCCGTATGGATTGCATGCGAACCTCTTTTCACCTGCTAGGAGTTGATATTGCTTTTATTCTCTCACAGACTCGTTACGGCGGAAAGAGGCTTATTCGCTTACGATTTCTTGCAAATACGCGCGCAGTGCCGGCACTCCCTCACCTGTGTAGGCGGACGTTCGAAAAATGGGCGCGTCGCCCAGCGACTGGCGCAGGAAGCCTTCCGCTCGTTGTACATCTGCTTCGGGGTGGTCGATCTTGGTGATAACTCCTACGCAAGCTTGGGGAAAGCCTTGCGAGAAGCCTGGGGGAAAGTAGTTGCGCTCGCGTGTGGCATCCTGGACCATCACGACGAGAGTTGCCTCCAGCGAGGTTGCCATCAGGGTGCGGTAAAACATCGGGTTTTCGCTGTACTCGCCCGGCGTGTCAATCACCCAGTCCCGATATTCAAGCGCCTGGGTCTTTCTGGCTGGCTGCTCATCGTTGAACAGCGCTTTGACCAGAGAAGACTTGCCCGCCTCGATGGCCCCGATAATCATGACACGGCCTGTCATGATTTCGTCACCATTGCCGGTGTAAACCGCAGTTTTTCACTCAGTACCTGATTGACCGCATCCACTGCCATTTCTACAGCAGAGACGTCCCCCACGACAATCAGTGAACCTGTGAAACGATCGAGAAACCCAAGCTCGACACCTGCCGCCTTCGTCGCGATGTCGGCAGCGATAATGGCCGTCTCCGTCGGTGTCAGGGTCAGAATGCCGATCGCTCCGGCCTCCTTGATCCCCAGCTTGGTATAGAGCATAGGGTCAGGGTTTGCGATCACATGAGCCAACGTGACCTGTTTCCCTGGCACAAATTCCTGTATGACCCGCGAACGTTCCTGTTCCATCGCTATCCCTCTCCTCCTGCGGCACCCGGCACCTCAAACGAATCGACGATGCCCACGATGATCGCATCGATCGGCACGCTGCTGCCGGTAAAAAGGATACGGGCAGGCGTCCCGCGTGAGACGATAACCTGCTCACCGATCCCTGCCCCGATCCGGTCTGCTGCGATCACGGTCTGCCCGTTCTCTTCGCCGCGCCAGTCAATGGGCTGGACAACCATCAGTTTGAGATTTTCCATGCCGGTTTCCTTCTGGGTTGCCCAAACGCTGCCGATCACTTTTCCCAAAAACATGCGATCACCCTTTTCCTAAATAGCTGACCGTAATGCCGCGCTCTCTCATGCTGTCAAAAGCCAGCGGAGAGACAATCGCTCCTTTTTTCACATGCAAGGTCGTATTTCGCAGTTCCGGCTGGGATTTGATCCAGTCAGCCGTCAGCAGTTTGCCGGAAAACACCGCTTCTGCCTCGTCCAGGGCGGTCAAGGTTGGCTGCTCAGACTTTGCCTCTGCTTTTTGCAGTTGGGACTTCAGCTTGGAAACGACGCGTTCCGCCAGGCGCTTCTGCTCCACAAACTCCACGCCAAGCTCCTTCATCGCCTCGACATGGCGCTGGAACAGCTTTTCGTATGCGGGCGGCAACGTCAACGTTTGCAGGGTGCGGCGGTCAGCGCGCTTGATGCCCGGCACGTCGGAGCCTGCGATGACGAACTTGCCTGTCACCAGTGCGGAGAAGACGATTTCTGCCTTGATCGTGCCTTTCAGGCCGGAGGCGATTCTCGCTGCGTTGTCCAGATCAATTTCCGGAATCACGATTCCGGCGTAATCTTTTGGCACTTCCAGCGGTGCGGGAGCATACTCATCCGCTGTGAGGATTTTGCCTGCTCCCCCGCATTCGATCTTGTGCATCCCCAGCCAGGAGGAAGTTTCCCCGTCCAGGAAAAGGATGTCGTGGCAGATGCCGTGGTTTTTCAGGTGGATAAAATGATCCTGGAACGCCTCATGTGCCTGGCTGTCGCAAAAGACATACAGGACACGAGGCGCTTCCGGTTTCTTTTCTGCATTCATGGAAAGCAAAATTTCTTTCGTAATCGATGCCACCATTTCTCTGATGTCCATCAAAGCTCTACCTCCGTTAGCCGGAGTAAAACTGGCCGTTTTTGCCGATCACTTTTACCCGGTCGCCCGTTTTCAAATTGGCGGCATTCCCTTCATCCAGATCGACGTGGAAATCGAGCGCGAATTGTGGATGTACGCGTACGACCACATCCGGATAGATGACAGGGCGGTCACTCTGCGTTGCAAGGATCAGCGTGTCGCCGTCCTTCACCTGGAACTGCTCGGCATCCGCAGGCGACATGTGAACGTGCCGCTTGGCTACAATCACACCTTTGTCCAGTACGACCGTGCCTTTGGCTGTTACGAGTACCAGACCCGGTGTTCCTTCAATATCTCCTGACATCCGCACAGGTGCATGCACGCCCAGCGCAAAGCCGTCAGTCCGGGAGATTTCCACTTGTGTCGCTCCGCGTGCCGGTCCGAGAATCCGCACGCCGTGAATGCTGCCTTTTGGCCCGACGATGGTCACTGTTTCCTGGCAAGCATACTGGCCAGGCTGCGACAGATCGCGCATCGGCGTCAATTGGTGTCCTGCGCCAAAAAGCTTCTCCACATCCTCTGGCGACAAATGAACGTGGCGATTGGAAACGCCAACTGGAATTTCCTGTACGGCCCCGGCAGTTTGATTGGTGGAAGGCTGCTGCTGATGTTCTTCAAACGTTTTCACTTGAATCCCTCTTCCTTTCAAGAAATCTGCCGCTGCTGGTGTGAGTTTATCCCCTTTCTCCAGGAGAAAGGGGTTGGGGATGCCTGTCTTATGCATGGCTCGCAAAGCTGCCTCTGTAATAACTGCCATAGGGGATTATCCTTCGAGCTTAGGCAGGATCAGTTCAATGTCTCCGTGTGGACGTGGGATGACGTGCACAGATACGAGCTCGCCTACTTTTTCAGCAGCAGCGGCGCCTGCGTCCGTGGAAGCTTTTACTGCACCTACGTCACCACGTACCATGACGGTTACGAGACCGCCGCCTACGTGTACTTTGCCAATCAGTTTTACGTTCGCTGCTTTTACCATTGCATCGGCAGCTTCAACTGCTCCAACAAGACCTTTCGTTTCTACCATTCCCAATGCGGACATTTCTCCAGCCATTTTTTTATTCCTCCTTAATTATATGGACAAATTTTTACTAATTATTTACGATTTACGACGTCATTTCCGTTAAAACGGACTTGATGATGTTTTTGATCTCTTCGCGGCTCAGGCCGACATTCAGCGACGAGACAGCTTGCATGACTGCTTCCTCTGCCTTTGCTGCCGGCGCAGCCTGGACTGGTGCAGACTCAGGCATTTCTCTTACGCCGAAAGCGACGCGCTTGATGTTGAAAAGATGCTTGGGACCGATGTTGTCGGATGTGATGTTGTTCCCGAAAGAACCGCATCCAAGCGTAAAGGACGGCTGCACGCCAGTCGTGGCCCCGATGCCCCCGAAGGTTGTTCCGGTATTGACCGGGATGCGGGAAGCCGGCATTGCCTGACCGAAGGATGCGATGATGTTTTCATCCTGTGCGTGAATCCCGGCGGTGTGGCCCAGACCGCCATGCGAGAGCAGCTCGCGGCAACGGGCAAACGCCTCGTTGTCTCCTTGAACGGTGTAGAGAGCGAGAATCGGCGCCAGCTTTTCGACAGACAGCGGATACTCTTTGCCTACGCCCGTCTCTTCCGCCACCAGTACACGCGTATCGGCCGGAATCGAGATGCCTGCCATTTGCGCGATGACGTGCGGGGAACGACCGACGATTTTGGCGTTGAGCGAGCCGTTGACCATGATGATGGCGGCCACTTTTGCCTTCTCGTTCTCGTCCAGGAAGTACGCTCCTTCGCGCTTCAAAGCGGCAATCATCTGATGCTTGACCGATTCCTCGACCACCAGTGCCTGCTCGGAGGCGCAAATGGTGCCGTAGTCGAAGGTCTTGCTCTGCACAATGCGCTTGGCAGCGGCAGCGAAGTCAGCGCTGTGGTGGATGTAGACCGGAACGTTTCCGGGTCCGACACCGTAAGCAGGCTTGCCGGAGCTGTATGCAGCCCGTACCATGGGGGTGCCGCCTGTTGCGAGAATCACGTTGGTCAGCTTGTGCTTCATCAGCTCGTTTGTAGCCGGGAGCGTAGGCTTGCTGACACAATGGATCAAGCCTTCCGGCGCTCCGGCCTGCACAGCCGCCTGTGCCATCAGCCGCGCTGCCTCCAGCGTGCATTTGGCTGCCGACGGGTGCGGGCTGAAGACGATTGCGTTGCGCGCCTTGAGCGCGATCATCGACTTGAAAATGACGGTCGACGTCGGGTTGGTCGACGGCACAATGCCTGCCACGATCCCGACTGGCTGCGCCACTTCCCACACCTTGTTCACTTCGTCCTTGCGAATGATGCCTACGGTCTTCACATCTTTGATGGAAGCATACACATCCTGGGAAGCGAACAAGTTTTTCATCCGTTTGTCCGGAACGTTTCCGAAGCCAGTCTCTTCAACCGCCAGAGCGGCCAATCGCTCGGCATTCTCTACGCCAGCCTTGGACATGGCAGCGATGATCCGGTCGATCTGCTCCTGGGTGTAGGTAGCAAGCTTGGCCTGCGCTTCCTTCGCTTGGGCGAGGTACGTGCGCACTTCCTGAATGGAATACAGATCAGCGTCCAGTGTCATTATGCTTTGTCACCTCCGCCTTTTTGCTTTTCTTCAATCAGGCGAATCAGGTCTTCTTTTTTCGCCGTATTGATGTCATTGGTCGAAAGCGGGAAATCCGCAATCGAGCGGGCCAGCTTGCGCAGATCGTTGATCGACTGCTCTGCCAGCGACGGCTCCGCCTTTGCCTGTGCAGGCTGTGGCTTGGCTTCTTCCTTCGCTTCCGAACTCATCAGCTTTTTAATCATTTTTGGAACATTTTCATCAGGACGCGGAATCACGTGGGAGTGCAGCAATCGTCCGACGCGTCTTGCTGCGTCAGCGCCAGCGTCTACGGCCGCCTGAACCGAAGAAACATCCCCGATGACGTATACGGTCACAATCCCTGCATCCGCGCCTTCATAGGTAACGACCTTGACGTCTGCCGCTTTGGCAGCAGCATCGGCGGCCGCGATGAGAGCGGGCAAGCCCAGCGTCTCGATCATGCCCAGTGAGTATGCATGAGCGCGCATTTCTTTTCCTCCCCTTCACAGAGGGAAAATCCCTATTATCGTTTGAGTGGCTGTTGGGCGACGCTTCTTACTGCGTCGGCAAAGGCAGCGGCTGCTGCGGTGCATGCCGATTGGCTTCCTGTAAGGAGCGCTCCCCCGAAGTTTGTTTCCGTGGGCGGGCCAAAAAACTGCACCATCTGTACATCTGCTGCCTTGAGGGCGGCATCTATCCCGTACATGGCCTCAAGCGGCGGAGCGATCAGATAGGCGAGCGGCTCCCCTTCCCTGATGCCGGCGAGCCCAGACAAGTAGCTGCCCGTCCGCGACACGACATGTGCGTAATACGCATGCGTCCCCTCTTCATTCAACGAATAAAAGCATGCTCCGCTTTCCATGAAGGCAACGGCTGCATCGATACCACTCTGCACCTCCGATGGCGTCGCTCCTCCGATCATCCCGATGAACTCGCCGGACAACGGACCGGAAGCATGCCCGGAGCCTGCATAAAACGACTTGGCGTAAATCACTTCCACAGCTGCCTTTTTTGTCGCTTCATCGATGGCCGTATAGCCCACATCGTCAATGGTGGATGTCAGCATCCCCACACTGCGGATATGGGAAGGCAGGTTCAGCTTTTCCGCAAATTGCCGATCGACGTTGGGAATCAATCGGATCGCAAGCGGCGTCGCTCGAATTGGTTTTTCCATGCGTGTCACACTCCTTTCAGACAACTTCCCTTTTCAAAGCGCAAAAAAAGGTGCCTAAACACGAAAGAACAAGACTCGTGTTCAAGGGCACCTTTGCCTTTTGTCTATTCACTTGTTTTGGGTAAGATTCGCGCCAATTGAGGCGATCTTCTTCCTGCTTCTAATGTATGACAAGGCAAGGAAAAATGCAAGCGTTTTCGGTGTGCGGTCAATTTTCCAGATTTCGGTCAATGAACGTTTCCGATTTTGCTATATAACGCAATTTACAAAAATAAAATTTAATGGTAGAATGCATTGAGATTGAATGTAAATTTTTGTATGAATTGGCAGGTGATAGTGGTGAAGCTCAAAGAAAAGAGCCTTGGATATACAACGTTAGGCGAACTGATAAAAGAATGTAGAGAGAAAAAATGTTTATCTTTAACTGATTTGTCAAACCTCTCGGGAATCACCAAGGGAGGGCTTTCAAAAATTGAAAGTGGTGAGACAAAACGCCCTGAATTGTCTACGATCAAATCAATAGCAAATGTTCTGGATATTCCATATAAGGAGATTGTTGAACATTATATCGAGCTAGAACAACGACCAGAGGCATTGAGAGAACTATTGCTGGAAGTGATTAAATTTTCCGATAACAACCTCATCTCTAAAGTTACTTTGAAATTGTTGCAATCTCACCAAGAGGATACCTACACATCCCTTGAAAAACTGTATGGCCTTGCAGAATCCATCAGTGATTCCCAAGTTAAAATTATCCTCTACAATAGCATTGTCAAATATTCCAGACAACATGGTATCATGACGTATTTGGCAAAAGCGTTATTTCATAAGTATTTAATTGAACGAGACGATTTTTCCCGACTTCACGAGACATATCAATCGGGGAAATACGCATTGCATTATACAGATTTTTTATCCCCAAATGAACGCACACTGTTTTTATATAAACTTGGAGTTCATGCATTTAATTTGATGCTATATAACGAGTGCATAGAACTGTGTGAGTTGGTCTTAGAGGAAGATGGGACAGAAAGCAGAATAAAAGCCGATGCGGTAGGAGCTATCTGCAATGCATATTTTTATCTGGAACAATATGATAAAGCAGAAAGTTATCTTGATGTTTACAAAGGTTTTTCATTCCCACACATTCCAGATAACGTTAAATTAATGACTGCTGCATTGAACAGTGCGAGGGGACTTGTTGACACAGCAATTAAACAGTTGCAAAAGAGCCTGGAGTCTTCCAGAAACACTACTATCCACGTTATAAATCGGCTTTTTGAATTGCATTTAAGAAATAACGATCTGCAATCCATTGAAGAATTGTTAGAGAATGAGCCTAAATTAGAGCAGCAAACATTTATAACTCCTTACCAAAAGTCAGAGTTAGCTTACTTTTATAAACTCAAAGGAGACTTTACTTTAAGGAAGGGGGATTTTCACGATGCAATGAATTGTTATATCAAAAGTGCTTTAGAGTACGGGAAAGTAAGTGCTCATGCAAACTCCATGGATTGTTTGCGTCTTATCATGGACTCGTATATTAGTAGGAATAAGGAAATGGATATTTCTGTTCTACAAAAATTAAAAGAATTGTATAATGAAATTAGGGTAATTATGTAAAAGAGAATGGGGGAATATTTCTTGAAAAAACGTATCTTTGAGATGTGTATCGCAGTAGCCATACTTTTTGTCCCTCTCACTTTTTCGGGTATTGAAAAAATTAAACTGCCTACTCAAGTCCCTAGTGTGATTTCATACATTTTTGATCCGGGCTGGTAATGATATTCTTCCAAAGAACGCTTCTATAGCGTTCTTTTTTTACGAACATTTATGTATTGCCTTGGTATAGAAGAGATCCTAATTGACGTTCGGAGTAAATTGCACAGCAGTTTCATCGATTCTACGAATGACGAGGAGTTAGACTATCGTAGCCAAAGAAAGATATATTTTCATGCACGCTTGTGAGCTGAACTCGGCTGATAAACGTTATCGGTCTGTTAATTGTTGATTTGTGTCGTTTTTTGCATAGTAAAGTCGAGTGTTTATCCATTGTACCTTTTTAGGGTTTATGGATAAACAGGGTGTACACTACACAGAAGTGGACATTCTATCTACATGAACCCACTGTGCAAAAAACAAACACTATTTGGTGGAAAAGATGAGAAACTATAAAGGAAATCGATCCTCCGAGGGGTCAACACAAAGAAAACAAATTACATTATCCGATGACCAGATTACAGCGAAAGCTCTCCATGATAAAATTGAAAAATTAAGAATGCAACTTCATGAATTGGTAAGTAAACGAGGCTTGAATGATAAGTCCGTTATCAAGCTAAGTCAAGAATTGGACGTATACATTTTGCAATACCATCGTAAACGTCAAACAGTCACCACCATGAAGTCTGATGAGAAGCCGCGCATGATAGATGGAAATTAAGCAACGTAGTAAGTATCTCGAAAAAATAATGACGCAGCATAAACAGTCCCAGTTCCTCGGATTCGTGGGTATCCAAAAGCACTGGCTGCCAACTCCCCATAGAGTATTCGCAAACAACCAGTTTTTCCGTTCGATAACAAAAGGCTTGATCGAGCATTCATCGCGATTGTTTGCTATTTCCAGATTTCGCCCTTAAAGAGAGTCAAATCTTGTCAAAATTTTCGTTTAAATGTTAAAGAGATGTTTCATGTGTCGGGCTTGACATGGAGCCACTGGCAGTTATAAGTTTATTCAATTGAGAGATGGCCTACCATGCCCGCCCCATTCAGGTTATGCCATTCATCGAAGCTGTACCTGCTCTGACAAAACTGTTCAAGGAGTGATCGGGAATGGCTTCTCCGCTGGATGAAAGCGCGCCATTGAACGACAACGACCAGGCATCTTTGGAACCTGAACGCAAGTCACAAAACATACCAGCACCTTTTACCTTATGGCTCGGCGGCGTCGCCTTCACCTTTGCCATCGCGCTACTGGGTTACGGCCTGGCTTGCCTTCCCGCCTTTGACCGGGTCGGACCGTTGGCCTGTGCCATTCTGATTGCCGTCGCCTATCGCCAGTTTTGGGGATACCCGGAACCGCTTCGGTCAGGGATTCAATTTTCCGCGAAACAACTGCTTCGGCTCGCCATCATTTTGTACGGACTGAAGCTGAATGTGGACATCGTTTTGCATCAAGGGCTGGGGCTGCTTGTCTACGACGCAGGAGTCATCGTCTTTTCCATTGCGCTCACCATGCTCATCGCCAAATGGCTGAAAGCCGACACCTCGCTCTCGCTCCTGCTCGGTGTCGGAACGGGCGTCTGTGGGGCAGCAGCCATCGCCGCCGTATCGCCGATCATTCGGACCAAAGACGAGGATACCGCCATTGGTGTAGGTATCATCGCGCTCGTTGGCACCATTTTCGCGATTGCCTACACTGTCCTGCGCCCATTTCTGCCTGTGTCTGCCGTCGCTTACGGCATGTGGTCGGGTATCAGCCTGCATGAAATCGCCCATGTCGCACTCGCGGCCGCGCCTGCCGGGCAGGACGGCCTGGCGGTGGGCCTGTTAGCCAAATTGGGGCGCGTGCTCCTGCTGGTCCCGCTCTGTTTTCTCCTGATGTTCTGGATGAAGCGAAGCGGCAGTGTGCAAGATGAAACGAAAATCGCGTTTCCCTGGTTTTTGCTCGGCTTCCTGGGCATGAGCCTGTTCGGAAGCTATGTGCTCGGCAAGCAACTTCCCGTCTCCGCCGCCTTCCACACAGTCGTGGCGCAATTGACCACCTTCGTGCTCACCATGGCGATGGTCGGCCTCGGACTGAACGTCAACCTGCGTGCCCTGCGCACAAAAGCGGCAAAGCCGCTGATTGCCATGTCCATTACCTCGCTCCTGTTGTCTGTACTCTCCTACCTGTTGATCTGACTGTGGAAAAGCGATCATTGCCTGGTGACGCAGCCAGGCGTTTTTTTTGTGGATAAGAACAAAGCTTATCCCCATATGTTGATAACAGTGTGAACATCTATCCTGGTAGCGTCTATATGCTGAGTGATCGGTTATTAAGTACTTACATTGAATCCTTTACCTTTAAATAGACAATATGTTAAAATAAGCAAAATTTAATAAGAAAAAAATTTTTTAGTGTGAATTTTTTTAAAAAATGTACCCTTCCAGGGATTAGGGGAGTGTTTTTTTATGAGGCTGCAAGAGACATTGCAACAGTCGTTGCGGTCAGAAATAGAAAAGCATCAAAAGCAAAATTCCTATACGCTGCTCAAGCTCAGTGAATTGTCTGGAATTAATCAGGGACACCTTAGTGATATTATCCGAAATAACCGACCGATGACAATCGGACAACTAGACGCCTTGGCCAAAACTTTTGGAAAGCCTCCAGGGTGGCTATATGAATTGTATACAGAAGAGTGCTTCGTCAATGAAAGGGTATCGCGGCCGCGCGTGATTCCGTACCTGATCCGGTGCGCCGAAATCGGCTTGCATGATTGTATCCAACAGACGGTTTCCAGGTTGCTGGAACATCGAAAAAATGTCGATATCCTTTTTTCAGTGGCGGAACAACTGTTTGAAAGCGGAAAACACAAAGAGTCTGTGCCTTTTTATAACCTGGTAATTGAAAATGAGAAGGACTGCCACACAGACCGTTTTGCAATCAGCCAGTATCGGTTGTTTCGGGCATTACAAGGAATAGATGCCGAAGAAAACTGGAAGGCTGTTATCCGGTTTGAACCTTATCGAAACCGACTGCCAGAAAGTTACCAACTGGACGGCCTCTTGCATTTAAGAAAAGCGTGTTTCATGTTGCAGAAATGGAAAGAAGTAGAAAAGTACGCAGATGAGTTAAGAGCACTGGCTATGAGAGTGTATCAAGAGGAACTGCGGAAACGAAAAAGTGGAAAGCCCTTTGAACCGTTAAAAACGGAACGGCATTTGGTTGTGTACTATGGACAAGGTTTTCTCGCCAAAGGCGTCGCGCTGCAAATGCAGGGGCTATACGAAGAAGCGAAAAAGTATATCCAGGGCTATGCTGATCTTGACTGGTTTGAACTCCTGGATGATGTTGGGCGAAGAGAGGTTGAGAGATTCAAGCTTTGGGCAAAAGCTAATCTGTATACTTGCGATTTGCTGTTGGGACAAACCCATATCTTGGACGAGTATTTGGACTTTTTAGAAAAGAATCCGGACGAGCTGCGAGCCGGGCTTTTAACCGTCATGGAAGCGGCCTGTAAATACGACATTGACATCGATCATGTACTGGAACGGTATTCCAAAGAAATGCGTCGATTTTGTGAACATCAGGATCAAGTTAATATTACAAGATTTATCAATTTTTGTTATTATAAAGCTGAATACGAGTTAAAGAAAGGAGGTATTAATCAAGCCCTCAAAGAAATACTATGTTGCTTGAATCTAGCTGACAGATTAAAGGATCATCAGGCTTTTAAAAGGTGTGCTGCATTGTTTTGGGAACTCCGACATCATGCAACAGAGCAACATGAACGAGTTTACCATAAATTATTAAGGAGGTTATCAGAATGAAGCTCAAAGCATTGTCGTTATCACTCATGCTAATTGTAGGTTTATGCATCGGCGTTGTGGCGCCCAATGAAGTCATAACTGGTAAGAAAATACCAAATGTGCAAGCGAATACACATGGAATGGAAGGATAAAAAAAGAGGCTACTACAGTGAAAAGCCAGTATCGGCAACGGTACTGGCTTTTTCTATTCCCTATTTTTTCAAAGGTGAATTTTTGGGATAGTCTTGTATAGTAGGAATACCCTTATATTACATAAAAAGGAAGGTGTGAGTCGTTTTATCGCCGTGAAAAAAGTAGAATGGGGCAATCCTCCACCAAAAGGAATGCCCTTCACAAATAGGGAACCGCTTGCCCGCGAAGGCAAGTGTACGATCCGATTGGATAAAAACCGATATAACGAAGCTGATGTATTTAACAAGATAGAAGAATTGCGAAGACAGTTAGTAGAACTTGTTCAAGAAAAAGGTTTTGACAACGTAGAAGTGATCGAGCTGAGCCAACGCCTGGACGAATATATTGTCCAGTTCCAAAGCAGAATGAATGCGAAGTCGATCATTTGAGGTTTGGAGGGGCTGTCCACAATCCGGTTGCCGAATGTTCAGCGGCGAGAATTTGCGCGGTCCCTCACCAGTCCTTTCGGGGGTAGTGCCAGCCCGCAAAGCGCTTTTGCCTAAAGAAAAAACCTCCTGCCCAGAGGAGGTTTTTGTGAAAATTTATCCTTCTTGCGACAGCAGCACTTTTTCCAGCGCAGCAACCGCTTCGTTCTCATCCACGCCATCGGCAATCAGGGTGATTTCTTCCCCTTTGGCAATCGCCGAAGCCATAATTCCCATAATGCTCTTTCCGTTGACTGTCTTGTCCTTTTTGACAAGCTTGATTTCACTGGCAAAGGACGTGGCCACTTTCACAAAATTGGCTGCCGGTCTCGCATGCAAGCCGTGCGGCAGTTGGACTACAATTTTCTTCTCTACCATCCTGTTGTCCCTCCTTAGATGTCTTCTTTCAAGATTGTCTCTTTGACATACGCTTCTACCTGTGCGGATGTGCCCATCTGCAAAATCGCATCGATATGCTGTGCCATTTCCGCCCGGCTCAACTGGCTAATCTGCTTGCGTGCGGGCAAAATGCTGCTCGCACTCATGCTGAACTCGTCGAGGCCGAGTCCCAAAAGAATCGGGATGGCGACAGGATCGCCCGCCATTTCTCCGCACATGCCTACCCATTTGCCTTGGCTGTGGCCAGCTTCGATGACGTTGCGCAAAAGCCGCAGAACCGCAGGGTGGTACGGCTGATACAGGTAGGCTACCCGCTCGTTCATGCGATCCGCTGCCATTGTATATTGAATCAGGTCATTGGTTCCGATGCTGAAAAAGTCCACTTCCTGGGCGAATACATCTGCCATCATGGCAGCAGCAGGGATCTCAATCATGATACCCACTTCGATGCGCTCGGATACAGCGACTCCGCTGTTTTGCAAGCCCTTCTTCTCTTCTTCCAGGATCGCTTTCGCCTCAAGGAACTCCTCCAGCGTCGCGATCATCGGAAACATGATTTTCAGATTGCCGTGCGCGCTCGCCCGAAGCAAGGCACGCAACTGCGTGCGGAACAGCTCCTGTCTGTCGAGACACAGCCGGATCGCGCGATAGCCAAGGAACGGGTTCATTTCCTCCGGCATGTCCAGATAGGAGAGATGCTTGTCGCCGCCGATGTCCAGCGTGCGGATGACAACAGGCTTTTCGCCCATGCTCTCAAGCACCTGTTTGTAGGCCAGGTACTGCTCTTCTTCTGTCGGGAAGTCATCTCTTCCCATATATAAAAATTCGGTGCGGAAAAGGCCGACCCCTTCTGCGCCATTGGCGAGCGCCCCTGCCACATCGGCCGGGCTTCCGATATTGGCCGCCAGTTCTACGTGATGCTGATCCGCCGTGATGGTTGGAACGTGAACCAGCTTTTCCAGCTCGGCTTTTTGCTCGGCGTACTCCGCCTGTTTTTTTGTATAGAACGCAATCTCTTCCTCGCTCGGGTCGAGAATGACCACACCCTCATGCCCGTCCAAAATAACGAGTGTAGACGGCGTAACCGCACTCGTGATCGTCTGCGTCCCGACCACAGCCGGAATCTCCAGAGAACGCGCCATGATCGCAGAGTGCGAGGTGCGTCCGCCAATGTCGGTCACGAAGCCTTTTACATAGCGGCGATCAAGCTGCGCGGTGTCCGAAGGAGTCAAATCCTCCGCCACGATGATGACTTCCTCTGTCAAAGAGCCAGGTTGAAAAAAGTTCACTCCAAGCAAATACGCCAGGACACGTTTCGTCACGTCGCGAATATCGGCCGCCCGCTCGCGCATGTAATCGTTGTCCATCTGTTCGAACAAGCTGATAAACATCTGCGCTACATCGTTTAGAGCGCTTTCCGCGTTCGTCTTTTCCTCTGTAATCTTGCCTTTTACGGTATCGACAAGCTCAGGGTCCTCCAAGACCATCAGGTGGGCTCTGAAAATGTCGGCCTGCTCCGCCCCCATCTCTTTTTCCACGCGCAGTACAATTTGCTGCAGGTCTGCCTTCGCCCGTTCCAGCGCTTCCTCAAAACGAAGCACCTCACTGGCTGCATCCTCTACCGCTACCGTCTTGATTTCCATCTCAGGAGCGGTCAGCAAAAACGCCTTGCCGATGGCTACCCCTGCGGAAGCTTTTACCCCTACGATTTTTTGGGACATTCCCTGCACCGACCTTTCCTTACTTGATACTTGTCCACTCTTGCATCAGCCGTGCTTGCCTGCGCACCACTTCCTCCAGCGGATGATCTGCCGGAATGCCCGTGCTGTTGCGCAACACATATTCCCACCCGAATTGTTTCAAGTCTGACTGGATGCGCACCGCTTCCTCGTCCTCTGGCGAGTCAAACAACAGCGCTGCGGCAATCGCCAGCCCCAAATGCTCGGGATTGATTCCTCTCTCCATGCATTCCACAGCCGGGCCCACCAGTCGATCGTGGCGGGACAGCTTGCGAAGCGGCGAACGCCCTACCCGAACGACATCGTCCGAAAGCAACGGGTTTGCGAAGCGCGCCAAAATTTTCTCGATATACTGTGCATGCGACTGCTCGTCAAAGCCGTACTTGGCTACCAGCAGAGCCCCTGTCTCTTGCAAGGCACCGCGCACAGCCTTGGCCACCTTCTCGTTTTGCATGGCCTCATCAATCGTTTTCATTCCCAACTGATAGCCAAGATAAGCAATCACGGCATGGCCGGTATTGACAGTAAACAGCTTTCTCTCGATATACGGAGCCAAATCGTCCACATAGGTGACGCCTTCAATCTGCGGGACGTCTCCAACCATTTGCGAGCGATCCACGGCCCACTCGAAAAACGGCTCAACCGTAACCAGCAGCTTGTCTTCGTGCTGCTGGATCGGCACAATGCGGTCTACTGCCGCATTCGGAAACCCGATCAGCTTGGCCGCTTCCGCCCGCAGTTCTTCCGAAAGCCGGGCAAAGACGTGCTCTTTCAGCTTGGCGCTTCCGCCAATCATGTTTTCGCAGGCGATTACATTGAGTGGACGCGGATTGTCTGCCAATCGCTTCGCAATGCCTGCCGCAATCGCTCCCGATATCGGTCCAAGCACGTTTGGCCCGACAGCCGTAGTCACCAGATCAGCGGTAGCAATGGCCGAAGCGACAGCTTCAACATCTTGCCCATGAATCGCACGTACTCCTTCTACGACCGACTGGGGATTTCCTGCTGTTGCCAATTGGACGTGATACATTTTTCGCTCGTTCAACTCGTCGACCAGTGCTGTGTTCACATCGACAAACACAACCTCGTAGCCTGCCTGACTCAACAGTTGGCCGATAAAGCCCCGCCCGATATTGCCTGCTCCGAAATGGACTGCCAGCATGCGCGATTACACCTCCTCGGTGAACATCGCCAGGATTTCTTCTGCTGTGGCAGCCTGGACGATCCGCTTCACGTTTTCTTCCTCCGCGCAAAGGATCGCGATATTGGACAGAACCTCCAGATGCTCGTCGCCTACTGCCGCAATTCCGACCAGAAGATAGGCCGTATTCCCTTCGCCAAAATCGACGCCATCCGGCACCTGCACAACCGAGATTCCCGTTGAGCGGATCTCTGCCTTCGCTTCGTTCGTGCCATGCGGGATCGCTACGCCGCTGCCAATGTAGGTGGTCGCCAGTTCCTCGCGCTCCAGCATTTTTTCCACGTATTGAGCGGTCACGTGTCCGGCTTGAACCAGCAGCTCGCCTGCCAGTCTGATTGCTTCTTCCTTGTTCGCTGCCTTTGCATTCAGTTTGATTTTCTCTGTGGTCAGTATGTTTTTCATTTTGTGCTCTCCCATCCTGTCTTTTGCTGGCAAAAGGCATATAGCCTGCCTGCTATATAATCAGCAATATGCTGTGGTTCTCCAGTCTTCAACAAGTTCTGCATGTCTTCCTCGATCAATAGTGAGCTGACCTCGCTGAGCACCTCCAGCCCTTCCTTGGGCACTTCCTTTGGCCCCAGCAGAAGCAGCAGCAAATCAACCTGCATTTCCTCTTCGTCCATTGAGCAAAGCGACACGGGCTGCTCCAGACGGTGAAACGTAAACGACGCTTTCTTCACCGCCTCGTTTCTGCCGTGGAACAGTGCCATCGACGTGCCGGGTATCCCCAGCCCGCCAAGCTTTTCGCGAGCGATCAATTGCTCGACGACAGCTTCCGTCCCCAGGACGGTTTCCTTTTTTTCCAACTCTGTGCAAATGTCCCGCAAAAGAGCCGGTATATCGCGCTGGCTGTTACTGATATGCTGTCCCCATAAACCATCGAGAATCTGATTGGCGTAAGTGGCATAGAGCTGCATCGCCTTCAGTCGTTCCTGCGACTGTCTGCCAGGCAGCATGAGTTTGCTTTCCTTTTTCGCCGCCCCCACCTGAATGGGACGGTTGTGCAGATGAAACTTGATTTTTTGAATGTCGTCCTGCGGCAACAGCGGGCTGACGACAACGTATTCTGCCGGGTCGAGCGCCAGCGGCAGGGTGGAAATAATCAGATCGTAGTCGCTCTGCGGCACGTTGCCCAGATCGAACATGGACAAATTCCGCAAGCTGACGATCTCGGGTATTTCTTTTTTAATGCGCATCGCCAAAATTTTCGAGGAGCCAATACCGCTGGAGCAGACGACCAAGGCCCGATAGCGCTGATGCTCCATCTGCCCCCTCTCCAGCGCTGCCCCCAAATGCATTACCAGATAGCCAACCTCTTCCTCCGGCACTTGCAGTTCCGGCAGGAGGACAGCTACCGCCTCCTTCGCTACCGTAAACAGCTCCGGGTAGTTTTGCTTGATCTGGCCGAGAATCGGATTGTGGATCTCCATCTGGCGCCTGAGCCTGTACAGCGCCGGCTCCAGATGCGTCAGCAGGCCGTGATACAAGGACGTATCCTCCCGCAGTGAAAGCCCGAGACGCTCTTCACACAGGGCAATGAACCGTGCCGTCAAGGCAGCCAGTTCGGTATTCTCCATCCAGACGGCGTCCTCGGGGGAATGCCGCAGCTTTGCTCCGCGCAAATGCATCGTAATATAGCCGATTTCATCAGGCGGAATCTCCATTTGAAAAATGTGCTGCAGTCGCTCCATGATGTTTTCCGCCACGATGTATTCAGGGGTGCCGGCCAGTTCGCCGAGCGTATGCTCATCAAAGCGAATTTTTTCCCCTTTTTCAATCCGCTCCATCGCCAGTGCCAAATGCGCGACCAGGCCGATATAGGCGCTGTCCGCGAGCGGATACGGCAGCTCGGCTTCGAGATGGCTCAGGGCATTTTCCACCTTCATCAGCTTTTCCCGGTCAATCAGCGACAAAAGCCGCCGGGAAATCGAATCCATGTCCCGCGTTGTCTTGTTTTGAATGTTTTCCTTGATAATGCCGATCAGCTCATGGTCATCGAGATACTCGGCCATCAAGCGACTGATCGCTCTTCTTTTGGAGGCTTCATTTCCCTGCAGCTCGACCCCGTATCCCCGCTTTCGCAAGAGGGTCAGGTCGTAGCGGCCGAGCATTTCCTCCAGATCATCCAGATCGTGGCTGATCGTAGCGGTCGTCACCTTCAGATCAATCGCCAGTGAAATCAGCTTGACTGGCTCAGTGGCTGCCAGCAGGGAGCAGAGGATGATCGCCTTGCGTTCCTCAGCGGTAAACTCCGTCGTCGTCTGGTGCAAGACAGACATTTTCAGCGCGAGCTTCTGCTCGGCTGTCCCCGCAACCTCCACCCCGGCCCCCGTCTTGCGCACCAGCTCCAGGCCGCTTTCGGCAAACAGCGGGGCGAGGGCGTCCAGTTCCCTGTGAACCGTTCGGGTACTCACGCCGATTCGCTCGGCAATCTGCGCTACAGTAATGCCCTTTTCCTCTTGCAATAAAATTTCCATGATTGATCGCTGCCGTGAGGATACATGCATGCCCTTGCTCCCTCCTTAACGCCAAAGAGGGAAAACGCTAGCTTTCACTAGCGTTGCTCCCTTTTTATCCCAGCCGTTTGACCAACTTGTCATACTCCGGACTATTCAAGAAGTTATCAATGGAAATATGCTCGGCAGACGGTGCTTTTGCCCGCGCTCTTTCTGTCAGCGACTTGTGCGTAATGACGATGTCGGCATCATCAGGAATGTCGTTGATCGCAGTGTTGATAACCGTGATCTCGCCAAGTCCGGCATCCTTGAACTTTTTGCGCAGGGATGCAGCCCCCATTGCGCTGGAGCCCATGCCAGCGTCGCAAGAAAAGACTACTTTTTTCACATTCGCAGCAATCACTGCTTTCGCTGCTGCTACTTCATCTGCTCCTGCTACCGGCTGCTTTTTGCCTTTCAGCTCCTGCATTTTCTCCGTTGCTTTGTCCAACTCATCCTCATCGGACTTACTGCTCATTTTCAGCAAGGCAGCCGCGATGACGAAGGAAACGACTGTCGCTGCAACAACCCCTGCCAACACTGGCAGCAAACCGCCCCGCGGAGCCATTGCACTGAGAGCGAAAATGCTGCCTGGCGATGGCGGTGCCACCAACCCTGCTCCGAGCAGCGTGAAGGTGAAGACCCCTGCCATACCGCCGCCGATTACTGCCAAAACAAGGCGCGGATTCATCAAAATGTACGGGAAGTAAATCTCATGAATACCGCCGAAGAAGTGAATGATAACCGCACCTGGCGCCGACTGCTTGGCGTTGCCGCGCCCTGCCAGCCAGTATGCCAGTAGGATTCCCAAACCTGGCCCCGGGTTTGTCTCCAGCAGGAAAAAGATAGATTGCCCTGTCCTCGCCGACTCTTCCAGTCCAATCGGGCTGAAAATACCATGGTTAATCGCGTTGTTCAAGAACAGCATCTTCGCCGGCTCGACCAAAATGCTGGCAAGCGGCAACAATCCTGCATCGACGATAACCTGTACACCGGACGCGAGCGCCTTGCTCAGCCCGGTTACGACCGGACCAATCGCCAGGAAAGCAAGCAGCGTGAGCAGACCGCCGATAATTCCTGCCGAAAAGTTGTTAACCAACATTTCAAAACCGGAACGAACCTTGCCTTCGAACAGTTGGTCCACTTTTTTGATGACCCAACCGCCCAGAGGACCCATAATCATGGCCCCTAAAAACATCGGGATGTCTGATCCGACTACGACCCCCATTGTTGCGACAGCACCTACGACACCACCGCGCACATCGTGAATCATTTTTCCGCCCGTGTATCCGATCAGAAGCGGCAACAGATACGTAATCATCGGGCCGACCAGCTTGGCCAGATTCTCGTTAGGCAGCCAGCCTGTCGGGATAAACAGCGCCGTAATCAATCCCCAGGCGATAAACGCACCGATATTCGGCATTACCATTGCACTGAGAAACCGCCCAAACTTTTGTACCGAGACTCGCAAACTGCCGGAAGCTTGATTCTTTGTCGCCAAGTTCTCCATACTGGACCCTCCTTTACCCTCTCTATAAATTGTTGACAAGATTAAATTAATAATGTGCACACCTCAAATATAAAGCGTTTACATAAGCGTCACAACAAAATCAAAGCGCGAATTTGTCGTTCTCATTGTTGCCAAAACTTAATAACCTACGCACATAAAAAAGACTCCAGCCCCCAAAGCCGAAGTCTCTTCTCCTTAAAAATCTTCTCTTTCCACCTTCATTACTTTTCCCGTTTCCGCATTGACCTCTACTTCGTACACCTGGTTCTGGTCGGTCAAAATGATGAACTCGTACACAAGCACGCCGTTTTCCGTGTCCAGCTCCGCGTGCAGCACGCGGCCTTGCACTTGCTGCAGGGCGATTTGCCTTGCCTGCTCCTGCGTAATACGCATCGGCTCTACTGCTGCTGCCTGGGTGTTTACTGCGTGAATCGGCGCAGGTATTGCCGCTCCGAGTGCCACTGCCAGCGCGACTGCTGCGGTCCAGGGGATTGGGGTTTTCATGGATGGGCTTCCTCCTTTGATGTATCGCATAACAAATCATTCAGTAGTCTGACCAATCTGCTCGGTTACATGCAAGTGAAAGCCTCTGTTCATCACTCTAAGCTTTACAAAGTGATACTCGTTCACTCCACAAGAAGGATTGGCTTGTCCAGCTTTGGATTTTCAAAGCCAGGCATTTGCACTTCTGCAAACATAACAATAGAAGTTGAATAGTTATCTTGAAGTTATCCGAACTCGTATTAAGCACGATTTTGATGATTTTGTGAAAGGATTCATACTAGAGTTGATTATTCTCATTTTTTACCATAAAATTCTTTCGGATGAAAATATTAACAATTTAATACTTATTTATATTTATTTTGAAAGGAGGAATGACTCAGTAAATAGATTTGCATCTTGTAAAAAGTGAATTTTCGGGTTAAGCATGCAAGTTTTGTTTGCAACAAACTAAAAAGGAGTGTCTTGCGTTGAAATCCTTTACCAAAAAAATTATCAGTTCTATTTTAGCAGTAACTGTTTTATTTACCAGCATTTCACCTTCTTTATCAAATGCTTCGGAAAAGATTTCTAAAAACAGGGAGGAGAAAATTGAAGCAAGAGCTGTTCCTCTTGTGTTTGTAATTCTTGCTGAAGCAGCCGCTCTATATTATGGAGGCAAGAAAATCACCGATAAAGTAAGGGAATCTACTATAGAAAATGCGATTGCAGAACATTTTGATCTTTACTTTTATGGAAAATATAGAGACCTAATGACATGGAAGGTGGGTACTGGAAAAGAAGTAGTCTTAGAATGTGGAGACGATGATGAGTATGGTTTAGAACATATATTGGCAAGACATGTTCCTAAATACTTTCATGTTTGGCTAGATGATGGGACCAATAGTTACTTTGATGTAGGAACCGATGTTGAAGATATTGTAAACGAATTAGATTATGTAATTAAAAAATATAAAAGTAAAATTTCTCAGGATGGATTTAAGAATGGTGAACAAGCATTTAGTGTTATTGGTAGTGACGGTAGAAAATATAAACTTGTAATAAAAGGTGGTAAGGTAATCACCTTCTATCCAGATGGCTGGAACATTGCGAAAATTGAATAGCAAAGAAATAAAAGATTTTTGATCTAAATGATAACAAGGAGGAAAAGTCAATTCTCCTCCTTGTTGGATTGTATAGGGGGGATATTAATGGAGGTAATTTCCTATCTCAAATATCCGGATAAAAAATTTGACAGATTCCCACCGGAAAATGAACTTGGGACATTCTTTTTTGATATTGATTCTGATGAGCTTACCCTTATTAACGATATAAGGGTGGGTATTAGAGGCTTCATTTTGATGAAATGTGACAATACTCTAATTTTGAACTCCCAACTATACGGCTGGGTCGATGCCTTATGGATTACATTACTTGAGATCGTTGAAAAACTTATTAAATTTGGATACGGTAGTAAGCTAATCGGTTCGATTAATAAAAGAATCATTGTGGAATCACTCTCTGAGAATGCATTATGCTTAACAGTTACTGCTAATCAAGAGATTACTCACCGAGCTTTTATTCCTTCCCAGGAAGAATTTATTCATGCAGTAATTGATGGTTCCAGCCTGTTCTTTGGTAGAATTAAAGAACAATTGCGCACCGATTCCTACGATGATGTCATCCAATTCATTAACTGCTTAAAAGGCAATATGAAAAATTTTTCTCCTGTCGAAAAGTATTACCATTATCCTCAAAGCAATCTAAAGGTAAATGACCTCTTATACAATTATTCTACCGATTGGATGAAAATGTTTGATAAGGAACGGGAATATTTGGAAAGTATCATTACTGAACCGGGTGTAGTAATTCAACATATTGGAAGCACTACTATGCAAGCTGTATCTTCTCGCCCAATTGTTGACATACTCATTGGAACTCAAACATCCCTATCAGCAGAAATGGTTTATGACGACCTGAAACATGACTACTTCAGTACAGAAGATTTCCCAGGCCCAATGCCTATATTCTACTTAACAAAAGCTACACCCAAAGAGGTCTATTATAATGTCTTTATCACCACAATAAATAGTTCATTTTGGGAGTCTGTATTAAATTTTAGAGATCTGATTAATTCAAACGATCAATTAGCCAAACAATTTAATGAAATGAAAATTAGTGCTAGTAATATTAGCTATGCAGAATATCAAAAGCAAAAAAATCAATTTATTACGAGTATACTAAAACATAATGGATAACAAGCCATTCCATACATGCTTCAATGGAAACGTAAAAAGGGGCCGTCTCAAAAGCCGAGATTTCGACTTTGAGATGCCCCTTTTCTTATCCACAGCGCTTACCGCTGCTTGTTATACGGTCTTCCTGCCGACTCGCTGCTGCGAGAGCGAGACTCGCCGCCGCGATGACGGGAATCGCCGCTGCGCGGACGGAACTCTCCGCTGCGCGGGCGAGGGGGACGTTTGCCGCCAAAGCCGGAGCCAAAACCGTACCCGCCTTTTCCTTTCGGGAACATCTTTTTCTTGCCTACGCGCAGAGGCGCTTCTTCGGTCAGGCGAACCGGAGTCGTATCCGGCTCTTTGGTCAGCAGCTTGAGGGCAGCAGACACGAGCGTCACAGAATCAATATCCTCCAGCAACTGCTCTGCCAGCGTTTTGTAGGCGCTCAAGTCTTCGCGGCCGGACGCCTCCAAAATTTTCTCCACGGTCAAACGTTGCTGGCCTTCCAGCGCTTCCGCCATCGTCGGCACGGAGCGGCGCTCCATGCGGCGGTTTGTCGCGCGCTCGATCAGCCGCAGATGGTCGATTTCCCGGGAAGTGACAAACGTGATTGCCAGACCCGTCTTCCCTGCCCGGCCAGTACGGCCGATGCGGTGCACGTAGCTCTCGGAGTCTTGCGGAATGTCGAAGTTGAATACGTGCGTGACGCCGCTAATATCCAGACCGCGGGCAGCAACGTCTGTCGCCACCAGCACCTCGATTGTGCCTTCCTTGAACTTGCGCAGCACGCTGTCGCGTTTTGCCTGGTTCAGATCGCCGTGGATTCCTTCCGCGCCGTAGCCGCGCTTGGTCAGCGCCTCGGACAGCTCATCCACGCGACGCTTGGTGCGCCCGAAAACAATCGCCAGCTCAGGGGAGTGAATATCGAGCAAGCGGCAAAGCACGTCGAATTTTTGTTTCTCGGCTACTTCCATATATTGCTGTTCAATGTTTGGTACCGTTACTTCCTTCGGCTTGACGGAAATCAGTGTCGGTTCGGTCATGAACTGCTGGGCAATTTCCTGAATCGCTCGCGGCATGGTCGCAGAGAACAGCAGCGTTTGACGATTCTCAGGCACTTCTTGCAAAATTTCCTTGATATCGTCAATGAAGCCCATGTTCAGCATTTCATCCGCTTCGTCGAGTACGACAATCTGGATCGCATCGAGGCGAATCGTTCTTCTGCGCATATGGTCCATAAAGCGGCCCGGTGTGGCCACGATAATTTGCGGACGCTTTTTCAGCGCCTTGATCTGGCGGGTAATGTCCTGACCGCCGTAGATCGGCAGCGCGGAAATGTTTTTGAACTGGGCGATCTTGTTGATTTCCTCTGCTACCTGCACAGCCAGCTCACGGGTTGGCGTCAGGACAACCCCTTGAATGTGGCCGCTGTTTTCATCGAGCCGTTCCACGAGCGGAATCCCGAACGCAGCCGTTTTTCCTGTCCCTGTTTGCGCCTGTCCGATCAAGTCGCGGCCTTGCAGGGCAACCGGAACCGTTTGCTCCTGAATGGCCGTCGCCTCTTCGAATCCCATGTTGCCAAGCGCTCTTACAATCGCATGATGCAAACCAAAATCATAAAATGTAGCCAATGAACGTCAGTCTCCTTTTCCTTTTCCTTTGCCTTCGTCTATAAATAAAATTCTCACTAAAAAAGGGCACTATTCCTTACAGCCGGAACATGCCCTTTTATCTTCCGTTTGTACATAAGCACCCTAAAAAGAACATAGCTGTAATCGTACCACTCATCTTGCAAAAATGCAAACAGCTTTTTGCAATACAAGTGCTTTTTCTCCAAACAAATTGCGACATGATCGCAAAAAAAAGCTGACACCTTGGTGTCGGTGCCAGCCGTTCATACATGTTTTGCTGTTTAGCTGAGTCCTTCCACGTGGCCGTGTTCGTTCACATACAGCGATTCGGCCGCCGGTTTTTTCGGAAGTCCCGGCATCGTCACCAGACTTCCGGTCAGTGCAACGATGAAGCCTGCTCCTGCCGAAATCCGCACCTCGCTCACCTGAATGGTAAAACCGACCGGGGCGCCAAGCTGATCGGGGCGATCAGTGAAGGAGTACGGCGTCTTCGCCATGCACACAGGCAGGTGGGACAGCCCCATTTCCTCTATTTTCTGGATTGTTTTCAGCGCGAGCGGCGAAAAGACTACACCCGAGCCACGGTAAATTTCTTTGACAACCGTCTCAATCTTTTCTTGCACACTGCGGTCTTCTTCGTACAAAAAGCGGAATTGCGAAGGGCGCTCTGCCGCACGTGTCACTTTTTCCGCCAGCTCGATTGCGCCCGCTCCGCCTTCCGCCCATGCCTTGGACAGCGCTGCCTCGGCCCCGGCTTCCTGGCACAGCGCCATGACGGTATCGATCTCCGCCTGTGTATCGGTCGCAAAATGGTTGATCGCCACAACCGCCGGCACGCCAAACTTCTGCAAGTTTTCCAGATGGCGGCGCACATTGGCAAAGCCTTTTTCCAGGGCGTCGAGGTTCTCTACGGCCAGATCCGGCACTTTGACCCCGGCGTTGTACTTCAAGGAACGTACAGTAATGACCACGACCGCTGCCGACGGAGTCAGTCCGGCTTTTCTGCACTTGATGTTGAAAAACTTCTCCGCGCCCAGGTCAGCACCAAAGCCCGCTTCGGTAACAACGTAATCCGCCAGCTTCAAGGCTGTTTTCGTGCCGATCACACTGCTGCAGCCGTGCGCGATATTCGCAAACGGACCGCCGTGAACGATGACTGGCGTACCCTCAATCGTCTGCACGAGGTTTGGCTTGATTGCTTCCTTGAGCAGAACGCACATTGCCTCGACCGCATGGATCTCACCTGCCCGCACAGGCTTGTCTTCAAAGTCGTAGCCGATGATGATGTGGTTGAGCCGCTCGCGCAAATCGTCGAGATTTTCGCTCAGGCACAAAATCGCCATGATCTCCGACGCGGTCGTAATCATGAAACCATCCTCGCGCGTCATGCCATTGCCGTCTCCCAGCCCGACCACAATGTTTCTCAGCGCGCGGTCGTTCATGTCCATCGCCCGTTTCCAGACGATTTTTTTCGGATTGATCCCCCGCGGATTGCCGTGGAAAATATGGTTGTCGATCATCGCCGCAAGCAAATTGTGCGCGGCGGTAATCGCGTGAATATCGCCAGTAAAATGCAGATTGATTTCATCCGCAGGGAGGATTTGCGCCTTGCCGCTGCCCGTAGCGCCCCCTTTAATCCCCATGCACGGGCCCAGGGACGGCTCCCGGAGCGCTGCAATCGTCCTTTTTCCAAGCAGATTGAGTGACTGCGACAAACCAATCGTGGTCAGCGTCTTGCCCGCTCCCGCCGGATTGGGATTCATCGCGGTAACGAGAATCAGCTTGCCATCAGGGCGGTCTTTTACCTTGTCCCATAGTTCATCAGAGATTTTCGCCTTAAATTTTCCGTAAAGCTCCAGATCCTGTTCATCAATACCTGCTGCTTTGGCAATTTCAACAATCGACTTCATGCCTGCCTCCCTGCCTTGCGAATGTTTATTTACCAATCTTCTACATTCCACATGACAGTCGGTTCTCCTTTCTTGCGCTCCCCCTTTTCGGCAAAAAGAAAACCCGCATTCTGTTGCGGATTCAAAAATGCAGGCTGCGATTATTTGTCGAATATTTTTCTGGGTTCAACATGCCGTGCGGATCGAGGACTTGCTTGATTGATCGCATCACGGCTTCTCCTGGTTGACGGGCACGGTCAGCTGATATTCCGCCATCTTGCGGTACAAGGTGTTTCGCCCGATTTGCAGTAGTCTGGCTGCCTTGCTCACATTTCCTCCGCTCGAATCGAGAGCTCGCCTGATCGCCGCAAGCTCGCTTTCCCGCAAGGAGGGAACCGCATGCACGGGCTCCGCTTCTTCCGCCAAGCCTTCCAACTGGATGTGCTCCTCTCCGATTTCCTCGCCGTCGGACAAAAAGGCGGCCTGCACCAGCACGCCTTGCAGCTCGCGAACGTTGCCCGGCCAGGAATAGGACGCAAGCTTCGCTTTTGCCTCCGGGAGCAAGACGCAAGGCTGGTCCTTGGCGATTTGCTGCAACAAATGCTCGGCAAGCTGGATGATGTCGCATCGCTTGCGCAGCGGCGGCAGGTGGATGGAAACACCTTTGAGCCGATAGTACAAATCCGCACGAAAACGCCCCGCCCTGATCTCCTCCGGCAAATTGCGATGCGTGGCCGCGATGATTCGCGCATGAATCGGACGCGACTGGTTGCTGCCTACAGGCGTGACGACCTTTTCCTGCAGCACGCGAAGCAGAGCCGCCTGTCCGCGCAAAGACATGTCCCCGATCTCATCCAGAAAGATCGTGCCTTTCTTCGCCGCTTCAAACTTGCCGATTCGCCCTTCGCGATTGGCGCCGGTAAACGCGCCGCTTTCGTATCCAAACAATTCACTTTCGATTAAATTTTCTGAAATCGCACTGCAATTCACCGCGATAAAAGGCTCCTGCGCTCGCGGTCCCGTCTCGTGAATCATCTGCGCGAACAGCTCTTTTCCTGTGCCGCTCTCGCCGAGAATCAGCACGGGAAAATCGACCTGCGCCGCCTTTTGCCCGAGCATTTTCGCCTGCAAAAAGAGCGGGCACGACCCGGCGAGACGGGGAAACGGCTTGAGTACAGGCTGCGGCTTTTGACTCGGGGCAGCCGCACAATTTCTGGAAGCAGCCTCTGTTGCGGCCTGCGTACCCCAGAAGCGCTGGCGGTTATCCTGCACATCTCGTCCGGCGCGCGCCTGCTCGGGGGACAGCCGCGTGCCCAAAGCGGCTTTGCCCAGCCGCTGCTTGGCCAAGTCGTTCAAGCCCACGATGCGCTCGTCCCTGTCGAGACCTACGAGCGGCACTTTTCCCGAACTGCTTGTCGCGTCCGTACTGCCGGGCAGGGCAATCACTCGCTCCGCGCTGGCATACAGAAAGCGATTTTGCAAGGCTTCCGCAATCATGCAAGCAATCGTCAGCGCAAACGGGTGCGTGTATTCCTTGCGCGTACTGATGTCCACGACGCCCAGAAGCTCGCCCGTCGGTGAAAAAATCGGCGCCGCCGAGCAGGAAAGGAAGCGGTTCTCCAAAAAGTAATGCTGGTCCCCCTGCACGGAAATCGGCTGCTGCGCGATCAGCGCCGTTCCTATCGCATTCGTTCCTTTGTAATCCTCCGTCCAGTTCGCCCCGATTTGCAGCTGCACCTTTTGCGCCTGCGTGGCAAACACAGGGTCCCCGACGGTGTGAATGATATTGCCATCCCGATCCGCCAGCAAAGCGATGTGCTCTGTCGACAGCAAAAATGGAGCAAGCTTGTTGAAGAGCGGGAGGCTTTCTTGAATCAGAGGGTGATTTTCCTGAATGATTTCTTTGATTCGTTTGCTGGAAATGATCTGGTCATTGGCTTTCTCCCAAGCTTTGAGGTTCGATTCCTGACAGCGCTTCCAAGATTGCTGGACAATCGTTGACAACACTCTTCCCTCCCTCAAAAATCATTCCCTATCAGTATAGCATGACTAAGAACGCGAAGCCTCGCGCAAAAAGCAGATATTTGTCAGACGCTCCCAAAAATTTCAAAACTGTTCCAAAACGGAACAGCACTTGCCCCATTTTGGAACAGTTTTGACGCATTTCGTTGGCGAAAACGCTGTCATTTCAAGCCCTCCGTCCATTGGTACAGGATTTGCTTTTAGAAAAAGGCTGTAAAGAAAAAGATGATTTAAGAGGAGGCGCTCGCATGATCTATGCTCAACCCGGCCAAGCCGGATCAAAGGTGACTTTCAAGACTCGCTACGACAACTACATCGGGGGCAATTGGGTACCGCCGGTGAAGGGCGAATATTTTGAAAATATCTCTCCTGTAAACGGCAAGGTCTTTTGCGAAGTTGCCCGTTCGACGGCAGAAGACATCGAGCTGGCACTGGATGCCGCCCACGAGGCAAAAGCCGCTTGGGGACGCACCTCGGTGACACAACGCTCCAACATCCTCCTGCAAATCGCAGACCGCATGGAAGCGAACCTGGAGCTTTTGGCGACTGCCGAGACATGGGAAAACGGCAAGCCGATCCGCGAGACACTGGCTGCTGACATTCCGCTCGCGATCGACCATTTCCGCTACTTCGCCGGAGCGATTCGCGCGCAGGAAGGCTCGCTGGCCGAGATCGACAACGACACAGTCGCTTACCATTTCCACGAGCCGCTCGGAGTCGTCGGACAGATCATTCCGTGGAACTTCCCGCTCCTGATGGCGACATGGAAGCTCGCTCCCGCTCTGGCCGCCGGAAACTGCGTCGTGCTCAAGCCTGCCGAGCAAACCCCTGCTTCGATCATGGTACTGATGGAGCTGATTGGCGATTTGCTGCCTCCAGGCGTCGTCAACGTCGTAAACGGCTTCGGTCTGGAAGCGGGCAAGCCGCTGGCATCCAGCAACCGCATCGCCAAAATCGCCTTTACCGGTGAGACGACAACCGGCCGTCTCATCATGCAATACGCTTCTCAAAACATCATTCCGGTGACGCTCGAGCTGGGCGGAAAATCTCCGAACATCTTCTTCCCGGACGTATGTGCAAAAGACGACGCGTTCTTCAACAAAGCCATCGAGGGCTTCGTGCTGTTTGCACTCAACCAGGGCGAGGTTTGCACGTGCCCGTCCCGCGCGCTCATTCACGAAAGCATTTACGATCAATTCATGGAGCGCGCCCTGAAGCGCGTTGCCAGCATCAAGCAGGGCAACCCGCTCGATACAGAAACAATGATCGGCGCCCAGGCTTCCCTGGAGCAAGTCGAAAAAATTCTTTCCTACCTCGACATCGGCAAGCAGGAAGGCGCAGAATGCCTGATTGGCGGCGCGCGCGCACAGCTTGAAGGAGAGCTCGCAGGCGGCTATTACATCCAGCCGACCGTGTTCAAGGGCCACAACAAAATGCGCATCTTCCAGGAAGAAATTTTCGGTCCAGTCGTGTCCGTGACGACTTTCAAAGACACAGAAGAAGCGCTTGCCATCGCCAACGATACCTTGTACGGACTCGGCTCCGGCGTATGGACCCGCGACATGAACACCGCATACCGTGTAGGCCGTGAAATCCAGGCGGGCCGTGTATGGACCAACTGCTACCACGCTTACCCTGCGCATGCTGCATTCGGCGGTTACAAAATGTCCGGCATCGGTCGCGAAACACACAAAATGATGCTTTCTCACTACCAGCAAACCAAAAACCTGCTGGTCAGCTACAGCGACCAGGCTCTGGGCTTCTTCTGATCGATGAGCCAGCCAAAAGTAATCGCGACCGATGCTGCCCTGCGGCTGATCGAACGGCTGCGCGAAAAGCATGGCGACTTGATGTTTCACCAGTCAGGGGGCTGCTGCGACGGCAGCTCTCCCATGTGCTACCCGCTCGGCGAGTTTCTCGTCGGCGATCAGGATGTGCTTTTGGGTGAGATCGGCGGCTGCCCGTTTTACATGGGCAAAGCGCAGTACGAGTATTGGAAGCATACCCAGCTCATTATTGATGTAGTCGAGGGCCGCGGCGGCATGTTCTCGCTCGAAGGGCCGGAGGGAGTGCGCTTCCTTACGCGCTCGCGCGTCTTCCCTGACAGTTGAATACAGACGAAACAGACCGTTCCTGCCTTTCCCGCGGCAGAAACGGTCTTTCTTTTTTTCGGGCGATATTAAGAAATTTGTAAGAGTTTTCTATGCTGTTTTGTCAAAGCTTGGCGTTAAGATATAAGCATGAATGCATTCACAAGGTGGGAAAACAATGACGACTTATCACGTCCTCGTAGTCGACGACGAGGCAGAGATTCGCGACGCAATTGAAATTTACCTCAAAAATGAATCGTTGATCGTGCATAAAGCGAGCAATGGTGTGGAAGCACTGGACGTTTTGGAACGGGAAGAGATTCACCTCATCATTTTGGACATCATGATGCCGCAGATGGACGGGATTACGGCTACCTTCAAAATTCGCCAGGACAAAAACATCCCGATCATCATGCTGTCTGCCAAGTCCGAGGATACGGACAAAATTTTGGGCTTGAACATCGGAGCCGACGACTATGTAACCAAGCCTTTTCATCCGCTGGAACTGGTGGCCCGGGTCAAATCCCAGCTGCGGCGCTACACCAACCTGGGCAACTACAAAGCGGCCGAAGATGAGATTCAGGTCCGCGGCTTGACGCTTAACAAAAGCACGAAAACCGTCACCGTCGACGGCAACGAAGTGCGGCTGACGGCCACAGAGTACAAAATTTTGGAACTGTTGATGGAAAACAAAGGCCGGGTCTTTTCCATCGAGGAAATTTACGAGCGCGTCTGGCGGGAACCGTATTTGAACGCGGAAAATACGGTGGCCGTCCACGTCCGGCGCATTCGGGAAAAAATCGAAATCAACCCGAAGGACCCGCAATATTTGAAGGTGGTATGGGGAATTGGATACAAAATCGAAAAATAGCCGCTTTACACTGTCTGCCCTGTTCGCTCTGGTAGTCAGTCTATCACTTCTGCTCCTTACGGCGGTTGACGTTTACCATAACCGCCAGTATATGAATAAAGACAGCTACTTCGAAAGCAGCAACTTCACCAACGAGGTCAGGCTATTCGTAGAACTGGTAAAAGATGTTCATGTAGATTTCGCCGGCTACGAGCGCAAAATACCGGAGGAAAAGCTGGGCAAAGCGACTGTGGAGCAATTCTACCGCGAGCGCGAGGATGCCTTGCGCAACGTCAGGGAAGCGATTGAGAGTGAATACGCCCCCGACATCGAGAACGCCAGAAGGGCTTCTGATACAAAGGAGCTTGACAGGCTCGAGAAAGAAAAGACAGCCAAACTGAATAATGCGCTGGAGAAAGAAACGGCCAACTGGGAGGAGCAGTTCCTACAGATGGTCGCAGAAAAGGACGCCGAGTACGAAGAGCGAAAAAACAGCCTTGCGCTGCGAACCGGCTCATTCAAATACTATGTCCGCGACAACAAGACTGGCAAAGTGTACACGAATATGACTCACGAGCCTTCTGAAGCAGAATTGAGCAAAAATACCCTCTATGTGATCCGCTTCCCGGAAAACTCCTATCAAAAGCATAGCGAATTTGCCGATATTAACCGTACTTATCAGTTGCGTCAATGGAGCGGCGTCTTTTACGTTCCGAAAAAACCGGAAGGCTACAGCCAGATTCATGCCGATGCCGTCTACTATGACTCCAAACGGGGTCGGCTGCTCGGAGAATGCGCCCTGCTCACGGTGACACTGCTCGTGACTGCGCTGTTGTTGTGGTATTTGAAGCTGAACCGCGCCGCCAGCCATCCGCTTGTCGTCAAAAGTCTGGCGCTTTTGCGGCGCATCCCGCTCGATCTCCGGATTATCGCGCTTTTCCCGATTGGGATTACGTACCTGATGATTCTCGATATGCGCTTCTTCTTTTTGCCGATCGGAGTCGATCATTTCTTTACACTGGGAATTGTCTCCCTGTTCACTGCCTATCTGCTGCTGCAGGCTCTGGAAGCATGGCACATGTACCTGCACCCGGAATCGTTTCACGAGCAATGGCAAAAAAGCCTGTTCGTCCGGCAAAAGGAACTCTTGCGGGAAAGCTACGCCAATCGAAGCCTGTTTTTCAAGGTCTTCCTGCTGTTCATTCTGACCGTTGGCCTTGGCATGAGCGTAGCGCTTGGTCTGCTCGCCATCGCCAAAAAATCGGAGGAATTCTTCTTCCTCAGTTTGGTATACGACCTGTTCTATCTGGCTGCCGTCGTCCCTTACGTCCTGCGCCGTCTGAGACTCATGAACCGCATCATGTCGGGAGCCTCCGAGATGTCTGCCGGAAACCTGGATGCAACGATTGAGAAGATTCGCAAAGGAAACCTCTCCAATCTCGCGCACTCCCTTAACAACATCAAGCTGGGAATCAAGAGTGCGTTGGAGGAACAAATGAAGAGCGAGCGCCTGAAATCCGAGCTGATTACCAATGTTTCACACGATTTGAAAACGCCGCTCACCTCGATCATCAACTATGTCGATCTGCTCAAACGGGAAAACCTGACCGCAGACGAGATCAAAAGCTACATCGACGTACTGGACCGCAAAACGGCCCGCTTGCGGGTGCTGATCGATGACCTGTTTGAAGCGGCGAAAATGTCCAGCGGAGCTGTTGAACTGCACATCGAGCAGGTGAACGTGGCCTCCCTGCTCAATCAGGCAATCGCAGAGTTCAGCGAGAAAATTGAACAGTCCTCTCTCACCTTCCGCGTCAACGTCGAGCAGCCGAAAATCGTGGCACCGCTTGACGGCAAAAAGACGTGGCGCGTGTTTGAGAATTTGATTGGCAATGCCTTGAAATACTCCTTGCCCAATACGCGCGTCCTGATCGATCTGTACGAAAAGCCGGGAGAAGTCATCATGACGATCAAAAACGTCTCTGCCTACGAAATCGACTTCGATGCCGAAGAGCTGTTCGAGCGGTTCAAGCGCGCCGACCAATCGCGCAATACCGAAGGCTCCGGGCTTGGACTCGCGATTGCCAAAAGCATCGTCGAGCTGCAGGGCGGCCGCCTCTCCATCGAGATTGACGGTGATTACTTCAAGGTGATAGTCGTGTTTCGCAAAAACGCCTAGTGCCTGCCTGTCTGCATGGTGACGGGGCCTCTGCCGCCCCCGACGTTGCACTGGCAAACCGCATGCAGGAACATGCCCTCAATGCCGAAAAGCCAATGCCCATTTTGTTCGGGCACTGGCTTTTTGTTTTGCTCCTGCAATCTGCACGCTACGAAATGGCGAAATTTCGCTCAATCAACGACCGCAAAGCTGTTGCCGCCTCCTGCTCGTCGTCGCCCTCCACCTCAAACGTCATCTCGTCCCCGTTCTTCACGCCCAGCGCCATGACACTGAGAATGCTTTTGCCATTCGCCCGCTTGTCGTTGTAGATCATAGTGACCGACGAACGGTATTGATTAAGCAGGTTTACCAGGACAGAAGCCGGACGGGCATGAAGGCCGCCACTTACATGAATTTCGACTTGAAACCGGACCATTGCATTCCTCCTTTTTCCACCTGATGCATCGGGTTGGTGAAAAACCGGCAAGACCGCCTGCTGCGCCATTCCACCAGCCGTCCACCTTCACGTCACCCGCTTGAAAAACTGCGGCAAAAACTCCTTGTGCGCTTCCAGCATTTCATCGAGAATTTGCTTGGCTACCACATCGGACGGCACCAGCGGGTTAATTGTCATCGCCAGCAGTGCCTTGTGGTAATCGCCCGTGACAGCCGCTTCGGCCGCTACCCGTTCAAACGACTTGATCTGCTGCACAAGCCCGCGCACAGGTACAGGCAAATCGCCCACGGTCAACGGAATCGGCCCATCCTTTGTAATCACACAGTTTACCTCGACAGCCGAATCGTCAGGAATACTCGCAATCGCGCCATTGTTGCGGACGTTCACCGGCTGAATATCCCGGCGGTCATTGTAGATAGAGTGAATCAGGCTGCAGGCCGCCTCGCTGTAGTACGCTCCCCCGCGCTTCTCCAGCTGCGGCGGCTTGACGTCCAGGTCGGGATCTTCGTAGAGCGCAAACAGCTCCGCTTCCAACCGCTTGACCACCTCGGCACGCGTGCCGTTCTTGCTCGCTTCTTCCATTTCGTGCTCAAGCATGGTCCGGGTCTGATAGTAATAGCGGTGGTACGGGCAAGGCAGAATCCCCAGCGCCTTGATAAAATCTTTTTCCCAGCCCAGATCGAGAATGTTTTGCATCGTGATTCCCGATTGCTCGCCCGTCAGCTTGTCGATTACTTGCGAAGTGACATTGTCCCCATCCACGTATACGGCAAGCCCGAATACCATGTGGTTCAGTCCGGCAAAATCAATGTGGACCCGCGACTGATCGACTCCGAGCATAGTCGCGACGCCCATTTTCATCCCGATCGGCACATTGCACAGTCCAATGACCTTGCTGCGGTTTGCATAGCGGAGAACCGCTTCTGTCACCATGCCAGCCGGGTTGGTGAAGTTAATCAGCCACGCATCCGGGCACAGCTCCTCCATATCGCGGCAAATATCCATGATGACCGGAATCGTGCGCAACCCTTTGAACAGCCCGCCAGGACCGTTCGTCTCCTGCCCGATGACCCCGTATTTCAGCGGGATGCGCTCATCCTTGATTCGTGCGTCCAACAGTCCCACACGCATTTGGGTCGTGACAAAATCCGCTCCTGCCAGCGCCTTGCGCCGATCCAGCGTCAAATGCACCTCGATTGGGACCCCTGCCTTTGCCACCATGCGCTTTGCCAGCGCCCCGACGATTTGCAGCTTCTTCTCGCCCTCCGGAATGTCCACGAGCCACAGCTCGCGCACAGGCAGTTCGTCGTACCGTTTGATGAAGCCCTCTACCAGCTCCGGCGTATAGCTCGATCCTCCACCGATTGTCACGATTTTGATTCCGTTCATACTCCTGCCTCCTTCCCTGCATGGACATGGCTGTACAGCTCGACAAATTCGCTGGCCAAATCCTTGATCGTCATCGCATTCATCAGATGATCCTGCGCGTGGATCAACAGCATGCTGATCTCAGGCTTTTCTCCGGCGATCTCCTTTTGAATAAAAGCCGTTTGATGATGGTGGGCCTGGCTCAGCTCTTCGCCAGCTCGCCTCAGTGCATCTTGTGCGCCTGCCATGTCTTTGTTTTTCGCCAGGGCGATTGCTTCCATCGCCAGACTTCTCGCGTTTCCTCCGTGTAAAATCAGCTGAAAAATAACGTCTGTGTGGTCCAAGTCAATCTCCACCTATCCGAGTTCTTTATAAGTCACCAGCTGTACATGGCGTTTTTGCACGTACTCCTTGATCTCTTTTGCGGTCAAGATTTGCAGCTCCCGCGCGCGTTGCAGCGTGTACGAGCTGCCTGTCAGCACCTCTTCGTCCACATACGCCGGATGCGTCATCATCTCCGCCACAGCGCAGCCCGCCAGCTCCTCCACGGCATCGATGAACGACTGCGCGGTCAGATCGTCTCCGTAAAAACGCTCGGAAAAGCCATCTGTTGTCAGTACGTCCGAATGCGCTGCCCGCACCCCTGGCGAAAACGTCCACGGGTTGCGAACCGGAAGCCGGTATTCCTTTGCCAAACGCAACACAATCGGCAGGATCGCGGCATGGGCATGAACGTGGTGATGGCTGTCCATATGCGTCGGGGAAAGCCCTGTTTCCAAAAACTTTTCCAGTTGGCTGCGCAGCTCCCGTTCCACTTCCTTTGGCGATGCCGAGCTTAAATAATCACGTCCGCGGCGGAACCGCCCATGCTCATCTGTTAGCGACGGCACGTTTTGACTGACTGGAGCGCCGCAGGTGAGCACAAGATGGATACCCACCCCAAGAGTCGGCGTCTCCTTCGCCAGCATAACCGCATGCTCGAACCCGTTCATGTTGACCATGACCGTCGCAGAGGTGACGACGCCGGATCGATGCGCCTCGATGATCCCCAGATTCACCCCTTTGGAATACCCGAAGTCATCTGCATTCACAATCAGCTTCATAGCATGCCTCTCCCCTGAAAAATTACATGTTCACGACCTGGTCGGAAGCGGCATGCGACTGTTCCTCGGCCAGCTTTTGCTTATCCCACAGACGGAAAAACGGATAGTAGATCAACAGCGAGATGACGAAGTTCACCAGTTGGAGCACACTGCCCGAAATTTTCCCTCCGGTTGCCAAATAGCCGCTGATAATGACAGGCGTTGTCCACGGTACGGCGACACCGCTCGGCTTTGCCACCCAGCCCAATGACATCGCCAAGTAGCTGACAATCACCAACACGACTGGCGCAAGGACGAACGGAATAATCAAAAGCGGGTTCATGACGATCGGCATGCCGAAAGTGACAGGCTCGTTGATGTTGAACAGGCCGGGTCCGATGGAGAGGCGGCTGATGTTTTTCATCTGCTCGCTGCGCGCCCGAAACAGCATGATGACGACGAGCGCCAACGTCGCACCGGATCCGCCCGCATAAATCCACAGGTCAAAAAACTGGGTGGTAATCACGTTGGGCAGATCGGCATTCGGATTCGCCTGAAACGCCGCCCGGTTTTGGTCCATCAAGGTGAGCCAGATCGGGCTCATGATGCCGCCGACAATCGCTGCCCCGTGCAGCCCAATCGCCCAGAGCAAATGTACGAGCAGCACACAGACAATCGCCCCGATCAGACTGCTGCCGAGCGAGCTCAACGGACCGACCAGCAAGTCAGACACGATATTGTGGATGCTTTCAAACGGAGTGTTTTCAAGCAGAATGCGCAGCAGCCAGACGACCAGCAGCACGGCCGAAGCGGGAATCAGCGCCACAAAAGAACGGGAGACAGCAGGCGGAACCCCGGCTGGCATCGTGATGACGATTTTCTTTTGAATGATTTTGCGGTAAATCTCTGTGGACAGCACAGCCAAAAGCATCGCTACGAACAGCCCCTGGCTGCCCATCAAGGCGACCGGAATGACTCCGCCTACTTCTTGCGCTGCCGTCGCACCTTCCGGAGTGAACATCGTCTTGTAAGGGGTCGCGAGCAAAAAGGAAGCGACCGAAATCGCACCTGCCGACAGCGGATCGACCTTGTACTTTTCCGCCAATCGGTACGCCACCCCGAAGCTGACGATGAGCGCCATGATGTCAAATGTCGCGTTCACCGGATACAACAGCTTGGTCAGCCACTGATCGCCGAAGATTCCGCTCATGAACTCACTGTAACCAGGGATGGGGATAAAACCGATGATGAGGAAAAGAGAGCCGACAATGAGCAAAGGCATGGTGAGAATGATTCCGTCGCGGATCGCCTGCAAATGCTTCTGCTCCGCGATCCTGCCCGCGACAGGCATCACACGGTTTTCCAGAAAAGAAATAAACCCTGCCATACGCATCCCCCTCTACTGTTTTAAACGAAGCGCAAATTCCAGCACCTTTTTCCCGTTCAGCGAGCCGTAGTCCACCGGGCTTATCACATCGACCGGAATCCCTCTCGCCTCCCCTACCTTTTTCATTTCCGCCAGCTTGTAGCGGACTTGCGGGCCAAGCAACAGCACCTGTGCCTGGTCAATATGCTGCTTCACCTCATCTGCCGACACCGCCCAGATCTTCGCTTCCAGCCCTTTTTCCCGCGCCGCCTGCTCCATTTTTTGCACAAGCAGACTCGTTGACATCCCTGCTGCGCAGCATAGCAAAATATTCAATCCAGCTTCCTCCCTTCAGTTGGTTATGCCCTTTTCCTGGAGCAATTCACGTGCCAAAACACCCTTTTTGTATGCGTTTTCAAAACAAGGCGCATCGTTATCGCGTTTTCCGGGCAGCCGCATTCCTGGCAGGCCAACAGTGTTTGAATGTAAGCGCTCCAGTGTTTTGTTAACAGGGGCAAATTGGCAAAAAGTAAAACACTAGCTACGCCAGTGTTTTGTTGTGTATGAAAAAATTCATGACGAAACATACATCGTCCTCACTAAAGACCACGTCGTATTTGTCCGCCAACGGCTGCAATTCGTGGCGAATCAGACTGTACAGCTTGCGGTTTTCCGCCAAAAACGGCACCTTGTCGGTATAGGCTACGGAACGCTCCCCAGCTTTCAGCCGATCCACCAGGCAGCAGATGTGCAAATACGCCCCGATTCGCGTATCGAACAGCAGCTTGTCGCCAAGCCGCTCCTCCATGCGCGCCACACACGTCCTGACGTCGTCGAGAACGTCCTGGCCCTTTACCATTTTCAGATGCTCCTTGAGCGACTCTTTCATCTTCACATAGGCCTCTTCCAGATCGATCAGTTGTTGAATATCGGACAGCGCCTCGCCGTTCACCACATCGTCCATGCTGTAGCAGCGCAAGTCGCGATCCAGCATGTAGTTGCTCACGATGCACAGCACCGTCCGCTCCTGCTTGAGCTTTTTCAGCTTGCTTTTCGCCTGCGCTTTGTCCATGAGCTGCAACGGGACAAATTCCAGCAGCTTCTCGTCATAGCGCAAATTCGATTCAAGCAGCTTTTTCAAAAACAGGGCGCTGCCCTCGCCGGACAGGCAGGTCGCTACAATGGTCAAGGCAGGCACCGCCTTGTCTGGCGCCTCCCTGGGCAGTTCCTCCCGCACCCCCATCGAGATGCTGACGACATCGCGGTATACGTCGTCCAGCGTATGACCCAGCATCGCTTTGCGCGTCGCCTCGATCACATGCGGCGTGCTCACCATCGGCACCACCTTCACCGGAATGCCCAGCTCCTTTTCGATGATCTCCCCGAATCCGAGCAGCGAGCCCATATCGACGAGCAAAAGCAGCCCGGCTGCGCTCCCGATTTCCCGCGCTGTCTTGATCGCTTGCTCCAGAACGACCAGCGAGTCTTCCTCCAGCGGCAGGTCGATGGCACGCGCGTACTCGGTGACCAGCAATCGGTTGGTCACGTCGACCATCGCCGTCGCTCCCCCGCTGCCGTGTGTGATGACCAGGACGCCGACCGTTTCCCGTTCCTCTTGCATACTCTCGTCGTCCAGCACGAAAAACATGGTCAGGTAGCCCGCTTCGCCAATGGGCAGGTCCATCAGCAGTGCTTCCTCGATCATGCGCACACACTCCAGCGCTACGGCGAACTCCTTTTTGTATTTCAGCCGCACGCTGTTGAGGTGCGGATGGACGATTTGCTTTCCTTGCGACAGCCGCTCCTTGGACGTCTGGATATGCAGCGCCAGGCCGAAAATGACCTTTTGGCTCAAAATCTTCTCCAGCTTCGCCTCGGCGTAACGCACGATGTCCTCGACGAGGTGAATGATGACCGGATCGATGATGCGTGCCATGTCGCCTTTGTTGATGCGCTGATGGACACCTTTGATAAACGTAGTGAAGTAATGCTCAATATCGTATTCCAGCTCTTCCTCGCTGACGCCCTGATTTTGCAACTCGTATATTTTTTGTTCGATCTTTTCGTACACGCTGTTGGCTGCATTCTCCGACTCTCTGTCGAACCAGACGCTTTCCTCCTGGGATGGCTGCACCACAAAACATTTGTGCTCGGTGCCAATCAGCTCCGCAAGCTCCTGTCTGTAGTCTTTTGCCAAAAGCAGCCCTTGCTTGACATGATGCGGAACATCCTGAATGGAGACGTGCAGCACATTTTTTTTCAAGGAAATAAACTCGGCATAAGCACTGGCGCAGGTCAGTTGAATATCCGTCTTCAACTGGCCGATATTGTTCGGACAATGATAGCAGAGAAACGCTTGCACCACGCTTGACGATATTTGAATTTCCCGTCCGAGCCGAAACGCTTCTTCGCGAAAAATTTCCATGACAAGCCCAAAGCGCTCCTCCATTCCCCGCTCCACCAGGGAAGGCAGCTTGATGACCATCGGGATGCGGCGCATGAACGTCTTGAGCAGGCTGGATTCCGGGTTTTCGGTCGTTGCCATGACGATCTGTACCTGCGCGGAACGCTCCACCTCTGTTTCTCCGACCCGGCGGAACGTCCCCTTGTCCATGAACGTAAAAAAGATTTCCTGCCCTTCTGCTGGCAAGCGGTGAACCTCATCGAGAAAAAGAATCCCGCCGTCCGCCTTTTCCACCAGCCCTTTGCGGTCCATCTCCGCTCCGGTGTACGCCCCCTTTTTGACGCCGAACAGTTGGCTGATTAAAAGCTGCGGGTTGTTGGCGTAGTCGGCACAGTTAAAAACGACAAAAGGCGCTCCCTTTTCCAGCCGGCCAATATCGACGGCAAACTCGTGAATCATCCCTGCAAACCACGACTTGCCCACTCCCGTCTCGCCCAAAATCAGGCAGTGCATGCCGCGCGGCGGGTACAGCACCGCTGCCTTCGCCTGCTCGATGCGGGTAATCAGGCTTTTGTTCGTCTTCGCCAGCCTGTCCAATGCCGTTTGCGCCAAGTAAAGCGAGTCATTCGCTTGCTTGACATAAAACAAGGTAGGACGACCCTCTTCTTTTTCAATCCGGCCTTCCTTCCATAGACGGTTTAAATCTCCGCTGACATTGGCGCGGCTCAGGCCCAGGAGCTCGGCCAGCTCGCCTGCGCTGACTTTTTTGGCGGGACCGAACTCAAGCAGCTTCTGGTAAATGAAATCGACTCGTTTCACCCACTGTTCACCTGCCACTCAACTGATTCGTTTTCATTTCCACGCCCCTATGGAAAAACCTCCTTATTCCACAATATTATGGATACGCATAAGTCATCCCGTTCTTGGAAAACTTGCCCGAAAAAGAAACAGCCACCCTTCGCCGGACAAAGGATGGCTGTTTCTGCTCTTTTATACGTTTACTTGCTGGATTGCCTGCCGCATGTCCAGCGTATTGGCATTCAGGACGGCCGAAGCGTCGTACACCTGCTTCATCATCTCCAGTTGCCTGTTCGTCATGCTCCGAATCTGTTCTGTCAGCTCGCTTACCCCAGAAGCGATGTTGGCGATGCTGCTCACTGTAGCTGCCACTTCCTCAGACCCCGCAGAGAGCTGCTCTGTTGTGACAGACACTTCCTGAACCTGCTCGCTGACCAGCATGAACGCCTTGACCGCGTGCAAAAACGACTGCTCCGCCTCCGCGGACAGCTCCACGCCTGCCTGGATTTCGGCCGTGACGCTTTCCATTTTGGCACTGATTTTTTCCGATTCCTGGCCGATGTTGCCCAAAAGGGCGGTAATCTGCTGGACGGAGGAAGCCGAGGCATTCGCCAGCTTGCCCACCTCCTGGGCCACAATCGTGAAGCCAAGCCCGTGCTCCCCTGCTCTGGCCGCTTCGATGGAGGCATTGAGCGCGAGAATTTTCGTCTGCTCGGTAAAGCCATGAATCGTGCCCAGCACATGTTCGATTTGCCGGGAATACGCTTTCAATGTTTTCGCGATTTCATACGTCTGTTCCGCTGAGATCGCGATTTCCTGCATCTGCCGGCTCATGCGCTTCATCGCCGTATCGCCGGATTGGGCCATCTCCAGTGCCTGGACGGAAGCATCGGATACCGTTGCCGAGGACTCGGCGATCCGGGCAATGCCGAGCGCGATTTCTTCGATGGCATGCGCACTGTCGTCCGCACTCTTTTTCTGGGAGTGTGCCCCGTCGTAAATGACTTGGACACTCTCATTCACGCTTTGCCCCACTTCCAGCATTTCGTCGGCGCTGTCAGCCAGCTCCTTCGAAGAGACAACCAGTTGGTCAGAAGTCTTGTCCATATTGATGACCAGCCCGCGCACCCGGCTGTGCAAATGCTCGGACATCGCAAGCATCGACTGGTAGACGGTGCCGATTTCATCCTGGGACTTGATCGGCGAGGAACGCAAAATGCTGCCTGCCGCAGCCAGATCGCCCTGCGCCATCTTTTCCGCGCTCTCCTTGACGATATGCAGAGGGCGCAGCGCCCGCTGTACAAACCAGACAATCACCAGGACAGCAACGAGCATAACCGCGAACATCAGCACGTAGATCGGCACGCTTTCCCAGAGCACGTTGGCAGCCAACTGTTCGTAAACCGCTACATCGGTATCAATACCGAGCGCCCCGATCACGGCTCCACTGCTGTCCTTCACCGGAACATAAGCGGAGATGTACGTCCCGTATTCCGGGTTTTCGATGATCGGCGAGCTCGCCTTGTTGCCTGCCATGACGGCCTTCACCGCATCCGGGGGCATATCTGTCACTTCGTCAATCGGTGACGCCATGGGATCATTCGGCGGACGGCCATCAATCATGATCCTCGGTACCTGACTCTCATCGAAACGAACAAAATAGACGTAAATCGCACCAATTTGCGTGCGGAACACATCCAGCTCATGCCGCAGCTCCCAGTACAACTCTGTTTCCGTCGGCTGCTGTAAAAAATCAGCATACAGCTCGGGCTTCATCTGTGCAGCGTAGCTTTCCGCGATCCGCATATTGTAGTTGTTTATTCCTTCTTCAACCGCAGCCCTCGTCTGTATGATCTGCGTAGCGATATTCCCCACAGCGACCAGGATCAAAACGGAGATGATGACGCACAAAATCCGAACAATCAGATGCTTTTTCATAAAGGATGCCATTCGCTTGCCTCTCCTCCCCGCCTCATGATGATAAAAGATATGTACGGTTTTTAATAAAACGGTTATGAATACCATGATAGGCGATTTTGGGCCAGAGGAACAGATGGGATCATTCAAAATATCCATATCTGCAACAATTTTTTTACTATTTACCCGTCTCAAGTCCTATCTTTTTTATTGGCATCGGATTCATTTACGTTTCCTGCTGTGCAGGTACGCTATAATGGTTGTAACATGACTGACACAGGAGATTGCTTGCCATGATGGTTTTCACCTTATTCACCATTTGGGCGCTAGGTCTATTGGTCCTGTTCACGGACCCGAAACGCACGTCGATCCGTTGGGCCTGCGCCACTGCATTCGTCGGAGGAGGCGGGTTCCTCTCTGGGGTCATTGACGAGACGATCATCCCGCTCTGGGCAGGAACGATCAATGCCGGGACCGAGCAGACTTTGCTTTTTCTAAGCAACCTATCTTCCTTTATTTGCCAGGCAGGATTGCCTTATTCGTTTCTCATGTTCGCCGTCCATTCGGCGGAGCTTCTCACCCGCCGGACAAAGCTGATTACCCAGTTCGCTGCGCTCTGCCTGCCAGCCCTGATGCTCGTGATTACCCCCATTTATCCTGTACTTGCCTTCAATTACTGGATCATGGTGGCGTGGGTCATTCCCTTTTTTCTGATCGCCTGCACGCTGCTCATCATACAGTACCGGAACGAGAAAGACCCGCTGGTCAAAAAGAACAGCTTTTTCACGAACCTGTTAATCATCGTTCCGCTGTTTTTCGTCTTTATCTTCATCTACATCATGCGCATCCAGAACGACTACGAAGCATGGCGCTACAATATGCTGGTCGTCGCGATCCAGTTCATTCTGATTGTCGCCATCAGTTTGAAATACGGCTTTTTGGGCGTCCGGCTCCGCGTGGAAAAAAGGCGGCTGGACAGCACGCTGCGCGCGCTCACGTCAGGAGCGCAAATCATTAACCACACGATCAAAAACGAGGTGGGCAAAATCTCGCTGTACGCCGACCGGATCGAATCATACGCGGAGGAAACAAACCAGCCAAACCTGAGGGAAGACGCACTCGTCCTCCTGCAATCCTCCCAGCACATGCTGGACATGATGAACCGGATTCAAAACCAGCTTCGCGACGTCGAGCTGCGCGAGTCACCGTGCGCGCCTGGTGAAATTATCAAGCAAGTCATCCATAACTTGAAGCCTTACCTGGAAAAGCACCAGGTGCTGGTGGAATGCGAACTGGATGAGAGCCTTCACCTGTATGGCGATCCCGTGCAGTTGAGGGAAATCGTCACCAATTTGTGCATGAACGCAATCGAAGCGATGAAGTCTGGCGGCAAGCTTACCCTGCAACTGTTTTTGTCCAACCGTCACCTCGTCATTGCCGTTGCGGATACGGGTACAGGCATTTCCAAGGAAAATTTGCCGCATGTGCTCGACCCTTTTTTCTCTACCAAGCGAACCGGACAAAACTTCGGCCTCGGCCTTTCCTATTGCTATAATGTCATGCAAAAGCATCAAGGAATGCTGAAAATATACAGCGAGCCTGGAAAAGGAACAAGCGTGTTTTTGTTTTTCCCGAAAAAACGCGTCATCACAGGCTCTGCCCAAACAGAAGGGAGGAACTGACATGGAGACGATCAACGTATTTCTCGTCGAGGACGACCCTGTCTGGCGAAAAGGACTGGTCGACTACCTGAACAAAGAAGCAGACCTCACCGTCGTCGGCGAGGCGGGCACAAAAGCGGAAGCGATCGAGCGCTTTTTGGCAGCAGGAGCCGATGTCGTCCTGATGGACATCAACCTGACCGAGAACAATCTCGACGGAATCGAAACCGCGATGGAGCTGATTGCGCTTGAGCCAGACTGTAAAATCATCATGCTCACGTCCCTGACCGCCGACGATGTCATTGTCGAGTCCTTCTCCGCAGGTGCGGTCAATTACATCAGCAAGTCCAGCTTCAAGGAACTTCCCGACGCCATCCGCGCTGCCCACAACAGCCAGTCGGCGATTCACCCGACAGCAGCGGCTGCTCTCCGCAACGAATTTTTGCGCCTGAAAAACGAAGAAAACCAGAAGCTGCTTTCCCCTGCTGAAAAAGAAATTCTGCAACTGATCCACCAGGGAAAGACGCAGACGCAAATCGAGCAATCGCTGCACATCACCAAGCGGACCATCAAAAACCACATCAACCGCATCCTGAAAAAAATGGGCGTCAAAACGAGCAAGGAGGCGGCTGCAAAAGCCAGCCAGAAAAAGTTGTTCTAGGTGTTATGACCAGGTACTAAGGAATGTTGGTACTTTTTTTACTCCCCCCACTCCTTACAATGAGAGCTATACAGCAACACCATTCTTCGTTGTAAAGGTGTGGTCTACATGGTCCTCATTCATGCTTTTTTGAAAATGATTTTGCTGCTATGGTTTCGGCCCCGCATCCACGGAGTCAACAGAATCGACCTGACAAAACCGTCTCTTATCATTCCGAACCACGTCTCCTTGCTCGACGCGGTACTCCTTTCCTTTTGCTTGCCGGAAAGTGCTACCTTTGTCGTCAACACCGGAATTGCCAAGCGGTTTGCCTTTTTCCTGCGCTTCCGCAAGCACATTGCGATTGATCCGCTCAACCCGTACTCGATCCGCCATATGCTTCGGGTCATCCGCAAAGGAGAGACGCTGGTGATTTTCCCGGAAGGCCGCGTCACCACAACGGGCGGCCTGATGAAAATTTACAGCGGCGTCGGCTACCTCGCCATGCGAACAGGCGCAACCGTCTACCCGGTCGCGATCAACGGCCTGGAGCGCTCGATCTTCTCTTATTTGAAAGGCAAGCTGCGCCGCTCGCTGTTTCCCGCCGTCACCATGACAGTCGGCACGCCGTTCACCATCCCGCGCGACGCAAACCGCTCGATGCGTGAACAAAAGTCGGCCGCCAACGACCTGGTCCTGCGCACGCTGCAGGAGGAACTGTTCCAAAGCCGGATGAAGCAAAACGTCAACCTGTTCGACGAAGTGCTGGCGGCCGCCCGCCTTAACGGTCCGAACATGGAGATCGCCAAAGACTTGACCTCGGCGATCAACTACCGCACCCTGCTCGTCGGCAGCTATCTGCTCGGCAGCAAGCTGCAGCAGCCCTTGGCGGGAAAAACGGTCGTCGGCGTCTTTCTCCCCAACTCGGTCGGGCACCTGGTGACGTTGCTGGCGCTGTTTCGCATCGGGAAAACACCTGCCATCCTGAACTTTTCGCTCGGCATCCGCTCGCTCCTCGACTGCTGCGAGACAGCCCATATCGATACGATCCTGACCTCGCGCACCTTCATCGAAAAAGGCAAGCTGGAGCACATTGTCGCGGGCCTTTCGCCGAGCATCCGGATCATTTACCTGGAAGATTTGAAAGCGTCGGCCACCGCTTTTGACAAGCTGGCTGCCCTCACCGCTTATGTGACCAGGAAAAAAGCCGTACCGAGTGCCAATGAACTGATTCTGTTCACATCCGGCAGCGAAAGCAAGCCAAAAGGCGTCGTGCTGACGCACACCAATCTGTACGCCAACATCCAGCAAGTGACCAGCATGATCGACGTTACGAGCCGCGACAAGTTTTTCAACGCGCTGCCGATGTTCCACAGCTTCGGACTGACTGCTGGCACGCTTTTGCCCGTCGTCAAAGGCATTCCGGTGTATCTGTATCCGAGTCCGCTGCACTACAAGGCGATTGCAGAGCTGGTGTACGATCAAAACGCGACCATTTTGTTCGGGACCTCGACGTTCATGGCTGGCTACGGGCGGATGGCGCATCCGTACAACTTCTACTCCTTGCGGTACGTGTTTGCAGGAGCGGAAAAGCTGAAAGACGATGTGCGCAAGCTGTGGATGGATAAATTCGGCGTGCGGATTTTCGAAGGCTACGGCGCAACTGAAACCGCTCCGATCCTCGCGCTCAACACACCGCTCGCCAACAAGCCGGGAACAGTCGGCCGAATCGTGCCGGGCATGCGCTATCGGCTGGACCCGGTCGAAGGCATCGACGAAGGCGGCGAGCTGCTCGTCAAAGGCCCGAACGTCATGAAAGGCTACCTGATTCACGGCCAAGGCTTCGTGCCCGCGGGAGAATGGTACCGCACAGGGGATCTGGTGACAGCCGACAAGGAAGGGTTTCTCAGCATTCAGTCCCGCCTGAAACGTTTTGCCAAAATCGGCGGTGAGATGGTGTCGCTCAATCTGGTGGAAGAACTGGCGATGCAATGCTTCGGACACTCCGGCTTTGCCGCGATCACGGTCAGCGACCAGCGAAAAGGCGAGCGCATCCTGCTGTTCACTACAGATGAAACGGTTCAACTCAGCCAACTGCGCGCCTATTTGACGGAAAAGCAATACTCGCCGCTGCTCATCCCCGGCGCGATGCAGGTCATCAAGGCTCTGCCTCTTCTCGGGAGCGGAAAAACGGACTATGTCAGTCTGAAGCAACTGGCGGAAAGTGGAGGAAACTAATGTGAAGATGCGAATGCAACCGCTGCAAGCCCTGTATTTCACGCAATTTCTCTCGGCCTTTGCCGACAACATGATTTTGTTTGTCATAGCCAACCTGCTGCGGGAGAACGGCTTTTCTCCCGCCATGCTCGCACTCGTTTCCATTTCCTTTTTTCTGCCGTACGTTTTTCTCGCTCCGCTCGTCGGGCCTTTTGCCGACAAGCACGCCAAGTCGTTCGTCCTGGTGATCGGCAACCTGATAAAAGCGCTCGGTGTCGTGCTGCTGTTTGTCATCGATCACTCCAGCATTTTGCTGCTGATGCTCTGCTACTTTACAGTGGGAGTCGGCGCGGTCGTCTACTCGCCTGCCAAATACGGCATCCTGCCGGAGCTGACGCACAATGAACAGGAGCTGTTCCAGGCCAACGCACGAATCGAGGCGTACACCATTGTCGCGATCTTGACCGGAATCGGCGGGGGCGGGGCAATCGCCTCCATGACAGCGCCGCTGTTCTCTTCAAGCATCTGCCTCGCTCTCTACCTGTTGTCGCTTTTCATGACTTTTTTCATCCCGCGCATGAAAGGGAACTCGGCTATTCGTTACGGGACGGAAGCACGTCGCTTTTTCATCGACTTCCAACACCTGATGAACCGGGCGGAAACGAGCTTTGCCCTGATCGGAACCGGTGCCTTCTGGATGAGCTCGGCTGTACTGCGGGTCGCCGTGCTGGCCTGGATACCCGCCGCGCTCGGAATTAACCCGCAAAGCTTTTCCGTCTCGCTGATCCTGGCTACGACGTCAATCGGGATTATCATCGGCGCTTTTCTTGCGCCACGGTTGATTCCGCTGTCCCGGTTCACCCGCTCGGTCGGCTACGGCTTCGGCATGTTTCTCATCATCGTGCTGTTTCCGTGGATTCACGTAACCGTCATTGCGATCTGCCTGCTTCTTCTCGTCGGGTTCATGGGCGGGGTGTTCATCATTCCGATGAATACGATCCTGCAGGACGAAGGGAAAAAGATGGTCGGCTCCGGCAAGACGATTGCGATCCAAAACTTCGTCGAAAACTTTTTGATGGCTGCCGGGTCGGGGATTTACTACCTGATCGTCTATCTGGGCGCCTCCATCTCCGGCGCCATCGTCGCCCAAGGGTTGCTGCTGCTGGCTTTCCTGCTGTATTTGATGAAGCACAGCAGGCGAATTGCGGGCTAATGCGGGGAAAAGAGAAGACAAAAAGGAGCAAAAGCCGTGCGTGATCGTCAAACGTCACGGCTTTTGTTTTGACACACCGCTGCAACAGCGAAAAGCCGTGACCATGACCGTCACGGCTTGACTGCGGCGTAGTTTTGCAAACATTCCAGGAAGGGTTGGCCGTACTTCTCGAACTTGGCTTCGCCCACGCCTTTGATCTTGAGCATCGCCTGCTTGTCGGTCGGGCAGAGGCTGCTCATTTCCTTCAATGTGCTGTCGTGGAAAATGACGTATGGCGGCACACCTTCGCGCTGCGAGATTTCCTTGCGCAGCGCACGCAACTGCTCGAACAGCTCGTCGTCCTCTGCGAGCGCTGCCGGGCGGAGCGATATTTTTTGCACGACGCGCTCCTCGCCCTTGAGCACTGGCAGCGCCCGCGCTCCCAGCTTCACAATCGGGTACTGGCTTTCTGTCACCTGCAAGTATCCTTCGGCAATGAGCAGTTGGATCAGGTCGGCGATTTCCTTTTCCTTGTACTCCTTCATCAGTCCGTAGGTAGGAAGCTGGTCGAACTGGAACTGCGTGACCTTTTTGTTTTTCGAGCCTTTGAGTACCTGGGCAACCAGAGTTGCGCCGAAGCGTTCCCGCATCCGCTTGACGCAGGAAAAGATTTTTTGTGCTTCAAGGGTAATGTCGGTCAGCTCCGTGTTGTCGGTGCAGTTGTGGCAGCGGCCGCACTCAGGCGCATCCGTCTCGCCGAAATACTGCACGATGTACTGCTGCAGGCAGCGCGGCGTCCGGCAGTAGTCGACCATGGCGTACAGCTTTTTGTACTCGTGCTCCTTGCGTTCGTCGGTTAGCTGGTTTTGCTCGATAAAAAAAGACTGGGTCTGGATGTCCTGCGGCTGGTACAGCAAAATGCACTCGCTCGGCTCGCCATCGCGTCCGGCGCGGCCCGCCTCCTGGTAGTACGCTTCCAGGTTTTTCGGCATGTTGTAGTGAATGACGTAGCGCACATTGGACTTGTCGATGCCCATTCCGAATGCGTTGGTCGCGACCATCGTGCGGACATCATCGAACAGGAACGCTTCCTGATTCGCCGCCCGCTCTTCCTCGGACAGCCCGGCGTGGTATTTGGTCACGGAAAAGCCGCGCTTCGCGAGGTCGGCGTGCAGCGCATCGACGTCTTTTCGCGTGGCGGCGTAGATGATTCCGGACTGCTGCCTGTTGGCTTTCAAATACGCCTGGATGAACTCGCGGCGGTTTTCCCCTTTGCGCACCGACAGAATGAGGTTGCCCCGGCCAAAGCCAGTGATAAAGAGGCGCTCGTCCTCCAGGGTAAGCTGGCGCTTGATGTCGGCGGTAACTTCCGGTGTTGCCGTCGCGGTCAAGGCTGCGACGACGGGACGCTCTGGCAGCGTGCGCAAAAAGCGGGCGATCTCCAAATAGCTGGGGCGGAAGTCGTGGCCCCACTGCGAGACACAGTGCGCCTCATCGACAGCGACGAACGAAATCGGCACATTGCGGATCAAAGTTTGAAACGTTTCCGACTCCAGCCGCTCAGGCGCGATATAAAGCAGCTTGTACTCCCCGCGCGCCGCCATCCGCAAGCGCTCGCGCACCTCGCTGTAGTCGAGCGAGCTGTTGATCTGCGTTGCCGCAATGCCCATGTTGACCAGCACATCTACCTGGTCCTTCATCAGCGAGATAAGCGGCGAAATAACGATGGTGACGCCGTCGAACAGCATGGCCGGCACCTGATAGCAGATGGATTTTCCCCCGCCGGTCGGCATGATGCCGATCGTGTCATGGCCTGCGAGCAGGCTCTCGATAATCTTCTTTTGTCCCTCGCGAAACGATTCGTAGCCGAAATATTTTTGCAAAACTTCCCGTGCTTTATGGAGCAAAGAGAATCACCTTCTCTTTCAATAAATTGGTTCAATTGATTATTGATTCTATTTAGTGTAAACACAGGTGGTGGGACAAAACAAGAGGAAGCACAGCAGATGAAAAAGAGCACCATTGCAGGTGCCCTTGTTCTGTATTGCGTTTGGCAGGCTTGGTCAGCCTTGTACGCCATAGCTTTTATCAGGGTACGTCGTCGAGTCTCTGGCAGAACGGTCACTGATAGAACACAAAAACTGCATATCCCAGAACCATCAGAGCCGGCCATGCTTTACCCAGAACGATCAGAACCACAACGACTTAGACAAAACATAACCCAATAAAAATGTTTCATCTTTCGTTTAGGGGTTCTATAGAAACAAGTTTCGGCAATCCTATCAAGCTAGACTCATACTCTACAAAATACTCTTCGTTCGCTTTAATTAATTTCGTAATAACCCTCGGGACATCAATCGTTCTTTTCATGTTGAGTTGATCCTCAATTACGATGAAGTCATTGCTAACCTCTTTTACTTTTACGACGGCTGCTGTCTTCTCCTTAAAATAAATACTCCATATTAGTGAAAACCCCATCATTACAAGAAACAATATGCCCAAGTAAACAATAAGTTTTTTCTTTTCCATTTATATTATCCCTTTATTTACACATATCGGTACTTTTATACAAGTATTGTTACTATTCTAATATACCATACATTAGGAGGTTTTTTAAATGATTCCCTTTACAAAAAAAAACACTTAAGATAATGGTTTTTTCTGAAAAAATTGATACTTTACCAGAGGAAATGCAAGAGGAATTGATAGCTGATGGTGGCGTTAAAGTGGACTCGGAAGTTGAGTATGAACCAACTTTCTATACTGACCTAGATGGAGTTGAACACATCGTCACAGAAAAAAACAAAGAAAAAAGTAATTGGAATTGACCTTGACGGTCATAAAGATGTTCTTGGAATCTGGATTGGAGAGAATGAATCGGCAAAATTCTAGCTCCATGTACTCAACGAACTGAAAAATCGCGGGGGCCAGGATATTCTTATTACAAGCGTCGATAACCTTCGTGGCTTTACAGAAGCCATCTCAGCATGTTATCCGAAGACGGAGATTCAGAAATGTGTCATCCATCAAATCCGAAATTCCATCAAGTATGTTTCCTATAAGGATCTCAAAAAGATCACGTCCGAGCTAAAACCCATCTATCAAGTTCCAACGGAGCAAGCCGCGTTGGAAGAACTCGAGCAGTTTGAACAAACCTGGGGCAGTAAATATCCCTTGATGGTTCGTTCCTGGTGGAGTAATTGGGACGAGATTGCCACCTTCTTTCGATATCCTCCAGAGATTGGAAAGCTGATCTATACAACAAACGTGATTGAAAGTTATCATCGACAGCTTCGAAAGGTGACAAAAGGAAAAGCCATGTTTCCCACAGACGATGCCCTTTTGAAGATGTTATATCTCGTAACCATGGATGTTCTGCGAAAGTTGACGGGACGAGTCCAGAACTGGGGCCAGATTCTCTTACAGCTTTCCGTTTTTTTTGAAGATCGGGTACAGCCGTACATCCGTTAATAAAAATGAAAGGCTTCATCCCCGAAAGGATGATCTTTCTCTCCACCAACGCGTCCAGGGTTCGCTTCGCCTTACGCCCTTGACTCGATTGGTTTCGAAAAAGATGTCCCAATTAGGGGATGAAACCTTTTCATATATCGGTTGATTGAGTTTACACAAAAATCTTGACAGACCCAGAAGAAATCATGGCCTAGCGGGATCGGTTTATCCGCATTAAAACACGTTTAGCTGTTCTCCAGTTAACACCTTTTTCTTTGCAATATGGGAGATAGAATGATCTTTTATGTCTCGTAAGTATTATAGTCTAAACCAATAGATCATAAACATTATTAATCCAAGTAAATTGATAGTCAATGCTAAATAGAGATATCCTTTATTAGTTTTTCTACTAAACTCAATAAAAATCAAGACAAAAGACAAAAAATAGAGAAATACGATCACAGTTAAAATCCAGCCTATAACTATCCAATTGCTCAACACCTGTTCAAGCAGCAAGAACAATAAGAATCCTCCATTTACCACCAAAGCAAGAAGTAATGATTTATTGATATTTTTCAAATAAAATTACCTCCTTATTAAAAATTAAAAAGTCTGTCACCGCCGGGATATAATTGACCCAGGTTCGCCGGAAAGAAAATGACCCACCCTTAGCGAATATATCCCCTTCGGTATTAACGGCCAAGTTAATTTTCGGAGGGAGACACATGCTTAGGAGTGGGATAGTGATATCGTTACATACCATGAGGGCAGAAGGCAAGAGTATTCGTGAAATTGCCCGTCTAACGGGGCATTCTCGAAATACAATTCGCCGATATCTCCGGGGTGAATTGGACTGTCAACACCAAACTAGACAGATTCCTTACGTTGGATGGGCTGCATTAAGTTGGGCAGAAAACTTGTAGAATAAACCTATATGATTTTCGTTCGGCAGGCTTAATCAGCCCTGTACTCCATCGCTTTTTTCCGGTATGTCAAGCTACTGGCTGAACGATCACCGGATGAATGACGCCAAAAGACAAACCGCAGCACCAAATAAACGCCATACCCGAGTATCCCTCCCACCGTATTCAGCAAAAGATCGTCGACGTCAAACGTGCCGCAGCTCAGCACTAGCTGCGTCGTTTCCAGCCCAAGGCTAAACAGAAACGACAGCCATGCGACTTTGCCGACGGAGCCTGCTTTTTTCGCAAACAACAGCGGCAGCATCAAGCCAAAGGGCATAAATGCAACGATGTTTCCGACGAGATTCACGAAGCTGTGCCCACTCTGGCCGTTTCGAATCTGTGACACGTAGTTTTGAATTTCATGAAACGGCACGAGGTTGCCCCGGTAGCGCAGCCGCTCCACGATGCTCGTCGGGTCGTTTGAAAGCATTTGCCATTGTATCTGCAACAGCTCTATATCCAGACTGCTGAATTTTAACAACAGCACTTTTATGACCAAATACAAATACACCGCAAAACGGAGTACCCCAGAAAAAGCGGAACCGTCCATGCCCTACCTTTTTTCGGCGCTGTATGCAATGTCAAATCCCCTCTCCAACAACTTTTTTGTCTCTGTAAAGCGGACCACTTCGTTTGCCGCCCCCATCACCACAGAAATCAGACGCTTGTCACCCTGCCTGGCCGTCCCTGTAAAACAGTAGCCCGCTTTATCGGTAAACCCTGTCTTCAGTCCGTCCAGCCCTGGCACGTTCATTTCGTCGTGATCGGTGCGCACCATCAGATTGGTGTTGTCCACCCGTTCCCCGAAAGAAAGCTGCACAAAAGGCTCGGCAGTCAACTCCACAATCTCCGGGAAGTCGCGAAGCAGATAGTGCGCCAGCATGCCTACGTCTCTTGCCGACATCTCATTTTGCCCGTAGTCGTAATCCAGCCCTGTCGCGTTGACAAAAGACGAGGACGCAAGCCCCAGCTCGGCTGCCTTTTTGTTCATCTGTCTGGCAAAAGCAGACGTGCTGCCCGCCAGGTATTCACCGATGGCTACGGCCGCGTTGTTTGCGGAGCCGACCGCCATCGCTTCGTACAAATCGCGAAGCGGGTACGCTCTGCCCGGCTCAAGCTGCACCCGCGCGCCCCCGGCCCCGGCGGCATTTGCGGAAACGGGCACTTCATCGTCCCAAGCGACACGCTTCTCCCGGATCGCTTCCAGCAGCAAATACTCGGTCATCATTTTCGACATGCTTGCCACCGGATAGGGGGTATCGGCATTTTGGGCGTACAACACTTCGCCTGTCTCGCTGTCGAGCAAAACAGCCGCCCGCGCCTCCACACTGCCGGTTATTTTCCCCAGCACAGTCTCAGCTCTTCTGTTTACCAAATCTGCTACTGCCGGCCTCATGTCGCTCCAACAGGCATAACCCGCAGCCACAACGAGCAGAAGCAGCAGCAGTGTTCCTCTCCGCATAAAAACAAGCCCTCCTCATCACACATGAACACATTCGTTCTTCATGCAACAAGGATAGGCTTTTGAAATCAAAAAAACGGAAACGAAAAGTAAAGAAAAAGGAAAGGATTTATGAAGAGGGAGAGGTACGAGGAAGCCAGATCGTAAAGGTCGTCCATTCCGGCGTGCTGTCCACGGAAATGCTGCCATGGTGCAGGTCAATGATGCTTTTGGCGATGGCCAGTCCCAGTCCCGAGCCGCCCGTCTCTTTGGAGCGCGACCCTTCTACCCGGAAAAAGCGCTCGAACAGATTGGGGATATATTCGGCTGGAATTGGCGCTCCGTTGTTGGCAACAGATATGGCAACCCCGCCCTGCTGCTCGAATAGGCGAATGAAAATGTCCGTGCCGTCCCGCCCGTATTTGACCGCATTTGAGAGCAAGTTTTCCAGCACGCGGACGAGCTTGTCTGTATCGCCGATCATCTCGATTTTTTCGTCCGGCGTGTCTACATGCAGGCACAAGCCCGCTTCCTGCGCCGCAATGCGAAAGCCCACCGAGACTTGCTCCACCAGCTCCACGAGGTCAAACTGTGTCCGGGTCACATGCGCTCCCCGATTGCGGACCTTGGTGTACTCGAACAAGTCATTGACCAGCACGTTCATCTGCCTGGCCTTTTCATAGGCGATGTGGGCGTACTGCCTGAGCTGCTCTTCGTTTTTGTACTTGCGCTCTTCAATCAGTCCCAAATAACCGATAATCGACGTCAGCGGGGTGCGCAAATCGTGGGACACGTTCGTCACCAGCTCATCCTTGGACTGCTCCAGCCGCCGCTCCTCCTCCATCGCTTCGCGCGTGCTTTTGACCAGCGCATGAATGCTGTCGACCACATTTCCCAGGCTGCCGCTCGGCCGGATGGAGATGACGTGCTGAAAATTCCCTTTGGCGATGTAGTGCAGTTCGGAGATGATCTGCTCCATTTGTTTTTGCTCGATGTACTTGCGGATACGGACAAACGTCCAGGCGGCAAACAGCCCGATTCCCAACAGAATGATCGGGATTTTAAACGACTCAATGCCGAAGCTGCGCCGCAAAAACCAGACGTACTCTTTGACTTCCCGAATGTTGTACAAATAGTTTTGGGCGAGAAAGGAAGCGGTCTGCAAAACAGCATAGAAGATTGCCAGACTCAGGATCAGGTCGAGGAAAATGCGCAAAAAATCTTTGGCATCAAGCTTCAATTTTATAGCCTACCCCCCAGACGGTCTGGATCACTTTTTCGCCATTGGTCGCCTTCTCCAGCTTTTCGCGCAAATTGCTGATGTGCACCATCACCGTCTTGTAGGAGACGTAGTTTTCCATTTTCCAGCAGCGGTCGAAAATTTCTTCGGAGGAAAAAACCCGGTTCGGGTGGCTGGCCAGCAAAAACAGCACGGAAAATTCCAGGGCGGTCAGTTTGATCGGAACGCCATCCTTCGTCTCGACGACGTGACTCTGCTTGTCGATAATCAGCGGGCCTGCCTCGATGACGTGATCCTGCTTTTGTTGTTGGTTGTAATTGGCCCGGCGCAAAAGGGATTTGACCCGCGCGATCACCTCCAGCGGATTGAACGGCTTGGCGACGTAATCATCGGCTCCGGTCATCAGCCCCATGATTTTGTCCATGTCGTTCGTTTTCGCGCTGGCCATCAGGATGGGGATTGTCGAGTCTTTTCGTATGCGTTTGGTCACTTCCAACCCGTCGAGGTTCGGCATCATGACGTCCAGAATAACGAGATCGATGTTTTTTTGAGCGAGCTTTTCCAGCGCTTGTACACCGTCGTGGGCTTTTTCGATCTCGTAGCCTTCGTTGCCTAAATAGATGGCGAGCAGGTCTACGATTTCCTTGTCGTCGTCTACGATTAGTATTTTCATTGGCTACACCTCCGCACGAATCTGAGTCATTACTGACCACTATAGCAGAAATGTTTAAAGAAAATCTAAAGAGGTGACGCTGCAATGATCCTGCAAGAACGCCTGTTGGAAGCGTCCTGTCATTTTAGAGTTCACTACTTTCTTCCGTCATGACCTTTTCAAAACGGAAAAATTCAAATTCTTCATCTGACTCAGGCTCTTCCCCTTCGATATTTGGCCCTGGGTTGCCTTTATGATTAAACTCAACAATTTTGAAGCCACATTTATTCACGTAAAAATGAATATTACGCTTTTCAAAATACGGTGTGTGCAGTTCCCAAACCTTCGTCTCCGGGAACGCTGCTTCTATCGCTTTCCATGCCTTTGTACCAAGACCGTTACCGTGTGCATTCGCCTTTATATACAGGAAATCCACTTCGTTTCGCTGTGTTTCGGGATTAATATTTAATACGACGCCACCGATTCTTTCGCCATTTAGAACAATTTGGCGCACAACCGAATCTTTTACAGTAAGCGAATGCTCGAAATCCTCCTCGGATGGGAGTGGTCCCATTTTGGTTGAATCCTCTGCTTCTGGAAAACTATCTTGTAACCCTTTCATAAATGCCTCTTGTATTTCTTCCTTAAATATTGCCAACTCTTCCTGCGGTAGAGGGGCTAACGTAATTTGTTCATTTTGTTGTTTTGTCATTTCGAAACAACCTTTCTCTTTACACGATTAAATAATCGACCGACTGTTAAAAATAGCAAACTCCAAAGTAAAGCACTCACCCCAGCATATAGCACGTAAATGCCACAAAAGTACACCGTAACATCCCCATGGCCCTCTTCCTCATCACCCTTCGTGCGTTCCATACATGAACGATTGCTTGCCTCATGTATATTTTCGTGTTATGTTCACAAAAAAAGTGTACGGTATGGAGTAACTCCAGAGTAAAGAAAGAAGTGAAAAGAAATGAAAAATATATCCGAAAAAACATTTTCCACTGGTGAATTTGCCAAATTACTTGAAGTAAATAAGGATACGCTTCTGTACTACGATAAAATCGATTTATTTAAACCAGCAGGCACTTTTGATAACGGCTATCGCTACTACACATTCGATCAGTTGGATCAATTTGTAGCCATTCAATTGCTTCGTGCAGTTAAGCTACCGATTAAAGAACTCAAAACGTATTTTGACGCGCCTAACACCCATACTCTGCAACAACTGGCAATGCAACAGCAGGAAAAAGTGGCAAGGGAAATCCAAAAATTGCAAGACATTCAATTTTTCCTAGAACGAACAGTTACCCTGACAAAAGAGATGGAGGAAATTTCATTTGGTAAAGTTTTTGTGCAACAACTACCAGCTGAACCTGTTGTGTATAGCGACGAGAAAATAGATTGGTCGGTATTAACGGAGGAAGTTTACGAGCAATCTACACGGTTTTTAAAAAAGCTTGGGGTGAAAAGTACAGCCGCATACGGTATTGCGTATTCAAAAGAAGATTTTCTAAATAAGGAGTCTGGAAACGTAAGCTACCTATTTTGTCGCCTAGACGACCCGTCAGCAAGAATGAAGCCACCTGGACACTATGCGATCATTTATCATCAGGGATCTTATGATGACATCTCACAGACCTATCACACGCTACTCACTTATTTAGAACAGGAGCAGTTGGCGTTGGATGGTGATATTTATGAGGAATATTTACTGCACTCGATTGCAGCAAAAGAGGAAAAAGATTATATTACAAAAATTAGTGTGAAAGTAAAACCGCGTGAGGCGAGTCATCAACCTCTTTAGTGCTTGTCATGCTGACGACTATCTTGCTAGATAGGTGTTTTCCATTTTTTAGAATCTCTCTCAACAACAATCGGGCGCTCTAGTGATATAACACCATAGATATTACATACAACTACAAAAAAGGTACTACATGTTTAAAATGTAATACCTTTTCAATAGTTTGATTATGAACATTTCACCCTAGATAAACACAGGATGGCATCGGCTTTTCCCAGTATATTCACCTGCTCATGCCAGTGAGTGGGTTACTTTTTTATTCCTTCGGATGAATCATCTGCTCCGGGCGCACGATCTGGTCGAATTGTTCTTCGGTCAGCAGGTTGCTCTTGATCGCCGCTTCCTTGAGCGTGATGCCCTCTTTGTGTGCCAGCTTGGCTACGGCTGCTGCGTTTTCGTAACCGATATGCGGGTTCAGCGCGGTTACGAGCATCAGCGAGTTGTTCAGGTTTTCCTGAATGACAGACAGGTTTGGTTCAATGCCGATAGCGCAGTGGTCGTTGAACGACTTCATGGCGTCTGCGAGCAGTCGCGCCGATTGCAGGAAGTTGTAGATGATAACTGGCTTGAACACGTTCAGCTCAAAGTTCCCCTGGCTTGCGGCAAAGCCGATTGCGGCATCGTTGCCCATCACCTGGCACGCAACCATCGTAATCGCTTCGCTTTGCGTCGGGTTTACTTTTCCTGGCATGATCGAGCTGCCCGGCTCGTTGGCAGGGATTACGATTTCGCCGATGCCGCAGCGCGGTCCGCTCGCCAGCCATCTGACGTCGTTGGCGATTTTCATCAGGTCGGCTGCCAGCGCCTTCAACGCTCCGTGCACGTGAACAAGCTCGTCGTGGCTGGTCAGCGCGTGGAATTTGTTTGCGGCAGTCACGAATTTTTTGCCGAGCGCTTCGCTGATTTCCGCAGCGACCAGTTCGCCGAAGCGCGGGTGGGCATTGATGCCAGTACCAACGGCCGTACCGCCAATCGCCAGCTCACGCAAATATTCGTTGCTTTCCCGAATCATTTTCTCTGTTTTTTCCAGCATGCGCACCCAACCGCTGATTTCCTGGCCCAGTGTCAGCGGAGTGGCATCCTGCAAATGCGTCCGGCCGATTTTGATGATGTCTATGTAAGCCTCGCTTTTTTCCTGGAGCGTCTGCTTGAGCAGTGCCAGAGCAGGCAGCACTTGATCCTCGACAGCTACCAGTCCCGCCATGTGCATGGCAGTCGGGAATGTGTCGTTGGAGCTTTGCGATTTGTTTACATCGTCGTTGGCGTGAATCCGCGCACTGCTTCCTTTTTCCTCCAGCAACTGGTTGGCGCGGCGAGCGATGACTTCGTTGACGTTCATGTTGGACTGGGTGCCGCTTCCGGTTTGCCAGACAACCAGCGGGAAGTGTTCATTCCATTTTCCGGCGATAACTTCGTCGGCTGCCGTTATGATCGCTTCCGCCTTTTCCGCATCCAGCTTGCCCAGCTTTTGATTCGCCAGCGCCGCACTTCTTTTCAGGATGGCAAACATGCGAATGACCTCAAGCGGCATTTTCTCCGTGCCGATCTCAAAGTTTTGAAAGCTGCGCTGTGTTTGCGCTCCCCACAGCTTGTCCGCAGGCACTTTCATTTCACCCAACGTGTCTTTTTCGATTCGAAAATTCATCTCGCACCCTCCTCTATGAATGACTGCCTTTTTTCCTTTTTTATCATGTCCACTTCTTCTCTTTTGAAATAGGAGCAGATTGTATTTATTTAAATGATAATGATTTTCATTATTGTTGGCAAGGAGAGAAGTGTATATGAACAGTTGTATCATGCGGAATAAATTCAGCACTTTCGGGAAGATACGAGACTTGATGGATCGTGCTTTGCATGATGAAACATTCCTTAATCGGCATGGTATCTTTCAGCGCAGCAACACTCGCGTTGAAAACGGCAGTGATAGCTCCCTTCTCTGAAAAAAATTTTTTAAATAATGTTGTGTTTTACCTCTGATTTTTTCCTAGATAAGTGAAGCGACAATGCTGGCCAGATATTTGTTGCTTAAATCAATAATAAAAAAGGAGAAATGAAAAATGGCATATCCTTATGGAGAACTGTTGGAGGACTTGGGAGATAAAAAGGACAAATGGGATTTTACAGAATTTAAAGGAAGAGATAGCGTTGATTTGCTTGCAAGGATGATTTACAGTGAGGCCGAAGGGGAAGAGTATGAAGGCAAACTGGGAGTCGCACACGTTGCCAAAAATAGGAAAGCGTATAATAATGGCAAGACCTATGGAAAAACATATGAAGAGCCATTCCTGTAATGAAG
>NZ_RHHS01000037.1 GCF_003710935.1 Brevibacillus gelatini
AAAACTACTTGACGGTTACAGCTTTCACCTATCTAGGAAAAAAACAGGCACAAAACGGAACAACTTTCACGAAAAAAATGCGAATAAATTTTCATCCCCTGATTTTCTCAATAAACTGCGTGGTAATCTCTTGAACTCCTTCTTCTTTCGGGAGTTTGAGAAACCTAGCCAAGTTATCAATTTCAGGTTGTATTTCTACCAATACCCTCACTAACGCCTCGTTATCTCCATTTTTTGCACGCTCAACCATCACACCGAATTCGTGATTAGATAATTGCGCAGCTTCTTCAGGCTTCGATTTTTGCATTGGTTCACGCCTCTTTCTCCCATGTTCAATTCTTCTCCGACTTCTCTGGCGGTAAAGCCCTCCAGGACGACCTTTCGGATGACATATCTTTCTTTTTCACTAGGAAGCTGTCGTAACAACTCTTTGACAAACAAACCATCCACGTTTTGGACTGTCTCTTGCCGACTGCCAAAGTCATCCAAGATCGGGCATTCATTGCGTAACCTCTTTCTTTCTCGATAGTTTAGGTTCCACGCTATGCGTCGCAGTATCTGTCTACACTCCTCTTTCGTCAAAGAATCACCTACTCTCCACTTTTGGTGCTCAAGATTAAACGGGATCATACGTTCGCCTTTTTAAACAAAAATAAAACGTACCAGTTTCACACCAGTACGTTCCGAACTACTGAATCCATTTTATCAAATAAGCCCATTTGTTTGCGTAAAACTCCCGATATGTAAACTTATGCAAACTCATGTAAACTTTGACACATGAATCTTCTACAAATACAAAGGAAAGCCCTTCTGCCAAACTTACGGAAGAGGAAGCAAAAGACATTCGCAAACAACTTATCCCGAAGGCAGAAACTAAATAGCAAATAATGGAGGCCATGGTTGGGCCACAGAATTCCTGCTCGATACCGCCAGGATCAAAAGTCAAAAAGATCATGTTTTCGAAATCGAGTTTGACAAAACGGTGCTGGCTGACCCTTCCGATCCTGTGACCGTAAAAATGGAATACGCAGATGGGAAATGGCCGCTGGCAACATCTTTGGTTAATGAAGAAGCAAATAGCCGCGGACAGGATCTGTTATTTGCGATCTATCTGTTCAACAACAAAGTTGTTGCTTGCAAGACAAGTAAAAAGAACGAGCTGCGACTGGTGATCGCACAAAACAGACGAAGAAAGATACTTTTCGAATTTTCCATGCGTAAAACACACCGTTTTTTTACCGAACATATGATATGATTTCTTTGAAAGAGGGAAAATGGAACAAGTTTCCCGGAAGGATAAAAAGAGCCTAAACGGCTGACTACTTCGGTGTCCGAAGATTACCTGTTGGGACGCACCAACGCTCCTTCCCCTGCTTTCAAGAAGGATAAGCCTGCCCCAATTCCAAATGTTTTCTCTCGGAAAAGAACAAGGCTGACGAGGAAAACACCAAGAAGCATTGATGCAGGAAACCGCTTTTTTTGATTGCATCATTTTCCGTACAGAATCTAACCTTTATGATTTTAACCAGATAGAACATGGGGGGGCATTTATCATGTGGATGACTTTGGGATTACTCGGATTTTTTGGCTCATTCCTTTTTTTAGTTATGACGATTGTTTCAGTATTTCGAAAAAATGGTCAAACAAAAAAGCATCTGACGATTGCGGTTATATGCGTGATTGTCTTTTTAGTTGCTGCCTTTGTTGATCGTAAACCAGTAACAACCTCGGTAACTCAATCACAAAATGCAACTTCCGAGCAAACAACAAAGGATGAAGTTGAATCAAAAACGAAGGATGAAGTTGAGTCTGAAGCAATAGCTGAAGCCGAAGCAAAAGCCAATGGCGAACAGGAAGCAACAGCTAAAGCTGAGACTGAAGCGAGGGCCAAAGCTCAGACAGAAACCAAGAAAAAGGCTGAACAAATACCTGGTACGATCGGCATGACCCCTGAGCAATTCAAGACAGCTTTCAATAAAGTGGCGGCCGAATACCAGTCTGACTTAATCATTAACAATATCACGATTACAGAGGGTGTCGCCCAAAATACATTTCAATATATGTTTACAAAAAACTTAGGAATTATTGGAACGGTCAACAAAAAAGACGGCAGTGTCCGAGAAGTGCTGCTAATGGGTGCTGGAGACGGAACGGTAAAGTCAGGTGCAGATATTCTGATTGGTATGGGTATTCTTATCACTGCAACCAATCCTGATTTGTCAGATATTGAAAGAGGGAATGTTCTCAGGGAGCTTGGTGTAATTGATGGTGGTGATATTATGGATTTAAATAAATCCACCGTCAGAAATGGAATCAGATACAAAATCACGACATCCGAAGATTTAGGTATATGGTTTAGCGCAATCGATGCAAATGAAAAAGAATAAGCCCAATCAGACTTTTCTTTCAATGAACCCCTTGCTTTGGGGTTCTTTGCGTTTTTTACACAAAAATTAGGCTTGGCCGCTCCAAGTGCTTTTTAGGCCAGCGCCCATTCGGAGTAATGGGCAGTTGCATAGGTATAAATCATGTTTCATTTGTGCTGCATGCGAACACACTCACTTGGAGGTACAACATGGCAAATGAATTTGTTGACAGGTCATTAGCAGAAATTCGCTTTTGGTCCCGCATTATGAAGGAACATTCCCTCTTTTTGAAATTAGGGTTTAACTGTGACGACACCAAATTAATTAACGAAGCCGACCGTTTTTACAACATCTTTGAAGACATTGAGAACCGCGCTCACGCTTTTACTCCAGACGTCGATCCGCAAAGGATTTACGATTTTAACCAGGTTGTGTACAGCGCTGCTTCTCATATTTGGGCATTCAAACGACACGTACTCGGGTTAATCATCCATTGCAAGATCGGCGGAAACAACTTCCCCCTGTTGGTCGATCACGTCAGCAGGGAAGCCGCATATTTCCGGAATCGCTTGGAACAGCTGAATACCGGCTGCCTGGACCCACTGCCTGATGCGGTTATTAATGAAAATGTCTTCTTCCTGCGCATCATGGCTGACCATGCCAAATTCATTAACCATTTGCTTGATCCATCCGAGAGAAAATTAGTGGAACAGGCCAGAGAATTCAGTCATGATTTTGACCAGCTTTTATTCCAGGCCCAGGATCTTGACTCTATGCGTCCCCAATCCCAGACACAACCTCTCCTCTCGCAGTTTGTCGATCAAAACCGTGTTTCCGTCCGCCAATTGCGCGACTTCAAGAAAACGGCACGCGATCTGATCGAAGCATGCCGAATCAAAAGCATTATCCCTCCGTTGCTTGCCGACCACGTCTTTAGAGAAGCCTCCCATTTCCTCGAAATACTGGATGCCTTTGATGCTGCGTTATCGCATTCGAAGTAGCTCGAGGTAGCGCGTAATATGCCCCTTCTGGGGGTTTTATTTCCTAATACTTTAAAATAAACGAATTGGAATAAATAGAAGATGACTACTTTTTGCTCCGGACGAAGATGCTACAGTCGCTTGCATAGCGGACAAAGCACAGTCCGCGTGCTGTAACCTCTTTGTCCAAATTATCCAGAAGAATGTTGGCGAGGAGTGGACTTAACGCCCCTCCTTGTATGTAGGATTGCGCTTCTTTACTGCGTCGTGTGCACGTTTGTTTGGACGGAATCCGATACTGTTCGGGGAAAATGCGGATCAAAAATTGCGTCATTGCTTGCATGAAGGCTTGCTGAATTAAGCAACCATAATGGTTGGGATACCCTAGGACACCCTTGCTCTTGGCTAACAGGCGTTCGCCAGCCCCTGTTCGGGACTTCGCCCTAGAGATGACGCCCATGCTAGGCGTACATGAAAAAAGACGCTCTCATTGAGGGCGTCTTTTCTTACCCATGTATTATCTTATTTCTCCTCAACTGGCCCATCTATAAACCATTCTTTTCCTTCATCCCCGATTTTGGAGGACAGCACTATTTTTACTGACTTTCCATTTTCACGTTCAAACAGCATAATCGTTTGTGTCACGTCCTGATTAACTAACAAAATGGGTTCATAATCCCCAATGTTATGATTGGTCATAGCAGCCCGAAGCGCATCTAAAAAACTGTTCTGTTCAATATGATTTTCAAAATTACCCCAGATATGTTGATGATCTGCGTAATCTACAAAAGTATATTCACTGCCGGTAATTGATTTTTCCAAATTTGCATTAATGGAATTAATTCCTTTTGTTAATTGCAGTGAACTATTTAAACCAAATTTTCCAATTGATTTTTTCCACGATTCATCTAATTTCTCATTTGTTTCTGCTGATCTATAGTCCCTCATTTTAGCTTCCGGTCGGATTTTCTCTTTTTTGGCACTTACACCTTCAATATTTAAAACGGTTCCAAATCCAACACCACATAATATTGCAACAGAAAACGACACAAGTAACATTCTTTTATTCATTAATATTCACCTCATTTAAATTAATTCATACCTTTATTATTCTATACATTATTCTGAATTCTTTTCTAAATAGAAGTTCTGTCTGTTGTGCTTATCGACTCTTTATCGGTAGATCCCCACCAAATTCTATGACCAGATGTCGAGTATGTATCAGATAAGCCGATTGGGGCGTATGCTGATGCAATAACAGGACCTACTCCAGCTTGTTTAGGACTTTCTTTATAATCTTGTTTTTTCCCGCCAGCCCAGATCTCAGTATAACTTCTTGCATGTGTCGTACCATAAGATCCTTTAGTTGTTGCCCTACTCTCCCATTTGCTTTTGTCACTTAGTAATATTTCCACCTGTGCTATTTCAAAAGTGATATTTGCTGCGTAAGCAGAAGTTCCGAACACACTTAACAAGCAGAGAGCCAAGATTGATGTTTTTAATTTCTTCATTAATTGAACTTGCTACATTGTAAGTATACCAAATCACTTACAATATGTTACATAAAGTAATTAACGTTAACAAAAATGTAAATATTGTGCAATTTTTGCGGTTTTTATTCGCATGAAAATGCTTATTTCACGAAACACCGATCCACTATTTCAGAATGCCCTCAAAGTTAATACTTGTAAATTCCTCTATTGTCAAGACATTTAAACAAAGAAAATAATTGAAACCTCGGGCTGTCGATGAAGTCGGCAGCCTTGTTTTTTACGTTCTTACTGTGAGGATTATGGTCGTCCAGCTTTCTTGGTCTTGGTTTAACGGATCGTGTACCAGATCACAGCACAATCATTCTTAATCGACGTGTCCGCTTTAAGAACACGAGCATTCTTCAGGACATTTTCGATGAAATTGTGTTGCAGGCCATCCGGCATCGCATGGTTGGTGGATGTGTACTCGGAAAGTAGCTCGAGGTACGCCTTGATGTGCCCACTTTTAAGGGGGCTTTTCCTTTTTGTCAACGTCATCACATACTTTAGGATAGTCGCATTGGCATAAATTTGCTGCTTGGATCGCTTCCTCCTGCCATCCGAAACCAGATCAGTTAATTAATCGTATATACAAAAAAGGGATTTTTTGGATGTACAAACCGAATGAACAACCTTGAAAAAGGAATAATCTATTTGTTCAGCTTTATCTTTTTCCCTGTCGGATTGATTGTATGGATTATTACCGTATTTAACCAAAACCCGCAATACAAAAGCGTCGGGCGAACCGCTTTATATGTTGCTGCTGGTTCTTTGTGCCTCCAGTTCCTCATAAGGGTCTTGAATTTTGTTTGGTACACTTGATTGAAACGTTAATCCGCCATGCACAAGTTCATTAGTGGCATGGTTGCAGGGAGGCGCTTTTGCCATGGAAGCCGACGGCGCAATCAGAAGGTTCCGCAAATCCAGCGCGAGCGGCAACAATGGCCACAAATGCCTCCCGCCACATCAGGCAAATCTTTGTTTCCATTGCTCCATCAAATCCCGATACGTCTCGCCGTAATGGCATGCTTGATATGCGAATATTTCAACACCATATCGTCACCCTTGCTCTCGCAGCAGGCGAAACACAGGCTTTCCATCAAGTTGTGGTTTTCGATTGAGTTGGTAATGTGGCCGCCATTATACATAGCCTTGTTGCCAATCATAAACCACCGCATAAGATAAAAAGGGCGGATATCCATACGGAAATGAGGCTGGAACATGAAGCAGAACAATGGTTTATCTGCGGAAGATCTGGCGCTGCTGGCGGCCGTAGTGGTCCTGTTGGGCGATTTTTTGGCCTTTTTATCAATCCTGAAAGAACGGCAGGAAAAAGCAGAGAAGAAGGACAACTGAGCGGGCAGGCAGCATGTCTCCACACCTTTTCGCTGCAGGAAAAGCCCTTCTCGTCTTTGTGCAAACCGAGAAGGGCTCTTTGGCACAGGTTACGACTTTCCTGTCAAATACTCGTCCTTTACCTTTTTTTCCTTTTCTTCCTTCGCCATTTCTTTTTCCAGCACATTGAACATGAGTTGGCTTTTCACTTTGCCGGGGATTTCATTTTGCTCATCGCCAGCAAGCCCTGAGCTCATCAAGGAATCGTAAACCATCGGGATACCTCCAGAGAAATTTTACGGTTAAGATACCCCATACAAACAGCAAACATGCACGGTTTCCGAAAACCACCCATACAAGCATACTTTCGCCACATCAGCGCGACATTTGACGTGCAAAAAGCGGCCGCCGAAACGACGACCGCTTGCCTGTACCTGATCTACCTGGCCGCTGCATGTACCGCCAGCCGTGTTTTTAATTCCTCCAGCGAACACGGAATCCGCTCGCCTGCTTCCCGTCTCCATTCAGGCGGCAGCGCTTCCCACAACTCAGCGATGAGCGGCAGGCCCAAGTGCAGGCTTTCCAGCATCTCTTTTCGCGCCAGCGCCTCCTGGGGCTCTCCGGCAAAAATCAGTCGGCCTTCATCCATGACGCAAAGCCATTCGGCCCACTCGAAGGCGATGTCCATATCGTGGGTGGCCATCAATACGGTTGTGCCGTTTTGGTGAATGGCGTCCAGCTCGCGCAGCAGATTTTTGGTCTGGTAGCGGTCGAGATAGGCAGTAGGCTCATCCAGCAACAGCAGCTCCGGCGCAAGCACCATGACCCCGGCAAGGGCTAGACGCCGCTTTTGCCCCAGACTCAAGTGGTGGATCGGAACGTCCGCCAACTCCGTCATGCCAAACGCGTCCAGGACAGCCCGCACTTTCTCGCGGATCACGTCGGCGGGCAAGTTGCGGTTGCACAGCCCGTAAGAAATATCCTCCGCGACCGTGCCGGCGATCAGTTGGTGCTCCGGGTCCTGGAAAACCAGCCCGACTTTTTGCGTCATTTCCTGCAAGGCAGCGCGTTTGTAGCTGAGGGGCGTTCCTCGCCACAGCACCTGCCCCTGCTGCGGCTGGATGATGCCGTTTCCGTGCAAAAACAGCGTGGACTTGCCGCAGCCGTTTCGCCCGAGCAGGGCGCATTTTTTCCCCTCCGGAATGCCCAGGGATAACCCTTTCAGGACAGGGCCGCGGCCGCCTGGATAGGCGTAGTGCAAATCAACAAATTCCAACAGCCATGATGTCAAAGCATTACCCTCCTGTCCACCACTCCAGCAAAATCAGCAAAAGACAGCCTGCGATTGACTCCGCTTCATATCGGCGGGAGCGAGAATGCGTGTGCAAGGAAAGCACCTGCAGGCTTTCCCCGAAGCCTCTCGCAGCCATCCCTTTGGACAGCGCATCGTATTTGCGCATGGCCCTGACGAACAACTGCGCGGCCAGTCCGCTCGCGTCCCGCAACATCCCCCGGAACCCGCGGTGGCCACCACGCGCGCGCTGGGCAATCCACAACTGATGCGAGATGCCGAGCAGCACGAAAATAAAGCGGTACATAATCATCAGCAAATCGGTGACGATGGCCGGAAGTTTGAGCTTGCGCAGCACCTGCAAAATCTCGGCAAACGGCACGGTAAACAAGACGAAGGCAAAACAGGCGAGGCTGGCCATCGTCCGCCAGAAAAGCACCCACACTTTGTCGACCGCGCTTGCCGGAATGTAGACCAGATACGGCCCGACCTTCCACGCCGCAACTGTCTGGACGACCGTTGCCGCATCCGCTCGCGCAGCTTCCAGCAACAGCGCCGGAAGACCCAGGACGAAAAAAGACAGGGACAGGATGAAAAAGCCGCAAAAGATACGGACGGGAATACGGGCGTAAACCGTCACCCATACTCCCATCCATACACAAATCGCCATCTGCAACCATTCATGTCCTGTCAGCGCCAGCACGATCAGCACGCCCGCCAACAGGAGCTTGTGCTCGGGCGGCAAAAAGCGCAGCCGGTTTTGATAGGAAAGCGAATCAAGCTGTTGCCCAATCATTTTTTATGCTTATCCAGCCGACCCTTGTACAAGCCCATGGCATAGCCGACAATACCTGCCCCGAGCGCTGCCTGCACGGCGAACAGCAAGCTCTCTGTCTCGCCGCCTGGCGGTTCAAGCAATGGCTCAAACCAGGGCTCGTAGGCAGGTGCGATTTCCTTGATCGCTTCCTCGGCCGCTCCATCTGCTCCCCCGAACTCCGAATCCTGCACCAACATTAACGGCACAACCGCCAGCACGACCACGCCCAGGAGCAGCAGCCAGTTCATCCCTTTTTTCACAGCGATTCCTCCCGTTTCAGCAGGCGAAGTTGCGCCAGCTCATTTGCGTTGTACGCTTGCAGCCAGTTCCAGACGAGTACGGTCAAAAGCCCTTCGCTGATCGCCAACGGAACTTGTGTGACGGCAAAAATTCCGGCGAATTTTGCAAACGACGCCATGACCCCGCCGGATTCAGCCGGGAAGGCCAAAGCCAGTTGCATAGAGGTCACGATGTAAGTAGCGAGGTCTGCGAACGCAGCAGCCGCGAATACAGCCAAACGCTGTCCGCCGTTTCCGCGTGCGATCAAGCGATAGACGCCGTATGCCACCAACGGCCCTACTACTGCCATGGACACCGCATTGGCTCCCAGCGTCGTCAGCCCTCCATGCGCCAGAAGCAGCGCCTGGAACAGCAGCACCAGGCTGCCGAGTACAGACATGACCCACGGACCAAACATGATCGCGCCAAGCCCGGTTCCCGTCGGGTGGGAGCTGCTCCCTGTCACTGATGGAATTTTCAACGCGGACAGCACAAAGGCAAAAGCACCGGATACGCCGATCAGAAGCTTCATTTGCGGATGCTCCTTGACGATTTTGTTCAAGGAACGAATGCCGAGAATAAAAAACGGAAGAAACACAGCCCACCAAAACAGCGCCCAGCCAAGCGGCAAATACCCTTCCATGATGTGCATCGCGTAGGACGTCTGCGGTTCATTTACGAGAAAATAAAGGACAAAGCCTGCAATCAGCAGACCAGTCGAAACAAGACGGGAGCGATTCAAGCATTTCCTCCTCCTTTGCTGTTCTTTCTTTTTTCACCAACAAAAAAACCTCATCCGCTAGCAGACGAGGTATGCGCACAAAAACAATAGACCGTTGGCACAGTCACATTGCTTCGTATTCACCGCTCCTTTCCGCGAAGGTATTGTGGGTGTGGCAAGTAGGTAGGTCTCCTGGCTTACAGATCATCGCGCTCTTTGGCCTTCCCCATGAAAATGAGTGGCTATTCGTCAAAGAGAACTCCCTGCTTACAGTGGCGGGACCGCTCGGGACTTTCACCCGATTCCCTGTTACCCTTTATGCGGCTTGCACATAAAGGCACCTATTGCCGGCAATATGCAATTGTCAGACAGTTTTGCCTGTCCCACATTATTATACAGAATCATGGGAAAAAGCGGAAGAATATATGATGATGCCGATTAGCAAGCAAAAGAAAAACCGATGACTGTCGCTTGGAAAAATCATCGGTTGCATGTGCTTTCTTCCTGTCTTACGCCTTGGCGTCCACGCCGACTGCTTCGCTGATGTGGGAAAAGCCGTCGCGCTTCAGCAGTTGCAAGAGCTTTTTGTTGATTTGCCTGCAGATGCCAGGGCCTTGATAAATCATCCCGGTGTACACCTGGACAAGACTTGCGCCTGCCCGGATTTTCGCGTACGCATCTTCTCCGGTGAAAATGCCGCCAACACCAATGATCGGCACCTTGTCGCCCACTTCCTGGTAAATTTCCTTGACCCAGGCTGTGGAGCGCTCTGTCAGCGGCTTTCCGCTCAGCCCTCCTGCTTCCTCGGCATGGCGATGTCCCTGAACGGCTTCACGCGACAAGGTCGTATTGGTGGCAATAATACCGGAAATGCCCTCTTCCACCGCTCCATGCACGACATCGTGCATGTGCTCGTCGGACATGTCCGGCGCTACTTTGAGCAAAATCGGCTTTTTCCGGATCCCGCGCGCTTCCATTTCGGCAGCTTTTTCGCGCACCGCTCGCACCAGAAGCCGCATGCTCTCCGTTTCCTGCAGGTCGCGCAGGTTGGGAGTATTCGGAGAGCTGATATTGATGACGAAATAATGGCCGTATGAATAGAGCATGTCCAGGCATTTGATATAGTCAGAAGCCGCTTCCTCATTGGGAGTGACTTTGTTTTTGCCAATATTGATCCCGATTGGCACATCGGAATAAGCGTAATCGACCAGGTGCTGCGAAGCCAAATAAGCACCGTGGTTATTGAAGCCCATCCGGTTGATGATCGCCTCGTGCTCCGGCAACCGGAACAGGCGCGGCCGCGGATTGCCCGGCTGTGCTTGCGGCGTCAGCGTCCCGACTTCCACAAAACCGAAACCAAGCGCACCCAGTGCATGGTACACCTCGGCATTTTTGTCGAACCCGGCGGCGAGTCCTACCGGATTGGGAAACGTCATTCCCCACAGCTTCGTGGCAAGACGCTCGTCCTTCACCTGGAACAGCATTCGCAGCAAGCTTTTTCCCGGCGCAGAATCTTCCACCAGCTTCAGGGCACCAACCGTTTTTTCATGAATCTCTTCCGTATCCATCTGGAACAGATATTTTCTAATGAGCTTATACATCCCGGTTGCACTCCTTACTCCATTTTTACCTCATTGTAGAATACCACACTTTATTTATCGTGGGCTAACCTTTATACGAGATACATCTTTCCAACCGACAAAAAAACTGCTTGCCGACGATCAGCGGCAAGCAGTTTCGTTTCTGCAATCAGGATTAGTTTTTCACCAGCAAAACTTCTTCCACGGAAGTGTATGGCAGGTTGTGCGCATCGGCTACGGCTTTGTACGTTACGTGTCCGTTGATGACGTTTACGCCTTTTGCCAGCGCGCGGTTGTCGCGGATCGCTTGGGCGTAGCCTTTGTTCGCCAGTTGCACAGCGTATGGAACCGTCACGTTGGTCAGAGCCAGCGTGGAAGTGCGAGCGACTGCACCAGGCATGTTCGCTACCGCGTAGTGGATCACGCCGTGTTTTTCATAGGTTGGGTTGTCGTGCGTCGTAATGCGGTCGATTGTTTCGATAGAACCGCCTTGGTCGATCGCCACGTCTACGATGACGGAGCCAGGCGTCATTGTTTTTACCATGTCTTCGGTTACGAGACGAGGTGCGCGTGCGCCAGGGATCAGGACAGCGCCTACGAGCAGGTCTGCTTTTTTCACCGCGTTTGCGATGTTGAAGGAGTTGGACATCAGCGTTTGCACGCGGCCTTGGAACAGGTCATCCAGTTGGCGCAGACGGTCTGCGTTCACGTCGATGATCGTTACGTTTGCGCCGAGACCGACCGCCATTTTCGCAGCGTTTGTACCCACGATACCGCCGCCGATTACCACTACCTCGCCTTTTGGCACGCCAGGTACGCCGCCGAGCAGCACGCCTTTTCCGCCGTATTGTTTTTCCAGGAATTGCGCCCCGATTTGTACAGACATGCGGCCCGCTACTTCGGACATCGGCATGAGCAGCGGCAGAGCGCCGTTGTCGAGCTGGATCGTTTCGTAAGCGATCGCGATTACTTTTTTCTCAACCAGTTCACGAGTCAGCTCAGGCTCTGGAGCGAGGTGCAAGTACGTGAACAGGATCAAACCTTCACGGAAGTAGCCGTACTCGGCAGGAAGCGGTTCTTTTACTTTCATAACCATGTCAGCGGCCCACGCATCTGCTGCGGTCGCGACAATCTCAGCGCCTACTGCAGTGTAGTCTTCGTTGGTAAAGCCGCTGCCTTGGCCAGCTCCTGTTTCCACGCGAACTGTGTGTCCGTTTTGCACCAGAGCGGCTACGCCTGCTGGCGTAATGGCAACGCGGTTTTCGTTATTTTTAATTTCTTTAGGAATTCCAACGATCATGATGGGTAGTCCTCCTTGGAAACGCCGATTTAATGGGATTACTACCATTGTACAGCGACAAATGGCAGCGCTTCCTTGGGGATTCCTTTAATTTTGGTGTCCTTCTTTTTGTGAAAATTCACAAACAGACTATTGTTCCTGATCGAGCTTCGCCATTTTCAGTTCCAGATAAAGTGCCGCCCGCTGGTTCATGTTCTCCAGATCGACCCGCATGATTTCCTCGATCCGCCGCAGCCGGTAGCTCAATGTATTGATGTGGATGTGCAAGCGCTGCGCCGTTACGTTTACCTTGCCTGCCGCATCGAGAAACGTCTCCAGCGTCTCCATGAGCGCCGTCTGGTTGTCCCGGTCGTACTGTCTGAGCTTTTCCAGCCGTTCATTTTTGTAGCCTTGTTCCTCTTCCCACTGTTTCAACTGCAAAAGGTAGCGGTAAATGCCCAGCTCGTGATAGCCGTAAATGCCTTCGTTCTCCTTGGGAAACAGCTTCTTGATCTTGAGCGCATGCAGCGCCTCCCTGTAGCTTTTCACAATTTCCAAATACGTGCTGTAGCCAAGGCCGTAGCCTGCAATCACCTGCCGCCCCTCTGTGACGTGGGCTTCCAGCTTGCCCAGGGAATCGGCCAAAAACTGCTCGACTTTGCGAATCAGCACTTCCCGCACATCTTTTTTGCCGTCCTCGTTCAGCCCGATCAGCAAAATGATTTGCGAGCCGTCTACGACCCACAGCAGCTTGTCGCGCATGAGCAGGGGGTACAAATACTGGTCGAGCCGCGCTCCGGCCGCTTCGATCACGCAAATCAAATAAGAGGTCGGAAGCTGCATTTGCAGGCTGTCCGCTTTTTGCCGGATCGCGCTCTCGCTCTTGTGGTTGCCGAGCAAAAGCTCCCATAAAAACTCCTTGCGCCGCTGCTCCTCGGCCTTGCGTTTGCCCTGCCGCTGCATGAGCCGGGGAACCGCAACCCGTGCCGCCTGGCGCAAAATTTCGTCGTCCTCGCGTGTAATCGGCCGATTCACTTCCTGCGCCCAAATATACCCGAGCACATCGCTGCCCCGGCGAATGGCAATCGCCACCCGCTTGCCCAGACCGACTTCATCCTTGGCCGGGATGTGCACCGGATCATCCTGCGTCAACAGCTCCTGAAACACGCCGTCCTTCCACAGCCGCGTCAGCACCTTTTCCGGCACCCTGCGGCCCATGATCGTCGACCAGCGCGCCTGATCCGTGCTGTCCCCGTGAGAGCTGTAGGCAATCAGCTTGTGATCGGCGTCTTCCACTGTAATCGGGTTTTGCAAAAGTTCGCCAATCGCATCGGCAAGTTCGTCTATGTCGGCATGCTGATACTGTTGAAAGTAGTTAGGCTCTACGGACACATTTCCACCTCTTTACCGCGCTTTCATACGTGTGCTTTTATTATACAAGAAAGCAGGAGAGGGGCGCACTTTTTCCGCCGTCAACACAAAAAGAGCAGCGCATGACTGCTCCTTTTCTCCGATCCCCGCGCAACGCGCTCCTACTTGCTGCGGACGAGTTGCGGGTGGATGATCTGCCAGGTATGGCCGCCGTCTGTTGTCTGGAATAACCTGAATTGGGCAGCTTGATTGGCAATAACGATCCATCCGGCTTTATCCGTAACAAAATAGGTTCCTTCTAACGCGAAACGCGATCAAAACCGCACACAAACAGCCGCCAGACTACATCGCCTTGGCGGCTGTTCCCGTTTCCTTACAACAACCGTGATATCGCATCGAGAATTTGCTCTTTTTGAAAAGGCTTGATGACAAAGTCGCTCGCCCCTGTCTTCATCGCCTCCAGCACCTTTTGCCGATGTCCGACTGCCGAACAAATCAGCACCTTGGCATCCCGGTCATAATCGAGTATTTGGCGCATGGCTTCAATCCCGTGCATGTGCGGCATCGTAATGTCCATCGTCACAATGTCCGGCTTCAATTCCTTGTATTTTTCAATCGCCTCCAAGCCATTGCTCGCCTCTCCGCAAATCTCGTGCTGCTCGCCTAACATATCCGTCAACACCCTTCTCGTGAAGGCTGCGTCATCTACAATCAGCAATCGGGCCATGCTGTCCTATCCCCTCACATCTTGCGCTTTCTACCTACTACTTTTGCAGAAATTGCAAGCCTTGTCCACGAGAGAAAATGACTTCTTTTGTCGAAACGAACGCTTGCAGCACATTCCCTATGGAAGAAAGCCGATTGGCCCCGCAGCATCGCCTGTGCCGCGCTCACCAGCCGCTTGCTCACCCCCGCCCGAAGCAAGCGGACTCTCCGGCTTCGGGTGCGGAGTCGTCACGCCTATTTCCGGCAAATCGACCTGTCTCACTTCATCCGGTATATCGGTTTGCGGAATTTCCACGATGTCTTTTTCCATGACAGGCGCCTCCCTTTTCCTGCTTTTTGTGAAAGCCGTCTTCCCCCTTAGCGTGTCCTGATCCGTTTTTTCCATGCACCCCCATCTGACCCCATTATTTCCTCTTTTTTTCAACTCGACACTTTTTTCGATATAATAGGAGTGCACTTCTTTGCCGATTACTTAAATCTAGGCCTGTATCCTTTGGAGGAGAACTCATCCATGCTCAAGCTGAAGCCTTTCTTGGCCCTGTACACCGCTTTGGTTGTCGGGTTGCTTCTGCTCATTACCAGCCAATTCATCACCAGTATGAAACATTTGGAAACCGTCATGAATAGACGCGGACCTTCTTCTGAAATATTGCGTGTTGCCCTGCTGCTGGAAGGTCCTACGTACGATCAGGGCTGGAACAGCAGCGCGCTGGAGAGCATCACGGAAATGCAAAAAAGATTCGGCTTTACCCTGGAAATTGCGAACAATCTAAAGCCGGAGCAAATTATGAACGTGGCGCAAAAATACGCGGAAAATGACTACGACCTCATTTTGGGGCATGGGAGCATTTTTTCCGAACCGTTTACCCGCGTGGCGCTGCAATATCCGCATACACGCTTTGTTTCCTTCAACGGAGAAGCGCCGCATCCCAACCAGACGACGATTCGCTACGACATGAAGCCCGCCGGCCAGCTCGTCGGCATGCTCGCAGCGAAAATGTCCCGCACCCGCAAGGTCGGCTATATTTTGGTGGACAAGCCGCCGGAGCTTGCCCAGGCCGAGGGCTTTCAGGAAGGGGTAAAAAAGGTTTCCCCGAAAACGAAGGTTTTCATTGGTAAGGTGTCAGATTTTAATGACATTGAAAATGCGGTGAAAAAAACACGCGAGATGATCGCCAGCGGCGTCGATGTCATCTACACAACCGGCGACAGCTTCAATCTTGCCGTCATTACCGAGGCACAGCGGTCCAAGGTGTACACCATCGGTTATATCGCGGACCAACGCTACATTGCACCCGACTACGTTCTCGCCTCGCTGGTACAGGACGTCCGCCAGTGCTACCGGACGATTTTCGAGCAGTACATGGCAGGTCAGCTTCCGAGCGGCAAAGTCTTGTACGGTCTGGCCGAAGGTGTGAACCATTTCAGCCCGTTCGGCCCGATGGTGCCCCCGGAAGTTCGTGAAGATATTGAACGGGAAATGCAGCGTCTCACTTCTTCCCGTGGTTCATTTGGAGGTTAATTTGCATGTCCCTGTTCAGAAATCTTGGATTCCAGAAAAAAATCATGCTCAGCTATCTCGTCATGATGCTTTTGATCGGATGTGTCACCAGCCTGTTCAGCTACCAGATGACAAAAGTAACCTCCGACGAAGTACACCTGACGCAAGACGTCTTGCCGCAAACAAGCGCTCTGCTGGACGTCAAAAATCAAATCTACACCAAGACCTACGCCCTGAACATGTACACCTTGACCCGCGACGAATCCTATCTCGATCAGTACTACACGAATCTGATAGACACCGCCAAGTTTGATTCGCTGACAAAAACAGAAGAAAACAGCGGCCTGTTCACCATCGTCGAATCGATTTCCAAGCTGGATTTTCTCTTTTTGAACAAAATCAATCCGCTGCTCAAGGCAAACAACGTGCCGGCTGTCAGCTACGTGCTCAGCCAAGAGGTCCAGCCCTTGATCGATCAGCTGGAGCGGGATTTGTCCTTTTCGCTCAACCAGTTGGAGTACAAGACGAACAAAGAGTTTCAGCACACAAACGAAAGCATTCGCGTTTCGCTCATTCTCACCTACACGGTTTCAGTCGCAGCGATTTTGTTCGGCTTTTTCTGCACGTTCTACTTCCGCAACGAACTGCTTCGCCCCATCGAGTCGTTGATGCGGCAGGCTCGCGAAGTGTCCAAAGGGACGTTCGGGCAGCAAATTGTGTACACGCACCAGGATGAATTCCGCGAGCTCGCCCAGGAATTCAACAAGATGTCGAGCAACATTGCCGATTTGTTTGCCCAGGACGCGATGCAACGGCAAATTTTAACGGAAGAAAAAAATATTCGGGAGCAAATCCTCAACTCGCTGCCCGTCGGGATCATTACCCATCCCCATGCCGGAGCTGGCATTCACGTCAACAAACTGGCAAACGATCTCGTCAAGGTCGATGAGGCAGGCTACCCGATGTGCAAGGATGCTTCTTTTGCCGCCTCAACCGACAGTCAGGACTCCCCCTGGTTCGTCAATCGCAAAATGACGCTGTACAAGAAGGATGATACGCCTTTTATCGCGCTTGTCTCGTACGTGCCGCTGCACAATCACCAGCACGATCAGGAGTCGGGCTGGATGGTCGCTTTTCTCGATATTACCGAACAGGAGCAGATTCAAGAATACTTGAACCAGTCGGAAAAACTCGCCATGGTCGGACAGTTGGCAGCCGGAGCCGCCCATGAAATCCGCAATCCGCTGACCGTCATCTACGGCTTTATCCAACTGCTGGAACAGCGCCTGTCCGATCAGGAACGGGATCGCTACTATCTCCCGCTTATCTTGGAGGAAATCGAGCGCGTCAACCGGATCGTCACCGAACTGTTGATGCTCTCCAAGCCGTCCAAGCCGGACTATCGCGAGGTCAATCTCGCGGGCGTCATCCACTCGATTCTCCCGTTGATGAATGCCGAAGCGATGCTGCACGGCATCGAGATCGTGGATCGCTGTGCGCCCCATATTCGCCTGCATGCCGATGTCGAGCAGCTCAAGCAAATTTTGCTGAACCTGATGAAAAACAGTATCGAGGCCATGAAAGAAGGCGGCCTTCTTGTCATCGAAAGCCACCTGGACGAAAAAGCGGTACATATAAAAGTGAAAGATACGGGAGAAGGGATTCCTCCAGAGTATCTCGTGCGGATTTTCGAGCCGTTCTTCTCCCTGAAAGAAGACGGAACCGGGCTGGGCTTGCCGATCTCGCGCCGCATGGTCGAAAACCACGGCGGCGAGCTGCAAGTGAAAAGCACCCCCGGACAGGGAACGGAAATTACGATTACGCTGCCGCTTACCCCGAAAGTCGATTAGGTTAGCGCCTGGGTGGCAGCGACCCGTTCCTGGCCGCGTTCATCCAGCCAGGCAAACATTTTGCGCGTGTACAACTCGATTTCATCTCCTACAAACAGATGGCTGGCCCCTTCCGCCAGCCATTTTTCGTGGGGGACACCGGCCTGGCGCAGCGCCTCTGCCAGTCTGTGGGCGTGCTCTACGCTCACGTTCTCATCTTCTGTCCCGTGAATAATCAGCACAGGACAGGCAATCTCTGCCGCACGATACAGCGGGGTTCGGTAGCGGTAAGCTTCCTCCTGCTTGCGCGGGTGCCCGATCAGCCTGCGCATCATCCTCCGCATGTCCACCCGCTCCTCGTACGTCAACGCCATGTCGCTGACGCCGCCCCAGACGACCGTCGCCAGCAAGCCTTTGCACTCCATCGCCGCAAACAACGCCATGACCCCGCCCCTGGAAAAGCCATACGCGCTGATCCGCCGGGGGTCGACAATATTCAATTGACGAAGCAGCTCATAGGCCGCGAACACATCCTGCCGATCGGCTCCGCCAAACTCGTCGCGCCCTTCTCCCCCTTCATTTCCCCGATAGTGCGGGGCGAGCACGACATAGCCAAAGGCAGCCATCTGGCTGATCCGCTCCGGCCTGACCCGGCCGATTCCTCTAATCCCGCCGCGGCAATAAAGCAAAGCCGGGAGCTTCGCTTCGTCCGCAAGAAAGCTCTCCGGCACAGCAAGTGCCGCCTTGACCAGCAAATCGTCGCTGTAGTAGCTGACCGTGTAAAGCGCAACGTTTGGCACTGCCGCCGCTTCGGGAGTTACAGCAACAAATGGCGATAAATCAACCTGCATCCTGCTCACGATTCCTCTCTGTTTGCTCTTTTTGACGTATGGCTTGAGCATGGGAAAATGCTCACTGTCCACAAAATGACGCTGCCTGATGGCACGGGGCTTGGAGTCGCCAGCCTGGCAAAAGCAGACGGTCAGTTTGCCTGGTACCGAACGAACAATCCGGTTCATATCCAAAACAACAATCAAGAACCCGCCCCGGTCGCGAAAACAGTTGTTACGACACGATCGAACAAAATTTTTACCGCCTACCTTGGCGCAACAAGCAATCCAAACCAAACCATTGCGACTGACAAAGGTGTTGCCACACCGATGATCGACCAAGAATCGGGGCTATTTTATTATTTGGAATAATCCCGGCTTCTTCCAGCAAGGCTTATCAAGCTTCCAAGCGTAAAAAAAGACGGGGGATCCCGTCTTTTTTTCGTTATCACAAGGCTTTAATAGCCACGTTTTGCGTTCTTTTTGTTGATCGTCGCAAGGTTCTCTTCGCTGTGCTTCAACCATTTTTTCAATTTGTCCTCGAAGGAAGCAGCGCTATCGCGTTTTGTATTTCCTCCGCGGTCGCCTCCACGATAACCACCACCACGGCGCTCTTCGCGCTCCGGACGCTCAGGCGCTGGGAGTGCGGCGCGAACCGAAAGCGAGATTTTACCTGCATCATCAATGGAGAGAACTTTTACCTTTACTTGTTCCCCCACGGTAAAGTGATCGTTGATATCCTTTACAAAACCGTTTGCTACTTGGGAAATGTGAACCAGCCCTTGCTCGGTTTCGCTGACTGCGACGAACATCCCAAACGGTTTAATCGCTGTCACCTTTCCTTCGATGATGCTTCCCACTTGTACTGCCATCCAGTTTGCACTCCTTTTATTATTTCAGAAAAATGGTGAGAACCTCAAACCAGAAGCCTCATTCTCCTAGTATAGCAGAGAAATTCCAATACTGAAAAGCCTATTCTTTCTAAAAGGACGCACTACCTGCTATTGAAAAGACAGCTCGTAGGCGTCTGTAGCCATGACAAGCTCTTCGTTGGTAGGAATTACCATAACTTTTACCGGAGAGAATTCGGTACTGATAAATGCCTCTCCTTTGCTTGCCCGGTTTGCTTCGCGGTCCAGGTTGACCCCGGCAAATTCCAGCCCGGTGCAAACCATTTCACGTACTTTAGCACTATTTTCTCCAACACCGGCCGTAAAAATAATCCCGTCGACTCCATTCAGTCTCGCCAAATACAGCCCGATATGTTTATGCAGGATCGTTGTGAACAATTCCAGGGCCAGTTGGCTGCGGTAATGTCCCTCTTCCGCCTTTTCCATGACGTCGCGCAAGTCGTTGGAGACGCCGGAGACCCCCATCAGTCCGCTCTTGTTGTTCAAAATGGTAATGGCGCCCGCTGTGTCCGTCTTCTCGATCTCTTCAATGTATGGAATGATGCCAGGATCGATGTTGCCGCTGCGCGTTCCCATCGACAGTCCGGCCAGCGGAGTCATCCCCATCGACGTATCAAACGATTCTCCGTAGCGAATCGCCGTGATGCTGACACCGCTGCCGATATGGCAGCTGATGAGTCTGAGCTGTTCTTTCGGCCGATTCAACATTTCCTCCGCCCGGCCCATCACATAGCGGTGGGACGTGCCGTGGAAGCCGTACTTGCGGATGCCGTAATGCTCGTAATACTCGTACGGCAGCGCGTACAAATAGGAGGACGGCGGCATCGTTTGGTGAAACGCGGTGTCAAAAACAGCCACGTGCTTCAATTCAGGATAAATGCTCTGCGCGATTTCAATCCCTTTCAGGTTGATCGGGTTGTGCAGCGGTGCGAAACGGGACAGGCTGCGAATCTCCGCTTTTACCTGATCGTCGATGATGACGGAATGTTTAAATGCTTCGCCACCGTGAACAACCCGGTGGGAGATAATATCAATGCGATACTGCTTCAATGTTTCAAACACGCCGCGAATGGTATCCTCGTATTCGTCGCGTTGAATTTGCTGCAAGTAATCTTGGGCAAGCAACGTTTTGCCCGGCATTTCATACAGTTTGTACTTCACCGAGGAACTGCCGCAGTTCAGTACAAGTACATTCTTTTTCTCTGACACGAATCTCATCCACTCCCTAATCTCTCAATAAAGCAACTGCCAGGTCAGATTGGCAGTTGCTCACTTCATTTTATACTGATATGCTCTTCGTGAATATAGATAATTGAGAAGAATTATCAACAACATCGTGACAGAACCGGACAAATCCAGCAAAACATCATTGACCATTCCTGTCCGATCCGGGGTAAAAGTCTGATGCCACTCGTCCAGGACCGCTACCAGCAGGCTGCAAAAAGCACTCCAGGGCAGGGCTACTGCAAACGAAAGGCGCTGGGAAAACACGCGATAAAAGCTGAACGCCAACAAGGCAAACACCGCAAAATGCGTTCCTTTGCGAAGGAAAAACTCGATAAAGCCCGCGGCTCCCTTGTTCTCGACGCTGATTTCGCGGCCCGCATACGGAATTGTAATCCCTTCCATCCGCTCCGTCCAGCTTTTTTCATCCACAATCCTCGATATCGTTCCCCGCAAATCCTGCTTGTAGTATGGCTGGGAGGACGACAAAAACAGGCCCAGCAAAATGGCAGCCAACAGCAGATAATCCAGGAGTTTTTTATAGCGGCGCACGCGCGGGTTCCCTCCCATACTCCGTTCTTCTCTCATCTTACCCGAGATTGCAAAAAAAGTCCTTGCCGAGCCTGTGAACAAATAAAAAAGACGCCAGCCGTTACGACCTGGCGTCCTCTGTACCTGTTGAAAGCGGCAAAAAGTCCTCCTGCGACAAATCCTTTTTCGGATGGACGGAGCGTTCCCGTTGTTCCTCGCGCAGTTCGCTTGCGAGTTGCTTTTGTCTGCTTTTCAATTCCCGCAGGTCCCGGCGGCGAATCCGCTCATTTTCCCGCCAGTCGCGAAGGCGACGGATGAGAAGGGCAAGCGACAAATCCGACTGGACGGCCTCGCTCCATTGGGCTGCGTGCTGCATGCCGGGCACGAGCACGAGGGTGACAAACCAGGCGAGCAACGCTCCGAACAACAAGGCGGTGGCAAAAGAGGCAAACGAACTGCTCCCCGCCATCCAGCCGCCTGTAATCGGCAGGCAGGCAATGACAATCGCGGCACTCACGCCTGTCTTGGCAGCCCATGCGCGCTTCACGCCGGCTCGCACACCCTCCCATATGTCAGGCTGCTCGTCGCCTGCTCTTACCATTTCGTCGAGAACAAGCAACGCCTGCGAGACGAGCACGGCAGCCGCTGCCGCGATGCCGTAGAAGCCCATGACATTCATCGGGTGATTCAGCCAGAGCAGCCCCAGCGTGACCCCTCCTGACAAGACTGGCAAAAGGAGCAGGGCGAACCAGCCGTCCCGCTTTCTTCGCCGCAAGAGCAGGCTCGCCATCAGGACGACAGCTGCCATCGCGATCATGACGATCATCCGGCCGCTCCAGTCTTTTTTGTCGGACAGTTCCTCACTCAACTTCTCCAGTTCGTCCTCGTTGAGAATCGTATAGCCTTCCGGGACGTTGATCTTTTCTTGCATGGACAGCGGCAGGGTGTACGCGAGGCCGTCAATCCATCTCGGGTCAGCAATGGCGCTGCTGACCTTGACCATGTACATGCCGTCCTGGCGCTCATACACTTGCGGCTCCCCGCCAATGGACCAGTCGACCAGATCGGCCAGGCGAACAGGCCCTTGCGGAGTGCGGATGAGAATCTGCTTCACCTGCTCGGGGTGATCCATCCACTTGTCCGGGAAGCGGGCGACTACGGAAACATTGCGCTCGTTTACGTAGATGCTTCCCGCCTGCTTTTCGCCCAGATAGCTTTCCAGTTGGCGCTTGATCTCTGCTTCGCTCAGACGATAGCGCGCCAGCATCTCCGCCCTCGGGCGAATATCGATCAACGCGGTTTGCGGCTTCGGCCCGATCCGTTCATCGGTGACGATTTCCCGGTCGTCTTTGTCGCGCCATCTCATTTCCTGCAGGTAGCGAAGAATTTCCTTGGCAATCTGGTTCGTCGTTTCCTGCGAAGGCCCCTTGACCGTAAATTCCAGGCGTGTCTTCTGCTCTTCGTTGACGACCAGCGCGAACGGGTCGGTTTGCGGGATGTCGCGCAGCTTTTTGTCCAGCTCTTTTTCCAGATCGAGTACGGAGCGGGTCCAATCCGCCTTGTCCGTCAGCTTCAAATGGATCGTCAACCGCTCGCGCGAGGCGACAGTGTACAGGTCAGCCACCTCTGCCAAGCCGCGCAGCCGTTCCTCGGCCGTCTGCGCCGCCTTGATCGCATCGTCTACGCTGCTTTCCTGAACCATCGGCAGCGTCAGCGTCTTGCTGTGTGGCGTCACGTCGCGAAACGGCTCCACCAGCACAAACGCTTCCAGCAGCACAACAAGGACAACAGACGCTGCGAGCGTGAGGCCAAACGGCAGGTAGCCTTGCTGCACCAGCCGCTCCCAGCGGGCGACGAGCGCGCGCGTCAACCGTCCTGGTAAGCGCAGGCTGCCTTCGTCGGCTGGCGTCTCTTTTGCTTGCAGCCACGTCCCGGCCAGCACCGGAACAATCCAGCCGTACACGAGCACAAGGCTTGCCACGCCCAAAACGAGCACGGGCCAGGCATCGAACAGGACGACTTTGTCTTCTGGCTTGAGCATATCCGTCATGACGACAGTGAACCAGGCGGCTGTCATGACGACAAGCGCGAGCAGCAGCGGCTTCATCACCGCCCATGCGGTTTTCAGACTTCCCGTGAGTGAATAGGCGCCAAGCCTGTCCAGACGGGAAAAGAAAGCAGCGCCCGCAACCAGGTAAACTAGCACAAATACGAGAAGCGGCCCCAGTGTGGAAAAGGTCAGCTTCAACCCGGACAGCCACATGCCGCCCAAAACGGCCCCTGCCGCCATGAACACAGCGAGCAGCGACAGCAAGGCAGGACCTGCCCGCTTCAAGGTTACGCCGAGAAAAAGAGCGCAAAGCACCGCTGCCAAAGCAGCAAGCAAAGCCAGCTGCCCGGTCGCCGCCGAGATGGGCAGGGCGTAATCTTCAAACAGAGCCAGCTCATACTTGCCAGCCGCCTCTTCGTTCAGCTCGGCAATTTTTTGAGCCGTCTCTTTGCGGATGGAAGGGATTTGCCCCACTTCCGCAGCGTAGACCGAGATGCCCACCGCCGGAGAACCGCGATAGACACTTACCGCCTCGCCTTTGCTGCCTCTTGTGTCGCGTATATCGGCCAGCATCGAGAGCGGCACGTATCCTTTGTCGGTCGCAATCAATTGCTTGCCGAGCCCTTGTGGCCCTTCTGTTTGGCTCGTCCACGTAAAAGCGGTGCGATCTGCCGCCTTTCCGACTGTGCCGATCTCTTCCCCGACCACATCACTTTGAAGCTGATCCAGTACATCCCCCGGAGTCAAGCCGTACGCAAGCAGCATAGAAGGGCGAAACACTACCTCGATCTGCTCGCGAACAGGCTGGCCGTCCACTTCCACTCGGGCAATGCCCGGCGTCTGGATCAGTTTTTCATAGACGGTATAACGGGCAACATTGGCAAGTGTCTGCACATCGCTGCCATGGAGCAGGTAATACCCGACCAGACTGTCTCCCAGCTTCTCCTGACTGATGCTGTACTCCTTGACAGGCAGTGTCTTCACGACCTCCGCCAGCTTTTGTTCCAGACGCTTTTTGTAATCAGAGCCGAGATTTTCCGCTGTTTTTACGGTAATGGTGCCCGCACCGGGGCGGGAATCGGAAGAAATCATCACGGCACTGCCCATTGCGCGGACTGCTTCCTCGACTTTTCGCGTGACCGTCGCATCGACCTGGTCTGCTGTCAGCCCTGATGCAACGAGGTTTATGCTGTACTCCGGCAATCCCCGCTCGGAAAATGTCTGCACATCCAGCCTGAACAAAGCGGCAATCGCAAGCAGGCAAAGAAGCACTGCTTTCAGACGGGCAAGGGCAGGAACGATTGTCAGAAGCGCTTTGTTATTCATCTGCCACCTTCACCGCCTCGCCGTCCACCACGTAGGAAAGACCCGACCCGACAATCAGATCGCCCGGCTCAAGCCCTTCCAGGACCTCGTAAAATGTGCCGTGCAGCGCACCCAGTTTTACAGGCGTCTTTTCCACTATGTTTTCGTTGATTTTCATGACGTAGTATTCCTCTTCCGCAACGCCGATGCTTGCGACAGGCACAAGCGGGCCCTTTTTCGCCGCCAGCGGGTAGTGGCACGTGACCGTCATGCCGCCTTTCCAGTTCACGGCGCTGCCGTCAACCGTCACTTCAACCGGATAAGCCCCCACATGTTGATCCATGATCGGCGAGACAAACGTCACTTTGCCTTCTGCCTCGCTGCCATCCGCCGCTTTTACCTGCACTGTCGCCCCCTTCTGCCAGCTGCTGATCTGCTCACTTCCCACCTGCAGCTTGACGATCCAGGCACTCGTATCCACCAGACGAATGACTTCACTGCCAGGACCAGTCTGTTGGGAAGCCACCTGCGAAATCTCTGCCACTACACCGGAAAAAGGCGCCTTCAGCACGGCTTCGGCCGCCTCTTGCTTCGCACGGCTGAGCTGGACGTTGGCCTGGCTCACTCCAACCTTGGCCTCTTCGACATCCAGCCGATCCGCGCCTTGCATCAGCTTGTTGTAGGCGATCTCTTCTTCCTGCAGACTGAGCCTGGCCTGCTTTTGCGCCAAAGCCAGCCTGTCCAGCTCATCTTTGGAGATGGCCCCGTTGGCAAAAAGAATGCTGGCTTGCGAATATTCCCGCTCGGCCTTCGAAGCAAGCTCCTTCGCTTTTTCCACCTGCAGCTTTTGCGTCTGCACTTCGTGGCTCTCCGGCCCGGCCAGCGCCTTGCTTTGCCTGAGCGCAGCACTCGCTACCTGCCCGGACGCCGCCTGAATCTCCGCCTGCAATCCGGACTGGTCCAGCGTCGCCAGCGTCTGGCCCGCTTTCACACTCGCCCCCTTCTGCACGAGAATGCTCGCGATTTTGCCGGAAGTGCCAAACGACAGCCCCAACTCCTGGCGAGGCGTCAGCACGCCTGTCACCTCCAGCGTACGGACGTCCTGGTTATCCTCTACCGTGTAAGCATTTACCGTTTTCACCTTCACCACGATTTCTTCATCCAGTCGCTTGAGCTGCCCGACTCTTTCGTCCAGCTTTTCGCAACCTGTCAAAAGCAAGGCAACAATCGTGAGGCTGATCCATTTTTTCATACTTTCACTCCTGCAACCTTCCATAATCCGCCCGTCCACGCAGCGAATGCTTCGCTGAACAACAGCAAGTCATCAGACCCGAATCAAAGAAGAATAATAATTGACAAAATATATTTTACAGAAAACAAAAATAGTTGTACCACTTTTCTGTCACTTTTTATATTTTTTTATTATCGGGCAAATTCTCGTCACTTGTTTGTAACTCGTATGCTGTATGATGAAAAGGCGGAAATATTCAAGCAACTGTCCGCTCTCTTGTTAGCGCTTACAAAAGTCTTTACTCGCGTACAACGACATTTTTTCATGGTGGGAGTGATCGTCATGGCAAAAATTTACTCTTCTTATGCGGAGATCGTAGCAGATATTCACGATGGGGCTACACTGCTCGTCGGCGGCTTCGGACTGGTCGGCATTCCGGAAAATCTCATTATCGCCCTGCGCGACAAAGCAGTGAAAAACCTCACTGTCGTCTCCAACAACTGCGGCGTGGATGACTGGGGACTCGGCCTGTTGCTGCGCGAAAAGCAAATCAAAAAAATGGTTTCTTCCTACGTCGGGGAAAACAAGGAGTTTGAGCGTCAATTCCTCTCGGGCGAGCTGGAAGTCGAGCTGACACCGCAAGGCACGCTGGCCGAAAGAATCCGCGCTGGCGGCGCTGGCATCCCTGCCTTCTACACGCCTGCGGGCGTCGGCACCCCGATTGCGGAAGGCCGCGAGACGCGCGTCTTCAACGGCAAGGAGTATTTGCTGGAGCATGCGATCACGGGCGACTTTGCGCTCATCAAGGCGTGGAAAGCCGACAAGATGGGCAATCTCGTCTTCCGCAAGACCGCGCAAAACTTCAATCCGATGATGGCCGCCGCCGGAAAAATCACGATTGTCGAGGTAGAAGAAATCGTGGAAACAGGCGAGCTGGACCCGGATCACATCCACACGCCAAGCGTGTACGTCCAGCGGCTGATTCAGGCTCCGTCGTTTGAAAAACGGATTGAGCGGCGCACGGTCCGCTCCTAACCGAAGACACGATCACAGACAAAGGTCATTCAAGGGAGGAAACAGATATGTCGCTTACTCGTGAGCAAATTGCCATTCGTGCTGCCAAGGAAATCGAGGATGGCTTTTACGTGAATCTCGGGATCGGGATGCCTACGCTGGTTGCCAACTACATCCCGGAAGGAAAAACCGTCGTGCTGCAATCGGAAAACGGCCTGCTCGGAATCGGCCCCTATCCGACCGAGGACGAACTCGATCCCGATCTGATTAACGCCGGAAAAGAAACCGTCACAGCGATTCCCGGCGCGGCTTACTTCTCCAGCGCCGAGTCGTTTGCCATGATTCGCGGCGGGCACATCGACCTCGCCATTCTCGGCGCGATGGAGGTTTCTGCCGAGGGCGATCTGGCGAACTGGATGATTCCCGGCAAGATGGTCAAAGGAATGGGCGGAGCGATGGACCTCGTGCACGGCGCGAAAAAAATCGTCGTCATCATGGACCACGTCAACAAGCATGGCGAGCCGAAAATTTTGAACAAGTGCGCTCTCCCGCTCACTGGCAAAAAAGTGGTCAACCGGATCATCACGGACAGAGCGGTTCTCGACGTGACACCGGACGGCCTGCTGTTGGTCGAAGTCGCGGAAGGCTATACGGCAGAGGACATCCAGGCGTGCACAGAGCCGAAACTGCTCATTTCGCCAGAGCTGAAAACAATTGAACTGTAACCTTTTGACCAGCCCTGCGACTGACAGCTTCATTTCTGCTCGCAGTTTTTGCAAAATCGGCCTCATCCTGCCGGGATGGGGCCTTTTCGTTTTCGCAAGCAAGCTGCACCCGCGCAGTCGCTTCCCGTCCGTATTCGGTATATAATACGTACACAAAGCAAATTGCCAACATTTGAGAGGAAGAGATCACGATGTCAGGAACAGTCGGTTGCCTTCTCATCCACGGATTCGCCGGAGACATCAACGATGTTTTGCCCCTCGCCAAAGCGCTGCGCGAGGTTGGCTACCAGGTCGAGTGTCCCACGCTGGAAGGGCACGGGACGACTCGCCGCGAGATGGCCCGCAGCACTCGCAAAGACTGGCTGCGCTCTGCGGAGGAAGGCTACAAACGCCTCTCCATGCGCTCAGACAAGATCGTCATCATCGGGTTTTCCATGGGCGGCCTGCTCGCCTTTCATCTGACGACCCGCTACCCTGTCGAACTGCTGATTACGATCAATACGCCGTACAAATACTGGGACGTAAAGGAAGCGATGAACTACTTGCGCGAGGACTTCCCCACCCATTCGCGCCGCTACATAAGAAGCATCGGCAGAATCCCGATCAGCAGCATGCTGGAGTTTCGCCGGCTTTTGTCGGAAACGAAGCCTCTCCTGGGACAGATCAAGACACCGTACCTCTTGCTGCAGGCAAAGCGGGACGACACGGTGCATGCCATCAGCGCCCAGCTTCTGGCAACCAGCGTAGACAAATCCGCGTCGCCGCAAATCACCTGGTACGAGCATTCCAATCACATGCTGCTGCACGGCCCGGACAAGGAAGCGGCGATCGCCCATATTTTGACTGCGCTCAAGGAGCGTTTTCCAGACTCTCCCGTCTCTGTCTGACACTCCATGATGCGGCGATGAGCAGAAGCGCTGCGGCAAGCCCCATGTACATGGCGGATAGCCCGGCATGCTCATCAAGCCAAAAGGCGAACAGCGGTCCCAAGGCCGCACCCACGTCTGTGATGACGGAATAAAACGTCATGACTGCTGTGCTGTTCGCGTGCCTGGCTGCTTCATCTGCCGCGAGCGTGTCCATCACTGTCGTAAGAATCGTCGCGGTCAACTGGATGCCGAAGAGCACCGCAAACCACGCGCCAAGCGGCACCCCCGCCTGACTGAGCGCGAACAGGAGAGAGCCTGTAAAAAGCGTCGCGGCAAACATCTTCCTTCTGCCGTACCGATCCGCCAGCCTGCCGACTACAGGCGCGGCCCACGGCTCCCAGCACCAGCGCAGTCCTTGCACCACGCTTGCGAGCACGGCAGCTCCCAGCACGATGCCTCCGAGCACGAGAAACGGGGCCCGCTGCTCTACCAGCCTGCTCAGCGTGGAAGCAAACATGCCTTGATAAACCATGGTGACGAAAAGCGCGGTCAGCATGGTTTTTTGCATGGCCGCCTGCCGCCACAGCCCCAGCCTGCGCGACTCCCCGCCTTCCCCTACAGCTGACGCGGTCCGGCAGGAAAAGCCAGGACGAATGTAGAAAAAGACGAGCAACAGCGCAAACAGCGAGCAGCAGGCGAGCAGAAGCGAAGCCGGCTGCAAGCCGTACCAGGAGGCGAACAGCGCTCCTGCGAGCATTCCCCCCAGGCTGCCGAGACGGTACAAACCGTTGTACAGCCCCATCATCTGCCCACGGTTATGTCCGTCTGCCACAGACACAATCAACGAATACGCCCCCAGCCGCAAAAACGTCCAGGCGACGCCCCACAGACTGCGCATCACAAGCCACAGCCAAAAGCCCTGGAAACCGTACGACAGCGTCGTCACAAAAGCGAGCACGACTGCGAGGACAAGCCCGGTGCGCCCGCCTGTCCGCTCGTACCACTTCCCGACGAGCGGCCCAAGCGGAACCCGAATGAAGCGGTTGACCGACAGCAGCACGCCCACCTCCCACAGCGAACCGAGCCCGGCCTCCCGCCAATAGAGCGGCAGCACCACATACAGCATCGAATCCCCGAGCATGCACAGCGCCGTCACCAGGGCAACCGCGACAACCTGCGTTTTCCCGCTGATTTCTCTCATCTCTTTTTTGCTCCTTTACTTCCCGGCGTTCTATGGATTACCATACAAGGAATCATTCATTGGATCTAATACATATTCGTGCGAAAATCATCATTTTTGGTTATGAATGGAGGGAGCAAAATGAACCTGCACGCCTTGCGCATTTTTGTGGAAGTAGCCTCGCGCCAAAGCGTGACCGAAGCCGCAGATGCCCTCTCGATCAGCCAGCCTGCGGTCAGCGCGCAAATCCGCAAGCTGGAAAACGAGCTGGGAGTTGCACTCGTCGCCCCTCATGGCCGGGGAATCACCCTGACCGACGAAGGACGCTTTCTGTTGGAAAAAGCCCGCCGCATCTACGACTGGGAGCGCGAGATCGAGTGGCAGCTTGCAGAAATGAAGCAGGGCAAAAAGGGCAAGCTGCGCATCGCCGCCACCTATTTGCCCTCCCACTATCTCGTGCCCAAGTGGCTCGCTGCGTTCAAGCGGCAGTACGAGCAGGTCGATGTGGAAGTCCGCACTCGCAATTCCGCGCAATCGATTGAACTGTTATTGAGCAGTCAGGTCGATCTCGCCATCGTCATCAAGGAATCATGGGACGAGCTGCCAGTCCGGCGCGTACACGTGACAGATGTACCCTACTGGTTCATCCTACCCGCCGATCACCCGTATGCGGGCAAAGAGATCAGCATGGAGCAGCTTGTGCAGGAGCCATTTTTGCTGCGGGAACAAGGCAGTTCGACGCGGGAATGGCTGTTTTCCCTCTGCCGCGAGCATGGCGTCAAGCGCCCGCGCGTCGGCCTGCAATATCACGGGCTGGTCGAATCCATCCAATCTGTACGCGCAGGGTACGGAACGATGCTTGCCCCCGCGGTGGCTGTCACGGAAATGATCGAGCGCAACGAAATCGGGCGCGTAACCGTCCCCGGCGTGGAGATCAGACGCCCTGTCTACATCTGCACGCGCGAGGAAGAAACCAGCTATCGCCCGGTAGTGGAGCGGTTTTTGGAGATGGTTTTGAGGGAAAAATCGCTTCAGGCATGCGTGAAGCGTTAGACGCTACAAAAAAAGCCTCCCACCGCGGGAAGCCTTTTCCTGCTTGGCAAAGCCACATACAAGAAGCGGCTTTGCCCATATCGTATTTACGGAAACACAATCGTCTTGTTGCCGTACACCAGCACCCGGTCTTCCAGATGCCAGCGAACAGCGCGCGCCAGCACGGTACGCTCTACCTGGCGTCCGAGCTGCTTCAGCGCCTCGACGTCCTCCTGGTGCGTGACGCGCTGTACGTCCTGCTCGATGATCGGACCTGCGTCCAGTTCCTCGGTGACGTAGTGCGCGGTCGCACCGATCAGCTTCACGCCGCGACGATACGCCTGCTCGTAAGGCTTGGCCCCCACGAAGGCAGGGAGGAATGAATGGTGGATATTGATGATCCGCATATGGTAATCGGCGAGAAAACGCGGGGACAAAATCTGCATGTAGCGCGCCAGGACGATCAAATCGACGCCCGCTGCCGCTTCCAGTTGCGCTTGTTCCGCCTGCGGCTTGTTCTCCTTCGTCACCGGAATGCAGCGGTACGGGATGCCAAACGACTCTACCGTCTCTTTCATGTCTGGATGGTTGCTTATGACAATAGAAATATCCGCGTGCAGCTCGCCGGACTTCCAGCGCCACAACAGCTCCAGCAGACAGTGGTCTTCTTTGGAAACAAACAGCGCAACCTTTTTGCGCTTGTTCGCTTCCACCAGCGACCAGTCCATGCCGAAGCTGTCGGCTACCTGCGCAAACTCCGCCTTGATCGCCTCAAAGCGTTCCTTGAGGTTGACCAGATCAAATTCAATCCGCATGAAAAAGCGCCCTGTCTCCGGGTCAGTCGTGTATTGGTCAGACTGGACGATATTTGCGCCCTGCTGAAACAAAAAGTTCGAGACCGCCGCAACGATTCCCGCCCGGTCCGGGCAGGAAATCAGCATGCGCGCACGGTCTTTGTTTTTTTCCCGATACGCAAGCCATTCTCTCTCTGATAACAAATTCATGGTTTTTCTCCTCCAAAAGCAAACAGCAAAAAGTTGTTTGCAATTATACCATTCCTCAGCAGATTTTCCAGAGGCAACTTGAGAGAAAACGCTTGCTTATCGATAAAAATCATTTTGCAATTCCGTTCAGCAATATATCGACAGTCATGGCAATCTGCTCTTCATCGCTGTAGGCTGCATAATCGTCCTTGTCCAGCACCTGGCGAAACAGCACCAGACCGATCATTGCAGACAGGACGGCGCGAAAGACCGCCTGGCTCGGCAGCGGGCGCAGCTCGCCCGCATCCACCTTGGCCTCGATCAGCTTTTGCGCCATCACCTTCGCATCCTCAAATACAGTCGAAATCAGCGCTTCGCGAATCTCGTCATGAAAAAACGCTTCCTGGAGCAAGATGCGGATGTGCTTTTCATTGGCGACCACCAGATTCAGGCGATTCCGGTACAGCTCCGTGACGATTTCGCCAAACGGCTTTTGCGCCCGCTCCTTGAAAATCTCGCGCACATCTTTCAGAATGAACGGCGCTGCAAATTTCACCAGCACAGGTGCCACGACAGCGAGCAAAATGTCTTTTTTCGATTTGTAATGGCGGAAAATCGTTCCTTCAGCCACTCCCGCCTCTTTGGCGATCTCGGAGGTAGAGCTGGCGTGGAAGCCTTTTTCCGCGAACAGCTTGACGGAGGCCCGCAAAATATTGCGCTGCTTTTCCGTCATCTCGCTTTCGTCCTTCAGCTCTTCCACATATTGCAACAGGCCCTCTGCAAACGACGGCGGCTTGTTCATACGTCTTTTACGCTCCTCTATTCAATCTTCTTGCGGAATCGGCCGATGGCGACAGCCAAAATGACCAGGCTGAATGCGCCCATCCCGACAATCTCTTCCCAGAGCGCCTCGGCGCCCACGCCTTTCAAGAAGATGCCCCGCAAGATTTCCAGAAAATAGGTCAACGGGACAAGCCCGCCTAACCATTGTATCACGACCGGCATCGAATCGCGCGGGAACATGAAGCCGGACAACAGCACGCTGGGCAGGATGAGCGCAAAGGCCATCTGCATCGCCTGTAGCTGCGTCTTCGCTACAGTCGAGATAAAAATCCCCAGCAGCAGCGTAGTCACGAGAAACAGGACGGACAAGGCGACCAACAGACCGATGCTCCCTTTGACCGGAACCCCGAACCAGGCCGTCCCGACGAAAAGCACGAGGCAAAACGAGAACAGCCCTACGCCGACATACGGCGTAATTTTGCCAAGCATCAGCTCAAGGGGGCGAATCGGCGTCACGACGAGCTGCTCCATCGTGCCCCGTTCTTTTTCCCGAACGAGCGAAAAGGCGGTCAAAATCATCGTGACGTTTTGCATAATCAGCCCGATCAGTCCAGGAATATTGAAGACGATGCTCTCCATATTCGGATTGAACAGCACGCGCGTCTCCAGCTCAAGCGGCATCGTCAGCTCGCCCATTCCCTGCTTTTCCAGCTTCTTTTCCTGCAAGCTGATCGCCTGGTGCTGCACGATGAGTTGGGCGTTGGACACAGCCGTTCGCGCGATATTCGGGTCGGAGCCGTTGACGAGCATCTGAATGTGGGCCGATTCGCCGCGGTCTTTTTGGCGCGTATAGTCCGGCCCGATCACCAGGCCGACATCTGCCGTTCCGTCGTCCAGCATCGCCTCCAGTTCCCGGTAGCCGCCGACGCTTGCTGTCACCTGAAAAATTTTCGTATGGACGAACTGATCGATCAGCTCCCGGCTTGCCGCGGACGGGCTTTGGTTCCAGACGGCCATGCGGATGTCGTTCACATCCGTATTGACCGCGTACCCGAACAAAAACAGCAGCATCAGCGGCATGACCAGCGCAATCGCCAGGCTGGGCCGATCGCGTTTGATCTGAATCACTTCCTTTTTGACGACGGACCAGTAGCGCCCCCAGACAAACCGTCTCATCGCGCTCCCCCCTCCGCCGCCTGCCGCGCTTCTTCACGCCGCACCAGCTCGATGAATACGTCCTCCAGATTGTTCGCGCCCATCTGCCCAATCAATTCCTGCGGGGTTCCTTCCGCAAGCAGGTTGCCGAAAAAAATGAACCCGATCCAGTCGCACGTCTGGGCCTCATCCATGTAGTGTGTAGTCACCAGCACGGTAATTCCTTGCTCGGCCAGTTCGTGAATCACTTCCCAGAAAATGCGCCGCGACACCGGATCGACTCCGGCCGTCGGTTCGTCGAGAATCAGCAGTTCCGGCTTGTGCAAAAGGGCGCAGGACAAGGCGAGACGCTGCTTCCATCCACCGGACAGCGAGCCTGCGAGCTGCTTTTCCCTGCCTGCCAGCCCTGCCATTTCGATCAGCTCCGCCTTTCTTTTCCGCCGCTCCGCTGCGCCGAGCTGGTAGACACCCGCGTAAAAATCGAGGTTTTCTTCCACTGTCAAATCTTCATACAAGCTGAACTTTTGCGACATGTAGCCGATGCGCTGCTTGATCTCTTCACTCTGGGTCATGACGTCGTAGCCAAGCACAGTTCCGCTGCCCGTCGTCGGCGTCATCAGCCCGCACAGCATGCGAATCGTCGTTGATTTTCCCGAACCGTTCGGGCCGAGGAAGCCGTAAATCGAGCCTTTTGGCACTGTCAAGGTCAAGCTGTTGACGGCGACCCGCTCCCCGAAGCGCTTGGTCAGTTGCTGGCACGTAATGGCGGCGGCGCTCATCGGCCTCCCTCCTCGTCCGGCAGCAGCACATCGGCAGGCATGCCCGGTTTGAGTTTTTCCTGGCCTTTGGTGACGTCTATCGTGACGGCAAACACAAGCTTGGTCCGCTCATCTTGTGTCTGCACATTTCTTGGCGTAAACTCCGCTTTGTCCGCGATGCGGCTGATCGTGCCTGTAAACGTCTCATCCGGGTACGCATCGACCTTGATGCCGACCTCCTGCCCTTTTTGCACCCGGTTCAGCTGCGCTTCCGGGATGTACACCACGAGCTTGAGCTGGTCGGCCTTCATCATCGTAAACAGAGTAGCCCCCGCTTTGGCGACCTCTCCCTGCTCGATGGAAGAGCGCAGCAAAACGCCGTCTTCTGCAGCGACAATCCGCGTCTTTTCCAGTTGCAGCATCGCCTGGTCGAGCCTCGCCTGCGCCTGTTCCTCTGCTGCCAGCAGTGCCCGGATCGCGTAGTCTGTACTGCCTGCCCGCACCAGATCAAGCTCTGCTTGCGCCGCTTGCTGCTGTGCTTCGGCTGTGCCGACCTGGGCAACCGCTGCTGCCACATCCTCCTGGGCGGAACGGTACGCCGCCTTGGCCTCGGCCACCTGTGCCGTCCACTGGTTCAACTGGGTAGTCGCCTGGCTGACCGCCTCTTTTTGCGTATCCAGGTCTTTTTGCGAGATCGCGCCTTTTTCATACAAGGCCGTCGCCTCCTGCAGCCGCTTTTGCTGGTAGCGCAGCGTCTCTTCCGCTCCTGCGCGCTGTGCTTCGGCCCGCGCGAGCTGCTCCTGCGCCTTGGCGATTCCTGCCTCGGTCTGGCTTTTTCTCGCCTGCGCCAAACGGATGCTGGCATTCGCCTGCTGCACGGCGGCTACTCCCTTTTGAATCGTCTGGTCGCGCGAGCCTGCCTTCGCTTCCTCCAGCCTTGCCCTCGCCTGCTCCCATGCCGCCCTGGCCTCCGCCACGCTGATCTCGTAGCTGCGCGGGTCGATTTCCGCCAGCAGCTCTCCTTTTTTCACCTCGCTTCCTTCCTTGGCGATCACCTTCGTCACCAGCCCGCCTACTTCGGCCACGACCGGCCATTCATCCGCCTCGATTGTCCCTGACAGCGGCTGCTGCTTTTCCCCGAAAAGGCCGCAGCCTGACAGAGCCAGAACAAGACTGCCGATACTTACTGCACGCAAGACACGTTTCATGCAGAATCTCCCCTATCCCAAGTGAGTGAGTAATCACTTTTGTTATTGCGGTCAAAAAACGGGCATGTTGCCCTCTTTGTGCAGTTCATGATGCAAGTCATCGGTGCATTTCATAAAAGCGAGTGATTACTCACTTATTACTTTGAGTATATGCTCCCTGCGCCCAACTTGCAATTTTTATTTTGTGAACACGTGTCAGCTGCGAAAAACGCTCCGGCCAGAACAAGGGATTCATCCCCAGTCCGACCGGAGCGCTTTTGGCGTTGGGTAGTGTAACGGTCTTTGTTGCTACAGGGACGGGACACGGGATGCCGCTCGACCGGTGCATCCATCGGCGGCGTTTTGCGACCGGGCTTCCCGATTACGCCAGTTGGGAAGCGAGCGTGTAATGGCTTTTCGTGTACACATACCCTTCCAAAATCATCCGTGCCGTGCGCACGACTTTGATCGCGCTGATGTGGCCCGCGACAAATTCCGCCTTCGTTTCGATGATGCCGCCGGGATGCGCGAGCCGCAGCACCTCCCGCTTGATGTCGATCAGCTCGGAGAGGACGGTGTCAGGCAGAAAAGCGGCCGCCGTGGTGCAGATCGCTCCCGTGATCGCCAGCGCCTGGTGCGGCTTTTGCATCGACATCATGCGAATGGAAAGATCCATGTCCGCCGCTTTGCGATAAGTGCCAGTCAGGTCGGTGTAGTCCGTCGGAGCCGCAACGATTGTCAGCTTCGGTACAGCCGGTGACTTGAGCGTCGCTTCTTTGCGGTCAGCGAATTTGCACATCTCGGCGGCAATCGAACGAATTTCCTCCAGCTCCTGCAACTTGCTGGCCGTGAAGTCGGCAGGCAGCTCTGTTCCGGTAAGCCCGATGTCTTTGGCCCGGACGAAGACAAGTGGATTGGCGACGTCCACAATCGACACGGGAATCAGCCGCCCGTTTGCTTTTATCATGTCGATCGGATTGCCGGTCGGAAAAAGCTTTCCGGTCACTGCTCCCTCCGCTTGCGTAAACGACAGGTAGATCGGCGAGCCTGTGCCTGGTACGCCTGGAATCGCGCACTGCCCCTCTACCTTTACCCGTCCGTTTTCCACCTCGACTTCGGCGACGATCAGCTTTTTCGTGTTCGTGTTCCAGATGCGCACGGTCGTGATTGGCTCCTGCGGCTGCACCAGCCCCTGCTCGATGGCATACGGGCCTACCGCTGCCGAGATGTTCCCGCAATTCCCTTTGAAATCGACCATTTGCTGGTCAATACTCACCTGGGCAAACGTATATTCCACGTCAAAGTCCGGGGAATCGGCTTTTTTGATAATCGCCGCCTTGCTCGTCAACGAATTGGCCCCGCCCAGTCCGTCAATCTGGCGCTGATCGGGGCTGCCCATCACATCGAGCAGAAACGGTTCCCAGAGCGACTCGTTTTTTGGCATATGCGCGTGATTCAAAAAAACTCCTTTGCTTGTACCGCCCCTCATGATTACGACAGGTACTTTCATCGCCACAACCACCTTTTCTTGTTCAATGAAAGTATCGTATGATAAGCTAAATCATAAGTGAAATACATGTTTTTTTCTGATTTTGATAAAAAAATTTTATAGTCTGTTTTGGAGGCGAATGCGATTGGATGAAAAAGATTGGCTGGCCATCCGCGTTCTATATGAGGAAAAAAACATCAGCCGCGCTGCAGAGCGCCTGTATGTTTCCCAGCCGGCCCTGACCTATCGGCTGAAAAATCTGGAGAAGGAGTTTGGCACGAGCCTGTTTTACAAGGTCAAAAACGGGATCGAATTTACGTCGGAAGGCATTTACCTGGCGGATTACGCGGAGGAAATGATTAGGAAGCTGCAAAAAACAAAGGACTACATTCTCAACATGCAAAACGAAGTGCGCGGCACGCTGCGGCTCGGCGTCTCCAGCAACTTCGCCCAGTACAAGCTCCCGAAGATTTTGAAAAAGTTTTCCGCGCAGTTTCCGCACGTGCAGTTCAGCGTCCATACAGGCTGGAGCACCGATATTATGCATCTGTTGAACTCTGCGAGCGTCCAGCTTGGCATTTTGCGCGGCAATTACGAATGGTACGGCCTGAAAACGCTTTTGCACAAAGAACGGCTCTGCCTGATTTCCAAGGACGAGGTCGACTTGGACGACCTGCCTTCGCTGCCGTTTATCAACTACAAAACCGACAGCTCGCTGAAAAACTTGATAAACGGCTGGTGGCGCGACCGCTTCTCTGACCCGCCGCTGGTCACGATGGAAAACGATCGGCAGGAAACATGCAAGGAAATGGTGAAGCAAGGTCTCGGCGTCTCCATCCTGCCGGAAATTTGCCTGCAGCCATCGGACAATTTGCATACTTACGGGCTTTCCTACAAAAACGGCGAGCCTGTACTGCGCAATACCTGGCTCATGTACAATCAGGATGTGTTGCGGCTGTCTACCGTGAAACATTTTATCGACTTCCTGAACAAGACAGCGAGCCTCTAACCTTGATACAACGCAAGATTCGCTCTTGCGTTGTTCGTTTATAAGTTTTTTTTTCGAAATCAGCAAAAAAATATGTATTTCCTTTATCTCGCCATTTGCTCTAAGCTACGAGTAACCATTCACCATACCCCAATATGAAAGCGATTGCTTCTTTGAAGGAGGGACTCTTGTGTTAACTTTTCTCGGATTGGCTATGGTCATCATCTTCACGTACCTTATCATGACAAAGCGGTTAACCCCGGTTGCCGCGCTCACGGTTGTACCGATTGTCTTTGCCCTGCTGGGTGGCTTTGGTTCCGAACTTGGAGAAATGATGCTCAGTGGATTGAAAACGGTTGCACCATCCGCCGCCCTGCTCCTGTTTGCGATTTTGTTCTTCGGGGTTTTGATCGATGCCGGGCTGTTCGATCCGCTCATCCGCAAGATACTGAATATTGTGAAAGGTGATCCCGTCAAAATCGCCATCGGGACAGCCATACTGGCCCTGACCGTCGCACTCGATGGGGACGGTACCACGACGCATATGATTACGATTTCAGCCATGCTGCCGCTCTACAAGCGCCTGGGGATGAAGCCGCTTGTGCTGGCGACGATCTCGTTGCTTTCACTCAGCATCATGAGCGGCATGACGCCTTGGGGCGGGCCGGCGACGAGGGCGATTACTTCGTTGCGGCTGGATGCGAGCCACTTTTTTATCCCGCTGTTGCCGACCATGCTGGGCGGTATCGTCTGTGTGCTCGTGATTGCCTATTTGCTCGGCAAAAAGGAACGGGAGCGCATCGGGGTAATTGATACGCTGCAAACAGGGCAGGAGGATGCCCCGCTCTCCGAAGCTGCTGCGGCCTCCGCTGTCCAGGAGGACATCAAACGTCCGCGCCTGATCTGGTTTAACTTTTTGCTCGTCATGACGGTCATGGTCCTCCTCGTTCTCGGCACTCTCCCGGTTCCGGTGCTGTTTCTGATCGGGTTTGTCCTCGCCTCGATGGTGAACTATCCCAATCTGGAGCAGCAAAAGGAGCGGATGCTCGCCCATGCCGGAAACGCGCTCACCGTCGTCACACTCGTGTTTGCTGCCGGAATTTTCACAGGGATTTTTGAAGGGACAAAAATGGTCAATGCGATTGCCAACTCGCTCGTCGCCATTATCCCCGAATCTCTCGGCTCCTTTTTCCCGCTCGTAGTTGCGCTCACGAGCATGCCGTTCACCTTCGTCTTGTCAAACGATGCCTATTACTTCGGTGTCCTGCCGATCCTGGCCGAAGCCGCTGCCGCTTACGGCATTGATCCGGTCCAGGTCGCACGCGCCTCTGTTCTCGGGCAGCCTGTCCATTTCTTGAGCCCGCTGGTTGCCTCTACACTGCTTCTGGTCGGGATGGTCAAAACAGACCTGGGCGAGTTTCAGCGCTACGCGATCAAATGGGCGATTCTCTGTTCCTTGTTCATCATTTTGGTAGGGGTTTTGACAGGCGCCATTTATTAACAGCCAAAAAGGACGGAACTTCGCTTTCCGTCCTTTTCGCTGTTTGCCTTACCCGCTCAAGCATGTGCCGCAACGGCTGCGACGCGGTGTCATGACCGTGCTCAGCCAGCGCCTGCGATCACGTCGACTATCGTTTTCGCCAGCTTCCTCACCGTATACAGGCGGGTATCATTTAAAAACTGCGTGGCTGGCAATGGGTCGAGATAGTTGACTACCCCCGTCAAATGGTAGTCCCCTACAGGCGGCAGCATTTTTTGCAGCGCCCGTCCCGGAAGCAGCGGACCTTCCTTCAAAATGACTGCGCCCACCTGCTCCTTTTCCCCCAGCCCGGCATCTATGCCAATGATGAGCGGCTGTCGAAACTGCCGCTTGATCGCCTTCAAGGTCGGCTCCAGATTGAAGGCGTGAACCGGCTCCTCCAGCGTTCCGTAAACGCGGTGCGTGACACCCGCCTCCAGCAGCATCGTTCCAACCAATGGCCCGAGCGCATCGCCAATCGAGCGATCCGACCCGATGCACAAAAAGACGACCTCTCTTTGTTCCCGGCTCGCTTGCTGGATGAGCGTGTTCAGAAATGCCGCCATCGCGGCGGTTTCCTGCCGGATGGTTCGTTCGTTGTCATGGATAGTCAACAGGACGCTTGCTGTTGCTTTTGCGTCTGTTTCTTCTTTGCGACTGCCAAATAGCCCCATGTCAATCCTCTTTTCTTTCGCGAGCTGTTGGTTGTGTGCGTGCATCCTCCCTTCTATTCTACACTTCCTGATATTGATATAGCGACTTATCCTTGGCACGAGGTAGCAGAACCTCATTGACCCATTTGGCAAACAGCTTGTTCATCTCTTCTACGTCCAGTTCCTCTTTTTCATAATGAAAGATCACAATATCTTCGGCTGTATCCGATGGCCCCAGATCATGAAAGTGATCCGCAAATAATACTGCCCAACCCTGACCGTTTTTCTTTTTCCAGGCGCTTGCTTCAATATCGTATCCGTCCTCACAGTATGTAAGATGGAAGTGACGATCCATTTCGTATTCTCTTTCCATTTTATACCAGTCCAGCATGCAACCTGCACTCCTTGTTGTAGCGGTATCGACGCAGGAAATGACAGGGTCATTCAGTTGCAAAAAGCTTCCCCAGGCAGGGAAGCTTTTTGCACAAACAATCGTCTTGTTGCTTTCCGCAAGCGCAAGAGACGGGCCCAGGCCAACCTCCCTACTCGAACTTGAGCTTGGAGAGCGCGTCCTTCAGCGCGGTATTGATGCCTTCCTCGCTTCCCTTCTCCTGGGATTTCAAATACCTGGCGATTTCCTTCTTGGACACCTTGCTGTTCTTTTCCTTTTCCCGACGCTCCTTGAACGTCGAGAGCTTTTCCCTGTGCCCGCAAGCGCAGACGAACATTTGTCCTTCACCCTCGCCGCGCAATTCCAGCCGCTTGTGGCATTTCGGGCAGCGGGCGTTCGTCTGCTTGGCAATGCTTTTGCGATAACCGCACTCCCGGTCTTGGCAGACGAGCATCTTGCCGCGTTTTCCGTTTACCTCCAACAGAAGCTTGCCGCACTCCGGACATTTGCTTCTCGTCAGGTTGTCGTGGCGGAATGTTTTGTCGCTGTTTTTGATCTCCTGGACGACCTCTCGCGCGTACGTTCTCATCTCTTCGATGAAGGCGCGCTTGCTCAGGCTTCCTTTGGCGATAGCGGCGAGCTTTTGCTCCCATTGAGCGGTCAATGTCGGAGATTGCATCTCGTCGGGAACAAGCTCCAGAAGCTGCTTGCCTTTTGCCGTGACGAAAATATGCTTGCCGCGCTTCTCCAAAAGGAAGCTGTTAAACAGCTTTTCGATGATGTCGGCACGCGTCGCAACCGTACCGAGTCCGCCTGTCTCGCCAATCGTTTTGATGAGCTCCTTGCTCTCGTTTGCCATGTATTTCGCCGGATTTTCCATCGCGGACAACAGGCTGGCCTCTGTAAACGGCTCCGGCGGCTTCGTCTCTCCCTTTGTCTGCGTGATGCTCTGGATGGTGAGCCGATCGCCTTTTTCGATCTTCGGCAGCCACTGCTCCGTCAGTCCGTCCTGTCCTTCCTCGTCTTCGACATCGTGGTCGTAGGCTTCCCGCCAGCCTTGGGCGAGCACGGTCTTGCCTCTGGCCAGGAACAGCTCTCCGCCGATTTTCGCCTGGATGGTCGTCTGCTCGTATTCAAACGGAGGCAAGAGAACGGCCAGGAAGCGTTTCACGATCAGATCGAAAATTTTGCGTTCCTTGTCGCTCAAATCGCCGAGAAACACCGCTTGCTCAGTCGGAATGATCGCGTGGTGATCGGAAACCTTGCTGTCGTCCACAAACGACTTCGCCACCTTGATCGGCGAACGCAAAATTCTCGCCGCGAGCGGCGCATACGGCTTCATCTGCACAGCCTTGATCCTGTCAGGCAGCGTCTCGACGATGTCGGACGAGAGGTAGCGGGAATCGGTCCGCGGATACGTCACCGCCTTGTGGTGCTCGTAAAGGCTTTGCATGATCGACAGCGTCTCTTTCGGCGAATAGCCAAACATCCGGTTCGCGTCCCGCTGCAGCTCGGTGAGATCGTAAAGCTGCGGGGCGTACGTCTTTTTGTGTGTGCGGGTCACTTCTACAACCTCTGCGCTTTTTTCCTGCTTCAAGGCAGCGAGAAGCTGGTCCGCCCGCTCTTTGGAAAACGTTTTGACGTCCTTCGTCTTCTGGTCCTGCCATTGCAGCGAAACCGACTGCTCTGCCACGGCGCGCAGGCCGAAAAACGGCTTGGGCGTAAAGCGGCGAATCTCTTCTTCTCTCGCCGCGACGATGGCCAGCGTCGGCGTCTGGACGCGCCCGCACGAGAGCTGGGCGTTGTGCTTGCACGTCAAGGCGCGAGTAGCATTGATTCCGACGAGCCAGTCCGCCTCGGCGCGGGCGGCCGCAGAAGCGTACAAGTTTTCGTACTGCTTGCCGTCCTTCAGGTTGCGGAAGCCGTCGCGAATCGCCTTGTCGGTGACTGACGAAATCCACAGCCGCTTGATCGGCTTTTGCACATGCGCCATTTCGATGATCCAGCGGGCGACCAGCTCGCCTTCGCGCCCGGCATCTGTCGCAATCACAATCTGGCTGACGTCGCTGCGCCGCATTTGCTGCTTCACGGTCTGAAACTGTTTGTTGCTCTCGCGGATGACGACGAGCTTCAACGGAGACGGCATGATCGGCAAATCCTCGATTCGCCACGAACTGTACTGCTGCCCGTACACCTCGGGATCGGCCAAGGTCACAAGATGCCCCAAGGCCCACGTCACAATGTATTTATCTCCTTCGAAAAAGCCGTTCCCTTTTTTCTGACACTGCAATACTTTTGCAATATCGCGCCCGACAGACGGCTTTTCCGCCAGTACAAGCGTTTTGCTCATAAGTGACACCACCTTACATCTGCTTCACATTCCTGCTATGTGTTCTCATCCATTGTAGATGAGAATGCGGGTTACGCCAAATTTTTTGCAGCATTTGGTATTGGCGGTGGCTGTGATTGGCTTTTCTGTAGGGATGTTCGGAAAGTATGTGGAAACTGACGAGCAGACGAACCGTTTTATTGAAGGAACAATCCCCCTCTGTTCAACTGATAACAGCCTAACAAGATAAGGAGGTACTACTCAAATCCAATTTTGGGGCTATAGAGGTTGTTATTCACCCTGATCTTTTTCCTATATAAGTGAGAGCGACAAACTGACCGGTCAAAAAGTCGTTCATCACACAAAAAGGAGAAATGTCTAATGCCAAGATATTATGAATACTTTACTATGGAAGGAGCACCAGGAGCTGGTGGTACAACATGGGGTCCTCGACTTCTCACCATTAAAACAAAATTGGATAATATCAGGACCGAGACTATATTAAGGCCACTTTCAACCACAACAGAAACAGGTATTAATGGTGGATTTTTTGCGGCTGACGATGGTTATGATGAGCCTCCAACGCAAGGTAGATCAATTTGTTATAATAAATATGATGACGGAGACGAAGTAACTTATAGCGGTAGAACCTTGCCTGAGATCTACGAATATAACGGCACTTCAAGCAATCAAAAGTCGAGAAAAACTGCCGTTATTTACGAAGACAGCAATGGAAATACCAAAGCAGCTTATATGTATGCGAGGAATCTTGATGATGTCCTCGACCGTTACGATAATGTAACCAATGTAATTGGTGGAACCAGTTTCAATTCAGCTGATTGGAGCACTACGGCTTACTACGGACCTGCTCCCCGTACCGTTTTTGCGTGGAAAGGAAGCTACGCATACCTGATCGTAGTGCCAGATGCGATTAGCGTTCCTTGGTTAAAAGAATCGCTTGAATATGTTGGGCTAGACCCAACTAATGCAATCGTATTGGATGGTTCCGGATCGAGTTGCATTCAGGTACATGATGATGATAATGGATTGGATGAAGATTTTAGCTTCTATGGCGAAGACCGACATCTCTTCAACATCATTCGCGTAAACAAAGACTATTAATTTATGATGGGTCGATTCCATTTGGAATCGGCCTTTTCTTGTAATATACTTTTAATAAGGAGGGAGAATATGGAATTTAAAATGAAACCTTTTCTGATAATAAATGCTGTATTAAGCATCTTAATCTATTGGCTAGAAATGACTGTAGAATACTTCGATCCGGGTACGGAGCAGTTTATGAAAATTACAACTTCAGCAAATACAGTGTTTTTTTATTTCCTTCTCTTTTCACCGTTCTTTTTTCTTGTCTTGATGGTTAAAAACGGGCTGGCTGTTTACTTCAAACAAAAATTTTTCAGAAAAATAAACAGACCTCTCTATTATTTTTTAGTGGCAGTCGTTTTTTCTCTTGTCTACACCTGGAAAATGCATCACTATTCCGTGTTTGTTTATCCGATGATTCCTCTACTTGAGACATTGTTGTTTGGTTACTTCTATGAGAAAGGAAGTAGCAAGAATAACGAAAGTCTTGCATAAATGTAAAGGGGGGTTATCTCCATGAGATTACAAGTCTTTTGTCTCGTATTCCTCTTTTTGATGGGTTGTGAAACGAAAGATAACCTTGATTCCTTGTCCTCTTCCTCCGTCGTGGACCGTGATAAACTTGTGGAACAATTTCTTCTCATTCACGATTTCAATTCTGGGGAGGAGTTCGACACACACAAACTAAAGGAAATACAAAATGATTCAGATCGGCAAGATTACAAAAAAGTGCTCAACGATTTCTTTACACAGCATTTAGAAAAAGAGATGGAGTCATTTCAAACGATTCATAAAAGCGAACATGAGCGTCACATTCTTGTTACAACAAAAGATCAGTGGTTATTTAGGGTGAGCCTAAAACAATGGGCAGATTATCATAATATTTGGACAGTAGATATGTATGGTGGTTTTCCGCAGTCCCAGTAATATCCAGGACCCGAAAATCAGTCGCCCCATAAAGGAACTGGAATTTCCACAAACCTCATTGCACGAAGTCACGACAAACGTAACTTTGCGTAATGGGGTTGTTTTGTTTGGCACGAAAAAAAAGAACGAGGGCAGCAATTGCCTTCGTTCCTGGAAAAAAAGGGGGAAACGGGCTGGCTTCCTCTTGTTTTGCAAACCGCTCCCTTTCTGTCCATAGATGGACACCAAACTCTTCCTCAATAGCTGCAAAGCATCCGTTTATGCAAAAAAATCCGGAAAATCAAAGGCATCCCGTTTGCCCGCCAATATTTCCCGCAGGAGCTGATCGGCCACCTCCGTCGCGAAGCTGTGCTCGTCGCTGTCGATGACTCCTTTTTGCAGCGCTTCGTCCAGTTCGTCCTGGTCGAGCAAATAAACCTCGCCCTGCGGCAGCACCACAATGTCGAGGTAGAGATCGTCATACCAGATATGGCCGTTCTCATCTTTGCCATGCGCCTTGCAAATATCAATGTACCACTGCACGGTGTTGCCAAGCTCGTCCATCATTTTCGTGACGGCATAAGGCTTCTGATCCGGAAAGTATTGCAGGTACACATACCCTCTGTCGCCTACGCACAACAGTTTTTCACCAACAGGCATGTAGGCGGGCTCGGTTACTTCGTCCAGGGTCAAACGGACAGCGTACCCGGAAAAAGACAAAGCCTCTACCCACTTTTCCTGATAGCCCATGCGCTTGACGCGTCTCCACCCAGGTCGGTCTGCTCGTTTTCGCTTCATGGCCTGTTCTCCTCGTCAGTTTGGTTCCTTTTACTCTACCATGAATTGGATGGTTTTGTCAGATGCAAACAAAGACATGTCCCCAGGAGAACATGCCTCATTTTTTTGCTATTTGCCGTATTCGCCATCCCGCAAATGGCTGTGCCTGCGTCCGTACAGGAAGTAGACGACAGCGCCTGCAGCCAGCCAGCCGAGAAACCCGATCTTCGTGACAGCAGGCAAGCTGTAGACCAGGTATCCGCAGAAAAGCACGGCGAGAATCGGGACGAGTGGAACGAACGGCGTGCGAAACGCACGGCGCAATTCCGGATTCGTCCGGCGCAGTACGACGACGCCAATGGAGACGAGAATAAACGCAAACAGCGTCCCGATATTCGTCAGCTCAGCCAGCTTGTTCAACGGCAGCAATCCGCTGAAGATCGCAACCAAAATGCCGACGATGAGCGTACTTTTTCGCGGCACCTGCGTGGTCGGATGCACCTGCGAAAAAACGGCGGGCAACAGACCATCGCGGCTCATCGCGAAAAACAGCCGCGTCTGTCCGTACATCATCACGAGCAATACAGTGGTGATGCCCACGATGGCCCCGAGGGAAATGAATCCCGCTACCCAATCTTGTTTCACGTAGTTGAGCGCAAAGGCAACCGGATTTTTGACATTGAGCATGTCGTACGGAACGATCCCGGTCAGCGTCAAGGAGACGGCGATGTAGAGCAGCGTGCACACCAGCAGCGATGTGATGATGCCAATCGGCATGTCGCGCTGCGGATTGCGCACTTCTTCTGCGGCCGTGGAAACCGCGTCAAATCCGATAAAAGCAAAAAAGACTGTCGCAGCGCCCGTCGCGACCCCGGCAAAGCCAAACGGCATGAAGGGACTCCAGTTTTCCGGCTTCACATAACCGATCCCGACGATGAGAAACAAAAGGATCACCGCGACCTTGATAATGACCATCAGCGTGTTGAAGCGGGCCGACTCCCTTGTCCCTTTCATGAGCAGAAGCGTAATAACAAAAATGATGACAACAGCAGGCAAGTCAATGATCGTTCCTTTAGAAGCGTCGAACGCATTCGTCAAAGCGACAGGCAGATGAATGCCGAAGCCTGCAAGCAAGCCTTGCGCATAGCCCGACCAGCCGCTCGCCACCGCTGCGGAAGCCACCCCGTACTCCAGGATCAGGTCCCAGCCGATCATCCACGCCACCAGTTCGCCAAACGCGGTGTAGCTGTATGTGTACGCGCTTCCGGACACGGGGACGGTGGAAGCAAACTCTGCATAGCACAGCGCCGCAAATACGCAAGCGAGCCCCGACAGGACAAACGACAGCACCAGCGCAGGCCCCGCATGCTCGGCCGCAGCGACTCCAGTGAGAACGAAGATGCCCGTCCCGACAATCGCGCCGATGCCAAGCATGGTCAAATCAAAAGCGCCCAACGTTTTTTTGAGCTGCCTGCTCTCAACCTGTGCCATCAAGCTGGCAACCGATTTTTTTCTCAACAACTGTTCTTTTAACGACATATTGTGCGTACCTCCCGCCCGGACATTCCAACTCCAGCAGCTTCAATCGAAACAGTTGGAGTATGGGCAGGCAAGAGGACAATTATGCATGGGGGATCAAGTTGGATGGTTGCAGTCGCGCGAAGGTGTGGACGGCGTGGCCTTTGTTGCGGACTGGCACTGGCAGGGGCATGTGTTGCTTTGGTGCACACCCGCGAAGACGCGAATCGCGTTGCCTTGTTACAAACTGACGCTGGCGTGGCGGTTCCTTTTTGCAGTGCCTGCATTCCGGCGCAAAATTACAACGAAGCAGTCCCTGGGTGATGCGCCCTGTTCGCGCAAAACTCGCTGCCTTACACCAAGCTCCTGCCAATAAAATTGGCGGAGACTGGCGTATAGCCAAGCTCCCTGGCCCAGATCGACAGTTGCCCCATATGGTGAATCTCGTGCGCGATCACATGCCGCATGATCTCCCCTTTGGCGTACTCCTTGTCGCTCCATGCCACGCGCACAGGCTCCCGCTCCCAGTCGTCTGTCCAAGCCTCGATAAAATCGCGCAGCTCTTCCCGCCATTGAGCCGCCAGCGCCTTTACTTGCGCAAGCGACTGGTGTTCCTCGTAAGGCACTTGCACATCCGGCTTCCCCTGTACGCCCCGCAGCCAACTGTACTCCACATCTGCAATATGAAACAGCGTGTACAAAATCGTCCCGGCGCCTCCCACTCTCGTTTTCAGCAGTTCTTCTTCCGGCAGCTTTGCACACCAAGCAAACCATTCATCCCGCACCATCCAGTTGTACGCAAACAGCTTTTTCACCCTGAATCCTCCCATAGACTGAAATGTAAATATTTTCTATACATTAACACGTACGTTCGCCATTATCCAGCCTGCTTGCCGCTTTTGTTATCTGTTGTCCTGAACTTCCCCCGCTCTCCCGAACTTCACCCGCTCTCCCACAACTTCATCCGTTCCCCCGACTTTGCAGAGGGAGCGTTAGCGTGTTTTCGCACATGACAAAGAGCGCCGTTTTCGATTCGCTTCAAAAACGGCGCTCTTATGCTCGGCAGTCTTGTCTGCCTTTACGTAAACCGGATGGAGAAGCCGCCGGAAAGCAAATACAGATAGCTCTCCACTTCCTGAGACGGCTTGATGATCTGCCTGATCGCCCGAACGTACAAGCTGATCTGGCCGCTGTACCTGCGCTCCATCTCTTCGATTGCTTCGGCTGAGGCTTCCTTGGCCATCCAGTCAGTCTTGAAATCAATCAAGACCAGCCGATTGTCGTCTTCCTCCAGCAAACAGTCAATCACACCCTGGACGATAATCCGCTCCGAAGTTGCTTCGCCCAGCTCCGGCTCCACTTCATGCGCGGGCAGCACCAGCGTAAACGGCAGCTCGCGGTGAACCGCCTTGGCCCTTTTCATCCGCTGCCCCAGAGGGTCGGCAAAAAACGTGGCAATTTGTCCGGCATCCACCGCCTGCACCTGCTCCTCTGTCAAAAAGCGGCGCGCCGCAAGCTCTGCCACCTGCTCGCGTATGTCGGCCTCATCCAGCGGACGCTGCAAATCGAGATGCTGGAAGACCAGGTGCGTGATCGTGCCTTTCTCGGCTGCTGTCAGGCGGTGCGATTTTTGTTCCGCCAAAAACTTCGGCTTTTCCGTAATCGAAGGCAGTGTGAGCGCCTGCCCGCTTTTGCTGACCTTGGCATGCCGCTTCAGCTCGCTGACGCTCCATTTGGCCGCCACGCGCGAGGCAACCGGGTGCGGGTCGGTCCAGCCCAGTCTCGCTTCTACCAGCTTGCGCAGCGCTTCGTCGCCTGGCCGTTCTGCAATCTCCTCCCGCCTGGTCGCGCGCTCCCACAGTGCCATGTCATCGCTCATGGCCTCCTGCTGCGCCTTCAGCTCGTCCGCCTGATGAAAATGAAACGACCAGACGGAGTCATCGGGAACGGTTCTGACTCGCACTTCTTCGCCTGCGCCTTGCTTCGCAGGATACGCGCGCAGTTCGCCTGCTGCCGGATGTCGCAGCAAGGCGCGGCCTACCCAGTCAAAATAGCCTTTGGCCTGGATCAGATCCTCGTCGCTGAGCCGCTCGCCATCACCTTGTCTGCCCCAGTCCATGACGCTTTTCGCCAAGTCTTTGGCTGAACCGACGAGAATCAGCTTCTCGCGCGCACGGGTCAAGGCGACGTACAGCACGCGCATTTCCTCTGCCAGCATATCCCGGCGCAACTGCTGCCGAATGCCCAGCGCCGCGATGCTCGGGTAGCGCAACTGAATGGACGGCTCCACGGCCATCGGCCCGAAGCCCAGGTCCTTGTGCAGCAAAAACTGGCTTTTCAAATCCATCGTATTGAACTGCTTGCCCATGCCCGCGACGAAAACGACGGGAAACTCCAAGCCTTTGCTCTTGTGGATCGTCATGATCCGCACGACATCCTCGTTTTCCCCGATCGTGCGCGCTTCGCCCATGTCATTGCCCGCCTCCTGCAGCCTGTCGACGAAGCGCAGGAAGCGGAACAGCCCGCGATAAGAGCCTGCCTCATACTGTCTTGCCCGGTCGTACAAGGCACGCAGGTTGGCCTGCCGCTGCTGTCCGTTTTCCAGGGCAGCGACGTAGTCGAGATAGCCCGTCTCGCGGTACAGCACGGAAAGCAGCTCAGACAGCGCTCCCCTGCGCGCATGCGTCCGCCACCCTTCCAGCTTCGCGAAAAACTGGCGCAGCCGTTTTTCCCACGACTCCTGCGGCGGGCGCTCCTTCACGTACTGGATGACAGCGAGATGAAAAGGGCCCGTCGGATACTGGATGCGAATTTGGGCAAGCTGTTCCTCGCGCAAGCCGACGATAGGCGAGCGCAGCACCGCAGCGAGCGGAATGTCCTGCAACGGATTGTCGATCACCCGCAACAGCGAGAGCATCGTCTCAACTTCTGTCGCCGCAAAATAGCCTGCCGTCTGCTCGGCGTACACGGGGATTCCCGCCGCATGCAGCTCTTCCTGCATCGTCTGCCCCCAGCCGGACGTGGCCCGCAGCAAAATGACGATATCCCGGTAAGCGAGCGGGCGCATTCCCCCTGCCTTTTTATCGAACACGAGCAGCGACGACTCGCCTTCGCCCGGCTCCATCCAGCGGCGAATCCGGCTGGCAATCAGGCGCGCTTCCAGTTGCGCGACGCTCGCTTCCTCGCTCGAGTCGCCTGTCGCCTCGGGGATTCCTGCCAGCTCGGCCTCTTCCGTTGCCTCTGCAGACACTGCCTGCCCCGCTTCTTGCTCCACGTTGCGGTTAATCAGGTGCACCTCTGCCTGCAGCCTCCCCGGCTCTGCCGCGGGATAAGAGGCGCGGTTAATCAGCTCGGCCGACGGATCGTAGTCGATCTCGCCCACGCCCGGCGACATGATTTGCCGAAACAAAAAGTTGACCGCATCCACGACCTCGCGTCTGCTGCGGAAGTTGGCGGCAAGGTCGATCCGCCGCCCCGGAGCGTCAGTGTCCGCATCCTGCCCGCCTACCGAACTTTTTTGATAGGTCAAATATTTTTCCAGAAACAGCTTCGGCTCCGCCAGACGGAAACGGTAAATACTCTGCTTCACGTCGCCCACCATAAAACGGTTGGGGGAGACTCCGTTCGTCCCGTCGCGGGAAACCATGCGCAAAATCGTCTCCTGCACCAGGTTAATATCCTGGTACTCGTCGACCAGCACCTCCGCGAACTGTTCGCGCAACTGCTCCGATATAGGCGAAGGAATCGCCTCGCCCGCCTCGTCCGTTGCCGTCAAAATGCGCAAGGCCAGATGCTCCAGGTCGCCAAAGTCGACGATTCCGCGCGCCCGCTTTTCCAACTGGAACGCCTCGGAAAACTCGGTAACGAGTCGGGCCAGCGTCTTCATATGCGGGGCCAGTCGCTGCAAATCAGCGGCATATTGCTCGGGCGTCATGGAAAAATACTGCTCGATCTGCTCCGCCAGCTCTTTTTTCACGCCGTTTCTGAGCGCCTGAACCTGCTCTTTGATCTCGGGATCGGTTCCTTTGACTGGCGGCAGCTTGGCAAAAGCAACGCTGCGAATAGCCTGGCTCGCTGCCTCCCAGCCTTCCTTGCAGGCGAGAGCCGCCTGCCGAAGAGCCGCGGCTTCCGCTTCCAACAGCGGCAAATAAGCCGCCGGGCCTTCCGGGGAAGCGGCCAGCTCGGCCGCCCTCTGCAGCTTGCCAGCCATGCCGACAAGCGACAGCTCCACAGACCGCAGCACACTTTTGGCCCAGACGAGTCCGTCCAATCCGGCTCCTGCGCGAATGTCAAACATCTCGGCTGCTTCCGCCAGCCAGCGCTCAGGCGACGGATGGCTGCGGGAAAACTCGTACAGCCGCAACAGCAAAGTCGCCAGCGCCTGATCGTCCTGTCCGTCCAGCATGATGTCTGCCAACGCCTGGAAGTCCGGGTCGCTTTCGTACCAGCCCTCCAACTGCTCCTCCAGCACGTCCTGCCGCAGCAGTTCGCCCTCCATCTGGTCGGCAATGCGAAACTCCGGGTCGAGGTCGATCAGGTAGTAATACTGGCGCAAAAGGCCAAGACAAAACGAGTGCAGCGTCGTAATGGTCGCTCGCTGGAGCAGGGCGAGTTGCCGCCGCAAATGGGCAGAATACGGATTTTCTTTCAGCGCTTTGCTCAGCGCATCGCCAATTCTGTGCCGCATCTCTGCTGCCGCTGCATTCGTAAAGGTTACGACCAGAAGCTGATCGACGCCGACAGGCTCGCTCTCATCCATAATGCGCCGGATGATCCGCTCGACGAGCACCGACGTTTTCCCCGAGCCTGCCGCAGCCGCTACCAGCAAGTTGCTCCCGCGCTGAATAATCGCTTGCCATTGTTCGTCCGTCCATTGCTCAGGCTTGGCCTGCACTTGTTGCTCCGCCATCGGTAGCACCTCCCTCTCTTGCCAGTTGCTGCTCGGCCAGCATGCTCCAGATTTGTTTGTTGTTCCATCTGGAAAGCTGTCTGTGCTCGTTGCCGCCTGTCTCCCCGTCAAACTGGCACACAGGCTTGTACGAGCAATAATCGCAAGCCGTCATCGTCCCGTTGGAATACGGCTTGATTCCGATTTCTCCATTGGTCATGCGCGTGCTGATTTGCTTCACCGTGTCGCGCACATACGCGGTCAGCGCCTGGAACTGCTCGGCCGTAGCGACAGAAGAGCGCGAAGAGAGCGTCCCGTCCCTTTTCAGCTCAAACGGAACCAATTCGGACGGCCCCTGCTCCACGTACGCGTCCATCATTTTCGCCAGTTCGGGATCGGCGAGCATCAAGCCTTTCATCCGCAATCGCTTGGCCCGCTCCTTGGCCACTTCTTCGGACGTAAGCAGCCGCTTCGCCGTCACAAACGGGTCGGCCACCTGGTAGTAAAAGACGCCGCCCATCTCGGCTTTTTTGCCCAGCCATTCCTCCGCGTTTGCCACGACGACGTCCAGATAGACGAGCAACTGCAAATTCAGGCCGTTCCACACGTCTGACAGCGACAATTGCTTCGGACTTGATTTGTAGTCGATCACGCGCAAATACGGCACCTCGCTGTCCAGCGACTGGTCGACCCGGTCGATGCGTCCGATCAATTGCAGCTCCACGCCGTTGTCGAGCGTGAGCACGAGGCCCGGCAAGTCGGCGTTCGGGCCAAAGGAAACCTCCAGCCCAACCGGGGCGAAGCGGCTGCGCTTGGCATGCTCGCCCAGCACGTAGATCGCACGGCCAACCGCCCGCATCAGCTTGCCCGCCAAATAGCGATAGCGCGCTGTCCGCGTGAGGATACTGCTTCTCGTCTGCGGCACCAGCTCGGACACTACCTCGCTCGCCAGCTGCATACTGTGGTCTTCCGTCAGCTTGCTCCACTCCAGATGCGCCTCGTTCATTTTTTCGACTGCGCGTTTGAGCGAGGCGTGGAACAGTTCACCCACATCGAATCGTTCCAGCTTGTACATTGCTCTTTCGGACAGCCTCAATCCATGCGAGGAAAAATGCGAGAACGGGCACGACTGGAAACGCTCCAGACGCGACACGCTCATTTTCAACTGCTTGCCGTACAAGGTCGCGCTTGTCTGCCTGTCCAGCCCGTCCGGGAGATTCCGGTAGCGCAAGCCGGACAGCAGCCATTTTTCCCGCAATGCTTCCGGGGAGGAACGGACGTACCAGTCGTAGACCTCCCACCAGAACACCGGCAGCTCGCCTGTCTTTTTCATCGCGCGCAACAAGGTCAGCAAGTGGCGAAACACCCTTCTCGGCTGTCCGAGCAAAAAGGCATCTGTGTCCGCCTCGCCCGTCGGCTCGTTGTAAAACATCTGGTGAGATATGTCCGGCAGCACCTCCCTGATGCGCGAAAACACCGGGGAAGGAAGCAGTGCCTTGCCTTCCTCATCGGCCAGGGCACAGCTCAAGAATAGCCGCTCGGACGGCCGCGTCATCGCCTGGTACAACAGGTACGGCTCGGCCATCAGCTTCTGCTTGGCGCTTGGCGCGAGCACCTGCCCCATCTCCGCCAGCCGCTCGCGCTCCGCCTCGTCCAAAATGCCTTCTTCTTTCGGACGCAGAGGGATGATGCCTTCGTTCACTCCGAGAATAAACAATGCCTTGACATCAGGCTGGCGCGAGCGCTCCATCGCCCCGACCAGCACCTGATCGAGCGCCGGAGGGACAAGCCCAAGCTCAATCGTTTCCAGACCGCTGTCGAGCACGCGGGCAAACGTAGCGAGCTCCATGCTCTCGTCGCCCATGACCTCCACGACCTGGTCCATCAGCTCGACCAGCCCCGTCCACACCTGGCCGTGCACCTGCGCTGCATCGAGGTCGCCCTCCTGCTCTGCCTTGCGCTGCCAATGTTCCAGCTTGCCCGGCACGTCCAGCGCGATCAGCAGATTGTACAGCGCGACCGTCATTTCCCGTACATTTTTGCCTGCCGCCTGCTTCATCTCTTTTTCAAAAGCGAGCAAGGGAGCCGCGTATTTGCGTCTCAGCTCGTCTGCTTCCGCATCCTCGGCGGCCCCGGACGGCCCGCGAAAACGCCAGGCCGCTTCCTCCGCCCACTGGTAGCCGAAAACGCCGTGAGCCAGCACGTAGTTTTCCAGGCGGTCGATCTCCTGGCGGGACGTGCGCTCCTGGGCGAGGTCTGGCGTGAGCAGGTCTGTCTTCAAACAGCGAAATACAGCGTCATACCGCCATCTGGTGACGATGACCTCCAGCGCCGAGCGAACCAGCTCCACCAACGGATGGTTCATCACGGTACGCTTCTGGTCCAGGAAGTGCGGAATACCGTAATCGGTAAAAACAGCGGAAATCTCATCGGCATAGGTGCCAATTTCCCGCAGCAAGATCGCCATGTCCCGCCAGCGGTAGCCTTCCTCGCGGGCCAGGGCGAGAATTTTCAGCGCGACGGCCTCTACCTCAGCCCGCCTGTTTACCGCAGAGAGCAAGGCAATCTCATCGCGGCGCCCAGGCTCTCCGACTGCGGGCGGTGTCCCCCATTGAAAATAAACCTGTTCGAGTTGACGCAGCCACGGGCTGTCGGCAAAACGGCGCGTCTCGGTCAACAGCATCGGCTTGGCAACGGATACGCCCGATTCCCGCGCGATCTGCAACAAGGTCTGGTACGTGCGCAAAGTCGGATGGAACAACCCAAGCTCGTCGACAGACGCGTCGCGCTCGTCCGGGTCCAGGGTGAGCGCAATCGTCACCTGTTTGGCGTGCATCATCAACTGCTCGATCAGCCGCAGTTCCTGATTCGTAAAGCCCGTAAAGCCGTCGATAAAAATTTCCGCCTGCCGGATGTAAAAAGAGTCCTTCACCATGACAGCGACCCGGTTGAGAATATCGTCGGCATCGCAGTAGCCTTCTGCCATGTACCCCTCATAGGCATTCATAATCAGACGCAAGTCGCTGATCTTTTGATTGAGGTTGGCTCCGCCCCAGTCCACGTTTTCCGAATCGGCAAAAGAGACGCCGTACGACTTGCACTCGCTAATCAGACGTCCAAGCTGAGAGGCAAATCCCGGCTGTGTCGCGGAACGGCCAAATACTTGCAGTTCCTCCTTGTGCCGCTCCAGAAGCATGCGCAGTACCATGTGCTTCCCGAGATCGTCGACAGCTATTGTGGTCAGATCGCCCAGTTCCTGCAGCAGCCGATGAGCCAGGCGGCCGAAGCTGAGCACCTGGGTTCCGATTACGCCGCCCAGCCCGGGCAGGTTGGCGAGGGCGTATTCCTCCTGAAAGCTGGCCTGCTCGGGTACGAGCAAAATCATCGGGGAGCCGAGCGGTGTATCGCGCAGCCGCTGTTGAATCTGCTGATGAATCGCCTCTGTTTTTCCCGTGCCTGCCCGTCCCAGTATGAATTGGACTGCCATGTTTTTTCCCCTTCCCTACTCCATCTCCAGTTGCAGCGTGCTGCCTTTGCCCATCGGCTCTGCCGGGGTCACGACGAGACGGCGCGGCATGCGCACGCGTATTTCCGGGACGTGACTGATGACGCCAATCGTAAAATCGTCCATTCGCAGCCGCTCCAGCGCGTCCATGACGACCTCCAAAAGCTCCGGATCGAGCGTTCCAAAGCCTTCGTCCAAAAAGAAAAATTCCAGTCGGCCGCCGCGCATCTGTATCTCCATCGACAGGGCGAGCGCAAGCGCAAGCGAGGTCAAAAACGTTTCGCCGCCGGACAAGGTGCTGACCGGACGGCGCATCCCACCCGCACCTTCATCGCGCAGGACAAATTCGCCTTCGTCGCCGATTTCCAGTCCGTAGCGGTTCGCGGTCATCCGCTTCAAGTGATAGGAAGCATCCCGAGCGATGGAAACCAGTTTTTCCTCGGCGATGAACTGGACGAACGCCTTTGCTTCAAACAGCTTTTTCAGCTCTTCCAGACGGCTTTGCTCATCCTGCAGCTCGACGATTTGCTGGTGCAGCTCTTGCCACCTGCAATGGTTTTTCTCCATGCGCTCGACGTGCTCTTTGGCGACAGCGACTTGCTTCTGCGCCTCTGCAAAAGACTGCTCCCACGTCTCCCACGCATCTTTGGCGCTCAAAAGTTCCTCGTGCGAGATCGTACGGCCCGCGATGGCTTGCAGCAGCCTGTCTTCCTCGTAGCGAAGCTGCCCCAAGGCGCGTGTGTAAGCCTCGACCTGTTCCTTCGCCTGGGGCAATCGGTCGCGCTCCGCGTACGTTTCACGCACTTGCTCCAATGTGGCAAAGCCCGTCTCCTGCAGCCCCTGATACAAAGCCTCATGCGCCTCTGTGCGCTGTCTGGTCAAAACGGCCAGCGTCTCCGAATGCTTGACCAAATCGTTTTGGAGGGCCTGCCTTGCCTCTGCGGCTGCCTTGCGCTTCGCCTCTGCCTCTGTCAGCGACTGGCGCAGTGAGTTTAGCGTCTGCTCGATCTTAGCCAGCCCTTCCTGTGCAGGAATGCCGCCAGTCCGCTCCAGCCACTGGGCATGCTTTTGCTCCCACATCCGTTTTCGGTCGGCCATCTTTTCACCGAGCGCGGATTCTCGCGATTTCCAATCGGCTTTTCTGGATTTGGCAGCTTCTACTTGGATCACTAGCTGGCTGCGCAAAGCTTCCTGCTCGGCGCGCACGTGCTCCAGCTCTGCCAGCTTTCTGTCCAGACGACCGATTTCCTCGTAGCGCTGTTCGATTTCCTCGATCGCCATCTCCTGGCGTACCGCATCCAGCTCTTCGCCTGCCTGCTTCGCCGCTGCTACAGCAACAGCAACGCGGGCGATGCTCTCATCCAACACCTTCTGCGCATGTTCGAGCAGCAGGGCGCTTTTTTCCATCATCCGCTTCTTCTCGACTTCTTCCTCGCGCAGCACTTCCAACTGTTTTTGCAAAAGCTCCCGTTCTTCCCTGGCCTGCTCGCGCTCGGCGTGCCTTTCCGCCAGCTCCTTTTCCTCGCGCTGGTAGACAGCGATCAGCTCTTCAAACGTCTCTACCGTCCAAGGCTGTCCATATCCGTGACACTCTGCCTTGACGGCGGCGAGCCGCGCTTCCAGCTCTCTGTACTCGGCCTTCGCTGCGGCTGCTCTCTCTTCGGCAGCAGCCAGCGTCCCTTTGGCCGTCACCCACGCTTCTTTCGCCTGCGCTGTCTTTTGTTCGGCTGCCTTCACGGCTTCTTCGCACGCTTTGATCCGGGCGCGCAGGTCGTCGCCCGCCGCTTTTGCTTCTCCGTCTGCCGGATGAGCTTGACCGTCCAGCGGATGATGCAGCGAGCCGCACACCGGGCATTCCTTGCCTTCTTCCAGCCGCTCGCGCAAGTAGCGAGCCATGTTTTCCTGCTGCCAGCGCTCCCACTCCTGACGCAGCCCTTCGCGGTCGGCCAGCTGTGCAAGAGCCTCGGCTTCGCACGCCTGAACCGCCTCGGTTAGCTCCTGGTAACGCTTCGCCGCTTGCTTTTGCTCCTGTTCGATCTGCTGCCGCTTTTCCTGCCAGCTAGCAATCGCCGTCAAGCCTTCGCGCCACTTGCGGCCCACCTGTTTCATTTCCGCCAGCACATGGCGCGACCGCTCCCATTCCTCGTCGCTCATGAGTGGTTTCTCCAACGCTTTTGCCAGCCGTTCTTTCTGCTCGGCCAACCGATTTGCGGACTGTTCCCACTCGCGCTTGTCCACACTGGCTCTCTCCGTCGCCGCTTGCAGACGAGTTACAGCCTCTGCCTGCTCCGCTTCCAGCTCGTGCAGCTTCTTTTTTTCCCGCTCCCACTGCTGCTTCGCTTCCCGCGCCCGCGCGACGCGATCTCGCCACTCCGGAGTCACCATCGCCTGCCTGCTCTCTTCCGCAAGCCTGTTCCACTCCTGCTCCCACGTTTGCAAGGCTCTTTCGTCCCGCTCAAGCTGCGCCTCTGTCTGCACCAGCCCAAGCGATACTTCCTGCCATTCGCGCGCAAGCACAGACTGCTCTTCGCGAATCGCTTTCAGCTCCGCTTCCCATTCCTCCGCCTGGACGAGTCGTCCTTTTTGCTGGATCAACTGCGGCTCCTGCGCCGTCAGCTCTGCCTGTGCCCGCGCGTACTCCGCTTCTGCTGCTTCCAGGGCAAGCCGTGCTGCCTCCTGCTGACTCCTGCTTTGCTCCAGTGCCTGTCCGGTCACTGTCCATTCCTGATCGAGCCGCTCGTATTGCTGCACCAGCGGCCACAGGCGAATGCTCGCTTCCCACTCGCGGATGCTGCTGGTGAGCCGGGCGATTTCTTCCTCCTTCGCTGTCTGCTCTTGCAACTGCTGCTGAACTTGCGCCAGCTCCTGCTGCCACTGGGCAAGCTGCTCCAGCTCCTTGAGCTTTTCAGCCAACTCCTGCTTTTGCCGGGTGAGTGCCTGCTCCATTTGCGCCGCTTCCTGAAAAGTCTGGCGCGCCAGCTCCAGCGCTTCCGGTCCCGCCTCTCCCAGTGCCGCCGTCTCCAATTGCAGGCGGTGCATCTGCTCCTTTGTCTGGTCGAGAGCATGCCGCACCCGTTCGCTCAGCTTTTCCCCATAAATATGTAGCCGGAACATCCGCTGCAGCATCTCGTTGCGCTCACTGCCGCGAAGTGTCAAAAAGCGGGAAAACTGCCCCTGCGGCAAAACAACTGCGCGGGTAAAATCCTGCAAGGTCAGGCCAATCAGTTTCTCAATCGCCGCAGTAGCAGCCGTCGCCTTCGATTCCAGCACGACATCCGGCTCTCCGGTCAACGCGCCGGACTGGATCAGTCGCACCTCCGGCTGGCGTTTGTTTCCTTTTTTATCCAGACCGAATTCCCGCTCAATCGTATACCGCTTGCGCTCATCGCCTGTGCCCAGCTCGAACGTAAAGGAGACGAAGACGCGCTGCTCCAGCTGATTCAGCACTTCCTTGGGATGGTTCCCGCCGCCGAGCCGGACGACCTGTCCGTACAGCGCCAGTGTGATCGCATCCAGTATGGTCGATTTCCCGCTGCCTGTCGGTCCGAAAATGCCAAACAGTCCTGCCTGGCACAACATTTCAAAGTCAACCTCTTGCATTTCCCGATAGCTGTGCATCCCTGCCAGCTTCAAGCGAATCGGTCTCACGCTTCCTCCCCCTCTCCCCCGGTTTCCGCCAGCAGCCGCTGAAACAGGGCAACGAGCCGCTCATCCGGCGCCGCTCCCTTTTTGCGCTCATAAAATCTGCGAAACAACTGATCCGATGTCAACTCGGTCAATTCCACCCGCTGCGCTTCTTCCTCGTCGCGCTCTTCGCGAATGACGACGCGCTGGATTTTCACAAAGTCGTCCGACAGCTTGCGCACACGCTGAAACTCTGCCGGGTCGATCACATCCGTCACATGCAGCTCCAGATCGATCCAGGAGCCTGCGTCCCGCCCTTCCGCAAGCCAGCGCTCAACCTGGGCGATTCCTTCTGTCGCCTTCCAGCGCGCCAACGGACGGCCGCTCGTCAAATAAATAATCTCCTCCCGCACGTCATGCCCCGGCTCCACTTCGACCAGCACGACCGCCTTGCTCTGTCCCGCTTCGGAAAAGCTGTACGAGAGCGGCGAGCCGCTGTAGCGCACGAGCGGCTTGTCGCTGAGCTTTTGCAGGCGATGCAGGTGGCCGAGCGCCACGTAGTCGGCGTTTTTCGGAAAAGCCTGCGGAGACACCGTCAAAGCGCCGCCAATCTGAATCGGCCGTTCCGAATCCGTCTCCATGCCCCCCATCACAAACAGATGGCTCGTAATCAGGTTCACGGTATCCTCGCGAAAATGAACGGACAAATCTGCCAACAGCCGCGCGATCCGTTCCGAAAAGGCGAGCTGCATTTCCTCCTGCGTAAAACTCTCGCTGAGCAGCTCCTTCAGCCGCGATTCGGAAGGGTACGGCAAGGCCAGCACCACCGCATGGTGCTCGCAGCCCGGCACTTTCATTTCCAGCCAGGAGGGCCCTCCCTGGACGACCTGTACCCTGTCCGGGGACGGCGTCTGTGCGATCAACGGCGCTTCCTTCGGCAAGCCGAGCAACACAATTCCGTGCTTGGCCGCAAGCGGCGATGCTGCCCTGACCCGCTCCGGCTGGTCGTGGTTGCCCGCAATCACGATAACCCCCCGCCGCCCTTCCGCAGACAAGCGTTCCAGCGCCTCGTAAAAAAGTTCCTCCGCCCACGCCGGCGGGTTTACAGAATCGTACACATCTCCTGCCACCAGCACCAAATCCACTTCCCGCTCCTCCGCGATCCGGCAGAGCTCGTCCACAAATGCCGTCTGCTCCGCCCGGCGGTCGCGGCCTTCGAGCTGCCGCCCGAAATGCCAGTCGGCCGTATGTAAAATGCGCATGACTCCCATCCTCTCCACGATCATGTGTTTGCTTTTTATTGTAACAAAAGACAGAGCGGTGCGTGGTTGAAATTTACGGTACTTGTCGGTAACTTTTGCGCTCTGGTTGACCCCAACAATTAAAGTGGCTTACGCTGATTGCGGAGAAAATAAAGAATCTGCTAAAACAAGAGGTACTGTATACGGATGGGACAATTTTAGGAGAGGTAAAGGGGCTGCTAAGCACATGCGGGGGTAAATATGATGAAGATTAATTAATGCAACACTAGCGGTCAGCGAAATAGGTTCTTTTCGACAATGAGAGTGTGGTATTCTCCCATTGGTTATGTACACCGTAGAAAAACTGCACAAGGAAAGAGACGTGCAGGGAGCCAGTCTCCATTCGGATTAAGACTTCCAATACACGTCCCGGCAGTAAAACAAGCAGCTCTAAGAAATGGTTATAAAAAAATCTGGTCTGCAATAGCAATATCTTCATCCAATGAATCTTCAGGTAGATATAGTTGATAGCCTGTAAGGATGAAAAGTATTTTCATGCATTTTATCTCCTACTCATTAACTCTCGATATTAAAATTGAAGCTCCATACCATCAAATGCAAAAAAAACATTCTCCGGCAATTGTTTACTCATAATGTCGGCATTAATGTCATGCGATAGATGTGTCAAAACCATTTTTGTAGGTTTTAAAATTTCTTTAATTTCAAAAGCTTCCGTTACACTATAAACTGAGCGTTTATCCTTTTGGGTCTTTTCCTCCCAATAAGATGTACCAAGTATCAATGTGTCAAGGTTCAGAAAATAACTAAGTTGTTCTTCAGTCATATTAAATGAATCCGACACATATGCCCATCTATAGTCCTTTTTAGAAAAGACCAAGCCGTAAGAATATCCATTATGCCCATGGTTTACTTTTACAAATTGAATGTACCACTCTCCTAATGTGAACTCTTTACATCCAAAAAACTTTATTGAGTCTCTATTAGCCAAATATGGATAACGCTGAACGAGTTGGCTGATAACTTCGGGGGAGCCCACAATTCTAGAATTCACCTTATTCCAGAAGCATAGATCTGCATAATCTCCCAATCCTGCAATATGGTCATTATGTGCATGAGTGAACAGCACCGTATCTGGGATTAGTCCATGATTATGATGCATTATGTATTGTTGTTTAAAGTCGGGTGAAACATCAAGTAAAGCTGTTTTATTGTCATATGAAATAAGAACACTCGGGCGTCTTCTCCAATTATATCCATCATCGACGGTACAAACTTGACAGTTACAGTTGATCCGAGGTACACCTTGTGCATCACTTGTACCCAAAAATTTAATTATCAATTGAACCAACCCTCAATCTTCGACATTCAATTATTTTCTGTGTAATATATTACTATAAAAAACTAAATATGTAAAAAACTTCTGCGACTAACCAATTAGCTATAATGAATCAGTACGGGTCAGAAGTAAATGTCAAAGACCCCAGCTAGTAGTTAGATGAGAGTTTTTCATCCAACGATTAAAACTGTGAACTCTCAGTCAGCTATTACTGTAAGCGCAACATGCACAAAGCCGCACCCCCTGCACAAAAGCGGGAGTGCGGCCTTTTCAAGCGCGAATCACTGTCTCTATCTCTGTTTTCTATTTTCTCAACTTGCCAGCCTGCGGCGACTTGTGCGCCTGCAAGCACATGTAGCTGATAACGCCAAAAAGAATGGTAATAATCATCGAGTGCAGCAGCGTAGCATACAGGTGAAGCTTGAATAAAACCACGAATCCGCCGCTGAACACCTGCAGGATGACGAGCACGAAAGCGAGAATGCTTGCGCTGTACAGATCGCGGCGCTTTTCCTTGAAGTGGCGCATCGCGTAAATCATCGTGCCGAGCAGCAAAAATACCAGAACCAACGCGCCCAGCCTGTGGGCAAAATGAATGCCTGTCTGACCGGAGAGCTGCGGAATCAGCTGCCCCTGGCACAACGGCCAGTCGCTGCACCCCATGCTCGATCCGGTATGCCGGACGTACGCTCCGAGATAGACCACCCCGTAAGTATACGCCGCCACGAGCCAGATCCAATTGCGAAAGCCCCGCGAAGCCGTATCCTGGACCATGCTCGCCATCTTGTCCCGCTGCAGCACGAACCCGGTCAACAGAAACACACCGGTAAAAGCCAGCAGGGAGAAGCCGAAGTGCAGAGCCAGCACGGAAGACGATTGCGGCCAGATGACCGCAGAAGCACCAAGGATGGACTCCAGAACGATAAAAAACAGACCGAACAGGGCGAGATTGCGCACTTCCCGGTTACCCCGATAGTGGCGCCAGCACAGCACGGAGAAAAGAACCACGACGATGCCGGCTACGCCTGTAATCAGGCGGTGCATGTACTCAATAATTGAAGCCAAGGTATACTCCGGGACCCATTTGCCATTACAGAGCGGCCAGTCGTTTCCACAGCCCAGACCGGAATCTGTTTTGGTCACAAGCGACCCGGCGAACATGACGATAAACATGACGAGAGTAGCAAGAACGGCTAGAGGTTTCAGCCATTTTTCCATAGTGAATACACCCTGTTTCCTGTGATGTTTGAGACTCTCGGTAAAGCAGCCTCTTAACTGTTGCCCTCTCTAACATTAATGAAACATCCCCTGCCAAGCAAGGGATGTTCCGTGAACATTTGGTGAGTGTTTCGTGTCAATAATGGTTCACCATTGTGCTGATAACGATGACGGCACAAAAGATGGTCAAATACAGAATCGAATAGCCGAACAGCTTGCGTGCCCAGGCGAGATCGTCTTTGGCCTTGAAGCCCTGGAACAGCAGCACCATGTACACGATGCCCATCAAGCCCATGACAATCAGGTAGACGTAGCCTACACTGCCATGGATAAAGAGCAAAAGCGAAGCCGGGAACAGGACAGAGCCCCACAACACCATCTGCCGCTTCGTTTCGGCAAAACCTTTCACGACTGGCAGCATCGGCAGATTGCCAGCGCGGTATTCTTCTGTTTTCAGCATCGCCAGCGCGAGGAAGTGCGGCGGCTGCCACAGGAACAAAATCAGGAACAGCAGCCATGCCGCCGGGTCCATGCTGTTCGTTACGGCTACCCAGCCGATGACTGGCGGAGCCGCACCGGAGATTCCGCCTACGACGGTGTTCAAGGTGGTCACACGCTTGAGCGGCGTGTAAATCAATACGTAGAAAATATGACCAATCAGTCCCCAGACAGCAGCCAGCGGATTCGCGAATACCGCCAGCACGGCCAAACCTGCGAGCAGCAAGCCAATTCCCAGAACAATCGCAACGCGTGGAGAGATCCGCCCGGCTGCGAGCGCGCGTCCTCTGGTCCGCTTCATTTTTTTGTCCAGATCGCGGTCATAGTAGTTGTTTAACGTCGCACCCGACATAATCACCAAAGCAGTACCGAGCATGGTAAAAATCGCCAGTTTCCAGTCTGGATAACCGTAAGATGCCAGCCATAAAGCAGCGAAGGTGGTCATCAGGTTGGACATGGTAATTCCAGGCTTTGTCAGTTCTACGTAGTCCCGAAAAGTTGCCGGTTCTCCCGGTTGTGCCTGCAGGGGCGTCTCACTATCAAGCGATTCCTGCATTGTCACTTGCTGGTCCACGTTTTGTACCTCCTGTCTGAATCTATCTGAACGTGTGAATTTCAATTGAAAGAACTAACTTTCATTGTATCGAAAGCAAAAGAAGCTAGTCAACTTGAAAAGCGCACACCCTACTTGCCAAAAATTACGTCCAGAACTCCGGCTGTTTCGCCGCCTGGATAAATGATGTAGAGCAAGGTATACACCGTAACTCCTGTAATGGCAGTAACAAACCAGACGATCGACGTCCACGGCCCGATTTTTCGATGGGCGGCAATGTTGTTCTTGTAGGCGTGTCTGAGCGTCACCAGCCCCATTACTCCCCCAACTGTAGCCAGCACGATGTGAAAGACCAAAAACGTCTGGTAGATCGGCTTCAAGCTGTCAGGTCCACCAAAATGCGTGTTTCCGACAAAAGCCGTTCTGGATACATACGTGATGAAGAAGATCGTTGCACAGATGGCAGCCCACTTCATGATCTTCATATGTTTGTCAATTTGTTTCTTCGCGACCGCATACCAGCCACAAGCGACAAGAATACCGCTGATGACGATAAACGATGTGCTTATCGTAGGCAGCAAGATGGACATTTCTACACCTCATTCAAATAATCTATCTATTTTCTATGCCCTGCCTTCTTCCGTTGGCGGCGATTTCATCAGCAGACTGGCCGGCTGCTCATCCATCGGCAGGTCGTCCTGCTTCTCCTGCTTATACCAGTGGTAGAAGACATAGGCGAGTACAGAGCCGTACACAAGCTCCTGCATCAGCTTCATGATGATTCCGCCAAGCCGCTGGTCGCTGAAGGTGCTGAGGCTCGGGAACAGCTGCGGAGCCGAAATGTACGTCGCATACAACGGATCGGACGCAAAAATAATCAGCGCACAGGCAGGCGTAATCAGCACGCCGTTGATGAAGATGTACGCCAGCTTTTTCAATCCGGCAAGCTGTCTCTTGCTGTCGGACAGCGGGCTGACAATCGGCCACCACATGGCAAAGGCAGCCAGGATCAAAACAACATGGTAGGCCGTCATCCATTGATGATGAAGGGCCGCCGCGTCAAAAATAAACGGGATGTGGTAAAACGAAAACAGCGTATTGAACACAAGCGCTGCCACCAACGGATGAGTAAAGAATCGCAGCATTGCCTTGAGCGGTCTTGGCTGAAAGATTTTTTCCAAAAGCCACTCAGGCATCGCCAAAAGTACGATGGGAGGCAGGGCAAAATATAGGATCGATTGCTGCAGCATGTGCAAGCTGAACAAGTAATGATGGCCGTAATAGCTGATCGGGCTCCCTTGTGCTGCGTAAAACAGCAGCAGGGCAAAAACAAACAGCAGCTTTTGCCTCGTGGTTGCCATCGTGGCATTTTCAAAACGTTTATGCATGGGACCTGTCACCAGGAAATATACCGTAGCGATAAGCAGAGTGAATAGCATCACATCGGGACTCCACAAATCTGAAAAGGATGCCGTCCCGTTCATGGCTGACAGCTCGTGTTGATGCTGACCCATTCAAATCCTCCCTTCCTAATAGTAAAGCCTGGGGCTTCGCTACGTCAGTCGTTGCGGGACATCGCTCTATTAAGGGTGCCCTCTATACAATTTCCATTATACCGTTGATTCTCTTCTCTTTGATAATAAAAATGAACAAAGTATTGACAAATGCGCTGGCAAAAAAAGAGACCAGATTCTCTCTGGTCCCTTTGAAAAAGCTCGTTTGGCCTATATTCCGAAAGAAACAAATTTCGTTTCCAGATACTCATCCATGCCGTAGCGGCCGCCTTCGCGGCCGATGCCGCTTTCCTTGAATCCGCCAAACGGCGCTTGCGTCTGGGTCGGTGCGCCGTCATTGATGCCGACAATCCCGTACTCCAGCTGCTCTGCCATCCGGAAGCAGCGCTGGTTGTCACGTGTGTACACGTAGGCAGCCAGACCGTAGCGCGTGTTGTTCGCTTGGCGCACCACTTCTGCTTCGTCTGTGAAGCGAACGAGCGGAACGACAGGTCCAAACGTTTCTTCCTGCGAAATCTTCATCGCTTCTGTCACGCCTGTGATGACTGTCGGTTCGCAATAGAAGCCGTTCGCGTATTCGCCCTCGGTCAGGCGGCTGCCGCCGTAGACGACCTGTCCGCCTTTTTCCTTGGCGTCTGCAATATGCTCCAGCACTTTGTTCAGCGCGCGCTCGTTCACCAGCGGACCGATTTCCGTCTCTTTGAGGCGTCCGTCCCCTACTTTTGCCCGTTTCAGGCGCTCGACCAGCTTTTCGGTAAAGGCATCTGCCACATCCTCGTGGACGTACAGACGGTTGGTACAAATGCACATTTGCCCGGAGTTGCGGAACTTGCTCTCAAACAGCCCTTTTACCGCCGCATCCAGGTCCGCGTCCGGGAACACGATGAACGGCGCATGTCCGCCCAGCTCCATGCTGACGCGCTTCACCTGCTTCGCTGCGCCCTCCATCAGCAGCTTGCCGACGCGAGTGGAGCCTGTAAAGCCAATTTTGCTCAGCTTTGGATTTTCGATAAATTCCTGGCCAATCAATTCCGGCTTGCCGATGACGAGGTTGACGACGCCTTTCGGGAAGCCGGCTTGCTCGATCAGCTCAAACAGCCGAATTGCAGACAGCGGGGTTGCCTCTGCCGGCTTCAGCACGACTGTGCAGCCTGCTGCCAGTGCCGGAGCGATTTTGCGGGCGACCATGTTCACCGGGAAGTTCCATGGCGTAATCGCCCCGACCACGCCTACCGGCTGACGGAGCACCATGATCCGCTTGTTTGGCACGGACGAAGGAATCGTCTCCCCGTAGACACGCTTCGCTTCTTCCGCGTACCAGACAAAATTGTCCGCTGCTCCCAGCACTTCGCCTTTTGCCTCGCCCAGCGGCTTGCCCATCTCGGCAGAAATGATGCCAGCCAGCTCGTCGCGGCTCTTTTTAACCAGTTCGGACAAGGTGTACAAGTATTTGGAGCGCTCGCGGGCAGTCAGGCGGGACCAGCTCCCGAACGCTTCATGCGCAGCTTCAATCGCTTTTTTGGCATCGCGGTCATCCCCAAAAGCGGCGCTGCCCACGACTTCGCCAGTAGCCGGATTGACGATCTGAATCGTTTCCCCGCTCTCGGCGGAAACCCATTCTCCATTGATATACATTTGTTTGTACTCTCCCAAGACTATCGCTCCTCTCAATCTCTTTTCAATAGATTGGCTTTAAGGCCTCAAACGGATTTTTGCAATGCCGGCAGTACAAAATGCTGCGGCATGCAGCGGGGCCAAACAAGTTGTCAATCTGTGTATACGGGGAATCGCAGTAAGGACAGGCTACCTCCCAGATATCTCCCGGTTTGAAATCGATTGGCGGCGGGGCAATGCCAAAGCTTTTCAGCTTGCCTCTCGCCTCTGGCGCGATGCGATCAGACGTCCAGGCAGGGTCGTAGACAAACTGAACCTCGACTTTGCTGATGCCCTCCACCTCTGTCAGTTTTTCAGCGATGTTCTTTTTCATGATCTCAAGCGCGGGACAGCCGACGAAGGTAGGGAGCACGTCGACATGCGCGACACCATCCTCTACCCGCACCTGGTGGATCATCCCCATCTCTACCATGCTTATGACCGGAATCTCCGGATCAGTCACCTGTTGCAGCAGTTCCCAGCATGTCGCTTCCAGTCCATCGTGTACGTGCATTCCTTCCTGCGCCATGCAGATCACCCCTTTTACCAGCTCGCAGCCGGGTCGATGCGATACACTTCCGACAAGGTAGCCAGAGCCTGTACAAGCTCAGCCGTATGCTGGCCATGGCGGCCGCGCTCCGCTGGTACTCCAGGCTCTCCCGGCCAGACAAGTCCCACTTTTTCGAAATTTTCCTGCGCAAGTGTGAGCCACTTCTGTTTCAGCTCGTCCTCGGCAGCAATCAAGCCGTAGCGGGCGATGCTGTCGGCGTTCGGGCCAAGCTGGCTAAGCTCTCCCGCATCCTTCCAAACTTTTTCAATCGCCGCTTCCAGCCTTTGCCGCGCTTCAGGCGTGCTGTTCGCAAGCTGTTTCAGCCATACTTGCCAGTGCATCAGATGGTAGCGATGCTCCGTCAGCATTTTGCGGCTGACCAGTGTAAGCGGCACGTAGGAGGATTGGAGCAAAGCCTCCAGGCGCACTTGCTTGTGCAAGCCGTACACGTAGCTGCGGACGATTGCATACGCCCAGTCGTAGTGAGGATCGTTGTTGTAGTCGCCTTCCCCGTTTTTGCGCTCGACCAGAATCGCATTGCGGAACGCATCTGCGGCGCGAAGCTGCGCGAGGTCGTCTGCCTTGCCCACGCCAAGCTGCTCCAGCATTTCGTAAAACATCACGGCATGGCCCATCATATCCTGCGACATGGAAGAAAACGCGACGTCCTCTTCGATATGCGGGGCAAGCCCGAGCCATTCCGAGCCCCGGTAGGCGAGAATGAAATCGTCGTCAGCCAGTTGGAACAACAGGTCAGTCAAGGCTTGCGTGTATTCGTGGTTTTGCTTTGCCGCTTCTACTGTTTCTACCCGTGAAAAGTCGCCCATGATTGTATCCCCCCTGCTTAGCTGCCACTTTCTGCTTGCTTTTGTTTTGCTTCGTACTGCTCCCGATGATAGCGCCATCTCGCCTGCAAATCCCCGTAGCCTTTCGTCTCCCGGTAGCTCTTGTTGTCGATCCGCTCCAGAAACGGGCGTTCCTCCGGCGACAAGCTGTAAATGTCATCCCGCTTGACCACCCAGATATTAAAACAACTCTCTCGGCGCAGGAAGTTCTCTCGCGCCATCGCCAGGGCCACTTCCTTGTTCGGAGCCAGGAGGCTGAACTGGTGGACAAACGAAGCGTTTACGCTTTTTTGGCTGAATACCTCATAGATGAAAAAGTTGTTATTGGCTTCTGTCTCTTTGTTCATATCCATTCACCTACCCTACGTGGCGGCCGTACGCCATGATCGCGTCGCGCACCCATTTTGTTTCTGTATACGATGTTTCCCGAAGGTTCAGACGATGAGCAGAGCGAGGGCCGTTGCCTTTGACGATCTCTTTGAACGCTTCCCAGTCAGGCTGCTGGTACACCCACTGATCTTTTGCTTCGTCGAAGTAGATCGTATCGTCCGGAACGGTGAAGCCCAGGTGGAAAATGCGCGGCAAATACTTTTTCAAAAATGCCTGCCGCAGCTCTTCGTTGGTCTGCGTGCGAATCTTGTAGCGCATGTTGGTCGATTGGTTGCTCGTGATCGTGCCGTTCTCCGGCGGTCCGAAAAACATCAGCAGCGATGGCCACCAGCGCGTAATCGCTTCCTGCAGCATCTTACGCTGTTCCTCCGTACCTTCTGCCAGCTCCAGAACGATGCTCTCGCCATGCTGCGCATGGAATTTTTCCTCGGCACAGATGCGGTGCAAAGCCCGCGCATACGGCGCATACGATGTATCGAGCGACATGGATTGCGTAATGATCGCGGCTCCGTCGACCAGCCAGCCGATCACCCCGGCATCTGCCCATGTCGGCGCTTCCATGTGAAATACATTGTGAAATTTCAGTCTTTTCGCAAACAAATCTTGCATCAAGTCTTCGCGCGTCTTGCCGAGCGGTGCAAGCAAATCTTCTGCTACGCGCAGCAAAAGCTGTCCGTGCCCCATCTCGTCCTGCACCTTGGCCATGATCGCCAGCTTGCGGCGCAATGTCGGTGCCTTTGGAACCCATTCCTTTTCCGGCAAAGCGCCCATGATCTCACTGATCCCGTGCATCGAAATCAGCTTAATCAGTTGGTTCCGGTAATCGTCCGGCATCCAGTCGTCCGCTTCGATCTTTTCCCCACGATCGATTCTCGCTAAAAACGCTTCCATTTTTTCGTTTTCCGTCAGATTCGAACGTTCCAACTGTGTTTGCATGGAGAAAACCTCCTTTAACTTGTTGTCCATTATGATAAAATTATGCTACGTTTTTATAACGTAATAATAACATAACGTCATACGTTTTTGCAATACGCTTCCGGCCGAACCCGCTTATTCCTATTCCTGCCGCCCGGATAGCACGGCTGCCTTCTTCAGCTGCTCTGCCATTTGCCGCAGCTCCTGCATGACCGCATCCAGCTCCTGTATGCGCGTAGACTGATGCAGACTGTGATTCAGCGTCTTTTCCATCTCGGCAGACACCGTACCGACGAGAGCGTTCATCTCATCCAAAATGCGAAAAATATCCTTTGCCGACATCGAAGTCGTATGCGACAACTGGCGAATCTCCTCAGCCACGACGGAAAATCCTCGCCCTGCCGCTCCGGCCCGCGCAGCTTCCAGCACGGCATTCAGGCCGAGCACGTTGGAACGGGTGGAAATGTTGCGAATCAGCTTGTTGATTTGCGTCGTCTCTGCGATTTTCACTTCCATCTGGCTGGCTGCGTCGCTCAGGGTGTGGCTGGCCTGCGCCAGATGGTCTGCGTCTTTGGCCAGGCTTTCCGTATGCGCCGCAATGTTTTCCAGCGCTTCCGTCAAATTTTCCGCCAGGCTGCGCAAACGGTCTTCCTGGTCGGTAGTCACCCCTGTTGCCAGGCAGCCCACCACTTGTCCGTTTTCGACAATCGGATAGCCGACTGCTATATAGGGAATGCCGTAAATTTCTTTGGAGATTTTTTTCACGACCCGCTTGTTTTCGGCGATGGCTGTTGCATTGATGCTGCCGGGGCGCAGCGGGTCGCCTATTTTGATCCCCAGATTCAGCCCCTTTGCCGGATAGTAGGCGAGAAACTTTTCCCGGTCCGTAACCCCGACCATGCAATCAAACAAAAACGCTTTTTGCAAAATGGGTGCGACCGCAAGCAAGCTGTTTAAGAGCTGAGACATCATCTATCCCTCCTCGCCGGGGGACGAAAACGGCTATTCCCCCCGCAACTGTCACATCTGCGGAAAGAACAGCCATCGTCGCCTACTGTTTCATCAATTTTGTTATTTCAAAATCTGGAACTTGCCATCTTTCACTTCGACCATAATCATGCTGTCTTCCGTCAAGCCGTTGTGATCGTCAGCAGAGAAAGTAAACTCCCCTGTAACACCCACGTACTTCACTTTTTCCAAAACTTCACCGAGCTTGGAAGCATCGCCGCCCGCCTGCTTCAAGCCTTCCACGAGCAGGTTCAAGCCGTCGTAGCCGTATCCGGCAAAGCCGTCCGGCAGCTCGTTGTACGCAGCCTTGTAGCCTTCCGAGAATTTTTTGATGATAGCCGCTTGCGGATCGTTCGCATCGATCTGATCTGGCACCAGCAGCTTGCCCGCTACCATCAGGACGCCTTCGCCCGCATCGCCAACCAGCTCAAGAAACTTGCTGTTCGCCGAACCGTGGCTGCTGATGATCGGAATGCCAAGGTTCAACTGCTTCGCTTCTTTTACAATCGTCGCCGGGCCAGGGTTGGTACCTGCCACGATCAGCACCTGTGCATCCGTGCCCTTGATCTTGGTCAACTGGGAGCTCATGGACGGGTCCTTCGTGCCGTACTTCTCTTCGGCCACAACAGTAATGCCGTACTCCGGCGCATACTTTTTCAGTTGGGTTGTCCAGCCGCTTCCGTACGGGTTGCTGTCGTTGAGCATGGCGATTTTCGTAATGCCTTTTTCTTTCAGATATTTAAACACGCGCTTTGTGCCATGCACATCGGTATGCGGTGTTTTGAAAATGCCCGCACGCACAGGGTTGGTAATCTGGTCGGCTGCTGCCATCGAGATCAGCGGCAGCTTCTCGGCTGCGGCAAACTCCGCCATCCCCAGGGAAGGACCGGTGCCTGATGAACCGAGCATAGCGACTACTTTTTCTTTGGAAACAAGCTTTTTGATCGCTTTGACCGCTTCGGTGTTATCCGACTTGTCGTCTTCGAACACCACTTCCAGCGGACGGCCGTCCACACCGCCGGCTCCGTTGATTTCCTTGACCAGCAGCTCAACCGCCTGCTTTTCCGGTACACCGAGCGGGCTGTTCGGGCCAGTCAGGGAGAAAATCGCCCCTACCTTGATCGGTTCTTTGCTCTCTGCCCCTGTCGCTGCAGGCTGCTCGCCGCCGGATGGCTGCGCTTGCTGCCCGCCGCCACAGGCGCTGAGCATGACAAGAGAAGCAATCGCAACCGGATACAGCCACTTGCTGACGATTCGTTTTTTCATCGTAAAGCCCCCTTCGATTTTCTGTCTTCTTTATAATGTCAAACCGCTTTGTGGGAATGACCCAAATAAGCGGATTGCACTCGCGGATCGTTGCTGATCTCTTCGGCGGTACCTTCCAGCATGACCTCTCCCGTACTCAGGACGTAGGCCCTGTCGGAGATGGCCAGCGCAGCGCGAGCGTTTTGCTCGACCAGCAACACCGTCGTGCCCCATTGGGAGCGAATCTCCTGCACAATCGTCAAAATTTCCTTGGCAATCAGCGGAGCGAGGCCAAGCGACGGCTCGTCCAGCAGCAAAAGCTGCGGTCTGGATAAAAGCGCCCGGCCAATCGCGAGCATTTGCTGCTGCCCCCCTGAAAGCGTTCCCCCTAGTTGCCACTTCCGCTCCGCCAGGATCGGAAAGCGCTCGTAAACTGTCTGCATTTCTTTGGCGATTTCTTTTTTGCTCGTCTTCGGCATGCGATGAGAAGCGCCGAGCCACAAGTTGTCCTCTACGGTCAGCGTGGAAAAAATTTGCCTGCGCTCCGGCACGTGCGCCATCCCGCGCGGCACCACAAGCTCGGCCGGAATCCCCGTAATGTCTGTGTCGCGGAACCAGATTTTCCCTTGCTTTGCGCTGTGCAGTCCGCAGATGCAGTTCAGCAGCGTCGTTTTGCCTGCGCCGTTTGCGCCGAGCAGCGAGACGATCTCCCCTTCGTTGACCTGCATTGTAATGCCGTGCAGCACTTCTACGGGACCGTAGCGAGCCGTGATGTTGTCCACTTTCAAAATCGCTTTCTCCATCTGTCTTCCCCCTACTCTTCTTCCGTTCCCAAATAGGCCGCAATGACGCGCGGGTTCTCCTGGATTTCACGCGGGGTTCCTTCCGCAATTTTCGTCCCCTGATCGAGGACGACGATGCGGTCTGCAATCGTCATAATCATGTCCATGTCATGCTCTACCAGCAAAATCGCCGTGCCGCTGTCGCGAATATCGCAAAACATCCGGCTCATCTCCGCTGTCTCTGTATGGTTCAAGCCTGCTGCCGGCTCGTCGAGCAAAAGCAGCTTCGGCTCCGCGACCATCGCTCTCGCAATCTCCATCAGTCTCAGCTTTCCGTACGGCAGGCTTCCCGCGAGCTGCCGGGATTCCGACGCCAGCCCGACAAGTCCGAGCCAGGCGTGCGCTTTTTGTTCCATCATTTTTTCTTCTCTTTTCGCGCTGCCCAGGCTCATGCCGCACGCGAACAGGCTTGCGCGCGTCTTCGTATGCATCCCCACCATGACGTTTTCCAGTACGGTCATATCGTCAAATGTCTGGAGGTTTTGAAAGGTACGGGTAATTCCCATTCCGGCGTATTCGTAGCCGGGTACCCGCGCCATCGGCCTGCCCTGGAAGCGAATCTCGCCTTCGGAGGGCGGAATGACACCCGACACCATGTTCAGCACGGTGCTTTTCCCCGCGCCGTTCGGGCCGATCAGCGCCAGAATCTCGCCTTCCTGCACCTGAAAATTCACCTGGTTGACTGCTCGTACCCCGCCAAAGTCGCGGGACAGCTCTTGCACTTCCAGCAAAGTAGTCATGTTGCCGCCTTCCTTTCTACCCGCTCGCCAGACTGCGTCTTCGCGGCTGTTTCTTTTGCCTTTTTGGCCTGCGCTTTTTCATAGGCGGAACGGATACGCGGCACAAGCCCCTCCGGCATAAACATGACGATCAAAACGAGAATGCCGCCGAAGACAATCGTATCGACGTCGCCTTGCAAGCCTGGAATGACTTCGCTGAGCAGAATCAATCCTTCGCTGATAAAACCGATCAGCACAGTACCGATCAACGCGCCCCAAATGCTGGTCATCCCCCCGATGACGACCATCGTGAGAAACTTGATCGATTCGTGCAGTCCGAACGGCTGCGGATCGAGAATTCCCATGTAGTGGGCGTACAGGCCTCCGGAAATTCCGGCGAACATCCCGCTGACCACGAAGGCGTTCAGCTTGAACTTGCGCACGTCAACGCCCATCGAGGTAGCGGCAATCTCGCTTTTGTGAATCGCCCGAAAAGCTCTGCCGACCCGCGAATGCATGAGGTTGAGCGAAAACACCAGCACACAGGTGACAATCGCCCAGATCAGATAGTACATGGACAGCTCGCTGTCGCCGAAGAACGGCACCTGCGGAATGCTAATCATCCCGCTTGCCCCGCCAGTAACGGGCTCCCATTCGGTAATGCCAATCTGGACGATATAGCCGAAAGCCAAGGTCGCCATGGCGAGATAGTAGCCTTGCAGTCCGGCGATTGCCCTGCCGAGAAGGAAAGCGAACAAGCCGGGAACGATTGCCGAGGCGACGAGGCCGACAAACGGCGACAGCCCGTACTTCGTCGTCAGGACAGCGGACGTGTAAGCGCCGAGTCCCCAGAAGGCTGCTTGTCCGAGCGAAATCTGTCCGGCAAGCCCCATCAACAGGCACAGCCCGATGGTCACGATGGCATGCAGCCCGATAATAATCCCGACCGAGCGGTAATACTCATCCGGCATCACGAACGGGAACACAATCATCAAGGCCAGATAAATGCCGATGCCTTTTCCCCATTTCTCCAACAACTGCTTCATCTACAGCCCTCCTTTTCCTACACTGCGTTCTCCAAAGAGGCCGGATGGCTTCACCAGCAGCATGCCAATCAAGACGAGAAACGCAATTGCGTCCTTCATGCCGGAGCTGACGTATCCTGCTCCGAGCGACTCGACGATCCCGAGCAAAAAGGCGGCAACCGCTGCGCCGAGCGGATTGCCCAAACCGCCCAGAATGGCTGCGGAAAATCCTTTGATTCCGAGCAGCACACCGATGTCGTAGGAGGTCACGTTAAGCGGCGCAATCACGATCCCTGCAATCGCTCCGGTGGCCCCGCTGATGGCAAAGGCGAGCATGCTCATCTTCGTGGGAGAAATCCCCATCAGGCGCGCCGCCATCGGATTGATCGAACAGGCGTTGATTTTTTTCCCTAAAATCGTCTTTTCCATCAAGTACCAGAGAAGCAACAAAACGATAAGGACAGCAGCCAAAATCCACACGCTTTGCGTCGCGATCGTCACACCGCCGAATGAGATTGGCTCGTTTGTTGTGATCGGTGCGAGCGAAAAAGCGTCCTTTCCCCAAATAAAGCTGGCGATACCTCGTATCAAGGTGGAAATGCCAATTGTCAAAATTATCAAACTAATCGGATTAGCTTTTTTCACATACGCGATAATATACTTCTGCATGATGATACCGATTACTGTCACTGCCAAGATGGCGAGCAGCGCTGCAAGTCCGTACGGCAGATTCATCCCGATCAAGGCAACTGTCACCATGCCGCCCAGCATCAAAAATTCTCCCTGTGCGAGATTGATGACCTTGCTCACATTGTAAATCGTGATGAATCCGACCGCGACAATCGCATAAATACCGCCACTGACCAGGCCGTTTGCGACATACTGTAACAGTTCCGTCATATTCGTGCTGTACCCCCTTTGTTTCGCGTCCAACCCTACCTACCATCTAAAACGCTTACATTTTACAAATTGGAAAACATATTGCAGAAGAAATGCCCTAGCAGGTCACTAGGGCGCTTTCTTCGTAGCAATCGCTTAAAGGACGGGTGCAGCTTCATACACCGTCTCGAAGAATCGAACTGCCCCTGGATTCAAAAGTTTATAGTAGTTTTGGAACAATTGATCGGCTTCTTTGCCTAGCCACAGCGCTGGCAGCAGTTCTTGCGGCAGGTCCGGGTCGATAAACAAAAATTTGCGGTACTCGTGGACAAGCTTGGTCTTTTCCACAAAGCAATGGCTGTCCGCAACTCCCTCGCCGCTATGAATCTTCGCCGACAGCTGCTCGAACTGCTCGCGGTACGTGTCGATGAATTCCTTGTACTTCGCGTTGATCTCATCAATGTTCCAGCATTTTTGCACCAGTTGCTTGGGATCGCTCCAGCCCAGATGCTCTGCGCTGAAAATTTCCACGTGCTCTGTGATCCCGTGCGCCTCGGTCAGCTCTTTCACCCGGTCTGCCAGGTTGTTGGGGCTGATCCACGTGCTCGTCGTCAGCATCCCGAAGCCCATCCAGCCCAGTTCCTTGCGCAGTTGGTCCCGCAGAGCGCGGCGCTCCTCCGGTATGTTGTAGCTGGCAATGCACCACTTGCCGTCCCAAACATCTGTCTCGACTTTATAAATGCGGGCCGCTGCTTCCTCCAGCCGTTTTTTCCCACGCTCCGATACCGAGTAATAGCTTTTGTTGCCTACTTTTCTCGATTCCAGCCAGCCCTGGCGAAGCATCCGGGAGATCGCTGCGCGAACAGCAGGCTCGGACAGTCCGAACTCTCCCATGAGCCGTGTCAGACTACCGATCCAGATTTCGCTTCCGTAATGTCGGACATATTCTCCGTAGATCGTAAAAAGCATGGATTGTGGCTTCACGTTTTCTTCAACCCCCAGATCGATTCATACCTATTCGCTGTGAAATTGTACCATATTCTCTAGCAAGTGAGTGAACCGATCGAGAGTATGACGGTAAAATTATATTACGTTTTGGTAACGTAATTATATTAGAACATTTTGAAATAGTCAATTTATTCTGTACTATTTATTTTCCGCGCCAATCTCCGCTTGCAACGCCTCAAACCGTCGTCTGATTTCGTGCTTGTTGAAGATCGCCTGGGTAAACGTTCCGACCCCGACGCGATTGCGAGCGGTGTCCGCTGTCACCTCGCACACCACCCGTTTTTTTGTCACTTCCTGGCAAACAGCCCTGAACGTCACTGTCTGGCCGACTACTGCGGGTCCAACATGACGGATGTCCACAGCGAAGCCGGAGCCTTCCTCGTCCTCTTCCAAATAAGGCAAAATCACCTGGCGTCCTGCCCACTCCATGTAGTAGATCATGCTGACAGTCGACATGACCGGATGCACGACCTCGCCTTCAAACCTGGGCAGCATGTCTTCGGTGACGACCACCGTAAACTCGGCAGTCGTCCCCGGTTGCAGTCCTTCCTTCACGCACGTTCGCCTCCCGTCTCCCGCAAAAGCCTATACGCGCTCAATAATGGTGGCAATTCCCTGGCCCACCCCGATGCACATCGCAGCCAGGCCGTAACGGGCTTCACGGCGCTCCATCTCGTACAGCAGCGTCGTGAGGATACGCGCGCCGCTTGCCCCGAGCGGATGGCCCAGCGCAATCGCTCCGCCGTTGACGTTGACCAGGTCCGGGTTGACGCCCAGCTCGCGCACGCAGGCTACTGCCTGGGCGGCAAACGCTTCGTTGAATTCGAACAGTTCGATTTGTTCAAGTGTCAGGCCCGCCTGTTTCAGCACCTTGCGAGTTGCGGGAACAGGGCCAATGCCCATGACGGACGGATCGACCCCTGCCACTGCGGACGCGACGATGCGCGCACGCGGCTTCAACCCGGCTGCCAAAGCTGCCTCCTGCTCCATGACGAGCAGAGCGCTTGCCCCGTCATTCAAGCCGCTGGAATTGCCGGCAGTAACCGTGCCGTTTGCCTGAAAAGCGGGCTTCAGCTTTTGCAGTTGTTCCATCGTCGTCTCCGGACGCGGATGTTCGTCGCGGTCAAACAATGTCACATCCCCTTTGCGTCCTTTCAGTTCGACCGGAACGATCTCCTGCGCCCATTTTCCTTCTGCGAGGGCGCGGGCGTAGTTTTGCTGGCTGCGCAGCGCGAACTCATCCTGTGCTTCGCGGCTGATGCCGTACTGCTCCGCGACCTTCTCCGCCGTCTCCCCAAGGCTGATCGGCGGGTACAGCTCTTTCATTTTATCGTTGACCAGCCGCCAGCCGAGCGTTGTGTCGACCAGTTGCTGGTTTCCGCGCTGAAAAGCGTTCCCTGGCTTCATCATCACAAGCGGAGCGCGCGTCATGCTCTCCAGCCCGCCTGCGATGTACACCTGACCTGCGCCGGCCTTGATCGCATTGGCACTCTGATTGACAGCTTCCAGACCGGAGCCGCACAAGCGGTTGACCGTCACGCCCGGCACTTCGACAGGCACGCCCGCCAGCAGCAAAGACATGCGCGCCACATTGCGGTTGTCTTCGCCTGCCTGGTTGGCGCAGCCCATGATGACGTCATCTATCGTCTTGGGGTCTATGTCGTTTCGTTCCAGCAGCTTTTGAATGACCAATGCCCCCAGATCATCCGGGCGCACCTCTTTCAACGCACCGCCAATCCGTCCGATTGGCGTCCGCACAGCATCGATAATGACAGCGTTTTTCATCTTCCACTCCTCCAATGCAGTAGGACTTGTCTTTACGCTACAACGCCTCTACGAGCGTGGCCAGCCCTTGGCCGCCGCCGATGCACAGCGAGACGATACCGTATTTTTTCTGACGGCGGCGCAGCTCGTACAGAATCGTGCCTGCCAGCCGTGCGCCGCTCATGCCGAGCGGATGGCCCAAAGCGATTGCTCCGCCGTTTACATTCGTCTTTTTTGGATCAAGCCCCAGCTCGCGCATGCAGGCGATCGACTGGGAGGCAAACGCTTCGTTCAGCTCGAACAGGTCGATGTCGTCTACCGTCATGCTGACTTCGGAAAGCAGCTTGCGGATGGCGGCGACTGGTCCTATGCCCATGATGCGCGGATCGACTCCGGCACAGGCAAAATGCACGATTCGCCCGAGCGGAGTGACTCCTGTCCGCTTTACCATTTCTTCGTTCATGAGCAAAAGAGCCGCCGCGCCATCGTTGATCCCCGAGGAGTTGCCTGCGGTCACGCTGCCGTTTTTGCGGAAGGCAGGACGCAGCTTGGCCAGCGACTCAATCGTGGAGTCGCGGCGCGGAAACTCATCCGTGTCAAACAGCGTTTCTTCCCCTTTTTTCCCGCGCAAAAGTACGGGAATGATCTCGTCCTTGAACAGTCCGGCGTCTATGGCCGCTATCGCGCGGCGCTGGCTTTCGGCTGCAAACAGGTCCTGTTCCTCGCGGCTGATGCCAAACTGCTCCGCCACATTTTCTGCGGTATCGCCCATGGTCAGATCGCCGTAAAGCGACACAGGCGCAGAGCGCGGCCCGCCAAACGATTCCATCAGCGTCTGGTTGCCGCGCTGGTACGGCTGCTCGAATTTTTCCATGATGTACGGGGAACGGGTCAAATTTTCTACCCCGCCTGCGAGCATAACCTGGCTGTGTCCTGCCTGGATGGACTGGGCAGCGAGATTGACCGCTTCCAGCCCGGACGCGCACACCCGGTTCACCGTCAGCCCTGGCACTGTCTCGGGCAGCCCTGCCTTGAGCAGACCTACACGGGCAATATTGATAAACGGTCCCGCCGAGATGACATTGCCCATAATGACGCCGTCAACGGCATCGCCGCTTTGTCCTGCCTGCGCCAATGCGCCGTTCAGCACAATCGCTGTCAGGTCATCAATGGGGGTATTTTTCAGACTGCCTCCCAGCTTGCCGATTGGCGTACGCACGGCAGCCGTCACGTATACGTCGTTTTTTTTCATCGTCATGCCTTCACACCTGCCTTTTCCTCATAGGTGTAAAAGCCTTGCCCGCTGCGCACGCCGAGACGTCCTGCCAGCACCAGCTTTCGGAGCAGCGGCGCCGGGCGGTAACGCTCCTCCCCCAGATCGCGCTGCAAGCCTCGAATAATGGCAAAAATTTCGTCCAGCCCGATGCGATCCGCCCATTCCAGCGGTCCATACGGGTAGTTGGTGCCTTTTTTCATCGCGATGTCAATATCGCTGGCCGTCGCCGCTTTTTCCATCAGCGTGAACGCTGCCTCGTTAATAATCAGGGAGAGAATGCGCGGGAAAACCAACCCTACCTCGTCTGTGACGGTTTCCGTCTCTTTGCCGAGCGACTGGAAAAAGGCTTCTGTCGCTTGAAGCGTCTCTGGCGCTGTTTGCAGGGCAGGCGCGATCTCGATCAGCTCCCGCTCCACCAGCGGCACGAGCGTCCCGAACCCGCACACCCGCTCGGGATGCTGCGTCCAGGAAGCCACCTCTGTCGCCGTAACGGCAAGCGTGGTTGTGATGATCGGCACTGACGGGGCAAGCAGGCTGTCCAGCGCGCGAATCTGCTCTCCCTTTTGCTGCAAATCGAGGCTATTGACCTCAACCGCAAGCGAAACCGCCGCAGGGTCTGCCGCAGCGTCCGCTACAGAAAGCACCTGGTATCCTTGTTCTGTAAAAAGCTGGTGAAGCTCTGCAAAAAGCGGGCTTGTGCCCGCGAGCACGACCGCCTTATTTGTCATATTCATAGAAGCCTTCCCCCGTCTTTCTGCCCAGGCTGCCGGCCTGAACCATCCGCTGCTGAATCCGGCTGGGCTTGAATCGTCCTTCATGGAAGAAGTCGGTATACACCGATTCGGTTGTGGCAAAATTGATGTCGATGCCGATCATGTCCTGCAGCTCAAACGGTCCCATTTTGAACCCGCCCGCGCGCTTCATGATCCGGTCGATCTGCTCTACCTCTGCGACGTGGTCGCCCAGGATGCGCAACGCCTCATTATAGTAAGGACGCGCGATGCGATTGACGATAAAGCCGGGCGTGTCTGTCACCAGCACAGGCACCTTGCCCAGCTCCGTTGCGAAGCGATAGGCTGCCTGCACATTTTCCTCGCTCGATTTTTTGCCGCGAATGACTTCTACCAGCGGCATGACAGGCGCAGGGTTGAAAAAATGAAACCCGAGAATACGCTCGGGATGAGGAAGCCCTCCAGCAATTTGCGTAATCGAAATGGAGGAAGTATTGGTGAGTAATAGCGCATCCGCCCGGCAAATCCGGCTAAGCTCGCTGAAAATGGTTTTTTTCAAGTCGAGGCGCTCCGGCACGGCTTCGATGACAATATCACACTGCGCCAACTGCTCCATATCCGATACCAGCTTTGCTCGTTCCAGTGTCTCTGCCCGCTCCTGCTCGCTGATTTTGCCTTTTTCCACGTCTTTGCCCAAAATGGATTGCAAATAGGCGAGCGCTTTGTCCAAAACCGCCTGATTGGCGTCCAACAGCACTACCTGATGTCCTTTGCGGATACAGACGAGAGCGATGCCCGCTCCCATCGTTCCCGCACCGATGACGCCTACTGTTTTCGTATTCACTAGGCTTGTGCCTCCCTTCGCTCCTAACGGCCGGTAAATCGGGGAGCGCGCTTTTCCATGAAGGCCGCAACCCCTTCCTTGTGGTCCGCTGTGCTGCCTGCGACTTCCTGTGCATAGGCCTCGTACTCCAATGTCTCTTCCAGTCCCATTTCCAGCCCTTTGTACATCGTGCGCTTGATGAGGCCAATCCCGCGCGTCGGCAGGGCAGCGAGCTTGCGCGCATAGGCCAGTGCTTCTTCCATGAAGCTCTCCGCCGGATACACCTTGTTTACGAGTCCGATGCGCAGCGCTTCCTCTGCCGATACTTTTTCTCCCGTCATCGCCAGTTCCAGCGCCTTGCCGATGCCGACGATACGCGGCAGGAAGTAGCAGCCGCCCGAGTCGGGGACAAGCCCGATGCTGACAAATGCGTTGACAAAAGACGCCTTTTCCGACGCCAAACGAATGTCGCAGGCGAGCGCCAGACTCATGCCTGCTCCGGCTGCCACACCGTTTACCGCGGCGACAATCGGTTTCTCCGTCTTTTGCAACTGGAGGATCATCGGGTTGTAGCGCTTGCGCAAAAATCCGCCAAAGTCCACCTCGCCGCCAGACACTTCGCCAAGGTCCTGTCCGGCATTGAATGCCCGACCCGCTCCCGTCAGGAGAATGCAGCGCACAGCGTCATCCTTTTGCGCGTCTTTGAGCGCTGCAATGATTTCCTTGTGCATCAGCTCGGTAAAGGCGTTGAACTTGTCCGGCCGGTTCAAGGTCACGACTGCTACGCCTTCCGATACTTCGTAAAGAATGGTCTCGTACATGGCCGCCTCCTAATTACCCGTAAACCGGGGTTTGCGCTTTTCCAGGAAAGCTTGCATGCCTTCCTTGCGATCCTCGCTTGCGAGCAACAGATAAAAGCCGTTGCGCTCGTAATCCATGCCTTCTCCGAGCGGCAAATCGTCTGCCTTGTGCACCGCCTTTTTAATCACCTGCACGGCGAGCGGCGGCTGCGCGGCAATCTGCTTCGCCAGCTTGCGCGCCTCCTGAAAGTACGCCTCTACAGGCACGACCCGATTGACCAGCCCGTAGCGCAGCGCTTCTTTCGCCGAGATCGGCTCGCCCGTGAGCAGCATTTCCATCGCCTTGCGCAAGCCGACCGCACGGGTCAGCCGCTGTGTGCCGCCTGCTCCCGGCATGACGCCCAGCTTGATCTCCGGCTGCCCGATTACGGCTGTCTCCGATGCGATGACGATGTCGCAGTTCATCATCAGCTCGCAGCCGCCGCCGAGCACGAAGCCGCTGACTGCGCCGATAATCGGCTTGGAAATGAGCGACATCCGGTCCCAGACGGCGAATTGGTCCCGCTTCATGATCTCGATTGCGGACGCCTCGGCCATCTCGTTGATGTCGGCTCCGGCGGCAAATGCCTTGTCATTGCCCGTCAAAATTATGACGCGAATGTCCGGGTCCCGATCCATCCGCTCCAGTTCGGCCACCAGCTCATCCACCAATTGCAAATTCAGTGCATTAAGAATCTTCGGTCGATTCAGCGTAATAATTCCGATTCCATCCTCGCTGGCTGTCAGGATGTATTCATAAGCCATGCGTTTTCACACCCTTTTTCGCAGGTAGTCGATCCGCTATTCGCAAGTTAAATCGCTGCTTGCGCCTTGCCCCGATTGTCTACGATGCGGATTGCTTTTCCTTCGCTGCGCGTCAGGGAATTTGGCGGTTGGATGCGCAGCACAACGGATACGCCCAACGTATTTTTAATCATATGGCCAATCTCTTTGACGAGATGGGACAAAGCAGTGCTTTCGTTTCCGCTGATCTCGCTCGCGTACTCTGGTGTCAGCTCGCAGTGCACCTCAAACCGATCAAGCGCACCGTCGCGTTCAATCACAACCTGATAGTGCGGTGCCAGTTGATGGAAGGTGAGCAAAACTGACTCGATCTCTGTCGGGAACACATTGACGCCGCGAATAATCAGCATATCGTCTACGCGGCCTTTGATCCGGGACATGCGCATGGTCGTGCGGCCACACTTGCAAGGCTCCGGATTGAGCGAAGCAATGTCTCCTGTACGATAGCGGATTACAGGAAACGCTTCTTTGGTCAAAGAGGTGAAGACAAGCTCGCCTTCCTGTCCGTAAGGCAGCACTTCGCCTGTTTTCGGATCGATAATTTCGGCGTAGAAATGGTCTTCTGCGATATGCAGGCCATCCTGCGCTTCATGGCATTCGATGGACACGCCTGGACCCATGACTTCGCTCAGGCCGTAAATGTCCACTGCTTTAATATCGAGCGCTTCTTCAAGCTGTACACGCATTTCCTCGGACCACGGTTCTGCCCCGAAAATTCCGTATTTGACGCTCGTTTCCCGCGGATTGATCCCTTGCTTTTTCATTTCCTCGACGATGTTGAGCACGTAGGAAGGAGTCGCTGCGATCCCGCGCGGCTGGAAGTCCTGGATCAGCGTGATCTGGCGGGGAGTATTGCCGCCGGACACAGGAACCGCTACTGCACCGAGATACTCGATTCCGTTATGCAGGCCCAGTCCTCCTGTGAACAGGCCGTAGCCGTAAGCATTGTGGAAAATGTCTCCCGGCTGGCCGCCAGCACAGCAGATCGCGCGGGCCACGATTTCCGCCCAGTTTTCCAGGTCCTTTTTCGTGTAGCCGACAATCGTCGGTTTGCCTTTTGTACCCGACGAGCCGTGAATGCGGGCGACTTCCTTCATATCTACTGCAAACAGCTTGAACGGGTAATTTTCCCGCAGGTCTGTTTTTTTTCATGAACGGCAGTTTCCGGATGTCCTCGATGGACTGGATGTCCTCCGGTTTTACCCCTGCTTCGTCAAACGCTTTTTTGTGAAACGGCACTCGTTCATACACGCGCGCGACTGTTTCCTTCAAGCGCTCCAGCTGGAGCTGAGTCATTTTTTCTCTCGACATCGTTTCGATTTCCGTATTAAAGATCATGCCGCTTCCCCCATTCCGTATCGTTATGTCTTCAGATGCTTGCTGCCTACTCTCCCTTGAATACGGGTTTGCGCTTCTCGCGGAACGCTTCCAGCGCCTCCAGACGGTCTTTTGTTGGAATAATAACCTCGTAGCACATAGTTTCCACATCGAGCCCTGTTTGCAAATCGACGCTGCTGCCGCGGTCGATCGCCGCTTTTGCCTGATAGACGGCGAGCGGCGCATTGGCGAGAATTTCGTTGGCCAGTCCCATTGCCAACTCATGCAATTCTTCCCCATTGCGGGCGATTCCATTCACGATGCCTAAGCGGCTGGCTTCTGTCGCCTGAATGCGGCGAGCGGTCAGGATCAGCTCTTTTGCCTTGGACGGACCGATCAGTCGGGACAAGCGCTGTGTGCCTCCTGCCCCCGGAATGATCCCGAGACTCACCTCAGTCAGCCCCATCTTCGCTTCCTCTACCGCATAGCGGAAATCACAGGCTAGCGCGAGTTCAAACCCTCCGCCAAAAGCAAAGCCGTTAATCATGGCGATTGTCGGCTGCGGCAGCCGTTCCAGCGCGGTGAAAACATCGCGAATTTTGCGGACGTTGCGGCGTACTTGCTGCTCATTCAACGTGCGGCGTTCTTTCAAATCCGCCCCTGCGCAAAACGCCCGGCCTTCGCCTTTTATCAACAGGACGCGAATGTCCTTTGACTCCAGCCGTACCTGCTCGATCAGATCACCCAGGCGCTGCAGCGTATCGTAGTTCAAGGCATTCAGCTCATCCGGACGGTTCAGCGTGATGATGGCCACGTGACCGTCACGTTCAAAGCGAACGGTTTCTTCCATGCTCTTTTGTCCTCCTTGTGCAGCCATTTCCTCATTTGCCGCTAGCGATTCGGATTGACTCGTGCATACGTTCCTGTCGCAAAAGCAACCAGCTTTCCGTCACAGGTCACGCGCGCTTCCATAATAATCAGGCTTTTCCCCTGCTTCAAAACGCGTGACTCGGCTTCCAGCAGCTCTCCGCGTGCAGGATACAAGTATTGAATTTTGCTCTCTACCGTGACACATTGCTGCACACCGTCTACATGAGGAGCGGCTCCATGTCCCATTGCCACGTCGGCCAGTGTCGCCGTTACCCCCCCATGCACGACGCCATCGATGCTATTGAACAGTTCAGGGCGAACTTTCAGCGCTACCTTGCAGCCCTGTTCATCTCGATGTACGACTTCAATGCCCAGGTAGTGGTTAAATCGATTGCGAATTTCCACTGTCATTTTCTCGCCCCCGTGTATGGTATCCTCATGAAACAGTGAAAGGAGCCTTGTGCGTGTATGGCATTCGGCTTCCTTTCCCTGTCGGATTTTCGCATTTGGTTATGTTGGTTCGTCGATTGCAATGAAGTATTCATTTTTCCGATACGCCAGTGCGTCCAGTGTTGCGACCAGACCATGCTCGGTTTCTACACGGATGCGGTACCAGGCGGTGCGGTTGTTTTTCTTCTCCTCGGTTGCAGTTGCGACCAGGCGGTTTCCCTTCATGGCTGCGGCCAAAAATCCGATGTTCATGGACAAAGCCACGGATGTTTTGCCGTAGGAATTACAGGCTGCTGCGAAAACAAAGTCAGCCAGGGAGAAAATGATCGCGCCATGCGCTGTCCCGTGCGCGTTCAGCATGTGTTCGGCCACGGTCACTTCCGCTGTTGCCGTCCCCTCCCCAAGCTCAATCAGCTTGACGCCCAAAAATTGGGCAAACTGATCTTGCTTCAGCTTTTCGCAAATTTCGTCGTAGTGTTTGCGGTGCAATTCTCGCTCGTCGATATACTTTTTTCCGCTCATCGATCAGACCACTTCTGCAAAATGCATGGATACCACTTGACCGGCAAATCCGCGCAAGTCTTTTCCTGCAGCACGGCCCTCTGGGGATGACAACGCTTCCAAAAGAGCCTCTTTGGTTTCAAAATACATCTCTGCGATCAGGTGCAGGTCGGATTCGCCCATTGGCGTGCCGTACACTTTGCTCACTTCCATTTTGACCAGGCCAGGCATTTTTTCTGCAAGTGCAGCGTGTACCTCGAAATAGTGCTTGTCAAAAGCCTCGATATTTTCAGGCTTGCGATAAATTGCCACCAATTTCACCATTACGATCCCTGCTTTCATCCGTTTATTTCACAAAACATGTGACGAGATAATAATATGACGTTATTTTAACGCATATTTGTATTTTTATTATATAAAGCCTTCCGGACAGGTGCAAGTATTTTTCAAAAAGCAAGAAAACTCTGTCACGGTAATCCGCTGGAAAAAAGCCATTTCTCCTCTCATGCTTATCTTTGTTTTTCTACATTAGTACAAAAAAATGGCTGTCAGAAATGACTTCTGACAGCCTAAAAAAAGAGGACAGACATTGCGTCTGCCCTCTTTTTTCACATTCCGGTGTCCTAGACCCACACCCAGAAAATGAAGACGATAATCGCCGCCAGGATGAAGAACAGCCCGGCGAAAATGCTGATGCGTGCATATTCATGGCCTTTTTGGTCCATGTGCATCCAAACAAACAGTTGGAAGAACGCCTGAACGAAGGCCAGTATGACGATGAACGGTACGGTGAACCCTGCCGGAATCACTTCATACGCTACGGCAATAAATGCCAGAGCGGTCAACACGAGAGATCCGATGAAAGCCACTACGTGTCGTTTAGGACTGTCGTGTTTTACTTTCGGCTTGCGTACCTCTTCATTGTGAGCATGTGCTCCCATAGATTACCCCACCTTTCCACCGATCATACCCATGAGATATACCACGGTAAAGATGAACACCCACACTACGTCGATAAAGTGCCAGTACAAGCTGGCCAGGTAAAACTTCGGAGCAGTTACTACGGTCAGACCTTTTTTCACTGCGGACAACTGCAACAGGATGATCCACAAAATCCCGAACGCTACGTGACCTCCGTGGAAGCCAACCAGCGTATAGAACGCAGAACCGAAGGCACTCGTGGAAATTTTGTGTCCTTCATGCACGTAATGCACAAACTCGTAAATCTCCAGCGCAAGGAAGCCGATACCGAGCAATACAGTGATGGTCAGCCACACCTGAATCATTTTCAGGTTTTTCTTGTGCAAAGCGAGTGTAGCCATAACACTTGTCATCGAGCTGGTAAGCAGGATGAGCGTTGCTGCTGCAACCAGCGGCATGTCGAACAGCTGCTGGGATGTAGGACCGCCGTTTACCTGATCGCGCAGCGCGATGAATGTTGCGAACAAGGAACCGAAAAGAACGGTCTCCCCACCAAGGAAGAGCCAGAAGCCAAGAATCTTGTTCTTGCCTTCAAGGGTGGCTTTTTCCGGTTCATCAGGTAATACTGCATTTGCATGATGTGTAGCCATTAAGCCTTAACCCCTTTCTCTTCGATTTCGTCCTCATGAATATGATAACCAGGATCGTCCTTGACAGAACGAGCGAACATGCATCCGAATGTCACGAGCAAGCCGATCACCACGACCACGTAGTTGTGGTACATGAAGCCATAGCCCGCAATGAACAAGCCTACAGACATCAGGAATGGCAGGAACGATGGCGACGGCATGTGGATGTCACCAAGCGGTTCAGCCGGTGTCATGCCTTTGTTGCCAGCCATTTTCTCGATCCAGAATGCATCCAGACCGCGAACCAGCGGTGTTTGCGCAAAGTTGTACTCAGGTGGCGGCGACGGAATCGTCCACTCCAGTGTACGACCGTCCCACGGATCTGCTACAGCGCGTTTGCCTTTTGCAGAGACAACGACGTTAACCAGGAACAGGATCGTACCGATTGTCATACCGAATACACCGATGGTACTGATAAAGTTCCCTACGTCGAGATCCTGGCCTTTCAGGAACGTGTAGACGCGGCGTGGCATCCCCATCAGACCAAGGAAGTGCTGCGGGAAGAAGGTAAGGTGGAACCCGATGAAGAACGTCCAGAAGTTCCATTTACCGAGCTTTTCATTGAGCATTTTGCCGAACATTTTCGGCCACCAGTAGTACAGACCTGCGAACAGACCAGACACAAGACCCCCTACGATAACGTAGTGGAAGTGCGCTACTACGAAGTAGCTGTCATGGTATTGGTAGTCAGCTGGCGGAACCGCAAGCATAACCCCTGTCATACCACCGATTGTAAAGGTCGGGATGAAACCTACTGCCCACAGATTTGCTGTAGGGAAGGTGATTTGTCCGCCCCACATGGTCAGCAGCCAGTTGAAGATTTTGATACCAGTTGGCACCGCAATCAGCATCGTGGCCAGACCGAACAGCGTATTGGCAATCGCGCCCAAACCGGTTGTAAACATGTGGTGAGCCCACACCATGAAGCCAAGGAAGCCGATCAGCGCTGTTGCGAATACCATGGAGCTGTAACCGAACAGACGCTTTTTCGAGAATGTGGATACGACTTCGGAAATGATACCGAATGCTGGGAGAATCAGGATGTATACTTCGGGGTGACCGAAGATCCAGAACAAGTGCTCCCAAATGATGACGTTACCGCCGGCATCCGGGTTGAAAAAGTTACCGCCAAACAGACGGTCAAACATCAAGAGAACCAGGCCCACTGTAATCGCAGGGAACGCGAACAGAATCAGACCGGATGTTACAAAAGACGCCCAGGTGAACATTGGCATACGCATGAATGTCATACCTGGAGCACGCATGTTGATGATGGTAACCAGGAAGTTGATACCACCGATCAGCGTACCAAGACCGGCAATTTGCAGACCGAGAACGTAGAAGTCTACCCCGCGGCCGCTGTATTGGTTCAAAGCCAAAGTTGTATAAGATGTCCATCCGGCATCTGGCGCTCCGCCAAGGAACCAGCTGGTGTTCAGGAGCAGTCCTCCGAAGAAGAAGAGCCAGAAACCGAGAGCGTTAACAAACGGGAACGCTACGTCGCGTGCGCCGATTTGCAGCGGAACGACTGCGTTCATCAGCGCGAAGATGACCGGCATGACTGCCAGGAAAATCATCGTCGTGCCGTGCATGGTAATCAGTTCGTTAAATAGCCCGGCACCAACTACTTGAGATTCTGGATACATCAACTGCAAACGGATCAGCAGGGCTTCAAAACCGCCAGCCAGGAAGAAAATACCGCCGGCAATCAGGTACAGGATCGCAATCTTCTTGTGATCCACCGTCGTGAGCCAATCCCACAGCCCTGAACGTTTTGGTGCGGGTGCGTGAGAAGCATGTGCAGACACAGGTTTACCTCCTTTTTAAGCGTAACTTCCTATGACATCCTGTCATTTCATTACGGTAATTACTTCACGCTGAGTGTAGACATGTACTCTACAAGCGCTTTCACTTGTGCATCGTCAAGGTTGAGGTTAGGCATGTTGTTGCCTGTTTTTTCCTTTTGCGGATCTTTCAGCCACTTCGCTACATTTTCAGGCGTATGTTCGAGAATACCTGCTACGCGCTCGCGATCCGCGAAGTTGGTCAGGTTTGGACCCAGTTTGCCGCCTTTGCCGGCAACGGCATGACAGCCGAGACAGCTTTTGTTGAAGATTTCTTGACCTTGTGCAGCACCTGGAGATGTAGCAACGGCCGGATCTTTGGACTGAACGCCCTTCATGCCGTCTATCCATTTGTCAAATGCCGCTTGGTCCATTACTTCAACCTTGAAGTCCATCAAGGCATGGGACGCTCCACAGAGCTCCGCGCACTTGCCGTAGAAAATGCCTGTTTTGTCTGCTTGCAGCCACATTTTGTTTTCCTGGCCTGGGTTGGTGTCGATCTTGCCGCCCAACGCCGGAATCCAGAATGCGTGCATAACGTCAGCAGAGGTCAGGTGGAACTGAACCTTTTTGCCAACTGGCAAAACCAGGTCTTGTGCTGTTGCTACTCCCAGATCCGGATACTCGAATTCCCACCAGAACTGGTGAGCAGTCACCTTCACTTGAAGCGCTTCCTCTTTCGGATATTCCTCATGCAGAGCGAAACCGGTCGTAACGGTTGGAACCGCCATGACAATCAGGAGCAGGAAAGGAATAACCGTCCAAAGAATCTCCAGTGCATGGTTGCCTTCGACCTGCTTTGGAATGCCTTGCTGTCCTGGACGCTTACGATATCGAATAAGGACGTACGTAAAGATCAGCATTACGACAATAAAGACGCCGATCATGATAGCGGAGGACAGCTTCATCAGGTCATACTGCATCGCAGCCACCGGGCCGGAAGGTTTGAGCGCTGAGAGCTCATCTTTGCCACACCCGGTTAACACCAGCGCCAGCAGACCAAAAAGAGAAAGCTGACGCCAAAACTGTTGCCAACCCTTCATACCTATGAACCCCTCTTTCTTCGTGTTGGTAACGTTCTAGCCACGCTTACAACTAGAAGCTCCCATACTCTTTCATTTGCGCAAGAATAGCTAGTTATACTTCCCCAACTATCATACCCAATCTGGAAAAGTATTAGCAATCATTCCTCATACAAACAAAGGAGCACAGGCAAGAAAGCAGTCTTCTACCAATGCGTGGTAACTATTCAAGTATACATAAATTTTCCTTGATCTACAGGCTATTTGTTATCATTTTGTTAACAAATTTATGAACAAATTTGTGAACTTTCCTGAAAATTTTATCCAATTTAGGTAAAAATGAGTGGGTTTGCTTGAAAGCAAGTCCAGTTTTTCTGTTTTCTGGATGATTCTGGCGGATTTGAAGCGTCCGCTTTCCTGGCATTCGTCAAGGCCGGATTTTACGCAATCGCTTTCAGGCACGGTCGGGAAAAAGAGACCCCCTTGACAAAATCGCAATCATGCCAACAGCAAGCAAAAAGGACAGCTTCCCGTCTTCCAAAAGACGTTGAACCTGTCCTGCATCATGCGAGGCTCTATGCCTTTCCCGACGTGATGGCGCGAAGCAGCCACGTATGCTGCAAGTATTCGGCCACCCCGTAGAAAATCGCAACGAATCCTGCTCCCATCGGGGAAATTTGGGCGTCTGGCAAAAAGACGACACTGCCGTAGACGATGAGAAAGCCAACAATCAAATCAATAGCGGTCGAAAGCCAGAGACTGCCGGGCGCAAGTATTGCCCTGTCCAGGAAAAAACCTGCGAGAGCGAGCACAAACCCCACTCCGACAGACTGGTACAGGTTGGCAAAATTCACCTCGGGAAAGAGAGCGTCGGCCAAAACAACCAAAACCGGAGTTACAAGCAGCTTCATCCAAAGACCGTCCACGTGTGTTCCCACTCCTTTGACCGGGTTCTTCTCAGTATGCCCCTCTTTTGGCCGACAATCCCCGCCATGTCCCACTTGTCCGCGCAGCCAGCAGGAGCTGGCAAAAGCGCAGTCAAAAAAAGACTTCCCCACTCGTCGCTTCCGAGCAGGAAAGTCTTTTCTGATGCAGAGAGGATGCTGCGGCTTACCCCGCAACGGGCTGGGCCGGATCGTCTAAGGAAGGGTCGTACCATTCCACCTTGTGTGTTTGCTGAATCTGATTGAGCCAATCGTTGTAGTTTTCGCTGCGGTTTTGATCGGTCAAAAACGTTTTAATCTGCTCCCGCACCTTTTCCAATTCCGGTGCCGGCGATCCCATGTGCTGCTTGTTTTCCTCGTAATACTTTTTGATCTGTTCATCTGTCACCGGAAAAGCCTTGTCGAGCAGCTTGTCCCGCGTCATCAGAACGGTCAGCTTCTCACGCAGCTTTTGTTCGGTCATGCCCATGCTCTGGAGGTAGTTTTGGAACGCTTCCTCCGAGCCGGCCTGCTCTTTCATCGAGGCGATCTCCTTATCTATTTCTTCCTTGGTCACCGTGACGTTTTGCACCTTGGCTTCCTGTGAAATCAGCGACTGTGCGACCAGTTCATGGATCATCTGCTTGCCGTACATCGATTTCATTTCATCGTACAGTTGATATTGTGTAATTGAGGTATCACCAGCCTTGACCAGAACCGGGTCCCTGTCTGCCTCATTTGCCTGGTAGACCCCGAGCACAGCCAGTCCGGTCAGCAAAACGGCAACCGAAAGAATAGAAACGTCGAACTTCTTCACTTGGATATCCTCACTTTCTGTTATCTGCCCACCCAGTATAGTCAGGAGATACGGTAGAAAAATGGAATGAGGATTACACAACTTTTCCACATTCGTATATCATTATGTGCCAGTCTTTGCGGCTACATAAAAAATCGGGCAAAAAAAGAAGTGAGGACGGAGGCAAGGACGGGACCCAAAACCGCCCATATTTGCAAAAATCGCTCCTGTCTCCTGCTTTTGTCCCCTTCGATGATCTGTGTCAGATTTTCCTTGTCCCGATTGTCGTTGTCCAATAGCTGCATGATAATATCTTTTTCTTTGCTCGCTTTTTCTTCTCGCAACTTCAGCTCCGTCTCTAGCTTCGCAATCGCTTGCAACACATCAATGCGTACGTCTTCCATGCGTTCCAATCTGTGTTCGATTCGTTCCAACCACTTTGTTACGACTGTCACTTGTCCCTCAAGCTGGTCGATTCTTTCTTCGAATTTGCCCGGTTTCTGATAGAGCCGCTGCATCTGTATGTCGGTGTCTCTTTGATTGTCCTGTTTTCCCGGCGACATAGGTCACACCTCCTCCGTCCCTTGTAATACCTTGTTTATGTCAGGCACAGAGCCATTGCTTGTACGGTTATCCCTTCCTTTGCCCCGACGCGCAAAAAAGGCTGCACGCTGCGTTTTTCCAAATCTTTGCTGATGCGCTACAATAGGAGGATGACCGATTGCCATTCGTTATGGTGTGAAGGAGGAAACCATGGCAGCCTTGCTGGAAGTAAACAACGTGACAGGGGGTTACTCCCCGAGCCACGCTGTCATCAAAAATATTTCGTTTGCCGTTCACCCCCGCGAAATCGTCGCATTGATCGGACTGAACGGCGCGGGGAAAAGTACGACGATCAAGCATATTCTCGGCCTTTTGCAACCGCTGGACGGCTCGATCAAGATTGCGGGCCAATCGTTTCAATCCGCTCCGGACAGCTATCGACTCTCTTACGGCTACATTCCCGAGTCTCCCATTTACTACGAGGAGTTGACGCTGTGGGAGCACATCGAGCTGATGGCGATGAGTCACGGCTTGACGAAAGAAGAACTGTCCAAACGGGCCGAGCTTCTGCTCAGGGAATTTCGCATGGAAGAGATGAAAAACCGTTTTCCTCAGCAGTTTTCCAAAGGAATGCGGCAAAAGCTGATGATTATGATGGCGCTGCTCGTACAGCCGCCGCTCTATATCGTGGACGAGCCGATTCTCGGCCTGGACCCGCTCGGGATTCGCTCTTTGCTGACCTGGCTGCAGCGCTGCAAGGAACAGGGCGCAGGCATCCTGATGTCGACGCATATTTTGGCCACTGCCGAAAAGTATTGCGACCGTTTCATCATTTTGCACAAAGGGGAAATCAAAGCGCAAGGCACGCTGGACGAGCTTCGGCAGTTCACAGGGCTGTTCGGCCACTCCCTGGATGACATCTATTTGCGGATCGTAGAGGATGAAAAACAGTGAAGTTTGATGCGGATCAATTGTTTCGAAAAAGACTGCATGCCTTTTCCACGGAATTCATCAGGTATGCACAGTATATGGCCAATGGCGGCGTACTTTTTATTGCTGTATTTCTGACCGGATTGCTTTCCTTTTATTATCGCAGCATCATCGCGATGATTCCGGCCTGGTTCCCGTTGACGCATGGCCTGGCGCTGGTCCTTGCCCTTTTCGTCACGCGCACCCCTCATCGCACTTTTTTGCTGGAAGCGGACCTGCTCTTTCTCACTCCGCACGAGACGCGGCTGGGCGGCTATTTTCGCAAAGCGCAAGTCTACAACTTTGCCGTACAGAGCGTCGGCCTGTTCGTGCTGCTGCTTTTGCTCTCGCCCCTGTACACGGGCGTGATCGGGGCAACCGGACTGCAACTGTGGCTGTACTGGCTGGTGCCTTTTCTGCTGAAAGGCTGGAATGTACACAGCAGCTGGATATTTTTGCGGCTGTCCGCGAAAAAAACGGAGCGGCTTTACACGCTCGCCCGGTTCGGCCTGTCGTATCTCGTGCTGGCATGGGTGCTCAGCGCAGGGCAGTTTCTCAGCTTCGGGCATGTGCCTTTTGGCGGCGTGATCGGCGCGGTTCTCATCGTCTGGCTCCACGTACAAATGCGCAAGGTATGCACCGGACTGCCGCTGCAATGGTACCGCCTGCTTGCGATGGAAAATCGCTTGCGGCACCGCTTTTATCAATTCATGAACAACGTGCGGGACGTTCCTGCCTTGCAGCGCCAGGTAAAGCCGCGCTTTTGGCTGACTGGCCTGACACAGCTTTTGCCGTACGGTCAGGCGCATACAGCAAGGCATTTGTACGTCAAAACGTTCCTCCGCTCCGGCGAGCTGGCCGGGATCTACGGGCGGCTGGTCGTAATCGGCGCCGTTCTCGTGCTGCTTTTGCCAAGCCTGCTGGCGAAGGCGATTGCGGCCGGGCTCTTGATGCTGATGACAGCAAGCCAACTGAACGGCATGTGGCGGCAGCAGGGCAAGCGAAGCAACGAACTGCTCTTCCCGGTTCCTGCACCTGCGCAGAGACGTGCATTTGTCTGGATGCGCTCGGTTTTGCTGCTGCTGCAAGCAGCTGTGCACATCACCGTAAGCTTATGGTAGCGGAAACAGCCCTTCGAACCAGGACTTGGAGCCTGTTCGAAGGGCTGTTTTTTCATACATGCCAGTTAGGGTGGCGAGCAGGGCTTACAGGTGGAACGTATCCACTTTTCTGCGCAGCTCCTGGATGCTTTCTGTGACATCCTGAATCTCGACGACAAACCGATCCACGTTGCTGCTGACTTCCTGGATGGTCGCCGATACTTCTTCCGTGGCGGCTGCTGTCTGCTCGGAAATGGCCGTGACCGTCAATATCGATTCGTTCACCTTGTTTTGTTCGTGCTTCATCGTTTCCACGGTGGACATGACGTTGGAAAGCGACGCCTTGAGCGTGTTTGTCATGTTGGACAGCTCTGTGATTTCTTTGGCCACCGAATCGAGACGCTTTGTCCCGGCATTGTAACGGTTCAATGTCACATTTGTTTTTTCTGTCGCCTGCTTCACCTGATCCTGGATGTCCCTGATGCTCTCCTGAATGACCAGTGTCGCCGTTCCCGTCTGCTCGGCCAGTTTGCGCACCTCGTCTGCGACTACCGCAAATCCGCGCCCCGCCTCTCCAGCGCGTGCGCTCTCGATGGCGGCGTTCAAGGCAAGCAGGTTGGTCTGTGCGGCGATTTGCTGGATCGTTTCAATCACATCATTGATCCGGGCCGATTTTTCTTCCAGAATCGTCATCGTATGTTGAACGTCATGGAACTGCTTGTTCGTTTCCGTTCCATCCGCGAGAAACTCTTGCAGTACCTTATAGCTGCTCTGTCCGATGTCAGCTACCTGGTTGGACACGGCGTCCATCGCTTCGATCGCGCGGTTCAACTCGGCCAGCTCGCTTAAAAACTCCTGTACGGTTTGCACGGCGGTTTCCATCGCGGTTGCGGTTTGCTCGTTGCCGGAAGCAATTTCCTGACTCGTGATGGCAATGTTCTGGTTCTGCTCGCGGACAGACGCTGCGCCTTCGCAGATGGAAGCCGCCATATTGTCAATGCTCACCGTCGTCTCCTTGACACCGCCGATGATTTGCCGCAACTGGGTCGTCATCTCGCGAAAAGCGACAACGATGCGGCCAATTTCATCATTTCTGTTCGTAACCGCGATTTGCGTCTCCGTCAGGTCTCCGCCGGCAATGCGCGCGGACGCCTCCTGTACGACCCCCAAAGGACGCAGCATCCGTTTCACCACAATGTATACGCACACAAGCGCAATCACTGTGACGACAACCATGGAGACAATCATGCCCGGCATCGTCTCGGCCAGGACCTGCCCGTTTATTTGCTCAACCTTTGCCGCGGCTGTGTCGACACCGAGCACCGCGATGACTTTTCCGGATTTGTCCTGAATCGGTGCAAACGCGCTGAGGTACGCTCCGTACACCGGGTCCTGCACGATTGGCGTACTGTTGGTTCCTCCCTGCAGCGCAGGCGAAATGTCAGCGAATGTGGTCGAGCTCGTAGGCTGGCCAACCTCGAAGTCAACCCCCGATCCATCCGATCCGTCCACCATCATCTTGACCTTTTCGCCATCGGCCAGGACGATGTACACATAGAGCGCCCCCGTCTTCGCCAAATAGTCTTTCAACGTAGCCAGAAGGGACTGGTAATCATCGTTCTTTTCCGGCTTTGGCTGGGCCAAAAATCTCGCCAGCGTTTCAGCATCTACGCCCGCAGCAATATGCATCGCCAGGTCAATGCTTGAGTGAGAAAGCGTACGTTCAACGGTAGTTGCGCTGTTTGATTTCAGCATGAAAAGATTGGCTGCCATCATTACTACGACAATTACGGCCACGAGCACAACTACACGACTGGCTAGGCTCTTGCTCATCCTTGCTCATCTCTCCTTCACCTTACCTGAAATTTGATAGATAATTCCCTGTAAGACACTTTTTCAAACAAAAAGCACCCCCAAAGGGCGCTTTTGCCAAAACTCCCTGTATTTTTATCGACAAATGGCAGCCTATTTGTAAACATATTTTCCTTCGGGCGCGGCCACGATCAGGAAGCGATAGTTGGGAATGTCGACATAACCGAGCGGCTCCATTCGCTTTTGCAGGTCCAGTAACGCTTCTGCGTATTGCTCCACACTGAAATCGGAGAGCGGCAGCGAAAAGAGCGTTGTTATGTTTCCACAAAATCAAAAGACATGCTGTCTGTTCCCCTTTCCTTTTGGTTATCCGCCCTGAGTCGGAGGGAAAATACTGCCCTGGTACGTTTGGCTGGCTTGCGAACCTCTCTATCATGAATGATGGAAAGGATTAGGGGAGGAATTATTCTATGGCAGATTTTGCAATACTCGCCGGAATTCATCAAGGCTTTTTTCTCATTTTGGTGTTCGCTGCACTGATCCCTGCGCTTAAAGCCAAGGCGCTCATCTATCAGCCAACCAGACGGGCGCTGGCAAAAAAGGCACGCTGGACGCAGTTTTTTGTCTGGCTGTTCATACTCGCCTTCGCCGGGCACCTGTTTGTCACCTGGGCGTATTTTCAATCGTTCGGTTGGCTTTTCCTAAAGGACAAAGCGATCGGCTTTCTGCCCCTGATCGTCGTCCCTTTGCTCACGGTTGTCTGCATTTCGCTGCCCCGCTTGTGGCAGCTGGGAGCAAAGCCGGGCAAGTCCCAGGAGAAGCCGTCGTACATCGTGGATAATCCCGATCTGTCCCTGCTCTCGGAAAACGCCGCCACCTTGGAAATCACAGGGCTGCTGGACCAAGACAACGCACAGCCGACTGAGTCTGAGCTGGTCGATGCGGATTTGCGAAAGAGCGCGTCGGCTCCTGAGCTGATCGTCCCGCTGCAAGCGACGGTCCTGGGGAGTGTGACGGCCTGCTTCCTGCAACTTTTCTTTCCCGCCGTCACTCTGGAGCCATCCACTCTCCTGTTCGCCTGGGGCGTACTTGTTGCAGGCACCTCTGCGCTTTGGATCATGCAATCCTGGCAGCAACAGCGCTGCTCCCGCTCTGCAGAATGGAAGCCGCCTGCGCCTCTTTTTCGGTTTTTGCGCGGGACGGCTGTTCTGTTGCTCCTGGCAGCAGGCAGCTTTTTCTGGGGCAATCAGGCGCTTCTCGCCAGCAAATTGCCTGCGCAATTCAAAATGACAGATCATACGAACATCGACACCGGACACGACACGGGGCTGTTTGCCCGCGCGCAATCGGCCCATGCCGGGCACGACCGCACTGCTTCCGCCATCCAGACGGTGAGTGTAGCAGACTTGACCGGACCGCGCGAAGGTGAAGCGGATCGGCAATTTACGCTGACAGCCCAAAAAGCCACCGTGCGGCTGTCCTCCGGCAAAACGATGGAGGCGTGGACCTTTAACGGGCAATATCCGGGTCCGGAGCTGCGCATCAAGCAAGGCGAACTGGTTGAAGTCGTGCTGGAAAACAAAGATATTGCCGATGGCGTCACCATCCACTGGCACGGGCTGAACGTCCCCAATGCCGAAGACGGCGTGGCAGGCGCGACACAGGACGCCGTGCTCCCCGGCGAAACGCACGTCTATCGGTTTTACGCCAACCAAGCCGGAACGTTTTGGTATCATTCGCACCAGCAAGCGTCCGTCCAGGTGCGAAAAGGACTGTTTGGCACGCTGGTGGTCGAGCCTGCGGCAAGCACAGAAGGCGCGGAGTCCAGCATTCGCGATCTCACCGTCATTCACCATAAGCCAAAAGGCGAAGGAGCGACGATCAACGGAGCTGACACGCTTTTGATGCAAACCGTTTCGCCTGGCACACCTGTAAGACTTCGCTTTATCAACGCCGAAAATATGCCGATCACCTACCAGCTTTGCGGGACCCCGTTTCAGGTTGTCGCCATTGACGGGAACGATGTCAACGAGCCGAATCTGATCGCCAATCAGGCGTTGCAGTTGGGGGCTGGCGGCAGATACGACCTGTACTTCACCATGCCGGACCGTCCTGTGTTGTTCGCTTCGGCCGGGAAGGGGAAAACGGCGGAAAAAGGGCTGCTGCTCAGCCCGGACGGCAGCGGGGAGGTACCCGCCCTGCAAGAAGGGGTGCCGCTTTTCGATCCCGCCCGTTACGGCGCACCGATGACGCTGCCCTTTGATTTGCGCACGCCTTTTGATCGCGAATACGAGATGCTGTTTGACGTCGCCTTCGGGATGTACGATGGCCGCTTTGAGGGCCTGTGGACCATCAACGGCAAGGTGTTTCCCGATACGCCGATGATGATGGTCGCAGAAGGCGATCTGGTGAAAGTAACCTTCGTCAACCGCAGCTTTATGGATCATCCCATGCACCTGCACGGCCATCATATGCTGGTGCTCACGCGCAACGGCAAGCCCGTAACAGGCAGTCCATGGTGGACGGACACCCTCAATGTAGCGCCGGGCGAAACGTATGAAGTGGCGTTTCGCGCAGACAATCCTGGTCTGTGGATGGATCATTGCCACAATCAGGATCACGCCTCGCTCGGCATGAGCATGCACCTTCTGTACGAAGGAGTAACCTCTCCTTACGAAGTCGGTCATGCCACCCGCAATCATCCGGAATAACCGCAGGAAAAAAGGCAGCCTGTCAGCGAGCAGACTGCCTTTTTCTATATGTTTATATGTTTCAGGATACAATGTGCTTACGGCTTGCTTCGCCGCTTCTTGGCGGCAAGCAGCCTGTTCAGCGTGTCGTCTGCGTCCTTACCCTCTGCACGAGCTTGCTGCTGTTTTCGCGCCGACGCTTCCGGCTTGTTTGCCGGCTCCTGCATGGCTGTCTGTACATGGGAGGCAGGCTTGGCCTTGTCCGCCTGCTCCTGCAAAGCAGCATCCGGCCGAGAGCGTGTCAGCCCAGCGCGCCTGTCGGAAAGCCTGTCAAGTACGGCTTGCTGTCCATTCGCCGATGCTGGGGCAGACTGCCTGCGCCACAGACTCGACAGCCTGGCCCACCATTGATCCGGCAGCTGCAAACGGCGCACCGCCACGTCTACCGGCAACAGCAAGGCCGCAAGCATCAGCAGCCATTCGCTGATCGGCTGCGTATCCCACTTCGCGGGAAGCTCGCCGCCAAACACTTCCTCCGGCTTGGCAATCTGCTTGCCGCCACCCGCGAGCAGCCATGTGCGCAGCTCTTTTTCCCCGTCCGGCGTCATGCCGTATTCAGGCGAGTACGAAACGGTCAGCCCCGTCGTTTGGCTCGCCAGTACCCGTCCTTGGGCTTTTTCCGAAATCTGGATCATGTACGTGCCCGGCTCTGCCGTCTCAAACTGGCCTTCCAGGACACCGGGCGCAACCGGCTTCAGCTTGACGACTTCGCGCTGCATGTTTTGATTGAGCACAACCGCCTCCAGCTCTTGCGGCAGGCTTTCCCCGGCAGGCATCGTCACTTTGACAGTGCCCACCGCTCCGTCCATGCTTGTTTGCGTCTTCCACTTTCCTTCGGCAACCTGCGGAAACGTCCAGGCGACCACTTCGTTCCAGAGCCGTCCGTTGCCGATCCAGTCCGGCGCCCATTTGCCTTCGAGATCGCTCGTCCAGGCAACGGAACGGCCCAGCCCGTATTGCCAGCGGGTCAAAATCGGGTCGTCATCCGCGCTCACAAGCGATGTCTCCGCTGTCTGTTTGGCGGTTGTCGCGACGTACGCCCGCAGCGGCGGCAGCGCGTCTTGCAGGCTTGGCCACATCCCGGCTCCCGTCTTTTCGGGTATTTGCGGCTTTTCCACAATAAACGTGCGGCTCGCCAGCGCGGTTTCCTTGCTGAAAATTTTCGGAATCGACTCCGCGTCATTGGCGAAGTAGTAGCGGCCATTTCCGGCTTGCGCAATCATTTCCAGCAGTTGTGTATCGGCATCATCGCCGACCGCGACCGTGGAAACCGTAATATTCTCGGCTGTCATCTGCTGCAAAAGCCCCTGGTAGTCATCCTGCATGCCAGACTGTCCATCTGTCAGCAAAATGACGTGCTTTCGCTGCGTGTTCATCGTTTTTACCCGTTCGTACGCCAGTTGCAGCGCCGGGTAAATATCTGTTCCGCCATCGGCGCTGATGCTGCCGATCTGCTGATGGATCGTCTCCTGTTTCGTGACGGCCTGGGGCGCAACCACTTCCCACGGGCTGCCGTCAAAGGCAATCACCCCGATGTAGTCTTGCGGATTCATCATCGTCGTGGCGCGGATCGCCGCTTCCTTCGCCAACTCCATTTTGTCGGCACCCTTCGCGTCGACGCTCATGCTGCCCGATTTGTCGATCACCAGCTCCAGCCCCAGTGAAGGAAGCTGTTCTTTGCCGCGCAAATCCATATGCACGGGCAGCGCCTCCTCAATCGGCGTCTGGAACCAGCCGCCCATCCCGAAGCTGTCGCTGCCCCCTGTCATGATAAGGCCAATGCCCAGATCGCGCACAGCCGTCCGAATTCGCTCCATGTCGGCATCGCTTACCTCTGTGGCAGGCAAATCAGCCAAAACAATCGTCGCGTACTGCTTGTAGCCTTCCAGCTCCTTCGGCAGCATAGCTGGCTCTCGCAACTCCACCCGCATGTTTCCGGCCTGCAGCGCCTGGATGAGATTTGTCGCTGCTCCCGGATGTCCCTCCACGACGAGGACGACCGGAGCGCCTGCCACCTGCGTGTAAGCAGTCGCCTGGTTGTTCGCCTGGACGGTATCGCGGCGCGGCTCGATTTCGACGCGGTAGCGGTGAAAGCCTTGCTCCATCGCCTTTTGCGAAAAGACGAAGCGATTGTGCCCTTTATCAATCTGAACGGTTTGCTCGCCTGCCTGGCGATTGCCTTCGTACAACCGCAGCGTCGCTTCGGTGGCGAGTGTGCTGTCCACATCGACCGTGATCGCGTATTCCTCGCCAGCGTACAGCCGCTGCGGAACCTGCACGGAGGACAGCACGACCTCGTCTCCTTGCGGCTGTTGCAAAGAGACAGCCTCCACGCCGATTCCCCGCTCTGCAGCCAGTTTCGTTTGTCTGGCTGCGTCCCCGCTCGTCGCGATGCCATCCGTGAGCAGCACGACTTTGCCGCGGGCGTTGCTTTCGATCATGGCCGCAGCGAGCCGAATCCCTTCCGCCAGATTGGTCGCCTGGCGGTTTACTTCGACGCCGAGCGACGCAAGCTCCGCGCGCGTCGTCAGCGGCTGATCGACCGCCGCTTCCGCTCCGACAGCCACGATGGCGTACTTGTCCTCCGGGCGCTTTTGCGCGATGGCCTCACGCAAAAAGGGGAGGACGCGCGGATCGTCCTTCATCGAGGCGGAACGGTCCACGACAAACACAACCGTTTTCGCCTGAACAGGCGTGAGCAGCTGTGTTCCTGCCAAAGCGAGAACGAGCAGCGCAAACAGGACAAGGCGGATCGTGGAAATGACGGCTTTGCGGCTTGCAGGCATCTGCTTTTGCTTCCGCCACCAGCTTGCCACGAGGTATGCCGCGGGCAGCAAAAGCAGCAGAAACAACGGCTGTGTAAAGTTAATACCCACGCTGGTACACCCTCCATTCCACCAGCAAAACAAGCAGGACGAGCGCCGCCAGCCAGTACGTCAGCTCCTGCGTACCTGTCGCGCTTGCCGCTTGCTTGTCTCCTTCGCTCTGTCCGGTCGAAACGCCGGAGACACTGAGCGCTTTTGGCGTAATATCCGACTCGGCGTCGCTGATTCGCACGGAAAAATACCGGCTCACTTGCCCCGTATCGAGCGTCTCGTCAATCCGGTACAGCCCAAGCTGCTCCGGCACTTGCATCGTCCAGACCGTACCTTCTGCCGTAATCGGCTGCTGCTGTCCGTCCGGGTAGGTCACTCGCCGCTCGGAAGCGCCCGGTGTAAGCGGAATGGACAATACATCTCCGGGATGGCTTGCGGCGATTGGCGTCGCCTGGGCAGGCGAGAGCCAGTTCACGACATTCCGCATGAAAATGGGAAAAGCGGGCCGCAGCGGAAAATCAGAATCGTGCAAATCGAAGGCAATGATCGCCACCCGTCTGCCGTCAATCACGCCTGTCCGGACCAGTTCCACGTCGCCTGCGCGAACCACTGTGCGCATCCCCGGCATCTCGCCCAGCACCTGTGCTTTGGCAATATGCACCTCGCGCCAGTCCACGTACTTGAGCAGCGGGTCATCTGCCGACACTGCCTGCGGCCCCTGTTCCAGCTCTTTTTCTCCCGAAAGCGGCAGCCAGTCGGTTTTCCGATCGGGCGCAATGACGAGAATGTTTCCCGGCGGCAGCTTGTCTGGCACTTCGCCATCAAACACCCACAGATCGCGTGCTTCCGCGTCCGGTCCGGGAGCTTTCTGGATGGTTTCCACCTCCATGCTGCCAACCGTCTGCATGACTTGATGCAGAAAGCGGTTGCCCGCCGGGGAGTAGAGAACAGCTTTTCCTTTGCTCGTGGAAAAGGGCACGCTCCAGATCGTATTGTCTTCCATCAGACTATCCTGCTCTGGCTCGATCACGGCGCGATAGGCTGGCGACTTCGGCAGTTCCTTGAACGAAAAAGTCTGGGAACCGGACGCTTCGATTGCAAAAGAATCGGTGTCCAATAGCTTGCCTTGGTCGTCAAAAACGGTCACGGTTCCCCGCGACGGCGCGCTGCCGTAGTTGTCGACGCGCAAAAGCGCCTCTACTCCTTCTTGTCCGGGCTGTGTCACGAAGGCTGCAATGCCCGCATTTTCACGCGACCGGCCCATCTGCATGAAGCGGAAGCTCACAGACGAAGCGGGAAGCGCCTGCAAAGCAAGTTTGTGCTCCGCATGTCCGTCCCCGATCCAGATGACCCCGCTTCCCGGCTCGTTCGCGGCGATGGCTCCCGCCAGCGAAAGCGCAGACAACGGATCGGACGTCCCCAAATGGGCTGTCAGCTTCTCCAGCGCCGCCAGCAGCTCCTTATGGTCAGCGCTTCTGGACACCAGCACATTCGGCTCGCTGCCCGCAGCGATCAAGGTCATGGTCTGCCCGCTGCCGAGCTTTTCTACCAGCGCCTTGGCCTCAGATACAGCCCGCGCCAGCCTGGTCGCTTCGCCCTCTTTAGCCAGCATGCTTGCGGACGTATCAATGACGAGCACCGTATGATCGGTCGCAATCCCTTCTGTCGGCAGCGCGGGTCTGGTCAGCGCCAGCACCAGCAAGCATGCCGCCAGAAGCTGCAGGATGAGAAGCAGGTTGCGCCGCAGCTTTTCCCAAGGACGCACGGCTTCCCAGTTTTGCAAGGTGCGCTGCCAGAGCAGCGTACTCGGCACGACACGATCCTCTACTTTTCGCTTGAGCAGGTAGAGGACGATGATGGCCGGGATTATCAGCGCAAACCACAAGTTGCCCAAACCCATCCATTGCATAGTTGTTCCTCTCCCTCCTCTCTAGCGAATCATGCCCGCCTGCCGAAATACGTGAAAGACGATGGATTCCAATGATTGCTCCGCCTCAATCCCGGTAAAAGCGATTCCTCTTCCGTAGGCAAAGGCGGCCAGTTCCTGCCGATACTGCTGCAAGCTTTTCTGGTACTCGGCGAGCAACAGGCCCGTCATCGACACTTCTTTTGCCTGGCTCGTCTCCGCGTCAATCAGACGCAGCTCTCCCGTGTAATCCGGCAGCAGCTCTTCCCGGGACAGCACCTGCACCAGCGTCACTTCCTGCCGCGCTGCCTGCAAATAGGCCAGTCCATCCGCATAGCCTGCGGGAAACAAAAAGTCGGACAGCACGATGGAAATGCCCGCTTTGCCCCGCACGGCACCGGGTTGGCGAAGCGCGGCATGCAGATCACCCGCCCCGCCTTCCGGGACGGTTGATAAAAAGTGCAGCAGCCTGTGCGCCTGGCCTTTTCCCTGCAAGTCTCGCAAAGACGCGACAATGCGGCTGTCGAATGCGTAGACAGAGACGTGATCGAGCTGGCACAGCGACAGGTAGCCAAGGGCTGCGGCAATCTGGAGCGAGCGCGACAGCTTGCTCGGCTGTCCGTAGCTCATCGAGCGGCTGCAATCGATATACAGGCTCACGTGCAGTTCGGTTTCGTCCAGGTACTTTTTCAAAAACAGCTTCCCGGAACGCGCATACGCATTCCAATCCAGTTGCCGCAAATCGTCGCCCGGCACGTACGCCCGAAAATCGGCAAATTCCATCGAGCTGCCGAGTTGTCTCGCCCGTCTTTTCCCCGCGTAGCGGCCGCTGACGGCTTTTCGCGTCGCGAGCTGCAGCCGCTCCAGTCTGGACAGCCACGACGGGTCAAGCAAGTGCTGGCTCATGCTTTTTCCCTCGCCAGCGCGTTCAATATGTCGCGGACGATCTGGTCAGCCCGCACGCCGCTCGCCTCGCCTTCAAAGTTGAGAAAAATCCGATGGCGCAGGGCGGGCAGCGCTACCGCCTCCACGTCCTCGTAGGCGAGATTGTAGCGTCCTGCCAAAAGCGCGCGCACTTTTGCCAAGGAGACAATCGCCTGCACGCCGCGCGGACCTGCCCCGTTTCTCACGTACTGGTTGACCGAGGCGATGGCCTGCTCCCCCGGATGGGTGGCCAGCAGCAGCTTGACGGCGTAATCGAGCACCGCATCTGCCACCAGAACTTCGCGGGCGGCCTGCTGAATGTAAGCAATCTGCTCGCCCGAAGCGACTTTTTCCACCTGCACAGTCTGCCCGGTCGTCGTCCGGGTCACGATGGCCTTCAGCTCATCTGCGGTCGGGTACGGCACGTCGATTTTCAACAAAAAGCGGTCCATCTGCGCTTCCGGCAGCGGATAGGTGCCTTCCTGCTCCAGCGGGTTTTGCGTCGCCAGCACGAAAAACGGCGAAGGCAGCGGACGGGTGACGCCCCCTGCCGAAACAGTGCGCTCCTGCATCGCCTCAAGCAGCGCGCTCTGCGTCTTGGGCGTGGCCCGGTTGATCTCGTCGGCGAGCACGACATGGGCGAAAATCGGCCCGTGCTGGAACTGGAACGACTGCTGTCCTGTCTCGTCTACCAAAAGAATGTTCGTCCCGGTAATATCGGTCGGCATCAGGTCAGGTGTAAACTGGATGCGCTGAAATGAAAGCTCGAAGGCTTGGGACAATGTTTTCACCAACAGCGTTTTCCCCAGTCCGGGCACGCCCTCCAACAGCGCATGCCCGCCTGCGAACACCGCCCACAATAGCTGCTCGACGACGTCCTTTTGTCCCACCAATACTTTTCCGATTTCCTGCCTGACCAGCTCTACCCGCTCCAGACAATCCTCGATTGTTTGCTGTGCCACAGCCGCGTCCTCCCCTTCCTATGGCTCGATTTTGCTGAAATAGTCTTTGACAATATCCTGATAATCGCCCGGAATACTTCCCTTTTCCATGCTTTCGCGGGCGAATTGCTCGTACTGGCCGAACACTTCCTCGTACGGCAGCGTTCCTCCCGCGGTTACTTGCGTGTTGCCGCTTTGCTGCGACTGGGATGGTCCCGCGCCGAGCGGGCCTCCTACTGTTTCGGCTGGTCCGTTGTCTGTGCCGATGCGGCCGGACGGGACAGTGACAAGCTCGTGTTTTCCTTCGGCGAGTCCTGCGCCCGAGCCCTGATTGCCTCCGTTGGCGTTTCCCGTGCCGCTCGTCCCTTTGCCAGTGCCATTGGGCAAACCGCTCATGGAACCATTTCCTGCCGCGTTGCCTGTGCCATTCGTCGAGCCGTTTCCTTGCCCGGCACCTGTGTTGCCGTTTGCAGGCGGGGTTTGCTGGTTCCCCGCCGGATTCGGATTCGCATTTGCTGTTGTGCCCGTACCGGACGCTGCCGGGCTGCCGCCTGGTGTCGTGGCAGCAGGCACGGACTGTCCTGCCCCGGGCGTAATGTTCCCCGCTCCGTTATTGCCGAAAGCCCCGGCACTCGCCAGCGTCATCTGCGACTGATGGAGCGAGGCTGCCGCCTGGGCAAGCGCAAGCATCGCCTGCTGTGACTGCTGCGCTTCTGCCAATGCTTGCAGCATGCTCGCTTGCAGCGCAGCCAGCGCTTGCTGGTCTTGTCCGGCGGCAATCTCCCGGGCAGCCTGTGCCAATTGGTCGGCGGCCTTTTTCAGTTCCTCTGCGTTTGCTGCCGCCGCATCTTTTTTTAACTGCTCTGCCGCTTTTTCCAGTTCACGGGCCAGCTCGGTCCGCTCTTTTTCCGGCATCTTCTCCATCGCTTTTGCCATCTGCGCAAGCGCCGCCGTCAACGCTTCGCGGTCGCTTTTTGCCAGTGCATCCGCGAGCGATTTGGTCGATTGCTGGCTGCCCAGACTGCGCTGCAAGCTGTGCAAAGACGCCGCCTTGTTCTGTGCGGCTGCCCGCAACTTTTCCAGCTGTTTTTCCGCTGCCCGCAGCGCATTGAGCCGCTCGGCGGGATCGGTTGCTTTTGCCATGGCCTTTTTCGCCTGCTCCAGCATTTCCTCAAGCTGCTTCTTCTGTGCTTCGCTCAAGCCTTTGGCCGCTTTTGTCTCCTGCTTGATTTCCTCGATTTCTTTTTCCGCCTGGGCAATCGCCTGTTTTTCCAGCGCCATCTGGGCGAGTCGCCCGTCCTGCGGATTCGGCCAAATCATCAAGAGCAGGCTCGCCAACAGAAGGCCACCCGCAGCGTACAGCTTTTTTTGCAAACCACTCCAGATGTGAATGCTCTCGATAATGCACGGCAAGTTTTGGCGCAAATGCCGCAGGGCGTCTTCCCGTTGCATGACAGCGACGGACGACGTGCTGTCACGATGCTCCCACGCCGTCTCGACCCGCTGGGCCAGGCCGTTTCCATCAGCCGCCTGCGCACTTTGCAAAAGCGTCGCTTTTTTGCGGAGCGCAACCAGTCCGCCAAGAAGCAAGGCCAACGGAATCAGCGCGGCCGCAAGCCAGGAGTAGTAGGGGATCGGCCACAAACGGGCAGCGAGGAGAAGCAGTGCGCTCCCCCCCGCTCCCCACAAGCCGTACTGTGTTATCTGTTGAAGCAGCACCCGTTTTTGCAGTTGTCTGCGCACAGGCTCAAGCAGTGACCTCAGTTCGTTGTCTGCCTTTGGCGTAAACATGGTTTACTGCTCCTCTGCTGCCGTCTTGCGCAGCCTGCCCCGCACAGGCTGGATGAAGTAAATCGCCAGCAGCAGGCACACGACCGTCAGCGCCCCGTAGATGATGCAGTAAAACCAGAACGGATCAATGTTTGCCCAGAGGCTTTGTCTGTTGACGAGGCCTCGCAAGCTCCCGTATGGCCCCTCGCCAAAAATGTTCAGCATGGCCAGCACCGGATTGAGGCTGTGCAAAAGATCAGGCCAGATCGGCATAGGTGAAGAAGCGACCTGGTTCAGCCGATTCTGATAGCGAATAAACTCGCGAATGATTTCCGCCAGCACACTGGTCCCGATGGCAATTCCGAACGCCAGCGCATAGGTGACGACCGTGGCAATTCCCGTGCGCTTGATGAGCGTCGACATGAGCACGCCGATGCTGCCCGCAGCAAACATCGTCACCACATAAAAGCCGAATACCTTGACGAGTTGAAGCGGCGAAACCCCCCCGTACAAAAACACGATGGCGTACAGCGGGATCGTAGCAAAGACAAGAAAGGTCATGAAGCTGAGCGAGGCCAGCCATTTTCCCAAAATCAACCGCGTGGCGCTCACGTTTGTCGTCAACAGGATGCTCAGCGTCTGCCGCTCACGCTCTCCCGAGATCACACCCGCCGTCAGCCCCGGAACGACGAAGCCGATCATGCCAAGCTGCATCATCGACAGCAGCATGAACAACTCCCGCGTCTCGCCAGGGTTGTAGTAGCTGCCGCCGTTTGTCATGAAAAAGACCGCGAGCAGCGTCATACTTCCCATCACCAGCAGGTAAAAGAGAATGAGCCACGGCGAGCGGTTCGACCGCATCCGCATTTTCCACTCGTTGAACAGGACAGGGTTGCGCAATCGTCGCAAAACGTTCATGAGCCTACCCCTTTCGTAATTTCCAAAAAGATGTCTTCCAGATCGCCAACCGTCTCATTGAAGGCAGCTACCGGAAAGCCTGCAACCGCAAGCTCCCGCAACAGCTCCACCTGCTGCTCGTCTTGTCCCGAAAAGTTGGCGACAACCCAGCTGCCCTCCCGCGTCACGCTCGTAATCACAGGCATTTCGCGCAGTCGGGTCATCGCTTCCTCGATCCGTCCGGTCAGACGGATGCGCAGCACTCGCTGCTCCTGCATTTTGGCATAAATCTCATCCACCCGGCCAAACGCCACCAGGTTGCCTTCCTCAATCACTCCGATGACGTCGCACATCTCGGCCAGCTCCGGCAAAATATGCGAGCTGATGATGATCGTCTTGCCCATGTCGCGCAGTTCTTTCAAAATCTCCCGCAGCTCAATCCGCGCCCGCGGGTCCAACCCGGAGGCAGGCTCATCCAAAATCAGCACCTCCGGGTTGTGCACAAGCGACCGGGCGAGTCCGAGCCGCTGCTTCATCCCCCGCGACAAGGAATCGACGTAAGCATCCCGCTTGTGGCTGAGATTGACCAGATCGAGCAGCTGGGGAATGATCTGCTTTCGCTGTGCGGACGGAATATCGTAGTTCGCCCCGTAAAAATCAAGGTACTCCTCTGCCGTCAAATTGTCGTAGACGCCGAAAAAGTCCGGCATGTAGCCGATCAGCTTGCGCACTTCCTTCGGATGGCTCGTCACCTCGTAGCCGCCTACGTACGCTTTGCCGCTCGTCGGGGCAAGCAAGGTGGCCAAAATGGACATCGTTGTCGATTTTCCCGCCCCGTTCGGACCGACGAAGCCGAACACCGTGCCTTTTTCAATATCCATCGTCAGGCCCTTCAACGCCTGCATTTTCCCGTAGCTCTTGCACAAATTGCGAATTTGAATCACAGTTGGCTCACCTTCCCTTCCACGCTGACGTTCGGAATCCCGATATGGCGCATCTCAGGCAGTTGATGGGAAAACTTGATCCGCAGCATGCCGTCGGCCGATACATAGTGGGCGGCCTTGTCGCCTGTCATCACATTGTTGTTGAACGCTTTTTCATACGGCTCATACGTCTTTGTCTGCCAGTTGTACACTTCCTTGGCAAACGACGTACCGTCATCGGACCAGGTGTACAGGTACACATTGGCAATTTCCAGTTTTTTGCCTTCCTGGCTCAGATTGATGTCAAACGTGATGTCTCCTGCCGTCAAGAAGTAGCCGTCGCCCCCCTCATCTACAGGAACTGAGCTGCCCACCATCGTGACATCAAACGTCCCGGTCGGATAGTACACATGCCCGTCCTTGGACGGCTGAACCTTCAATCCCGAAGTGACCAGGGCGATACTGTTTGTCTTGACGTCTTCACTTTGCACGGCGGCATCGACAACCGGCTGATCGGTCCAGCCTACGATCCGCACGATTTCCGACTGATTGCTTGTGCGTCCAGTCACTTCCAGCATTTCGATCATAATCTGCTCTCGCACCTGCTCGTCTTGGAGAGAGCGCAGATGCGCAGGCAGCGCCTGCATGGCATACGACTGTCGACTCCCGTATCTTGCCTGTGCGGACGGCTGGAAGGGCAAATTGACCTCTACAGTTGCACCCGGAGCCAGCTCCGGAATTTCCTGCATCTGCCTTCCGGAGAAAATCGTCACATCGCGCAGGGCGAACCTGGTCTTGTTCGTAACGGTTCCTTTCAACGCGCCTTCCGTATAGGACAGGTTCGATTCGAAGCTGCCCGCGTCAAAAATCGTATGCTCTGTCGCCACCTTGCGCGTCGACCAGAACTCTACGTCGCGAAACTCCACTTCGGTTTGGTCGGCTTGCATGGAGGCCCATATTTTCGGGATCTGGTCCCCCCGCTCTTGCTCCCGCAGCGGCCGGGCTTGGCCTTGCCCTTTTACGATCAGACGGTAATCGCCATTGTTGGGGACAAAAAACGAGGTCACGCCGTTTACCTTTGCTTGTCCGTCATTTTGCAGTTGGACGAAGCTCGTCTGATGAACCAGCACGCCTGCGCCGCGCTGCATGGCACCAAAGGAAAAAATCCCGATTCCCGTAATGATCGACAGCGACGGTACGATGACCCACATGTAGCTTTGCTTGCGCCATGCCCGCAAAATGAAAAACAGGATCGGTCCGGCGATCAGGGCGTACACGACAAAAAACAGCACAAACCAGCTTACATCGGGAATTTTCAGGGCAGGATTCATGGCAGCTGCTTCCTGCAGCGGCCAGATACGATCAATCGTTGAACGTTTGGAGTCGAAAAGCGAGGAACCGAACGCTTTGTGCAAAAGGTCTGACCAGAATCGGCCATTCCCCGCCCAGCTTGCGACAGGCTCTTCTGCCAGGTCGTAGGCGACGTACAGCACCTTGCCTTCCCCGACGCTGTGGACGGCAAACAGCGGAATCGCCCCTTCGCTGTACAGCACTTTGCCTGCCTTTACCGTACCGCTGCTGACAGTAAACGGAGCCGTCAAGCTGATCGGATTCGTTTTCTCGGCCTTCATGCTGGCCAGCGTCTTCACGCTCGTCACCTGATTCACTTCGACTGGAGACAGGTCGGCCAGCGCCCCGGCTGTTTTCCGGTAATGGGCACCGCCTGCCAGAACGAGTTTGCCGCCCGCTTTTGTCCAGTCGCGTATCGCCTGAATCTGCTGTTCATTCAGGGAATCCAGGGCGAAATTGTTCAGCACCAGCATGTTGAGCATTTGCAGTTGCACACCGGATGTCGGGATATGCTCCGGCTTCATCGCCACTGTTTTGACGTCGTCGGGAAAAGAATCCTTGGGCAGCGTCCCCAAAAAATTGGCCGTGTCTGCGTTTTGCGCGAGCACCCCGATCATCAGCGTGTGGTTGCTGTACGGTTTGCCGCCCAAGGGGGCTTGCGCCACGATATTGTCTTTTTCCATGAGTGCCACGTATGTACTGCCGGTAATCTCCGAGCCTGGGACCATAATCGTCACCTGCTTGGTCGTTCCCCTGGCTATCGACACAGGCTGGTAATAGGCGACAGAAAACTGATTCGCCCCCCGTTCTCCTGTCGCCACCATCAGGTTGCCTTCCACATCGGCGCCCCCGTTTGTGACAGTCACCGCGACTGGCACCAGCCCCTCTTCCCGGTACACTCCGTCGATTCCTGCGCTTACGGCCAGCTGGATCGCACCTTCTGCCAGGGAGATTGCCGGGTGCGCTTGTCCCCACACCAGCAGCAGGAGGAACGCACACGCGGATAGCAGCCATCGCTTGCACTTCGTCGTTTTCATTCGCTCAATACCTCCATAGTCAATTCGTTTGCAGCTCATTCGACTTTTTCATACACTTATAGACGTTTTTGACAATCAAAAAGCTACAGTTTGTTCGAAAAAAAGGATTGGCGTGGTGCAGATCAACAGACAGCAAAATGAAGAAACCACCTCACGTTATGCGAGGTGGCATCGGCAAACGCCCTCTTTTTTGTATCAAACGATCAAGAGATTACCAATGCCGGCGTCCACAGCATTGCGGCGGACAATGCCGACAGTGATCGGGGCATCTCCGTCTTTGCCGCCAGTCCTGCCCTCTGCCGCGATCCCTGCCTGGCGGGCGTTGACCGTCCCGCTGCCAAGGATAATAGGAAGAGTGTCCATAGGCAGAAGAAGAGTACGATGACGTCCAGTTTGAGCTTGGATAGTACATGCTGTCGCCTTCTTTCCTCTTGATTTTTGATGACTCTATGTATATATGCAGGGGCGTATTTCCCCGCATGGACGATGATCTTGCCCGCCGGAAAATCAGGTGTCTACCCATCGTTTCCTGCCTGTTAAAAAGCGGAAAGCCGGAGCATCCCTTCATGGAATGTCCGGCTTTTGCTGTTGTTCGTCCCGGTTTTCCTATGATTTTGCCCACAGTTCCCTGCGCGAGGTAGTGACAGAAGTCGCACCTGCCTGCAGAGCCCGATCCACGTCTTCCTTCGTACGGATGAAGCCGCCCGCAATGACCGGAATTTTCGTCCGCTCGGTAATCTCCTCGATCAGATGCGGAATGATACCCGGCAGCACCTCGACGTAGTCCGGTTTAGTCCGTTCCAGTTGCGTCAGGCTGCTGTCCAGCGCCATCGTATCGATGAGAAAAAGACGTTGGATGGAAATCAGCCCTTTTTTCTTCGCGGCCAAGATCACACTGTTTCTCGTCGTGATGATTCCGTCAGGCTTTACTTCCTGTGCGAGAAATTCCATCGCGTACTCATCCGACTTCAAGCCGTCGATGAGATCAGCGTGAATCAGCAGTTTTTTCCCAAACGCCCGCGCTCGTTTTCCCAGCGGTTTCACTTGGGCGATATGGGCATTCAGCAAAATAATGCGCTCGTAGCACGACTCCATCAGTTCATCAAATTCCTTCAGTGTTCGCGCAGCCGGAAGAATAGGCTGATTAATCTGGTTGGCCAATCAGGACTCACCCCTATAGAAATGTTTTGGCAAGATGGTATTCCTCGGCAAAAGCTTTCCATTCACGGTCTTTGCGCTCATTATCCCAATGCAGCTCTTTGGCAAGCTCATTAATCACCTGCGGATACACGGCTTCCAGCGAGTCTCGTTCAAAAAACAGTCTGCCGGTGCGGCGAATCAAAAAGTCGCTCGCGGTCATGACCATTTCTTCATCCAATGTGTAATGCAGCTCCGCCAAAAGCAGCGCCTCTGCCGCCGTCTTCGTCCGGTCTTGCTCCATATATTCCAGACACATCGTTACTATCTTTTCGCTATTGCTGCCAAACTTTCCTACAAGCACGCGAATTTGTTCCTCGGAAATGCCCGCTGCGCTCAGCCGCTCCGCCTGCTTTTTCACATAGGCAGGGATCATGCTCGCAGAGGCGAAGTTGCCGCCGGCAAGCACGATCTTGTCTGTCTGGCAAGGCGAAAACGATCTGCCTTCTTCTTCTGTCAGTTGTTTGACCACGACGTCGACGATGCGCTCCGCCATCTTGCGGAAGCCTGTCAGTTTGCCGCCCGCAATCGTAATCAGTCCGCTTTTCGAGTAAAAAATCTCATCCTTGCGCGACAGTTCGGACGGGGATTTGCCGTCCTCGTGAATGAGCGGCCTGAGTCCTGCCCAGCTTGAGCTGACATCCTGTTCGGTCAGCTTTGCTGTCGGGAACATTTCGTTGGCGGCCCGCAGCACGTATTCCATATCTTCGCGCGTCACGGTCGGACGCTCCAGCACACCGTGGTAGTTCGTGTCGGTCGTGCCGATATACGTGCTGTTATTTCGCGGAATCGCAAACAGCATGCGCCCGTCGGATACGTCGAAGTACACAGACTGCTTGAGCGGCAGGCGATTGTACGGAACGACCAGGTGGACGCCTTTTGTCAAATGGAGTCTTTTGCCGTACAGCGACTTGTCTTTTTCCCTGAGCTGATCGACCCAAGGACCTGCAGCGTTGACGATTTTTTTTGCGTGCATGGCGTACTCGGTGCCTGTGAGCAAGTCTTTCGCGCGAATCCCTGTCACTTTGCCGTTTTCATACAAAAACTCCGTCGCCTCGGTGTAGTTCACGCACAAGGCGCCGTGCGCGCGGGCTGTCTTCATCACTTCGATGGTCAGGCGTGCATCGTCCGTCCGGTATTCGAAGTAGAGGCCGCCCCCCTTCAAAATATCCGTGCGCAGCAGCGGCTCTGCCTCCATCGTCTGCTTTTTGTTCAGCATGATGCGGCGTTCCTTGCGCTCGACTCCGGCCAGCACGTCGTAAATGTACAACCCGATGGAGGTAGCGAGCTTGCCGTACGTGCCTTTTTCCACAATCGGCAAAATCATTTTTTCCGGAATGACGATGTGCGGAGCGTTGCGGTACAAAATCGCCCGCTCCCTGCCGACTTCCCGCACGAGCTGTACGTCGCCCTGCTTCAAATAGCGCAGGCCTCCGTGGACGAGCTTCGTCGAGCGGCTGCTCGTGCCTGCGGCGAAGTCCTGCTTTTCCACCAGCCCTACACTCAAACCGCGCGAAGCGGCGTCCAGCGCGATGCCCGCTCCTGTCACACCGCCGCCGATAATCAAAAGATCGAAGCGCTTGCCCGCCATTTCTTCCAAACATGCCTGACGCGTTCTTGCTGACAATGTTCGTTGATCGTTCATCGTTGTGTTCATCCTTTCTTTTCTTTAAAGAAAAAACAAAAAACAGCCAATATCCAAAAGAAGCAACGAAAAATTGTCCATTGCCCTTTTGATACTGGCTGTCTCCACGGTCTCCACAGCAATTTATTAACTTATCTTTACTCTATTCCTATTTGCCGCAAAAATCAATGCCTAATCTTGTAACCCATCGTCGCCTGTACGGCCTGCTTCCAGCCTTCGTACAGCTCCTCGCGTTTTTGTTCCGGCATATTCGGCACAAACGAGCGCTCCACCACTTTGTTGTGGACGATGTCTTCCTTGCTGTTCCAGTAGCCGACCGCAAGTCCTGCGAGGTAGGCAGCTCCGAGCGCAGTCGTTTCATTGACGCGCGGACGCTCCACCTCTGTCGCCAGGATGTCGGACTGGAACTGCATCAGGAAGTTGTTGGCTACCGCTCCGCCGTCTACGGCCAGCTTTTGCAGCTTAATGCCGGAATCGGCCTCCATCGCCTCCAGCACGTCACGCGTCTGGTACGCGAGCGATTCCAACGCCGCCCGAATCAGATGGTCCTCTGTCGTGCCGCGAGTCAGCCCGAAAATCGCGCCGCGCGCCTCCATGTCCCAATACGGTGCGCCCAGCCCGACAAACGCCGGAACCATGTAAACGCCGTCTGTGCTGTCAACAGCCAGCGCATGCTTTTCCGAATCGGACGATTTCTCAATCAGCTTCAGACCGTCGCGCAGCCATTGAATCGCTGCTCCTGCCACGAAGATGCTGCCTTCCAGCGCGTACTCCACCTTGCCGTCTACGCCCCAGGCAATCGTGGTCAGCAATCCGTTTTTCGAGGCCACTGCTTTTTCCCCTGTGTTCATCAGCATGAAGCATCCGGTTCCGTACGTGTTCTTCGCCGTACCCTCTGTGAAGCACGCCTGACCGAACAAAGCCGCCTGCTGGTCTCCGGCGATACCGGCAATCGGAATTTGCACCTGGAACAATTTTTCGTCCGTATATCCGTACAGCTCGCTGGATGGGCACACGCGCGGCAGCATGCTTTTCGGAACTTGCAGCATGGACAACAATTCCTCGTCCCACTCCAACGTGTGGATGTTGAACAGCAACGTGCGCGAAGCATTGGAATAGTCTGTCACATGGACGCGGCCATTTGTCAGCTTCCAGATCAGCCACGTGTCAATTGTTCCGAACAGCAGGTCGCCTCGCTCCGCTTTTTCCCGTGCGCCTTCTACGTGGTCGAGCATCCATTTGACCTTCGTCCCGGAAAAATAGGCGTCGATCAAAAGACCTGTTTTCTCGCGGACGGTCTGTTCGTAGCCTTGCTCTTTCAACTGGTTGCAAATGTCAATGGTCTGTCTGCTCTGCCAAACGATTGCATTGTAGATCGGCTTTCCGGTGTGGCGATCCCAGACAACGGTCGTCTCGCGCTGGTTGGTGATGCCAATCCCCGCGATTTGCTCCGGCTTCACGTGGTTTTCCAGCAAAACGGCTTTCAGCACTTCCAGTTGGGACTCCCAAATTTCCTCGGCGTTGTGCTCTACCCAGCCTGGCTTGGGGTAAATTTGCGTAAATTCTTTTTGGGCCACCCCGATGATCGCGCCGGATTTATCGAATAAAATCGCACGGGAGCTTGTCGTTCCCTGGTCGAGCGAGAGCATGTATTTGTTGTCCATAGCGGCTGTTCCTCCTTATAATAGAAACATTGGATCTGATCTTTTTACTTGCGACAGGGACTTTTCCCTGCTTCTTTTTTTTGAGACGGAATCGGGCTTTCGCCGCCGCTTACGAATGCGATTGGGAATGCGCCCGATCTGCTGCCAGATTTTTGCCGCTCGCCTGGGCAGCATTTGTCTTTTTGCTCGCCATCCCGACTGCCATCGCGATGACCATGAATACGGCCAGGGCCACCACTCCGGTCAGGCTGTGGTCGGTAAACGTCCACTTGTAGAAAAAGGCACCGCACACCGCACCGATGATCGGCCCCACGACGGGAATCCAGGCGTAGCCCCAGTTGGAGTGGCCTTTTCCGTGAATCGGCAGGAGGGCGTGGGCGATTCGCGGCCCGAGGTCACGCGCCGGGTTGATCGCATAGCCCGTCGTTCCGCCGAGGGACAAACCGATGGCGACAATCAGGAAGCCGACGACAAACGGATTCAATCCTTCTGCAAATTTATTCGCACCGATGGCCAGAATACCAAGCACCAGGAAAAACGTACCTAAAATTTCACTGAACAAGTTGGCAACTGTATGTGGAATCGCTGGTCCGGTTGCGAATACCCCCAATTTTGCTGCCGGGTCGTCTGTCTCGCGCCAGTGCGGATAGTAAAAAATCCAGACAAACGTCGCACCCATAAATGCACCGACAAATTGCGCCAACACGTAGCCCGGCACCTGCTCCCACGCAAACTGCCCGATGCTCGCCAGCGCAATCGTGAGCGCAGGATTCAGATGCGCGCCGCTGATGCTGCCAACTGCGTATGCACCGCACGCTACGGCAAGCCCCCAGCCGAGTGTAATGACGATCCAGCCGCCATTTTGCGAGTATGCTTTTTTCAGGTTTTGGCCTGCGCATACCCCTGCCCCCAAAATAATCAGGATCATTGTCCCGACCAATTCTCCTACGTAAGCAGACATGTCCTTACCCCCTTTTTTGAAAAACGACCATGTAAACCAGCCGAAAAATCGCAATGAAACCGTTTTCTAAAGCGCTTACATTTCACCCAACTCCTTTTTGTTTTTTTGTGGAGAAAACAAAAAAGCCAATACTCGCAAAAACGCAGGGCGTCGCCCTCTTTTTGCAAATATTAGCTGATCTCCCAATCTCCACAGCACTATTAACTTATGTCCTACTATATAGCGGCCACGCAAAATCTGTCAAGAATCCGTTTTCTTTTTTGTCGGAAAACAGTTTTTGCTCATGGCTGCCTTTCCGCTTCGCCCTGCAGCTTGAAGCCTTTTTTCCCGCTGCTTGCCGCCCTGACCAGCTTTGGCAGGAAAACGCGAACAGCCTTGGTGCCGTTCTGCTCATTTGGCCGTCACCCCAGCATTCTGCTGCGCCTTTGCAGATTGCTGGGCATGAGCGCCGTCACCGAGATTCAGCAGGACGCAGCCCACGATAATCAGCGCGACCGCCACCACCTTTTTCACGGTAAACGCATCCTTGAAAAAGAGAACGCCGATCACAGCGATCATCGCCGTACCCAGCCCGGACCAGATCGCATACGCGGTGCCGACTTCCATTTCTTTCAGCGCCAGGCTCAACGAGGAAAAGCACAGCACGTAAAACACAAACATGAGCACGCTCGGAATTGGCCTGCTCAGCCCTTCCGACAGCTTCATCGAAGTCGTTCCCGCCACCTCCAGCAAAATCGCCAGCAGCAAATACACCCAACTCATTTTCCCGTTTCCCCTCTCGTTGCTGGCGCAGCCAAAACGCCGCCGAGCAAAATATCAATCATCGCGTCCAACGCCTCCCCGATTGTCATCTGATGCCAACCGGACAATTGCTGGTCAATCAGTTGCTCGAGCGCTCCCGTGTACATCAAAATCAAAATCGGAAGCTGTACCGGGCGAAACACGCCAGCTTCAACGCCCTGCTCAAGCAGCACGCGGACATGCTCCCACTCTTCCTGGAACACTTCCTCCACCATTTTCCACTGTGCGGGATAGTAGCGCTTCAACTCGTACCAGACGCGCAAATCCGTCCGGGCAAAGCCGCTCGGCACCAATGCCAGCAACTCGCGCATCTTTTCCGGCAAATCGAGGTGCGGATCATGCAAAATCCTGTCTTCGCTCGCCTTCAATTCCTCGATGCTGTCGGCAATCAGTCTCGTGATGAGCTCCTCTTTGGAAGGAAAGCTGGCGTACAACGTTTTCGTACTGATCCCCGCCCGCCGAGCCAAATCCGCCATTGTAAAACGGATGCCTCGCGTTTCGATCTCCTGTTGGGCACATTGCAAAATTCGCTCCTGCATTTTTGCATGAACCTCCCACTCGTAAAACAAGGAAAATATTTTGTTTTCCACATTTTCCTATCGTTACAAATAGCATACCCACCTGCACTCTGGATGTCAACTACCCGCAAACCAAGCTTCGTGCAACGCGGCAATTCCCGGCTCAATCTGGTCGAGCGCAATGCCGGAAAAGCCGAGAAAAAACTCCTTGGGCATTTCCGCTGGCGGCGTAAGCCACGTAAAAGCCGCAGACGATGCGCGAATCCCCGCCTGAATCGCCAGCCGTCTCAACTCTTCTTCCGAACGCTCACTGTACACGCGCAGCAAGACGTGAAAGCCCGCATCCGCCCCGATCACCGACGCCCGTTCGCCGAAATGCTTCTGGACTGCCGCCAGCAAGGCATCGTGCTTTTTCCGGTACAGGCTGCGCATTTTGCGGACGTGTTTTTCCAGGTGGCCTTTTTGCATAAAAATCTCCATCGTCCGCTGGTGCAGCCGCGACGCGGATTGCTCCAGCAACGTGTCGTGCAGCAGGGTAAAATACGCATCCAGCAACGACTGCGGCAGCACCATGTACCAGATGCCGAGCGCCGGAGCCATCACCTGTGCGAAGCCGCCCATGTAGATGACATTGGTTTGCGGCAAAAGCCCTTGCAGCGCCGGAATTGGCCTGCCGTGGTAGCGAAACTCGCCATCGTAGTCGTCCTCGATGATAAAGCCGTCGACGCTTTGCGCCCATTCCAAAAGCGCAAGCCGCCTGGATACGGGCATAATCATCCCGCGCGGATATTGGTGCGAGGGGGACACGACGGCAAGGCGCACTCCTGATTCGTACAGTTCGTCTACACAGATTCCGTCTTCGTCAAGCGAGATCGGCACTGCCTCATATCCATGCTGGCGAAACGTATTGGCATACAGCAAATAGCCCGGATTTTCCACCGCGATCCGCTTAAGCTGCTGCCTAAGCATCAGGCAAATCAGCGAGAGCAGTCCAAACTGGTCCGCGCCAATGACGATCTGGTCCGGCGTGCAGACGACGCCGCGGTACCTGCGCACATAATCGGCAATTTGCTGGCGCAGTCCCGGCTCGCCCTGCGGATCGCCGTAAAAAAGCTCCTCCTGCCGCTCGCCGCCAAGCACCTGATTGTACAGCCGCCGCCAGAGCGTGTGCGGAAACAGCGAAAAATCGTTTTGCGACATGTGAAAATCGTATCGGTACTTGCGGTTGTCACGCAGGAGCGGTCTGCTCCATTCGGGCTGTTCGGACACCCCTTGCCCTTTTGGCGTAAGCTCGGGGTCAGGCAGCTTCTCCACGAAGTAGCCGCTGCGCGGCCTGCTTCGGATGAACCCTTCGGCCAAAAGCTGCTGGTACGCCATTTCCACAGGCGTCGTGCTCAAACCGAGAGCATCTGCCAGCTTGCGCACGGACGGCAGCCGCGTTTTTTCTGCCAGCCTGCCTGCAATGATTTCGTTTTTGAGGAACGTGTACAGTTGCACGTATTGCGGTTCGTTTCCGTTTTCGTCCCATTTGGGCGTCAAGAGCATCGGTCATCTGTCCTTTTGATTTTTGCAAAACTGTGCATTTTCAAGTATACACTTGTTCGCTATGCTGGTGAAAAATGAAATCTGACAGGGAGGACACAAACGATGTCTACTCATCGAGAGCACCATGCTCCCGTCCGTTTTTTGCAGGGAGAACGCGTCTATCTGCGCCCGCTCGGACAGGACGATGTCGACTTTTACTACCAATCGCTCTACCACCCGGAAACGCGCAAACTGACAGGAACGCAAAAGCACTACACCCGCGAGCAAATCGCGCAATATCTGGCAAGCAAAGCACAGGATTCGTCCAGCGTGCTGTTGGCAATCGCCTTGTGCGAAAGCGATCAGCTGATCGGCGACGTGCAGATCGGCGGCATCGACACGTACAATCGCAACGCTTTCATCCGCATCGCCATCCATCAGCCTGCGTATCAGAGCAAAGGGTACGGCAGTGAAGCGCTGCTGTTGATGCTCGACTACGGCTTCGGCATTCTCAACCTGCACCGCATCGAGCTGAACGTGTTCGCTTACAATGAACGTGCGATACGCGCTTATGAAAAGCTCGGCTTCCAGCGGGAGGGAGTGCAGCGGCAGGCGCTTTATTACGATCATCGTTATCATGATTCGATTCTGATGTCGATGCTGGCTGGCGAGTATCGGGAGAAGTATGGGAAGTAGAAGGCAGGGGAGACGTCCAAGAAGTACGGGTTCCACTAGTGTTTTATAATCGGAAGCTTGGCTATATCAACGTTTCTGACAGACAAAAGGGGCGTCTCGAAGTCGAAATAGCGACTTTGAGACAACCCCTTTTCTGGTTTGTATCTTAGTGGATTGTTGGATTTACAAGTGAAGTTTGTCCCCATTTCGTCCCCCATTCCTGGATTTGTTCGAGAAATGCTCTCCCCGTCTTAATACACCACTTTCTTGCAAGAGTTACAGCTATCTATATTTAGGACCATTTGTCAACTTTCCCCATCAGGTCCTCTTAAGCTTACTAGCCACTCGCCTGATACTTTTTTCACCATGAAAGTTTGTTCTTTTTCTCTTATGATTTTCTGGACGCTGTTTTTCAGACTAGTATAGCTTATTAATACTTTCACCTCGGTTTCCGTATCATTTATTGCAGTTGCTTCATCAATTTTAAAATCGACTATTCTCGAATCTGCAACCGAACGTAAAAAATCCTCGCGCTCTGGGTAATAGCTATCAGCGTTCTTATAAACATACTCATATGCTGGCTCGCCTTGTTTATTTTTGATTAGAGTTAAATAACGTTCAATTGTATTTTCCGGTGTATTGTACCAAAAAAAATAGTATGCAAGAGATGCAAGCAGTAAAGCAATGCAGATAATTGGAAAAAATATTAAATTGATTTTTTTCATCATATTGGAATTTGATGTATTTTTTTGCGAACTCAAGGAAATCCACCTCTTCCATTTATTTAGAATATTGTAATATAATTCTAGTATACTATTTTATTTGAAAAGGAGATAGGATTAAATGAAATTTGTCAAAAAAGCAAAGATGGCTACTTTAACAACCCTATCCATACTTGCCCTTGTCATGCCTGTTGACGGTGCTCTTGCAAAAGGTGGAAAAGACCACAAAGAAGAAACAACCACCTCGAAAAGCATCGTAAAACCTATGATGTCAGAAATATATCAGTGGTCAGCTGATTTTGAGGTACGTAGTTACTTTCAAATTAAAAAAACGCTGGTGTTAGATTATAGAGAACGTGGATTGAAAGTTGAAGCCAACGCAACTACAACAGGCTTGTGGGATTCTTACGAAGTTCATGTCGAAGAATTCGATGAAGATACAGGAGATTGGTTCGTTGTTGACACCGTAGACTTAAGCGACGGAAGAGACACCGCCTATTTTGCTGATCTTGAGCAGGCTACTAAATATCGTATAAGTATTGAAGGATCTGTTGAAGGGACCGTATGGGTATATAAATTAGTCGATTAAATTATCGACTATCGCGCTGTATCGCGACGCATTAATTAGGCTACACATTCTACTTAAAAACTTTCGTGGAAGTTGAGTTGCCGAAATCCCCCCTTCTTGCTAGCCCTGATTGCCGGGGGCTACATTATTTCACGACTATATGCGACTATGGGTACACCGATATATCGTGTTCAAATATGAAAACTTGCTATGAAGAGCTTGCCGAGAGGTTAACAATCTGCTTTAAGAAATTGCGAGTTGCCCATCGTTGACTTGAAGCGGCTCGACAGCCAGACGTTGGAAGTCTCGTACCATTACTCCTGATTTTCGCACGAAACGGTCAAGGGGCAGTCTCAAACTAC
>NZ_RHHS01000038.1 GCF_003710935.1 Brevibacillus gelatini
ACGTTTCAAGCTCTTTCATTGTGGGAAATTCCGTGGTAAACTTGCTCACAGGGTTTCTCCTCCTTGGTGTGTTTGGTTTTGGCGCTTTACACTTTACCAAGAAGAGAAGCCCTTTTCTATACCCTCCAACTGATTTTTCTTCAAAAATTTCTTTTCGGTTTGCCCACGAACATTTTACTCATACTCCCTTCCATAATATATAAACCGAATCCCCGCAAAATAATATTTGCAGGTTATAGGCACACTATAGGCGACCATACTAGAAAAGATTGTTTACACAATATTGGCAAATTGTGTACTTTCTTTGTCTGTTTAACCGTCGCCTTGCAACTGTCAAGATTTTGCCGTAAAATTGCAGGTGAACGTTTATTATTTGCATCGGGAGGTCTTTGTCAATGGCTGGGTCCAACAAAAAAGACATGAATCAAAACGACGTAATTGATTCCGCGAAGGCCTTTTTCACTTCGTTTGGTATCTTGTTTCTAGTTTTCCTCCTTGCACTCGTAGGATCGATTATTTTCCCGCCAACACATGGGGAAGAAGCACAAGGTGGCGGAGCACCAACTGCCAACATCGATGCTGAAGCTGTTTTCAAGCAAAACTGTGCTTCCTGTCATGGTCAAAACCTGGAGGGGATTGCAGGTCCTAACCTGACGAAAATCGGGGCAACTTACAGCGCTGAAGACATCGCCAAAATTATCAAAGAAGGTAAAGGCGGCATGCCTCCAGGTCTGCTGAAAAAACAACCGGAAATTCAAGCGGTTGCACAATGGCTGTCGGAGCACAAATAAGTACATAGATAGCCTGTATGGAGAAACACCGGAGACTCGTCCTCTTCGGTGTTTTCCCGTTGATGGGAGGATTTTTGCATGCATAGCGTCATGGAGATTGAATCTTTGGGCAAAAAAGTCCTCTCTGCCGCAAGCACCTGGCTGTTCCACGACCTGAATGCGATCATATCGGAGCCGGCCATGATTGGAATACTCGGAAAATCTGGTCAGGGAAAAAGCACGCTGCTGCGCATTCTCGGGCGGCTTTTGCCACCAGACAGCGGGACGATCCGCCTGAACAAAAAAGAAATGACCCAGTGGGATAGCTGCGCATGGCGAATGAAAGTGAGCTACGTCGCCCAGCAGGCGATCATGCTGCCAGGCACAGTGGAAGACAATTTGCGCACCGTAAGCGTTTTGCATCAGCGGCCGTTCGATCAAAAGCTCGCCCGCGCTCTGTGCGAGCAGCTTCATTTGGAGCAGGTCGACTGGTCCAAGTCGGCCGAACAGCTTTCCGGCGGCGAAAAGCAACGGCTTGCCCTGATTCGTACCTTGTTACTGCAGCCGGACGTCCTGTTGCTGGACGAAGTGACCGCCTCGCTGGATACGGCCAGCAAACAGGCCGCACAGCAGTTGCTCGTCGATTTGCACACCCGGACAGGCACGACCATCCTCTGGGTTACGCACGATCTGGAGGAAGCCCGAAGCAGCTGCCAGCGCATCTGGTTCATGGCCGATCACCAGCTTCAGGCTGACTTGCCCAGCCACTCCTTTTTCCAGTCGCCGCCCACCATCCAGGCCCGCGACTTTTTGCAAAGCGCTCATGCGCATGCAGCGAGAGAGGTGCACTCATGACGTATACATCCGTCTGGATCGCTTTTGCCTTTGTATTGATTGCCCTTCTGCTCTCCCTGTGGCAAAGAATTGGGCTGGAAAAGGAAATCGCCATCGGCGCGGTTCGCTGCACCTTGCAGCTTTTGGCAATCGGTTATGTGCTGCAGTTTGTGTTTCACACGGACAGTCTGCTGTTTATTTTGCTGATGATCGCCATGATGATTGCGGTCGCCTCCTGGAACGCTGCCAGCAAAGGAAAAAAGCTGCGGGGCATTTTTTGGCGAATTGCGCTTTCGCTTGCGATGACAGAACTGCTCACAATGGGACTGTTGGTGGCACTCGGGCTCGTTTCGCCTACGCCCCAATACCTGATTCCGATGAGCGGGATGATTATCGGCAGCTCGATGATCGTCTGCAGCCTGTTTCTCTCCCATATGAACCGCGAAGTGGAAACCTCCCGCGGCGAAATCGAGACGCTGCTGTGCCTGGGAGCAACCACCCGCCAGGCCGTTCAAGCTGTACGGAAGCGCGCCGTCAAAGCGAGCATGATTCCTACCTTTGACACCATGAAAACAATGGGGCTTGTACAGCTTCCCGGAACGATGACCGGGATGATTATCGCTGGCGCAAGCCCGATCGAAGCCGTCCGCTATCAAATTCTCATCATGCTTAGTTTCAGTTCCGCTACCGCTGTCTCTGCTGTCCTCATCAGCACGCTGAGCTATCGGCTCTGGTTTACGCGCGATGCCATGCTCCACCCCTGACAAAATAACTGCTTCCAGAAACTGTCGGTGATCGTTCCGGCAGTTTTTTTCGTTTCCTGTAATGAAAGCGCACCTTGGCCGTCAAATTACACGTAGAAAGCAAAAAGGTGGTTCAGCTATGGACAAAAACAGCATCATCGAGCAATGGTTTCTGCGCTATAGCGACGACATCTACAAATTTCTCGTCTACTATACCGGAAACAAAGACGTGGAAGACCTCGTCCAGGATGTTTTCCTCAAGGCGCTGCGATCACTGGAAACGTTCGAAAGCAGGTCGCAACCGAAAACATGGCTGCTCACCATTGCCAGACATACGGCAATCGACTTCGCCAGAAAACAACGCTTTCGCAACTGGCTGCCGGACAAATGGCTCGCCGGGGTCCAATCCGAAGAAAAGACACCGGAAGAGATTTTGCATTTGCACGCCGAACAACAGGCGCTGTACCATGCGCTGCGGCAAATGAAGCCCGCCTATCGCGAGGTGCTGATCCTTCGCGGAATCAAGGGCCTATCCTCCAGGGAGACTGCGGAAATTTTGGAGTGGTCGGAAAGCAAGGTCAACGTCACCTTGCATCGGGCCATGAAGGCGGTAAAAGAGCAGCTCATGCAGGAAAGAAAGGGGATGGTAGGCGATGCGATTTAAAACAGAGGAACAGCTTTTAGATGAAATGAAAGGACTGCCAGAGATGAAAATGGCCGAAGAAAAAAAACAGGCGATTTTGTCGACAATCCGCTCTGCAAATGTGCATTCTTCGCCCCGCCGTTTTTCCGGGCTGGGAAAAGGACTGGCGATTGGCACCGTACTTGCGGCAACCATCTGGATGGGGACAACACTCATCAGCAACAATCAGCAAAGCGCACTGCCAGCCCCTCAAACGCCTGGCTCCACCACTGCTTCTCCAGCGCCGGAGGCTGGCAAAGGAAATGCCGTAAACGACGCACCTGCCGCGCCACAATCCGAGCAGTTGCTGTCGCTCATCCGCACGGAAGCAGAAAAAGGAAAAGTGTTTACCGCACCTTACACCGTGGAACACACCGTCTTCGATCAAGTCGAAAAAGACTGGGGCAAGCCTGACTATACCGATCAAGCGAACGGACTCAGCTACTCCACCTATGCCAAGCGCGGCATTGTGTTCGGCTACAACAAAGGCATGCAGCTTGCCGACATCCGCACAAATGATCCCCGCTTGCACCAAATCCACCTGTCCGAGGTGGAAAAGATGTGGGGAAAACCGAACCGCACGAGCGAATTCGGCAATCAGACAATCTACACCTACGATGTGACGAGCAAATACCAGGTCAAGTTCATCTTCCAGGGATTGAAGCGCGCAGACAACACGAACCTCGTTCTCGTCCGCTACAATGTATACTACCCGCAAGGCAACAAAAACTTGATGCAGTACGGAAGCAACATGGAATTGCTGCAAGCCCTTCGCGAGCTGGCCAAAAACGGGCAAATGCTCGGCAGTATGTATCGGGTCGAAAAAGACGTCTTTGACGACATCGAAAAACAAATCGGCAAGCCTGATACGGTCTCCTTCATCAACGGAATCACGTACAATACGTACCAGGATCGCGGACTGGTCTTCGCCTTTAACAAAGGCATGCAGGTCGTCGATATTCGTTCCTACGACCCTCGCCTGCAAGCGATCACGCAAGAAGAGGTTTTGCAGGCATTGGGCAAGCCGACAAGCATCACTGCCGTATCCGGCCAAACCATCTACACGTACAAAGTTACGCCGGATTACGAGCTGAAAATCATCTTCTCAGGAACAGCAGGCAAACCGGAGAGCCTCTACATCGACCACGTAAACATTTACTATCCGCGCGGCACCATCAACTTCATGGCGGGATAACCGCATAGCCGCAAGGCATGCAAAAAGACAGGAGCGACTCGCCCCTGTCCTTTTTGTTTCTTGCTTATTTGCCGATAATGTAGCCTTCCAGCTCATCCAGCACTTTGTTTGCCGCGATGACACCGCCGGACGTGTTCCAGATCGTGTCATCCACTTTGTACGCTTTGCCTGCTTTTACGACGTTCAGGTTTTTCCACAGCGGATCGTTCGTCCATTCTTGTTCGATCTTGGACGCTTCGCCTTTTCCCGTCTCGTAAGTGAAGTAGAACATGATGTCGCCGTCCATTTCTGGAATGCGTTCTTTGGTTACTTCTGCCGCGAACTCTTCTTTGTCCTGGGATGCTGGACGAGCCAGGCCCAGGTCTTTGAAGATCGCGCCAGTGAAGGTGTCTTTATAGTAGATACGGACTTTTCCAGGCATGAAACGCACGACAGATACTTGCGTTTTCAGCTTGTCGCCTGCTTTTTCCTTGAACTCGGCTACACGTTTTTCCCAGTCAGCGATGATTTTTTCGCCTTCCGCCTTTTTGTTTACCGCTTCTGCATACAGGCTGAAGTTTGCTTTCCAGTCGCCGCGCGGCTCTTCTACAAAGACGGTTGGAGCGATTGCGGACAGTTGTTGGTAAATTTTTTCGTGACGGAATTTCATACCGAGAATCAGGTCTGGCTTGAGCGCAGCGATTGCTTCCAGGTTTGGCTGGCCTTCTGTCCCAACCAGCTTGGTGCCTTCCAGGAAGGACTTGGTGAAATCGTAAAATTGACTTGGATCATGCGCGGCACCAACAGCACCTACTGGCTTCACGCCAAGCGCCATCAAGGTTTCTGTCCCTTGGTTGGTCAGCATGACTACGCGCTGTGGCGTACCTTTAATGGTGGTTTCGCCCATCGCGTGTTTGACTGTATAAGATTGCTCGGAACCTGCGGAATTGCCTGTAGCTTGTTCAGCAGGTTGTTGTTGTTCTGCAGGTTTTTGCTCAGTCGCCTGTTGATTGCCGCAACCAGTGACAATCAGCAAAAGCGCCATCAGCACGGCGAAGAACACTTTACCGCCTGCCGTACGGTATGTACGAGAAAACATGGTGCAAGGACCCCCTTACCTATTCGGCTAATTGAGAATGTAAATCAATAACACTGACTATCCTACCTTCATGCGAGGGTGATCGTCAAGCATAAATTGATAATGACTCTCAAGATCATTGACACATAGTCAGGCTGGCTCTACACTTACTATAGGGCAGGGTACTAAATGCCTACAGAACAACATGCATAGATAAGGATGTAGCCCTCATGAATGCTCTACTAGCAAGCCGTTTTCGCAAAATTCTTGGAGTGGCTATCGCCATTCTGCTGCTGGTTTATCTCAGCTATGCCAGTCTTGTGTTTGGCGTGATTGATACGAGCTGGCAAACAGCCATTGACGCCTATACCCATTTTAACGGAACAAACGAACATATTGTCATTAAAGAAGTTCGGGTGCCGCGCGTGCTCAATGCGCTGACGGTCGGCTTTTGTCTCGGCCTCGCAGGTACCCTGCTGCAATCGCTGACGAGAAACCCTGTGGCAGATGTTGAGCTGTTTGGACTGAACGCAGGCGCTTCTCTCTTTGTCGTGTTTGCGGTTACGTTTGTCGGTATCAGCTCGCTTACGGAGTTTACGTGGATCTCCTTTTCCGGAGCTGCCGTTGCCGGGTTCATCGTTTACCTGCTCGGCTCATTCGGCAGGGATGGCCTTACTCCCGTCAAGCTGGTGCTTGCAGGGGCAGCGATTACTGCCTTGGCTGCTTCCATCCGCCACGCGATGATGGTACTTAACGAAAAAGCTGCCGACGAGGTGCTTTTCTGGCTTGCTGGCTCTGTCGGCGGAAGAAAGCTGGAGTATTTGGCTACAGTCTTTCCATATATGATCTTCGCCTGGATCGCCGCTTTCCTGCTGGCCCGCCCCATTCAGACGCTGCTCATGGGCGACGATGTGGCAAAAGGTCTCGGCCAGCGCACTTTGCTTGTCAAGCTCTCAATCGGTGTCGTGATCGTCCTGCTCTCCGGCTGCGCCGTAGCTGTCGCTGGCCCGATCGGCTTCGTCGGGCTGGTCACGCCGCATCTGGCCCGCTATCTTGTCGGAATCGAAACGCATTGGGTGCTTTTGTACAGCGGACTGCTCGGTTCGATCCTTTTGCTTTTGGCCGATATCGGCGCACGCTTCATCGCCATGCCTGCCGAGGTTCCGATTGGCGTCATGACTGCCCTGATCGGTGTTCCGTTCTTCATCTATGTCGCACGAAAGGGGCTGGATAAATAATGAAGCCATACCTGCCTCTGCGCTTTGGCAAACGGTTTTCTTTTCAGCTACATAAAAAGACGCTGCTGTATACAACCATCGCGCTGCTGCTTGCCCTGGCTGTGGCAGTCGTCAGTCTCGGGATGGGCGAGATGAAAATTGCGCCGCTGGATGTCGTCAAAGTCCTGCTCGGCATCGGTTCGGAAGAAAATGCGCTGGTTGTCCAGCAATTCCGGCTTCCGCGCATTCTGATTGCCGTCCTTGTGGGAGCAGCTTTGGCAGCGGCGGGCGCGATCATGCAAGGGATTATTCGCAACCCGCTCGCTTCGCCTGACGTGCTTGGCGTAGCCGGAGGCGCTTCGGTTGCCGCTGTTGGCTTTTTGCTCATCTTTGAAACAGCGAGCATCAAATGGCTGCCTCCTACTGCTTTTTTGGGAGCGATGCTGACGACGTTTCTGCTTTATGCCCTGTCGTGGAAAAAAGGCGTCACGCCGCTGCGGCTCGTCATGATCGGTGTCGGAATCAAGATCGCGGCGGGTGCGCTCGTCACCATTCTGATTATGTTCAGCCCGTTTTTGCTGCAAAACAAAGCTCTGCTCTGGCTGACGGGCAGCATTTACGGCGTCGACTGGAACGATGTGTTCATGATTTTGCCGTGGGTTGTCATCCTGATCGCAGTCGCTGCCGTACTCGCCCGCAGAGTCAACATCCAGCAGCTCGGTGACGACGTGGCGACGAGCCTGGGAAGCGCGCTGCAATGGGATCGTTTCCTGCTGCTCATGATCTGCGCCGCTTTGACCGGAACAGCCGTGTCCGTCGGGGGAGACATCAGCTTCGTCGCCTTGCTCGCCCCGCATATCGCCAAACAGCTAATCGGCCCGTCCTTTGGCGGTACGCTCCCGCTGTCGGCGTTTCTCGGCGCCATCATCGTGCTTGCTGCCGACTTGATCGCGCGAACGGCCTTTTCTCCAATCGAAGTGCCCGTCGGAGTGTTCACCTCTGCGATTGGCGCTCCGTTTTTCATCTATTTGCTGTACAAAAACCGAAATCGCTAGCGAAAGGAGTTTCTGCCCTCATGCAAGCTTTGGAAACCCGCAACCTCACCTTGTCCTACGGGGAACGCAACATCATCGAAGCACTCAACCTGAATATCCCGCGTGGAAAAATCACGGTTTTCATCGGCAGCAACGGCAGCGGCAAGTCGACACTGCTGCGTTCGCTGGCTCGCCTGCTGAAGCCAAAGGAAGGAGCCATTTTGCTGGAGGGCGAACCAATCGCCAAGCGGTCTACGAAGGAAGTCGCAAAGCGTCTGGCCATCCTTCCGCAAGGTCCGGCGGCCCCGGAAGGCTTGACGATTCAACAACTGGTCAAGCAAGGACGCTACCCTTATCAAAACTGGCTGCAGCAATGGTCTGAGGAAGACGAGCAAATGGTCGCAAAAGCACTGGCCGCCACCCAGCTTACCGAGCTGGCTAACCGCACTGTCGACAGCCTCTCCGGCGGGCAGCGCCAGCGGGCCTGGATCGCCATGACACTGGCCCAGGGGACCGAAACGATTCTGCTCGATGAACCGACTACGTATCTGGACATGTCACACCAGATTGAAATCTTGGACCTGTTGTATGAGCTGAATCAAACGGAACAACGCACGATCATCATGGTCCTCCACGACCTGAATCTGGCATGCCGCTACGCGCACCATATCGTTGCCGTGCACAACCAGACCGTCGTGGCGGAGGGCGCACCGGAAGAAGTCCTGACTACCGACCTCGTGCGCACCGTGTTTGATATGGATTGCCAGATCACACTGGACCCGCTGTACGGGACACCGATGTGCATTCCGTACAGCAAGTGCCAGATTGGTACGCGCAGTGTGAAGACAAAAGAAAAAGTAGTCGCGATGTCGTAAACCGACAGCCGCTCCACAAGGACGGAACCTCTCGCACAGGTTCCGTCCTTTTTTATGCCAAAAGCAAAACAGAGCCACAAATGCCTGTTGCCCGCATCACCTTGCATAAGGAAGCCAGCATAGGATCTTTCTGCACATGAAAAAAGCGGCCCTACGCATCACCTGCGCAGGTACCGCTTCTTTTGGCTGGCCTGTGGCCTTATTTTTTCAGGTTGTAGAATGCAGCGCGTCCGCCAAAACGGGAAGTGTCAGCCAGTTCGTCCTCGATGCGCAGCAATTGGTTGTACTTCGCTACGCGGTCGGTACGGGAAGGCGCACCTGTCTTGATTTGTCCCGCGTTGGTCGCTACAGCAATATCGGAGATGGTGGAGTCTTCGGTTTCGCCGGAGCGGTGGGAAATAACGGCTGTGTAGCCTGCACGCTTCGCCATTTCAATCGCTTCAAAAGTCTCTGTCAGGGTACCGATCTGGTTTACTTTCACCAGGATGGAGTTACCTGTGGAAGACTCGATACCGCGCGCCAGACGCTCGGTGTTGGTCACGAACAGGTCGTCGCCCACGAGCTGTACTTTGCTGCCCAGCTTTTCAGTCAGCGCTTTCCAGCCATCCCAGTCGTCTTCGGACAAGCCGTCTTCGATGGAGATGATTGGGTATTTGCTTACCAGGTCTTCGTAGAAGGCGATCATTTCTTCCGTTGTTTTCACAACACCTTCGCCTTCGAAGTGGTATTTGCCGTCTTTGAACATTTCGGTTGCGGCAACGTCCAGCGCGAGGAACACATCTTTGCCTGGCTCATAGCCAGCAGCCTTGATCGCATCCAGAATCGTTGTAATTGCTTCTTCGTTGGACTTCAGGTTTGGCGCAAAGCCGCCCTCGTCACCTACTGCTGTGCTCAGGCCTTTGTCATGCAGCACTTTTTTCAGGGAGTGGAAAATTTCCGCACCCATGCGCAGCGCTTCCTTGAAGGACTCTGCGCCGACTGGCATTACCATGAATTCCTGGATGTCTACGGTGTTGTCTGCGTGCTTTCCGCCGTTGAGGATGTTCATCATCGGTACTGGCAGCGTTCTTGCGTTGAAACCGCCCAGGTAGTTGTAGAGAGGCACTCCGAGAGAGTCGGCAGCCGCACGTGCTACTGCCATGGAGACGCCAAGGATCGCGTTTGCGCCCAGCTTGCCTTTGTTAGGCGTGCCGTCGAGCTGGATCATCGCCATGTCGATGCCTACCTGATCCAGAGCATCCATGCCGATCAGCTCAGGCGCGATGATTTCATTGACGTTTTCTACGGCTTTCAGAACGCCTTTGCCCAGGTAACGGGATTTGTCGCCGTCGCGAAGCTCTACTGCCTCATAAGCACCTGTAGACGCCCCGGATGGAACGGCTGCGCGGCCCATCGAACCGTCTTCGAGATATACTTCCACTTCCACGGTCGGATTGCCGCGGGAATCCATAATTTCGCGTGCATAAACGTCAGTAATGATTGCCATTTCTCGATCCATCTCCTTTTGGTATGCGAGGTGCCCCGCAAGTATTTGATAGCATCTGGTCATCTATCAGTGTGTCCCAGAGTGGGCTATTTTGCAAGTAACGATTTGCCTGTCATTTCCGCTGGCTGCTCGGCTCCCAAAAGGTCGAGCATCGTCGGAGCCAGATCGGCCAAAATACCGTCTTCCCGCAGCTTTACTCCTGCTTTGGTCACAATCACAGGAACGGGATACGTGCTGTGCGAAGTGATCGGACGTCCTTCCTCATCCAGCATCAGATCGGCATTGCCGTGGTCTGCTGTGATGACAGCCACGCCGCCTTTGGCGAGAATCGCGTCCACCACGCGGCCCAGGCAAGCGTCAACGGTTTCGACAGCCTTGATCGTCGGCTCCATTTTCCCGGAGTGACCGACCATGTCGCAGTTGGCAAAGTTGAGAATGATCGCGTCGAAGTTTTCCGCTTCAATCTCTGCAACAACCGCATCTGTCACCTCGGGAGCACTCATCTCCGGCTGCAGGTCGTAGGTGGCCACTTTTGGCGAAGGAATCAGGATGCGCTTCTCGCCTGGGAACTCCTGCTCGCGCCCGCCGCTAAAGAAGAAGGTCACGTGTGGGTATTTCTCCGTCTCGGCGATGCGCAGCTGCTTCAAACCTTGCTGCGAAAGCACTTCTCCCAACGTGTTGTCCAGGTTGGACGGCTTGTAGGCCACGTACCCGTTCACCGTCTCGGAAAAATGGGTCAGGCAGACGAAGTGCAGATCGCGCGGACGTCCCTCGCCGCGGTCAAAGCCGCGGAAGTCCTCATTCGTAAAGGCTTGCGAAATCTGGATCGCCCGGTCAGGACGGAAGTTGTAGAAAATGATCGCGTCGCCGCTTTCGATCTTCGCCACTGGCTTGTCGTCCTCGCCGACGATCACGGTCGGCATGACGAACTCGTCCATGATCGACTTTTCGTAGGACTCTTTGACTGCCTGGACCGGATCGCGGTAAGCAGGAGCATCCGCGTACACCATGGCGCGGTACGCTTTTTCGATGCGCTCCCAGCGTTTGTCCCGGTCCATCGCGTAGTAGCGCCCCTGCACGGTTGCGATTTTCCCTACGCCGATTTCGGCAATCTTTGCTTGCAGCTGCTCAATGTAGCCAACGGCGCTGTCCGGCGATACGTCGCGGCCGTCGAGGAAGCCGTGAATGTAGACGCGGTCAAAGCTTTGGCGTTTGGCCAGCTCCAAAAGCGCGTACAAATGCTCGATATGGCTGTGCACGCCGCCGTCGGACAACAGCCCGAACAGGTGGAGCTGCTTGCCGTTTTGCTTCGCATGCTCGAAGGCCGCTACCAATGTTTCGTTTTCAAAAAATTCGCCTTCGCGAATCGACTTGGTGATGCGTGTCAAATCTTGATAAACGACACGGCCAGCCCCGATGTTCAGATGTCCTACCTCGGAGTTCCCCATTTGCCCTTCCGGCAATCCGACAGCCAGTCCGCTCGCTTCCAGCGTCGCATGGGGGTATTCGTTCCAGAAACGGTCAAAGTTCGGTTTGTTCGCTTGTGCTACCGCGTTGCCGTACGTTTCGCTGCGCAGGGCAAAGCCATCCAGAATCAGCAGCGCTACCGGCTTTGGTCTTTGTGCCATCTGTTTTTCCTCCTCCTATCGCTGCACCGCACCTGCCACGAGCTGCAAGTAGCTGTCTGCTGCCAGGCTCGCTCCGCCGACCAGCGCACCGTCGATGTCCGGCTGCGCCATGTAGCTGGCGATGTTTTCCGGCTTGACGCTGCCGCCGTACTGAATGCGCACGGCTTCTGCCGTCGCCTGGCCGAAGCGCTCTGCTACGACGCTGCGGATCACGGCAATCGTCTCGTTGGCATCTTCGGCAGTCGAGGACTTGCCTGTGCCAATCGCCCAAATCGGTTCATAGGCGATGATGCAGTTCGCCACCTGCTCGGCTGTCAGGCCGGCAAAGGCTCCTTCTGTCTGCGTGCGCACAACCTGAGCGGTTTCGCCCGCTTCCCGCTGCTCCAGGCTTTCGCCGACACACACGATCGGCACCAGACCTGCTGCAAGCGCAGCGACGACTTTTTGATTCACAGTCTCATCTGTTTCATTGAAGTATTGGCGACGCTCGGAATGGCCGAGAATCACGTACTCCACGCCGATTTCTTTCAGCATCGCCGCGCTGATTTCCCCGGTGTATGCCCCCTGCTCGGCAAAATGCATGTTTTGCGCGCCAACGGCAATATCTGTGCCGGAAAACGCCTCTTTCAAGGCAGCCAGCGCTGTAAATGGTGCGCAAATGACTTTTTGTACCCCGGAAGTGCTGTTGCCTGCCTTGGCTTCTTCCGCAAACGCCTTCGCCTCGGCAATCGTCTTGAACATCTTCCAGTTCCCCGCGATAATTGGTGTCCGCATGCAAACTCCCCCGCTTTGCTCTTATTCGTGATCTGCCAGCACGGCTACGCCCGGCAGCTCCTTGCCTTCCATAAATTCCAGGGACGCCCCGCCGCCTGTAGAAATGTGGGTCATCTGCTCGGCTACGCCCGCTTTTTCCACAGCCGCCACGGAGTCTCCGCCACCGATGATGGTCGTACCCGCGCACGCTGCCATCGCTTTGGCAACGCCGATTGTGCCTTCTGCAAAAGCGTCCATTTCAAACACGCCCATCGGTCCGTTCCAGACGACTGTTTTGGAATCGACAATCACGCTACGGTATTGCTCCACTGTTTTTGGCCCAATATCGAGCGCCATCCAGCCTTCCGGAATCGCATCAATGGAAACGACTTTTTTCTCTGCGTCAGCCGCAAAACGGTCTGCCACGACGACGTCAACTGGCATCAACAGCTCGACGCCGCGCTCTTTTGCCTGCTCCATCAAGGTGCGGGCCAGATCGAGCTTGTCATCCTCGCACAGCGATGCGCCAATGCCGTAGCCTTGTGCCTTGAGGAATGTATTGGCCATCCCGCCGCCGATAATCAAGTGGTCAACCTTGGTCAACAAGTTTTCAATTACCGCAATTTTATCTTTTACCTTCGCGCCACCGACGATTGCTGTAAATGGACGCTCTGGCCTGGACAAGGCTCCGCCCAGGAAGCGAATTTCCTTTTCCATCAACAGCCCCGCTACAGCCGGTATGTATTGGGCGATTCCCGCTGTGGAAGCGTGTGCCCGGTGTGCTGCTCCAAAAGCGTCATTGACAAACAGATCGGCCAGCGCCGCAAAGCTTTTTGCCAGTTCCGGATCGTTCTTTTCTTCTCCCGCATGGAAGCGCACGTTTTCGAGCAGGATTACGTCTCCGTTTTCCATGCTCTCGACTGCTGCTTCTACCTCTGCCCCTATGGAATCATCCAGCTTGCGCACTTCCTTGTCCAAAAGCGCAGACAGGTGGGAAGCGACAGGAGTAAGACGCATCTCTTCCACTACTTGCCCCTTCGGACGGCCAAAATGGCTTGCCAGAATTACTTTGGCCCCTTTTTCCATCAGGAAACGGATAGTTGGCACAGCAGCGCGAATGCGAGTATCATCGGTGATTGTCCCGTCCTGCATCGGCACGTTAAAATCGACACGGCAAAATACGCGCTTGCCTGCCAGCTCAACATCGCGGATAGATTTCTTGTTCATGAACGATCCTCCCAAATCATTGGCTTTTTATTCGGAAAAAACATATGGGAAAAGGGAGATTGCTCTCCCTTTTTCACAACAGTTCTATTTTACGTGTTACAAGCCGCGCTGTGCAACATAATGACACAAGTCTACGACACGATTGGAGTAACCCCACTCGTTATCGTACCAGGAAACGACTTTCACCATGTTTCCTTCCAGTACCATTGTAGACAGCGCATCGATTGTGGAGGATGCAGGGTTGCCGTTGTAGTCGGAGGATACGAGCGGAGCTTCGGAGTAGCCCAGGATGTTTTTCATTGGACCCTCGGCCGCTTCCTTCAGCGCGTTGTTGATTTCTTCTACCGTAACATCGGTTTTCAGTTCCGCTACCAGGTCGACAACGGACACGTTTGGAGTTGGTACGCGCATGGCGAAGCCGTTCAGCTTGCCTTTCAGCTCAGGCAGTACGAGTGCTACCGCTTTTGCTGCACCTGTGGAAGTAGGAATAATGTTTTCCGCAGCAGCGCGGGCACGGCGCAGGTCTTTGTGCGGCAGGTCGAGAATTTGCTGGTCGTTGGTGTAGGAATGCACGGTGGTCATCAAACCGCGTACAATTCCGAACTTGTCGTTCAGCACTTTGGCAAACGGCGCCAGGCAGTTGGTTGTGCAGGACGCGTTGGAGATGACGGTGTGCTTCGCCGGATCGTATTTATCCTCGTTTACGCCCATGACGATGGTAATGTCTTCATTGGTAGCCGGAGCGGAAATGATGACTTTTTTCGCGCCGCCCTCCAGGTGCTTCGCTGCATCTTCGCGCTTGGTGAATCGGCCTGTAGACTCAACGACGATCTCTACGCCGTAATCGGCCCATTTCAGTTGCGCAGGATCGCGCTCAGCGAGAACCTTGATTTCTTTTCCGCCCACGATCAGCGTGTTTTCGCCCGCTTCTACAGGCAGGTCCAGCACACCGTGTACGGAGTCGTACTTGAGCAGATGAGCGAGCGTTTGCGCATCAGTCAAGTCGTTTACGGCTACGATTTCCACATTCGGGTTGTTGAGTGCTGCGCGGAATACGTTGCGACCAATTCGTCCAAAACCGTTAATCCCTACTTTTACCATAAGAAATAACCTCCTGCTCGTTAGCTAGCTTTATTCTTTGTGGCTATAAACCCACCTTCCGGCGAAAAGCCATGGGTGGAGAAAATCGTGACAATCGGCAATAACAGGCTGAAAAATACAAAGGGCAACGTCTGTACCGTAGAAACGCCCAGCGTCAAGGCCATCATCATCGCCAAGCCGTTCCACGGGATCAGCACAGGCATGACGACGGTGGAGTCCAGCATCGTTTTGCCCAGAAGCTCGCGTCCGCCGCTCCATTGCGAGAACCGCTCAAGCAGCGTCGAGCCCAGCACCAGAATCGGAATGGTCTGGTTGCAGCTGATAATGACGACCAAAAGGGACAACGCTACCGCTTTTGCTACCAGTACAACCGGATTCTTTGTATGGCCCATCAATTTGTCCACAATCGGCGTAAGTATATTGGCCTGATTCAAAATGCCGTTCAAAAAGCCTGCCAGGACAATCAGCAGCAGAACGTTCAAAATGGCAACCATCCCGCCGCCGTGCACAAGCTGATCCAGCGGTGTGCCCGAGTGCAGCTCGTATCCGTACAGCATGGCCGAAAAAAACGTTTTGGCATCAAGCTGCCCGTGCACAGCGACCATCCCGGCACTGACCACAATGCCGTACAAAAGCGCGGTCACTGCCTTTACCCTGAGCGCAAAAGCTCCGATCAGGACGATCAGCGGCAGCATGAGCAGCCAGTTAATCGAAAAGTGGCTGGTTAACAGCCCTTGATACATCTCAATCATCTCGCTGGAACCTGTCTGTACGCGAAACAGATCCATGCCGAGAAAAAGCGCGGCGCATATGGCTGTCGCAAGCAGGGCAGGACGTCTTGTTTGCCTGTCCTGCGCTTCCGTCATCCCGACATTGGCGAGGACGAGCAGCCTGCTGCTGGAAATCGGCGAAAATCGTTCTCCCACCATCGCCCCGGAGATCAGCGCTCCGCCCGCAATCGCTGGCGAAATGCCTGCCGCGTGGGCAATCCCCATCAGCGATAGGCCGATGGTACTCAACGTGCCGACAGAAGTCCCGAGCAAATAGCTGACCGCTCCTGTCAGCAAAAAGGAGAGAACAAACAAATAGTCGACGTTGACGATGGACAACCCGTAGTAAATGATCGCGGGGATGGTTCCCCCCATCATCAAAAGCGGAATCAGCACGCCCACCAAAAAGAGGATCATGAGAACCGGCTTCGTCTTCTTTACGCCTTCCCAGCCAAATCCGGACTGCTGCTTCCAGGAATAACCCAGTTTGCGCACACTAAAGAGTGTGACCAGGATCGCAAAAACAATCCCCAGCGCAATCGGAAAACCAAGTGACAAACTGAGCACAATTCCTGCTATCATCGCCAGGATGGGCATGACCTGCGCCATAGACATACGATCAGCTTCCTTCCGTTACAATCGTGTGGACAACAAGGCTCGTGCGGCCCCTTCATCCGTAATGAGTACATTCTGACACGATTGTTTGGCAAAGGAAAGAATCGCTTTTGCCTTGCTTTCGCCCCCTGCTATGGAGAGCACTGTTTCAGCCTTGTGCACTTCCTCCAGCTGCAGCCCGATTGTCGGCATCCGGTGAACGATTTCGCCCGCTTCATTAAAGTAGTAGCCGAAGGACTCGGATACAGCCCCTGCTTCTACCAATTCAGCAAGCTCCTCCTCCGAATAATTGCGCCGGCGAGCCATCGTAAGAGCGTCGCCGATGCCGTGCAGCACGATACGCGTATCCCGCAAAAGCGAGAGCACATCTTGTACCTGCGGCTCCTTGAGCAGTGTCTGCAAGGCTTCCGGATGCAAGCGATCCGGCACGTGAAGCAGCCGGTAGGTAGCTCCGGTCTTTTCTGCCATGGCAGCGGCAAGCGAGTTGGCTTGCAGCTCCACTCTCTCGCCCAGGCCGCCGCGTGCGGGCACAAACTGCACATTTTTGAACGAAGCGGAAGGGGTCAGGTGCTTGGCTACGCTCGCGATGGAGGTACCGCCTGTCACGGCGACAATATCTCCCTCCTGAACGACTTGCTTTAGCACTCTCGCTCCCACGCGGCCCAGTTCTTCCTTGACCCACGGCGACTGGTCTGCGTCGCCCTGCACCACGATTACTTCCGGGATGCCGAGCTTTTTTTGCAGACCTTCTGCCAAGTCTGTCAGGCCAAACAGCTCGCCCACGAGCGGCTCCATGTCGTCCAGCACCTGCTGCCCTTCACCGCTCAGGTGCATCCCCGCAGCGGTAACTGTCAACAGCCCTGTCTCCTTCAACAGCTCGACCTCGGCCCGCAAAATACGCTCTGTCGTGTTCATCGCTTGCGCAAGCCCTCTGCGCCCGATCGGCTGCAAGTGGTAGATCGACCGGAGCAGCATGTACCTCTCGCGCAAGACCTGAGTCAGATCAGGCACCAGCTTTTGCTGCAGTTCCAGTAATCTTCGCATGTGCTTACATCCTTGGCTGTAAAATTGATCGGGACATTTTTTGTCCCTGTGTATACATTTTTTGTCCCGATTAGTGTAAAAAAAAAGATCACTTGCTACACCTTGAATGTAGCATATCGGCGAAAAACATGCAAGCACCCCCGTGGCCCAAACTTGGCAGGGGGTGCCTTTCTTCCATTTATCCGCCCAACTGGCGCTTCTGAAACTCTTCCCGAAGCTCTTCCATCGTTACCACATGGGTGATCGAGCGAAACACCACTTCTCCGTCAATCGCGACTACCGGAATCACCAGCATCATTTCTTCGTGGAGCTGTGCGTCGCTCTCAATGTCCACAATGTGCAACTGCAACGGAAACTCCTCCGCCAAACAGCGGATGGCCAGCTCCACATCGTCGCACAAATGGCATTTTGGCCGTCCGTACAGGACAACCTCAAGCTGTTTCTTGTTCATTGTCGTTAAAACCTCTTTCGCTTCGCAGAGGACGGAATCAGCATCTCTTCGCGGTACTTGGCGACCGTGCGGCGGGAGATTTCGATTCCTTCTGCAAGCAGCATTTCCGCCAGCTTCTGGTCGGACAGCGGCGACTTGCGATCCTCCTGCTCAATCAACGCCTTGATTCTGCGCTTGACGCTCTCCGAGGAGGTCGCAGACCCGCTGGAAGTGGTCAGCGCGGAGGTAAAGAAGTATTTCAGTTCAAAAATGCCCCGCGGCGTCTGCACGTATTTGTTGCTGGTCGCACGGCTGATCGTAGATTCGTGCAAGCCGACCCGTTCCGCGATTTCCTTTTGCGTCATCGGCTTCAAGTAGTGGATGCCCCGGTCGAAAAAGTCGCGCTGCATGTCCACAATCGCCTGGGTGACGCGCATGAGAGTCAGGCGGCGCTGTTCCAGGCTTTTCGCCAGCCACATCGCAGCGTTGAGCTTGTCGTGGATAAATTGCTTGGCCTCGTCCTGGCTTTTTTGCTGGCTAAGCATTTTCTCGTAAAAGCTGTTGATTTTCAAACGCGGTGCCGCCACGTCGTTGACGAGCACAACGTAGTCGCTGCCGACCTTTTCCACTGTCACGTCCGGGATGACGTATCTCGTCTCCGCCTGGGAAAACTGTGCGCCCGGCCTTGGATTCAGCGTGCGGACCAGATCCGCCATCGTCTGCACTTCCTGCGGCGTACAGCCCACTTTGTCGGCAATCCGCTGGTAGCGGTTGTCTGCGAGGTCTTGCAGGTGATTGCGCACGACCATGACGATCTTTTCATCATCAAGCGCCAGGTGCTCCAACTGCAAGAGCAAACATTCCTCCAGGCTGCGGGCGGCCACGCCTACCGGATCAAAATGTTGCAGCACCGACAGCACGTCCTCGATCTCCAGCACCTCTACCCCGAGACGTTCGCTCGCTTCCTCCAGCGTGATCTCCAGATAGCCTTTTTCGTCCAGATTTCCGATCAAAAACAGGGCGATTTTCTTTTGCAAAGGCGTGAAGCCTTTCACATAGCCAAGCTGCCGCTCCAGATGCTCATACAAATTTTCGTTGCTTTGCTGCACAAAATCCAGCGGATTGTAAGTGCTTTCATTTTTTGCCGGAGAATAATCCCCTGTCGCGCGATTTCCGACGATTTCTTTCCAATCGATTTCTGGTGCCGGCTTTTCCGCTTTTGCCGTAGCCACCTCTCCTGCTACTTCCAGATCAAAGACAGGATTCTCGGTAGCCTGCTCCTGCAAAAAGGAGATCAGATCAATGGCAGAGTATTGCAATATCGTAATGGCTTGACGCAATTCGGGTGTCATCACAAGCTTTAGCGTCTGCTCTTGATATAAGCCCAATCCCATGTTCATGAAGCTCGCCCCCCTTCCCACGCTTCTTCGGATGTTTCTTTAATCTTCATTATATTCGTTCTTCCTTGCAATTTTCCTGCCAATTTTTGAAGAGCGCACACAAAAAATGAGGATCGCACCTTGTTCACACTCATGAAAAAAAATCACACAAAATCGCGTTTTTCCATTGCATTTTTTCCGGAGAATGACTTATAATGAATTAGTGTCAGCACTTTTATTATGCGCCTGTAGCTCAGTGGATAGAGCAATGGTCTCCGGAACCATGTGCAGGGGTTCGATTCCCTTCAGGCGTACCATTGGAAAAAGACTGGATGTCCTCCAGTCTTTTTTGCTTTTTCCCGACCTGTTTTTCGCGCCAAAAAAGCCTGCGGCAGCACCAACTCGCCGCAGGCTTGATTTTTTCGGTACTACTGATCCAGCTCTTTGCTCGCCAAGTCTTTTCCAGGCAACGGATCAACCGGATCCGGTTTTCGGGAATAGGCTTTATTCGTAACCCATATCGTGACCCAGATGATAAGGATAAAAGTAATGACAAGTACCGCAATAAATCCCGCGCTCATGCATACACCCCCGCCAGTTTTTCCTCCCTACATTATAGCCTATTTTTTCTGCGTTTTTGAACCTTCAACCGTTTTCCAAATCATGCGCGATTGTAATGTAATAAATGGGTTCCCGATTGCCCACGCTCCAAAAAGGCCATCCTAAAAAGGCGTCAAGCCAAACAGCGTGGAAGATGGAGGTGCCTTATGGACTTTACCAAGATGAGCACAAGCGAGTTTGTCGCAAAAATTCACGAGTCACAGGCGAAAAATCTCAGAAGCCGCAAGCACCAAGGCTACGGCCACCCGGAAAAACGACTGCCGAGCAAGCAAGGGATCTGGTAGAGCGCCAAAAGCCCACCCGAAAGCGGACAACACGTCGCTTGGGTGGGCTTTTGCTTATTGCGGATCTTGTTTGTTCAGGTTGCGATCTCGTTCGGACTTTTGCTTCTGGGTGTCCTGTGTCTTGCTGCTGTGTCCCTGATTGCCGCCGTTTTTCGTATTGCGATTGTTTGACATGCGAATTCCTCCTCCTAGATGGTCTTCGTGCCAAACGTAGTATGTCCCAAACGGCGCATTCCTACCGACTGATTACTTCGCTTCGCCAAGGTATACTTTTTTACCGTCCTCGTATTTGTACACGTAAACGGATGCGAATTCGTTGTCGCCTTTTTCGTTGAAGGTTACGTTTACGAATTTGCCTTTGTAGTCTTTGGTTTTGTGTACAGCTTCCAGCACTTGCTCACGAGTTGGCTTTTTGCCGCCGTTTGCTTTGATCGCTTCTTCCAGACCGTTGAGCATTACGCCCATGGAATCATATCCGAAGGAAGTGAAGATACCCACTTTGTTGCCAGTTGCTTTTTCGAAGTCTTCGATCCATTTTTTGCCTTCTTCTGTAGCGCCTACATCACCGACAGTGGAAGTGAAGACGACGTTGTTCGCATTTTCAACACCTGCGATTTTCACCAGGTCTGCGGAGTCGTAGCCGTCACCACCCATGAAGATGCCTTTGAAGCCTTTTTCACGCGCTTGCTTCACGATGATACCCGCGTCGGAGTAGTAGCCGCCGAAGTAGATCATGTCCGGATTTTTCGACACGATCTGGTTGATGACCGCACTGTAATCCTTCTCGCCAGCGGTTACGCCTTCAAAGCCAACGATTTGCACGCCGTCAGCTTCAAACTGCTTTTTCACTTCTTCTGCAAGACCTTGACCGTAAGCAGCCTTGTCGTGCATGATGAACGCGGATTTTACGCCCAGTTGGTTTTTCGCGTAGACAGCTGCCTTGGAGCCTTGCTGGTCGTCACGCGCACAGATGCGGTGAACGATCTTCTTGCCTTGCTCAGTCAGGTCAGAGCCTGTTGCGGATGGAGATACCATCACGAGTTTTTCTTGATCGTATTGGGCAGCGGCAGTGATCGACGCACCTGTTGTTGCGTGGCCGATGACACCTACCACATCAGGGTTGGAAATCAGCATTTGCGCGACCGCTACCCCTTGTTTCGGGTCAGCCTGATCGTCTTGTGCGGAAATCTGTACGTCAAAGCCGAGCGCTTTGAACGCTTCTTGTTTTTCCTTCAGGGCGTATTCAGCACCTGCTTTGGCGGTGCTTCCGTAATCGGAGTATTGACCGGACAGCGGACCTACTACGGCAATAACCAGCTTCTCTCCGGCTCCGCCGCCGCTTGTGCTTCCGCCTCCACCATTCGATTGTGGAGCGCTGGATTGGTCGCCGCCTCCACCGCAACCTGCAAGCAATGTTCCCAATGCTACCGTAGCAGCCAAAATTGACAGTGATTTCTGTTTTTTCATAGCAAAACATCCCCCTCTTTATTTACGCACAAACTATGATTCACTCTTTCATTGTAGGATATTTTAGAAAATTTGCAATAGAAATGCTGATATTTTTCCTTTTTTAATTCTTTCCACTATACTATCACCGTTTATACTATCATCTGATATATTTTTCAGAAAATTAAATAAAAACAACCGCATCCCGAAGGAGCGGCTGTCTTTATGCAAAAAATCATCATTCTTTGTATTTTTGGGAATACGCTTTGCACATAACGTATATGGCCAATACCACAAAGCCAACCAGCATGGCGACACTGGCAAACGTGCTTCCTTGCATGAGTTGTAAGTCCCCTCTCGATTGCTCCTGCTTTTTCTCTATTATACGAGAAGCGCAAAAGCAATCACAACGGAGGAATCATCCAAACACTTACGATTTGACCTCGGTTGTCAGCTTGTACGTGAATGTATTTGCATCGTAGGTTACTTGGGCACCGAGTTCTTGCGCGATGTACACCAATGGTACCAGTACAGCTCCGGTAGTTGCGCGCGGCGGGTTCGGTACGCGAATTTCTTTTCCGTTTTTGTACGCAAACGTGTTGTTTATATACATGCGCAGGCCGTACTTGTTGTCCTTGGACACCAGGATGGAATTGATCCTGGAATCATATGCGGCTGCTCCTCCAAGAGCCAATGCCAGCGTACTTGCGTTTACATAAGCGACTCCGTTTTCTGTTACGATGTCTTGCGGAAACACCAGCTCTTTGCCGTTCAGCTCAACTTTGATTTTCAGTTGTTGCTGTACAGGTGCTGCCTGTTGGGCAAAAGCAGCAGTCGCTGCTACACTACCGGTCAGCAAGGCAGCGGTAAGCATCAATGTGGAAAACTTGCGAAGCATATAAAACACCCCTCAATTAATATGAAATGAATTCCAATTTCAAGATTTTCGACACATATCTGCTTTTTCCTCTTTTTCATCCCAAATTTTCCTATGTTAATAAGCCGCCAATGATGCCAAAACTATGAAAATCAACGTTCTATCCCACGAACAAATGTTTTTGTGCACAACCTGTTGATAAAACTGTGGATAACTTTCGCTTGAACGGAGGAAACGCTCATGGCAAACGATCGTTTTTTTCTGATTTACCAGGAGGCCAGCGATGAAGAATGTCTCTTGACCATCCAGCCGTACAAAAATCAGCAGGAGCTGGCAGAGGCAATCAATCAGTTGTCGGCCCGGCAGGTGGAGGAATATACGATCATCAAAGGGAAAAAGATGAAGGCAACGCTCAAGCTGGCTGTCGAGCTTACGGAAGCGGACGATGTGGAAGATGCGGAAGATGAATAATTGCTTTCCTTTTGCCATAGGTTTAGGGTGAGGCAAAATGGCAATCATGGTAGTGAGGGCGTGCACTTATGTGTTTGACCTTCATTGACCTTTTGTGTATGATAATCTTACAAAGAGAGGAGGAAGACGAGATGCACATGAATTTGATTCCAACCGTCATTGAACAGACCAACCGCGGTGAACGTGCTTATGATATTTATTCGCGCCTGCTCAAAGACCGCATCATCTTTCTGGGAACCCCCATCAACGACACGGTAGCCAACATTGTAGTGGCCCAGCTGTTGTTCCTTCAGGCGGAAGACCCGGATAAAGACATTCATCTGTACATAAACAGCCCTGGCGGTTCCATCACTGCCGGAATGGCGATTTACGATACGATGCACTACATCAAGCCGGACGTTTCCACCATTTGTATCGGAATGGCCGCTTCGATGGGAGCTTTCCTGCTGGCTGCCGGAACAAAAGGCAAACGCTATGCGCTGCCAAACAGTGAAGTGATGATCCACCAGCCATTGGGCGGTGCTCAAGGCCAGGCGAGCGATATTGAGATCGCGGCGAAACGCATTTTGAAAATGCGCGACCACCTGAACACCATTCTGGCTGAACGTACAGGACAACCGCTGGAACGCATCCAAAAAGATACGGATCGCGACAACTTCCTCACTGCCCAGGAAGCCGTAGAGTACGGATTGATTGACAAAGTCATTACGTCCACGCCTTCTTCGAAAAAGTAAAACATGCGCCAAAAACACTCGTGCCAAGCGAATCGTTGGTACGAGTGTTTTTGTTTTGTCCTATTGTGAACTCAGCTTTCTTCCAGCTGGCTGACATACACCGTCATGCTTTTGCCGGGGTTGTTTTCCTGATGAATGCGCGCAGTAGACGTCTTTTCGTCGACAGCATCAATCCAGACCGACTCGCCTTGGTATTCTACCTTGATTTTTTCAGGAGAATAAAGAATAGCCTGTGCTCTTGTCAGATCCATGCGTTCTTCCCTCTTATCGCTCGTCGTCCAAGGCTTGCTGCGCGGAGCTTGCCCCAGTCATCGTATCCACGGTCGTTTCTTCGATCAAGCCGTTCTGATCGGAAACGATTCCGCCGCCAAGTCCTTCATTTATCATCCGGTCGATGTCCATGTCGTAGGCATCCCGACCTTCGTTGCAGCTGTCCTGGCACGTGTCACGATTGCTCATGAGTCATTCCTCCTTTATTGCACGCTTACATTGTTTAGCAATACCCTGTGCCGCGAAAATTGATGCATGCAACAAAAAAAGACACCCCCCATTTAGGGACAGTGTCTTTGGTCCATCGTCTGTCTACTCTTCTTTGCTTACCAGACTGGCAAGGCTCGAAACTGCCTGGGAGGCATCCGGCCCTTCTGCCAAGATGGTAATCTCCGTTCCCGAGCTGATGGCGAGGCTCATGATACCCATAATGCTTTTGGCGTTTACCTTTTTGTTGCCTTTTTCTACAAATACTTCCGATACAAAACGGTTGGCCTCCTGCACGAAGAAGGCAGCCGGACGAGCCTGCAAGCCAGTCTTCAGCTGAACTACGACCTGCTGTTGAACCATGAATAAACCTCCAATCCTTGTCGACTATTACCTTTAAGTATATCATGCATCTACATCGAAAGATTTTGTTTTTCACGTATTTTGTCAGCGATTTCGTTAATTTTTCGCAAGCGGTGATTAATTCCCGATTTGCTGACAACTCCGCTCGGGATCATCTCCCCCAATTCCTTCAAATTAATATCGGGGTGAGCTACGCGAAGCTCCGCTACCTCACGCAGACGTCTGGGCAAATTCTCCAACCCGATCTCCTGATCGATGAGTTGGATGTTTTCCATTTGTCTTGTGGCAGCGTTTACTGTTTTGTTGATATTGGCGATCTCGCAATTGTGCAAACGGTTCACAGAGTTGCGCATGTCCTTGACGATCCGGACATCCTCAAAATACAGCAGAGCCTGATGAGCGCCGATCAGGCTCAAAAACTCCGTGATTTTCTCGCCTTCTTTAATGTAGAGGACGTACCCCTTTTTCCGCTCGATGCACTTGGCATTTAGTTTATAACGATTGGCGATCTTGGTCAATGCTTCGCAAAAATCCTGATAGGAGGTGAAAATCTCCAGATGATAGCTGGATGCCTCCGGATGATTGACCGAGCCGCCTGCCAGGAAGGCTCCGCGCAGGTACGCAGCCCGGCAACACGACTTTTTCACGATCTCGGGAGCGATCCCGGGTACGAACGACAGGCTGCTGTCCATGATCGCCAGTTCTTGCAAAATTTCATTGGCCTGGTTCGGTACTCGCACGATGTAGACGTTGTTCTTTTTCAGCCGCATCTTTTTGCGAACGAGCAGTTCACAGTGCGTCTGAAACAGCTTTTTAATCAAGGTGTAAATCCTTCTGGCAATCGCCGCATTTTCCGTCGTCACATCCAGCACCAGGCGTCCTGCTCCGAACTGCAAGCTCCCGTTCATGCGGATCAAGGCAGACAATTCAGCCTTGCTGCAGCAGTCGGCGCTCTCCATCATGGTCAGTTCTTTTTTGGTATGCGCGGCGAATGACATCGAACCTCACTACTCCTTCTCTATCTTCAGCACCCTCCGTCTGCGCTTGACGAGTGAAACGACTTGCTTGCTCACGGCATGCGCATCGTGACGCAGGTACCCATCCTCAAATGTAACCAGCGGCTTTGCGACAATATGCAAGCCGAGCTGACGCAGATTTTTCAGATCACAGGGGACAGGAGTCGCTCCTTTTTCCGCGTATTTTTCCAGTACGTGGTTCGGCAGCTCGGCTGAATTGACAATGATCGTATCCAGAAACGATTCTTTTACATGATCGTACATGACCTGCACATGCTTCGAGGCGGTGAAACCGTCCGTCTCGCCTGGCTGTGTCATGACGTTGCAAATATAAATCTTCGGGGCCGTCGAGCGCTTGATGGCAGCAAACAGGCCTCGCACCAGCAAATTGGGCAGTATGCTCGTGTACAAACTGCCCGGTCCAATCAAAATGGCATCCGCCTCGGCAATCGCCAAAAGTGCCTCGCTCAGCGGCACAGCGTCTGCCGGTTCAAGGAAAACCCGGCGGATTTCCTTGCCTGTCAGCGGTATTTGGGATTCTCCGATCACGATTGAGCCATCCGTCATTTCAGCTTTCAAACGAATGGATTGTGTGGACGCAGGCAGCACATCTCCACGCACCGCCAAAACTCCACTCAATGTTTTGACTGCGGTGACAAAATCTCCCGTGATTTCGTTCATTGCTGCAAGTAGTAGATTTCCCAAATTATGCCCTGCTAATCCAGTGCCTGATGAAAAACGGTACTGCATGACTTTTTCCATCAACGGCTCCGTATCGGCCAAAGCAGTCAACACATTGCGAATGTCCCCGGGCGGCAGCATATCCATTTCCTCGCGCAGACGTCCCGAGCTTCCCCCATCGTCTGCTACGGTCACAATGGCTGTGATATGCACCGGCTCATGTTTCAAACCGCGCAAAAGGACGGACAGACCCGTTCCTCCGCCAATGACGACAATTCGTAATGGCCTTGACTGCAGCCTCCCCATTCCCTTAGTAGGCATATGTCACCTCATTATTTCTGATACAAATAAACAGGTGGCGGTCTCTGTGTGAATCATGAAACGTTTTCTTCCTGCCATCCTATGCTCACTTGTTCTTTTCCATGTCTCGATGACTGACCCGGATGGTAAAATCTTTTCCGAAGGTCTGGCCCAGATGCTCTGCAATCGCGACGGAACGGTGTTTTCCTCCCGTACAGCCGATGCCGATCACCAGCTGGCTTTTGCCTTCGCGCTGATAGTGCGGCAACGTATACGCCAAAAAGTCCGTCAGCTTCTCGATGAACTCTTTGGTTTCCTTGTGCCTCATCACGTAATCAGCCACCTCTGGATCGCATCCGGTCTTGGGCCGCAATTCGTCTACATAGTGGGGATTCGGCAAAAACCGGACATCAAACATCAAGTCCGCGTCAATCGGCGTACCGTATTTAAAGCCAAACGACAGTACATTGATCGTAAGGGGTGATCCTTGTTGTGCGTATTGGTTGATGATTTTTTCCCGAAGCTGCGCTGGCTTCATTTGACTCGTATCGATAATCTGATGCGCCCAGCCCTTCATTTCCTGCAACAAACGGCGCTCAGCATGAATTCCTTCCAGAGGGGAACCGTTCGGTGAAAGCGGATGTCTGCGACGGGTTTCCTTGTAGCGGGAAACCAGCGTTTGGTCGTTCGCATCGAGGTAGAGGATGTGATACGACAAACCCTCCATCTGATCCAGTCTCTCGATCGTCTCGGACAGACTTTCGAAAAACTCCCGTCCACGCAAGTCGATCACCAAAGCGACACGCTCAATACTCCCGCCAGACTGTTTGACCAACTCGGCAAATTTGGGAATCAGCACTGGGGGCAGGTTGTCTACGCAAAAATAGCCCAGGTCCTCCAAGCTTTGTACAGCAACTGTTTTTCCCGCACCTGACATTCCCGTAATAATCAGGAGATTCATGGCCTTGTCGTTTCCCAATTCCGTCACGCAACTCGCCTCCTACGATTCTGACAATAGCATACCATATTCGCTGCCCAATTCGCACCTTTTTGGCGCTTCCCCACTTTTCCCAGCATCCGTTTCTGCAGGCACCCAAACTGTTTTTGGGCAAAAAAAGATGCGCGACTGCAAGGCCAGCCACGCAACATTGTATATATAGATAAGGGGGTCAATTCATTGACTTTATCTTACCCCTAAATTATTTCAGTCATGTTACAAGCACGTTAAGAGATTGTGACATTTTGTTCCTTTAGTTTTTCGTTCAGCTCTTCCACATAGTGCTGAGCGGATTGTGCCGCAATGGAACCATCTCCGGTTGCAGTCACGACCTGGCGCAGCATTTTTTCGCGAACGTCGCCCGCTGCGAACACGCCTTTTACCTTGGTGTGCATTTTTTCATCGGTGAGGATATAGCCGGCTTCATTGGTAATGCCGAGCGAACGAACGCTCTCAGTCAGCGGATCCATACCTACGTAGATGAACACGCCGTCGGTCGCAAACTCTTTTTGCTCGCCAGTCTTGATGTTTTCCAGGAGGACGGACTGTACTTTGCCTTCTCCGCGAATTTCTTTGACAACGGAATTCCAGATTACTTCGATCTTTTCGTTTTCAAAAGCGCGTTTTTGCAAGATTTTTTGCGCGCGGAACTGATCGCGACGGTGAACGATCGTCACTTTGGAGGCAAAACGGGTAAGGAAAACAGCTTCCTCTACGGCCGAGTCGCCGCCACCCACGACAACCAGCTCTTTGTTGCGGAAGAAAGCGCCGTCGCACACAGCGCAGTAGGAAACACCACGACCGGACAGCTCTTTTTCCCCTGGTACTCCGAGCAAGCGATGCTCGGCACCTGTTGCCACGATCACCGCTTTGGCCAGGTATTCCTTGTCACCTGTGATAACCCGCTTGAACGGTTCTTCATCGCGAATTTCCTTGATCTCGCCGTAGGCGTATTCTGCGCCAAACTGCTGCGCGTGCTCGAACATTTTCGTGGAAAGATCAGGTCCGAGAATGGAGGCGAAGCCAGGGTAGTTCTCGATTTCCTCCGTATTGGCCATCTGACCGCCTGGAATGCCTCTTTCCAGCATCAAAGTGCTCATGTTGGCGCGGGAAGTATATACAGCAGCCGTCATACCAGCAGGGCCGGCTCCGGCGATGATAACGTCATAAACTTTTTGCTCGCTCATATCTGTTGCCTCCTCGTCTGACACGCTTCTTTATTTAAAATTATTATAATGTAATAATCTATATAAAATCAAGTGTCGACAATACTTTGACGCATTTTGCTACGGTTGCCGCTGAGATCCCGTATTTCTCGGCCAGATAAGCTTGCGATTTTTTCTTGTTTGCTACGTTTCCGTATACATATTCCAAAGCAGCGACCCATGCAACTGCTTTCCGCACTTGTACTTGGCTTTGTGCGTATTTCTGATGCTTTTCCCAGACTCGCAGGCACCATTCTCCGGCTTCCTGCTGTCCTTCTGCGAACAGGTAGCGATGAATCCCTTCTTCTACGCTCATCTCAGCCTGCACGACACTGCTTGCGTGTTCGTTTACAGCCGAATGGGGCGCGTCCTCCGGCATTGCCGCTCCCATGTCCGCCAGCGCCAGCAGAGCCAGCTTTTGCAGTTGGGGGTTGTCGGTCTGGTAGTAAAATTGGCGAACCGCGTACTCTGCCTCATCATCGCCGATCAGCGACAAAGTTTGCAAAACGGCAAATTTGACTTCGTCGCGTCCGTGCTGCAAAGCCCACAAAAGCGATGCGCGAATCATCGGATCGTTTTTGAAGTCCTCTACTCCGGTAAACGGCGACTTTTCCCAGGATACGTCGCGCCGCGGCGGGTTGTACTGGTAAGGGATCGGCTTTATAGTGTCCCCTTCTTGCTCGTTTTTTACCATCTGGATGTACTGGTCAGCAATTCCTGATTCCGGGTCCAACTGCTTTGCTTTTTGCCACCAGCGCAGAGCCTGGTCTTTTCGTCCGCTCAAGTACGCGGAGATCGCCGCATAGTGGTACGTGCAAGCTTCATGCGGACGGCCGGCACGCAGCATCCGCTGGTAATGGAAGTACGCCTCGTCATGTTGCCCAAGGACTCCCATGGTCGTTGCCAGCTTGTACGTGTTTTCCAGGTGAAACGGAACGACCTTTTTTAGCATGTCCATCAAAGCCAGCAACTCTACAGTATGGTTGTGATGGGAGAGCAAAACGGCCAGGTTGCACAGCGCATGCAAATTGCCGTGCTCCTTTTCCAGCGTCTTGTCGATCGTCTCCATCGCCTTTTGAAAATCACCCACGTAGTAATAGGCCAGAGACAGGTTGTTCCAGGCCGGCAAAAAGTCGGGGTCGGTTTCCACGATTTCTTTCAAAATATCCAAAGCTTCCAGGAAGCGGCCTTCCTCCAGACTGCGGCGTGCACGCTCGTGCTTGCTGTACACATCCTCGTTTTCACTTGGCAGAAAGTGACGCGGCGGCAAGTCCAGCTCGAAGTAAATGTAATCGAGCAGTTCTTCCGCTTCCTCCCGGTAATGCCCGTTGCCTGCCTCTTGCAGATAGCGGACGGCCATTTCTTCTGCCATCTGGTAATCTTCCATGTTGGCGTAGTTGTTTGCCATGTAGAAGTATACTTCCACCATGGACGGGTCCCATTTTTCTATGATCTCGTAAAGGACTTCGTTCGATGCTTCAAACTGTCCGGTTTCGGCGAGGGCACTGGCCAAATGGCAATGGCATTCCGCATTGGTCGGCTCCATCTCAACAGCGCGCCGAAACGACCGCAGTGCTTTTTCATAGTCGTACCGATTCAAAAAGCGCATGCCCCGGTCAACAAAAAAAGCGGCATCTTGCTTGAAGTCGACGACAGTTGTTTTCTTCAACATACTTTTATTTTGTTTCATAAAACCTCCAACATCATAGGAGCAGCACTTCAAGTATCGTACCAGAAGCAGTGCCAGCCTACAAGCTGACTCGTCTTTTAAAGTGTGCAATTCACGGGCAAAAGCAGGAAAACACCACTGGCGCATAGCAAGTGGTGTTTACGAACGGTAATGGAGCGGACGACGGGTCTCGAACCCGCGACCTTCGCCTTGGCAAGGCGACGCTCTACCAATTGAGCTACGTCCGCATATTGTATCATCTTTTTCCTGTTCAGTTGTTTGTAAAAACTGGTGAGCCATGAAGGACTCGAACCTTCGACCCTCTGATTAAAAGTCAGATGCTCTACCAACTGAGCTAATGGCTCGTACATGGTGGCTCGGGACGGAATCGAACCGCCGACACGAGGATTTTCAGTCCTCTGCTCTACCAACTGAGCTACCGAGCCATGCTGTTTCATTGCCATTTCTGACTTTTACCTAGGTAGAAATGGCGGAGCTGACGGGACTCGAACCCGCGACCTCCGGTGTGACAGACCGGCGTGAACTCCAACTTCACCACAGCTCCATTGTGGAAGGTTTATTCCTTCAAAACTGAATCTGCATGTTTGCCA
>NZ_RHHS01000039.1 GCF_003710935.1 Brevibacillus gelatini
GTTTGAGACAGCCCCTTCTCAGAGTGCGTACCGCAGACAAACTCCTTCTTCTGCAACGGCAGCGAGATCGTAGAATTTCTTCCTTCTCCGGTTTCTTCTCTTTCCGTTTTCTTTCCTCTTCGCTATATGATTGTTCGTTGCGCGGGTCTTTGGCATATGGTCAAAAGATCTGGCCAGAGTATTCACCAAACTTTTCTTCTTATGGATGATGTTATGGATGGTGGATTTCCCTAAGCGAACCGCCTGATTCATGCTGCCACCTGTTCAAGTTCCGGTATTTCATTAAAATATAGAAGTAACTGTAACCCTCACGCAATCAAAACGACAGCCCTCTATCCAATGCCCTGTATCGAATCGCCTCCGCGACGTGAGCAGCTTCTATCCGCGCTGCTCCCTCCAAATCCGCAATCGTTCGCGCCACCTTGACGATTCTGTCGTACGCCCTCGCGCTAAGCCCCAGCGTCTCAAACGCTAGTTGCAATATTTCTTGCCCTTCTTTGTCCAGCTTGGCATACCTTTGCAGCTCTTCCGCATTCATCATGCTGTTGAACGGGCTGCCTGGCCGATGCCGATACCTGTCACATTGAATAGCCCGCGCCTGTTCAACCCTCGCCCGGATGTCGCGCGATGATTCTTCCTTGACACGGTTGTGCAGCAGTTGCACAGGCACGCGCGGGACTTCGATATGCAGGTCAATCCGGTCCAACAGCGGCCCCGACAGCTTGGAACGGTATTTGTTTATTTGCTGCGGTGTGCAGGAGCACGTCTGCTTCTCCCGGGTGCCGAAAAATCCACACGGACACGGATTGCACGACCCGATCAGCAAAAATCTTGCCGGAAAGGTAAACACCTGCTTGGCCCGGCCAATCGTCACAATCCCAGCCTCCAGTGGCTGGCGCAGCACCTCAAGAACGTGGCGGGAAAACTCCGGCATCTCGTCCAAAAACAAAATTCCGCCATGTGAGAGGCTGCATTCGCCCGGTCGGGGAATTTGTGCCCCTCCCCCGATCAGAGCTGTAGCTGTAATCGTATGATGTGGAGCGCGAAACGGCCTTTCTTGAATGAGTCCGCCATCGCGCTTCAATTGACCTGCAATGCTGTATATTTTCGTGACCTCGTACGATTCGTCCATCGTCATTTGAGGCATGATGCCTGGCAGACAGGTGGACAGCAGCGTCTTGCCACAGCCGGGCGGTCCGACCAAAATGACGTTGTGAAAGCCGGCTGCCGCGATCTCCAGCCCGCGTTTGACGAAGCGCTGACCGTACACATGCGCAAAATCCGGTGCCTGCGGGGCCACAGGGGCCTGGCTGGCTCGCGTTGAAGCAGATGCTGCAGCTTGCGGATTTTTGGGCTGCAGTCCTTCTTTCCAATACTGCACCGCTTCCGTCAAATTGGCGGCAGGCAAGACGATAATCTCGACCAGATGCGCTTCGGCGGCGTTTGCCTCTGGTAAAATGACATGGGTAAAGCCCGCCTTCGTCGCTTCCAGCAGGATGGGGAGAACGCCCGTCACAGGACGCAGAGAGCCATCGAGGGCAAGCTCTCCAAGAATCAAAATGCGCTCTTCGCGGGGCAGTATTTGCTTGGACGCAAGCAAAATGCCAAACGCGATGGCAAGATCAAAGCCAGAGCCTTCCTTGCGCTGGTCCGCTGGCGCCAGATTGACCGTAATTCGCTGCATCGGGTAATCGTAGCCAGCATTGCGCAAAGCTGCACGAACGCGGTCTCTCGCTTCCTTCACGGCAGAGCCGCCCAGCCCCACAAGATCGAACTGCGGCAGTCCATTGGCAATGTCCGTTTCTACGCTCACCATCATCCCGTCTATGCCGAGAACGGTCCCGGAATAGCTGCATGCGTACATATTCTCTCCCCCTTTGCTTTTAGCGTAGGAAAAGAAAGTGGGGGTGTGCAAGTTTATTGCGGGGGTGGGGATGTGAATGCGTAGCGCTAGGTTTATGGAGTTTTTAAGCCCTCTAATTAGACTTGACCCACTTTGCTATTTATCAATGTCACTCCTCGTGAAGTCATCATGTTTATTAGGTGGTGTTATAATTGTTACATGAGTGCTTGAAAAGCCTATTATTCTACGACCTGAACAATCTAGTTGAAGAAGCCAAACAGAAAGCATTGGGGCATGTAAGGTACTTGGCTGAGAAAAAACAAGAATTGACACTGACAGCGAGACGAGCAGTTCTTGAGCAGTCACTACGAGAAAAAGCAAGCATTTCTTTCCCCTCGGCTCCACCTTGCAGCATCCACCCAACACAAAAAGACCCGCTACCCCATGCGCGAGTCTTCTGCTCCTTGACTTGACAGCCCATTTGCCGCTGCAGCCACTCCCCCATCGCTCAATGCATCGTCCTTTCAAAACGAAGCACGGCCTGGAGCGATTTGTTTTAAGAAAGCTCCTTTTTCACATTGGCAATGAGCTTGTCCGCATTGTTTTCATCGTTGTCAAACATGACGAGATCGTGCAAGACGATGCCTTCTACAGTTTGAATGGCATCCGACAGCGAGTCGGCCAGCTTTTGCATGTCGATTTTGTCTGCTTTTTCTACGTCTAATACGAGTACCAGCTTTTTCTTCATGATGGGAATCCTCATTTCGCTCAAAAATAATCGTTAGGAAAAATCGTATATACCAACGGCATTATACCAAATAATTGCCGGGCAATCGACCGTGAGCTTGCTTTTCCATTCATCCGCGACCATCCAGTATCCTGGCACTTACGCGTAGCAGCCTTTTTCAAAGACGATGACAGATTCACAGGCAAACCCTCGTCTTCAAACGCATAGGGAGCGTAGACGCCAAAGCCGTAGCGAAACGAAGTAAAACCGTCCCCAGTCGTTTGCAAATCAGGATCATGCTCCCGCACGAACGCTTCTACTTCCTGATACGGCTGCCCCAGCAGATTTTTACCGAAAAAAAGAACTTCAACATCCGTATGAAACTCCATGGCTGCTCCCCCATCCCCGTGCTTTTTGCTCATGTGACACTCGCGTCATTTCGTCCAGGCCAGGCGCAAATAGCGGCGGTACAGCGCATCCAGCCTGGCTGTACAATCGGGGATGCTGTCTGTGTACTCGCTCGCACAGGCGCTCCATTTTTCCAGTTTCTCGTCAATGTACGCGTGAATCACTTCGATCCTTGGTTCCAGGTCAAGCTCGTCTCCCGCCATTTTCCGGCGCAGCAGCTCGTCAATTTCCCGCCGCAGGTCCGCATCTGTCACCAGCTCGTCTACCAAATGCTGAAACAGAAGCGGCGGATTTGTCCGGTATTTGTGAATCCATTCGCAAGCCAGGAGCGGGCGCAGGACGTAAAAGTATGTTTTGATGCGCACGCAGTCCCCCTGCAAATCCTTGCGGTAGTTTCCTTTCGCCATGCTCAAATAGTGGAGCATCGCTGTTTTTGGCGAAAACAGCTCGTTGCCCATTTGAAGCAGTTCCGCGCGAAATCCGAGTTCGTCCCGGTAAACGATACCGGAAGCCAGCCATTCGTGCAGAGCCGGGTTCGATTTGCGAAACAGCTTCAACGCCTTTCGAATATCCCAGCCGTTTATATCGAGCCTTTCATCTATGGGCAGTTCCACGACATCCCGTTTGTCATCAATGGACAGGTACCACTCCGGCTTCCGCACATAAACAAAACGCACATCGTAGTCGCTATCCTGCGAGGGAAAACCCCAGGCCCGGCTCCCGGACTCGACGGCAAACAGCACCTTCAGTTCGTGCTCATTTTCGATCTCCCGCAGTTTTTGTTTGATGAGTTCCTGCATCTTGCCATCTCTCCCAACATTTCTGAGCGCAAAACAAACGCAAACGTGTAATACTAATTTTTACCATCAACCCTGATTGTAGCAGTGTCTGCCTCAAGGATCTACTTCCGGCTGCCCAGCCTGAAAAAAACTCGCTGAACCCGTTAGTCTGGATTCAGCGAGCGCGTTTCCTGCGTTATTTCACAGTGACTTTGATCTTTACTTCTTCGCCTTTGTATTTGGCTGTAATCGTTGCGGTTCCTTTTGCCTTCGCTTTTACTTTTCCGCTCGTGGAAACGGTAGCGACCGAAGACTTGGACGTGCTCCAGCTCGCTTTTGAACCGGAGAGGGTCTTCCCATCATAGGTCAACGTGATTGTTTCCGATTCCCCTTTTTTCAGGCTCAGACTGGTGTCGTCTGCCTCCAACAGCTTGCTGCCTTTGTCGTCAACCGTAACTTCGATTTCGACTTTTTCACCTTTGTACGTAGCCGTAATCGTTGCGGTTCCTTTCTTTTTCGCTTTCACAACGCCATCGTCGTCAACAGTCGCGACAGATGATTTGGATGTTTTCCACTCTGCTTTGGAGCCTTTGAGCTTTCCGCCGTCATAGCGGAGCGTAATCGTTTCCTCTTGCCCTTTTTTCAGCTTCAATTTGGTGTCGCTTGCTTCCAGCAGAGCCGCGCTGCCGTTGTCAACGGTGACTTCAATCTCTGCTTTGTATCCTTTGTATGTCGCAGTGATGGTTGCCTTACCTTTGCCTTTTGCCGTAATAACCCCATCCGATACAGTCGCTACGGAAGACTTGGATGTTTTCCAGGTCGCTTTCGATCCGGCAAGTGTGCTTTTGTCGTAGGTCAGCTTGATCGTTTTCTTTTCGCCTTTTTTCAGCGAAATTTTGCTGTCGCTAGCCTGGAGTTTGCCGGATTGGCTGTCGACTACATCCACGTTAATCTTGACCGATTTTCCTTTGTACTCGGCCGTGATAACGGCGGTACCGCTTGCTTTCGCTGTAATTTCGCCTCTTTTTACGGTCGCTACAGATTCATTAGAAGATTTCCAGCTCGCATCGAGACTGGATAGTGTTTTGTTGCCATACTTTAGCGTTATCGTTTTCGTATCGCCTTTTTTGATGCTTACAGACGTACTGGATGCTTCCAGTTTCGGTTCTTCGATCACGGAAACGCGAATGCGGATCGAATCTCCATTGTATTTCCCGTTAATGACATACATGCCCTTCTTATGTCCGGTTATGACCCCATTGCGAATTGTTGCAATTGAGCTATTGACAGGTGTCCAGCTTACAAGCGAAGGATCCAGCGGGCGACCGTTGTATGTCACCTGCAAGGTCAACGGCTCCCCGATTGTTACCTCCACATGATACGAGGGTGCCTCAAGCCCGCTCGACGCGGCTTTTGCTACATAGCTGCTTGCGGCTTGGGCGGTTGGTACTTGTGCAGACGCAATGCCCGTTACGGCGAACTGAACGGCGCAGATGGCTGCGACAGCGAGTGAAACGTTTTTCATTACATTTCTTTTTGTCAGCTTCATGTTATCCTCCACATTGTTTGCTTCATCAAATAGGACGAGTAAAATGGAAAAACGTCACATGAAATCACAAGTTTTTTAGAAAAACATTTGTTTTTAAAAAAACTTTTGTCAGGTGTTAAAGAGACTACCGTTTCACTCATTGAACAAATCAGGCTTGTCCCGCCTAGCAACTTATGATGGCAAAAAGAAAAATGCCTCCCAGCCTATGCCTGGAAGGCCAATGATGATGCTTGGAGGAGTTTCATCGCGTCGAGTACAGTACATTGTACGCAGGTACAGTGACCGTTGCTGTAGACATATCCCCATTATCCAGGCAGCTTGGAGCCCGTTTTTTAAAAGGCCCCTACAAAATGCTCGATTGTCGGTTCTATATGCTCGCCACGGGTCGAGCCGGGCTGGAAAATGGCGACGACATCAAATCGAAAAGCAGGCACCTGCCGCGGCAGGGCCTGCAAATAAGCGACAGCCAGCTCGCGCAGCTTTTGCTTTTTCCTCCACGTAACAGATTCGGCGGCCGTACCGCAGGCAAGACTGCTCCGGGTCCGAACCTCTACAAAGACAAGAGTCTTGCCATCCTGGGCAATCAGGTCAATCTCGCCCTGTCTCGTGCGTACATTTTGCCCGATGATCTGATAGCCTTTTTGCAGCAAATAATGCTTCGCGAGCTGCTCGCCTCGTTGTCCGAGAAGCCTGCGACGGTTGCTCATCTTTTGGCTCCCCCTTTGTCGAGCCGGTACACAAAGGCGAGAACTTCCGCCACTACCTGATACAGCTCAGGTGGAATCTGCTGGTCAAGATCGAGCTTTCCCAGCACTTCCACGAGCGAAGGGTCTTCCTGAATGGGGATGTCGTGCTCTCTGGCTGTTTTCAGCATATTCTCGGCAACGAAACCTTTCCCCTTTGCGACCACTTTTGGCGCTTCCATGACCCCGGCCTGATATTTGAGCGCTACTGCCTGCTTCCGCTTGTTGTCAGGGGATTGGTTCATATGCGCACATCCACCCCTTTGTAATCGGCAAAAATCGCTCCTTTGGCCTGACACACTCCCGGCTTGCTGCTCTGCCTGTCCGGTATCGGCTGAATGCGCATGGCGGACAAATGATAGCCCACGTCGTGCAATTGCTTCGCAAACTGATCCTTCGTTTCCTGGACCAGTGCCTCCAGCCAGGGGGAATCATTGAAGATTTGCAGGTTGACGATCCGGTTCACAATCCCGACGTCGACCATCGTCGTCCCCATGCCCTTTAGCTCCAGATGGAAAAACAGGCGGCAGTTTTCCGGGTCCAGTTTGCCGCTTCCTTGCTTTTTCGCTTCGATCTGCACAAAAGCCGTCTCATCGCCTTCTGCCTGGCGAATTGGAATTTGCAGCACGATTTGCGACAAAGTGTGGTTGCCCGGCTGCACCATCATCAACTGCTGTCCGGTTACTTGCTGCAGCAATTGTTCGGCTGCCTCGCGCAGCGCGGTCGGCACGGATTGCGCAGGAGCCTGACTGATCTGCAAAAGCAACGATTTCACTGTTTCGAGCTGCTTGTGCGCTCCCGGATCGACTGGCTGCTGGCCAAGCGCCTGCCCCATCAATTCGCGTTCATGGTTGATGCCCAAGTGCCGAAACAGTTCGAAGAGCGGGTTAGTGGAGGGTGCGCCTGCTCCAGTCCCCGTCACAGGCGGCTGCATTGCGCCATTCGCCTGTTGTCCGCCAGAAGTGTCAATAGCCCTGGCTGTCGCGGGAAGCTCGATATTTGCCCCCTGATTTTGCCCGGGAAAAAGTCCGGAAGGCTGCTGGCTGTTTTTCGTCCCTTCCAAAGCTGCTCCCGCTGGAAAAGCGCCGCCAGTCTGCTCAGGAACATCTCCCGCCTGGCGCATGCCATTTGCCGAAGCTGCGCTGGAAGGCGTTTCACTCGCCCCTGCTTTTGGCAAAGCACCTGGCAGACTGGTCGCTTTTCCCGAACCGTCAGCCGGCTGGCTGGCTGGCACTTGCGCTCCCGCCAACGGCATTCCGATTGATCCGGGAGCTACAGAAGCGTTTGACGCCGCCCCTTGCACGTTTGCAGACAACGCCGGGGAAGGGAACTGGCTGGCATTGCCTGTCGCCGCTGGCGCTGTGCCTTGACTGGGTGCATTCCCTGGTACGGCTGGTGCTGTACCTTGACTGGCATTTCCCGGCGCGGCTGATTTGTTGGAGACAGCCGCATCCTTGGCGTTTTCCGCTGTCGGCAGCAGCAAAGGCAGGGCAGCCAGCTTGTCTTTCAGTTGACCGACCACTTGCCGCACATCCGCGCTCATCGCTCCCGCTGCGCCTGGCCCGGAAGCAGAAGGCTGTCCAGGCGGCTTGGCGGCATTTTCCTTCTGATTCAAAAACAGCGTCGCTTCCTGCAAAAACTGCTGAATCGCCTGACTTAAGGGCTTGCCGGACACAAACGCCTTCAGTCCCGCAACCGAATCCGGCGTCAACGGCAAATTGCGCTTCATCGCCAAGAGGAAAGCATCGACCGTCCGCTCATCCATCCCGATCCGCTCTGCCACCTGCGAAAAAGCCTGAACGATCTCCTTGGTGACAGGCAAATTGGCATTCACGAGCGCCTGTACGATTGCCTTGCTCTCTTTTGTCTCCGCAATGCCGAGCGAGCGCATCAGGCTTTCCAGCGATGCTTCCTTTCCATTCGCTTCCGCAGGCGTGTCCAGCACTTTCAAGGTTACGACTCCAGTAGAAGGCTGAACCTGCAGCCACGCCTTTTGACCCGCTTCAAGATTCGCCTCCATCTTGGCCAGAACCTGCATCCCGCCGATTTGGACCAGTGCCATTTGCTCCGGGTAATGCTTGACCACCGTGCCTTTGAATACTTGTCCGGGCGTCAGCTCTACCGGTTTGACATTAGCCGAAGATGTCTTTTGCACGAAAGACGACATGATTTGCGACGTGGAAAACATGGACTCCCCTCCTTCGAAAGTGCTGTGCAGTCAGTCAGGCTTGTTCTTTCACCCCGGTAAAGCTCATGCGGTGAAGCGGTGTCGGTCCGTATGCAGCAATGGCTGCGAGATGCTCGGCTGTCCCGTAGCCCGCATTTTTCTCGAAGCCGTACTGCGGGTATTGTTTGGCGTACTCCGCCATCATCCTGTCTCTCGTCACTTTTGCCACGATGGACGCTGCTGCGATGGATACGCTTTTCGCATCGCCGCCAATGATCGGGATTTGCTTGCAGGACACTCCTGCCAGTTGCACTGCGTCGATCAAAAGCACATCAGCAGGCACCCTGGCGTCTTCGATGGCTGCTTTCATCGCTTCCCTGGTCGCGTTCAAAATATTGACCGCATCAATTCGCGCAGCGTCGACGATGCCGATTCCAACTGCAACCGCATCCCGCATAATCACTTCGTAAAACGCCTCACGTGTCGCCACCGGAACCTTTTTCGAATCGTTCAAGCCTGGCAAATAAAAATCTTTTGGCAAGCAGACGGCACTCGCCACGACAGGTCCTGCCAATGGCCCGCGACCTACCTCGTCCACCCCAAATACGTGCTGGTGTCCGTCCGCATAGAGTGCGCGTTCGTATGTACTCATCTCGGTCCATTGTTGCTGAAGCTTGGCCTGCCGAGCCTTCGCCGCTTCCACCTGCTTCGCCAGCGCCTGCACGCCTGCCCGTTTGTCCGCTTGCAAACATTGTAGAAAATCACTAGGTACTTCGTCCAATTTTTCGATCGCCATCCGTATTTCTTTTATCGACATATCTGCCAGATTCATTGACTCATTTCTCCTTCTTATGAAAAAAACCGTCTATCAGCAATGGATAGACAGGTTTTTCGTGTGCGCCAATCGTTATTCCATAAGCGAGAGCGGCTTGCCGATCGGTTCGTCCATTTCCCAGTCAATCGGGCGTTCCAGGGAGATCGTCCCGAGCTTCCCGGAGCGCAGCTCCCGCAAAAAGATTTCCGCCGCCTTGTCGTAATCGATGTTGCCGCCCGAAATGAGGCAGCCGCGCTTTTTCCCGATCTCCTCCAGCATGGCGATGCGATCTTCCGGCAGCTCCTTCAGCTTGAAGCGTTCGATCAAGCGTTCCGGATAGTAGTGCATCATGTAGCTGATGACAAACAGCGCTACTTCTGTAAAGTCAAGCAGTTCGTCCTTGATCGCACCGCTTGCCGCCAAGCGCAAGCCAACCATCTGATCCTCAAACTTGGGCCAGAGGATCCCCGGAGTATCGAGCAGTTCAAGCGTGTCGCCCATCTTCACCCACTGCTGCGACTTCGTGACAGCCGGACGGTCGCCCGTTGCGGCAACAGAACGCTTGGACAGGCGGTTAATCAGCGACGATTTTCCGACGTTGGGGATTCCTAAAATCATGATGCGGATCGCACGCGCCTGCATTCCGCGTTCGCTGCGCTTGGCCAGCATGTCCGCCGCCAGCTCCTTGCACAGCTCCGGCAGCTTATTTACGCCTTTTCCGCTCAAGGCATCAATCGGCAGCGTGCGAATGCCCTCTTTGCGGAAATAGGCCATCCATTCTTCTGTTGCCTTCTCGTCCGCGAGATCGGCTTTGTTCAACAAAATTAATCTCGGCTTGTCACTGACAATCTCGTCAATCATCGGATTCCGGCTGGAAAGGGGCAGCCGCGCATCGAGAAGCTCGATCACCACATCAATCAATTTCAGCTTTTCCGTCACCTGGCGGCGCGCCTTGGCCATATGTCCGGGAAACCATTGGATCGTCATGTTGTCTCACCTACCTTGAAGCAATTGCAATTATCTCGTCATGCGAATACTTGAGATCGGCCAGAACGTAAATTCCGCTCTGCCAACCACGGTGCTGACAGCAACAGGACCGATTGCCCGGCTGTCATGGCTGTTCGGCCGATTGTCGCCCATCACGAAAATATGGCCTTCCGGCACCGTGACGGGTGTGAAGTCATTCGTAAAATACGGCTCTCCCTGCTGTTTTGCCTGTTCCTTATGTTGTGCAAGATATGGCTCTTCAACCATGTTGCCGTTGATGTAGAGCTGATCGTCTTTCACCTCGACGGTATCTCCCGCCACCGCGATGACGCGCTTGATAAAGTCGCGCGTCTTCTCTGCGCGAAACACGATGATGTCCCCCGGCTTCGGCTCTTGCAAATAGTAAATGGCCTTGTTCACGACCAGTTTTTCGCTGTTATGTAACGTCGTTTCCATGGACTCGCCCTCGACAATAAACGGGGCAAACAAAAAGGTTCGAATGAGAAAAGCGAGAATCAAGGCAATACCAAGCGCCTTCGTCCATTCCCACAGCTCATTTTTCTTCGTGCGACCGGAGGATACTTCTTCGCTCATCACTTTCGCCCTCCCAACATGGCTCGTCCAACCCTGTAAATGGAAAAAAGAGGCCTGGCAAGCAGACCAGTCCCCTTTTCAAGCGCTTCGCTTATCGACGAATTTCTTTAATACGAGCTGCTTTACCTACGCGATCGCGCAGATAGTACAGTTTCGCACGACGTACTTTACCATGACGCACGATTTCGATCTTGTCGATCTTAGGCGTGTGTACTGGGAACGTACGCTCAACACCTACGCCGTAAGAGATCTTACGAACAGTAAATGTTTCGCTGATACCTGTACCGCGACGGCGAATAACTACGCCTTCGAACAGCTGAATACGCTCACGCTGACCCTCGATAACCTTAACGTGTACACGAACGGTGTCACCAGGTCGGAACGCAGGAATATCCTGTTTCAATTGCTCTTTTTCCAATTCACGGATAACTTGGTTCATTTCAATTCCCTCCTTCCGATAGACGTTCTTACTCGTCTCACCAGTTTGGCTCGGCCATCCGGCAGGAGGCCGATTACGAATAGCGGACCGCCTTAGTCAGCGGGCAAAATTGCCACAAGAAGTATATTAACATAGTAGGCAGGAAACTACAAGACCTGCTCTACAATTTTTCTTCCATGTTTTGCTCTTGCTCAAGCTCTGCCAGTAGCTTTTTCATCTCGTCTGTCAGCTCAAGCTTCGCAAGCAAATCGGGACGGCGCGCCTTCGTTCTGCGCAATGATTCTTTCAGGCGCCAGCGCTCGATGTTGGCATGGTGGCCGGAGAGCAAAATATCCGGGACCTTCCAGCCGCGAAACTCCGCCGGCCGCGTATAGTGCGGATATTCGAGCAATCCGGTCGAAAACGAGTCCTCGACGGCCGACGACTGATTTCCCAGAGCACCCGGCTGCAGGCGAACAATGCTGTCGATCACGACCATCGCCGCCAGCTCGCCGCCAGTCAGCACGTAGTCGCCAATCGAGATTTCGTCCGTGACCAAATGCTCGCGGATGCGCTCGTCATAGCCTTCGTAATGGCCGCAGATGAATACGAGATGCTCCTCCTGGGCCAGCTCCTCCGCCAGCTTTTGGTTGTACGGCACACCTTGCGGGCACATGAGGATGACACGCGGCTTCTTGTCTCCTGTGATCGCTTCTACTGCCCGAAACAACGGCTCGGGCTTCAGCACCATCCCCCCGCCGCCGCCGTATGGCGTATCGTCCACCGTTCCATGCTTGCTCTCGGAAAAATCGCGAAAATTGGTGACGTGAAAGTCGACCAGCTGCTTCTCGCGGGCTTTTCCCAAAATGCTGCTGGACAAGACACCTGTAAACATTTCGGGAAACAGCGTAAAAATGTCAATCCGCATCGGAAGCACCTCCTACAGCAAGCCTTCCATCAGATGGCAAACCACACGTTTGTTGGCAATGTCCACTTCTTTGATGCAGTCGTCGATAAACGGCAGCAAAACCTCTCCGCGCCGCCCTTTTACGACCCACACGTCATTGGCTCCCGGCTGCATCACATCGACGATTTTTCCGAGCTCTTCCCCTTCGTCCGTGAACACGACGCAGCCGACCAACTGATGGATGTAAAACTCGTCCTCTTCCAGCTCCATCAGCGCTTCTTCCGGAATTTTCAGTTCGCCGCCCTTGTATTTTTCGATGTCGTTAATATGTCCATAGCCTTCGAAGCTCAAAATCTCAAAACCTTTATGGGCGCGACGAGTCGCGACTTTCAGCTTCAACGGCTCCGCAAGAGACGGGTGAAACAAGAAAAGCTCGCTTCCTTTGCGAAACCGTTGGTCGGGAAAATCCGTCGTTGAAACGACGCGCACTTCGCCCCTGAGCCCGTGCGTATTGACCAGCTTGCCCACCTTGTAAAACTTTTGGCTGCTCAAGCGTATCCACTCCTTCTATTCATCGGCTGCATGTCCTGCCGTTTGGCGAATCTCATGCACTCGTCCATCTTTTATCATGATTTCCGTTCCGGCCATGATTTCATCCCAAACATCGCCTACTCGGATCGTGACAGGACTTTGCACAGTCTGATAGTCCATTTCGCTGCCCTCGGGAAGACTCTCTGCCTGCTGCAAGGCAAAAGAGAGCTGCGCGATTTTTTCCTTGCGCCTCCGCTCTTCCTGGGCAATCTTTTCTTGCGCAAGCGCATATGTATCCGCAGACTTTTTCTTCGCCTTGGCCAAAATTTTTTTCGATTGGAACTGCCATTGCTCCCATTCTTCGCGCTGCTGGCGAAGCTGTCTGCTGTACTGGTCAATCAGCACAGCACGGGACGCTTCCGTCATGATGAGTTTGACCTGTACCGACCGAAAAATCGTGAGCATGTCCTGTCACTCCTTTCGTCGTATCCGTTCCTATCAACAAAAAAGACTGGGAAAGCTCCCAGCCTTTTTTCAAACAATCTCAACCGTGACACGCTTGTCCGTTTCCACGGATGCCGCCATCACGACAGTACGCAGGGCTTTGGCGATCCGTCCTTGCTTGCCGATGATCTTCCCCATATCATCAGGGTGCACCGACAATTCATAAACGAGAATGCGCTCTTTGTCCACTGCATTCACACGAACCTCATTCGGATGATCGACGAGAGCTTTTGCGATCGTTTCGACCAGCGCTTTCATCATCAGACCTCCAGATGACCGACTTACTTGCCGTATTTGGTTTCGTGTACTTTTGCGAGAACGCCTTCTTTGGAGAGAAGGTTACGAACGGTATCAGTCGGAGCTGCACCATTCAGGATCCATTGTACCGCTTTTTCGGTATCAATTTTCACCACTGCCGGTTGAGCAACCGGATTGTAGTAACCGATTTCTTCAATGAAACGGCCATCGCGAGGGGAACGGGAGTCAGCTACTACTACACGGTAGAAAGGAGCTTTCTTGGAACCCATGCGTTTCAGACGGATTTTAACTGCCATGTTGTGTCACCTCCTGTATGGATCAACGCAAGATGAACATCTGCGTTGGTGCTACTATATCTGAACCATCGCGCTGGCTGACAAGTCAGCGGCGCGAAGAGATCATGCAAGTTTACTTGAACGGTGGTTTGAAATTGAACGGGAAGTTCATGCCGCCTTGGCTGTTTCCTTTTCCTTTGCCCAGGAACGGCAGTCCGAAGCCGCCTTTTTTCTTCGACTTCTTGACCATCTTGTCCGCGACGCCAGAGAATTGCTTCATCATTTTTTTCATTTCCTCGAACTGCTTGATGAACCGATTCACTTCCTGAATGCTTGTGCCGCTACCGTTTGCAATGCGCTTGCGACGGCTGGCGTTCAACAAGTCAGGGTTGGCACGCTCTGCCTTGGTCATGGATTTGACGATTGCTTCCACGCGGGCAATCTGCTTCTCGTCCACGTTCATTTTGCCTTTCATCTTGTTCATTCCGGGCAGCATGCCGAGAATGTCTTCAAAAGGCCCCAAATTGCGCAATTGCTGCATGGAATCCAGGAACATGTCGAAGGTAAATTCCCCTTGACGCATCTGGCGCTCCATGTCGCGCGCCTTTTCTTCATCCACGGACGCCTGCGCCTTTTCGATCAGGCTGAGTACGTCACCCATTCCCAAAATGCGGGAAGCCATGCGGTCCGGATGGAACGGTTCGAGCGCATCCAGCTTTTCACCTGTCGCCGCAAACTTGATCGGCTTTCCGGTGACAGCTTTGACGGATAGTGCCGCACCGCCTCGGGTATCCCCGTCGAGCTTGGTGAGAACCACGCCAGTCAGTTCGAGCTGGCTGTTGAAGCTCTCCGCCACATTGACGGCGTCCTGACCTGTCATCGCGTCCACGACGAGCAAAATCTCATCGGGCTTGGCAACTTCGCGAATTTGCTTCAACTCGTCCATCAGCGCTTCATCAATATGCAGGCGACCTGCCGTATCGAGAATCACCACGTCGAGGTGATTGGCTTTCGCGTGTTCAATTGCCTGGCGAGCAATGTCAACAGGACTGACTTGATCTCCGAGAGAGAAGACGGGAACATTCAGTTGCTCCCCCAAAACTTGCAGCTGCTTGATCGCAGCCGGACGGTAAATGTCCCCTGCCACCAGAAGCGGCTTCTTGTTTTGCTTTTGCAAATACTTGGCCAGCTTACCAGTCGTGGTCGTTTTCCCCGCCCCTTGCAAACCCGCCATCATGATGACGGTCGGCGGACGGTGTGCCATCGTCAACTGAGCTACGCTGCCACCCATCAGGGCGACCAGCTCTTCGTTCACGATCTTGATAACCATTTGGCCTGGCGTCAGGCTTTTCATGACTTCCTGGCCGACTGCGCGCTCTTTGACGCGAGCGACGAAGTCTTTTACTACTTTGAAGTTAACATCTGCTTCCAGCAGGGCAAGGCGGACTTCCCGCATCGCTTCATTGACGACGGTTTCGTCGATCTTTCCTCTGCCGCGCAGTTTGTCAAATGCGTTTTGCAGCCGATTGGCCAAGCTTTCAAACGCCATGCGAGCCCTCCTAATCCATCTCTGACAGTTGGTGGAGCAAAGTGTTCAGCTCGTCTCTTGTCTCGCCTTCCGCAAGCTCATTCACAAGCTCGCTCATTCGCGCCAGCACTTCCATTCGCTTTTCGTGGCGCTGTGCCAGACGAAGCTTCTGGTCGTATTCGAACAGCTGCTTTTCCGCCCGCTTGATGTGGTCGTAAACAGCCTGTCGACTGACCTCGTGCATCTCGGCAATTTCCCCGAGCGACAAATCATCCAGATAGTAAAGCTCCAGATATTCTCGCTGCTTGCCCTTGAGAAGCGGTGCATAAAAGTCAAACAAGAGATTGACTTGATTGGTCTTTTCCAGCATGCAACCAATCCTTTGCTGTGAGGTACTCGATTCGCAACTGTAAAGGCTTTTTCTTTACAGCACGTAGATTATAGTACCTAATTCTACACCTAGTGTCAAGGTTTTTTATTGACATCTTTTTTTACGTTCCAGACATTATGATTTTACGCGTTTTCCTGCGCTTCGGCTTCATCTTTTTGGATCAGCCCGGCAAACAGCGCATGCACAAACTGCTCCGGATCGAACGGCTGCAAATCGTCCATTTTCTCGCCAAGGCCGACGTATTTGACCGGAATGTTCAGCTCGTTGCGGATCGCAATGACGATCCCGCCCTTCGCCGTACCGTCGAGCTTGGTAAGGACAAGGCCTGTCACTCCGGCGGACTGGCCGAATGTCTTCGCCTGGGACAAGGCGTTTTGCCCTGTCGTGGCGTCGAGGACGAGCAATACTTCATGCGGCGCGCCAGGCAGTTCGCGCTGCAGCACGCGGTGTACCTTCGCCAGCTCCTCCATCAGATTGACCTTGTTTTGCAGACGTCCGGCTGTATCGCACAAAAGCACGTCGACCTTGCGCGACTTGGCGGCCTGGACGGCGTCGTAAATGACAGCGGCTGGATCGGAGCCTTGCTGCTGCTTGATGACGTCAACGCCGACGCGCTCGCCCCATACCTCCAGCTGCTCGATCGCGGCTGCCCGGAACGTATCGCCTGCGGCCAGGAGCACGTTTTTGCCCTGCTGCTTGAACATGTGCGCCATTTTCCCGATAGTCGTCGTTTTGCCGACCCCGTTGACCCCGACAAACAAAATGACATTCAGGCGTCCGTCCTCGATGTTGAGCGCACTGTCTGCCGCCTCGTCGTTTTTCAGCAGGGCCACCAGCTTCTCCGACAAAATCGGTTGCAGGTCCAGAGCGTTTTCGATTTTTTGCTTGCGCACTTCTCCCCGCAAATCGTCGATCAACTCCATGACGGTGTTGACTCCGACGTCGGACGTAATCAAAATTTCTTCCAGCTCATCGAAGAAATCGTCGTCGATTTTTTTGTAGCGGCGGACGAGATCCTCTACTTTTTCCACCAGCAAATCTCGCGTTTTCGCCAGTCCATCCGTAAACTTCTGGGTTACTTCTTCGGATTTTTGGACAATCGCGTCACGAAGTCGCTTGAAAAAGCTCATGTTCATCTTCCTTTGCGGATAATCTTGTCAAAAAGCTCGCATGAAGTCGAGCTTCAGTTGTAATCTCATTTTTCTTGCTTGCGGGCACTGACGATGCCGCGGCGAATTACGAGGCGGATTCGACGAATTTGTCGCTGTCTTCCAGCTTGACCGAAACCAGCTTGGACACGCCGCCTTCCTGCATCGTAATCCCGTATAAAACGTCAGCGCTCTCCATCGTGCCTTTGCGGTGCGTCACGCAAATGAACTGCGTCTGGCTGCTGAACTGCTGCATGTATTCGGCGAAGCGGTTGACGTTTGCCTCGTCCAATGCCGCTTCCACCTCGTCGAGCACGCAGAATGGCACGGGCTTGACACGCAGAATGGCAAAGAGCAACGCCATCGCTGTCAGCGCACGCTCGCCCCCGGAGAGCAGGGCCAGGTTTTGCAGCTTTTTGCCTGGCGGCTGCGCCACGATGTCGATTCCCGTTTCGAGCAAATTGTCCGGGTTGGACAGAAGCAAATTGGCCCGTCCGCCCCCGAACAGCTGCACAAACACGTCGCGGAACTGCTCGGAGATCGCTTCAAACGTTTCCTTGAAGCGGCGCGACATCTCCGTATCCATCTCCTGAATCACCTGATAGAGCATGTCTTTTGCTTCATTCAGATCGGCTTCCTGCGCACTTAAAAACTGCTGGCGCTCATAAAGCCGCTCGTATTCCTCAATCGCTCCGAGGTTAACCGTACCCAGTGCGGCAATTTGCTTTTTGAGCTGGGCGACGATTTGCATTTCCGCTTGCAGTTCCCCGCGCGGCGGGTATTTCTGCTTCGCCAGATCGTAGCTCATTTCGTATTCTTCGGAGAGTTTGTTCAACAGATGGTCAAGCTCTACCTCACTGCGGTTGACCTTCACTTCCTCCTGATGAAGCTTTTCCTCCAGCGCCTTGACCTCGCGGCGAATTTCTTTTACCTGCACTTCTACCTGCTCCTGCTTGTGGAACAGCGTCGCCCGCTCGCTGCGGCGTTCGGCAATCAGCCCGGCCACGCGCTCCTTGTCCTGACGCAGCTCGGCGATCCGCTGATCGAGCTCAAGCCCGGACGATTCGTTCGTGCGCTCCAGTTCGTCGAGTGCGGCGAGGTTCGCGTTTTGCTCCTCCCATTCGCGCTGGAGCAAGTTTTTTTGTTCGAGCAGGCGCTCCGTCTGCTCCAGGCGGGACTGGTGTTCCTGTTTCACCTGGGCGTTCAGCACTTTTAAGCTGGTAATTTTCTGGTTCATTTCTTCCTTGGATTCCAACTGTTCCTGGCGCTTGGCCTCAGCTTCGGCGATCTGCTCGTTCAGCTTCTGCTCTTCCTGCTCCAGGACGGCCAAGTCCGCTTGAAGCTTCTCCTGCTTGCGCAGCGCTTCTTCCATCTCTTTTTGGTAGGCGGCAATATCTTGCTCTACCAGCTTGGCCCGTTCGGCAAGCGAGCGTCCCTCTGCTTCGGTTTGCTGCAGAAGGCCCTTGACTTCCTGCTCCTTCAGCCGCAGCGCTTCGCCTTGCGAGCGGAGCGCTTCCTGTTCTTCTTCCATGCGGCCAAGCTCTGCCGCCAGTTGTTCCATTCGAGTAGTATGTCCAGAAATTGCCTCTTCGATTTCGCGCATTTGCGCTTCGAGTTCTTCTGCCTGGCGATTGCGTCCGAGCAGGTTGGCGCTGTTTTTCTTCAAGGCGCCCCCTGTCATCGAACCGCCTGCGTTGACGATATCGCCTTCGAGCGTCACGACGCGGTAGCGATAGCCGAGCGTGCGGGCGACGCGGTTTGCCTGCTCCAGCTTTTCCGTAACGATGACGTTGCCGAGCATGCTTTCCACAATCGAACGGTACGTGTCCTCAAACGACACCAGCTCGCTGGCGATCCCGACCACACCGCTTTCTTTTGCCAGCAATTGGCGGTCACTGGCCTGCAAGGTGCGCGACCGGATGACATCCAGCGGCAAAAAGGTAGCGCGACCTGCATTGTGCTGCTTCAAGTAAGCAATCGCGGCGCGCCCAGCCGCCTCGTTATCGACGACGACGTTTTGCAGCGCTCCGCCCAGGGCGACCTCGACTGCTGTTTCGTACTGCTGCGGCACAACGACCAGCTCGGCGACCGCGCCGTGGATGCCTTTGAAGCCGCGCTCGCGTGCCTTGAGAATTTCTTTTACCCCTTGCTGGAACCCGGCAAATTCGGACTGCATCTCTTTGATGAGGTCGAGGCGGGACTTTGCCGCTTCTCTTTTTTGCTCGGACTGGCGCAGTTCCCGGCGCACCTGTTCCATGCGCGCTTGTCCATCGCGCAGGCCGTCCATTAACTGCTTGTAGCGGCTAACTGTATCCTGAATCGACTGATCGATCTGGGTCAGTTGCTCCTGCAGCTCCGCCATTCTCACCTGGCGCTGCATCTCTTCCAGATCGAGCTGCTCCTTGCCGGACAGTTGGCGGTCGAGGCGCGCCTGCGATGTCTGTACGAGTTGCTGCTGATGGCGGATTTCGTTGCGCAGGTTGGCCATTTCGTTCAGCTTTTCAAAGTAATCGCCTTTCAATCGTTCCACATCGTCTGTCAGCGACTGGACCATGGAGAAAAACTGCTCTTCTGCCTCCTGCAACGAGGCATGCGCTTCCGCCAGACGCCGATCCGCTTCCTTGGCGCGCTCCTGCTCTTCCGCAAGTTCCGCTTCCAGCGCGTGCTGCTTCTCCGTCAGCCTGTGCATCTGCTCCATCGTCTGCTGGCGATTGGCGCTCAAGTTGCGCATCCGCTCGCGCAATACTTCGCGCTGGCCTTCTACCTTTTCCGTCTCTTCACTCACCGTCAGCAGAACGTGCTGCAACTCCTCGATCGACTGATCGATTTGTGTGACCGAAAAGCGGGCCTGCTCCAAATCCGCTTCGTGCCTGGTCGCTTCCGTCGTCTGCGTAATCAAAAGCTCACGCAGCTCCTGCACACGCTGCGTCGCGGCCTCCCATTTGCTGTGCGCGGCCTCGATCTGCTGCACGTACAGCGCGACTTCATGCTCGACCAGCTTGCTGTGCAGCTCGTTGTACAGCTTCGCCGTCTCTGCCTGCTCTTGCAGCGGTCCAATCTGCTCGTTGATTTCGCTGACGATATCGTGGATGCGCACGAGGTTTTGCTCGGTATCATCGAGCTTTTTCTCCGCCTCGCGCTTGCGGGTCTTGTACTTGACGATTCCTGCCGCTTCTTCAAAAATGCCGCGGCGATCTTCTGACTTGGTGCTGAGAATTTCTTCGATTTTTCCCTGCCCAATAATGGAATACGCTTCTTTTCCCAGACCCGTATCCATGAACAGCTCCATAATGTCCTTCAAGCGGCAGGCTTTGTTGTTTATGTAATACTCACTCTCACCGGAGCGGTAGACTCTGCGTGTGATAGAAACCTCTGAATATTCCACATCGAGGGAACGATCCGTATTATCCAGGGTGAGCGTCACTTCGGCAAAGTTCACTGGCTTGCGCTTGTCACTGCCCGCGAAAATAATATCTTCCATCTTCGCCCCGCGCAGCGACTTGGCACTCTGTTCTCCGAGCACCCAGCGGATCGAGTCGGAAACGTTGCTCTTGCCGCTTCCGTTTGGACCGACTACCGCTGTCACTCCCGGTACGAACTCCAATTCCGTCCTGTCGGCAAAAGATTTGAATCCCGCCAGCTCCAGACGTTTCAAATACATACTTACGGTCCTCCTTACCAAACCATCCCAACTGCCCGGTATGCACGGCATGAATCGGATGGTACCCGAAAAGAGCCCCTGTGTCAGACAGGAGCTACTCCACTGAGAGTCTTCGTGGGCATATCGAGATAAGTGTATCACAGAAAGCTGCCTTCACGCAGTATTTTCCCAGCTTTTCCAAGCCGGAACAAAGAAAGCTACACCACCTGCGCCCGCAGATGATGCAGCTTTCTTTTTCGTAAGCTTCTATTTCTCCCCCAGCTTTACCAATGCCCGGGCTGCTGCCTGCTGTTCCGCTTCTTTTTTGGAGCGGCCAGAGCCAATGCCAAGCGAACGATTGTTCAAAAGCACTTCCGATACGAACTCTCGATTGTGAGCTGGTCCTTTTTCTTCTACAATGCGATACTGGATGTCTCCCAGATTGTCCTGTTGAACAAATTCCTGCAACTGGCTCTTGAAGTCTGTCACCTGGGCAAACTCTCCCTTGTCGATTTTGGGGTAGACGTATTTTTCCATGAAGGAAAACACGGCATCCAGGCCCTGATCCAGATAGAGGGCACCAACAAAAGCTTCAAAAACGTCCGCTAGCAAGGCAGGTCGCTGGCGTCCACCAGTCAACTCTTCCCCTTTTCCCAGCAAAACGAGATCGCCAAAATTCAACAGTTCAGCAAATTTGACGAGAGAAGGCTCACAGACAATCGCTGCCCGCAGCTTTGTCATTTCGCCTTCGCTCATCTTCGGAAAAGTTTTGTATAAAAACTGGGAAACAGTCAACTCAAGCACAGCATCTCCCAAAAACTCCAGCCGTTCGTTGTCTGATATCCGTTTGCCGCGTTGCTCGTTCACGTAGGAAGAATGGGTGAATGCCTGCCGCAGAATGCTCTCATCCCGAAAGCGAAAGCCTATCTTCTCTTGCAGCTGTGCAAAATTCATCACCCTCACCACCATTCCAGGAGACTGCCTACTTTTTTTCTCAGTAGGGCTCATTTATTCTTCGTATCGTTTCAGAACCACCGTTGCATTATGACCACCGAATCCAAACGTGTTGGAAACAGCCACACGGACGGTCGCCTTGCGCGCATGGTTAGGAACATAGTCGAGATCACATTCCGGATCAGGGTTTTCCAGGTTGATCGTCGGAGGAAGCACCTGGTCGCGCAGGGCAAATGCTGTCGCAATTGCTTCGACACCGCCTGTCGCTCCGAGCAAATGGCCTGTCATCGACTTGGTCGAGCTGACAGCCAGCTTGTAAGCGTGCTCGCCAAACACCTCTTTGATCGCCAGTGTCTCCGCAATATCGCCCTGATCGGTAGAGGTACCGTGTGCGTTGATGTAGTCTACCTCTGTCGGATCAATACCTGCGTCACGCAGCGCATTTTTCATGCAGCGCGCCGCCCCTTCGCCGCCTGGCGATGGAGCCGTGATGTGATGGGCATCCGCGCTCATGCCGTAGCCGATCACTTCTGCGATGATGTTTGCGCCGCGTTTTTTTGCGTGCTCCAGCTCTTCCAGAATCAGCACGCCTGCCCCTTCTCCCATGACGAAGCCATCGCGGTCTTTGTCAAACGGACGGCTCGCCTTTTGCGGCTCGTCGTTGCGAGTGGACATCGCTTTTGCGGAACAAAAGCCGGCAAACGCCATCGGACGAACCGTCGCTTCCGCTCCCCCTGCGATCATCACATCCGCGTGATCGAACTGGATCAGGCGCAGGGCATCCCCGATTGCGTTTGTTCCTGTCGCACATGCGGTAATCGCGCTGGAGGTCGGTCCTTTTGCTCCGAATTGAATGGAGACTGCACCGGAAGCCATGTTGGCAATCAGCATTGGAATGAAGAACGGACTTACACGGCGTGGACCTTTTTCCAGCAGCACCGAATGCTGCTCTTCCCATGTAGACAGCCCGCCAATTCCGGACCCGATGTATACACCCACTCGTTCCGCATTTTCTGGTGTAATTTCCAGCTTCGCATCCTCTACCGCCATTTTGGCAGCAGCCAATCCAAACTGAACGAATCGGTCTGTACGTCGTATTTCTCTTTTGTCCAAGTACAGCTCAGGGTTGAAGTCTTTTACTTCACCCGCGATCTGCGTCGGAAAATCTGAAGCGTCAAAAGCAGTCAAGCGGTCAATACCTGATTTTCCTTCCAGCAAGCTGTTCCAGAAGGTCTGCGCGTCATTTCCCACCGGGGAGACGACACCAACGCCAGTAATCACCACTCTTCGTTTCATTACGATCACCTCTATATAAAAGTCAGCAGTCAGCTTCTTGTCGCACACTTCATGCCCAACGTAACTTCCTGATATGTATTCGGCGGCAATTGAAGGAGAAGTCCCGTATGGTACGGGACTTCGAACTGATTGATCTACTTGTGAGATTCTATGTATTTTACAACCTCACCAACAGAAGTGATCTTTTCAGCATCTTCGTCAGAAATCTCTAGGTCAAACTCGTCTTCGAGTTCCATTACGAGTTCCACTACATCCAGGGAGTCAGCGCCCAGGTCTTCTTTGAAAGAAGCTTCCAAAGTAATCTTGGACTCATCTACACCCAGACGATCGACGATGATTTTCTTCACGCGCTCCAATGTATCTGCCATTTTGCTTCACCCCCTCTCCCGTATTATAGTAGATGAGCTTGCAAAAAACCAGTTTACATGTACATGCCGCCATCCACATGCAGCGTTTGGCCTGTCATGTAATTGGCTGCGTCGGAAGCAAGGAACAGAACGACGGAGGCAATATCCTCTGTCTGGCCCAGGCGTGCGAGCGGAATCTGGCTGATGAGGCCAGCTTTGACATCCTCCGGCAGCACGGCTGTCATCTCGGTGTCGATAAAGCCAGGCGCTACCGCGTTCACGGTGATGCCGCGGCTCGCCAGCTCGCGGGCGGCTGTCTTGGTCAGGCCGATAACGCCTGCTTTTGCCGCCACGTAGTTAGCTTGCCCCGCATTGCCGAGCACGCCGACCACGGACGTAATGTTGATGATTTTGCCCGAGCGTTGCTTCATCATCGGACGAGTCGCCGCTTTCAGGCAATTGAATACGCCTTTCAGGTTGGTGGCAATGACTTCATCCCACTCTTCTTCCTTCATGCGCATCAGCAGGTTGTCGCGGGTAATCCCGGCGTTGTTGACGAGAATGTCGATTGTGCCGAAGTGGTCGAGCGCGGCCTTGAACATGTCGCCCACTTCCTCAGCCGAAGAAACGTTGGCGCGAACCATGATCGCATCGCGGCCGAGTTCCTTGACCTTGGCGACTGTCTCGGCTGCTGCCGCTTCACTGCCTGCGTAGTTCACCACAACATTCGCCCCTGCCTCGGCCAGCTTGATGGCAATCGCACGGCCGATCCCGCGGGAAGCGCCTGTCACGAGTGCTGTTTTTCCTGTTAACATAATAACCCTCCGTTCAAAAGCTCAGTCAAGGACTCCATGTCCTGCACCGAAATGATCGTCGTCTCGGCTGGCGCGATTTTTTTAATCAATCCCGCAAGCACTTTGCCTGGTCCGATCTCCACGAACGTAGTCACGCCCGCTTCGACCATCCACTGTACCGAATCCTCCCACAAAACCGGAGCCGATACTTGCTGCACAAGCTGCTCGACGATCGTCGCCGCTTCGGTAACAGGGCGTGCCGTCACGTTTGCCACGACAGGTACGCCTGCGTCCTGGACTGTGACGCCTGCAAGCACCGCATGCAATTTGTCTGCGGCTGGCTGCATCAGGCTGGAGTGGAACGGTCCGCTCACATTCAGCGGAAGCACACGCTTCGCTCCTTGGGCCTTGGCTTTTTCGCCCGCCAGCTTGACGCCTTCCGCCGAACCGGAGATGACGATCTGGCCTGGGCAGTTCATGTTCGCCGGCTGAACCGGATGACCGGAAGCCGTCACTTCCTCACAGACCGCTTGCAGGGCAGCCCGCTCCATGTTCAGAACCGCGGCCATCGCGCCCTGACCTGCCGGAACCGCTTCTTCCATGAATTGACCGCGTGCGCGGACGACTTTTACTGCATCGGCAAAAGACAGCGCCCCTGCTGCCACCAGCGCCGAATATTCACCCAGACTGTGACCCGCCACGAAATCCGGCGCGTAATCCGGGAGCTTTTCTTTCAATGCGGCAAGCACGGCAACACTCGCGGTCAAAATCGCCGGCTGCGTGTTCGCCGTCAGCTTCAACTCTTCTTCCGGGCCTGCAAAGCACAGGCCAGACAGCGAAAAGCCGAGCGCTTCGTCTGCCGTTTCAAAAATGTGACGGGCTGCTGCCGATTGTTCCGCGAGCGTTTGCCCCATTCCTACAAATTGCGAGCCTTGGCCCGGAAAAACAAATGCTACTTTCCCCACTACTGTCCGCTCCCTTCCGCTGGCGTGGTCGACCATTTCAGAAGCGTAGCTCCCCAGGTCAGGCCGCCGCCGAAACCTACGAGAATGACGTTGTCGCCTTCCTTGACCCGTCCGGCCGCAATCGCTTCATCCAATGCTACCGGAATGGACGCAGAGGACATGTTTCCGTACCGGTCGAGGTTAATGACCACTTTGTCCTCAGAAAGGCCGAAGCGTTGGACAGCGGAGTCGATAATCCGCTTGTTGGCCTGATGCGGCACCAACAGGTCGATGTTTTCCCGATCGACTCCGGCTTTGGACAATACCGCTTCTGTCGCGGAGTTCATCACCCGCACAGCGAATTTGAACACCTCGCTGCCCGCCATCGAGAGGTAGTGCAGGTTTTTCTCGACCGTCTCGCTCGAAGCCGGGATGCGCGAGCCGCCAGCCGGCAGGCACAGAAGCTCGCCGCCTGCGCCGTCTGCGCCAAGCTCAAACGACTGGAAGCCAAAGCCTTCGCGGACTTCGCCGATCACCGCCGCACCTGCGCCGTCTCCGAACAGTACACATGTGTTGCGGTCTTTGTAGTTCGTAATTTTGGACAGCGTCTCCACCCCGACGACCAGCACGTATTTGTACAGGCCGTTGGCAATGAATTGAGCCGCGGTTGTAATGCCGTACAAAAAGCCTGTGCAGGCAGCCGATACGTCAAGCGCCGCAGCGCGTTTTGCGCCCAGCTTTTCCTGCAGGATGCAGGCAGTCGACGGGAACATCATATCAGGCGTAACGGTTGCCACGATAATCATGTCAAGCTGCTCTGCGCTGATGTTGGCTCGCTCCAGCGCTTTTTTCGCAGCTTCATAAGCAAGGTCGGAGGAAGCTTGCTCCGGTGAGCAAATGCGACGTTCCCGGATTCCGGTGCGGGAAACAATCCACTCATCTGTTGTTTCCACCATTTTTTCCAGATCGAAGTTGCTGAGCACTCTCTCAGGTGTATAGGAGCCTGTAGCCAAAATGCCTACTGAACGCTTTTTGTCCATCTGCCTCACTCGCTTTCTCCCGTTATATTTTTTTGCAGTGCCTGCGCAATCACTTCGTTCACATCTTGCCGCACGAAGCGGGCTGCGCTGGCAATCGCGTTTTTCATCGCTCGCTCGTCAGAGGAGCCGTGTGCCTTGATGACAGGGCTTTTCAGGCCCAACAGCGGCGCTCCCCCGTATTCCGCGTAGTCCATTTTGTTCTTGAAGCGAACGAGCCCCGGCTTCAAAATGGCCGCCCCTACTTTATTAATCAGCGTCGAAGTAAACTCCTGCTTCAACAGCGAAAAGATTGTGGAGGCTGCGCCCTCTACCGCTTTCAGCAGCACGTTGCCGACAAAGCCGTCACAGACGAGCACATCGCATGCCCCTTGCATGACGTCACGCGCTTCCACGTTGCCGACAAAATTCAGGTCTGCCTGGGACAAAAGCGGGAAGACGGCTTTGGTCAGCTCGTTTCCTTTTCCTTCTTCCGTCCCTACGTTGAGCAGTCCGACTTTCGGATTTTCAAAGCACAGCACTTTTTCTGCGTACAGGCTGCCCATCACCGCGTATTGCAGCAGGTGATGCGGCTTTGCGTCCATGTTGGCGCCGACGTCGAGCGTAAGCGTGACGCGGCCCAGTACATTCGGGATAAAGGCGGCCAGAGCGGGTCGTTCAATCCCCTCCATGCGGCCTGCATAGAGCAACCCTGCCGTCATCAGCGCACCTGTATTCCCTGCAGAGATCGCTGCATCCACGATTTTTTCGCGTGCCATCTCCACTGCTACGACAAGCGAAGAATGTTTCTTGCGACGTACAGCTCGAACCGGTTCATCATCTGGCAAAATCACTTCCGTAGTAGGAACGATCTCGATGTTTGCCGGCAAGTCTTGCGGCAAGTGGTTCCGAATGGCCTGTTCATCTCCCACCAATACAACGGTAATGGCCGGGTTTTCCTTGATGGCAGCAAGCGCCCCCAAAACTGTACTTCGCGGTGCGTTATCGCCGCCCATCGCATCAACTGCAATTCGCAACCGTGTCTCCTCCTTACCTCTCATCCATGCCGATTTTGTGTCCCTGACATTTCTACAACCCGAAACGTCGCAGTAAAGACCAGTTCCCCCTGAACCTTGGTCTCCACGCGCACTTTGCACTCGTCTCCATTCCGGCTGCGCACCACTGCTTTTGCCACCAGCTTTTCGCCGATGCGCACAGGCCGAACGAAGCGGATTCGGGCGGTTGCGGTCAACGCCACATCTGCATTAATCACTGCTACTGCCAACGAGTTGGCCTGGGCAAAAATATAATGCCCCCTGGCAATCTGCGTCTTCGAAAAAACATGCTCTTCTTTTATTTCCAGTACGGAAATGGCTTGGGAATCGAGCTGCAAGTCGATGATCTCGCCGATGACTTCGTCGATCCCCAGCGATTTTACGGGGTCGAGACTTTTTTCGGCAACCGATTTGATCCGCTCGCGCAGCTCGGGAATCCCAAGCTCCAAACGGTCTAAACGTATTGTTTGAATGCTGACTTGAAATAACTCAGCCAGATCCTCGTCCGTCGCAAATGGATTATCCGCCAGCGACTGCACCAAGCGCGTCTGGCGATCTTTTTTTGGCAAGCGGGCGATGCGAAACACCCCCCTAGCGATATTCTCATTCGGATATGTATGATTGCGAGCTGTTTTTAATACCAGGTACCAAAACAGTATAAGGGAGAACATCGGCAATTACAAGTAAAGTTCTTGAAAATGTGTCTCTCACCCGCGGTACACCTCTCTGCCCTCCTTGTGGAAAAGGATTTTCGGACAGCAGGACGTCTTTGCCCTTGCAAGCAAAAAAGAGAAGACTCTTCCCGCAAGAAGAACCTTCCCTGATAAATCCACCTGCTGTCACGCGGGGCTCCCCTTCACGCCAGCCAGGTGAAATCTATCCCTTTTTTGAAAAATCGTCGTCCGCTTCGCCTGCTACGATGACTTCCACTTCGCTTTTTTCCAGCGCCTCTGCCATTTCCGGCCCCGGCTCGCGGTCCGTCACGAGCATGTCGATCCGCTCCAGGCCGGCTACGCGGTACAGCATGCTTTTGCCGAACTTGGAGTGGTCGGCGAGAACGATTACCTGATCGGCCCGCCTAATCATTTCCCGGATGAGATAGCCTTCCTCCTCATTCGTCGAGACCAGGCCGCTCGTCGTCAATCCGCACGCGCCCACCAGCAGCTTGTCGACGTGGTAATCGGCAAGGCTGGCAACGGTGCGGCTGCCGTGCACACACTGGTTTTGCGGGTTCACGTCCCCGCCGAGCAGCTTCACGAGCACGCCTTCCTTGCGCGCCACACTGGCCGCTGTCGCGATCGAATTCGTGATGATGACATGGTCTTTCGTCTGCAGCGATTCTACCGCCAATTGCACAGTCGTCGACGCATCGAGCAGCAAATAATCGCCGTCTTTTATCAGCCGGGCTGCTGCCTGGGCAATCCGGTGCTTGCCCGACAGGTCGAGCTGCATCCGCTCCTGATGGGAATAGCTTTTTTTGCTCAAACGGGGCAAAATCGCTCCGCCGCGTGTTCGCAAAATCTCGCCCTGCTCCTCCAGCTTGACGATGTCGCGCCTCGCTGTGTCGCGGGAGACAGAAAACTTTTCCATCACTTCCTGCACACTGATGCGCTGATGCTGCTGCAAATACTGCAAGATCGCGGCCAGCCGTTCCTCTTGGTACATCGCGATGTCACTCCATCCTTGCCTTTCCCCTTCATTTTAAGGCATTTGCGCATTTTAAGCAATATATCCAAACGTTAATAAGTAATATTAAGCTAAATGAGCGCACAAAAAAAGCAAGGTGATTGCTCACCTCACTTTTTACGCAGCAAAGCTTACTTTGCCACTTTCACACCTTTGTAGTGACCGCAGCTTGGGCAAACACGATGCGCAAGTTTGTATTCGTTGCAATTATCGCATTTGATCATGCCTGGAATCTCTAATTTGAAGTGCGTACGACGCATTCTTTTACGGGTTTTGGAAGTTCTCCGTTGAGGTACTGCCATCTTCCTTACACCTCCTTCAACTGACAAATGCTAAGATGCTCTATTGGGTGGATAGTATAGGCAAAATGCTATGCCATCCTTCAAAAATGAGACGCTGCATCCGAAGATCGGCGCCTCACCTTGAAAACGATAGAATACTACTTGCTGTCCTTGAAAAAGTCAGCCAACCCGGCCAAACGCGGGTCGATCCGCTCATTCTTGCAGCTGCATGCCGTTTCATTGCGGTTCACGCCGCATGTCGGGCACAACCCTTTGCAGTCCTCCTCGCACAGCGGGAAGGTCGGCATCGCAAGCAAAAAGTCCTCTTGCAACAGAGCGGTCAGCTCGATTTCGTCACCTTCGAGCGGAATAATATCGCTGTCTTCATCCTCACCCAACACCGGATCATCGGCTGATGCAAAGGTTTCGGAGAAGTCGACTGCTGCATGATGGGTAAAAGGCTTCAGACACCGGGCGCAGACAAAATCGACGTCGGCTCTCATGCTGCCTTTTACATAGTAGAGATTGCCGAGCTGTACAGCCTCGCCCTCTGCATTCACAGGAGTGATCCCGCGAATTTCCTGATGGCGGTTTTTCAGTTCCGCTGCATCGAGCGTCAACTGAAACGGCAATGGCTCGCCTTTTCGGTGTTCCAACTCTGCCAATTTAATGTTCATAGCACTTCACCTCATGCACAACAAGGATGATTATAGCCCGTGCAAAAAGCTTTGTCAACCATTTTTCCTTGACAGCTTGTTTGCTCAGGAAGTTTTCGGCTTTCGTCCATCCAGATACGCAATCGCATCCGCCACATTTTTGACGGGAACGATCTGCATGGAGGTACCGATCCGTTTGGCGGCCGCCAGGGCTTCCTGATAATTGGAGGTTGCATCAGGCGTATCCTGAGGCGCAAAGAAAATCTCTGCCCCCGCCTTGTCGGCTGCGATGACCTTGTGACTGATCCCGCCGATTCGGCCTACAGTCCCATCCAATGAAATCGTGCCTGTACCGGCTATTTTGTAGCCTTTTGTCAAATCCTTCGTCGTATCGAGCTGATCCAGGATCTCCAGCGTCATCATCAGTCCGGCAGACGGGCCGCCGATGCCCTGCGACGCGATGGTTACTTTTTTCGGAATCACGATCTGCTGCTTGTTGTCAGGGCGCACCCCGATCCCGACAGATTTTGACTCCGGCAGTGGTACCAAGGTTATCACCGTTTTGGCTTCTTGTCCATCTCTCGTGTATGTAATCTCCACCTGATCGCCAGCCTTTTTGCCGGAGAGAACCTGCAGCAAGCCTTTGGCTTCGGCGGTGCGAACCCCGTCGACTGCGGTAATGACGTCTCCGATTTTCAGCACTTTTTTGGCGGGCAGGCCGTCCAGCGTCCCCATCACCCAGACGCCTTCCTTCTCGACCTTCACCTCGTAGCCCGCCAGGCGAAACGCGACGGCTTCGGCGATTTTTTGCGAATTGTCCATTACAGCCTGCTCGCGGCGGACGAAATCGTCGTTGTCCTCGCCTTCGCTGACTACCAGCTGCTTTGGCATCAGTTCCGCGTCAGCGGCCAGGCTGGCGTAGATGTACCAGGCCAGGTTGGCCTCGCCCATGCGCACTGTGGTGAGCATGAACGAGCCTGTCTCGTCCTTTTTGCCGCCCTCCACGTCAATCATCGGCGCAAGTTCAATCGCCGAACCTGGTCGGGTCACATAGTAATTGGTCGGGATAAAAAAAGAAAGTCCAACCACCGCAAAGATCAAGCCAAAAATCCAGCTAAAGCCTCGGTTTCCACTTGATCTGCTTCTTCGTCCATTCAGCTGTTCTTCGCTCATCGGCTTTCCTCCCAGTTCGCAATCAGTTGCTGGATGCGCTCTGCCTGTGCTGCACCCTCGCGTTCGCCCAGCTCGATAATTTCCTCTACGCCAGAGTAGGCGATACTGCTATAGTGTCCAACATCCGGGCGGATTACGATGTCAGCGGCGATGATCCGATGGCGCAGAATCTCTCTTTCCATGACATCAATCGTCTGCGCGATGACATCAAAGATGCTTCCCACTTTCATCGGCGTATCTACCTGCGCGACGTCGACGGCAATGACGATGTCTGCTCCCATGTCTTTTAGCACCGTAACGGGAACCCGGTCAATGACTCCCCCGTCAACGAGCAGCCGTCCGTCTACCTTTTCCGGAACAAATATACCCGGAATGGAAATGCTCGCTCTGACCGCCTGATCGATCGGCCCCTCGCGAAAAACGACCCGCTCGCCCGATTCGATGTCCGTCGCCACAATCGCAAGGGGTTTGTTCAGCTCCTCGATCCGCTTGCCATGCGTGAGCAGCTTAATCAGCTGCTTGATTTTTTCACCCGCGACAAAACCCATACCGGGTACAGTCAGGTCAAGCCAGTGCTTGCGCTTGAGGTTTTGCGCAAGCTTTCCCATCATGTGCGGCTCGATCCCGTTCGCATACACCGCCGCGATCAGACTGCCCATACTGCTTCCTGCGAGCATGTCGATCTCAACACCGTGCGCCTCCAACGCTTTCAGGACGCCAATGTGCGCAAATCCGCGGGCTCCGCCTGAGCCTAACGCCACTCCCACGACTGGCTTTCGCTTCGCCGTCATGCAAACACCTCCTGTAACAGCCTATGTGTCCACTCCCGGTTCTTTTCACACTTGAAAGATACAAGCTCACGCATAGATCATCCTGCTGACACGTAGACATGTACTATGATCTTTTCGTCGACACAGGAGGATTCCATGTCACGCCACTCACCGATTTTCACCCTGTTGCTTGCGCTCTCGACAGTCGCGCTCGTCCTGACATTGGTGATGTATTCGCAAATTTCGTTTGAAGCCGCCGTCCGCGGACTCAAAATCTGGTGGGAAGTCGTCTTTCCCTCGACCCTTCCGTTTATTGTCCTCTCGGAAATTTTGATGGGGCTGGGTGTGGTTCACTTTGTCGGCGTGCTCCTCGAACCGTTGATGCGCCCCTTGTTCAATGTGCCCGGCACAGGCGGTTTTGTGCTCGCCATGGGCTTTTCGTCGGGCTATCCGGTAGCCGCCAAGCTGACGACCCGCTTGCGCCAGCAGGGGAACTTGTCGCAAGCGGAGGGAGAGCGGCTCGTATCGTTTACGACGACAGGCGATCCGCTGTTTGTGATGGGGGCGGTCGCCATCGGCTTTTTTCACAGCGAACAAATGGGGATTGTCCTGGCCGTGACCCATTATTTGTCGGCAGTCATCATGGGACTGGTTTATCGCTTCCACGCACCGTTTGCCGCCGTGTCTAAGCCATTGGAAAAAACGAACCTGCCACTGCCGCTCCGAGCGTTGCAAGCGATGCACCGGGCGCGTATCCGCGACGGTCGGCCGTTCGGCAAGCTGATGGGCGATGCCGTACAGTCCGCGCTGAACACGCTGTTCATGATCGGTGGCTTTATCATTGTGTTTTCCGTCTTGATCCAGTTGTTTACCGCGATTCACCTGACGCAGATGATTAGCACGCTGCTCGCCATCTTTCTCGGCCCGCTCGGGTTTCCGCCTGCCTTTTCCAAAGCGATCATCGCCGGGCTGTTTGAGGTTACGCTGGGCGCACAAGCCGCCAGTGTCGTGCCTGACAGTGTTTCCATGGTCTGGAAGGCCGCGATTGCAAGCGCCGTCCTTTCCTGGGGGGGACTGAGCGTTCACGCACAGGTTGCGAGCATTCTCAGCGAAACCGATATTCGCGTCGCGCCCTATTTTATCGCCCGTGCCCTGCACGCTTTTTTGGCGGCAATCCTGACCTTTTTCTTCTGGAATCCGCTGGTCCATGTCAGCACCTGGTTTCTGGACAAAAGCGTCCCGGTCTTCGTTCCTACTCCATCCGGTATACCAGAAACGAGCTGGTGGGAAACGATCACGTTTTCCGGAGCACTTGCCGCAGGCGTAGCTGTCCTGCTCTTTGCCATCAGCCTGCTGGCCCGTTGTTTGCAAAGCGGCAAGACGAGATAAGCAGTGTCTTCGTGCTTACAACTGTTCCATTTTGCGCTTGAGCGCCGCTTCGACTTCCGGCGGCACGAGATCAGCCACACTCGCCTTGTATCGCGCCACTTCCTTCACGATGCTGGAGCTTAAATACGAATATTGGTTGCTGGTCATCATGAAAAAGGTCTCGATCTCTTGATCGAGCTTTTTGTTGATCGAAGCCACTTGCATTTCGTATTCAAAATCGGAGACGGCCCGCAGACCGCGAATGATGACCTTGGCTCCGCGCTTGTTCATGTAGTCGATCAACAGCCCGTCAAACGAGTCCACTTCCACATTATCCATGCCCGCTGTCACCTGGCGAAGCAGCTCGACGCGCTCGTCTACGCTGAACAGGGAATTTTTTTTGGAATTAATCAGAACCGCTACGATTACCTTGTCAAACACCTTGGCACCCCGGCTGATAATATCGAGATGTCCATAGGTGACAGGATCAAAGCTTCCAGAGCAAACGGCGATCGCCATCTTGCTTCCTCCTTCTCGTGTGCTGGTTGAGCAAAGCTCGCTTACCCTTCCTCTTTGGCTTGCGGATCGTAGTAATACAGGGTCACTGCCGTATCACCATAGGTCGCTTCCCGATCTTTGACACAGTCGCCAATGGCATCGGGAAAAGAGTCTTTGCTGTCGTGCTCGGCCACGATCCAGGCGCCGTCGGCGAGCAGGCCGAGCGATTGCAGCTGCCCGATTTCCTCCACGATCTTCTGCTTGGCGTAAGGAGGGTCGAGAAATACCAGGTCAAAAGGCTGACCGCGTTTGGCCAACTGCCGGATTGCCCTCTCCGCATCCATGCGGTAAAGCTCTGCGTACTCGTCCAGTCGGCAAGTGCTGACATTTTGCTTGACGACGGAAAATGCTTTTGCATCCCGTTCGACAAAAACCGCCTTGTCCGCGCCCCTGCTCAGCGCTTCGATGCCCAGGCTGCCTGTTCCGGCGTACAAATCCAAGGCCCAGCCTCCATCAAAATACGGGCCGATCATATTAAAAATTGATTCCTTTACCTTGTCGGTCGTCGGCCGCGTCCCGACTCCCGGGACGGCCGCCAGTTTTCTGCCTCTGTGTTCTCCCGCAATGACGCGCATAATGATTTCACCTGTTTATAAAGAAGTTATACGGTATAAAAGCTGATACCATACTATCACAACTGCCTACCCCCGTAAAATTGGCCAACTGGAAAATTTATGCCGCAGATGATGTATATCCTGCACAAAGATTGGAAAACATGATGATAGCGACGCAACGGTGTCGCTGACAACCGCGGAGAAGACTTACGTTTCCCCATAAGCTCTTCCTCCGGTTTCTCCTCTCCCATAATTGAAAGGCAGTTCACTTTGGCGCACGGCGTGTCTGATAGGAGCATTCCGTGCCGGCGCTCCCCACGCGGGAGGAGTTGAACTGCTACCCCATCGTCAATTGACGAAGGGGTATTTTTTTTGCCCGCATGGGGAACAAGATACTTGCACCGATCTTACGAGGGGGAATCGACATGGCAGAAAAACAACCGTCCGCACAAAAGCTGAAAGCATCCAAGGCCCAATCCATTGCCGACCGCACCGGAGTGGGTGTCGAACAAGCGCGGGAGATGCAGTCGCGCGCGGACCAGTCGGACATTGTCAAACACGGACAGTAATGAGAAAGCAGCTTGACGCTTGCCAAGCCAGTCGCCAGAACTTGCGGCTGGCTTTTTCCATGCCAGATTGAATGTCAATGTTTGCCCGCCTGCTTTTTCCTTGCGCCATCCTGCAGCCGGCTGCAAACAATAAACTAAACAGACTGGAGTCAAGTCATTATCGCCAAACGCCAAATTCGGTCCGTACTGGAGGAATCATATGCATACCGTCTGGAAAGGCTCAATCAGCTTCGGCCTGGTCAATATCCCCGTCCGCATGTTTACGGCCACGGAAGAGCGGGACATTCGCTTTCGCCAACTGCACAAGGAATGCAACACCCCGATCAAATATTCCAAAATGTGTCCGCATTGCCAGCGGGAAGTGGAAACAAGCGAAATCGTGCGCGGGTACGAGTACGAGAAGGGGCATTTTGTCATCATCGAGGACGAAGATTTGGAGGCGATCACGCCCGAGACGCGCCGCGCCATTGAAATTCTCGACTTCGTGGACTTGTCGGAGATCGACCCGGTTTATTTTGACAAAAGCTACTTCCTGTCTCCGCAGGAAACGGGGGAAAAGGCGTATGCGCTGCTTCGCGCCGCCATGGAGCAGACCGGAAAAATCGCCGTTGCCCAGGTGACAATGCGCAATCGGCAAAGTCTCGCCGTCATCCGGCTGCACGAGCATTGCATCATGCTGGAAACGATTTTCTACCCGGACGAGGTGCGCCCTGTCCATCAGGTGCCCGCTTTGCCGGATGCTTCTGTCCCGCTCGCAGAAAACGAGCTGAAAATGGCCACCGAGTTGATCGCGAATATGACTGTCCCGTTCGATCCTGCCAAATACACCGACCAATACCGCGTCGATCTGCAGGAAATGATCGAGAAAAAGCTGGAGGGTCAGGAGATTGCTACCGCTCCGACGATTGCGCGCACGAATGTGATCGATCTGATGCAAGCCCTGAAGGAAAGCCTGGCTTCTACTGCAGGCCAAACGAGCAGCCCCGTAAAGCTGGAGCCAGAGCCAACCCCGGCAACCACGCAGCCGAAAGCAGGGCGCAAACGGGCCGCTGCTGCAAAGAAAACGGACAAGGCAACGTCACCAGACAAAGAAGCGGCGGGGAAAGCGGGGCCTGGGCCGACTTCGACGACGAAAACGCTGCGTCGCAAAAAAGTTACTTCTGTGTAGTAGCGTTGGAATAGTTTGCCGTGCCGTGCGGGAGTCGAGTCATAGGCGGAGCTTTTGCTGGCTTTTCGTTGTCGGAGAAGGTTTGCTTGCGTTCACTGCTTCTATCCCGATACCTGGTGCAAACAGTCTATGTCACAAAAAACGGGTCAATCATGGTGAACACCGACCATAATTGACCCTTTCATCGTTAAAGTTAGTTTTTTGGGTTTTTATAACACCAGTCTGCATCATACGGTAACGATTTTAATTTTTGCATATCTTCCCAACTGTAGACCCAATCATAATCTGCGACCCAAAAGTAATCGTTGGGGTTTAGCTTGAGATATTCGTAAATAAAACGGAAAATTACTTCCTCTGCTCCATAAACTTCTTCAATCGTCCCGATAATACTAACGGGCCATCTACAATATTTCCATCTTGGTTCCGCATTTCGAATATAACCGACCAACATGGATAGCGATTACTATTATTGCTGATATTTACTAATGTAAATTTAAAAGTATTAGATGGGGTCTGGGAAACATACTCGAGCGCTATTTTTTTGACATCTTCTTCAGTGACTTTTTTCTGTAATCACACATTTATCGAATTCCTCCGAAATTATCAATATACCAGTTTGCATGCCCTCGCTCAGCTTCATTTAACATATCTCCAACCTTGCCTCCATTGGGTTTAATCTTTTTCGCATTCTCTGTCAAAATTCCTGTCGCTTTCCCAACTGATTTTTGCAGCTTCTGAAAACCTTTACTTCTCCCCATCGTTGCCACATTAAGGAAGATCCCTCCTGCTGCAAATACATCCTCCTTGGTTAACTTGCCATCCAGCAGGATCGCTACATCCTCTTTCAGCGGTTCCACATAACCTTCTTTATACAAACTGTTTGACACCCTTCGGCAGTTCCTTCGCCGCTTTGTGCATTTCTCCCGGCAACTCGCGCTTTAATTTTTATATGCACAAAAAAACCTGCCCCAGCTGCGGACAGGCTTTTGCTTATCATTTTACGATCTGCTGTTCCGGTTCAATATGAATGTGAACCGTATTGATTTTGTGCACACGTTTCATCTGTTCTTCGATATTTTCGGTGATGGTGTGGCTTTCCACTACGTTCAACTGCGGATCGACATGGATCACGACGTCAACGAGTACACTGCTGCCGTGATAACGTGCCTTAATATCACTGATCGCCTTCACCCCGGGAATGGAGACGATCGTCTCCCTCAACTTCTCCAGTTGTCCCTCATCAAAGCCATCGGTCAAACGATGCGTTGCCTCCCGGAAAATATCCCACGCTGTCTTCAAGATGATGACCCCGACCACAAAAGCTGCCAGCGGGTCGAGCCAATGGAGCTGGAACTGGGCACCCGCCACTCCCACAAACGTCCCGATGCTGACGAAGGCGTCCGAACGATTGTCGGCTGCGGCCGCGAGCAGCGCCTGGCTGTTCGTTTTCACGGCGAGCTGGCGATTGTAGCGATAGACTCCCAGCATGACAGCCGCTGTCGCCAGCGCCGTCCAGCCCGCGAGCATGTCCGGAGCCGTGTGGTTTGTATCAAACAGCGTCGGAACCGCTCCGGTAATGACCTCCAGTCCGACAAACAGCATGATGAACGACGCGACCAAGGCAGAGATCGTCTCTGCGCGAAAGTGACCGTACGGATGGTCGCGATCCGGCGGCTTGCGGGCAATGCGCAGCCCGATCAACACCGCAATCGATGCCACCACGTCCGTCGAATTGTTCAGCCCGTCCGCCATCAACGCCGCCGAGCCGGTCAGCGCAGCCACTCCTATTTTCAACGCCGAGCAGAAAATATAGGCGATAATACTGACCCACGCGCCCCGCTCTCCCTGCTTCAGATCCGAATATACATCCACACACATCACCTCAAAAAATCTCAATCGCCCAGTTCACGAAAAAGCCTTAGAACAGAACGTATGAAAGCAGTTTCTCGTTTTCGATTTTCATCGTAACAGACGCAATTCGTGTGGGTCTACAGAAACAGTTTTAGTCCGATTCACGACTATAGAAGGGGGGAAAATATGTTGCCCTGCGGCAATTTTTGTTGGAAACTTTTTCTTGCCAATAACGGGTCATGTCCGGTATCCTAAACTTGCAATCACAACAAAAAACAAGCACGGGAGCTTGGAAATCACCAGGCTGAGAGGATGGTACTGTGCCATCGACCGTTGAACCTGAACTGGGTAATGCCAGCGGAGGAATGTCCATATGACAGATGAGCGACGTGTATCTTTTTTTCGATACCCGTCTCTTCTCTGCTCTCGCGTCTGGCGTCGCATACTCTCATGCGGCGCTTTTTCGCGACGGGCCTCTTTCGCCTCCCTACAAGGTTCGCGCTTTCGTGCAACCACGCCAAGGAGGTTTTTTTATGTCATCCATTTCATCTTTTCCCGGAAGCCGCAAAGTATACGAAGTAGGCAGCCGCCCCGACATTCGCGTGCCGATGCGCGAAATTACGCTATCGCCTTCCAAGGGGCTGTACGGCGACACGCCCAACCCGCCGATTCGCGTGTACGACACGAGCGGCGAATACACCGCCGAAGGCTATGTTGCCGACATCAAAAAAGGACTCCCGCTCCTGCGTCAGCGCTGGATCGAGGAACGCAGCGATACGGAGTGCTATGCAGGCCGCGAACCGAAGCCTGTGGACGACGGACTTCGCAGCTTTGACAGCGCAGAGAAAATATCCGCTTTCCCGCGTGAAGGCTATCGGCCGCGACGGGCGAAGCCAGGCAAGACAGTCACCCAGCTTCACTACGCCCGCCGCAACATCATCACGCCGGAGATGGAGTTCATCGCCATCCGCGAAGGCGTCACGCCGGAGTTCGTTCGCGCCGAGGTGGCGGCAGGCCGCGCGATCATTCCCGCCAATATCAATCACCCGGAAGCGGAGCCGATGATTATCGGCCGGAATTTTCACGTCAAGGTCAACGCCAACATCGGCACATCCGCCGTCAGTTCCTCGATGGAAGAGGAAGTCGAAAAAATGATCTGGTCGGTGCGCTGGGGCGCGGACACGATCATGGACCTGTCGACCGGAAAGCACATTCACACGACGCGCGAGTGGATCATCCGCAACAGTCCTGTACCTGTCGGAACCGTCCCGATCTATCAGGCGCTGGAAAAGGTGAACGGAAAAGCGGAGGAACTGACCTGGGAAATCTACCGGGATACGCTGATTGAACAAGCGGAACAAGGCGTCGATTACTTCACCATTCACGCCGGCGTCCTGCTCCGCTACATTCCGCTGACCGCGAAGCGCGTGACCGGGATCGTCTCGCGCGGCGGCTCCATTCTGGCGGCGTGGTGCCTCGCCCATCACAAGGAAAACTTTTTGTACACGCATTTTGAAGAGATTTGCGAAATTCTCAAGGCGTACGACATCAGTATTTCCCTTGGCGACGGCTTGCGCCCCGGCTCGATTGCCGACGCGAATGACGAAGCCCAGTTTGCCGAGCTGGAAACACTCGGGGAACTGACCAAAATCGCCTGGAAGCACGATGTGCAGGTCATGATCGAAGGACCCGGCCACGTGCCGATGCACCTCATTCGCGAAAACATGGACAAACAGCTTGCGCTCTGCCACGAGGCGCCTTTTTACACACTCGGGCCGCTGACGACAGACATCGCCCCCGGCTACGACCACATCACGTCGGCGATTGGCGCCGCGATGATCGGCTGGTTTGGAACCGCGATGCTCTGCTACGTCACGCCCAAAGAGCATCTCGGTCTGCCGAACAAGGAAGACGTGCGCAACGGTCTCATTGCCTATAAAATTGCGGCCCACGCAGCGGATTTGGCCAAAGGCCACCCGCGAGCGAAACAGCGCGACGATGCCCTGTCCAAAGCCCGCTTCGAGTTTCGCTGGAACGATCAGTTCAACCTCTCGCTCGACCCCGAGCGCGCCCGCGAATACCACGACGAGACACTGCCTGCCGAAGCAGCGAAGTCCGCACACTTTTGCTCGATGTGCGGTCCGAAATTTTGCAGCATGAAAATCTCGCACGACATCCGCAACCAGGCACAGGAGCAGGAGGAGATCGATCCTGCGGCCATCGCAGCGGGTCTGCAAGAAAAAGCCCGCGAATTTCGCGACCAGGGAAGCCAACTGTACAAATAAGTCCCCGGAGGTGGCTGGCAAGTGAAGGAAGCTTTGCGCTTGCGAGCAGAGATCGCTCGCCTGGAGGGTGACCTTGAACGTCTGAAACGCCAATTGCACCTTTTGCAAAATGAATGTGAGCATGAGTTCATCGAGACCCCGCTCGCCCGCACCTGCACCAAATGTCTGCAAACGGAAAGTCTCTATTATTAGGTAAAAAAAGACCGCTCTCCTTGAACGGCAGTTCCGTTCAGGGAGAGCGGTCTGTTCTTTTGTTCGGATCAACCTGAGCTTTTGACTTGCAAAGGCAGCCCTTCCTTGTAATACAGCTCAGGCGACAGCAGGATAAAGAAAATATGGACATTCGTGAAACCTTGTTTTTGCAAAATCCGGTTCATCGTGCTGGCTATTTCATCGTGTTGCCTTTGCTCCCTGGGAAACATCATGATTTCCAAGGACAGCGGACTATTCGTCAACTGCTCGACCAGAAGCAGCTCCAGCTTGACCTTTTCCTCGCTCACTTCTGCGATGCGGGCAAACTCTTCTATGATAAGGGGGGATACCGATTGCAGCTTTTCTTTTTCAAAGCCTTTAAAGCGAAGAAATGGCAAGTCAATTCCTTCTTTCCGGAACGGACAGCTGCCGACAGCAGCAGCGCTGAAACAGTTCCCAAAATCATTACCTTAGCAATTATAAACTACAGTCTATTTCTGCATCAATGAAGAAAAAGAATAAAGCGCCAGAAGACAAAAAAAGGACTATATCCGAAAAACAACTCTCTCCTTGCGAGCTTGTGGTGGACGTACCACGACAGGAGGTTGCGAGTCAGCCAGATATAGTCCATCCATACTTTTTCCAACGCGTTTTCGATCGTGTATGGTGATTCGTGAACTGTCCCTTAGTATAACGCAAATACAATACTTAATCAATAAAAAAGTTTCGTAAAAATTCATGTAATACCCTCCGTCCCGACATGTGCATAGACGAAGGCAAATCGTGACACGGTACAAATGGCAAGTACAATACACATACAGGAGGCTACCATGAAGCTTACGCCGGTTATTCCATTCGAGCCGACGACGACGGATGAAATCGCCGAAGGCCCCGAGTGGATCGCACAGGTCAAATGGGACGGCATCAGGCTCTTGACGTACTACGACGGCCGCTCCGTCAAGCTGTATAACCGAAAGACTAACGAGCGCACACTGCATTACCCCGAGATTGCTGCGATCTCCGAGTATTGCCGAGCTCAATCTGTCATCCTCGATGGCGAGGTCATTGCGCTTGGCGCTGATGGCAAGCCTTCCTTTTATGAGGTCATGCGCAGGGACGGCATCAGACGGATGGAAAAAGTCGCTTTCGTACAGCGTCAGGTCCCCATCTTCTACATGATTTTTGACGTCCTGTACGCAAACGGCGAGTGGGTCACTGCCTGTTCCCTGGCAGAACGCCAGCGCCTTTTGCAAGAGCTCGTCTCCCCGACGCCTACGGTGCAGCTCGTCGACAATTTTGCCAGCGGCCGGGAGTTGTTTCAGCTGATCGAGCAGCAAGGGATGGAAGGCGTTATCGTAAAAAATTTGACCAGCACATATGCCATCAACGGAAAAGACGCGCGCTGGCAAAAGAAAAAAAACTACCGCGATTTGATCGCTGTGGTGGGCGGAGTCACGATGCGGGATCAGACCGTCAATTCCCTGCTTCTCGGGTTATACGACAACCAGGGAGCTCTCTGGTACATCGGCCATGCCGGAACCGGAAAGCTGACCCAAAGCGATTGGCGGAGCTTGACGGACAAAATTCAACCGTTGATCCAGGCCGACATGCCTTTTTGCAACAAACCGGAACGCATGGGCACAGCAATCTGGCTAAAGCCGCAGCTCACAGCCAAAATCCAATACACGGAGTGGGCAAGCGGACACTCGCTACGCCAGCCGAGCATCCAAGGCTTCGTCGACATCCCTGCCCGCCAATGTACGTTTGAAACGTGATGGGCGGACGGCTCCTACCGCGAATCCTCCTGCTGGGTAGACCGCTCCAGCCTGTGCTTGCCGTGGTTGAGCGCCTGCATTTCTCCGTAGCTCGCGAGCGCCCCGATCACCAGAAAAACAAAATAGATGATCGCCGTCGCGATTCCGGCCGCCGGAGACTTGTCCCCGATCTTATCCCCGATCAGGATCGTGAGAAAGCAGCCGGCGATACTGATGATTCCCCCCCACACCATCAGGCGGAAAAAGCGATGCAGCTTTGTGCCTTTCGGGATCAGTATCTCGCTTTCTTTCTGTTTTTTCCTGCGCGCGGCGATGAACAGAAAAAGGAGCAGCGGCACCTGAAAAATCAGGACGTACAGCGTGAAGCTGTAACTGAGAAACTGGTCGATATCCGACACTTTTGGAAAGGCGAGCAGGGAAGTCACCACCATGAAGCAGCCGGCGGGCGCGTTGTACGTGTTGTAGTGCATCTGCCCGCCAAACGACCCGACCCCTACGAGAAAAGCCAGATACGCGACGATGACTTTAATACTGAACACCGGAAACCACATGCTGAACAAGACCATTTCCACACGGTCGAGAAAGTCCGTCAGGTGAATTTGCTGCACGAGAATGTAAATGGGAAAGTTGAGCCGCCCCGCAATGATGTGGCCCATCACTCCGAGAAGAATCAAGACGATAATCGTAGTGGTTAAACATACAATCATGATCCCATGCTTCATGGCGGCAAACATCAGGCGCGATTCGCTGCTGGCATGCAGAAAAGCGCCAAACAGCAGGATGTTTCCATATACGCCGATCGGCAGCAGGTTGCTTACGAAAATCCGTTCCAGACTCGCGCTCAGAATCGGCTCCAGCCGCTCGATGCTGTACTCGTTCATCAGGAGAAAGTAAAGCAGGAAACACATGATGAAGTAGGCGGGAAAATATATTTCGTTGACCCTTGCCGCCACCTCCAGGCTCGTTTTGCCGTAGTACATCAACAGGAGAACGAACACAAACAGGATAATTTCCAACGGCGTGTGCGGCAGCAGGGAAATGCGCAAAAAATCGGCAGCCCCCTTAATATCGAGGGCGAGGATCATCCATACGTAAAACAGGATAATCATGTTGATGAATCCGCCAATCCATTTGCCGCAGATGATAAACATGATCTCAAACAAATTTTTTCCAGGGTAGGCGTGCACAAGTTCCGACAAGACATAGGCAACGAGTATGGCATAGCAAGCCGGAACAATTTGCGAGAACCACGCATCCATCTTGGCCACCTGGATAACGGCTCGAAAAAAGCTTATCATCATCCCCGTCATCAGCAAACTGAAGACCAGCCAGGCAATTTGCCGATGATTGATAACTTGCTTGTGTATCATGCACTCCCTCCTTTACAAGATCTGGTCAATCCACATTTTTACCAGCGGCCCCATGTTGTTCAGAAAAAAGTGGATGTGTATCATCAAGCCCTGCTGATATTGGACTGAGTACAATCCGATTGCCGAAAGGATATAAAGCGTATAGATGACGATTTGCTGTTTTCGCTCCATATGCTTGCGATGGAAGAAAAAATCGAGAAAGAAAAACAACAGCATCAGGATATACAAGGCTAAAAACAATCTATTCATTCTCGCTATCTACCTTTGTTATGTTTCTCGTCGTTTGCCCAATCTCTTCGATGACCACCTTGGAACGGATCGTGTAAGTAATTTTCGGAAGTTCTTCATACCAGCGCTCCCGATACGTTTCCCGCCACTCACGGGGAAAATATCTGGCCAAAACAATACCCAATCCAATGGTGTCCGTCCGATATTTTTGCATGATTTGCAGCGTCTTTTCGACACTGGTTTTGACCTCTTTTTTCAGCATTTCCTCGATCTTCTTGATGTTATTGACGTGCTCCAGATTGATTCCCGTCATATTCTCCATGACGATACCTGACGCGTACACCTTGATGTCGAAGTGAACGCGCCCATCTTTTAGAACTGGCGTAATGTCTGCCTTCCCTCTTAAAAATTCAACGGTCATCCGATTATCGCCGCCAAGCGAGAGTACGGCAGAGAACGGCGTGAAATATCGCTGAAACCAGCGAACCCCCTTGATCGAATCGGATTGTGCCACGTGTATGAGCTTGTCATCGTGAAACAAAGCGAGCCCCATTATTTGCACTTCCCGCGACTGCCCTTTGGGATGCGAGGGAACGGGAGCAATGACTGGCAAAAACGCGTCGACCCCAGGTGTGGTGAGCATCTGGGCAACATCCTTGAGCGATACGGGGAGCGCCTCCATTTTTAACAACTCGCGCATGGCCTCTCCGGAAAAGCGCTCGAACTGCGGCTGGACATTCAACAGCTCGATCCCTTTGCCTCTGGTCATGACGAGATAAACGGTCAAACGGTTTTCGGGAAACCGGGCTATGATGTCCAGTGCATCACTCATCCCCTCCCTGGCCAACTGTTCCCCGAGGACAATCACCCGATGGTGGGAATAGTACAGCTCACGGGACATGCGCGACTGGATAATATCGTTCGCCTCCCTGATCGTCTTGCCAACGGCCGAGTCTACATAGTACGCCTTGTCCCCGCTTGTTCCACCTCCTCCGCCAGAAGTGGAACCGAGACTGCTGACCAGCGGAACCTGTACAGACAAGCGATAGAGGCCACCCGGCTCTTTGTCAAGGGCCATAGCAATCACGATTGCCATGTCATTGACTTCACGCCGATCCCAGCAGCCAGTCACAAGCAGCATGCTCAACAGCAATACGACAATCGGAGTGAGCCGTTTCACGCATTTCCCTCCTCGTCTGAATTCCCGCGGCTCGTAGTTCCCGCCTGCCCTCCCCTTTGCTGCACCTGTTTGGCATAGGCTGGGTCCATCCTGTGGGCATTTGGGATCGCAAGCAATCTGGGCCGCTTTACCATAAAGGCCCATGGCACCCGCACCAGCACATCCTTCAAATCTCCAGCTGACATCGGAGCGACCGGAGACAGGTACGGGACCCCAAAGGAGCGAAGGTTGGCCATATGCCCGAGAATGAGCAGCACACCGACCAATATTCCGTAAATGCCCAGAATCGAGGCCGCGATCATCAGCGGGAAGCGAAGCATCCGAATCGAAATGGCTGCATTGAAGTGAGGAATCGTAAAAGAGGCGATCCCGGTGAGCGACACGACAATAACCATCGGCGCGGAGACAATCCCGGCTTGCACCGCCGCCTGTCCCACGACGAGCGCCCCCAAAATACTGACCGCTTGGCCAACCGTTTTGGGGAGGCGAATCCCCGCTTCCCGCAGCGCTTCAAAAGCAACTTCCATAATGAGCGCCTCGACGATCGCGGGAAAAGGAATCGACTCGCGAGCTGCTGCGACGCTCAAGAGCAACGTAGTCGGCAGCATTTGCTGGTGATACGTCGTAATCGCCACGTACAACGCAGGAGTGAGCAAGGCAATAATGAGGAACAGAAAGCGCAGCCAGCGAAGCAGCGTCGTCATCTGGAAGCGCTCGAAATAGTCCTCGCTCGCCTGCATCATCATCCAAAATGTAGCGGGCGCGATCAGGACCATCGGCGTTCCATCGATAAAGATCGCCACGCGCCCCCCGAGCAGCGAAGCGGCCACCGTGTCCGGACGCTCTGTGTACATGATCTGGGGAAAGGGAGAATAGATGTTGTCCTGAATCAACTCTTCAATATAGCCGCTTTCCAGAACCGCATCAATTTCGATTTTGCTGATTCGACTGGAAACCTCTTCCACAACTTGCGCATCCGAGATGCCTTGCAAATACGCGACCACGACGTTCGTATTTGTCTCGCGGCCAACCACCAGCGACCTCATTTTCAATCGCGGCGTGCGCATTTTGCGCCGCAGCATGGAGGTGTTCGTGCGGATATTTTCAATGAAGCCTTCCCGCGCCCCGCGCACGACGGCTTCTCCCTCAGGCTCGTTCACCGAGCGGATTTCCGCTCCGCGAATGCCCAGCGTAAGCGCCTCTTTGTTTCCGTCGACCAAAATGCCCGTATCGCCGGACAAAACCGCCTGCAAAAGCTTCTTGTAGTCGTCGACCCTGTCGATTTGCGAAACGGGGAGCAGCGCCTCTTCAATGACGCCGATATTATCATCCCCGCCTTCCATTATCATGAGAGATTTCAGCGCCTCATTCACCTGGGCTGTATCGATCAATCCGTCTACAAAAACGGCGATCGCACGGGCGCTGTGTTTTAGTCTGAACTCACGAATGACAAAGTCCGAGCAATCCGAAAAAAGATTTTTCAGCACTTCTACGTTGTCGTCCAGATCAGGAAAAAGCGGTATGCCTTCCAACTGAATCAAGCTGCTGTTCTCCATCGTCTCCAGCAACTCTTGCATCTTGCTTTTTTTCTTCTTGAACTCCACGTCACATCACCAGCCACTGGAAAGCTAACCGTATTATGGTTGTTTTTCCGAAAAGATATGCAGTGCCCTGCATAGCTGTTTTGCGATCTGGAGAAAGTAGGAGCACATCTACCGTCCAAAGGAAGGTGCCATCGTGGCCAATGCAACCAAAGAATACGAGCTGACGATTGCCGGACATACTCTTTGCATTACGAACCCGTACAAGCCGCTCTGGCCGGAAGCAAACGTGACCAAGCTTGATTATTTGCGCTATCTCATGACCGTGGCGCCGCATCTGCTGCAGTATGCCCAAAACCGGCTGTTAACCGTGATTCGCTATCCGCACGGCATCCATGGCAAGCATTTCTATCAGAAAAACATTCCGGAATACGCTCCGTCCTGGATTCAGACACACACGTGGGAAAACGTCCGCTATGTGCTGTGCAACGATGAAGCCACCCTCCTGTGGATGGCGAATCAGGCAGCGCTGGAATGGCACGTTTCCTTTCATATCGCCACCGATGAAACACCGACGGAGCTGGTGTTTGACCTCGACCCGTCCACAGATGATTTTGCTGTCGCAATCGAGGCCGCACTGCTTGTAAAAGAGCTGCTGGACGAGCTTAAGCTTCCCGCCTTTGTCAAAACGTCAGGCGCAAGCGGTCTGCAGGTGTACGTTCCGATCGAGCTGCGCTATACGTTTGCGCAGACGAGGCAAGTCGGGCATTTTATCGCAGCGTATCTGGTCAGCAAGCACCCTTCTTTTTTGACCATTGAACGCATGGTGAAAAATCGCGGGGACAAGCTGTACATCGACTATTTGCAGCATTGGCGCGGCAAGACGCTGCCTGCACCTTATTCAACGCGGGCGAAAAAACAGGCTACGGTTTCCACCCCCTTATTATGGGAGGAAGTGCCGTACTCTCATCCCAGTGCCTACACTGTGCACACTGTTCCGCAACGTTTGCAGGAGAAGGGCGATCTGTTCGCTGCCGTTTCCCGCCCGACAAAAAGAGCCTCGCTCGACCCCATCCTCGACTTTTTGCGCTGATCGTGAGCATCCCTATTGGAATCCTTCTGTTCAGGTATGCTATACTTGGCACAGACGTTTTGAGGCAAGGAGGCATTTTCATGATTGATCCGATCGCGCTTTCGTTCGGACCCCTAAAAATTCACTGGTACGGCATTATCATGGGGTTAGCCTTTTTTCTGGGGACTTACCTTGCAAGGTACAATTCCAAACGTTCCGGCATTGATCCCGACCACGTCCTGAACATGGTCTTGCTGATTATCCCGGCAGCGATTGTTTGTGCCCGCTTGTATTACGTCGTGTTTGAATGGGCGCAGTACAAGGACAATCCACTGGACATTTTTGCCGTCTGGAAAGGCGGCCTGGCAATTCACGGCGGGCTGATCGGGGGCGTCCTCGCGGGAACGTACTACATTCGCAAGCACAAGCTTCCCTACCTTCGCCTGGCTGATATTTTCATGCCCAGTGTCATCCTCGGGCAAGCCATTGGCCGCTGGGGAAATTTCATCAATCAGGAAGCGCACGGCGATGTAGCGTCTGCAGAGTTCATGGCGAAGTTTCCGGCCTTTATCCGCGATCAGATGTTTATCGGCGGACAGTATTATCATCCGACCTTCTTGTATGAATCGCTGTGGAACCTGCTCGTCTTCGGCATCTTGATGCTCATGCTCTATCGTTTTAAAAAATTCGACGGGCAAGTCTTTTTCAGCTACATGATTCTGTATTCCATCGGCCGCTTCTTCATCGAAGGCATGCGCACAGACAGCCTGCTGATCGCCGACACACTGCGGGTAGCCCAGCTCGTCAGTCTGAGCCTGATCGCCCTTGGGACCATTTTGATGCTGGTCTATGCCCGCAAAAGCAAGCAGTCTGGCCATTCTCACAATTCAATGGAATAGCAATCGGGAAAATCCTGTACAACCACTCTCGCCTTTCCTGGCAGAGTGGTTTTTGCTTGCTCCCCCGTCTGAATTGTCGCAATGTGGGAAATAACTGGAAGAAAGGAGGGATCGCCCATGGATGACGATATTTTGGAGGAGTATTTGGATCGTCTGGTTCGCATCCATTTTGCGCCAGACATGATCGGACCAGGCTTGCCCGCCTACGCGGAAGGCAAGCTGTATGACTACAGTCCCAATGGGATTCTGATTGAGGAAAAGGACGGTTCGCTCGACTACATTCCGTTTTCGGCTGTACGACTCGTGCAAATCAAGCCAAAAGCCAGCTTGTGGGAGCGCTTGACAGGCATTGGCTAAGCAAAAAGACACCTTGCTACGAAATCGGCTCGCAGAAGGTGTCTTTTATCGGTTTTACAGGAAAACGTCATATACGACATAACAGGCTGCAGCCAACAGTCCGGTTACCGGAAGCGTAATGATCCAGGTAACGACGATCCGTCCGGCCACTCCCCATTTGACTGCGTTCAGCTTTTGTGACGCGCCTACCCCCAAAATCGAAGAGGTGATGACATGCGTCGTACTGACAGGCAGTTTCAAGGTAGTAAAGATTGTGATAATCAAGGCAGAAGACAGGTCGGCTGAAAAACCGCTGATTGGCTTGATTTTCATAATCTTTCCACCCATTGTTTTGATGATGCGCCAGCCCCCGAAGGAAGTCCCCAGCGCCATGGCAAGTGCGGCGGACAGCTTCACCCACAGCGGGATGGTAAACTCTCCTGGCTCCTGAACCAAAAATCCGCCAGAGAGCAGGGCCAGTGTGATAACCCCCATGGTTTTCTGGGCGTCATTGGCTCCGTGGCTGAAAGACTGCCACGATGCGGACAACACTTGCATCATGCGGAAGTTGCGATTCGTTTTATGGTAATTCATGTTGGCGACAACCGCCGAAACAATTTTGATAACGATAAAGCCGACGACAAAGGCGACGATTGGCGAAATGATGAGCGCCTTGACGATCTCAACAAAGCCTTCCATGTTGATCGAACCGAAGCCGGCAGCCCCTACAGCGGCGCCTGCAACGCCCCCGATGATCGCGTGAGAGGAAGAGCTTGGGATTCCGAACCACCATGTAATCAGGTTCCACAAAATCGCGGCGGTCAAGGCGGCCAAAACGACAACGAGTCCGTTTTCCAGCTTGAACGGGTCCGTGATTTTGCCCCCGATCGTCTTCGCCACACCTGTATAGGTGAGCGCTCCCACAAGGTTAAAACACGACGCGAGTATCACCGCGGTACGCGGACTCAGCGCCCTGGTGGACACAGAGGTCGCGATGGCGTTGGCCGTGTCGTGAAAACCGTTGATGAAGTCGAAGCTGAGCGCCATGATGACGACAAGGACGAGAATAATCACCTCTGGCGAAAGATCAAGCATTCTTTAACACGATCCCTTCAACCAGGTTCGAAACGTCCTCGGCAAAATCAGCACAGTCTTCCAATTTGTCATAAATTTCCTTAAGTTTGATCGCTTCGATCGGATTGGCATCAGGTGAATTCAGCAGATCAGATACCATTTTGCGGTAATTCGAATCGGATTCATGCTCCAGATCCTTGATTTCCCGCGCAATTTTCGCTACGATCTGGTGATCGAGCTTGCGGAGCGTGCGAATCAGCTCAATCAGCTTCGCCGAACATTTGACCAGAATGTTTGCCTGTGCCAAAACTCGCGGATCCGGCTGACGAACTTGGTAGAGATACATGCGATCCGCAACACCGTCAATGTAATCGATCATCGAATCCATTGTGTGTGCGAGCAGGTGAATGTCCTCACGCTCAAGCGGAGTGATAAAGGTAGAGTTCAATTCGTTCATGATGCGGCGAACGATCTCATCCCCTTCTTTTTCAACAGCCTTGATTGCCTTCACTTTCGCTTCTACATCATGATAGTTTCCTATCATTTCATAGAAAAGATGAGTCCCTTTGTGCACCGTGGCAATCTGCTGTTCAAACAGATCAAAGAAGATATACTTGTTCGATTTCAACATACTTTCCTTCTTCACTCCTTTGGATAAATCACACCTAGACGATTATATCGAAAGTTATTGTTGACGTAAATTTAAATTCAAGGGCAAGTGTGTAGATTTTTCTTAAAAAAAATATTAAGTTTTTGTAAATCTCCTTTACACTCTGCCAAAAAACAAAACACCCGTCTGTTTGAGCGAGCGACAGGTGTTACCATCTCTTCTTCTCATTCGTTCAATGCGTAGCGACAATCATGCAATCTTTCTTTTTCTTGGCTTCGTACATCAGTGTGTCTGCCTTGTGTGTCAGTTCTTCTGCCGTAGCGGCATGCATCGGATAGGAAGCTACGCCGATGCTGACCGTCACGCCTGACAGCGCATGGCGGACCTGCTCTTGTATCCGCGTCCCGACCGCGAGCGCCTCATTCGTATCCGTATGCTTCAAAAGCACGACAAATTCTTCTCCGCCCCAACGCCCGACCGTATCCCGGCTCTGCACATTGGCTTGCAGAATGGAAGCGAATTGGCAAAGCAGCCGATCTCCTGCCATATGACCGTGGCTATCATTGAATTGCTTGAAATTATCCAGGTCGATGAACAATAGCGTGAGCGGATATTGCTGATTTTTGGCCTGGTTGATCTCGCGAATCAGCCTGTCCAGAAATCGGCGGTTGACCAAAACGCCCGTCAGCGAGTCGTAATAGGCCATTTGTCGCAGGCGATTCACGTATTGTCCCAACCTGTATCCAACTGCAATCTGAACCAAAGCCACAAGCACGACAACCATCATCGGCATCTGCTCGTTATGCAGTATGCATAATGCAAGCCAAGTCAATATCATCAGACAGGGCACGCCCATGAAAATCCAGCGCGAGTCCAAGTTGCTCTCCACCTCCGCTCCATCCAATGTAGCAGCAACGCAACCAAAACATTACATAAGACCCAAAAATTCCATGTGTAAGTAGGTCTAAATCCTTACTATCAGGAATATTTTACCTACCTTTCTGCCGAAGTTCAAGCACTATTCTGCTGAATGACCAGATGATCCGCCGTTGTCACGAGATTTACGAGCCCTTTGTTTGAATTTTCCCATTTATCCCAACCCTCTTTATTTTTATATAATGAATACGCTATACTAACAAAATATTATTGATCGATAGGGAGGAATTAGCCAAATGCTCTCGTTGCAACCATTGATCGCCCGCTACGACACGACGATCTGGATTCGTGTCATCGGAACGATCCTTACTACTTTTGCGGGCTTCATGATTCGGCCGTTCCTCGCCTTCTATCTGTATGACAGGATGGACGGGAATCTGATCCTGGCTGCCATGGTCACCAGCCTGCAACCGTTGACGAGCATCATTTCCGGCTATTTTGCCGGAAGCCTTTCCGACCGTTATGGCCGAAAGCCGCTCATGATCGCTGCTTTGGCGATTGAAGCGATCTCCATGGGCGGATATATCTGGGCGGAAAGCTTATTTACCTTTGCAGCGCTGACCATTTTGAACGGGATCGGAGCTTCCCTGTTTTGGCCAGCCGCCAGCGCGCAAATTACTGATGTCGTACCGGAGGACAAGCGCAGCGAAGTATTCGCGCTGCTGCACACCGCACTGAATCTCGGTGCTGCCGCTGGTCCGCTGATCGGCGTCGCCATCTATAAAATGAACCCGGCGATTGCCTTTGGTCTCTGCTCCTGTATGCTGTTCGTCTACGCTCTGCTTATTCTATGGAAGGTTCCGGAGACACTGCCGGATCACATCCGGGAACAGTCCCATCGAACGGCAAAAACGGACCAGGCTCCGAAAATGAAGCTGTCCGAGCATCGTACCCTCATCTGGATGACGCTTGCTGCGGTCCCTGTATCGCTTTTGTACTCCCAGGTTGAGATCATTTTGCCGCAGCATTTGCGCACCCAGTACACAGACTTTCTGAGCGTCTTCGCTACCTTGATGACGATCAACGGCGCTTTGGTCGTCTGCTGCCAGATTGCCATCGCCAAGTTTGCCGAGCGTTTTCCTGCTCACCGGGTCATTCTCACAGCCTATCTGTTTTTGGCCTGTGTCGGCTTTGGCTACGGGTGGGCGCCGAGTTTTCTCCTGCTCGTGCTCGCTGAAGCGCTGTTTACGATTGGCGAGATGCTGTACGGCCCGCAAATCCAAAAGGCGATCTCCATCATGGCACCGGAAGAATACCGCGGACGCTACTTTGCGATCTTCGGCGCGAACTGGGGCATCACAGGTACAATCGGCCCTTCAGTGGGCGCCGTAGCGTTCAAAGGAATCGGGGGCGCTCTCTGGTTTTCGCTCCTGGGCCTGCTGCTTCTCGTCGGCGGACTTTTTCAATTCCGTTTTGTCAAAAAAGCGACCCGGACTGCGGCGGCAGAAAGTGTCCAATCGGTGACAAGCTAATGCAATGAATAACCAGACAAAAATAGCCTGAATACGAAGCATGAGATGGTCCATCGCTTCGTATTCAGGCTTTTTCCGTCTGCAACATTTGCTATCCCCTTTTTCTGTCGGCACCATGCAGCTTGCTCGCCTTCACGATGAATTGGAATCAATTGGGAAGGGCACCATACTGGTACGCTATGGAAAACGGAGTGAAAAAGTGTATGCCCCGTATCGAATCCGTTGCGACTGCCGTTCCGCCGCATGAAGTTTCTACGGAACAATCCAGGCAGTTCGCCCGCCATTTTTTTCAGGATGCCTTTCCCGATATTGATCGGCTCCTGAACGTTTTTTCCCACAGCCACATCGAAAAACGGCATTTTTGCATGCCGCTCGACTGGTTTTTCACCGACTGTCCGTTTCCCGAAAAAAACAGGCTGTATATCCGGCACGCAGAAGCCTTGTCGCTTGCAGCCGCACGAAAATGCCTGGAAAAAGCCGGGCTGCGGCCAGCCGATATAGATTGTCTCGTATTCGTCTCCAGCACAGGCATCGCCACGCCGAGCATGGATGCACGCCTTCTCAACAGTCTCGGGCTTCGCTCCGATATTACGCGCATTCCGCTTTGGGGATTGGGCTGTGCCGGAGGAGCGATGGGCTTGTCCCGCTCTTTCGAATACGCCGGGGCCTATCCCGAGCGCAGGGTGCTGCTCATCAGCGTCGAGCTGTGCGGGCTGACCTTTAATCGCCAGGATTTGTCCAAAAGCAATCTGGTAGCGACGTGTCTGTTTGGAGACGGAGCTGCCGCAGTCGTCGTCAGCGGCGATCGCGTCCCCGCCGTGGCACAGGAGAAATCGCCCCAAATCCGGTTTTGCGCTGCCCGCACAACGACGTGGCCCGATACGCTCGATGTAATGGGCTGGGAGCTGACAGAGCCGGGGTTGAAGGTGATATTTTCCCGCGACATTCCTACGTTGATTCAGACGTACATGCGCGAAAATGTAGACAGCTTTTTGGCAACGCACCAGACGACTGTGGATCGCCTGCGCCACTTTATTTTTCATCCGGGCGGTGCAAAGGTATTGAACGCATACCGGACTTCGCTCGGCATAGATGCGCAGGCGACCCGCCACTCCGAAGAGGTGCTGCGCCATTTTGGCAACATGTCTTCGCCGACCGTGCTGTTTGTCCTGGAAAAAAGCATGGAGCAAGCCTGGCAGCCGGGTGAGCGCGGATTGGTGGCGGCGCTTGGACCCGGTTTCAGCTCGGAGCTGCTCCTTTTGGAAGCGAGGTAGGTGCGATGCTCTTTTTCGTCACGGTCATGGCCGTCGTTTGCCTGCAACGTCTCTGTGAACTGATGCTGGCAGCACGCAACGCCCGCTACATACGTGCCAGGGGAGGCGTGGAAATCGGAGCGAGCCATTACAAGTATATCGTGCTGTTGCACGTTTGCTTTTTGGTCAGCCTGATAGTGGAAGTGGTCGCTACAGACAGTGCATCGCCTCTGCCACCGTGGTGGGGGTACAGCTTCGGCCTGTTTTTGGCGGCCCAGCTGCTCCGCTACTGGTGTATCCGGAGTCTCGGCAAGCGGTGGAACACGCGCATTCTGATCGTTCCCGGCGAAGCGCCGCTCCGGCGCGGGCCGTACCGCTGGCTGCGCCATCCGAATTACGTCGTCGTGGCGATCGAGCTGTTCACCCTGCCGCTGACGTTTTCCGCCGTGAATACCGCTGTTGTTTTTACGATCCTGAATGCCTGGCTGCTGCTGCGCGTGCGCATTCCGCTGGAAGAAAAAAGCGTGTACGAAAGATAAGCGGAGACGATTCCAAAATGGGCGGCCGCATATAGCGGATGGTTGCCGAAGCAGGCAAAAAAGCCTGCGACCGAAGCCACAGACTTTTTTCTCTATTCAGGTTTACGATTGCTCGAATCGCGGGAAAGAAAATAAATACGTTACTAAAGTCCTGTGAGGTGGAGCCATCGTGAATCGTACAAATTTTGTAGAGCCTCTGGAAGCAAAACGCACCATCGTACGTGATTTTTTCAGCCTGATTGAAACCTTGCCCAACAAGGACGATGCAGCCAGCGTGCAAAAACTTCTCCGCTACTTGCAAAGCTTGCTTCGAATCAAACAGGTCATCCCGCCAGTGGTCGAGATCATGACCATCGTCAAAACGAACAAGCCGATTCTTTATCATTCCGCTCGTCGCTCCATCGTGGCCTCCAGCAATTTGCACATGCTTTTCCAGATTGAAATGGATGTGGAGCTGGCACACGAGAGACTGGCGCAGTACGATAAATAACCGGCTTGCCGGAGTTTACTTCAGGTTTTCGGGATTGAGGCAGTCGAGCTCAGGAATGACAAAGCGGCCGTCTTTGCGAATCAGGACGCCATCGAACCAGATTTCTCCCCCGCCCCACTCCGGACGTTGAATCGAAACCATGTCCCAGTGAATCGACGACTTGTTTCCGTTGTACGCCTCATCGTAGCATTGGCCGGGCGTGAAGTGGAAGCTGCCGTCGATTTTTTCGTCGAACAAAATGTCTTTCATCGGATTGCGGATGAACGGGTTGACCCCGATGGCAAACTCGCCGATGTAGCGGGCGCCCTCGTCCGTATCGAGAATTTCGTTCAGTCGCTTGCTATCGTTGGCGGTCGCCTCGACGATTTTGCCGTCTTTGAAGGTCAGGCGAACGTTTTCAAACGTAAAGCCGTGGTACGGTGTTGGCGCATTGTGTGTAATGGTGCCGTTGACGGAGTTTTTCACCGGAGCGGTGTACACTTCGCCATCCGGGATGTTGCGCAGACCCGCACATTTGACCGCCGGGATGTCCTTGATCGAGAAAGTCAGGTCTGTACCCGGCCCGACCAGACGGACTTCGTCGGTACGGTTCATCAGCTCGACCAGGCTGTCCATCGCCTTGTCCATTTTTCCGTAATCCAGATTGCACACCTGGAAGTAAAAGTCTTCAAACGCCGCCGTGGACATGTTCGCCAATTGTGCCATAGACGGGTTCGGATAGCGAAGCACCACCCATTTTGTTTTGGGCACGCGCACGTTCATGACTGGCAGCTCGTACAGGCGGGAGTACATGCCGAGCTTCTCTCCCGGAACATCTGCCATCTCGTTGATGTTGTCGGCTGCGCGGATGCCGATATAGCCCTGCATTTTTTCCATGAGGGCCACTTCATTTTCCGCCATGAGCTTCAATTGTTCTTCGTTGCAATTCATCGCGATGTCACGACTGATCGCCGGATCAATCTGCTGAACGTACGGGCTGCCTCCCGCCTTGTAAATTTCACGGACGAGGGCCGATACCAATTCAGGCGTCTTTCCTTTGGCGTTAATCAGGATGTTTTCCCCTGGCTGTACGCGGACAGAGTAGTTCACCAGGTTGTAGGCCAATTGCTCCAAACGAGAGTCTCTCATGCTTGACACACCCTTTTTTCATTTTTCTGATTACAACTGTATTCTTGCCGATAAAGCAATATAAGTCAATAAAATTTATTTTATTATAATGACAAAGCAGCAAGCCAGCTTTTGTCGCAGTTGAAAAAGCTGGCTTGCCCTGGCGCGCTTGCGTCAATCTCGTGCTGCTCGCTGCTCCCCTTCCTCAATCGTTCCCCGCTTGTACACATCGCTCACCTGTTCCTGTGTAGCTGCCAACCCGCCTGCTTCCTCGTCATCCACCTGATACAAGACGTTTTCCATCTGTCCTGTTTCGCTGATTTGCTGGACTGCCATCGTCTGTTCCTCCTTCCAATGATTTTCGGTATAGTGTGCGCCAGACGCCCCACATTTAGCCATGCATTCGTAGCAGCCTGGCTTCCTGGGGAATAGACAAAAAAAGACGCCCTGCCACACTTGCGGCAAAGCGTCTTTCAGCCGTTCTGATTATTTGTTTTTATTCGCAGAAACATCTGGAACCATCAAGGACCAGCCGGTTCTGTTGGCCACATCTTGGGAAGCATTGCGCCCGATGATGATGCTCTCATCTTCTTTTGGCAAAGCGGACCAACCGCTGTTTGGCGCTTGAACAACCTGGAAGTTGCTTGTGGAGACAAAGTTGTCTTCTGTCGGCATAGCCATCCAGCCGCCATTGGAAGTTTGCACGACCTGGAATCTGTTTGTCGAAACGAATTGATCTTCTGCCGGCATGCTCATCCAGCCACCGTTTGCTGTTTGCACAACCTGGAAGCGATTGGTGGATACGAATTGGTCTTCTGCTGGCAACAGGGACCAGCCGGACGCCGAAGATGCATCAGGAACCAGTCGGCCGCTCACGAAAATATACTCGTCTTCTCCAGGAAGCTTGATCCAGGCTCCAGGAACATTGCTTCCGGTTTGCGGCTGTTGAGCTGGTGCTGCTGTTGTGGTTTCAGCTGCCGGTGCAGTGGTTGGCGCTTCTGTCTCGGTTTCAGTTGCCGGTGCGGCAGTTGGTGCTTCAGTTGTCGTTTCCACTGCTGGCGCAGGAGTTGTCGTGGAAGCTTCCGTTGTATTGGAGGAAGCTTCCTGCGCACAGGCTGCCTGTGCAAACAGGGCCGCTCCGAGAATAAGAGAACCCATCATCAATGTGCTTCTTTTTTTCATATGTGTACACTCCTATTCGCGTAGTACACACATTGTCCTCTGAAATGTCCCCCACCTGCTCCCCTGAGAGCAACCCTACATGCATTGCTTCATTTTCCGCAAGAAGTACGTAAACTGCTCCAATTCTTCGTCGCTCAGGTTTTCAAGCAATTTGCCCACCAGTGCTCTTCGCTGGCACAGAAGTCCCTCCAGCATGGGAATTGCCTTTTGCGACAGCGTAACCCATACGACTCTCCGATCCAGATCATCACGAACCCGATCGATATAACCGGCTTTCACCAGCCGATTCAGCGCAATCGTAGTCGCACTGTTGGATTGCTTCAGAATGGTCGCCAGTTCGGAAACTGTGCTTCTTCCTTTTTGATGAAGCACTCGCAGCAAGATAAATTGCTTGGGACTAATCAGCCCCTCTTCTTCCAGCCAATGGCTGATAAAGAAGCGAGCCATTTCGACAAACGCTCGATCCAGTTCCTCAATTTTACTGGCGCGGGACATGTCGCTCACAACATCACCTATTTTCAGAAAGTAAATAACATTGGTACTTTTACTATAAAACTATATAGCCTAAGTACGTGAAGATCAATAGACCTGCCAAAATTATTTCTTTCCTCGAAAGGTATGTATGAGCCGGAACAAAGTGTTTACCACTTAATAATTTTACTGTAAAACTTATGTGCAACAACATCTTACCGCAAACAGGAAAAACTGACAATAGGCGAAGTTGGCAAAATCGTGACAGCAGCTTTTGGGTGTCCTCCATTATTTTCCTTGAATCTTATTCCGTATCCAATCGTATTGCATGTATAATAGAAAGGCAGTCCAAGCGCTGGCCCACGGCAATCCATTGCCGGCGAAACCATGTACATAGGAGATCAAGTCGATGGAACAAACCAAAAGTACAGCAAAATGGAAAAGCGAATTGCTCGACTGGTTAAAATCGTTTGCCTTGATTGGCGGTTTGACCGCCTTCATCTACGTGTTCATCATGGCTCCCTACGTCGTCCAGGGGCGCTCGATGGAGAGCACGCTGCATGACCGCGAGCGGGTCATCGTCAACAAAGCGATTTACTATTTCAAGAAACCGCAGCCAGGCGACATCGTGATTATTCACCCGGATGCGAGCGGCGACAACTGGATCAAGCGTGTCATCGCTGTCGCAGGCGACACCGTGGAAGCGAAAAACGACCAGGTGTACGTCAACGGTCAACCGCTCAGTGAAGAGTATCTGACCAACAACAAGCTGCAAGCTTCGGCGGCCGGCGTGACCTTGACCGAGGACTTCGGTCCGGTTACCATTCCGGAAGGCAGCGTTTTTGTGATGGGAGACAACCGCAACAACAGCATGGACAGCCGGGTCATTGGCCCTGTCAAGCTCGATCACGTAGTCGGTCGCGCGGAAGCAGTCTACTGGCCATTGTCCGCCATTCGTCTGCCGAACTAAACGGCTGTGAGCCTGTCTGGACAATCGCATACGAAAAGCCGCTCTGTACCGTTGAGCGGCTTTTTCTTATTACGCTTTTATTTTTGCGCGGTGGCAGTTGCGGACAAGTAATCCTCCAGAGTAATCCCTTGCGCCGTGATCTCTTGCGCCATTTCTTTTCCGACGTAGCGAATGTGCCACGGCTCATAGGCGTATCCGGTCGTGTCTTCCTTGCCTTTCAGATAGCGGATGATGAAGCCGTATTCTGCACAATGCTCCGCCAGCCATTTTCCTTCCGGCATGTCGCCAAACGATTCCTCCAGCCTCGTCTTCACATCGGCACCGGACACGTCCATCGCCAATCCGGTCTGATGCTCGCTTTTTCCCGGAACGGCGCTGTACTTGGCAGCATGCTCCGCCCCCTGGGTTTGCACATAGGTCTCATACAACGATTTTTGCGTCTTGTACGAACGATAGCCGGACACGGCGTACAGCTCGATGCCGTCCTGCCTGGCGGCTGCAAACAACTCTTCCAGCGCTCGTGCCGCCTCTTGGCGCAGCAACCGTTTTTCCACTTTTTCATCAAACGGGAACGGCACGTTCGGCTCCACCAGATCAGGTGGAATATAGTCAGCAGGCAGCGCCCGCTTCTTGTTCACGACAACGGCGAGATCGGTCGGGTTTGTCACCGTCGGAACCCCATTGACGTCTGTGATCGTCTCGGCCAGGGATGCCTGCTTCGCCCGAAGAGATCCCTGTGTTGGCTCCGCTGTATTTGCTTGCGTGCTTTCTCCCGTTGTTGCCGTATTTCCCGCCGGCTGAGTCGAGTTGGACGAAAGCAGGCTGTCGAGCGAAGGCGCTTCACAACCACTGAGCAGGGCTACGGATAGTGCGGCGACGATCGCAAGGCCATTGGTGCGATTGTTATTCATGATTGATCCTCCTGGTTCCATACAGACACATACGTTCTGCTTTACCTTACCATGGAGTGAGACGAAATAAAAGGACGGATTGTCACACTTTTGCCTGCACCGCTTCTCTTGCTTACTTTTTCAACTCGATAACCCGTTCGCTGTCATCCCAGGTGACGGTGTACCCGAGCTTTTCGGCCACTTTTTTCACAGGGAGATACGCTATTCCGCGCACAGTAATGGCATCTGCCCGGAAGTCGGCGCTGCTTTGGCCCAAACCGAGCAGCAGTTTCTTAGCCTGCACATAGGCGATGCCGTCCACGATCAGCTTTTGTTCCGGCAAAAACGGGTACGTCTGCCCGTTTACGGAAACGGCAAAAGGCTCTCCCGGCTCATACGGCACTTCCTCCGGCTCGGCAGCCGTGTAAGCGATTGCGTCGACGCCAAGCACTGTGCCTTCCCGGGTATTGTCCGCTCCGCCGTACATCCTGCCTGTCTCAAAATCGTAGACGATCGCCTGCACATTGCCGATCTCTGCGGGCTGCTCGGCAAAGACATGGCCTTTTGCCATCAACTGCAGGATGACGTCCTGGTCAATGCCCGCCTCCCAGGAGACGTTCGGATAGCTGCTGGAAAAAATGCGGGGAGCGCGGATGGCGTCCTCGATGTTCATCCCGTGGTCGATCACGTTGAGAATCGTTTGCGACACGGAAGCGATAATCGTCGAGCCGCCCGGCGAGCCAACCGCCAAAAACGGCTGCCCGTCTTTGAGCACGATCGTCGGCGTCATGCTCGACCGGGGGCGCTTGCCTGGCTCCACCTGATTGACGCCGCCCGGAACAGCATCAAAATCGGTCAGCTCGTTGTTGAGCATGAAGCCGTAGCCCGGCACCATCACACCGCTTCCGAATACGTCTTCAATCGTGGTCGTATAGGACACGAGGTTGCCCCATTTGTCCATGACGGCAAAGTGGGTCGTCTGTTTCACGGGCGAGCTGTCGAGCATTTTGAGCGCGACCGCCGGCTTTTGTCCTGTGTCGTACTTCCACGGGTCGCCAGCAGTGATATTGGCATTGGCCCGGTTGTCGTCGATCAGCTTGCGCCTTTCTTTTATGTAATCGTCGTGGAGCAGTCCTTGCTTGGGCACCGGATAGACGTCCTCATCCGCCATGTACGCCGCCCGGTCGGCATAGGCGAGGTGGTTGGCCTCGATCAGATGGTGCAAATACGCTTCGGAACCAAACCCGTCCTTTTGGTTGTCGTAGCCTTCCATCAGTTTCAAAATCTGGATCATCGTCAAGCCGCCCGAGCTGGGAGGGGACATGGAAATCACTTCATAACCGCGAAACATCCCGCGCACCGGCTCCCGTTCCTTGACCTGGTACGCTCTGAGGTCGTCCATCGTCATGTTGCCGCCTGTGCGCTGCACCTCTTTGACCAGCGCGCGGCCAATCTCGCCTTTGTAAAAAGCATCCGGTCCTTCGTCGCGGATCAGCTTCAGCGTCTTGGCCAAATCGGGCTGGACGAGCATTTGCCCTTCCTCCAGCGGACGACCTTCCGGCAAAAAGACTTGCGCGGCGGTTTTGTGCTTTTCCAGCTTGGCGCGCGACTTGGCGATATAGTCCGCCGTCACCCAGTTGACGCGAACGCCTTTTTCCGCCAGTTCAATCGCTGGCGCAAGCACATCGGCCAGCTCCCACGTGCCGTACTGCTCCAGCGCTTCTGCTACGCCGAGCAACGTCCCCGGCACACCGACTGCCTGACCGCTGGTGTGCCGTTCTTCAAAAGGAATCGGCTGCCCGTCGGCCTGCAAAAACATGTCGGCGGTCACGTTTGCCGGAGCTGTTTCCCGGCTGTCGATCACCGTAATTTTGTTCCGGTCTTTCAAATAGATCATCATAAAGCCTCCGCCGCCGATTCCCGACATGTACGGCTCTGCGACGTTCAGAGCCAACTGGATTCCGGCGGCGGCGTCCACGGCATTTCCCCCCTTGGCCAAAATGTCCCGACCGACCTGTGCGGCCGCAGGATGGGAGACAGCGACAATCCCTTTTGTGGCGCCATCCACTCCTGCCGGAACACCGGGAACTTTCGCCCACGCCAATTGGGTTAGGGAAAAGACGGAAATGAACGAGAGGGCTACCATCCTTATTTTTTTCATACAATCCCCCCAGGCTTTTTCTTTTCTAATCTGTATTCTATTATTATAATTTTCAGTATTTTTTCAGGTCAACCTGCCGCTCTCCGGCAGAAGAAAAAACACTCTTCCGAGGCGAGGGCATGTTCCCCGCCGGAAGAGTGTCCCTATTCAAAAGCGTTCGATTACGGCAGGATGACCAGATTGCTGACGACCGGTCTCTCTTTGCCGCCCGAAGGCTTGTTCAAAATCTTGCCGTTGTAGTAAAACGCGCTGGAGCCGCCGCCATCGAGATTGTAGGCGTCGACGACGTGGAATTCCTGCAGCTTGCGTTGCGCTTCTTCCAGCGTAACGCCTTTGCTCCAGCCTTCCCGTCTGCCGTCGATGACGATGAGCAGCAAGTCGCCGTTGTCAAAGTGTCCGATGAGCGTGCGCGGCTGGCGAGCGTTGGCCCAGTCGCGAGGGATCGGCAGTCGCTTCCCGTCCTGCAGCAGTCTTGGCAAAAAGCTGGCCCCCTGCAAAATGCCCTGCTGGGTAATTTGCGCCTGCGTGGTAATGTTGGCTCCCACCAGGTGGCCTTTGTTGTTAAACCCGACGAAGCTCAGCTTGGAATTGTTGGAAAACGTGCGAATCTTGCCGTCGACAACCGTAATGCCAAGCGGTGTCAGATAGCCTTTGCTGTCGCTCATGAAGCCGCCTGCGTTGATCGCCAGTACAGCTCCGGTGCGTTTTCCGGCTTTGCTCGTCGTCTCGCCCTTGCTCTTGACCGAGTCGTTGGCAAGCACCATTTTCAGTGCGTTCGGGTCTTTCAGGCGAACTTTTGCCATGTATCCGCGATAGCCTGCTTCCTGCAGCGAATAGACTTTGACCGTCGATCTGTTCCCGAAGGACTGCCCGATCGGGTCGCCGAGCATGTTGGACAAAATCGTGTCCAGCACATCGGCCGACTTTTGCGTCTGCGATTTGCTCGTCGCAAGCAGGTTGTTGATGTGCTTGCTCTGCTCTTCGTACTCTTTTTGCTCCTTTTTGGCGCGATCGCGGATGTCCTCGACCACGCTTTCCACGTGGCGTATCGTCGTCTTGGTGTCGTTCAGTTGCTGCCCCAGCTCGTCCGCCAGTTTTTTCGACTGCTCCGAGTCGAGCTTCAAGCCTTCCGCCTGCAGCTTGTCCGCGGGATTGGTCAGGGTGAGGGCAAGCAAAAAGCCGAGCGCTGGCGCCAGCAGGAACAGAAAAAAGCGATTGACTTTACCAAGCACGAGCTGCATCCTCCAGTTTTTTCAGCGATGTCTTCAAATCCACCAACTGCTTGTTCAACTGGTCGATCCGATCCTGCAATGCTTCTTTTGTCTTGTTCGTCCCGCCGATCGTCTCACCCGTCAATTGCAGGTCTTCTTCCAAACTGCCAAGACCCGTCTGTACCTCTTTCAACTCTTCCTGCACCAGCACGAGTTGTTCGCCCAACGCTTTCATCTGCTTCTGGTTGTCTTCCTGTATCTGATCGATGCGCAGGTTCACAAGTTGCTGCTGCTTGTCCAGCGTATGGGCAGTAAAGGCGTAGCCAGCGTAAGCGAGTCCTACCCAAACCAGTACAGCGAGTGCGACTGGCAATAGAGGCCGCTTGCCTTCTGTTCGGGAGGGAAACAATGCTTGAAACAGGCTGCCTCGTTTGCGTCTGTTCGCCTGCTTCCCGTTTGCCGGGAGTGGCAGAGTAGTAGACGAAGTCGATGACGCTTCCATGTAATTGTCGTTCATCGGCTCCCTCCTCCTTTCTGTGACATAGAGTGAGGTTTTATTATACCATAGTTTATTTTTCGACAAGGCTTTTCCAAAAATAGTGGAAATTTTGCTCAAAAAAAGAAGATACCGCGCTTCGTGTCTCTGCCGGTATCTTCCCACGTTATTTCCCCAGGCTCCACTCACTTTGCAGCGTGCGGTACAGCCGCTGCAAAAATAAAATCGGCGCTTCCTGGCGCGCCTGCTCCTCGCTGTATTCCAGCTTTTTTTGCAACAGACGGGCGATGTTTTCCGCCAGTTCAAGCTTTTTCGCTTCCGCCAGAGAGGACTGCCGCGTAATAAAGGCCGAGAGCAGTTGCCAGTCCTCGCGGGTCAGCGCCTGTTTTTGCTGCTCGGTGAGAACAAGCGGCTCTGCGGGCACAGCCCCCTGTTTTTGTGCCTTTCTGTTCCGGAAAAGACTTGTACGACCCCCGCTCTCGACGACGACAATTGTCCCTGCGACCAGATCGCCAATGCGTTTGTCGCGAGGGTGGAAAAAAGAGACGAGCGCCCCCAGAAAGTAGCCCGACGGGAGATTGTCCACGATTCGGAACAGGTTGCGGATCGTCGACGACAAAAACGTGATCGGCTGGCCGTTGTCGCGGATGACGCGAATTCCCATCCACTTTTTCCCGACGGTCTGTCCCGACCAGAACGCCTCCAGGAGCAAAAAGTAGCCGAAGTTGAGGACGAAAAACAGGAGGATGACAATTGCGACGGCATAGTTGTCTGTATCCAGGAAAAAACTCTCTTCTTTCCCAAATAAAACTATACCAATCACGATAAATACAGTAAGATTAACCAGAAGCAAAATGACGCTGTCGATCAGCTGGGCAGCAGCCCGACTGCCCAAGCCCGCTGTCTGAAACCGCAGCATCACATGCTCAGGTGTGACAACGGATGCTTCGCGACCTGCCTGATTCACGGATGGATTTTCATTCATTTCGGTTCGCTTCTCCCTTTTGCAATTCTAGTAGACTCTAATAGATAAGGAGGCCTTATCCATGGAAATCACTTCATTTTGGCACAAGCACAAAGCCTCTTGGGCCGAACTGGAGCAACTGGTCGAACGGTTCACCCGGCAAGAGCGGCAGATCACGGCCGCAGATATTGACCGTCTGACCCATTTGTACAAAAAAGCTTCCGCCCATTTGGCGCTGGTCCGCTCGTATCACCCGGCGGACGAAATTACGCTCTACCTCAATGAGCTCGTATCCCGCGCCCACAACCTGACGTACAAGCAGCAGTCGGGAAGCTGGCAGCAGCTGCGGCATTTTTTCGGTGTCCATCTGATCGGGCTGATCCACAAGCGGATCGGATTTATCGGCATGGCCGCCCTGCTTTTCATCATTGGCGGCGTATCCGGGTTTGCGGCGGTGCTCGTTGATCCGCTCAACCTGTACTACGTGCTGCCCCAGGGCATGGCCGAGCAGATTGATCCGACGAGACTGGGGGAAGGACACGATGCCATCAACAGCCCTGTCATCTCGACGATGATTATGACCAACAACATGAAAGTCGCCATTCTCGCTTTTGTCAGCGGGATTACGTTCGGTCTCGTGCCGATCTACGTCCTGTTGTTCAACGGACTGCTCGTCGGGGCATTGGCTGCCGTCTACTACCAGGCAGACAGCAGCTACGCTTTCTGGGCGTACATCCTCCCGCACGGCGTCATTGAACTGACCGCGATCTTCATCGCCGGAGGAGCCGGCCTGCACATGGGCTACCGACTCCTCGTGCCTGGGCGCTATGCCCGCAAGTATCAGTTTTTGGAGGCGGCCAAGGAATCGGCCCAGTTGCTGCTTGCGACCTTGCCGCTGCTGTTTGTGGCAGGAATCATCGAAGGGTATGTCACGCCTTCGTCACTCTCCCTGGAAGCAAAGTACCTCGTCGCCGCGGCCACCTTGCTGCTTTTGTGCCTGTGGTATTATTTCGGGCGCAGGCGTCAGGCTCACAATGCTTCTCTCGCCTTGATTTCCAAATAAGCATTTATCACCGTCAGCGTCAACTGATCGGCCGGAACATCGAGCACCTGGATGCCCGCGCCGGTCATTTTTTGTTGAAACGCCCTGCGGTCGAGCTGGAAGCGCTGCGCCACTGATTTGATGTAGGCCAGGCGGCTGTTTTCGACCGGGACCTGCGTCCATTCGTGCAGCAGCGGGTCCGCTTGCGAGAGCAGCAAAAACAGGTGCGAGCGGCGCATTTTCCACAAATAGCTGGCCAGCAAGTCTTCGACCAAGTAATTTTCCATGTCCGAGAACAGCACCATCAGGCTGCGCCGCTTTTGCTGGCGGTGTATAAATTCCAGCGCCTTGGCCGGATCGGCCTCGACGAAGTCATGGGTCAAATCGTAGGTGGCTTCCAAAATCGTGTGCAGATGCCCCATCCCGCGCCCTGGCGGAATGTACGTCTTGATCTCGTGGGAATAGGCCAGAAACGCCACCTGATCTCCCTGGCGCAAAGCGACCGCAGCCAGCGTGAGCGCGGACTCGAGCGACCGATCGAGCCTGCTCTCGTTGTCCAGCTCCACGCCCATCAGCCTGCCGCAGTCGACGAGAATCGTAATGACTTTGCCGTGCTCTGGCCGATACTGGTTCGTCATCAGTCGCCGGGTGCGTGCCGACGCCGACCAGTTGATCGCGCGCGGATCGTCGTCCGGAACGTACTCGCGGATCGCGTGGAATTCAGAGCCGGATTTGGCGCGGCGCAATATTTTTTTGCCGTCGACGATCAGACTGTCCTGCAGCGAGTTCAAATAGCCGCGCACTTGCGACAAATCGGGGTAAATCTTGATCGTCTGCGGAAAAGCAAAGCGGCTCTGACGGTGCCACAAGCCGATTTTGCCGCTCCAGCGCAAATAGAGCCAGGAAAATGTATAGTTTCCCCGTTCCGTGCCGCGGGTCTGATAGGCGATGCGCGACTCGCCGCTTTCCATCCGGCCCGAGATCGGCCCTGTTTCCGCAAAAGAGTGCGGCAAATCGTCCATCAGCACGTAGGAAATCGGCTGGCCGCTTCGGTTCGTCATTTCTACCTCGACCGTAAACGACTGGCCGATGTCGCTCTGCTCGGGAAGCACGCGGCGCAGCTCCAGATCGTTGCGCCTGGGCAGCGTCAGCCAGTCGAGCACGCTCGCCACACAGACAAGACCGTTGTACAGCCAGAAAGCTCCGTACCCCGTGCCCATGAAAAAGCCGACGACGGCAATCGGAGTGCCGACAAGCAGCAGGATGAGCAGCCGCTTCGTCGGCAAAACGAAGCGGTCTGCCAAAAAATCAGCGAGGGACCGGAATAGCGGCCAACGTTTCTTCGATGATGTGGTCACTGGTGCCCCCCTCCAATTCTACCTGCGGTGCCAGGATAAGACGGTGCCGCAGCGCAGGCCGGGCGACCATTTTCACATCATCCGGCGTCACGTACTCACGGCCGTCCAAAAGCGCCCACGCCTTGCTGGCCATGAGAACGGCAATCCCGGCACGGGAGCTTGCCCCGAGCAGCAGCCGTTTTGTTTCCCGCGTCTTGCGAATCAAAGTCGTAATGTATTCCAAAATCGAATCGTCGACCACGACGTCCTGCAACTTGCGCCGCTGCTGCAAAATATCGTCCAGGCTGCAGATCGGCGCTTGCCTTGTCTTTTGCCCGCCTGTGGGCTGGACGTGCTGGAGCAGAATCTGCTTTTCGTTCTCATGCGACGGATACTGCATCGTCAGCTTGAACAAAAAGCGGTCGAGCTGCGCCTCCGGCAGCACGTAAGTTCCTTCGTACTCGACCGGATTTTGCGTGGCGACGACGAAAAACAGCTCGGGCAACGGGTACGTGACGCCGTGAATCGTCACCTGGCCTTCCTCCATCGCTTCCAAAAGCGCCGCCTGCGTTTTCGGCGGCGTGCGGTTGATTTCGTCCGCCAGCAGCAAATTCGCAAATACTGGACCTTTGATCGTCTCAAAGCGGTTGTCCTGCATGTTGAAAACGACGTGGCCGATAATATCGGAAGGCATCATGTCAGGCGTAAACTGGATGCGTCTGCTCTCTCCCCCGATCAGCCCCGACAAGGTGCGGACCATTTTGGTCTTCCCGATCCCGGGCACTCCTTCCAGCAAGACGTGACCGCCAGCAAGCAGGGCCGCCACGAGCAGCCGAATGTTTTGCCGCTGTCCGACCAGTTCCTTTTCCATCTGTTGCAATAATTGCTCCACGATTGTTCTGTCACTCCTTCATCAGTAGCGTAATGATCTCATCCAGCAAAAGACTGTCTGCCAAAAGCCGCTTTGCCGAATATCCGGTTCCGCTGCGGGCTTGCTCCAGCCGATCCAGCAGCCGGGCAAGCTTCGTTACTTCCTGCTCGCTCCAGCGCAGCCCGGCACAGCGCAAAATCTCGGCGCGGTCCGCCTTTTGGTGAACGCCCCAGCGGTCGTGCATCAGTTGGCGCATATACGCTTCCCTGTGCGCCAGCGCGTCACGCGCAAGTCTCCGGCGCTCATACCAGCTCGACACGGCCAAAAGCGTCTCGTCCCCGCGGCGAACTGTCCACTCGCGCAACGTGTAGACAGGGCCAAAACGCTTCCCTTTCCACCAGACAAACAAGAGCAGCACGAGGGCCAGCTGCACAAACGCGGCCACCAGCCAGCCGGGATAGATCGCCAAAAGCCCCGGCTTCTCCTGCATTCCATGATGGTATTCGTCCACCCAGATCACCGACCAGCTTTTTTGCAAATGCGGCCACACTGCCTCGAAGTGAGACAGCTCCGCAATTTTTTGATTCGTCAACCAATCCGGGACCAAAAAGTACGAAATGCTTCCGGCTCCTACCTCGACTTTTCCCGCAAGGATTCCCTGGTCGTCGTAAAAGAGCGGCTCCAGCCCCTCTGCTTCTTTCCATCTGACCCGGGTCTTTGCCTTGCCCATCATCGCTCCGCCGAGAGGCTGGCCCTGGATGTTACGTTCCCGATTTCCGTTTCCTTCCATATATTTCGGTTCAAAGGGCAAGTCGGCCCAATGGATCGCCCGCTCGGAGAAAACAAACAGGTCGTTTCCATCGCTGGCCCACGCAAGCAAGTCATCCTGCTCGTTTTCAGTCAGATTGTCCGGCTCGACGACAAGCAACGCCTGTCCTGATGATGTCGGCAGCAAATGGGTCGGCTGCCGCCACTCCTTGACCCGGCTTCCTTTTTCCTCCAGCAAAAGCAGCACAGCCTTGATTCCGTCCGGCTGTGCCGACGCTGCCAGATAAGGCGGTTGTTTCGTGGCTACAGGCTTGACGATAAACCATCCGACGACGACGAGCAGCACGATCGCCACGCTGATGCCCACGCGATACGTTCTCAGGCTATTCATGCTGTCCCTCCCCGTCCAAAATCTGCGCAAGCTCGCGGACCCGCTCCAGATAGTCTGCTTTGTCCACAGCTACCTGCCCGTACCAGGCTTGCTCGAACGCCCTGGCGTAGCGGCGAAACAGCGGCTTCGCCTCCGGGTGGCTGGCTTCGATTTCGTCAGCGTATTCCCAGTTCGTTTTCCACTGTTCAATGCGAATCCACGACTGTTTTTGCATGTAGACGAGCAACGCCAAAAACAGCGAGCGTTCGCCCTCACGCCATTCTCCGCGCTCGGCATACTCCTTTGCCTCACGCAAGTAGTCGGCATGGGAGCGAATTTTTTCACCGTGGACAAACAGCGACGCCTTCCGCTTTTGCTCCCACATCATCCGGCGGTACAACCAGAAAATGAGCATGACCAGCAAAAGTGCCGCGACGAGCAGCACGACCGTCGATGCCGTCGTCGCTACACCCGCAGGAATGTCCGACCACGAAAACAGCCGGAACAGCCATTCGAGCAAAAAATCGATCACTTGCGCAAGCCAGCTCTCGCCTGCCGTGTGCCCGGTTTGAAATTCGTCGCGCTGCAAAATTTCCTGCAAATGCTCCTTGTCGGCTGCCCAAGGATTGGTGCTATTCATGTGCTGCTCCCGGCTCCTCAGCAGAAAAGCGGTCTGTCGACTGATCCAGCTGCTTGTTCATCATCTCCTGCAGGTCAGTTCCATCTTTTCGGACGCGCAAGTCAAAATAAACAAGCGCATAGACAATCGCCATCCACGGCATCAGCAGGCAGCTTAGCACAACCAGGATGATCTGCGAAATGATCGACGTCCCCAAAATGCTCAAGATGACAACCTGAATCCCGCCCGAAAAGGTCGAATACAAAAAGCTCAAAACGATGAAAATCGCAAAGATTCTCCAAAAATTCCCTTTCGTCAAACGCCAGCTTTGGTCGATGCCGACGCCGCCCTTTTCAAACAGGACAAGCGGCAAGTAAAAGCTCCATCTGAGCAGGAAGTAGCCTGGCACCAGAACCAAGCCGAGCAAAAACAACAGGTAGCCGAACAAAAAGACTATGAAGAACAGCACCGGATTGAAGTCGCTCCCCGCGTCCAAAAACGTTTCAATCGAGCTGCCGGTAACTATCGTGAACAAAAAGCCGATGAGCAAAAACACGAGCGTAAACCCGAACACCACCGCAATCGCGAGCAGTCCGTAGACGAGGGTGCTGCCGACAAGCGGCCAAAAGCGTCCCAATGCGCCTTTCAGCGCGGCTTTCAAGTCAACCGTTTGCTGCTCCCATGCAGATTTCGTCAGCAAGGTGGCGCCTGCAAGCAACTGCGGATAGGCCACTGCCATCGTCAGCGGTGCTACCAAAAACAAGTACAGCAAGAGCCGGGCGATGTTTTGGGTGACCATCTCTTCCTGCCCGATAAACTTTTCCCCCATCGCTTCCCAAAATTCCAGTCCTTCGGTATCCTGCATGAGCAGCGGCACATTGCTCAGGTCGATCAGGAGTAGCTGTTGCAAAAGCAAAAACGGACCAAACCAGATCAGAGCCAGAAGAAAGTACGCCCCAAAATGCTGGCGATATACGTTGAAGCTTTTGTCCAATAGCTTCCCCACTCCCATTGGGGTCATTGGTATTTGATTCATGGTGAAACCTCCGTCTCCCTTTTTGAGATTACCTGACTAGTATACACGATTTTCCATTTGTTTTAAAAAATTTCCGCTAAAATTACTAATCATTTCCTGCCTGATTTTCCCCGACACGGATATTTGTCCCTTTCTCTCTGTTTCGTGCTGAATATGATAAAGCATGACAGTAGGAGGTGCATATTCTTGCGATCAGCCAAAAAGAAGAAGCGGGCGAGGTCAGTTTTCCGCAAAAGACCTCGGTCCAATCAGACAGCCAAACGCTTGATAGACAGGCTCCACCGGATCGTCCGCCTCCATGTCCGCGCCCCGAATGTGAATGTAACCACGCCTGCTCCCACCGTGTCTGTCACAAGCCCCACGCCCAACGTCCAGGTCGAGGCGCCCATCGTCCAGTTTGAAGCTCCAAAGCCACTGGTCATCCCTGCTCCGGTGGTCAAAGTGGACGTAGAGGCAGAAGACACTCCCGAGCAGGAAAGCGTAGCGAGCTTGCGAAAAGAGCTGTGCAAATGCATGAGGGAAAACCGGACGGTCGAAGTCATCCTCACGTCCGATTGGGGACCGGACAGCCGCCCCTACCGGGTGGGGCAGCTTGCCAGAGTAGACGACGGCATCATCGAGCTGAAGCTTGACGGAAGCTACGGCAACTGCATTCTCATCCCGCTCAACCGCATTGTCGCCATCATTCCGGATGCCCTTCCGCCGGGAGAATCAGCCGTAGTAGACGAACAAGCAGAAGAGGAGGCAGCGCCCGTCCCTCTCAAGTTGATAGAGGGCTCAGGAAAAGCGCTTTGATCCTCTCGCCTTGCCCTCCCACTCCGGCTTGATTTTTTTGCGATTCGCCAAACAAAAAGCAGGAGTGGGAGAACTGCTTTTTCCACGCCTCGCTTGCTTCTCGTTTGGACGAGCTTGCTCCCCTGCCCTCGTGCAGTCAAGGCTTGTCCTCCCTTTGCGAAAATAAAGCAAACACCCACTTCTTTGCCTTTGTTTCGAAAAAAGTGGGTATTTGTGCATATTCAGTTCAAGCTACAGGTTCCGCCATACGTCCAGCACTTCCTGGGCAACGCGCGCCCATGTAAACCGCTGTTCCGCCAGTTGTCTTCCGCTGTTCCCCATTTTTCGCTGCAGGTCGCGATTGGACAGCAGCACCTTGAGCTGGTTGCTAAAAGACTGCGGATTTTCCGGATCTTCCACCAAGAGGCCGTTTCCGCCGATAATCACTTCGGCATTGCCGCCCCGTTTTGTCGTCACAAACGGCAGTCCTGCGGCCATCGCTTCGTAGTGGACACGGGCGAGCGGTTCCTCCCATTGTGAAGGACAGACAAAAATATCTCCTGCCCAGAACCAGTGGTGGATGTTTTCTGCCGCCACATAGCCAGTCGTGATGACCGGAACCGGGGAACGATCCGCGAGTGCGCGTACATAGGCGACATAGTCGCTGACTTTATCGACGCTGTACCAGGAGCCTCCGACCAGAACAAGCGCGATGTCGGATTTGTAGGCCGAAAGCTCGTTCATCGCCCGCACCAGAATGTCCGCCCCTTTTTTCGGGGTCAGTCTGCCGACGAACAAAATGACCTGCCTGTTCCCAAGGTTGTGAGCTGCCCGCAGCTCCTGGCGAATTTTTCGGGCAGTCTGCGAGCTTTCCCATGGAACGAACGTCTGCAAATCGACACCGGAATAGATCGTGCGCAGCTTCCCTTGCGCTTCCGGGTAGAGCGACGCAATGACGCGCCCTACATAATCGCTGATCGTGATGATCGTCGACGTGTTGGCAATGGCGCTCGCCGCTTCCTGCGGGGAAATTTTCGCCACACCGAACATGTCGTTGTGCATGCTCAGTACGATCCGTGCGTTCGGACATACTTCACGAATCATGGGAACCAGCCGCGGCCTGTTGAATACGTGGATCACATCGTACGGATTTGCCCGCAAAAACGCGAGAACTTCCTGCGCGTAAATTTCGAAGACGCCCTGCCCATTGACACGCACATAGCGAACATTTCCCACACGTTCGTCCATGGCGAGCGTCGGGTCCGACGTCCCTAAAATCGTCAGGTCGTGGTGCTTTCCGAGCGTATCGGCGATCCCGGTTATATACGTCTGGATGGCGCCGCCCCGCACCGGGGGAACGGGCAGCTTTTCCGTGCAGATCATGACTACCTTCATCCGAATTCTCCTTTCCTGACACGACTCATCGCATGGTTCTGCCTGTTTTTTTGGCTTTTGCCGCGCGCGGCTTCTTGGCCTGATTACTGGTCAATTTGCGGCTTGGAGCTGCTGCCTTTTTATAAGGATGCTTGACGGCTGCATGCTGAGTGCCTTGGGGAGAATTGGACCGTTTTGCAAGCTGGGTTCCTGTTTTTGTTGTTGCGTTCGACTTGCCAGTCTTTTTGAGCGCTTTTCCTGCGGGCAGCTTGGCGCTTGCTTTCTTGCCCGTTCTGCTTGCTGTTTTTGTCGAGCCTGTTGACGCTGCCTTTTTCTTCGCTGGTTTAACCCCGGCTTTTTTCACAGTAGCGACTCTCGGCTTCAGGCGCTTGCGCTGCGTGCTCGCTGGCATCGTTGCCTCTGCGGCAGGCAGCCCGGGATTAGGGAAGAGCACAACTTCTGGCAGCTTTTCCTTTTCCTTTTCCTTCTCCCGTTTCCCGCTTTCTCTTGCTGCTTCAATCGGTCGCGCTTCTTTGACGGGCGGCTTTTTCGCGGGCACAGCAGTTCGCACAGACTTGCGTTCTTTTTCAGGAAGGCGAATAACCTTTCCAGGTTCCACAGCGACTGGCTTGCTTTCCTCTTGCCGTTCCACGCCGACTGGCTTGCTCTGCTCTTGCGATTTCACACCTGCTGGTTTGCTCTCCGCTTGTGCCGCCGGAGTTGGCGAAGCGAGCTGCCATTTTGCCTGATCGGATGCACTCACAGGCGACTGGGGCACGGGCGTGGCCGGAACGACAACCTGGGTGTAATCGCCGGGCTGGTACTGGCTGATGTCTTTCGCCAGCTCCGCCAATGCCTGGTCTTTGGTCTGGTCGGTGGAGAGGACGCGCTGCAGGATGGCCTCTGCTTCCGTGTTCAGGAACGTGACCGGATCGTAAAACATTTCCTTCAGATGCTTGTAAAATTCATTTGGCAACGCCATGTCGATCAGAAGCACTTCAAACGACTCCCGATCGAGCGGGTTCGCCCGGTGATACGCTTCAATCATGCCTCTCATCCACGTCAAATCCCAGACACCCATATCGTCCATCGTGCTCGTAATCAGCTTGCGCAGGTCGCGGAACGGCAAATCGTAAGCCACACCGTCCAGGTCGATGACCCAAAGCCCGCCTGGTCCGTTCTGGCCATTGGACCAACCGTAGTCCTGATGGACCACTCCCCAGTGCGGTTCGCCCATCTGCACCATTCTTGGATAGGCAGACGCTTTCAGCCGCTCCAGCGCATCCAATGCTTGCCGCTCATACTTGTCGACGACAGACAAAATCGAGTTGCTTGCGGCCGTCTCCCGATAGGCTTTTGCCATTTCACGCATCCAGCCGATTTTTTTGGCAATCTTTTGATAGTAGTTGGGCCAACGGTACAGACGGGAAGAGTTTTTCGCCCCCTTTGGCGGCACGTATCCTTTCGAATGTCGATGAAATTCTCCCAGGCCGTAGCACAGCTCCTGCGCTCCTGCCAAGTCTACCTTGGTCGCTTGTGTAAGGGTGATCCAGTCCGTGACAATCCACAGCTTTCCGCCCTTTTCCACGAAGAGCTTTCCGTCTCTGGCCGGAATGAGCGCGGGAACTCTGGCCCCCTGCTTGACGACATACTCCTGCAAGCCAACGCTGAAAAGACTTCTCTCCGGCGTGCGGTGCAGCACTTTCAGACTGCGCGGCCCTTTGTCCGTCTCGATCCGCCAGATCGCGCCGCCTTTGTCCGGCTTCGAGGTAATCAGCGTCTTGCTCTTGACGGACATCTCGTATTCTTTCATGACGAGCTCCGCGATCGCATCGACTTCCGGAGGTACTTGCATATCCCAGTCGACTGGAGTGGGCTGGCTGTCGTCGCGGGTGGCCCAAGGCTTGATTACGTACTGTTCCATTTCATTCCCCCCGTTGTTCCATGTTAAAGCGCTCACCTTCTTCATAAATTATTCGTGCACAATGCTTGGCGAAACGGACAAATATCCTTGGGAACTTGCCAATTCACCAGCAAAAAAGCGGCCTGACCTGCGCACGAAAAACACAGATCAGGCCGCTTGGGCCAATCAGCAAAATTTTCCGGATGTTCCCGCTCATGGCACGCCAAAAGATACGCCTAGATGCGCGTATCTTTTGGCATGTTTATTGAAACATCAGTCTTCGTCCTCTTCATCTTCGTCGTCTTCCAAGAACGGTGCCTGATTTTTGGAGAAGATCCATTTTTTCTTGGTGCCATCCTCATATTCTACCTTGACTTCGATCTCTTCAATCCCATCGTCCTCCCCGACAGCGTCGCGCAAATACCTCAACCAATCCATGCCTCCACCTCCTGGTAACGGATGATGATCTGCCTGTTCGTCAGCGGCTCTCCCGTCGACATTGTTACTATATGACAGTCGCCTCTCTTGTGTAATGGTTCACTGTCCCATTCCGCCCTGCAAATTTTTTCCAACTTTTGCTATCCTCTTCTCCCGCCGCGCCCGTTACATATTTGCAGACTGACTGGACAAACTTTGGGTGGAAACGTCCGTGCCACCGTCATGACCTGGGATAGGAAAGGAGTGCCAGATTGATGAAACCACGCTACAAAAAGCTGCTTCACGTTGGCGCCATTCTGCTTTTGGCGTTCAGCCTGCCGCTGCATGCGGCTGTCGCCCATCAGGACCATCCGTACCATTTCGGCTTCAAAAAAAGCAGGAACGGACAGCTTCCTTCGATCAACGAAGAAGGGTTCAAAAGCATCGTAGATCGGCACGGCGCTGTTTTTTTGGGAGACACGTCGAAAAAAGAGCTGTATCTGACATTCGACAACGGGTATGAAAACGGCTATACCCCGGCGATCCTGGACACGCTTAAAGCGAAAAAAGTGCCCGCGATTTTTTTTGTGACAGGCCATTACGTCAAGGACCAGCCTGAACTGTTGAAGCGGATGACGAGAGAAGGCCATCTCATCGGCAATCACTCCTGGAGCCATCCGGACATGACAACCATGTCCAACGAGAAAATCAAGGAAGAACTGACACGGGTCAGCGAGGCAGTCGCCCAAGTGACCGGACAGGCAAACATGCGCTATCTGCGTCCGCCCAGAGGCATTTTCAGCGACCGCACACTCGCTGTCAGCAAGGAGCTGGGCTATACGAACGTATTCTGGTCGATCGCCTACAAGGACTGGGATACAAAAGTGCAGCGCGGGGCCAGGTACGCGTTTGACAGCGTCATGAGCCAGTTGCATCCAGGAGCCGTCATTCTCTTGCACGCTGTTTCCAAGGACAACGCCGATGCGCTCGGGTCGATCATCGACGAGGCCCGCAAGCGCGGCTATGAATTCAGAAGCCTGGACCAGCTGCCGCAAATGCAGGCTGGCACTCCGCAAGCTTTGCCAAAAAATGAGTCGCAGGCTCCCTTAAAACCATGATTGATCGAAAAAAACTCCCGCTGCCTCGTCCGTTTCCAGACGAGGGCGGGAGTTTTTGCCCATTCTATTTTACGATTAATCGCGATCCAACAGGGAAGCGCCAGCGATACCCGGATGCGTCATCTCGAACGGATCGAGAATCAGGTCCAGCTCTTCTTCCGTCAGGACGTTGTACTGCAAGCACAGCTCGCGCACGGATTTTCCAGTCAAAATCGCTTCGCGCGCGATGCGGGCTGCTGTTTCATAGCCGAGATGCGGGTTGACGGCTGTGATAACGCCTACGCTTTTTTCTACGTATTCTTTCATCCGCTCGCGGTTTGCCTCGATGCCTTCCAGGCAGTAGCGCGTAAAGGCGCGGAACGCGTTGTCCATGATGCTGATCGACTGCAGCAGGTTGAAGACGAGGACCGGCTCCATGACGTTCAGCTCCAGTTGGCCTGCTTCCGAAGCGAGGCAAATGGTGTGATCGTTTCCGATAACCTGGAACGCCACCTGGTTGATGACCTCTGCCATGACCGGATTGACTTTGCCCGGCATGATCGAAGACCCTGGCTGGCGCGCAGGCAGCGAAATCTCTCCCAGACCCGCACGCGGACCAGACGACATCAGGCGCAGGTCGTTGGCGATTTTGGACATGTTCATCATGCATACTTTCAGCGCTGCGGACACTTCTGTGTACGCGTCGGTGTTTTGCGTCGCGTCTACGAGGTGCTCCGCCCCGACGAGCGGGAAGCCGCTGATTTCCGCCAGATGCTTGACCACGGTCGCAATGTAGCGCGGATCGGCATTCAGGCCTGTCCCGACAGCAGTCGCACCCATGTTCACTTCGTACAGGTGCTGGCGGGATTGCTTGATCCGCTTAATATCGCGCTCCAGCACGCGGCGATATGCTTCAAACTCCTGTCCGAGGCGGATCGGAACAGCATCCTGCAAATGCGTGCGGCCCATCTTGATGACGTCATCGAACTCTTTTGCTTTTTGGCCAAAAGCGTCACGCATTGTCTCCATGGTGACGAGCAGCTTTTCCAGCAAATCGAGCGTCGCGATGTGGATTGCCGTCGGGAAAGCGTCATTGGTCGATTGCGACATGTTGACGTGTGTATTTGGACTGAGATGGAAGTAGTCTCCTTTTTTCTCGCCAAGAAGCTCCAGACCGCGGTTGGCGATGACTTCGTTTGCATTCATGTTAATGGATGTTCCCGCACCGCCCTGAATCGGGTCCACGATGAATTGATCGTGCCATTTCCCGTCAATGATCTCCTGCGCGGCTGTCACAATCGCATTGCCGAGTCGCGGATTCAAGCGGGAAACCTCCATGTTCGCAAGGGCCGCCGCTTTTTTGACCATGGCCATTGCGACAATCAGGGATGAATGGAGGCGATACCCGGTAATCGGGAAGTTTTCTGTCGCCCGCATCGTTTGCACGCCATAGTAGGCATCTGCGGGAATTTCCTTTTCACCGAGAAAGTCTTTTTCCGTACGAAATGTTTGTTGTACCATTCTTATCAGACCAGCTTTCTAGGAATAATGATTACTGCTTCCACCCCATTTTAGCACAAAGTTGGAGTGGTATGACCAGTAGTTTGTAACACTATTTGGCTTTTTTACGTCTTATCTTGTGAACAGCTCCACCCACTATCTGGACAGAATCGAGGGATACGATGAAAAAGCTTCTTTTCGTCTTGTTGACAGTCGGTTTGTTGCAAGGCTGCACAAGCGCTCCGCCTGCCCAGGAAAACCCGCCTGTTACGCAGCCGCAAACGCCCGCACAATCGGAAACACCGGCCCCTGCCCCGTCGCAGACTCCGGCAGAACAGCAGCCTGCCGAGCAACCGGAAACGAAAGAAACCGTCTATGCCAATGATATTTTTCGCAATGTCACCGTGAAAAAAACAGGAGAGGATACATTTGAAGTAAAAGGGCAGGCGCAGGTGTTCGAAGCCGTCGTCAACTACGTCGTGGAAGACGGACACAACGAGCTGGCCCAGGGCTTTTTCCAAACCTCTGCCGGAGCTCCCGAATGGGGCGACTTTACGCAAACCGTGAAGGTGAAAAAAGCCGAACCGAACAGCACACTCATGCTGATCCTGTTTGAAGCGAGCGCGAAGGACGGCAGCCGCCGGATGGAGCTCATCATTCCGTTGCCAGAAAAATAGAAGCTTCCGCTTGGGTTGGGCGAAGATTCCGCATCTATTATGGTATGGTAAAACAACAGCCCTCTCGCTTGGAGAGGGCTGTGTTGTTTCTGACTTTTATCTATCGTTGTGTGGCAACATGCTGACTTGCGTCGTGCTGCTACTTTTGCTCGCTTTGTTCTTCCTTGTAGCAATCCATGCAAAGGGCACCATTGTTTTCGATCTCGTAATCAGTCAAGCGAGCCTGGCAAGATTTGCATAGTTTTTCTGTGAGTACCAAGTTCAAGACTATATCTCCTCTCAATTATGTACGTGAGTCTATTTATATTATAACCATGGATGGATTTTCGAAAAGCAAGCGTGTGTTAAAATTTCGTGAATTCTCTCAATAGTACAGTACATAACTGCCTGCAAAAGCCTTTTTAGCAGGCTCCCGCAGCTTGCCCGTTCCATCATTGCTCAGGGAGGACCAGATGAACTCGCCTTCTTTTTCGTTGACCATTTCCGGGCCGCCGTTTCAGCTTTTCTCGCTCCCGCATTTGCTGGCGCTCGCCGTTACCTTTTGCCTGCTGCTGCTTTTGTACCTCTTTCGCCGCCAGTTGCAAGCACCTGCGGCCAAGCGCGCCTTTCGTTATGCTCTGGCTGGCGTGCTGCTCTTGTCCGAGGTAGCGTTTCAGCTCTGGCATGTGCTCTCGGATAGCTGGTCGGCTGCCTATGCGCTGCCTTTGCAGCTGTGCAGTGTCACGCTCCTGTTGTCTGCCATCATGCTGCTCACCAGAAGCTACCGTCTGTACGAGATCACTTTTTTTGCCGGGATCGGCGGCGCAGCCCAGGCACTGCTTACACCCGAGCTGTTTTATCCGTTCCCGCACTTTCGTTTTGTGCATTTTTTTGTCGCCCATGCCGGGATTATTCTCGCCTGCCTGTACATGACGTGGGTGGAAGGGTTTCGCCCGACTTTTCGCTCCGTACTGAAAACGATGGGCTTTCTCAATGTGCTTCTGGTCGTCGCGTTCGTCGTCAACGCCTGGACAGGCGGCAACTATCTTTTTGTCTCGCGCAAGCCGGAAAACCCGAGCCTCATCGACTTTTTGGGGCCGTATCCGTGGTACATCCTCTCGCTGGAAGGGGTTGCTGTCGCGATCTTTTCACTTTTGTACCTGCCGTTTTGGCGAAAAACACCCGCATCTGCCCCAACCGCGCGGAATTTGCCTTCCTGATCTGACCGCCTATCCATGCTCGCGCACCCACTCGGTCACTACCTGCAAAAAGCGCCTGGCGGCAGGAGACTGCTTGCCAAACGATTTCGCTGCCACGCCAAGCGAACGGTAATGCTCGCCCGCGAGCGGGATCATGCGGATATTGGGCGGCAGGCGAAACAGGATCATTTCCGGCAGGATGCTGATGCCCAAGCCATTTTGCACCATGGCGATAATCGCGTGGTCGTCCCCTACCTCGTACTTGACGCGCGGCTGCAACTGATACTGCGCGAGCAGGCGCTGAATGTCGTTGTCGCAGCCTTCCTTTGGCATGATGAACGTTTCCTCTGCCAGGCGGCTCACATGCACCCGCTCTTCCTGACAGAGCGGGTGATCGTCTGTGACGAGCAAGTACAATGGATCCTTTTTCAGCGGAATCGTCTCCAGGTCTTCTGTCGTCGGCAACGAGACGAAGCCCATGTCTACCTCGCCTGCCTGAATCCAGCTCTCGATTCCGTCGTAGTAGCCTTCGAGCAGCTTGACTTCGATTGCGGGATACTGATCCTGAAACCGTTTGAGAATACCCGGCAGCCATTGGGTGGACACACTGGTGAACGTCCCGATCCGCACCGTCCCCACCTCCAGGCCATTGATCGCGTATACCTCCTGCTGCATTCGCTCCTGCACCCAAAGCATTTCCCGCATGTACGGAAGCAGCCGCTCGCCGTTGCTCGTCAGGCTGATCCCGGAGCGCCCGCGCGTCAGAATCGAGAAGCCGAACTCCCGCTCCAGACTGGCGAGGGCGTGGCTGATCGCGGATTGCGTCAAGCCGAGAATTTCCCCTGCTTTGGTCAGACTCCCCGATTCGATGACGGTGACAAACACCTCGTACTTGGTAAGACTCACCCGCTCCGCCTCCTTTTTTATTAATTCCTTTCATGAAAAATATGATAAACATTCATTTTTCTTATCCAAACAATACTCGTATACTGAGTATTACGCAATACGATTCGTTCATCGTTCGTCTGTTTCATATGTGCAAGGAGGCTGGACATGAAACCGCAAGTGAAAGCCGATTTGGCGATGCTGCTCGTTACCCTTTTTTGGGGCTCGTCTTACTTGTTTATGCAAATGGGGCTGAAGGATTTGGAGACCTTCAACCTGATCGCCATCCGCTTTGGCATTGCCTTCGTGCTGGCAGCCGCTATTTTTCACAGGCGGCTGCGCGGCACCAGCTGCAAAACGCTCGGTCACGCCTTTGTGCTCGGCACGGTTTTGTTCGGTGTGTTTGTCACGGTGACAAACGGCGTCAAATCGACCACGGCTTCGCAAGCCGGATTTTTGGTCAGCCTGACGGTCATCTTCGTCCCGCTGCTGTCCATCCTGCTGCGCAATCGGCCGGAAAAGCGCGTGTTTGTCGGCGCCGGACTGGCGATGGTCGGGATCGGCCTGTTGTCGCTCAACTCCGAGCTGCGTATCAGCCAGGGGGATTTGCTGTGCATCGCCGGAGCGCTCTGCTACGCTACGCACATTACCATAACGGGCAGATGGGCTGCGTTTTCCGACACGATCCAGCTTGGCATTTACCAGCTCGGCTTTACCGCCTTGCTCGGCCTTTTGTTTTCCTGTTTGTTCGAGTCGCCTGCCCTGCCGCATTCCACAGAAGGCTGGGTCGCCGTACTCGCGCTCAGCGTCCTGTGCAGCGCGATCGGCTTCGTCGTCCAGACTGTCGCGCAAAAATATACGACACCGACGCATACCGGGCTGATTTTTTCGCTGGAGCCTGTCTTCGCCGCCCTGTTTGCGTTTTTGTTCGCGGGCGAGACGCTGACGGTGCGCGGGTATATCGGTGCGGCACTCGTCCTGTTGAGCGTGCTGATCGCGGAAATGGATGTAAGCAAATGGGGGCGGGGCAAGCGGCAGACAGGAGTATCGGCTTGACGCAGCAGCTTCGCGCTCCCGGCAAAAATGGCATTATCAAAACCGGCTCCGTATGCGAAGCCGGTTTTCTCGTGTTTCTTTCTATCTGCTGTAGACGACCTTGCCGCCGATGACGGTCATCACGACCTTTGTATCCAGCAGCTCATCCGGGTCAATGGCAAACAAATCGCGGGAGTAAACCGTCATGTCCGCGTATTTGCCGCGCGACAGCGTTCCTTTTACGTGCTCTTCGCTGGTGACTTGTGCTCCGCCCAGCGTAAACAGATGGAGCGCTTCCTCCATCGTCAGCTTTTCCTGGGGGAGATAGCCGTCATGCGTCTCGCCCGGTGCCTTGCGCGTCACAGCGGCATGGATGCCAAGCAGCGGATCAATCGGCTCGACTGGCGTATCTGAGCCTGCCGCACATACAATCCCTTTTTTCAGCATCGTTTTCCAAATATACGAATGCTGGATGCGTTCTTCGCCCACCCGGTCGATCACCCACGGGAAGTCGGCGGCGAGAAAACGCGGCTGGATGTCGGCGATCCGGTTGGGATGGTTCAGCCGCTCAAGCAAATCCGGGCGCAAAATCTGCGTGTGAATCAGCCGGTCGCGATAGGCTACAGCCGGGAACTGGTCGAGGCTGTCGAGCACCATTTCCAGCGCCTTGTCGCCAATCGTATGTACGGCAATCGGCATGCCCAGCTCGCGTGCTTGCCGCACCAGCCCGGTCAGTTCCTCCTGCTCGTGCACCGGATAGCCGCTCGTCGTCGGATCGTCCGCATACGGCGCGGACAAGTAAGCGGTTCTGCGGCCCAATGCCCCGTCTGCAAAAATTTTCACAGCCCCAATCTGCACGTGGCTGTTGCCGTAGCCCGCCGTCATATTTAAATCGCGCAGCTCGTGCATGTGCGGGTAGTAGACCAGCAAATGGCAGCGCAGCCCAAGCCCCTCCCCGTTGACCAGTTCGTCGTACAGCCGATACGTCTGCGCAAGCCCGTTCAGCTCGCGCAAGTCTTCGGTATGCGCACCTGTCAGGCCATGCTCCAGCGCGTAGCGAATCGAGCTGCGCAAGCTGTTTTTCAGCGTCTCGTAGCCAGGCTTCGGGAGGTGCTTCGTAATCAGGTTGGACGCCGTCTCCAAAAGCATGCCTGTCGGTTTGCCTGTGACCGCATCGCGCACGATCACGCCTCCGGCCGGAACCTCGATGTCCGGGTGGTAGCCGCACAGCTCCAGCGCTTTGGAGTTGACCAGGTTCGCATGTCCGCAAATGCGCGGCAAAAAAATCGGGCAATGCGGCGCAGCTGCGTCCAGCTCCTCGATGGTCGGGATGCCGCCGCCGTCGACAAACAGGTTTTCATCCCAGCCAAAGCCTTGTATCCATTCATTCTCAGCCGTTTGCTCCGCTCTTTGCCGGATGAGGGCCAGCATCTCGCCCTTGGAGCGCGCTGTCCGCAAGTCGAGCTGCAAAAAGGTCAGCCCCAGCCAGCCAAGATGCAGGTGGCTGTCAATCAGTCCCGGTGTCGCCGTGCTGCCCTGCAAATCAATCACCTGCGCGTCACTTCGCCCGTACTGCAGCAGCATGTCCGCGCTGCTGCCCAGATCATGCACCAGCCCGTCCCGCACGACAACGGCCTCCACAAACAAATGTCTCGAATCCCCCGTGTAGATGCGCCCGTTTTTGAAAATGGTCGTCGCCATATCGGTACCCCCTTGTGAATTGCGCTCCTTCGCTTTCCCCTCTCCTTATTTGTTTGCCAGTGACCTTTTTCCTTCCGATTCTGAAAAAAACTTCGGCTTTCCGCTGCTTGACAGGAAAAATATGGTACTTTCTTCACACCCTGTTGAAAGCTTTCCAGGTGGGGCACGTTATGTTCATGGCCCACTAACGAAGCGGGGTGATCGTATGCAGCAACGAACGAAGAACCGCCTTCCTTCCCTTTTCCAGCCGCAAAACAACGGCTTTGTGAAATCGGCGGGCACTGCCTCTTTCGAACAGCACAAACCGGGGGAGCTGGACAGCCAGGCCCGGCTCCTGCTGCTTGTGAACGGACTGTTCATCGCCGCCAGCTCGCTCTCCGGCACGTTCGTGAACGTCTATTTATGGAAGGTAAAAAGTCAGTTTGCGCCCATCGCCTGGTTCACATTCGCTACCCATCTGGCTGGCGCCCTGACCTTCTGGATCGCGGGCGCCTACGTCAAACGGTTCAATAAAATGAACATCCTGCGCGCAGGGATGGCCGGCTCGGCCCTTTTTTACATGCTCGTTCTTCTGGCAGGGCCTGCGGCTATCTCGTACGCTGTCCCGCTCGGACTGGTGCAAGGGATGGCGGTCGGCTTTTTTTGGCTTGCCTTCAATGTCGTCTACTTCGAGATTACCGAACCGGACAACCGCGACCGTTTCAACGGCTGGGCAGGCTTGCTCGCTTCTCTTGGCGGCATGCTCGCTCCGTGGCTGTCGGGCTGGCTCATTTCCCGGCTGCCTGGCAGCAGTGGCTACCGCCTGATCTTCGCCTTGTCGCTTGCTTTGTTTGTCGTCGGCGGCATCATCAGCTTTTTTCTAAAAAAGCGCCAATCGGAAGGGATGTACGCCTGGGGCTTTTCCTTTCGCTGTCTGCGCGAGGAACCAAAGTGGCGCTGGGCGTCTGCGGCTCTGGCCGCGCAAGGGATGCGCGAGGGAGTATTTGGCTTTCTCATCGGGCTGTTCGTGTACATTGCCACCAAAAGCGAGATGACGCTCGGCAACTTCTGGCTGATTACATCCGCGGTCGGGCTGTTCAGCTACTTTGCCGCGGCCAAATGGTACGCTCCGCGCTACCGCAAATGGGGCATGCTCATCGGCGCGATTGTGATGTCGGGCATCCTGCTCCTGTTTTTCTGGCAGGTGAGCTATGTGACGCTGCTTGTTTTCGGAATTGCCGTCTCGATTGCCTATCCGCTTTTTTCGATGCCGATGATTTCGACCGTCTTTGACTTGATCGGCACGAATGAACAAAGTGCGCGCAACCGGGTGGAATACGTCGTCCTGCGCGAGTTTGCGCTCGATGTCGGCAGGCTGGCGGGAATATCGCTGTTTCTGTTGGTCACTTCGATCAGCGTCTCTTCGTTCACGCTGAACTGGCTGGTGTTCGCCATCGGTATCGGGCCGCTGATCGCCTGGCTGTGCATGACCAGGCTGTTTTCTTCCATGAACGGCAAGCAAAGCCGCACGTAGGCTATCGGCGATTCGCTCTCGGCAAAAGGCGCGGAGGCACTTGCTTCGCGCGGCGACCAGCCCGCGCATGAGAACGCTCTGTTTGTTTTTGGAAGCCTTCCCTGGATGAACCCGCCTGGACATTCGCGTCAGACGGGTTTGTCCTCGTTTGTTCCCGGACCCCAAGTACAAAAAAACCTTTCCCACCCGAAAATGCACCGGGCAGAAAAGGTTTCGTCCGTTCGCTGCGATCACGCAGTCGTTGTCTTGTCTTTTGCTTTTGGCTTGGTCACGATGTGGTGACCGAGCGGCAAACCGCGCTGTTCCAGCTCATCTGCTGTCACAATGTGGAGCGTTTCGCTCTTGCAGGGCATGGGCATCAATCCGCCCAAAGGACTCATTACCCGTCCGATCGTGTCCGTCTCAATCAGCACGTACAAGCCTTTTTCCTCCAACTGCTGAAGAAAATCTCCCCAACACTTGGAAGTGATTTGTTCGGCGTGCCTGGTGAACATGACACCCATTTCTTTTGCTTGCATGTAAAATCCACTGTTCCTCTCCATCATATATCTGCTTTAAATAAGATATTCTAACAATACAAGGAAACAATCTGTTCTGGCAAAAAGTGTTTCAGTCAAAAAAAGACGAAAAACGGTTGTTTTCGACCGCTTTTCGTTTCAGGAATCGCGCCGCTTTTTCACACACACCGTTTCAGCGCGGCACGCTGTTTTTTGCAGCTTGCCTTTTTTCCGAGAGCTTTTTTTTTTGCTTCCTCGATAGCGGCTCGCCTGCTTGCCCAGTGCAACGTTCATGCACTCCTTTGTCTTTTGCCTGCAGGGTGCCCGGCCAGACCGTCGCGCATGAATGGTTGGTTTTAGAAAGGCGCTGCCAGCTCTGCATGCAGCAAACAGGCAAACGAAAGCCAGTGCATCTCCGATCCTGCCCGCAGCTTCAATCGCCGCGCTGCCTGATCGATGTGCACGACCTGTGCCGACAAGCGGCGCGGCGCCTGTCCGTCATAGTACGTCAACGTCAAAACGCTCTTTGTCTGGAACGCCTGCCATACCAGCTCGCTCAGCGCTCCCAGCTGCTCCTGGTCCAGCTCAGGCGGCACGTAGCGGTTCTCCTTTTCCTTCATGCGCACATACATTTCCCGATGCTCCGGCAACACAAACCGGCTCGTGGCAAACAAATTTTCCTTTTTGGATACGCGTGTCTCTCTCATGCTCGCTTCTCTCCTTGGTGATGATCTCGTACCCATGCGCCGACAAGCTCCTGGCACTCGGCGCGCAGCACCTCAATGATATAGCTCGCTTCCCGCAAGTACCCGCGCTGTCGGTAATGAACCACGTACGCATAGTCCTCGCGGCGGGCGCTGACAATCGTGCAGCCGAGCTGCCGCAAATGGCGGCGCAATTGATGGTGCTGGCGCTCTGCCCAGCGCGAAAGCTCCAGCAGCACCTCCAGATAAGACAGCTTCAGCGGCACAAGCCGCATCTGCTCCACGTCCACCATAACCGCGCGAAACAGAATGCCAAACAAAATATATTGGCGCACCAGCTCCTGTTCCTTCGCTTCTCCTGGGGCAATCGGCTCCGTCACTTGTAATGCCCTCCGATCTTGCGCGCCCGCTCCCTGGCCTGCCCGGCCTCCAACGCCGAAGCCGCCCGCAGGATCGCATCCGGGCCAAACCGCGCCCGAATATCGTCCATCGCCTGGGCAAGCGAGCGCCGCTTGGGCGTGTCGGTAAACAAATTCAACTGCACGACATTGTCAGGAACGAGCTGCCCTAACGTGACGCCAATGCTGCGCACAGGTCCCCCTGTCCAGTGCCGGTCAAACAGACAGCAAGCCGCTTCGTACAGCGCCATGGCATCATTCGTCGCTTCCGCAAGCTTCATCTGCCGCCCAAAGCCTTCTTCCGGCGCCAGATTCGCGCCGCGACAGCCGACGGAGAGCACCTGGCCCATCCGTTCTTTTTGCCGTGCCCGCCGACACACTTCTTCGCACAGCTCCAGCAGCACGACCTTGATTTCTTTTGCGGTATGGTAATCGCGCGGCAATGTCATATGGTGGCCGATGCCTTTTTGTGTCACGTATTCGTTCAGGGAAACAGGCGAGTCATCCATCCCGTGCGCTGTGCGCCACAGCACCTCGCCATTCACGCCCCAGTGGCGGATGAGCACGGCAGGCCTGAGCGCGGCCAGCTGGCCGATCTGATAGATGCCCATCCGATGAAAATGGCGCTTCATGCGGGAGCCTACCCCGAACAATTTTTCGATGGGCAGTCGCCACAGCGTATCGGCAAGCTGTTCCCGCTTGAGCCAAAATACCCCTGTTTCCTGCTTCTTGGCAAAATTGTCACAGGCCATTTTCGCCAGTACCTTGTTCTCCCCGATTCCGACCCGGCAGTTGATCCCCGTCTCCAGCCAGACACGCTGCCGAATCTCGGCAGCCAGTTGCAACGGATCGTTGCCAAACAGGTGGATGCTGCCTGTCACGTCGAGAAACTGCTCGTCGATCGAGTACGGCTCCACCTGATCGGTAAACGACTGGAAGATGCGCGTAATATCCAGCGCCACCTGGAGGTAATGCTCCATGCGCGGGCGCACCACCACGAGCTGCCGGCATTTTTGCTGCGCCTGCCACAGCGCTTCTGCTGTCACCACTCCGTATGCTTTCGCAAGCGGACATGCGGCCAGCACTACGCCGCTGCGCCGCTGCGGATCTCCGGCGACCACAATCGGCTGATTCCTGAGCGCCGGGTTCTCCGCTTTTTCGATGCTGGCGTAAAAACTTTGCATATCGATCAAAAAAATGATCCTTTTGTTCGCCTTGGGCATCACCATCATCCCCTGAATAAGAACTTGTGTTCTCATTTGAACTTTGTTCTTATTATAGCAAACGTATGTTCGTTTTTATACCTGTCCGCCTGAAAAAAATACATGGTAATTCCTTCCGAAAAAGACAAGCACACGCTGGCACGTATTTGGCCGAGCGTGTGCGAATCCCATCCCATATGTTATTTTTTTACTACCGGAATCCAGATTTCACTGCGAAACGTTGGCGATGTGGTATCCTTGTCTGCATTCCAGAGTATTTCCGGTCCTTCGGCCAGCTCGTAGCCGGAAGACAAAAACCACTCGGAGTAGATGCGCCCCCAGACGTCCTGCAGCGTGTCCGGGAAAGGTCCTACCGCTTCAAACACCGCCCAGGTAGAGGCCGGAACCTCCAGCTTCGACAGGCTTTCCGGGCATTCCAAGGTAGTTGCCACCCCGATGTAATGGTCCAGCTCGCTGTTTTCCAGACGGCCTTCGGAAAAATTGGTGGATGCGCTCAGCATCCCGCGCGGCTCAATATTGGAAAGAGACTTGAGCAACTGGATCTTCTCGGCATCCAATGACGCCCACATGGCGGCAATCTCGGGATTCACCCCGTTGTAGATCAGCGGAACCCTTTTCTGCAAACCCACGATGCGAAATGCTTCTTTTTCTACCATACGGTAATTCATGGCACTGCCTCCCTTGATGGATAGATGGAAGGTCATTCGCGGATAGGCTTTCAAGGACTGCCCGCTGGCTCTCGCTTCGCTCGGCGTCACCCCGTGCATCTGGAAAAAGGCGCGGGCAAACGAGTCAGGCGAGCTGTACCCGTACTTGACGGCGATGTCGATTACCTTCATCCCGCTGTCCCTCAGGTCGAAAGCGGCGAGAGTAATGCGCCTGCGCCGGATGTACTCCGAAAGGGGAATGCCCGCCAGAGACGAGAACATTCTTTTGAAGTGATATTCGGAGCAACAGGCGATCCGGGCGACTTCCTTGAAGTCGATCTCGCCAGCGAGATGTTCCTCGATGTAGTCCAAAGCTTCATTCAGCTTTTCCAGCAAATCCATGAAAACGACCTCCCTTTCCCCCACAGAATAGCAGACGCCAGACGAAGCCATCCGACATTTCGTGCCCGATTATGCAGGCTTGCGAAAACTGCCATTCCTGTCCGCCGAAATCAGAGGCAATTTCGCCCTTGGCCGTGGCAGCGAGCGTACGCGCGACTGCTGCAAGCTAGGGCGCAAGCGTACGATCCGTCATCACGTACAGCCATTTTCCGTCCGCGCTTGCCCCCAGAAGAGAAAGCCCCGCCGGAAGACCCGACACGAGCACAGACTGTTGCTTCGTATCGGCGTCAAACAGGTACAGCGACTGCTTCAAGTCGGCTTCCTGTGCAGCTTTTTCCCATTCGGTAAACAGGTAACGGTGCGTGCCAGGCAGCCAGAGGCCTTGTCCGCGCGTGTCCATCAACTGCACGTTGCCCTTGAACAGCCCCGCATTCCAGTACATTTGATACTCCCCGTCCGTCGACTGGACGAACCCGGACCAGGAATCAGCCGGAACCGGAGGATTCCAGTCGATGACCTTGCCGCTCTGCCAGTCGTAGCGCTGGCGAATTTCCACAAAGCCCGCTTCCTCGCTTCTCATGGCAAACGTGGCGTAGCGGCCGTCGTCATGGAAGGAGACAGGCAGCACTTCCCCGTTGAACTCGCTGGTCGGAATCCAGCCTTTGACCGCTCCAGGAAGCCGCTTCTCTGTTCCTTTTCCCAAGTCATACACGACCAGGTCGAGGTCTTTTTTCTGGTCGGCCCGTCCCACCGCCATCAAGAGCTGCTTCCGATCGTGGCTAAAGCTGGCTCCGTGCACATATCCTTGCACCTGGACGCGGGTGACACTGTCGCTGTTCGGAACGGTTGTTCCTTTCTCCGGCTGGGCGTAAAAGAAGCCGCGCCGATCAGCAAAAAATACGCCCTCACCGCGGTAGTTGTCTGTCAGCTCCACGGGATACGAAGTCCGCTGCTTTGTTTTCATATCGTAAATCGAGTAGAGCATCGGAAAACGGGCATCGCATTCGCAATACTTCGTAAAACGGCTCTGCAGCACATACCGCTGCTCGCGGTCGAGGAACTCCATGTCGGTCATAACGGAAAAGTCGGTCAACTTCTCCCGCACTTCGCCGTCTGCGGAAATGCGCCAAATTTGCGAAGGCGGGAGCACGACTGCGTGAAAGGCGTTGGAATCGCCGATGACCGAGCCTTTTGCCGATTTGGCTCCAGCCGCGCTAAGCACGTATTCGGTCCAGTCCCGCTCGCTCGTCTTTTGTTCCGGAAGCGTCACCAGCACCTGCAGTTGACGGTTGTTCGCCCAGTGAAACGCAAAGCCTGGCTCGATGAAGCCCAAGCCCACTCTCGCCGCTTCCTCCTTCGCGTGCTTGCGGATTGCCGCCTCCACGCTGCCGCGGTCCATCTCCTCGCGGAAAAAAAGCGTGTACGCTTGCGGAGCAGGTCCGACCACGGTGCGCAGCGGCGACCGCAAACGCGGGTCCTCGTTCAATTGAATGACCACGTCTTCTTTCATGGACGCATAGTCAAAAGGCCGCTCCGGCTGCTTCCAGTCACTCGCTGCTTTCGTTCCCGCGCCAGTTGGCAGTGGCTGGGCGGACGCCGCGAGCACTGCCTGCCCTGCGCCTGTTTGTTTTTCTTCCCAAGAGGCTGCAGAGGCGCTGAAGCCCGTCATGACCAGCAATGAACAGCCCAACGCGATGCTCATTCCCCGAAGATTTCGCAAAAACACAAAACTCGCCTCTCTCCCCAGTAATTTTTTCCACTCTCAAAAAGGAAATACGTTTTTCCCTGTCATTTTGTCACGTTTTTGGGAGAGAGTTTTTCAGCAAAAGCGAAAGGACCTCCTTCGCACACACAGGTGCGGCAAGAGGTCCCATTTTTGCATGCTTAATCGAACACGATGCCATCGAGTACGCCTTCGCGCTGCAAATAATCGCGCAGCCACTGGTACGCCGGATCCCGCCAAAAGGAGTCGTCGGCCACCAGCCGCGCCGTCTCCTGTCTGGCAACTTCCAGCGCCTTGTAGTCGGCCAACAGATCAGCGACTTTGAACTCGGGCAAGCCGCTCTGCTTGGTGCCGAAAAAGTCACCCGGTCCGCGCAATTCCAAATCGCGCTGCGACAACTCGAAGCCGTCCGTCGTCTCGCACATGACGCGCATCCGCTCTTTGCCGATCTCGGACTTCGGATCGGCGATCAGGACGCAGTACGACTGCTCCGAACCGCGCCCGACCCGGCCGCGAAGCTGGTGCAGCTGGGCAAGTCCAAACCGCTCGGCATCGTAAATGACCATGTAGGTAGCATTCGGCACGTTGACGCCGACCTCGACCACCGTCGTCGAGACGAGAACCGCGTACTCCCCGGCGAGAAACGCTTGCATCACCGCATCCTTTTCCTTCGCAGGCAGGCGGCCGTGCATGAGCCCTACGCCAAACTCCGGGAAGACGTGGGAGAGCTGGGCGTGGACATCAATTGCATTTTGCACGTCGAGCTTTTCCGATTCTTCGATCAGCGGGCAAATGACGTACGCCTGCCGCCCTTTGCGCAGCTCGTCGCGCATCTGCTCCAGGACAGCCGGGAACTGGTCGTGCTTTTTCCACGTCGTCTCAATCGGCTTGCGGCCTGCCGGCATCTGGTCGATGGTCGATACATCCATATCGCCAAACGCCGTAATCGCCAACGTGCGGGGAATCGGCGTGGCGGTCATGAACAGGACGTCGGGAGTGAGTCCCTTGCTGCGCAAAATGCGCCGCTGCTCGACGCCGAAGCGGTGCTGCTCGTCCGTAATCACCAGTCCGAGCCGCGCAAAGAACACGTCCTCCTGAATGAGCGCGTGCGTCCCCACGACGACATCTATCAGCCCCATTTGCAGCGAACCGATGACCTCACGTCTGCGCTTGGCTGTCAAAGAGCCGGACAACAAGGCGACCTCGATGCCGTAGTCCGACAGCAGCTTCGTCAGCGACTGCACATGCTGCTCGGCGAGAATCTCCGTCGGCACCATCAAGGCTCCCTGATAGCCAGCCTTTACGACTGCCATAAGCGCAATCGCAGCCACCACCGTTTTTCCTGAACCGACGTCGCCTTGCAGCAGCCGATTCATCGCATGCGGGGCGCGCATGTCGTCCAGGATTTCCTTGACGACCCGCTTCTGCGCATCGGTCAGCGGAAACGGCAGCCCTTTGACAAACTGCCGCACTTCGTCCATCGGAATGTCCAGAGCCACACCTTCTGAATGCTGCCGATTGATGCGGCGCAGCGTCTGTATTTTCAACTGGAATAAAAAAAGTTCCTCGAACATGATCCGCCGCCGCGCCAGCCGCCCGTCCTCGGCATTTTGCGGAAAATGAATCGAATGAAACGCCTGGACGCGCGGCATCAGCCGATAGCGCTCGACGATGTCCGGCGGCAAAATCTCCGGAATGTCCTTGCCGTATTGCACAAGCGCCTGCTGGATCGACTTGCGCAGCAGCGTATGCGTCACATCGCCGCCAAGCGGATAGATCGGGGCCAGCTCGCCCCGTTTGGCAGCCCGCTCCGAATCCACTTCGGTCATCTCGCTGACCGTAATCTGCAGCTTGTGCTTGTCCCATTTTCCCGTCACGAGAATTTCCTTGCCGGGCGAAAGCCTGCTTTTCACAAACGTCTGGTTGAACCAGACAGCCGTCACGACGACACGATCCATGACCATTTTGACAGACAGGCGCGATTTTCGTTTCCCATAAAAACGAACAGAGGGTTCGCCGTACACCGTGCCCGCCAGCGTGACCCTCTCTCCGTCTTTTACTTCTGTCAAATCGCGCACGCGGTAGTCTTCATAGCGGGAAGGGAAATACTCCAGCAAATCACCGATGCTGTGAATCCCGAGTCCCGCAAATGCCTTCGCCCGCTCCTCCCCTACCCCGTGCAAAAGGGAGACGGGCGCTTGATACACAGAAGCCATTTACTTCTCCAGCCGTACGCCGAACACTTTCGCTTCGATCATACGGCCCGTCTGGGTAGCCGCCAGCCCGCCCTGCGCCGTTTCCTTGAGGGCAGTCGGCATGGAGCAGCCGATTCGGTACATCGCGTCAATCACTTCGTCTGTCGGGATCACACTCTTGATACCCGCCATCGCCATGTCGGCGGCGACTGTCGCAATCGCGGCACCCATCGCGTTTCGTTTGACACACGGCACTTCCACCAGTCCGGCTACGGGGTCACAGACCAGACCGAGCATATTTTTCAGCGCAATCGCAACTGCCTGCGCCGATTCCTCCGGAGTACCGCCCGCCATCTCGACAATCGCGGCTGCCGCCATCGCTGTCGCCGAGCCAACCTCTGCCTGACAGCCGCCCGCAGCACCGGAGATGAACGCGTTGTTGGCGATGCAATAGCCAATCGCGCCTGCGGTGAACAGGTAGTTGACCATCTGCTCGCGCGTCGGTTTCAGCTTGTCCGAAACAGCAAACAGCGTTCCCGGCACAATCCCGCAGGCTCCTGCCGTCGGCGTCGCCACGATTGTCCCCATCGCCGCGTTTACTTCGTTGACCGCAACGGACATCGAAACGGCGTTGAGCAGCGTCGGCCCGGACAGGAAAGGCTTGTTTTTCATATAGTCCTGCAGCTTTTTGGCGTCTCCGCCCGTCAGCCCGCTATGGGAGCGGATGTCTTCGGCAAGTCCGCGCTGCACGGCTTTTTCCATCACATCGAGGTTGGCGTACATGTCTTGCATGATCGCCTCTCTCGTCCGCTGGGAAACTTCCATTTCCGCTTCAATCATCACCTGGGAGATTTTTTTTCCCTGGGATTCGGCCAATTCTACCAGTTCAGCTACGTTACGAAACATCTGGTTGATTCACTCCTCTGATCCTGCTTTTCGCACTTTTGGGCTCGGGCTGCGAGCTAGAGCGAGAGCAGGGAAACGTCAAAAATATGGGGAATCTGACGAATTTCCTCCAGCACTTCTGCGGATACCGTCGAGTCCGTCTCAATCGCCATCAAGGCCCGCGAGCCGCGCTCGTGTCGGGACACTTCCATGAATCCGACATTGATCCGGTGCTCGGTCAGCACCTTGGCTACGGCGGCGATCATCCCGAAACGGTCTTCATGCAAAACGAGGAGCGTCGGCGTGTCGAAGCCAAGCTGAAAGGAAAATCCGTTTAACTCCAGCACCTCGATCTTGCCGCCGCCAATCGACACGCCGACCAGTTCAATCTGGTGCTGATCGTCGGACAGCTTGATCCGCGCGGTGTTCGGATGCTCTGTCAAAACGTCCGAAGTGGTCAAAACCACTTCCATGCCGAGTTGTTCTGCAATCGAAAACGAATCTTTCAGGCGCAAGTCAGACGTCTCGAAGTCGAGAATCCCGGCAACTGTCGCCACGTCGGAACCGTGCCCCTGGTACGTTTTCGCAAAAGATCCGTAAAAAGTTATGTCTGCCCGCTTTGGCTGACGTCCGAACAGCTTGCGAGCCACCCGGCCAATCCGGGCAGCGCCAGCCGTATGGGAACTGGATGGTCCAACCATGATCGGGCCGATGATGTCAAATACGCTTTTATACTTCAACCGGTTCTCCTCCTGAATGACAAGGGGTTCAACAAGATTCACTCTCATTGTATCCTACGGGCTGTAAAAGCGCCACATGGGAAAGTGTAGCGCCTGTTTTGCCCTGCTGCTGCGGTCGCCCCCTTTTGAAACCGCTTCCAAATCATGCCATACCTGTTCCAACAGGGGGAATTGCTGTCCTGCTTCTACTATTGTTTGTCGACTTTCCGGCCCTCTATCCGCGCGCCATCCGGGAGCATGTCAGCGTTTGTGAGCAAGCGCGGCACCAGTCAGGACGAGCCTTCCGGATCATCCTTCGCTACACTGCGCATCGCGGCCTGGCCGGGGTGCTGTTCGCCGCGCTGATGATCGTCGGGTTGTTTACTATAAGTAAACAAGGCGGCGTAAAAAGCCCCCCGTCGTTTGGGAGGCTTTTCGCTATGTGTACGAGGACTTTCCTGCCTACTGCTTGACCATCAAGACAGCGAGCAGCCCTGGCCCTGTATGCGTACCGATCACGGGCCCGATCTGCACCAGGTGCGATTCCGTCACCTGAAACTCGTTTTTCACCCGCTCCAACAGCTCAGCCGCCTGCTCGTGGGCGCAGCTGTGGAGGATGGCGGCTTTGACAGGCTGGCCCTGCGCGTACTCCTGCAACGCTTCCAGGACGCGGTTGAGCGCTTTTTTCGTCCCTCTTACTTTGTCAAAAGCAGTCACATATCCCGCCGGGTCCAGCGTCAGGATCGGCTTGATGTTGAGCAGCGAGCCGATGACAGCCGAAGCGCGGCCAATCCGTCCGCCCTTTTGCAAAAATTCCAGCGTGTCGACGATGAAGTAAACCTGCACCTCATCCAGATAGCGGTCGATCTCATCGAGAATCTGCTCCTTGCTCTTCCCGGCCTGCGCAGCCTTCGCCGCTTCCACGCAAATCATCCCGTGGACAAACGAAGCTTTGCGCGAATCGATCACGGTAATGTCCATCTTGTCATCGAGCATGGATTTGGCGATCATCGCCGATTGATACGTGCCGGACAAAGCGCCGGACAACAGGATGGCAATAATCTGCACATCGCTTCCGTACTGGTCGCAGATCGCCTTGTACGCTTCGGCAAACTCCAGCGGAGACGGCTGGGAAGTCGTCGGCAAGGCTTGTGACTCCTTCAGCTTGTCAAAAAACTCGGTGGAAGAGATCGTCACTCCGTCCAGATACGTCTCCGCCCCAAACATGACCTTCAGCGGAACAGCCACAATCCCGAGCGACTGCCTGACAGACGCATCAATATCAGACGCGCTGTCGGTAAGAATCACAACTGGCATTCTCGCGCACTCCTCTCCTCATTACTCCACGGAAAAAATGAACGGATACAGCGGCTGTCCGCCAAACTGAATCTCCACTTCCGCATCCGGGTATGTGTCCGCTACAGCTTCCTGCAACGCTTCCGCCTGCTCCTCTGTCGCGCCTTCGCCAAGGAACATCGTGATAATCCCGGTGTCCTCGTCCACCAGGCTGAGAAGCAGCGTCCTGGCGCACTCCAGCAATTCCGGTCCAGCCGTGACGATTTCTTTTTCGGCGATGCCGATGAAATCGCCTTCCTTGATCGTGACATCCCCCATCTGCGTATCGCGAACGGCATGCGTCACCATTCCCGTCTTCACCTGGGTCATGGCTTTTTCCATCAGGGAAGCGTTTGCAGCAGGCTCGGCATCCGCCTGGAATGCAAGCAAAGCGGCCAGCCCCTGCGGGATGCTCTTCGTCGGCACGACCGAAACCGGAACCTCGGCCAGCTCGGCTGCCTGCTGCGCTGCCATGACGATATTGCTGTTGTTTGGCAGGATGATGATATGTTGCGCATGCAGCCCGGCAATCGCCTTCATGAAATCTTCCGTGCTCGGGTTCATCGTCTGGCCGCCCTCGACCACGACGTGCACACCCATGCTGCGCAAAATTTTCGCGATGCCTTCACCTGCCGCAACTGCGATCAGTCCGTACGGAAGCGGCTCGCCCGCTGTCGGGGCCGATGCGACTGTCTGTGCTTCCTTTTTGCCCTCTTCCGCCTTGAGAATGTTCGCATGCTGCTCGCGCATGTTTTCAATTTTGATCCGGTGCAGACTGCCGAACTGCTGGGCGTATTGCAAGACGCTGCCCGGATGCTCTGCGTGTATATGTACTTTGACGATCTCGTCGTCTGAAACGACCAACAGCGAGTCTCCCATCGTATCCAGATGGCTGCGGAACAGCACCTCGGAAAAAGGCTTTTTGTTCGGCTCCGTGCTGTGCGCCACATGAACTATGAATTCCGTACAGTAGCCGTACTTGATGTCCTCGGTCTTCATGTGGACTTGCGCATTGTGCTGCTCGGAAATCAGCTTGTCCAGCTCTTCCGGACTCACGGGCTGCTTGGCCTGTTCTTCGCTTTCGATATGTTCCTCGCCGCGCAAGGCGCGCAGAAAGCCTTCGTAAATAAACAAAAGCCCTTGCCCGCCTGAATCGACGACGCCTACCTCTTTTAGGACAGGCAGCATTTCCGGCGTGCGCAAGAGGGCAGCTTGCGCCTGCTCGTACGTTTTTTCCATGACAGAAACAATGTCATCCGACGTGCGCGCTGCACGCACAGCCATCTCCGCCGCTTCGCGGGCAACAGTCAAAATCGTGCCTTCCACCGGCTTCATCACTGCCTGGTAAGCAGCGTCCACACCGGACTTCAAGGCATCGGCGAACTGACGGGCATTCACCTCGTCTTTTCCATTGACTGCTTTGCTAAAACCGCGGAACAACTGGGACAAAATCACACCGGAGTTTCCCCGCGCCCCCATCAAAAGCCCTTTGGCCAGAGCAGCAGCACTGTCCGCGATTCGGGGAGATTCCTTGCGCCTTAGCTCGTCCACACCGGAAGAGAAAGTCAAATTCATGTTTGTCCCCGTATCGCCATCCGGCACAGGAAAGACGTTCAAGCCATCCACTACTCTGACGTTGGCGGATAATAGATTCGCCCCCAGGTAAACCATCCGGCTAAACAGCACGCCATCAAGATGCGTATGTACCACCTGTTGTTCCTCCTTACGAATCTCTGTCTGTACGAACTCCCTGCACAAAGATGTTGACGGCAGAGACATCAATGCCTACCATTTGCTCCAGGGTATATCTCACGCGGCGCTGCACGCTGCCTGCGACCTCGGAAATTTTCACGCCATAGCTGACGATAATATGCATGTCCAAAACGACTTCTCCGTTCGTATTATGCACGACGACACCTTTGCTCAGGTTGTCGCGGCCAAGCAGTTCGGCAATGCCATCCTTCAACGCTTTGCGGGAAGCCATGCCCACCAGCCCGAATACTTCCATGGCCGCGCCTCCGGCAATTCGTGCGATTACGTCTTCCGTAACATCGACTTTTCCCAGCGATGTGCTCATTTCCACTGTCATGCAAGGACTCCTCCTCTGGTAAACAGCTAGACCTCACGGGTAAGCATTCCCATGATGTTTCCTCAATTCTACACTAACAGATGGGAGAAATGAAGCGTTTTGTCTCCCCCGCCGCCCCGGTGAGAAAGGCGGAGCAAATCATCATGTCAAGTATTGCAATTGACAGCAATGGTGTGCTAATATAGTCAAGTATTTGTATTTCCCATCAAGGAAATCCCGTTTAGATGCAACAAGGGAGGTGGATCGTAATGGCACGTCGTTGCTTTGTAACAGGCAAATCTGCAAAAGCTGGAAACGCTCGCTCCCACTCCATGCGCGCTACTCGCCGTACTTGGGGTGTCAACGTACAAAAAGTGCGCATTCTCGTGAACGGAAAACCGAAGCGCGTTTATGTAAGCACTCGAGCACTGAAATCCGGTCTCGTAACTCGTGTGTAGTTTTTGCAAGCTACGCGAAAAAAAGCACCCTCCAAGGTGCTTTTTTGCATTTCACCGACGTTCCCTTTCCGTCTCTTTCATGAAGGAGGCCGCGTCTTTATTTTTTCTTGTTGAATGCCTCGATGATGCCGCGAATCATGCCACCCAGGAACTTCGGCAACTTGATGGTGTAAAACCGCATGCTACCCCTCCTCACCGAAATTACTTCCCACGATACAACAACCAGCCCGCCCCCATGAGTGCCGCCGCCAACAGGCTATACCAAACCCACGGAGGTGCCATGTACAGGAAAATGGTGATTCCCCCGACAGCCAACGCAACCCCGAGAACACGTCGCAAGGCGCCCCCCTGTCGCAGGCGATAGGAGCGCAATCCCATTTCTTGCTGCACCTCCTTTTAGGTGTTCTCCCAAACGTGCATATTACATCATATTCTGCTGTCGGATAAACATGTATCCTGCCACGCGAAAATGTCGATGTCCGCTAAAAAGTCAGGTGGAACGGATGACGGCGAAAAGAAAAATTCAGGCAACGCAATCGCTGCCTGAATACATTATGAAAACGATCTGTCATTTATGCAGGTCCCACTACGCCAATCGGTTGCGCGCCGGAAACAAAAGCTGCGCCGCGCTGCCCAGCACGACCGTCAGGACCACGCCCGCGATTATCATTTCCGGAACGAGGTAGGTGATGTTGTAGACGAACGAATACAGCGCGACAGGCATGCCCTCTGGCGCGTACTCGCCAAACCAGATGACCCCCGACGTAAAATGGCAAACCAGTCGGCCCAGCACCCCGACGAGCAGGCCGCCCCACAGCAGGACGATCCGCTGCATCTTTCCTTCCCGGCCCGCCAGGCGGACAAACCCGGTCAGTCCCAAAGCGGCAAAGGCCAGCGGATAATCCAGCACCGCCTGTACAGGATGAACCAAAGTAGCACCTTGCAAGAGCTGCAGCAGCCCGACAAGCAGCCCCGTAACCACGCCAGCCAACAGGCCGCGGCGAACGGCAAGCAAAGCGATCGGTACCATGACCAGCGACACGGAGCCGCCCTGCGGCATTTCAAACACCTTGATCTGACTGAATACAACCGCGAGTGCGGTCATCATCGCCATCTCCAGCAAGATGACCAATCGTTGACGATCCAATCTCCTTCACTCCTTGTATCTCCCCAAAATTTTTCGCAAAGAAGAGCAAACAGCCACTCAGGCTGTATCTGATTCTAGCCCAACTCCCAACGGCTGTCAAAAAGAAAAGCCGCGGGCACAAGCAATCCGCGGCTTCGTTTTGCTTAGCGAACCTTCTCCAAAAACTGCTTGGCCCGTTCGCTTTTCGGATTTTGGAAAAATTGTTTTGGCGGCGTGTCCTCCAGCAGTCGGCCGTCGTCCAAAAACAGAATGCGGTCAGACACTTCTTCCGCAAAGCGCATCTCATGCGTCACGATCGCCATGGTCATCCCGGTGTGGGCCAACCCTTTCATAACCTCCAGCACTTCTTTGACCATCTCCGGGTCAAGCGCGGACGTCGGCTCGTCAAACAGCATGATTTGCGGCTCCATCACGAGCGAGCGGGCGATGGCGACACGCTGCTTCTGTCCGCCGGACAATCGCGACGGAAAGACGTCGGCCTTGTCGGCCAGTCCGACACGCGCAAGCAGCTCCCGCGCCTTTTTCTCGGCTTCGCTTTTCGCCATGCCTTTTACCTTTGTCGGCGCATAGGTCAGGTTGTTCAAAACCGTCATGTGCGGGAACAGGTGAAAATGCTGGAACACCATCCCGATCTGCTGGCGAATCGCCATGACGTTTGCCTTCGGATCGGTAATTTCCTGGCCGTTGATCGTAATTTTGCCGCTGGTCGGCACCTCCAGCAGATTCATGCAGCGCAACAGCGTGGATTTCCCGGAGCCGGACGGCCCGATAATCGCCACGACCTCGCCCTTGCCGATTTCCGTGGAGATGCCTTTCAACACGTTCAGCGACCCGAATGACTTGGTAATGTTGTCGATTTTAATCACTGCGTCTCATCCTCCGTTCCACTACGCGCGCTACCCATGTCAGGATCATGACCATGACATAGTACAGGAAGCCGGCGATCAGGTATGGTTCAAAGTAGCGGAAGATGGCTCCTTTTACCACGTTCGCATTTTGCATGATGTCAGCCAGACCGATTGTGGAGACGAGCGCGGATTCCTTCAGAAGCGCAATCGTTTCGTTCACGAGCGCAGGCAAAATGTTTTTCACACCCTGCGGCAAAATGATGTCGAGCATCATGCGGCGATACGGGACGCCGAGCGCCTTGGCCGCTTCCCACTGGCCTTTGTCCACCGCCATAATCCCGCCGCGGATCGTCTCCGATATGTACGCACCTGAGTTGAGCGTAAACGTCAGGACGGCTGCTTCCAGTTGGGAAATGTTGTAGCCGGTGAGTTGGGGAGTGGCAAAGTAGACCAACGTGAGCTGCAAAATCAGCGGGGTTCCGCGAAAGACGGAGGTATAAGCGACAGCGAGCCAATTCAGCGGCCCGAATTTAGAAATTTTGATGAGTGCGAGGATCGAGCCCCAGATGAAGCCTAAAACGACGGAAATCAATGTAACAAGCAGCGTGCCCTTTATCCCCTGCAAAATGAAAGGGATATAGGGCACGATTTGCGCAAAATCCAAATTCATGCCCGTTCCCACCTCTTGCTACGTTGCATAGTTGTAAAAAGCCTGGCGTTCAGAGATTATTGAGCGAACCATTTTTGGATCAGCTTGTCCATTTCTCCGTTTTCCTGCATTTTTTTGATGACTTCGTTGAACTTCTCTACATGTGGAGAACCTTTTGGAAACGCGATGGCGGAGCCGTTCGTTTCGTTGGATTCAATCGTAGTGAATTGCAGGGTAGGGTTGCTCGCTACAAAGCCTTTTGCCACTGTGTCCTCGATGATCGCAGCGTCGACGCGGCCAGTTTTGACTTCTTCCACAATCTCACCCAGCTTGTTCAGGGAAGTCACTTGCAAGCCTTGTACGGTTTTTTCCAGCTCTTTCGCAGCCTCTTCCTGGATGGAGCCAAGCTGTACCGCGATCTTTTTGCCAGCCAGTTGTTCCGGCTTGGTGAGGTTGCTATCTTTTTTGGAGACAATCGTATTTTTCGCTTCATAGTAGATGTCGGAGAAATCCACATTTTTTTGGCGGTCAGGTGTTGGCGTCATGCCCGCCATGACAAAATCGGCACGGTTGGTTTGCAGCGCTGGAACCAGTCCGCCGAAGTCCATGTCGGTAATCTGGATTTCATAGCCCAGTTCTTTGGCGATGTAGTTGGCAATGTCAATGTCAAACCCGACGATCTCGTCCTTGCCGCTGGTCAGATCGTGGTATTCATACGGCTTGTAGTCCGCAGACGTCGCCATGATGAGCGTCTTCTTCTCGCCAGCTTGTCCTTCTTGGCCTGCTGCTTGCTCCTGGCCTGCCGGCTGCTCCTGACCTGCGCCTGCCTGAGGCTGGTTGCCCGTGCCGCAGCCTGCGATCAGCGCCGCTGCCAGAAGAGAAGTGAATGCAAGAGAAAGAATCGATGTCCGTTTTTTCATCATGTACCCCCGGTAGAATAAATTTACTGCAAAAGCAGCCATGCTTGCCTTGAATATTTTGCACAACAAATTATATTTATGCATGACAATGACTATTTTAATCAATAACTAAACAATTTCAATCATTTTTTCATCATCTGTTAATTATGAAAAATACAGAATTTTATACACAAATCAACCTCCTCCTTTTGTTTGTCGTGCTTGCCTCTTTCGCTAGTATGCCCGACTTCTCGCGATATTGTGACCGCTCGGCAGATTTTTCTCTGGCGAAAAGGGGCCTGAAGCTTTATAGTGCATATGAAAAGCTCGTACATAAAGGAGGAAGTTGATGATGACCAATTGGACGTCCTATTTTCGTGAGCAACTCCCGGAAATCCTGGCCGAACTGCGCTCCTATGTGGAGATGGAAAGCCCGACCCACAACAAGCAGGCGGTCGATCGGCTCGGTCAACGGATCGTCGAGCGTTTCCGCGAACTGGGCTGCCGGATCGAGCGCCTGCCGCAAGAAACATACGGCGACCAGCTGCGCATCGAATACGGCGAGGGCGAAGAACAAATTCTCGTACTCGGGCATTTTGACACCGTGAAGGAGATCGGTACGCTGGAAAAAGAGCCGTGGCGCGAAGCGGACGGACGTGTGTACGGTCCCGGCATTTACGATATGAAGGCAGGGATCGTATTCGCCTATTTTGCCCTGCGCGCGATTATTTCGCACAAGCTTCCGCTTCAAAAAAAGCTGGTCTTTTTCTGGAATACGGACGAAGAGATCGGCAGTGTTTCCTCCGCGCAACTGATTAGGCAGGAAGCTGCACGAAGCACATACACACTGGTGCTGGAGCCCGCGGCCGGAGACGGTTCCTTGAAAACAAGCCGCAAGGGCGGCGGGGAATTTTTCCTGACCGCAACAGGGCGCGCTGCTCATGCCGGCAACGATCACGCCCTTGGGGTAAACGCGATTGAGGAACTGGCCCATCACGTCCTGGCGATTCAGTCGTTTACCGATTACGCAAAAGGAACAACCTTGTCCGTCGGCACGATCAAGGGCGGCAGCGTGTCCAACGTCGTTCCTGACTGGGCGACAGCGGAAATTGACGTCCGCATTCAAAGCCGCGAGGAAGCAGAGCGGATTACCCGGCTGATGAGCCAGCTCTCCCCTGTCCTCGCGGGCGCAGAGCTAAAGCTTGAAGGTGGCATCACCAAGCCTCCGATGGAACGGACGACTGGTACGGAAAAACTGTTTTCGCTGGCACGGGAGCAGGCGCGGCTGGAAGGCTTCGAGCTGACAGAGTGCGGTGTTGGCGGAACCAGTGACGGCAATTTTGCCGCAGACGCCGGATGCCCGACACTCGACGGGCTCGGCCCTGTCGGAGACGGTGCCCACGCTGCTCACGAGCATATCGTCGTCGAGGCGATTCCTGGAAGAATTGCGGTTTTGCTGCGGCTGTTTACGAGCCTGTAAAACAATGCTTCTTCCTCACTCCATCGCTTTTTCGTGAAATACTTTCGACTGACCACACATATACATTCCCTAGTCTCGGAAAAAGAAAGGAAGGGTACGGATGGAACACGCTGCACCAGTACCAAGCAATCCCGTCGGATTTTGGCGGCGTCTCGGAGCATCCCTGCTGGACGGACTGATTATCGGTGTGCCCCTGGCTATCATCAGCTTTTGGATTACCGGCAGTGCGGAAGACAATCTCGTGACCAATCTGCTCACCACGCTGTACAACCTGCTCGTCCCCGTGTTTTGGTCCGGCTATACGATAGGCAAAAGAATCGTCGGCGTGCGCATCGCCCGCGTGGACGGCGAGCCTGTAGGGATCGGCACGATGCTATTGCGCGTGCTGGTCGGCATGATGCTCGTCTATGGCTTGACGTTTGGCCTGGCCGCCATCGCGAGTCTCGTCATGGTATGTGTGCGCAAAGACAAGCGCGCGATTCACGATCTGATTGCAGGGACGTATGTGACTTCTGATCGTCCCTAGCGCTTCTTTTTTTCCGCACGCCAAAAAGCCATCTGCGCTGTTTTGTTGCAGATGGCTTTTTGCTGTTTGCCGTTTTGCTTTATCCGCGAATGGCTGCAATGGCTTTTGCGCGATCAGGCTGGTTGAACACTGCGCTGCCTGCGACGAGTACAGTCGCTCCCGCCTCTTCGCACAGGCGCGCCGTTTCCGCGTTGACGCCGCCGTCGATCTCTATCTCGACATGGCTTAGTCCGCGCTCGTTGAGCATGTCGCGCAATGCCTTGATTTTCGGCACGACATTGTGAATGAATTTTTGCCCGCCAAACCCAGGGTTGACGGTCATCAACAGCACCATGTCCAGATCAGGCAGTACATGCTCGATAGTGGAAATCGGGGTGGCCGGATTGAGCACAACGCCCGCCTTCACGCCCTGCTCCTTAATCAGGTAGAGCGTTCTGTGCAGGTGGCGGCACGCTTCCTGATGAACCGTGATCCAGTCCGCCCCGCTTTTGGCAAACTGCGGGATGTAGCGGTCAGGTTCCTCAATCATCAGATGCACGTCCAGCGGCAGCTTGGTCACAGGACGAATCGCCTCGACGATCAATGGCCCGATTGTGATATTCGGTACAAAATGTCCATCCATCACATCCACGTGAATCCAGTCTGCTCCCCCGCGCTCGACATCGAGAATCTCCTCGCCCAGCCGGGCAAAATCCGCTGACAGGATAGAAGGTGCAATTTTTACCATGGTTTGTTCCTCCGTTGATATTCTTTCAGCTCTTCGCGGAACTGTTTGTAGTGTTCGTAGCGTTCCTCACTCAGTTTGCCCTCTTTGAGCGCCGCCTGGACGGCACATGACGGCTCGCTAAGGTGGAGACAGCCGCGGAATTTGCAGTCAGGGCTGAGGGCGGCAAAGTCACGGAATGACTCGGCCAGGTCCAGCTCGGTAAAATCAATGAACTCCAGCGAGCTAAAGCCTGGCGTGTCGGCCACATAGCCGCCGCCCGGAAGCGGGATCAGCTCGACGTGGCGGGTTGTATGCTTGCCGCGTCCAAGCTTGTGGCTGACATCTCCTGTCTGCAGACTGACGCCGGGGAACAGCTTGTTAATCAGCGATGATTTTCCGACGCCTGACTGCCCGGCGAAAACGGTAATCCGGTCGTGCAAAATCGAGCGCACTTCCTCCAGGCCGCGTTCGTCTACCGTCGATGTCGGAATCACCTGATAGCCGATCGCCTCGTATTTGCGCACGATGACGTCCACTTCTTCCTGCGACACCTGATCGGCCTTGGACAGGACAATGACGGAGTCGATCCCGACACGCTCGGTATGGGCCAAAAACTTGTCCAAAAGAAGGGAGCTAAACATCGGCTTGTACATGGAAAAGACGAGAACAGCCTGGTCTACATTGGAAATGGGCGGGCGGACCAGCTCATTGGTCCTTTCGCCCACCTCCATGATATAGCCTTCTTCTTCATTGATCGCATCGTAGACGACCCAATCGCCCACGAGCGGCGTCACCTTGGCGCCTTTTTTCTTGAACAGCCCTCTTGCCCGACAACTGTAGATGCGCCCCTCATCGGCTACATAGTAAAAGCCGCTCAGCGCTTTCACAATTCGTCCTTCTGGCATTCATGTCCCTCCACTATTTTACGGCAAGCTGGTATATGAGATCGGAATGGTTTGATAATCCCTGAATTCGGTGTCGTTCTGCCTTTTGACCGTCGCTCGGACGACAGCGTCCTTTTGCGGCGAGAGAACGACTGGCACGTCGTATTCCTTGTTTTCTGCAACCGTTTCTTGCAGGAATACTTTTGCTTCGCCACGCGCGTCTGTCACTTCAATCTTGACTTCCATAGTCTCGCCCGGCACTACTTCCACGTACACAGTGGCTACAGCAGACTTGGCGTCCTGCGGATACTGTCCGTTGCTGACTGTCAACGGCACGGTTACGCCTTTTTGCACCTTCATGCCCGGATCGTACGGATGCGTGCTCAGCACTTCGCCCGCCTTGTCGGTCGTATAGGTTGGCACTTCCTTGATCTCTACCCCAAGACCTAGTTTGAACAGTTCCACTTGTGCCGCTTCCGCAGATTTGCCGCGCACGTCCGGCATCGAGACAAACGCTTTGCCTTTGCTGATCGTCACCTTCACGTTCGTCTTGCCCGGATACACCTTTTCATTCGCTTCCGGCGACTGCTTGATGACTGTTCCGACTTCGGCCTTGTCGTCCTCTTCCTCTACGAACGTGACCATTTCCATTTTGAAGCCGTTCTTTTTCAACGTTTCCTCCGCTGTTGCCCGCGGCAGGGTGACAAGATTCGGCATGTCGATCTGCTCCTGGCCTTTGCTGACGTACAAGGTGACGACCGCCTTTTCCTTCAACCTCATCGGCGGTGCCGGGTCTTGCGTGATGACTATGCCTTTTTCCAACGTTTCGTCTGCTTGTTCCACTATTTGCGGTACGAGATTTTGTTCCTTGATTTTTTCCTCGGCGAGTTCCACTTTCATTCCTTCCACGTACGGAACAGGCACCTCCGGTATGGATGGAACCACATTCAATAGGAAGTTGAAGCCGAATATCCCAAGCACGAAAAACAGTCCGATGCCTCCCGCCCAAAGCAGCGCCTTGACCCACCATTTTTTCGGCGGTTTGTCATCCTCTTCTTCTGCGGTCGACTCGTGGCGGCTTCGCTGGCCGACTCCGGTTCGGCTGCTCGTGTGCCCTTCCATCATCTCCGGTGTAATAATCGGGACAACCCGCGTCATCTCCTCATCCACCGGGAAGGTCAGCTTTTCTTCGTTCAACCGTTCCGGAAACAGGCACGTCTCCAAATCTTCGAGCATTTCCCGCGCAGATGCGTACCGGAGAAACGGATCTTTGACCAGCGCCTTCAAAATGACATTTTCCACGCTTTGCGGAATGTTCGGGTTTACCTGGCGCGGCTCCGGCAGCGGCTCCTGCAGATGCTTGAGCGCCACGGAGATCGGCGAATCGCCGGAAAACGGCAGCTCTCCGGTCACCATCTCATACAAGACGATTCCCAGTGAGTAAATATCGGACTTTTCCCCCGTAATCCCGCCGCGCGCCTGCTCTGGCGAAAAATAATGGACAGAGCCAAGCATGGCGTTCGTATGGGTGATCGTAGCAGAAGTTACGGCGCGCGCGATACCGAAGTCCGTCACCTTCACTCTGCCATTTTTTCCGATCATGATATTGTGCGGCTTGATGTCTCTGTGGATAATCTTGTTTTGATGCGCGTGATCGAGTGCATCGCAAATTTGTCCGGCGATGCGCACCGCCTCTTCTACAGGCAATGCCCCTCGCTGGATAATGACTTCCTTGAGCGTGCAGCCTTCTATGTACTCCATCACCATGTAGTGCGTGTCGCCGTCCTGGCCTACATCGTACACCCCGACCACATTGGGGTGAGACAAGCTTGCCACCGCCTGCGCTTCACGCCGAAACCGGTTGACAAAATCTTCGTCCGTCCCAAACTGCGAACGCAGCACCTTGACGGCCACCGGACGATTCAGGACCAGATCCCTGGCTTTGTACACAATCGCCATACCGCCTCCACCGACGCGGGATTCCAATTGATACCGTCCTCCCAGTCGTTGACCTTCCATCTCTCTCACCCCTCTTTCTGACCGACGTCAAGCTTTTTTTGGACAGCAACCAGCGTAATGTTGTCTTCCCCACCGGCATCCAGTGCTTCCTGCACCAGGCCGTCCACTTTTGCTTGCAACGATATCTGTTTCTGTAACCACTTTTCCAGAGAGGCATGGCCTACCTTGTTTGTGAGGCCGTCCGAGCAGATGAGGACGACATCGCCCTCTGACCACTCGAAATGCCCCAAATCAATCAACACATCCGGCTCTGTACCGAGCGAACGCATAATGACGTTTCGATGCGGATGGACAGACGCTTCTTCCTCGGTAATTTGTCCGCTTTTCAACAATTCGTTCACGAGCGAATGGTCCTCTGTCTTCATCACCAGTCCGTCTTTGCTGTAAAAATACAGACGACTGTCGCCAATATGCGCGGTGATAACGGAAGATTCTCCCAACAGCGCCGCCACAACGGTCGTCCCCATCCCGCTGCACTCCGGATGGCTTACAGCGTAATCGTAAACTTCCTTATTGGCGAGCAGGACGGCATTCATCAGCTGCTCGCGTGCATCTTCTGCATCGAGCTGCCCATCCAGGTGACGCAGTTCTTTCACGATTCGCTCAACAGCAAGGCGGCTGGCAATGTCACCAGCCTGGTGGCCGCCCATACCGTCTGCAACAATGGCCAGCACGCGTCCGTTCAGATCGGCAACACAGGCATAGTAGTCCTCATTTACCTGACGGACGCGGCCAACATGGGATTTCATCGCGATTTCCATGGCTTCACCCCACGGTTTCTTTAGCGTGTTGTGCCCTCAGCTGACCGCAGGCAGCGGCAATATCGCTGCCATGCTCACGTCTGATGGTCACATTGATTCCCTTTTCCTCCAAAATGCGTTTGAACCGAAAAATTTCATTGCGTGGTGTACGCACGTAATCGCGCTCGGGCACGTAGTTGACCGGAATCAGGTTGACGTGGCACAGCATGTCTCCGATCAGATCGGCCAGTTCCTCGGCATGCTCAGGCTGATCGTTTTTCCCGCCGAACAAACCGTACTCGAAGCTGATCCGGCGACCTGTCTTGTTAATATAATGACGACATGCTTCCATCAGCTTGTCAAGGGGAAAGCCGCGGTTGATCGGCATCAGTTGGCTGCGCAGCTCCGTATTTGGCGCGTGCAGGGAGATGGCCAGGTTCACTTGTCCGCCGCGCTCGGCAAACTCGTAAATTTTCGGCACAATGCCGCTGGTCGAAACGGTAATATGCCGCGCGCCAATGTTCAATCCCCGGTTGTCGTTGATGATCGACAAAAAGGCCATCAGACTCTCGAAGTTTTCGAACGGCTCGCCAATCCCCATGACCACGACGTGGCTGACGCGTTCGCCCTCTGCATCGAGCTTGCGCTGGGCCATCAGTACCTGGGAAACGATCTCGCCCGCATCGAGGTTGCGCTTCAGCCCGCCGAGCGTGGAGGCGCAAAACGTGCAGCCGATCCGGCAGCCGACCTGCGTCGTCACACAGATGCTGTTTCCGTAGTTGTGGCGCATGATGACTGTCTCAATCGCGTGACCATCCACGAGCTGGAACAAAAACTTGATCGTTCCGTCCGTCGATTGCTGGTGCGTAATTTCTTTCAAGGAGTCCAGGCGGAACGTCTCGGCGAGCTTTTGCCGCAGGCCCTTGGAAAGATTGCTCATCTCATCAAAAGAAGTCACACGCTTAACGTACAGCCAGTCAAAAATTTGCTGGGCGCGGAAAGCTTTGTCCCCTGCATTGATGAGCCATTCTTTCAGTTCGTCTTGAGTCAAGCTGTAAATAAGCGGCTTTTCGCCTGTAAATGTCGTGAACGGCATGTCTTTTCCACATCCTCAAAATCATTGCTTGCACAAATCGTCATTCTATCATTGTACCTCGGCTTTGTTCGCGCTTCAAACGGTTTTGGCATCCATTTCAGAAATGCATCCCTTTTCCTAGTCTAAACCAATCTGCAACAGCGCAAACAAAGGCAAAGGAGTGGCGTTATCCGCAGTCGGCGCGCCACCCCTTTTGTTGCTATCGTTTTCGTTTCAGACGCGCGATAAAGAAGCCGTCACTCTCAAAATGATGCGGCAAAATCTGCACGCATGCTCCTGTCTCGTCCACATGCGCCCGGGCGGCCTGCGGCAAGTCCTGGGCAAGTGTCTCATCCAGTACAAAGTCGGGATGTTCCTTGACGAAGCGCCGGACGATCTCCTGGTTTTCCTTTGGCTCAATCGTGCACGTGCTGTAGACGAGAATGCCATCTGCGGCAAGCATCGGCGCCAGCGCCTTGAGCAGCTCGTACTGCAGTTGGGCAATCGCGCGAACATCCTCTGGTGTTTTGTTCCATTTCAAATCGGGCTTGCGCCGGATGACGCCAAAGCCTGAGCACGGCGCATCGAGCAAAATCCGGTCGAATGTCCCCAGACCTCTGTCCGGCAAATCGAGCGCATCGCTTGTGATCGGCTCGATGATGGAGATGCCGAGCCGCTTGGCCGTTTGCGCAATCAGATCGCGCTTGTGCGGATGCAGGTCGCAGGCGACGATGTGGCCGCGATTTTCCATCAGCTCGGCTATATGCGTCGTTTTCCCGCCGGGGGCGGCGCAGGCGTCAAGGACGCGCATGCCAGGCCTTGCAGCAAGTGCAGGCGCAACCAGCATGGAACTTTCGTCTTGAATGGTGAAGTAGCCTTCGCGGAACAGGCGCGAGCCGGCGGCATGCCCGCCCTCTACCAAAATCGCTTGCGGGCTGAGCGCAGACGGTCTGGCCGCCGTTTCTTCTGCGGCGAGCTTGTCCAGCAATTCGGCCGCGCTCGTTTTTAACGAATTGACGCGAATCGAGCTGTGCGGATGGCGATTGTTGGCTTCACAGATGGCGATGGCCGTTTCTTCGCCGTACACCGCAAGCCACTGCCGCACGAGCCATTCCGGATGGGAATGCGCAACGGCAATCTGCTGGGCGCGGTCGCCTTTCGGCAGGCGCTCCCACACATCCGGCTGGCGCAAGACATTGCGCAAAACGCCGTTGACCATCGAGACAATCCCCTTGTGTCCGCGGCGCTTCGCGATTTCCACGGCTTCGTGCACGGCTGCGCGCTCGGGGATGCGGTCCAGAAAGCGGATCTGGTACAGACTCATCCGCAGCAGGTTGCGCACCCATATTTGCAGCTTTTTGTTGCCGACAAACTGGGCCAGGACATGATCGAGCGTAAGCTTCCGCTGGATCGTTCCGTAGACCAGCTCTGTCACCAGTCCCGTATCTGCCGCGCCGAGCTGCGCGCGATCCAGCACGACTCTCAGCTCCAGGTTGCTGTACGACTTATGTTCCTCGACTCGATTCAATACATCCAGGGCAATATCACGAGCTCCCTTTTTTGCCACGGGCTATTCTCCTACCTTTGTGCCGATTTCTATGCTGCTGCCCGCCCCGCGCAAAAAGTCGAGAGCACTCATCCGTTTTTTGCCTTCCGGCTGCAATTCGGTGATTTTGACCGCACCGCTGCCGCAGGCGACAACCAGGCCGTCTTCTTCGCGCGCGATAATCGTTCCCGGTTCCTTGCCGCTGTTTACTTCGGGCAGCTTTTCCACCCACCACAACTTCCATACTTTTCCTGCGTAAGTCGTAAAGGCGACAGGCCATGGATTCAGGCCGCGCACCTGGTTGTAAATTTGCTCAGCGGATTTCGACCAGTCAATTTTTTCGTCGGCCCGCTTGATATTTGGCGCAAACGTTGCCGCTGAGTGATCCTGCGCTTCTGGCTGAATCTCCCCTGCCAGCAGGCGAGGCACCGTTTCAAGCAAAAGCCGGGAGCCAGCCGCAGCCAGCTTGTCATGCAAAAGTCCGACAGTATCGCGCTCCTCGATTGGCACGACGACCTTGGACAGCATGTCCCCTGCGTCGAGCGCCTCTACCATGTACATGATCGTCACGCCCGACTCGGTTTCGCCGTCGACAATCGCTTTATGGATCGGCGCGCCGCCGCGGTATTTCGGCAAAAGCGAGGCGTGCACGTTGATGCAGCCAAACTTCGGCGCCTCCAGCAGTCGCTTCGGCAAAATTTGTCCGTATGCCGCCGTCACGATCAGGTCGGGAGCCAGCGCCAGCACTTCTTCCAGCGCTTCCTCCGCCTTGATTTTTTCCGGCTGCAAAACGGCAAGTCCATGACGCAAAGCCGCCTCCTTGACAGGGGGCGGCGTCAACACTTGCTTGCGTCCTACGGGACGATCCGGTTGTGTCACGACACCAATCACGTTGTAGCCTGCTTCGATGAGCGCGTCAAGGCTCGACACCGCGAAGTCAGGCGTACCCATAAACAGGATGCGAGCATCTTTCAAATCAATTATTCCCCTTCCTCTTCCGGGTTCACCTGATAGACCTTTTCGGCTACATCGATAAACAGCACGCCATTCAGGTGATCGATTTCATGCTGGGCGCAGCGGGACAACAAGTCTTCTGCCTCCAGCTCGATTTCGTTGCCATAGCGATCTTGTCCGCGCAGCTTGATCCATTGGTGGCGGCGAACATCTCCGCGCAGTCCGGGGATGCTCAGGCAGCCTTCCGGATAGTCAAACTGCTCGCCTCTAAAGTCGACGATTTCCGGGTTGACCATCTCAATCAGTCCATCGCCGCAATCCATGACAATCACGCGTTTGGAAATGCCTACCTGCGGTGCAGCCAAGCCTACGCCCTCTGCATCGTACATCGTGTCAGCCATGTCGTCCAACAGCTTGTGCAGGTTGGCATTGAACTTGGTGACCTTGATTGCCTTTTCACGCAAAATCGGATCTGGATGCTTTACAATTGTGCGAATTGCCATGTGAATTGTATCCTCCCTAAAGCAGTACGTACGGATCGACGTCAATCGTCATCAATACCTTCTGCTGTTTGTTCCACTCTTCAAATGCCGCTGTGGCCTGGGCCAGCAGATCGGACAGTTGCGGTTCATCCCGATATTTTAGCATGATCTGAAAGCGAAATCTATCCTTCACACGCGCAATCGGCGATGCGACTGGCCCGAGCACGATTGTCGTCCGGGCGAGACGCGGCCGCAAAAAGTCCGCCAGCATATGCGCGCCACGGATGACGACAGGCAAATCCTCGTGGCTGAACGTGATGAGCACCAGCCGGAAATACGGCGGATACCCTGTACGCCTGCGCTGCAACATTTCATCCCGGTAGAACGCCGGATAGTCGTGCCGCGTAGCGTGAACGATGCTGTAATGCTCAGGGGCGTACGTCTGGATGACGACATCTCCCGCCAACTCATGCCGCCCCGCGCGTCCTCCGACCTGTGTGAGCAGTTGGAACGTCTTTTCCGCCGCACGAAAATCAGGCAAATGCAGCGAGCTGTCCGCCGCGATAATGCCCGCCAGCGTCACGCGCGGAAAATCGAGCCCTTTGGCGATCATTTGCGTCCCGAGCAGCACGTCGCCCTGCCCGTTGCGAAATTTGTTCAGCAACTCCTCATGCGTCCCTTTGCGCGAGGTCGTGTCCACGTCCATCCGGATGACGCGGATGCCGGGAAACAGCTTCGCCAACTCCGCCTCCACCTTTTGCGTCCCTGTGCCGAAAAAGCGGATATGCTCGCTCTGGCATTCCGGGCAGTGCGCAGGCTGGACGATTGTGTAGCCGCAGTAATGACAGCGTGCCGTATGGTTCGTTTTATGGTAGGTCAACGAGATGTCGCAATGAATGCAGCGCATCGTATAGCCGCACGAGCGGCACATGACAAACGTGGAAAAGCCGCGACGGTTCAGGAAAATAACCATCTGCTCGCCTTTTTCAAGCCGATCGGCAATCATTTCGTGCAGCTTGCGGCTGAACATGGAGCGATTTTCCGCATGCAGTTCCTCGCGCATATCGACGACGTGCACCTGCGGCATCGGACGGTTGCCTACCCGTTCGGGCATTTCCAGCAGCTCGTACCTGCCGCGCGTAGCCAGGGCGTACGTCTCCAGAGCGGGCGTCGCACTCCCCATCAGCAGGACGGCGTCGTTTTTTTTCGCTCGCCAGAGGGCGACTTCCCGCGCGTGATAGCGCGGCGTTTCTTCTTGCTTGTAGGAGCTTTCATGTTCCTCGTCAATCACGATCAGACCGACATTGCGAAACGGAGCGAAAATGGCCGAGCGCGCCCCGACCACGACTTTTACCTCATTGCGGATAATTTTGCGCCACTCGTCGTAGCGCTCTCCCTGCGACAAGGCACTGTGCAGGACGGCGACATCGGCGCCAAACCGCGCCTTGAACCGCTCCACCATTTGCGGTGTCAAGGAAATTTCCGGCACGAGAAAAATCGCTTCGCGCCCTTTGGCCAGCGTCTGTTCGATCGCTTCCAGATACACTTCCGTCTTGCCGCTGCCGGTTACGCCATGCAGCAAGTACGAGGCGTACGTGCCCATCTTTATAGATTGCAAAATTGATGCCAAAACCTGCTGCTGAAGAGGGGTAAAGTCTGGCTTCGGCTTGTCGGCAAAGCGGCGGTTGGCATACGGATCGCGGTACACCTCTACCTGCTCGATGGAGACGAATCCTTTTTTTTCCAGGCTTTTCAGCGACGCGCGGCTGATTCCGTACTCTGTCTGCAGCATCTGGATGGAAAAAGACTGGCCTTCATGCATCTGGAGCAGTTCGAGCGCCCGTTTCATCTGCTCTGCCCGCGCTGGCAAGGAGCGGATTGCTTCTGCCAGCTCAGGTCCACTGAGCAGGCTGCGCACAAACGATTGCTGCTTGCGCGTAATTCTGTCAGTCACCTGATATTCCGTCGCCACCAAACCGCTTGATATAAAGCCCGGCACGAGCAAATACTCGTCGGGAAACTGTTTTTCCACCTCTGCGAGCGGCATTTGCCGTTTGCGGAACAGCTCCCACAAGAGCCCCGAGTTGCCGCACGCTTCTCTTTCCAGCGCCGCTGTCGCGACCAGCCATTTTTCCGACTTGCCTTTCAGGACAGCGGGGATCATCGCCTGGACGGCTGTCACCCACGGACACAAGTATTGGCGGGACATCCACTCGCCAAGCTCCAGCAGCTCCGGCGTGAGCGGAGGCGTATCATCCAGCACCTGCTCGACGTCCCTCAGACGCGAGGAAGTGATTTCCCCCTCCCCCTGCTCTGCAATTCCGATCACGTAACCTTGCAGCTTGCGTGGCCCAAACGGGACGATGACCCTGCTGCCCACGCGAATCAATGGGCTGAGCCAGGACGGTACCTTGTAGTCAAAAGGGCGGTTCGTTCGATTGACAGGTACGTCCACAATCACCTGGGCGATCATGACAGCTCCGACAGCGGTTTTTGCTGCAGCTTCAACAGCACGGCATCAAACAGCTTGTCAGCCACAGCCCGCTTGCTCAGTTTTTCCAGCGCCAATTGCTCACCGTCTCGCGTCAAAAGGGTGACGATATTCGTATCGCTGCCCATTCCGGCACCTTCCAAAAGGACGTTGTTGGCTACGATCATATCGAGGTTTTTTCGTTCCAGCTTCGACTTAGCATGCTGCAGCACATCTTGCGTCTCGGCAGCAAACCCGACGACAAACTGCTTCGTTTTGCGTTCGCCGATTGTCTTTAAAATATCAGGCGCTTTGTCCAGCTCCAGCACGAGGGGGCCGTCGCCTTTTTTCATTTTATGCGCCTGCACTGTTTTCGGCCGATAGTCGGACACAGCAGCCGACTTTACGACGATGTCGCTCTGCGGCAAATGCGCCATGACGGCGTCAAACATCTCCTGCACCGATTCGACGGCGACGAACTCGACACCCGCTGGCCGCGGCAGCGCGGTCGGTCCGCTAATCAACGTCACTCTTGCCCCTCTGTCGCGCGCCGCCTCCGCAATGGCATAGCCCATCTTGCCCGATGCGTGGTTGGTAATGTAGCGAACCGGATCGATTTTTTCCCGGGTCGGTCCGGCCGTGACGAGTACGTGCTTGTCCAGCAAGTCTTGCTTCGCTGCTGCTTGCGTGTCTCGCGTAGCTTCTTGCGCAAACCAGTTTTGCACCGCCTCGACGATTTCTTCCGGCTCGGCCAGACGGCCTTTGCCGACCCAGCCACAGGCGAGCAGCCCGACGCCCGGCTCGATAAACCGATAGCCAAACGACGCCAGCTTTTCCATATTGGCCGCAACCGCCGGATGCTCGTACATGTTCACGTTCATCGCAGGCGCGATCATCACCGGAGCTTTCGTCGCAAGCAACATCGTCGTCAACATGTCGTCCGCGATGCCGTTTGCGATTTTGCCGATTACGTTGGCCGTTGCGGGAGCAATCAGCACCAGATCGGCCTTGTCCGCAAGATCAATGTGACTGATGACGTGCGGGTCTGGCTCCGAAAATGTATCCGTGTAGACAGGCTGGTGGGACAATGCCTGAAACGTCGCGGGCTGGACGAATTTCATCGCATTTTCCGTCAGGATGACATGCACCTGTGCGCCGGCCTGCGTCAGCTTGCTTGTGAGCGCAGCCGCCTTGTAGGCCGCAATCCCGCCACAGACACCGAGCACAATTCGTTTTTCTGCGAGCGAATTCAATTGGAACTCCCCTTTCTTCCCTATCCGAAAAAAACAACCTGCATACAGGTTGTTTTTTCAAAACCAACTCTTATTTACGTCCGTCCAGAAACTCGTGCACCAGCTCGCCGGAGATAAACTCTTCCAGGGCGACGCCTACAAACTTTTTGGATTTTGGTTTGTCTACCTGCACTTCGCTGTTTTCACGCAATTGGCGGGCGCGCTTGGCAGCGACAGTCACCAGAATGTACTTGCTTTCTGCTTTTGCGGTCAATTCGTCGATAGATGGATACAACATAAAACTATTCAACCTCCTTCAACCATTTGCGATATTTGTGAACCTGACGATCTTTTTTCAGGTGCTCGGCTGTAATAATCGCCTGAATGCGATCACAAGCTGCCTCGATCACATCGTTGACCACGACGTAATCGTAATGATCCATCAGCTCGATTTCAGCGCGGGCCACTTCCATCCGTTTGCGGATCACATCCTGTGTCTCGGTTCCCCGTCCCACGATCCGGTTTTCCAGTTCGTTCAGATCAGGGGGAGCCAGGAACAGGAACGTCCCTTGCGGAAAACGCTGCTTCACCTGCAGCGCACCCTGGACTTCAATCTCCAGAATGACGTCGCGCCCTTCGTTCAGCATGTCCTCCACAAACTGGCGGGGTGTACCGTAGAAGTTGCCAACGTATTCCGCCCATTCCAGAAGAGCGTCCTGCTCAATCATTTTCTGGAACTCTTCTTTTGTCTTGAAAAAGTAATTGACTCCTTCCACCTCGCCCGGTCGCGGAGAACGTGTGGTAGCCGATACGGAGTACACCAGCTCGGGCATTCTTTCCCGAAGCGCCTTGCATACCGTGCCTTTCCCCACACCCGCAGGTCCGGAGAGAATCAAAAGGAGACCGCGATCCACCATGCTCATTGTTTACACTCCTACTTTATTCGTCCGATTCGTCATCCTTCGTCGACAGGCGCTGTGCCACTGTTTCCGGCTGAACCGCTGACAAGATGACGTGATCGCTATCTGTAATAATCACTGCACGCGTCCGGCGTCCATAGGTAGCGTCCACGAGCATGTTGCGATCGCGCGCTTCCTGGATGATCCGTTTGATCGGAGCGGATTCCGGACTTACAATGGAAATAATGCGGTTGGCATTGACAATATTGCCAAATCCGATATTGATTAGCTTGATTGCCATGACGGCCCAGCCCATCCTTTCATACCTACTCGACGTTCTGTACTTGCTCTCTCATTTTCTCCAGTTCCGTCTTGATTTCGACAGCGAGGTGGGAAATGGGCAAATAATTTGCCTTGGAAGCAATCGTGTTGGCTTCGCGGTTCATTTCCTGAAGCAAAAAATCCAGCTTCCGCCCAATCGCGTCGTTTCCTTCCAACTGTTTTGCAAACTGGAGACAATGGCTTTCCAGACGGGTAATCTCCTCACTGATGTCACTCTTGTCAGCGAAAAAGGCAACCTCCTGCGCCACGCGCGAATGGTCCAATTCAAAAGGAGCCTTGCTGGCCCATTCGCTCAATCGCTGGCGAAAGCGGGTCTGATACTCCTCGACTCCCAAAGGAGCCAATTGGTGAAGTTCTTTGACCCACGCCTGAATCTGTGCGAGCCGACCGGATAAATCAGTGTACAGTTGCTTGCCCTCCAGCTCTTTCATGGAGAGCAGATCGACCGCTGCGGCCCTGACTTGATCGAGCAGCCATTCGGCCGCTTCGCCACTGTCTTCTGTCATTTCTTGAGTATGTAACACGCCAGGGAAGAGCAAAAGCTCCTTGACGCCAAGGGTCCCCTGCAAGGAAAAGCGCTCCGTCATCGTGCGCGACAGCGAGACGAGCTGCTCGGCCATCTGCCAGTCGATGTCGACAGCCAAAGCCGCCTGACTTTTCCCATCTAGCGCGATGGTCACATCAACACGACCTCTACGGACGTACTGGCTCACCAGCTTGCGCACCTGGTCCTCCAGCATGCTCCAGGCTTTTGGCAGGCGTACCTGTATCTCGGAATACCGATGATTGACGGCGCGAATTTCCACAGTCAACCGCACAGTGCCCCTGCTATCCTCTTTCCGTCCATAACCCGTCATGCTTCGCACCATCGTTTTCACTTCCATAAGACGCAAAATCGTTAATTTATTATAGGAGACAACTCTTGGCAGTGTCAACCGAAGCCGCAGGGTACAACAAGATTCCTCCCTCTCCTGCTTTGTGCTACACTGTGACTGGCAACCATTTCTTGCGTCTTGTTTTCATTCCGGGCATTTTAACAATTGAGGTGAGGTATTGTGGCATTTGATGGCGTAGTAACCCGTGCCGTCGCGCGGGAGTTGCATAAATGTATCGGTGGTCGCATCTCCAAAATCCACCAGCCGCATCACAGCGATATTGTCATGCAAGTGCGAACACCGGGAGAAACCGTCAAACTCCTGCTGTCCGCCAATCCGACTTACCCCCGGATTCACCTTACGACCGAAGAGTTTACGAATCCGCTGGAAGCCCCGATGTTTTGCATGCTGCTGCGCAAGCATTGTGAGGGCGGGCTGATCGAATCCATCGAGCAGGTCGGCATGGAGCGGATCATCCACATCGACATCCGCACCCGTGACGAGTTGGGAGACACGGCGCTCCGCCGCATTATCATGGAAGTGATGGGCAAGCACAGCAACATTATTCTCGTCGATCCGGCAACAGGGATGATTCTGGACAGCGCCATGCACGTGACGCTTGCGATCAGCCAATACAGACAGGTCACGCCTGGTCGGCCGTACATCTCCCCGCCCAGCCAGAACAAGCGCGACCCGCTCACCATTACCGAGCAAGCGTTCATTTCCTCCATAGACTGGAACAGCGGGCGGCTGGACAAACAGATCGTAGATAACTACACGGGCATCAGCCCGCTTTTGGCCAAAGAGATCGTCCATCGGGCGAAGCTGGCCAATCGCGACACGTTGTGGGAAGCCTTTTCCACGGTCATGGAGGCGGTCAAGGCTCACCGCTACGCACCTGCGATTGTGGAACGCGCCGACAAGGCGTATTTTCACGTCGTCGAATTGACACATCTGACCGATGGCGATGGCACCGCCACGCCGTACCCTTCCGTGCATGAATGTCTGCAAGCCTACTACGAGGGCAAGGCACTGCGCGATACGGTCAAGCAGCGAGCCCACGACCTGATTCGTTTTGTTACTGCCGAGCGCAACAAAAATGAGAAGAAGATTGAAAAGCTGGAGCAAACACTGCAGGAGGCGCACGACGCCGAACTGTTCCGCCTGTACGGCGAGCTGATTACCGCCAACATGCATCAGTTAAAGCGCGGCGACACCGAACTGGTCACTGTCAACTGGTACGATGAGGCGGGAGGCACGATCACCATCCCGCTCGACCCGTTGAAGACCCCTTCGGAAAATTTGCAAGCCTATTACAAACGGTACAACAAGGCGAAAAACAGTCTGCAAATCGTCGGCGAGCAGATCGAGCAAGCCAAAGCGGAAATCCTCTACCTGGACGGTCTTTTGGTGCAGCTCAATCACGCCAGCCTGAAGGAAGCAGAAGAAATTCGTGAAGAGCTGGTCGAGCAAGGCTACATGCGCGATCGCAAAAAGCGCGGACCGCGCAAGAAGAAGGACACGCGCCCGGAGCTGGAACGGTACGTCTCGACCGACGGCATCGAAATTCTCGTGGGAAAAAACAACAAGCAAAACGAGTTTTTGACAAACAAGCTGGCGTCCTCGCACGAAACGTGGCTGCATACAAAAGACATTCCCGGCTCCCACGTCGTCATCCGCGCGCGTACTTTTTCCGATCAGACCTTGCTGGAAGCCGCAAACCTGGCAGCCTATTTCAGCCGCGCCAAAGAAGGCAGCCAGGTTCCTGTCGACTACACCCTGATTCGGCACGTCAAAAAACCGAGCGGCGCGAAGCCGGGCTTCGTCACTTACGAGCAACAGCGCACCTTGTACGTCACTCCGGATGAAGCACTCGTCCGCCGCCTGAAAGCGAATGCTTCTCCTACGCATAGTGAAACTCGCTAAGCTCATACTAAGAGCATGGAAAGGTGTCCTCGTTTTTGCATCAGCCTGCCTGGTTCGCCATACCGACGTTCCAGCTCGACGTTTACGACAGTCGCCCTCGCAGTAAGGAATTGCTTGTTGCACGCTCATCAGCAAGAAACCATTCCAGTTCATTTCACTTTGGAAGGAGGATCAGGATGAACGTCATCGGCATCATCCAGACGGATCTAAACGAATTCAGCGTATTGTTCGAACAGCCAAACAACGGGCAAGGCGGTAACGGCGGACAGAACGGCGGTGGACAGCAAGCAAATGGCGGCGGGCAGGATTTCGGGGACAGCGGCTCCCTGTTCCTCAGCTTTCTGGACGAGCAGCCAAGCTCCGGCGAAGGGAACAGTTCGAACGGACAAGGGCAAGAACAAGGGCAGCAAAGCGGTCCGCAGGAATTGACCGTTCGCATCAAAGGGATACCGGAAGGCCAAAAGGCAAACTTTTTGCAGATGTACCAAATTTTGCATGACGCTCAGGATTCGAAACAGCTGGAGCAAAGCCTGACGATTGTGAACACCGATCAGGACGAGCATGGTTCTGGGCGCAGACAAGGCCAGGACCAGAGGTTTGACTCTGGCCAGCAAAACAAATAGATCCATGGCGACAGAACACGTCTTGCCCATCGCTGCAATCCGAGCCGAACGCATAAAAAACCACCTGGAAGTCTCCAAGTGGTTTTTTCATGTTATCGGCTAATCTTTGCTTTAACATCCTGCCAAGCCCCCGCTCTGCCGTTGACCTCATGTTTCCGTAACCTGCTCTCACACAGGTGGGTGACCCGTCTGCGCTTCAGCCTTCCCATGCATCCCGGCAGTGGGAGGTGGGCCTGACATCCACCACAGATTTCCGTCTCCCGAAAAAAACGTATAAGGTTAGAAACATTTATGGCCTTACGTACATCGCAGGATCTTGATACAACTACTTTACCACACATTTCACCCTCGCTCAACGGATATTCTTCCCTGCCATATTCCCATTCTTCGTGCGAATGTTTTTTCCAGAATAAAACACCTGTCTGCCCGCCATCTTAAAAAACGTAACCACACTCTGGAAAAGGAAGGGATCGCATGCGTTTTCACCACAAGCTGATGATCGTCTCACTACTGGCCGTTGGCTCCGTTTGTATGCCAGCTTTCGCGCAATCGCTGCCTGGAAGCGCCATGGAGCAGCCTGCTGGCGAACAAGGGGGCAAGTACGAAAACGAATCGTTTCGCAACATCGCCGTGACCAAAACCGGACCAGGCCAATACGCCGTAAAAGGCGAAGCACGCGTATTCGAAGCTGCCGTCCGCTTTGTCGTAACAGACGAGGGCACTACCTTGGCCGACAGCTTTGTCACAGCGAGCCAGGGGGCGCCTGAATGGGGCACATTTACGATCAACCTGAGTCTCGACGCCGCCAAGCTGAAAGCACCCGTGCTTACCTTGTTCGAGGAAAGCGCCGAATCAGGCCAGCGCATCCACGAACTGAACATCCCTTTGCCGAAGTAGTGTTTACGTCCGTTTCATTTTGGCCCGGACAAGCGATTGAAACGCAGGGTGGGCAATCAAGGACGGTTGCTGCTGTTTTTCCCAGGCGAGCGCATACTCCAGCCCGTTACACTGGCACCGTCCCAGCCCTTCCTTCGTGACAGCATACGCCTGCCGCGGCAGACGCCGCACCGCCGCCACCAGCGCTTCCACCTCCTGCTCCATGCGCGCTGGCTCAACCGCCCGATATATCAAGCCAATCTGCTCGGCTGTTTGTCCGGAAATCTTTTCCCCGAGCAAAGCCAGCCGTTTCGCCCATGCCGTTCCTACCAGCCGCGGCAGCAAATACGTGCCGCCAAAGTCGGTAGTGAGTCCGATCTGGACGAAAGGCTCCTGCAGCACCGCATCTTTCGTCGCGATGACAAAATCGGCGTGCAGCGCCAGGTTAAGCCCTGCTCCGACCGCCACCCCTTCCACGACGGCAATCACCGGCTTCGGCATCTCGTGCAGCCGCATGATAAAGTCATTGATGACCGCAAGCGCCTTTTCAGCCTCGCTTTTATCGCTGAGCGCAGTCAGTACGGTCAAATCCGCACCGGAGCAAAAATGGCCGCCCGCTCCCCGGAGAATAAGCACTTCCACCTCCGGATCATCCGCCGCCTCTGCAATCGACTTTTGCAAAAGCGAAAACATCTCGACCGTCATCGCGTTCAGCACGCGCGGGCGATTGAGTGTGATCGTGCAGACTCCCTCTTCTTTTTTCAGCAAAAGCGGTGTTGCTTGAACTTCTTGCTCCATCTTTGTCTCTTCCCCTTTCTATTTGGATGTCTTGCCGCTTGCGTCTTTTGCATGCCTTCTGCCGTAACATTTCGCGATGAATGACCATTCACCCTGCCTGTTTCAGGAACTTTATGGAAAAAGCCGCTCCTGTGTGGAACGGCTCAACGGCTCCTTCGTGAAGCAAGCGATTTATTTGATAAACCGAAGGGTAAGCGGATAGCGGTAGCTTTTCCCTTCGTTTGCCCGGACAGCAGCGATCACCACAAAGACAATCCAGAAAAAGAACAGGGCGATCAACAAGAGCAAGCCGATAAAGACGATGAGCAGGATGCTGGAAACGGCTGCGTAGATCGTAACTGAAATGCTGAAATTGACCGCTTCCTTGCCGTGCTCCTGAAAATAGAGTCCCTCTTCCCGTCTGAACAGCCAGACCAAAAGCGGTCCCAATACATGGCCGAACGGGATCAGAAAGCCGATCAGCGCGGACAAATGAACGATCATGGCCCACATTCGCTCGTCTTTTCCAACCAGATGATTCATGTGCATTCCCCCATTCCCTTCGATACTGTAGTTTACGATGCCATCCTGGCAAACTTGCGAAAAAACAAAAAAGCGCCGCAACAGGCGCTTTTTCGATGAATTAGTATTTGCTGTCGTGTCCGCCCCAAGAGGACCCGTAACCACCGTGTCCGTAGCTTTCGCCGTAATGATGACCGCAGCTGCCGCGACCGGATTTACATTCCATTTTGTAGTAAGGCTTGTAGTAGCAGTGTTTTTTGTAGTATTTCTTCTTGCAGCACTTCCTGTAGTAGCACTTGCAATGAGATCTTCTGCATCCGCAACCCATGAACCTCACCCCCTCTTGTTCGTTACATCTACAAAGTATGTAGGTGAGGGTGGATCGGCATGGTACACTTGTCTATTCTTGAACCAAAATCAGCAAATGACCCATTTTTGAATCGCGGTACACTTTTAATCCAAATTCCAAATAAAGATAAAACTCTGGCAATCAACCAGAAAATGAGTGCATGAATGATCGAAATTCATTGTGTCACAATTTTGCGCAGTTCATTGATTCCGTGATGATCGGGAATCTCCTGGTACTCCTTTACTTTTGGCAGCGTCAGCAAATGAGGTCTGACCATATAACCTGGCTTCGATATATAGACGACATCACAATTCGCAATCAGGTCGAACACGTCGGGATGGTTCGCTTCAATCGTCCGAATATCCAGATGAGTGATGCCTGCGTTGTACAGGTCACTTATCATTCCTGCTGCACCGCGAATGGTCGCGCAGACCAGTCCGACTTTTGTATGGCGGGGATACGCCTCCATGGCCGGGATCACCGTGGTGGGATCGGGAATAAAATCGAGGCTGACGATGGGCGGAGCCTCACGCGGCAAGCGATGCTTCGTGCGCAAATTCACAGTCGGGTGCGTGACAATCGCCTTGTACTGATGCAAAAAGCTCGGGTCCTGCTCGAATCGCTCGGCAAAATCATCAAAGGTCCGCCCCTCCAGCATGACACTGGGCAGATGGTATTGCACCAGGCGCAAATATTCGGCCAGCTCCAGCTCTGTGAAACGCAAAAACAGGACAGGAAACTGGTTGATCTCCTGCATGACAGACGAAAGGACACGGGTAAATTCATCCATGGAGTACCCCATAGCCTTTACTTTGTGCAGCGTCTCTTTGGCCAGCAAGGCGAGATGCGCGGGATTGCGGGTCAGGAGAGGGTCGTTGACGATATTGCTGACGATCGTTCCACGCCCTTGCCGCGAATCGACCATCCCTTCCTGCTGCAAGCGGAGATATACGCTCCTGACCGTGTTGTAATTGACCTTCAGATGCGCCGCCAGCTCTCTGACCGTCGGCAGTTGCTCATTCGGCGCAAGTTCTCCGCTGCGAATCGAGGAGGCAATTTGTTGGTAGAGCTGTTCGTGGTACGAAACATTCGAATCCTTTTGCAAGGTCAGGCGTAGCATGCATTCACCTCTTCCTCCGTCATTGAAACCATCGTATATGAATTGCGAATCGAACGTCAATAGAGCAGCCGGCATGAACTTACCCGCAACGGCAATACTAAACCAGATCACACATTTGCGAGAAAGAGGTGTTCCCATGGGAGAACGAAGCCGTTTTCGTGAAGGCGACAAGTCGCCAAAAAACGCCATGTACATGGAAATCGGGGAAACCGGCGCCAGCGTGCAGGACCCGATGATTATCGAGCTGGAAAAAGGCGAAAAGTTTCCCGCTACCCGCAACAAAAACCGGGTGTGGACCCAAAAATAGGTACCAACCTGCAAGAAAACCAACCTGGCAAAAAACAACCAGGTTGGTTTTCTGATTAATCCTCGTCTTCGTCGCCTTCGCTGTCTTCCTCGTCCTCTTCGTCGCCGCTCACATAAATGATGGTGACACCAAGGCTCTCAAGCAGAGAAATGACTTCCCTGTTCAGTTCCTGGTCCATGAGCAGCCCCAGGCTTTCTACCAGCTCAAGCTCTTCCAGTTCGCCTTTTTCGGCATCTTCAATCAGCTCTATGACTTCCGTCATCCGCTTCTTTTCCAGAACTGCCATCAGTTCATCTCTCGTCATAAACTGTTTCCCACCTCGATTTCTCAACTCTATGCTTTATAATAGTACATAAACAAACCGTTGAAAACATAACGAAGGAGCGAGGTGAAGTCCACCGTGTATCCTGAGCCGTATCTGGACTACCTGGTTCAGTTTCATGTCAAACGCGACTATTTCGAGTGTCACGAAATTTTGGAAGAGTATTGGAAAAGCGCTCCACCACAGGAGCGCCAGTCTGTTTGGGTCGGCTTGATTCAAATTGCCGTCGGGCTGTACCACCACCGCCGCGGCAACGTAAACGGCGCCCGCAAAATGCTCACAAGCGCCCGCGCGCTGGTGCAAAAGCATCACGCAGAGCTGGAGCGCCTTGGCCTGGACAGCAATGCCCTGGAGCACCTGCTGGCAGTCCGCCTGGAGGAAATTGGGCAAGGCTTGCCTTACCGCAGCATTACCTTGCCGATGCAGGCCGCCGAGCTGATTGCCGCGTACAAAGCAGCTTGTGCCAGACAAAATCAGCCTGAGCATCGCGACAGCGACATGAATGATTCGTTTTTGCTGAACAAGCATACGTTGCGCGACCGCAGCGACGTCCTCGCAGAACGCGAGCGCCAGTTGCAGCTCCGTCAGGGAAAACAGCCTGATCCCCACGCTGCAACCTGATGCGCTCACTCCGCGACAAAAGCGGCTGGTATCGCCTCACTGAACCAAAATGCCCCGCTCCCCTGAAAAAATCGGATGCCGGCTGCCCGCGCCAAAGCCGCCTGAACGGTTAGCAAACAGAGCGTGTCCTCCGGCATTCCGATGTCTTCGGTCCGAGAAGCAAGCTGGACAAGCTCGCTTGCAATCGGCAAAAGCCCCCCGGCGAGCGTCTGCTGCACCAGCTTTGCGTGCGTGCCGTAATACAGGTGCTCCGGAGGCTCCACCTCTGTGAGCCGTGTGGCCGTCTGGCTCGGCGCAAAGCCGTAGGTGGCGCGAATCAACTCGCCCCCGTCCCACTCGATTTGCCGCTCCGGGTCATTTTCCACCACCTGCCACAAATCGGCACGCCGAAGGTTCGCCCAGCCTTTGATCGAGCGCAAATAAGCGAGCAGCGGTCCTGTTGGCGTGAAGCCGTATGTATCGAAGTAAAGCTGGACGTGCTCGTTTTTTTGCCGCAGGATGCTGAGCAGACGCTTGCGCAGTTGGAGTTCCTCGTGTTGGGCCAGCATGGCTTTCTCCCCCCTTCATCCGGTTTTACGCTAATAAATCCAGAAAACAACAGCCAGTACCAACGCCAAATCCGCCAGCAAATGGCTGAACCAGGTCGGGTAAATGGACGGAAACAGCCCTTTCATCCACCCCCAGATGACACCCGCGCCGTATACCGCCATCGTAAGCAGCAACCCTTGCCACACCCCGAACAAGGTAGCCGCGATAATCAGGTGATACAGCGTGTAAAAAAAGCTCGTGAGCAGTACGGCGCCAACACGGGAGAGCGAGCGCAGCATGCGCTGCAGGACAAAGCCTCGCCAGAACAGTTCCTCCAAAAGCGAATTGACGACCACGAGATACAGCGCAAACCAGCCGATCCAGTTGCGGTCAAGCCCCCACGACTCCAGCCCGGCCCGCACGACGTCCGGCCTGCCCTCCGCTTGCAAAATCAGCCACAGTCCTGCCAGGATGCCTGTAAAAAACAGCAGCCCCAGTCCAATCCCGAAAAGCGCCCCGCGCTTCTCAAAGCGTCCCCACGCCAGACGCCAATGCTCTTGCAAGCTTTTTTCCCACCAGCCGTGCAGCAGCGGGATCGCTACACAAACCCCCAGATGAAACGAAACAAACGTGGCAAACAAGCTGTGCCGCTCGACCAGTCCGTAAAAAATGGCGAGCGTGGCAGCAAACCCATATCCGATCAAAAGAAGCAGCGTGCGTTTTCGCGCCATTTCCGACAAGCTCCTTTGTTGCGTTTTCGCCGCCCATCGCTCCTGTAATGTGCCCGTTATGGCGAAGAAGCATACATACATTGTCAATAAATATACAAATATTTGGACAGATGTTATACTAAGTGGTGCCGTTATAAAAAATTTGATCGATTCAATTTTTTACCAAAAATCAAAACGATTTGGAGTGGCTCTCATGTTGTGGCGTAACCGAACCTTTGTCCTGCTAATGACGGGAGAGATCATCGCTGGCGCAGGCATGTGGATTTCCATCATTGCCAATTTGTCGTTCATGCAGAGCCTGATCCCTTCCGAAACCGTGAAGGCGCTGATTTTGATGACCGGCCTTGTCGTAAGCATTCTGCTCGCACCGAAAGCAGGCGTCATCATCGACATGTACGACAAAGGAAAGGTCATGTTCTGTGCCAGCCTGGCTCGTATTTTGAGCCCCGTGTTCATGTTTCCCGCGCTTGCCTACGATTCGATCTGGTGGATGATCGTCTCGCTGATCGTCATGCAAGTGTCGGCGGCCTTTTACTTCCCGACCGTGCAAGCTTCCCTGCCTGCCATCTTGAGCAAGGATGAACTGCTGAAAGCGAACAGCGCCTACTTGAATATATCCACGCTGTCGCGCATCGGCGGAACGGCTCTCGGAGGGATTCTCGTCGTCTCCATGGAGCTGTCCATGCTGTACGTCTGCTCGATGATTGCGTACGCAGTCCTCGCCGTCGTCACGCTGTTTTTGCGCATTCCGGCAGTCACCTCGCGCAATATGAAGGAAAAAGTGGAGTTTCGCGAAGTGCTGCAGATTGCCCGCAAAGATCCGGCGCTGTTTGTCGGACTCATCAACAACGGCTTGATAACGCTGTTTTTGGGCGGCATCAATCTGTTGATTCTCAACCTCAGCGAGCTGCAGCAGGAGCCTCAGCTCATGGGCTGGATTTACACAGTTGAAGGAACGAGCATTTTAATCGGCGGTTTGCTGGCCAAACGGTGGATCGGCGGCAAAAACCTGGTCGCAGCCTCCACGCTCATGCTGTTTTTCTTTGCCCTCTCCCAGTTCGGGATGTCGTTTGCAGCGCAGAAAGCGATGGTGCTATCCTCGTTTTCCGTGTTCGGCTTTGTCGTCGCCTTCTTTTTCCCGGTGCTTTCGACGATCTTTCAGAAGCGGCTGCCCGCCCACCAGCAAGGACGCTTTTTCTCCTTCAAAAGCATGCTGGATCGCGGCTGTTTCCTGCTGGCACTGGGAATTACCGGGATCGGCCTGGACTTGCTTGGCATCAGTGGCTACCTGCTGTTCATCGGCTCGATAACCCTTTTGTCCGGCATCCTGACGTTCGTTTACAGCCAAAAACACAGGCTGGATGTCCGCGAAAGCGACGAGGCGGCCGCCTAGCAATCACACCGCTTGCCTGTCTGCTGCTTTTCCCTGCGCCTCCATTTGGTGTACACTAGAAAAAACAACGTTGAAAATTTGTTGCAAGTCTTTGGAGGCGTTTTTCCCATGCAGATCCTATCTTCCCCTGCACTCGGCATCCTGGTTCCGCTGTTGATGGCGACTGCGGTCATCTTTGTGCGCATGCGTCGGCAAAAAAAGCCTGTATCTGCAAAGAGCATCATCCTGCCGCCTTTTTTCATGTCGACGGGCTTTGCGATGTTTCTCTTTCCAGAGGCAGCACTCCCGCCGATGTACGATCTGGCCGCTTTTGTCACGGGGTTGTTTTTCTCGATTCCTTTGATTATGACCTCGCGCTTTGAAGTGATCGGCCGGGACATCTACCTCAAGCGCTCCCGGGCTTTTTTCTTCATCCTGGCAGGGTTGCTCATCATCCGGTTGATTATCAAACTGGTGATAAACGACAGCTTTACCCCGATTCAGACGGGCGGACTTTTTTTCTTGCTTGCTTTTGGCATGCTTGTTCCTTGGCGAATCGCGATGCTGTACATGTACAAGCAATTGGCGAAAAAGACGTTTGGCACGTAATGATGTCTGGGAAAAACGAAAAAGCAACTGGTTTCCTCCTGTGCTTGAAGGAAATCGGTTGCTTTTTTTGCGGAGAGTTGTCCGCCAGGGGGACAATCAAATCAGATACATCCCGCCGCATATGTCGTACGAAAACGGCTGCGCCTTTGCCGTCCCCATTTTCGCAAAAAAGGGACGTTCCCCGCGAGACGTGAGCGCCTGCTGCGCTACTCCATCCTGCGTCGGTTCACACAGGACGATGCTTCCGCCCGGCAGCGCAAACGTCACGCAGCGCGCGCCCAGCCGCTCATCGGTGAACGCTTCTGCGGCCTGCCACCCGAACCACCGCGTCCAGTCCGCCGTCGCCGCGCCCAGGTCCGCGACAGCGTAGCCGACTGCCAGAAGCTCGGTGGCGCCGTTTGCATGGGGAGCAATGATCCCTTGCTGTGTCAAATCTGCCTTCCGCTCATCGTCTGACTCCTGCCACTCTATCAAAAACGGCATGTTTCGGGCAGTCTGCGGATCTTCGGCAAACAGCATGCGCCAGCGCAATGTTTTTCCGTCGTCTCTTGTGCGGCTCCCGTCTACCGGCCCGATGAGCGTAAGTCCAAGCGCCCGAAATCGCTCTGCCCACCGATCCATTTCGCTGGTGCGCAAGGCGATTTGCCCAAGCCCTTCGCCAAGACCGTGCTCGGCGACCAGCTGCACAATGAGCGGATTGTCGGATTGCCCGGCAACAGCGGCATCCTCGACAGCCAAAAACTCCACATAGGACAAACCGAAATAGCTGAGACTGTTCCATGTCCCCCAACGGGTGTGCCTGCCGCCAGGTACAGCGTGAAATCCCGCCTCGCGAAACAGCTGCGCTGCTTCTTCGGGCTGCCGATGGACAAAATGAACCAGATGGTCAAAGAACAATTGCATCTTTTTTCGCCTCTTTTCGTATTAGCTTTATCATAGCAAAATTCACCATCTTTTCATCAACGAAGAAAGGAGAACCATGATCGAGACGAATTACAGCCGGACGCGATCCCGGCAAATGCAGAGACGATCCATGCGGCGCAGGGCATGGAAAAACACGCTTCTTTTCAGTTTGCTCGCCTGCATCGGGGCAGGAGCTTATTTCAGCTTCACGTCACTCGACAAGCACAAGGCCCCTGAAACCAATCCCGCCCCGACTCACGCTGCTGCACAGGAGCCAACTGTCCGGCTCAGCTTTGTCGGCGACGTAATGATGGCCGGAAATGTGGAAAAGGTTTTGCTGGAAAAAGGCTACCACTATCCGTTCACACATGTGCGCGAGCTTTTTTTACAGGATGACTACACGATTGCCAACCTGGAGTCGCCGCTTACGACCAGAGGGACGCCCGCAGACAACAAAGCGTACGTCTACAAGTCCTCCCCTTTGGCTGCGCCTGCCATGCAGGCAGCCGGCATCGACGCGGTCAATCTGGCGAACAACCACGCGATGGACCAGGGGGTGGACGGCTTGCTCGATACATTCGCCGCTCTGGAGGAAAACCGGATCGCTTACGTCGGAGGTGGTGTCGATTCCGCACGCGCCTACGCTCCTGTGTTCGTGGAAAAAAACGGGATCAGGCTCGCTCTCTTCGGCTTCAGCCGGGTGATGCCGGAAGTTAGCTGGTTCGCGCAAAAAAACGCGCCAGGACTGGCAGGGACGTATGATCCCGCCATGGCCGTCCAAGCCATTCAACAGGCGAAAGCGCAAGCGGACATCGTCATCGTGATCGCCCATTGGGGAAAAGAGCGGGAAGACTTTCCCGTCGAGCATCAAAAAGAGCTGGCAAAAGCATACATCGACGCAGGCGCAGATCTGGTCGTCGGCGGCCATCCGCATGTCCTGCAAGGCTTTGAACAGTATCGCGGCAAATGGATCGCCTACAGCCTGGGCAATTTCATTTTCACGCGATCAACCGAGCCGAAAACATGGGAAACGATGGTGCTTCAAGCAAGCTGTACGAAAAACGCCGCCTGCAGCCTGACCATGCTTCCTTTTCACGCCGAACTGGGACAAGCGGTGCCCATGAATGCCACGGACGGGGCCGCGCTGCTCCGCCGAATCGAGTCGCTCTCGGAAAACGTGCAGATTGACGCGGACGGCCGCGTACGGGCAAAGGATGGACAAGACACGTAGTTTTATGTGTTTCAAGCCGTTTCCAGCAGCGGGAAGCAGCGCACATCCAGGCCGAAATCGCTTTTCAGCACAGCCTCGTGCTCTTCGCGAATCCCCGTTGCGATCAGCCCCGCACGCAATACTCCGCCCAGGTCGAATTGCACTTTCAGCTTCGTCACAGTCACGCCCGCTTCGCGCAGGAAATGCAGCACGCGATCAGGAGTGGCCGCGGGACACGACCCTTCGAGATAACACAGCACGCGCTCGTCCTCAGCTTGAGCCGGCTGTGCTTCCGCCGTCTTTTCCTCCCAGGCCGGATGCGGGGTAAACGGCTGTGTCAGCAAATAAGCCAAATCTTCCACGACGGCGCTTGCGGTCGGCAGCTCGCCTGCGCCTCTGCCCGTAAACAGCAGATCGCCGACGATGTTCCCCGAAAGCTGAACAGCGTTGAAGGAATCCTGGATTTGCGCCAGCGGATGAGCGAGCGGCAACATCGTCGGCTGAACCGAGAGCCGGATTCCCTGCTCCGTTTTCTGCGCCTGGGCAATCAGCTTGATTCGGTAGCCAAGCTCGCTGGCGATACGGATGTGGCCGGGAGACAAATCCGCGATCCCTTTGCGCACGACATTGGCAAGCGGCAGCGATTCACCGTACACAAGCTGCGCGAGAATGTACAGTTTGTACATCGCGTCGAACCCTTCCACGTCAGAGCGCGGATCAGCTTCCGCATACCCCAGCTCCTGCGCCTGCTTCAACACTTCCTGATAGGGGAGTTGTTCAGCTTCCATCTTCGTCAGGATGAAGTTCGTCGTCCCGTTGAGAATGCCGCGCACTCCGTGAATATCGTTCGTGCGCAGAAACTGTCGAAGCACGCTCAAAATCGGGATACCGCCCGCAACGCTCGCCTCGTAGGCGAGATGGACCTGATGCCGGTTTGCCAGCTCGACCAGCTCTGGGCCGCGTTTGGCAAGCAGCTCCTTGTTCGCCGTTACCACGTGGCACCCTTTTTCGATCAAGGCACGCACGTAGTCGTACGTCGGCTCGACGCCCCCCATGACCTCGACGACAATGTCTACGTCACTTTTCAGCACATCCTCAAAATTGGTGGTCAACAGTGCGGGATCTACCTGAACGGCCCGTTCTTTTTCCGAATCGCGGACCAACGCTTTGACAATCTCGATGCGTTTGCCCAATCGTGCGAACAGCTTTTCCTGCTGCAACCGAATCGTCTTGATAACGCCACCTCCTACTGTTCCCAATCCCAACAACCCTACCTTGACTACACCTGCACTCATTCCTGTCACCTCATCGCATATTTTTACAGAAAAGAAAAAACCTTCTTGCTAAGAAGAAGGTTTGGCATCAAAAAAGCCTTCTCCTTATCTCCCAGGACGCTTCCGTCCTGCAGGAATTGGCACCTTGTCACACGCTGTGTAACGGTTGCCGGGCTTCATCGGGCCAGTCCCTCCACCTCTCTGGATAAAGATCATGATGAATTTTTGCTTTTTCTCGCCGGGATACAACCCGGCAACGGGAAACATTAAAAAACCTTCTTCGCTAAGAAGAAGGTTCGCCATGACTGCTATGATGTACCCGCTTCTTATCTTTCGAGGCGAAAACGCCCCGCAGGAATTGGCACCTTGTCGCTATTTGCAACGGTTGCCGGGCTTCATCGGGCCAGACCCTCCACCTCTCTGGATAAGAACCTCGTATGCTGTTGAGCCTATTCTAAGAAATTCCATAGCATTCGTCAACAAGTTTCTTTCTCGTTTTTACTCGCTTCGGATGACCAGGGGAAACTAATTAGCCAGTCCATACCTTTCCCGTAAGATGCGGCAGTGGTGGGCCTCATGCCCGGCGATGACATACACCAATGCGCGCGCGGACAGCTTGTTGCCGTTCGCGTTTCCCATTCGCGTCCACGCTTCCTCCGCCACTCCCCGCAGCTGGGCGAGTGTCGCCTGCCGAACCGCCTGGTATTCTTCGAGGATGCTTGCCAGGTCGCGTTCCTGGAAAAATGCTTGCGAGACATACGCATTTTCGTCAAATCCGGCGAGCGGCGTCTCGTCTCCCCTGGCAATGCGCAGTAGCCGATAGCTCATGATCCGCTCTGCATCAATCAGATGCCCCAGCACTTCCTTTACCGTCCACTTTCCTGCCGCGTAGCGATACGCCAGTTGCTCCTCCGTAAGCCGGGAAAACATCTCGACGGTTTGCACTCTTTGCTCCGCCAGGATCGCAGCCACCTCACCTTCCGGCACCAACTGGACATAATAGTCAAAATAATCCCCGTATTCCTCGCGATTCGGTCTACCTGGCATGCTCTGATCCTCCTTTGTTTTTGGAAAATGACGCGGTTATTCCTGGCAGCTTTTAACCTTGCCAGCCCTCAAACAGCAGCACTCTCGCCGGTGCAGCGTCTGTGCCCACCAGCTTCAACGGGGCCGCGACCATGAAGTATTGGCCCGCAGGCACTTCGCGCAGCCGCAAGCCCTCGATCACAATAACCCCTGCGCCAAACAACGTTTTATGGGTGGGATGCCCTTCCTGGCTGCGCTCGATGCCCAGTGCATCTGTGCCGACGCCGCGCACGCCTTTTTCCACCAAATACTCCGCACCATCCTGCGCCAAATAGACGAACTCGAACGAAAAAGCATCCTCCCACGAGTTTTTCGTTTGGAACAGGACAAAATCGCCCGGCGCAATGTCGCAGCCCTCCAGCTCTGCCCGTCCGATCTTGTCTTCTACGTGCGTCAGGTCCAGTACGCGGCAGTTTCCCACCAGCTTTTCCAGTGAAATGCTTTCAAACGTCTCCCCGTCTTGCACCATGTGCAGCGGTGCGTCTACATGTGTACCGGAATGGACATCCATGTCGATTCTCGACTCGGTTACATAGCCGTTTGTTGCCGACAAAATCTTTGGCTGCTTTTCCGGCTTGTTTTTGTACACCGTCATCCCTTCGAATATGGGGGCAGACACATCATACATTTTCATCGCGCTTCGCCTCTCTTTTTGCTCTTCTTACTTCTGTCTCAAGCTGCCTGCTTCCGCGTCGCAAGTCGGCCGGAAATACGACGCCCATTTGTCTTCTCGCTTCATCCATGACTTCCATCGTCAACAGCGAGGCGGCATGTGAATTCGTCGCTGACTCTCTGGCGCCTGCGGCAGCGAGCCGGATAAACTCCCTGATTTCGTAGTGCATCATTTTGGGTGTCTGCGGCCTGGTCACATCCTCGATCCGACCGTCCCGGTAGCGAATCTCGATGCGCGTCAGGTGATTGATTTTATCGATCACCATCGTGGCGTCCTCTCCCTGGATTTCCGCCGGCTGATAGGAGGTCGTAATCTTGGAAAAGCTGAGAATGGCATCCATCTCTTTGTACTTCAATAAAATGCTGCCTTCACCATCTACCCCTGACGCCAGTACAATTCCTTCTGCCTTGACCTGCTCCGGTCTGCCAAACAGGACGATCGCAGGATAGAGGCAGTAAATCCCGATGTCCATCAACGCCCCGTTGGAGTAGGCAGGGTCAAAGGCCCGCAGTACCTCTCCCGCCCGGTACGCATCATAGCGGGAGGAATACTGGCAATTACTGGCGATAAAACGGCGGATTTTGCCCAGCTTGGGCAGATGGTCCTGAATCGCAAAAAAGTTCGGAACCAGCGTCGATTTGACCGCTTCCATAAGCAGAACATCATGCTTTTTCGCCGCCGCAATCATTGCCTTTACTTCGTCCGCATTCGAGGCGAGCGGCTTTTCACACAACACGTGTAGCCCCAAGCTCATGCACAGGATGGCCTGCTCGGCATGAAAGCAATTGGGGCTGGCAATGTAGACGGCGTCGATATTTCCGCTCGCTGCCATCTCTTTTGGATCTGTGTAGCAAAAAGGAGCCGCGAACTTTTCAGCAAATTCTTTGGCGCGTTCGATCGTTCGCGAGCAAACCGCTTGCAGGGAAAAGCCCTCTACCGCAAGACCTGCCTGGATGAACTCTTCTGTAATCCAGTTGGTACCGATTACGCCAAAACGCATGAATCGCTTTCCCCCTTAGTCGTTGCTTCGTCAGACAGAGTCTGGCGCCTCTTACCCATGCACGGGCGCCAGCTCCCGCTCTTCTATATTATCCAGCCACCAGGAAAATCCTTCTTCGCGAAGCAATTCGCACGCGGCCTCGGGTCCGTGTGAACCAGCCTCATAGGTCACAAGCGGAACGAGATTGCGTTCGAAGGCGGCAAGGATCGGCTCCACCCATTTCCACGACAGGCGCACTTCATTCCAGTGGGCAAAGTAGGTAGAATCTCCGCGCAGCGCATCAAACAGCAGCCGCTCGTACGCCTCGGGAACATCCTTGTGGCCTGAGTTGAAATTGACCGTTACAGGCTCAATTTTTCCGCTATTGGCCGGATTCTTGCTATTCAACTGCAAGGCGATTCCTTCATTGGGGTGCACGTTGATGATGAGCAGGTTGGGCGCTGTATTTTCCTGCTGCTCCCGATAAAGCTGCTCCAAGGGATTTTTGAACTCAATGACGATGCGGGTTGCCTTTTCTTTCAGCCGCTTTCCGGTGCGAATGTAAAAAGGCACTCCGCTCCAGAACGGATCGTCAATCCAGACACGCGCCGCAATATACGTTTCCGTCATGGATGCAGGCGATACGCCAGGCTCGTCCCGGTAGCCGACAACAGGCGTCTGCCCGATTTGCCCTGGGCCATACTGGGCGCGCACGACGTTTTTCGCCACCTCTTCGATTGCCATTGGCCGCACTGCCTCCATCACCTTGCGCTTTTGTGCCCGAATATCGGTTGCCGTAATCCGCTTGGGAATGTGCATGGCGACCATCATCAGCATTTGCAGCATGTGGTTTTGCACCATATCGCGGAGCGCGCCGGCCTGCTCGTAAAAGCCTGCTCTCTCCTCCACCCCGACCGTCTCGCTGGCCGTAATCTGCACGTTCGCAATGTGCTGATTGTTCCAAAGCGCGGCCAGAACCGGGTTGGCAAACTCCAGCGCCTCCAGATTTTGCACCATGGCCTTGCCCAAATAATGATCGATCCGGTAAATCTCTTCTTCGGCAAAAGCCTGCGTCAGCTTTTGGTTCAAGTCTTCCGCCGATTGCAGGTCACGCCCGAACGGCTTTTCGATAATCAGGCGCTTCCAGCCTTGCAAAGAGCCGAGTCCGCTCTTCTGGATGTTGGCTGCGATCACCTCAAAATATTCGGGGGCCACCGACAGATAGAACATGCGGTTTTGCGGGAGATGCAGCTCTCTTTCCCGTTGCTCGATCCGTTCCAGCAGCGGCTCGTATGCAGCAGCATCCGTCACATCGACTGCCACATACGAAAACGCCGACAAAAACAGCTCAAGCAGCGCCCGGTCGATGTCGTGGCGACGGGAAAAATCCCGGATGGACTGCTCCACACTCCGGATAAACTCTGTATCAGACCAAGCCCTTCTGCCTACGCCGACAATGGAAAAGGCAGCGGGCAGCTTTTTATCGACAAACAGATTGAACAAAGCCGGAAAAATTTTGCGTTTCGCCAAATCTCCTGTAGCACCAAAAAGGACAAAGCTCATCGGTTCCATATGCTGTTTCCTTCCTTCCGTACGCTAACCATGCTGACTGGATTATTGTTGCACACCGTTATTATTAGAGAAAACGGCTGCCTTATCAAGCTAAACACCTGCGAAGAATTGCTTCCAGATCTCGCGCTGCCGCGCATGAGACGTGTGCATGAACTGGGATGTCATCGAGAAGACCTCCCCTCTTTTGCAAATCACGCAGGAAGTAAGTTGAGATAAAGCCACTGAAAAACCGTGCATGCCGCTTCCCGGTATGGACGGTTTTTCGCCTGTGATCGCGTTCGCTATAGCGTCAGCGGCGCAGAACGGCGCGGACAGGACTGCCATCGGCATCCGCCAGGGCGAGCGGCAGCGCAATCAGCTCGTAATCGCCAGGCTCGATCTCGTCCAGCAAAAGCCCTTCCAGAATATGGATTCCATGTTGGTGCAAGCCATGATGCGCAGGCAGCTCCTTGCTGTCCAGCGGGTCGACAGAAGGCACATCCACGCCGAGCAGCCGAATGCCTTTCTCGGCAAGATACGGCGGCAAATCAGGCCGGAGGTAGCATATCTCTTGGGGAAACTGATGAGGATCGGACCACGACAATGTTTTCAGCAGCAAGCGCGTCACGCCGGACAGATCAACTCCTGCAAAATCGGCAGCGCCAACGCTCGTGCGTCCCGACACATCGACGACTCTCGCCGCCCCCACATACAGATCGAGCGGCAGTTCCAGCGTCTTTTTGCCCTCGTCATCAAAATGAAAAGGGGCATCTACATGTGTTCCTGTATGGATGCTCATCACGAGCTTTCCTACATTGACAGAGCCACTCTCCGACTTCGGCCAGTTTACGGTATAGCGATAAGCGGTATCACCTGGCCAGGTCGGCGTAGCTTCCGACAGCGGTCGGGAAATGTCGTACAGCTTCATGTCGATTCCTCCCATTATTTGCTGAATACGCTCGATTATCCTCAGATTATAGAAAGACAGACGTTGCGTCAATATTGTTTCTATTCCGCAAAAAAGGAGGCGCCGCCTGACTCGCTTTTTCGCGAATGCGGTCCTCCTTTTTCAAATGCGCCGATGCATCGCCAAATATTGTTCCACAGCCGCATAATCGCCGCCCGCGTTGATCTTTGGCAAATGCTCCTTGATTGTCCTGAGCCACTCGATTGTCGTCGGCCGGGTTGCCGCTATCGATTCCCGCAGGTCGCTCATCTGGATCGGCCTTTCGATTCCTTTTGTCAGCAGATCATGGAAAACCTGCTCGGTTGCCAGCTCTACCACGTATTCAATATCTGCTCCCGAATAATACTCAGTCCAGCCTGCCAGTTGGGAGTAGTCAATCGGCTCCGAAGGGCGGTCTTGCAGTTTCAGCCGGAAAATATCCTCTCGTGCTGCCCGGTCAGGCGGCCCGACAAAAAGCAGACGCTCGAAGCCGTTTTCCCGCATCCAGGCCAGGTCGATTTCCCACGGCACATTTGTCGCTCCCAAAACGCGCAGCCTGTCCTTGTCAATCTCCAGCTCCCTCAGCTGCGAAAGCCACTTTCCGGCAGGCGGTAAGCTGCACGAGGAAGCGAACACGTCCGGCTGACAAAAAGCCCCGTCCAGCTCATCCAAAAAAACGAGACACGCTGCTTCTTTGGAAGCCGCATGCCCATAAACGGAAGGCACAAACGACTCCGCCCTGCCCAAAACAGCATCTCCACTGACCGCTGCAGGCACAGGCAAAAAGTGAGCGCCGTATTCTTCTGCTGTCGCTTTGGCAAGCAACGACTTGCCGCACCCTGGTGGGCCGTAGAGAAGGACTCCCTTTCGCGGGACAAGTTCAGCGTGCCCCTCCGGCTGTCGTGCAAAAGCAAAAAGCGTGTCGTGAATCGCTGCTTTTACATGCTCCAAACCGCCGACAGCTTGATAGCGGGTCGGAAAAGCGGATCGTTCCTCCTGTTTCGCAATGGTTTTCCCGCTGCCTCGCTCAAGCATGGGAATCTGTGCAGCAGGTGTCAAGCTGTAGGGGGAGGTTGCCCACCTTTCGCTCCCTTTTCCCGTTGCAAATAACGCTGTATCTTCCTGGAGCCTGTTCAGCTCCGTTATGATTTTTCCTTTTATCTTTTCGTTTCCGTACGCGAGCGCTTTCGTAAAGGCCTGCATTGCTTCCGTGTGATTCCCCCGCTCCGCTTGCTCCAATCCCAACAGAAACCATGCATGTGCGTTTTCCTTGTCATCGCTCAGCATGCTTTTTATGATCTCGATCTTCGCCATGTGCTTCATCCTCTGCCGTCGTTTTCATCGTTTTATGTATGTGCAGCTTGCGGTGGCATGACTTCCATTCTAGGGAAAAAGTCTTCCATCCCTTCCGAAAACGGAGCGCGAACGTCTTTATTATAATGCAAACGTCCTGCAAGCAGAATATGGTAAGTCGCAAATGAGCAGTTGGTCCCTTGAAGCGGACAGCCAATCCCTTTCAACTGGATCCTGCAAGGTAACAGGCCCGTTCTGTGAAAAGGCAAGGTTTCGTGTTGCAAACAAAAGAAAGAAGCTTTATACTACGTTCAAATGATTAAGTTTATTAACGGAGTGTAGCGATGAGTCAGCCAACCTGTACCGAAAAAGCCATTCAACTTTTCATGCAATTAAGCCCTTATTTCCAAGGACTGGGCGATCCGGTTCGCCAGCAAATCGTCGCTCTGCTGATTGACAAGGAGAGCTTGAACGTCTCACAAATCGCGGAACACATTCCCATGTCCAGACCGACCGTTTCGCACCATTTGAAAATTTTGCGGCAGGCTGGGTTGCTTCAGGCGCAGAAGAAAGGGACAGAGATTTACTACCGTCTGGAAATTGCGGAGGCGATCAGCCTGTTTAAGCAGCTTGTTCAATTTGTGGAGGAAGAGTGTTAGAAAGCCATCGCAGCCAGCACCACGGGACAAAGTGTCCCTTTTCTTAACCTCCTTATGTTAATAAACTTAAACGAATAAACTTTTAATCCAAGGAGTGCGTGAGAAAATGGAGAAAAAAGTATTAATTGTCGGCGGGTATGGGACCGTCGGCAGCCAAATCGCGAAAATTTTGCACGATCAAAACCAGGAGGTGCAGTTGCTCTTGGGCGGCAGACATCCGGGAAAGCCGCTTCCCTTCGCTTCCCCGCGGCTGCATTCGCTGCTCGTGAACACGACCGCGCAAGATCCGCTTGCCCACGCTCCTGATGACTTGTCGCTCATCATCAACGCGGTCAACGATCCGGATGATTCCCTGTTGCTTGCCGCCGTCTCTCGCCGCATTCCAGTTGTCGACATTACGCGCTGGACCGAGCGATTCTCACGTGCAATCGAGCGGCTGAGCAAAAGCGAGCTGCAGTCTCCTGTTGTTCTCGCCTCCGGCTGGATGGCAGGCACGCCCGCCCTGTTTGGCAAACTGTATGCCGCTGACCTGCAGGATGTGACAATCGACATTTTTGCCCTGTACGCCATGCAGGACAAGGCCGGGCCGGATTCTGCCGCCTACATGAACCGTTTGACCATTCCGTTTGACGTCTACACGAAAGGCGCGGCGAGAACGGTCTTGCCCATGTCTGATCCGCTTGCCGTTACATTTCCGGGCGGCTTTCGCACGAACTGCTACCGGCTGGACACTCCCGATCACCTGACGCTCGTGCAGGTGCCGTCTGTCTCCTCCGCCAGCTTCCGCATCGCTTTCGATCAGAAATGGGCGACGACGGCGCTAGTTTCGCTCGTGCGCAGCGGCATATGGAAGCTGCTCGGGCAAAAGCTGCGGCAAAGCATCCTGTACAACCCGGGCCAGGGCGCGGCTCACGAAGTCGTCGTTCAGATCGAAGGTAAAGATCAGCGCGGCGTGCGCATCCGTCGCCAGATAGAGATCAGCGATCCGAACGGACAAACTCATTTGACGGCGACAGGCGCGGCCATCCAGGCCCAGCGCATACTGGCAGATGAGGGCACAGCCGCGACACCAGGCATCTTTTTTCCGGAAAGCTTGGCTGCGTCGCAGGCCGATGAGCAGTGGATCACTGCTTACTATAAATCAGAAGGGGTGAAAATACAGGTAAAGCTATGAAAAAAAGAGTGGAGCAGTCTTCGCAACTGTCTCCACTCTTCGCAAGTTTTTGCAACATCAGCGTATTATTCAAAAAACGTCCGCGGGGATTTGCGCCATTCGCCCAGGATGCTCTCTTGCTCGGCGGTAATCACGCCTTGCTCTTTTGCTGCCTCAAGCAGTGCCGTGTAGTTGGAAATCGTCGTGCAAGGAATGCCTGCTTCGGCAAACAAAGCTTCGGCATCGGGGAACTGGTAGCTGAAAATCGCCACTACGCCAAGCACTTCGCCGCCTTCTGCCTGAACCGCCTGTGCTGCTTTCAGGGAACTGCCGCCTGTGGAAATCAAGTCTTCGATCACCACTACTTTTTGCCCTCTTGACAGCGCACCCTCGATCTGGTTTTGTCTGCCGTGGCCTTTGGCCTTGTCGCGCACGTAAATCATCGGCAGGTCGAGCAGCTCCGCGACCCAGGCCGCGTGCGGAATGCCCGCCGTAGCTGTTCCTGCCACGACTTGCGCGTCCGGACAGCGCTCCTTGATAAGCGCGGCAAACGCGCCCGCAATCGCCCGGCGCACATGCGGATAAGACATCGTGATCCGGTTGTCGCAATAAATCGGGGACTTGATCCCGGAAGTCCAGGTAAAAGGCTGTTCCGGGCGCAGGTGAACCGCTCCGATTTCCAAAAGGTGCGCCGCAATCTGTTTAGCCGTTGTCGTTGTCGTCATTTCTTCCATCCCTTCCCGCGTGAATGCTTGTTACGCACGGTCTGCCTCGACCGCTGCCACAATGCTTTGCCATACGCCTGCCGGATCGCTTGCTCCGGTGATGGCGCGTCCGATCACGAGATAGTCGCTGCCCAGGCGGAATGCCTGTTCCGGCGTCGTAATCCGCGTCTGGTCGCCCTGGTCTGTCCCCAGCGGGCGAATGCCGGGTGTGACGGTGACGAACGAGTCGCCCGCCGCCTTTTTAATCAGCGGCACTTCCAGCGGCGAAGCGACAACCCCGTCCAGTCCAGCCTGCTTGGTCAGCTTCGCGTAGTGTACCACTACGTCTTCCACCGTGCCTGGAATCGCAATTTCGTGGTTCATCGTTTCCTTGCTTGTTGAGGTCAGCATCGTCACGCCGATCAGGAGAGGACGAGCAGCGCCAGCCGCTGTCCCCTGCTCCAGTCCTTCCCTCGCCGCTGCCATCATCGCTGTGCCGCCAGCCGCATGGACGTTGACCATGTCCGCTCCGAGACGGGCAAGGCTTTTCATCGCGCCTTTTGCTGTGTTGGGAATGTCGTGCACCTTCAAGTCGACGAACACCTTCAAGCCTTGTTCTTTCAGGTACGCAACGATGGCAGGCCCTTCGGCATAGGCCAGCTCCATCCCCACTTTTACGTAGCGGATATGCCCTTGCAACCGCTCCAGGCATTTTTTCACTTCATCCATGCTGGAAAAGTCGAGCGCAACAATCATACGCTCCCGCACATCTGTCAGTTGTTGTTGCACACTGCTCTCCCCTTTTTTCTTCCTGTCTAATGGCTTGGGTCCGTTTATGCAGTCACCGTAGCGACTTTGGCACCTGCGCGTTGGGCAGGCATCGCTTCTGTCGAGAAGGTGATCGTTTCCAGTACGTGCAAAAGAGCCGAAGCTGTATCCAGCGACGTCAGGCAAACTGCGCCGTTTTCCACTGCCTCACGGCGAATGCGGAAGCCGTCGCGCTGCGGCGTTTTGCCTTTGGTCAGCGTGTTGAGTACGATCTTGGCCTCGCCGGTATGGATTACGTCGAGCAAATTCGGCGTGCCCTCGGACAGTTTGTTGACACGGGTCACAGGCAGGCCAGCCTGTTCCAGATAATCCGCTGTGCCCGCTGTCGCCATCAGCTTGAAGCCAAGCTGACGGAAGCGTTTCACGATGGCGAGCGCCTCTTGCTTGTCTTTGTCGGCAACCGTGACGAGCAAGGTGCCTTGCGTCGGGATGTTCATGCCTGCTGCGAGCAGCCCTTTGTACAGCGCCTTGGCGAGGGTGCTTTCGCGGCCCATGACTTCCCCGGTGGATTTCATTTCCGGTCCGAGCGTAATATCGACGCGGCGCAGCTTCGCAAAGGAGAACACGGGCACTTTTACCGATACGACCGATTCTTCCGGATGGTAGCCAGGCGTGAACCCTTGCTCGACGATCGAGTGGCCGAGAATCGCTTTCGTCGCGATGTTCGCCATCGGGATGCCTGTCACCTTGGACAGGAACGGCACGGTACGGGACGAACGCGGGTTCACCTCGATCACATACGGACGGTCTTTGTAGATGACAAACTGGATGTTGAGCAGCCCTTTGATTTGCAGCGCCCGCGCGATCTTCGTCGTCATTTCGATCAGTTCATCCTTGATCGCCTGGGACAATGATTGCGGCGGATAAACCGCAATGGAGTCGCCGGAGTGCACCCCTGCGCGCTCGATGTGCTCCATGATGCCCGGGATCAGAACATTTTCCCCGTCGCAGATCGCATCGACTTCGGCCTCTACGCCGACCATGTAACGGTCGACCAGTACCGGATGATCCGGGTTGACCTTCACCGCTTTTTCCATGTACTCCAAAAGCTCAGCCTGATTGTAGACGATCTCCATGGCGCGTCCGCCAAGCACGTAGGATGGGCGCACGAGTACCGGGAAGCCGAGTGCTTCCGCTGCGACCACTGCTTGCTCCACAGAGGTTACAGTCTTGCCTGGCGGTTGCGCGATGTCGAGGCTGCGCAGCAGCGCTTCGAACTTCTCGCGGTTTTCCGCTGCGTCGATGTTTTCCAGGCTCGTTCCCAGAATCTTGATGCCGCGTTCCGCCAGCTTGTCAGCCAGGTTGATCGCGGTTTGACCGCCGAACTGGACAATTACGCCTTCCGGTTTTTCCACATCGAGAATGTTCATCACGTCTTCAATGTACAGCGGCTCGAAGTACAGGCGATCCGAAGTGTTGAAGTCGGTCGATACCGTTTCCGGGTTGTTGTTGATAATCACAGCCTCGTAGCCTGCTTCGCGCAATGCCCAGACTGCATGCACGGTCGCATAGTCAAATTCGATCCCCTGGCCGATGCGAATCGGGCCGGAGCCGAGCACGACCACGCGTTTTTTGCCTGTTTCGATGCGCTCGTCCTCTACCTCATAGCTGGAGTAGTAGTACGGTGTTTGCGCCTCAAATTCGGCTGCGCACGTATCGACCATTTTGTACACAGGGACATAGCCTTTTTCCTTGCGCAGCGCGCGGACTGCCTCTTCCGTCTCGCCGCACAGTTCGGCGATTTTGCGGTCGGTGAAGCCCATCCGTTTTGCTTCAAACAGCTTCTCCGCCGTCAGGCCGTTTGCCAGTTCTTTTTCAAAAGCAACCATTTTCTGGAACTTGTGCAGGAAGAACAGGTCGATCTTCGTCAGGCTGTGCAGTTGCTCGATGGTCCAGCCGCGGCGCAGCGCCTCTGCCAACAGGAACAGACGCTCGTCATCCGCTTGCACCAGACGGGCTTTCAGTTCCTCCTCGCTGATTTCTTCTGTTCCTTTGATCTCGATATGGTACGTGCCGATCTCCAGAGAACGGATCGCTTTCATGATCGACTCTTCAAAGGTGCGTCCGATTGCCATGACTTCGCCAGTCGCCTTCATTTGCGTGCCGAGCTTGCGGTTGGCAGACTGGAACTTGTCAAAAGGCCAGCGCGGGATTTTGCTGACGATGTAGTCGAGTGTCGGCTCGAAGCAGGCATACGTTTGTCCCGTTACCGGGTTTTTCAATTCATCCAGGGTGTAGCCGATGGCGATTTTCGCCGCCATTTTTGCAATCGGGTAGCCCGTCGCCTTGGAAGCGAGCGCAGACGAACGGCTCACGCGCGGGTTTACCTCGATGACGTAGTATTGGAAGCTGTGCGGATCGAGCGCGTATTGCACATTGCAGCCGCCTTCGATGCCGAGTGCGCGGATGATGTTCAGCGCAGACGAGCGCAGCATTTGATACTCGCGGTCCGCAAGCGTCTGGCTCGGCGCTACGACGATGGAGTCACCCGTGTGCACGCCGACCGGGTCGATGTTTTCCATGTTGCAGACGACGATGCAGTTGTCGTTGGCGTCGCGCATGACTTCGTACTCGATTTCTTTCATGCCGGCAATGCTGCGCTCGATCAGGCATTGTGTAATCGGCGAGTATTTCAGGCCGCTCGCCACAATTTCGCGCAGGCTTTCTTCGTCTTCGCAAATGCCGCCGCCAGTTCCGCCCAAGGTGTAGGCAGGGCGCACGATGATCGGGTAGCCGATTTCATTGGCAAAATCTACGGCTTCCTCTACGCTGCTGACAATCACGGATTCCGGTACCGGCTCGCCCAGCTCTTTCATGAGCGCGCGGAACAGCTCGCGGTCTTCCGCCTGCTTGATCGATTCCAGCTTCGTACCGAGCAGCTTCACATTTTCCTCTTCCAAAATGCCCGCTTCGGCAAGAGCGACGGCCATGTTCAGACCCGTTTGTCCGCCGAGCGTAGGCAAAAGTCCGTCCGGCTTTTCCTGGCGGATGACACGCGCGACGAACTCAGGCGTGATCGGCTCAATGTACACTTTGTCCGCCATGTTCGTATCCGTCATGATGGTCGCCGGGTTGGAGTTAATCAAGACAACCTCCATGCCTTCTTCCTTCAACGCTTCGCAAGCCTGTGTGCCTGCGTAGTCAAACTCGGCGGCCTGACCGATGACAATCGGACCAGACCCGATGACGAGGATTTTTTTCAGATTAGCGAGTTTTGGCATGAGTCTTTTCCTCCTTAGCGGTTTCCAGCATCGCAAGAAACTGGTCGAACAGATAGCCGGAGTCGTATGGGCCTGGCGCCGCTTCCGGGTGGTACTGGACGGAGAAGGCGTTCTTCGCTTTGTTGCGCAGCCCTTCGACAGTTCCGTCGTTGAGGGCAATATGGGTAACTTCCAGCTCCGTTTCTGCGAGCGAATCTTCTTTTACAGCGTAGCTGTGGTTTTGGGAAGTAATGTATGTGCGGCCGGTTGTCAGCTCTTTTACCGGATGGTTGCCGCCGCGGTGTCCGAATTTCATTTTCATCGTGTCGGCGCCAGAGGCGAGCGCGAACAGTTGATGGCCGAGGCAGATGCCGAACAACGGGTATTCTCCCAGGATGCTGCGAATCATTTCGATTGCTTGCGGCACGTCTTTCGGGTCGCCAGGGCCGTTGGACAAAAGGATGCCGTCTGGCTGGATGCGGCGGATTTCTTCTGCCGTCACGTTGTACGGCACGACTACCACGTCGCAGTTGCGCTTGGTCAGCTCGCGCAAAATGCCGTGCTTGGAGCCGAAGTCTACCAGTACGACGCGATGGCCTGTGCCTGGGCAGCTAAATACGCTTTTGGTAGAGACGCGGGAAACTTGATCGGTCATCAAGGTGGTGTTGTTCAGGGCGGCGAGCAGTTCGGCCAACGGGGCTTCGCTCGTCGTAATCATGCCCTTCATCGTGCCGTGGTAGCGGATTTTTCGCGTCAGCATCCGCGTGTCCACGCCAGCAATCCCGGGGATGTCGTATGTTTTCAGCAGCTCATCCAGCGTGTTCGTATTCCGCCAGTTGCTCGGCATATCGCAATGCTCGCGGACGACGAAGCCGTGAATGTACGGACGAACAGCTTCGAAGTCGTCGCGGTTGATCCCGTAGTTGCCGATCAGCGGGTATGTCATGGTTACGATCTGCCCGCAGTAGGACGGGTCAGACAAAACCTCCTGGTAGCCTGTCAGTCCTGTGTTGAAGACGACTTCCCCGTAGGATTCCTTCGTCGCTCCGAACGCCGTTCCGATAAATTCTGTTCCGTCTTCCAAAATCAATCTTGCACGCATCTATGCTCCTCCTCCATTTTCGTGTCAAAGCCGCCTTCTCCCGCGGACACTGGCTGCCAGTCTCTAGGCGTCATGATGGACGATCTTGCCGTCTACCAGTGTCAGGATCGGCCATCCTTTGCACGCCCATCCGGCGAACGGTGTATTGGTTCCTTTGCTCGCAAAAGCTGTCGGATCAATCGTCTTTTCCGTGGTCAGGTCAATGACAGTGATGTCTGCTGCCGCCCCGACCTCCAGGCGTCCGTATGGCAGCCCGAAAGCTTTCGCTGGCTCTACTGTCAAAAGTTCAACCAGTCTTTGCAAAGTCAGCTCGCCTGTTTGCACGAGGTTCGTGTAGAGCAGCGGGAAGGCCGTCTCCAGACCGACGATGCCAAATGGCGCACGGGCCATGCCGTTTGCTTTTTCTTCCTGGGTGTGCGGCGCATGGTCTGTGGCGATCATGTCAATCGTGCCGTCTTTGAGTCCGGCGATCAGTGCTGCGCGATCCTCGCGGGAACGAAGCGGCGGATTCATTTTCCAGTTCGTATCCAGGCTGTCCGGGATGTCCTCGTCGCACAGTAGCAGGTGGTGCGGTGTCACTTCGCACGTTACGTTGACACCGGCGCGTTTTCCGTCGCGCACCAGACGCACGGATTCTTTGGCACTGATGTGGCAGACGTGGTAATGCACACCTGTCTGCTCCGCCAGCAAAATGTCGCGTCCGACGTGGATGGACTCCGACTCGGAAGGAATGCCGGGCAGTCCGTGGCGTGCAGCGAACACGCCGTCGTGCAGGGCGGCTCCCGGGATCAGCAGGTCTTCGTCCTCGCAGTGAGCCACGATGGAGATTCCGAGCTCGGCTGCTGCTTTCATCGCTTTTTTCATCATCGCCGTCGACTGTACGCCGACACCGTCATCGGTCAGGGCAAAAATTCCCGCTTCTTTCAAGGCGGCGAAGTCTGTCAGTTCTTTTCCCAATTGGCGTACGGTGATTGCGCCGTACGGAATCACGCGCGCCAGTCCCGCTTCGCGCGCTTTGTCCAGGATATAGGTCACTGTATCGACGCTGTCGATGGACGGGCGCGTGTTCGGCATGCAGGCAATCGTGGTAAAGCCGCCGCGCACCGCCGCTTTTGCTCCGGTTGCAATCGTTTCTTTATGCTCGAAGCCTGGCTCGCGCAGGTGGACGTGGACGTCGATCAGTCCCGCGCTAATCATCCCGCCTTTGCAATCTACCCATTCATGGCCGTCGCGGGAAAGCTTCTCCCCGATCCCCACGATTCGTCCGTCTTCCACCAAAATTTCTGCCGGAGTGAGTTCCCCCGCCTGATTCAGTACGTTGCCGTTTCCAAGGATGATTCCCATTTTCTCTCGCTCCCTTTCAGCAAAGTTTCCAGCACTGCCATTCTCGCTGCGACTCCGTTGGTTACTTGTTTTTGAATCAAGGATGTTTCGCATTCTACCAGATCGGTGTGAATTTCAACTCCGCGATTGACCGGGGCCGGATGCATGATGACCGCGCCTGGCTTCATCATTTTGGCCCGCTCAAGTGTGAGCCCGTATGACTTGTGGTACTCTTCCTTGGAGACGTAGAGCGTTTCGGCATGGCGCTCCAGTTGTACGCGGAGCATCATTACGACGTCTGCTGTCTGAACCGCTTCCTCCATGCCGACAACCTTGACGCCTTGCGGGGTTTGCGCTGGCATCATGGAAGGCGGGCCTGCGAGCATCAGATTCATGCCCAGCTTCGGCATGGCGTGCAGATGCGAGCCGAGCACACGGCTGTGACGCAGGTCTCCGATGATTGCGACCGTCAAGCCTTCCAGCATCCCGAACTGCTGCTTCATGGTCAGCAGGTCGAGCAGACATTGGGTCGGATGCTCGTTTGTTCCGTCGCCCGCGTTAACCAGCTTCAGGTCGACGCTTTGGGCGAGCTCTTGCAGCAGTCCTTCTTTTTTCGTGCGGATCACGGCTGCTTCCACGCCCATCGCTTCCAGCGTGCGGATCGTGTCGTACACCGTCTCGCCTTTTACGGTGGAGGAGGTTTCCGGAATGAAGTTCAACACATGTGCGCCAAGTCGCTTTTGTGCCACCTCGAACGAAAAACGGGTTCTGGTGCTGGCTTCAAAGAACAGGTTCGCCACAAAGCGGCCGTGCAGAATGTCGGCCTGCTCGCCCGGTCTCTCGGCCCAGTGCTGCGCGCGTTCCAGGAGCTGGACGATCTGTTGCTTGGACAAGTCTTTCAGGCCAATCAAGTGCGCTAGGTTGTTCATGGAAATCCCTCCGGTTACTCTGTTTTTTCCTGTTTTCTCGAAAGAAAAAGCTTCCTGTCATGCTCGCCTCTCGAAAGGCAAGCGAGACAAGAAGCCGATCCGGCGCCATTTTTGGGCAGCCAAAACAGCGTTCTCTGCCTTGCCAGCCTCTCGGGACTGGATTTAAAGGTACGAGGAACGTTTTAGGCAATTTGTTTTTCGTCTTCGCGGGACGCTTCCCCCATCGCGGACTCTTTGCCCGGCAGGATGAGGTGCAGGAAGATTCCCAGGAAGGTGGAGAATGCGATATTGTCAATGGTCAGGTCGCTGAGCAGCCCGATTCCGGCAAAGCTGATTTTGTATCCGCCAATTCCCGTTACCAGAATGGCAGCCGCGACGATCATATTGCGTTTGTTGGCAAAATCCACTTTGTTTTCGACGTACATCCGCAAGCCTTGCGCAGCGATAATCCCGAACAGAATGATGGAGACACCGCCGAGCACCGGAGTCGGGATTGTCATCAGCAGGGCGCTGATCTTGCCGATGAAGGCGAATATGATGGCAAATACCGCAGCAAGACCGATAACGGCTCTGCTGTATACGCGTGTGATAGCGAGCACCCCGATGTTTTCACCATAGGTCGTTGCAGGCGGTCCGCCGATGAAAGCCGCCAGGGAAGTAGCGATCCCATCCCCGAGCAGGCTGCGGTGCAGGCCCGGATTTTTCATCAGGTCGCGATCCATGACCTTGCTTGTTACCAAAAGGTGGCCCAGATGCTCGGCCAGGGTAACGAACGCGACTGGCGCGATGACGAGCGCGGCGATCCAGGCTGAACCGTCACCGATGACACTCATCACTTCGCCCACCTTGAATGGCGGAGCGGCAAACCATTCTGCTTCCCTCAACTTTTGAAAATCAATCAGTCCAGGGTGACGCACGAGCGTGTACACATAACCGACGATAATTCCGATCAGGATGGGAATCAGACCAAGGAAGCCGCGCAGCAGCACCGCTGCCAGGATAGTCACCAGCATGGTCACGAGCGAAATTTCAATCGAGGTCAGCGAAATTTGCGGCTGGTTGTTGACGGTCACTTTCGTTGCCATATCTACCGCAACACCTGCCAGACTGAGCCCGATGACGACGATAACCGAGGCAATCACGACCGGAGGAAGCACTTTGTCCAGCCATTTGACCCCTGCCTTTTGCACGATGGCGGCTACGACGATGTACACGATCCCTGACAGAAAACAGCCGAGCAAGGCCGTTCCGACTCCGTGCGACGCCGTTACTGCGATAATCGGACCGATGAAGGCGAAGGACGAACCAAGGTAGTTCGGAATTTTTCCTTTGGTGATAAAGAGGAACAACAGCGTCCCGATCCCGCTCGTCAAAAGGGCGGTAGCGGCATCCAGTCCGGTCAGGATCGGCACCAGCACCGTTGCTCCGAACATCGCAAACAAGTGTTGAATGGACAGTGGCAACAAATTGGAAATATGTGGTATTTCGTCAACATCTACATAGTTTTTTTGGCTCATGACTTTATCTTCCCCCTAAGCTTCTTTTTCTTTCTTCTCGTTGTCTTTCGCTTTTGTTCTGTTACAAACAAAAAACCTCTTTGTGCGGACACAAAGAGGCCAGCTTCACCATGATGCGCATGGGAAGATTCCTGCCTCTTGTCGACCTCACGGGATCGCTATTAAAGAGGGTTCCTATATTTAGATGAGTTGGCGGATGGACACAATATCCATCAGGTCTACCTCCGACAATTGCACATCGACGATTTCGGTGCGTGCTGTCGGCAAATTTTTCCCAACGAAATCCGGGCGAATCGGCAACTCGCGATGACCGCGGTCAACGAGTACCGCAAGTTGAATCATCCGCGGACGCCCGCTGTCGATCAACGCATCCAAAGCGGCGCGTACCGTCCGTCCCGTATAGAGTACGTCATCCACGAGAATGACGGTTTTTCCCGTAATTTGCTCCGGAAGCTGCGCGCCTTGCAGGACCGCGTCCTCCGATTTGTGCTGGAGATCATCGCGGTAAAACGTAATGTCCAGCTCTCCGACTGGTACTTTGACGTTTTCGATCATCTCGATTCTTTCAACCAGACGCTTCGCGAGGTAAATTCCTCTGGTCTTGATGCCAACGATGATACAGTCCTCGACACCCTTGTTTCGCTCGATAATTTCGTGGGCGATGCGAGTAAGCGCGCGGCGGATGGCCGCTTCATCCATGATGACACTTTTGTTAATCATCTCGATCCCTCCTCGACGGGAACTGTGGCTTTACGAAAAAAGGCTCCTTGTCAGGAGACAAGAAGCCGCAGACAAAGAGGCCAGCTTGCGCCATGCCTGATTGTCGATCCGTGCCCTTGCCAGCCTCACTGGACTGGATTTAAAGGTTCCTTTCGTCAATTAGGATTATGTCACGAAACAAGCCCGGTGTCAACGCAATAGAAAGAAATCTAACTATTCCAATAGACGGCGATCCATTCCGGCAAGTAGTTGGCGTAGTAGCCAATATCTCCGGTAATGCCTTTGACCAACTCGCTTTCTTTTCCGTCTGCCTGATAGAAAAGCGAACCGCTATCGACCTGGTCGAGCCGCAGGAACAAAAGCTTGCTTCCATCCGGTGACGGAGACGGATAATAATCAGCTGTTTGCTCCGCACCTTTTGTCAGAGGCTGTTCTGCGCCGTTTGCATTCCTTGTCCAGATGCGTTGGCCAGGAACCATCATCTTGTCAGTATCAAACGCATGGTCTGTCGCTTTTCCTCTGGAGAAAAACAGCGTGTACGGCGGCTTTGCCGACCAGACCGGATACGTGTCCACGCTGTCAGCCGGACTCGCCGAGACGACTTTTCCGTCGCGACCTGCCAGCTTCAACTGTTTGTTTTTGGTCGCCATCCGGTCCGTACCGTCGATGAAGGCGAGCTGCTGGCTGTTCGCCGTCCAGGCGAGCCACTGCGGGTAAGCCAAGCCTGTGCCCAGCTCGATCGGCTTTTTCGCTGGCTGCTTCAAGTTAAACAACTGGATCGGCACGCCGTCCGCAGACAGCGAAGCGGCGTTGTATTGCACATAGTAGGCGACAAGTTGACCGTCGGGCGATACCTTCATCCCCGTGGCCGCCAGCCCGTAGATGTCTTCTTCGCCATTGGGCGGTTCCGCAATCGGATAAGCAGCCAATGGCTGTCCGGCCAGATTTTGCAGGACGAGAGTCATCGGACGGTTTTTCGCCGCCGCTGTGGAAGTCAAAAGCGCTTCTCCGTCCGGCATCCAGGTGAAGTCGTAAAATTCGGCAGGCGTCTCGGCTCCTGCAACCACTTCTCCATTGTCGCGGATGTCTTTGAGCACGAGCAAGGTTCGCGACTGCTCGCCGCTACCGATCTCGACGGTATAAGCCACCTGGTTTCTTTTCGGCGACCATTTCGGCACGCCTGTCACGGGCCTGTCGTCGAGCTGAACCGCTCCGCTGCCATCCGCGCGGACGAGCCACAAGTAGCCGGGAGCAGAATAACGGCTATCTCCTTTGTATTGCACGAACAAAAGCCATTGGCCATCACCGGACCAGCCGACGATTTCCGCCAGCCCGTCTTTCGTAATCGGCTTTGGCGTGCTGTTTTTGTCCTGCAGATTCAAAACAAACAACTGCTGATTGCTCGTAAAGGCGATTTGCGCCGGGACGGTCACTTCCTTGTTGCTTCTCGTCGGAAGTTCCCTCTGTTCGGCCGCCAGGGACTGCCCGCCCGCAAGCGTCAGCATGCCGAGCATCGCCGCCACACAAGTTACTTTGCGCCATGTTCCCTTCATCGAATCCTCTCCTCACCAGGACAGTATTTGAAAAAAACGCCAGAAAAAGCGGCTTCCTTCTTCTAGCGTTTTCGCATCGCAAAACCTTTATGTGCAATCACAAGCTAGCAGGGGCAAGCAGCAAAAAGCGGTTGCCGTACAAATCCTCAAAAATTGCTTCCGTCCCGTAGACGACTTCGACAGGCTCGCTGACAAACTTCACGCCGCGCTCGCGCATCGTTTCATACGTCTGCCAAAAATCGTCCGTCTCCCATACCCACATCGGGTTTTTGCCAACAGCCGCAAGCATCTCCCGGGCGATTTCCTCCCGATGCCAATGGGTAGGATCATGCAGCACGATCTCCGGCTCCTGACCGGGAAGGCCGACCGTCAACCAGCGCGAGCCGTCGTCCATGCGCGTATCCATCCGTTTTTCAAAGCCGAGCTTTTCCGTGTAAAACTGCAGAGCTTCCTCGCAATCGCGAACGTACAGTGTCACATGCGCCAGTCTTTTCAGCACTTGCCTTCCTCCCGTCTCTTTTTAAGCCTGTCTGAGAAAATCTATAAGATCGGTCAAATCTTTTGGCATCGGCGCCTCGAACTCCAGCCGCTCCTGCGTGCGCGGATGGGTGAAGCCGAGCGTCTTCGCATGCAGGGCCTGTCCGTCGATCTCCAGCGTGTTTTTCGGTCCGTACTTCGGATCGCCCGCCAGCGGATAGCCAATGTATTTCATGTGGACGCGAATCTGGTGCGTTCGGCCCGTCTCCAGCTTCAACTCCACCAGCGTGTATTCCTTGAAGCGCTCCAGCACGATAAAATGCGTCACCGCAGGTTTGCTGTTTTCAAAGACGACCGCCATCTGCTGGCGATTTTTCGGATCGCGTCCGATCGGCGCGTCGATCGTCCCCATCTCGTGCGGAATGACCCCATGGACGATCGCGACATACGTGCGCGTCACAGAGTGATCCTTCAACTGTTCAGCCAGGCCGATATGCGCCTTGTCATTCTTTGCGACCATCAGCAGCCCTGACGTGTCCTTGTCGATGCGGTGCACGATTCCCGGGCGAAGGACGCCGTTAATGCCGGACAAATCTTTGCAGTGCGCCAAAAGTCCGTTGACGAGCGTGCCGCTGTAATGCCCCGGAGCCGGGTGCACGACCAGTCCGCGCGGCTTGTTGACGACGACGACATCGCTGTCCTCGTAGATAATCTCAAGCGGCATCGGCTCCGGCTTGATCGCCATTTCCTTTGGCGGCGGAACGCGCAGCGTAACCTCGTCTTCTGTCTGCAGCTTGTAGTTGTTCTTGACCGGCTCCCCGTTTACCGTTACGCGGCCTTCCTTGATCCACGCCTGCACCTGCGAGCGCGACCAGTCTTCATTTTGCAGCGTGATGAACTTGTCGATCCGCTCGCCTGCATCCTCAGGCTCCACGTTCCAATCATAACGTTCAAACAATTGCGTGTCGTTCATGTTTGTCTCCTCACAAAGTTACTGTCCGTACTCGTCTAGTATCACCGAAAAACAGCATTACCGTCCGCTTTTCCTGCCTTCCAGGAAAACATCCAGCAGCAAAATGCCGACGCCGATGGTAATGGCCATGTCCGCGACGTTGAAAATCGGGAAGTTAATCAGGGTGAAATCCAAAAAGTCCACGACTTGTCCAGTCGTTGCACGGTCGATAAAATTACCGATGGCTCCGCCCAACACGAGGGACAATGCCAGAGATGCCCGCGGCTGTTTTTTGCCAAGGCGAATCAGCGAAACCACAATGCCGACGACGACGACAACCGTAATGACAATAAAGAGCCAGCGCTGATTTTGCAAAATGCCAAACGCGGCCCCCATGTTGCGGTGCGAGGTGAGATGAAACACATCCGCGATCAGCGGGATGGATTCTCCCCGCTCCATATTGTTCACTACAAGGTGCTTGGTCCACTGATCCAGTCCGATAATCACAGCCGCAATTAGAAAATACAACAATGGAATGTCCTCCTTCATCTGCTTCGACCAGCCATGAAAACACAATGTCAAATGCTCATTTTACCAGAGTGCGCTTACGTGAACAAGCGCCTCGCCTTTTTGTACAGCCGATACCCTTTGCGCACCCCGTTGAGCACCCACAACGGGATTTTCCAGCCCCGATCCTTCAAAAACGGAAGGTATATCTTGTAGTACGCCTTGCGCAAATCCCGCCACTTGCTGTCCGGAACGTTCTTGTAGTAGTCCGAGACGTCAATAAGATACCCCCGCCCCCGGTCCATCAGCACGTTTTTGCCGTGGACGTCGTGCGGGTACAGCCCTTTTTCGCGCGCTTCCTTCAATGCCTGCTCCACGTCCTCGATCACCTGGGGCGGGATCGGGATGCCAAAGCGAACGCAGTCGAACAGGGAAATGCCGTTGACTCGCTTGATGACGAGATAGCGTTCGCCATAGTCGTACATCATCGGAAACGAGCGCGTCTTTCCGAGCTTCTTGTACACCTCGATCTCCTGCTCCCAGCCTGGTCGGCCAGGCGCGTACAGCTTGATGACCACACGCGGATAGTCGGGATGGGCAAAGACAGCGGCGTAATTGCCGGTACCGACCAACTCCCACGGATAGGGCGTGTGCAAGACAACGACAGGATCGACAGGCGACTGGCTTTCTACCTTTACTTCTTTCAAAAAAGCTTGCAACACTTCTCGGTCAATGCGCATAGGTCCCCATCTTTCATCTTATATACCGACTTCATAAGTTGATTCTAGCAAAACTCCAGACGGACCGTAAACGCAAAAAGAAGAACGATGCAGCTTCGTGCCCGTTCTTCCTGACAACTTTTCATACATTGATTTCCGAAAACCAGTCCTGGATCGCTTCCTGCAGCCTGGAAAGCGCGGTCGCGTTCGTCGCTTCGCAGTAGATGCGCACCAGCGGCTCCGTGCCCGAAGGACGAATGAGCACCCAGTGCCCTTCTTCCAGAAGCAGCTTGATCCCGTCCATTCTGTTGATTCCTTGCACCGCATACGGTCCGACCCTTGCAGGCGGCGTCGTCACCATTTGCGAGATCCACTTGTCTTTTTCCGCAAGCCGCATGTCGAGGCGCGTATGGAACAGCTCGCCGAATTGATCGTACAGCTCACGCAAAATCTGGTCGATCTCCTTGTTTTCGTGGGCGACCAGTTCTGCAAGCAGCAGATTGATGAGTACCCCGTCTTTTTCCGGGATATGGCCGAGTATACTGGCCCCTCCGCTCTCTTCTCCACCGATCAGGACGTCTCCCTTGCGCATTTGCTCCCCGATGTACTTGAAGCCGACTGGCGTCTCTACCAACTCCAGCCCGTAATGCTCTGCCATGCGGTCGAGCAAATGCGTCGTCGCTACCGTGCGAACGATTCGCCCGGTCAGCTTGCGGTTTTTCACCAGATGATGGGTCAGCAGGACGAGTACATCGTTTGGCGGAATGTACTGTCCAAACCGATCCACGACGCCGAACCGATCCGCGTCGCCGTCATTGGCAAGCCCCAGCGTCGCCTTGCGCTCCAGCACTTCTTTTTTCAGCAAGCCGAGGTGCCTGTCGTTTGGCTCGGGCAAATCTCCGCCGAAAGCCGCGTCGGGCGTTTCCCGGATTGCGGCCGTCTTTACCCCGGCTTCCGCGAGAAGCGAGCTGACATACCCCATGCCTGCCCCGTGCATCGCGTCTACCACGACATGCAGGGACGCCCCGCGCAAAATGTCCAGGTTGACCATGCGCCGCAGGTGCGCCTCGTAATGGGGGCGCAGCACGATCACTTGCAAGAGCCCGTCACTGGCCGCATCTGCCAAAGATACCGTCGGCACCTTTTCGGCGGATGCGATCTCGTTGATCCACGCTTCCAGACGGGCGGTGATTTCGGGCGTCGCCGGGCCTGCGTACTCGGGAATGTACTTGATGCCGTTGTATTCAGGCGGATTGTGGCTGGCGGTGACCATGATCGCTCCGCTGGCCGCAAAATGCTTGACCCCGAAGGCGACAGCAGGCGTCGGGGCCGCCTCGTTGACCAGGTAGGAGCGGATCTTGTTTGCCACAAGCACGCTGACAATTTCCTCGGCGAATCGCCGACCGAGAAAACGCGTGTCATGCCCGACCAGAATGGGCTGGTCCTGCTGGCCGATTTCTTTTGTATAGCTAGCGATAGCTTGCGCGACGATGCGGACATTTTCCATCGTAAAGCCGTCCGCCACGATGTCTCGCCAGCCGTCTGTACCGAAACGGATTGCGGTCATCTTCCTCTCTCCCCTCGTTAGCGCAACTCATTCACTTTTTCCAGATAACGCAGAACAGTAGCCACGAACGTAGCATGAGACCAGGTCAAAGGCGCAACCGATACGGGGGCACCCGAATACGGGTCAAGCTGCTCGGACAGCACGCCGCTTTGCAGCGAATGGCGCACGACCCAGAGAAGCCTGTTTTTCGGCTCTTGCAGTTCTGCAAGCGATTTGGCCTTGGCGATCTCCCAATCCGCCACCCAGAGCGTGCAGATGATCCACGGGTTTCCCGGCACTCTGGCAATATCGTGCGACTTTTTGAAGTAGTAGTCGCCCTGGTAGCGGGCGAAGCCGCCTACTTCCGTGTCGACCCGCAGGCTCTTTTTCACGGCCTCCATCGTCCGCTGTACACGCGGATCGTCCACCGGGAAAACATCGAGCGCAAACAGCGCGTGCAGGCTGCTCTCCACCGTAAAATCTTTTTCCACACCGCCATCCGGGCGCAAGTAAATGCCGCGCAAAAACCGGCCGATGCCAGGATCGTACAGATGCTTTTCCATGGCAGCGCGAATGCTTTTCGCGCCGTCCTCGTAGCGCTTGTACCTGTGGTCGTCGCCGAATAGCTGCGCAAACCGCGCGGCAGCCATCAAGCCTGCGTACACCGCGGCGCTCGTGAACGTGAAGATGCCGCGCCGTTCCTCCCACAAGTCATAGCTTGGCTTCGGCAATCCCAGGGCGGGGTGAACGTACTCCAGCAAAAAGCGTGCGGCCGGACGAACCAGTGTCGGGTACAGCGCCTGGCAGTCTTCAATTTGCTTGCCGCTCTTGTACTGCTCCCAAAGGGCGTACAGAACAAGCGCCGTTTCATCCTCCTGAATCGGGAGCTGGACTTCACCGTCTACAATGTACGGATGCCAGCTGGAGCCGACAGAGCCGTCCGGGTTGTACTTGTGCTGCAAATAGCCGTCTTCGTTTAAGACTTGCGCGCAAAACGTAAAAAACGGAGCGACCGTTCCCGTATATCCGGCCTTCGCCATGGCGCTTGCAATCAGCGCCCCGTCCCGCGGCCACATGTAGCTGTAGTGGTCACGGTTAAACTGGAGAATGTCGGAGTCGTTCGCCGCGAGAATCGCTCCGTTCTGGTCGATCTGCGTGCGCACGAGAAGCAGGCTGGTCTTGTACAGATGGACGACCTCGGGGGGAAGGTCGGCGAAATCCCGCTCTTCCTTGTTCACCCAGCGCCGCCAGTACACAGCCACCCGGTCCAACAGCCGATCCGGGCTGTTGTCCAGCACGTACTGGTTCAACGTTCTCACGGCGTCGTACGAATTCCCGACGCACAGCCAGTAGTACATCGTTTTTTCCTCGTGCGGCTGCAAAACGAGGCGAAAGGAAATCGTACTGTCCACGGAGCCTTGCGCAATCGGATTGCCTGCGAGCACTCCATCCTCGGCGTCGCGCCACGTTCCTTCCGCATAGTTGAACCGCTTGATGCCGACGCTGAACTGGTCGATCCCGCCTTCCGGTGTTTTTCCGTTGGCCATCACGTACACATTGCGTTTGTAGTGGTAAACGGTGCAAAGAATCGGGTCGTACACGGCCGTATCCCCGACTTCCGTCTCGTTGAGGCTGAAATCGTGATTGAAAAACAGCCTGATTTCCCGCGCCTCGTGGGTATGGTTGCGGACGCACACTTTTTTCAAATAAATCGGCTCGCGCTGGTGCACGCCATCTGCGATATGCAAGGAGACGGCCAGATGCTCGTGTTGGGCATGAACATCCGTCACCAGCGACTCCCGGTCATAGCCAAGCTTCCGCTTCCAGCCGTCCTCATCGAGCCAGGAAAAACGTCCCTGCACCCAGATTCCCAGCTTGCTGAAATGTCCGCCGACATGATTCAGTTGGCCTACATATGGATAGTAGAGATCGCGCATGTGCAGCCTGTCGTCAAAATTAATCAAAAGCTTCCCGTTCCCGACGACGAGCGGTCTTGGCATGCCTTCACATCCTTCCTTCCCGTACAAAGGCTGTCGATTCTCTTTTCCTTCATTGATACTCCGTAATCCGTCTGGCGTAGGAGGAGGCGAGCGTTGCCGCCGTTTCGGCTGTCGCTCCCTGCGAGATGACCTTGACGTGCGAATCTTCCGAGTCAGGCAAAATCAGCACCCAGCCGTTCGTATCGTAAACCTTGATCCCGTCCACAAGCTCCAGCAGCTTGCCTTTGTTTTCCTCCAGCACCTTGCGCATGACTTTGCCTTTCGCTCCCCATGGACAAAAAACCGTTTTGCGCTCCATGTGGCACGCGGGCAGAAGCTTCAAGAGCACGCTGAGCGGCTTTTTCTCCCGGGCCAGGTAGGACAGAATGCTCATCAGGCTGTACACCGCGTCAAACAGCGGATGGAAACGCTCGTCGGATGCCGCCTCCATCATGGCGCGCGGCGTTACTTTCGTCCGCACGACCTCGATTTGCAGCAGCCCGGCGAGGTGCTCCAGCTCGGCTGGCGCGCTGACTGGCAAGCCGATCCGTTTGTGGCGGCCGCTGCACGCCAGAAGCTGCAAGGCGAGCAACTGCTCCGTCGAGAGCTTCGCGCCTTCCTCGGTGAACAAGGCGAACGTTTCTCCATTTTTGTCCAGGCGAATGCCAAGATCGGCTTTGTTTTTGCTGATGCCGTCCTGGATCGCTCCATACGTGACCGTCACGCCCAGCTCGTGAAACAGCGGGGCGAGGAAGCCCGGGAAAAACCGCTGCTCGCTGTCGATCAACAGGTGAAAACGCTGGCGCTGAATGGACGGCACATCAAGCTGCTCAACCAAGGCGCGCAAGTAGGCTTCCTGGACCTGATGCTCGACATGCAACGCGCCCAAATGGTGCAGGTTGCGCACATACGTCTCCTGCCAGTAGGCATTTTCGATTTTCCGCTTCATGTCGCGCGAGATCGGCAGTCCTTTCTGGTCGAAGAACTGGAGGACGATCTCTTTTTCCTCGGCCGTTTCGCTCATGAACAGATGGATGCCGCCGACGCACACAAGCGAACGGACGCCGTAGCGGATGAGCGGTGCATTTCCCACGCCGAGATCGACCGTATCCATTCCCGAGGAGCACAAGCTCGTCATGATGCTGTGCTTGAGCAGTTGGGCAAAAGGGTTCGGGCATGCAGAGAGCGCGATTTTGCTGCCGGGCTTGTGCAGATAGGCGTAAGCGGCAGCAAGCCGCGTCACGAACTCCGGCGTGATGTCGACATTGGCCATGCCTTTGATGCCGCTGTTTCCGAACAAATTTTTCATTTGCTTCCTGCCGTAGATGAGCGAAGTCGTCACAATCGCGCTTTCGCCCACTTCCTTGTCCGGCCAAATCTTGACGCCTGCCTTCACGACGGACTTGGCTCCGATCAGGCAATTGTCGCCGATGACCGCACCGTCTCCTGTTTGCACGCAATCGGCAATGCGCACATTGCGGCAGAGCGTCGTTCCGCTGATCTCCGTCTTTTTCCCGATCACGTTGTTCTCCCAGAGAATGGCTCGCGACAGCTTGCTTCCCGAGGAGACGACGGTGTTGGCTCCGAGCACGGTATATGGCCCGACCGCCACTCCCGCCTGCAAGTGTACATTTTCACTGATATAAACCGGCCCCTCCAGGCGAACGGAAGAGTCGACACGGACGTGATTTTCCAGAAAAATGCGCGGGGCAATTTCCTGTGCCTTGATCTCCAGATTGACTCGGCCGTCCAGCAGATCGAACTGTGCCTGCCGATATACTTCCAGGGAGCCAATGTCCGACCAGTACCCGCTCGCTTCATAGCCGTAGAGCGGCTTTTGCTCCTGTAAAAAGTACGGAAAAATTTCCTTGCTGAAATCGACTTCTTTTTCTGCTTCTATGTAAGACAGCACTTCCGGCTCGCAGACGTACATCCCGGTGTTGACGGTATCGCTGAACACTTCCGCCCAGCTTGGCTTTTCCAGGAAACGGGTAATGCGCCCGCGCTCATCCGTCATGACGACACCAAACTCCAACGGTGTCTCCACACGGGTGAGAATCAGCGTGGCCAATGCTTCATTTTGCTCATGGAAGCGGATCGCCGCCAACAGATCAATGTCTGTGAGCGTATCCCCGCTGATGACGAGGAAGCGTTCGTCGAGAAAATCGGCGCAATTTTTCACACTGCCCGCCGTTCCGAGTGGCGTCGTCTCTTCAAAGTAAACGAGCGAAACACCGTAGCGCGAACCATCGCCAAACGTATCGCGAATGACATCAGGCAGGTACTGGAGCGTGACGGCTATCTCTGTAATTCCGTGCTTTTTCAGCAGATCAATCGTGTACTCCATGCACGGCCGGTTCAAGAGTGGCACCATTGGTTTGGGAGTATGGGACGTTAACGGACGTAGTCGTGTTCCTTTACCACCAGCCATAATAACTGCCTTCATCTTTTTTCCTTCCTCCTTCATCCTCGTTGCGATCCTGCACGGTTTGAGCCTATATGTCCGAAAGCGTCAGGCGTTGCACGCCAAGCGATCGGTATTCCTCCATGGTCTGAATCGCCAAAGTCGTCCAGTTGTAGCGGTGCAAGACATCGTGTCGCGCTGCTTGCGCCATCTGACGCCGTTTTTCCGGATCCCGCAAAAGCCAGCGGAGCTGATCGGTGAGTGAGTCGGGATTTCCCGCGTACATCGTCGCCCCGTTTTCTCCGTGCCGGACGATTTCGCGAAGTCCGCCCGTATCGGCCACCAAGACAGGTACTCCCAACGCCATCGCTTCCAGAGCCACGATGCCAAACGGCTCATACAAACTGGGAAAAACCGCGAGATCAGCCAGCAAAAACAGTTGGTCACGCCGTGCGTCGTCGACAAAGCCGAGAAACTTCACGCGATCCGCTATGCCCATCTCTTCCGCGCGCCGCTGCCAGTGCCCCTGCATCGGCCCTTTCCCCGCGATGAGCAGCGTGGCGTGACCGAACTCGTAGCGCAGTCTGGCCATCGCTTCGAGCAGCAGGTGCACTCCTTTTTCCTGCACCAGACGTCCGACGAAAAAGAGGACGGGGCCGTCGCCAATCGCCAGCTCTTCGCGCAGCTTGCCTTTGTCGAATGCCGGTGGCACAGCGAGATCAACACCGTTGTATATGACGCGCAGCTTCGACTGAGGAATCTCGAACAGCCGCTGCACTTCCTCAGCCATGTAGTGGCTGCAAACAATGACCCGATCCGATGCGTGGGCCAGTGTTCGCTCACTCTCGTGAATCCGCTCCTGCAAGGGCGTGTGAATCCCTTGGTGTCGTCCATGCTCCAGGGCGTGAATCGTGCTGATGAGCGGCAGCGAGTATCGCTCCCTGATTTCCATGGCGGCCCAGCCGACCAGCCAGTCATGGGCGTGAATGATGTCAGGGCGAACCCCTTTGTGCCACAAACGCTCGGTGGCATCTGCCATCGCCAGGTTAAGCTGGAACACCCATGACAGAAAATCTTCCTGCTCTGCCGGGAGGTAGGTGGGCAGACGGTGTACGCGAACGCCATCCATGACTTCCTCTGCCATGTTCCCGTCCGCTGCCCGGGTCAGCACATGCACCTCCAGGCCCTGGCGCACCAGATGCCGGGCGAGATCGTAGACGGCGCGACCCAATCCGCCCACGACGTGCGGCGGAAATTCCCAGGCCAGCATCAGGACGACTCCGGATGGTTCGGGCCCTTTGCTTGCCGCAACGAGCTGACGAGATACGTTCACTCTATGCGTCTGTTTAGGCAAATAGTACGTCTCATCGATGTGGGGAAAAATCGGGAAAGCTGTCTCCATCCCGGCAATTTTTTCTTCGTCCAGTCTGTTTTCGCGAAGCATCGCGAGCAGCTCGCGCATGCCCGCCAGGTGATCGTGGGTCCGGCGCACCGCGTATTCGACGACGGTTTGCCCATCCATGATGAACGCCCAGTCGCTGCTTTGTGCCAGCATCAGCTCTCTGGCCGCCTGGCGCAAGGCGCGGCTGGCAAGCTCGCGATACGCTGGCTCCTCCCCGCCATTCTCGTAAAAAGCGCTAACCGCCTCAATCAGGTCGCGCTCTGCCTGATGCAGATGCCGATAGATCCAGCCGTTTTTTTCATTCAGCCACACTTCCCCGTAGCCGTTGCGTCCCCAGGTGGACATCGGCAAATATCCGCGGTCCTGCTCAGGGTATTCGGCGAGGTACTCCGAGGGGGTAATCAGCTTCACCTTCTCTGAATCGCACGCGGTCTTGCGCAGCAAAAAGTCGAGAAATTGCGGCCCCTCGTACCACCAATGCCCGAACAGCTCGGCATCGTATGTCGCAACAACGAGCGGCTTGCGGTCCATCCACGCTGCCGCCGCTTCGACCTGACACTCCCGTTGGTACAGGAAGTGACCGGCATGCAAAGCGGCCTTTTCCCGCGCCCAGTCCGGCTCATACAGCTGCTTTTCCCCGTGGGGTCCCGTAATGCGGTGGTATTTCAATCCGGTATGTATGCGGATGCCGGCAGGATGAATGTACGGCTCGATATAGCTCATTTCTCTTTCAAACCCAATATCCCGGTAATATTCCCGGTAATCGTAATCGCCGGGATAGCCGTTTATGGAGCTCCACACCTGGCTGGAAGCAGCTTCATCTCTGGCAAACGCGGCCACGTCATGCGGCGTGCAGAGCGGAGCCAGAACGCCTCTTCGCGGCAGCGGCGTCGCGTGCTCGATCGTGTGGGAGTCGACGAAAAAGTAGTGCAGCCCTACCTCTTTCAGCAGCCGATCCAGCCCTGGCGTATAGCCGCACTCCGGCAGCCAGATTCCGCGCGGGCGCCTGCCGAGGATACGTTCGTGGGTGTCAATCCCTGTCCGCAGCTGCGCCAAAATCGCTTCCTCCGTCTCCACAAAAGGCAAAAACGCGTGTGTCGCCGCGCATGTAATCAACTCCAGGCAACCGCTGTCTGCCACCCGCTTGAAGCCTTCGACCAGCCGGTAATCCAGCTTGCTGCAAAACGAGGCGATCCCGCGAAACCGTTCCAGGTACATTTTGGCGAGCCGCTGTTCTTGCGGGTTGTTCGCCGCGCGCTTGACTTCTTTGCCTGCCAGCTCCACCGTTTTGGCGAGATGCGCACGAAACCGCGCCACGATCAGCTCGTCGTCGAGCATCGACAGCAAGGTAGGCGACAAGGCAAGCGTCATGCGAAACGCGATTTTGTCCGAAAGAAGCTTGTCAAATACCATGAGCAGCGGGATGTAGCATTCCAGCATGGCTTCGTACATCCAGCGCTCCTCCAGGCGATCGTCCCGGTCCCCGTGCCGTACGTAAGGCATGTGGGCATGCAGCACGAGGGAGAGATAACCGTTGTGCACTGTGGCCACCTCACTTATTTGGATGTTTTGGAATAGAGGGAATAAGAGGAAAAGTTCTCAAACCAGGCAGGTGTAGAAGGATCAAGTGCAGGCTCCACCAACGGCTCACCCCAGGCCGCTTTCGTATTTCGCGGAGTCACGACCACGTCCGAGCGCAAAATCGGACAAAAGCGACCATGCTCAAACAAACCGAAATCGACGATATACGTTCGCCCTGGCAACACGTCGTACACGTACCAGTGGTGTGCATCTTCGTTGACCAAAATGTCTCTTGTGGAATGGGCGTTTGTGCCATCAAACAGCCGTTCCGTCACGTCGTACAGGCGCAATCCCTTTTGAATATGGTGAAAATCTGCCCGCAAGTACGATGCCACCATTCTCATTCGCGGCCAGGTGATTTCCCAGTAGACGAACAGGACGGTCGGACCTTGCACCATCACCTTGACGACATCGCGCCCGTAAAAGTCCGGCAGCCGCCACCCCCCGTCTTGCCGGGATGATTGCGAAGTCGTCTGTCGGTTCTCCTGTGACACACGCTCCGCCTTCGCTCTGTCTTTTTGCAGACGGTATTTTACCTGGCCTATGGTCAAGCCGCATTCTTTGGCTATTTCCGCAATCGATTTGGATTGTGCACGCAATTCCAAAATTTTTTCCAGCATCGTGATGCGCTCCTTTCCGCCAAGTTTCCCTTCCGCTCCCCGCTTACGGATCGTCTTTGTCTATGCACAAGCTCATCATAGCGAAAGCTGCAAACAAAGGCTGTCGAACGCTGGGCGCACATCCCTTCTTCTTTTGTCGATCAACAATCATGTTTTCGTCACTGCCAAACAAAAGTCGAGAAAGCCGCTTTGGAAATCGCTTTCACAAGTCGAAGGCTGATACGCTTTTGTCCCCCTCTTCTTCGCGTACTTTACAATTTACAAAGACAACAGAATAACTATGCTTTGCTTTATGAAAAATGATTGCAAAACACGAGGGAAACAAGCGATTCTGTTAGGCAGGACTACTGCTTTTTTCGAGTGAGCCTTTTTTCGCACGTAAAAAAGTCCGTGCTTGCTGTCATAAGAACACGTAAGCGACGGACTTTTTTCACGACTATAGTTGATAGGGCTGTATACGGCAAAAAAGTGCAGAGTTTGGCAACCGTTTTTGATACAATGGCAATTCACTAGGCTTTACATGGAGAGGCGGGCATGATAGACTTAATCCCCTTGCGAAACATTGGTATACCGCCTTTTCGGCTGCATAATCGTGAAGATCGCTCATTGCCAAACTCTGCACTTTTCGTTTGCCAAATACATATGGCAGCATCAACTGCCAATCAATTTATTTTTTTAAGGCTTTTTATGAATTTTTTCAGTTCCTCTTCATTGTTTACATTTGATTGTACATGATAATAATTCAGTTCATTGTACTGAATATTATTTCCGCTCAAATCCTGACTGGGGAGTATTACTACATCCCATACACCTTGTTTTTTTAACGAGCTATCCATACTAATCACATAGTCCTCGACTCGTTCAAACTCCTTGTCCACTCCTTTTGAGTCTGCGCTTGCGAACCACTGAATCATCTGGTGATAATCGTAATCCGATTTCTTTGTTTGAAATAATTCAATGTAATTCTCGCCGTTTCCATACGAGATCAGAAGAGACTCCTCTTTCAAATCCAAAATTCTTTTTTGCTCATGAAAACCATCAGGTAAGTAGTCTGGCAAGAATACTTGAAAGCTAAGTTTTTGTAAATCATCATTACTTACACTAGCGTTTGTACAAGCAACTAACAGAAGACAGAATAAGAAAGGAGTTATTTTTCTTAAAAACATCTGCATCACCGTTTCACAGTTTATTTCGGGTCACTAGCGTTGCATAAAAATCGCCAGGATTAATAAACTGATTTTTCCGAACTGAATTCCACTTCCAAATGGCTAAAGAACGGAGTGACCCACAAAGGTAGTTCCGTCTATTTGGCATTTATATACACT
>NZ_RHHS01000004.1 GCF_003710935.1 Brevibacillus gelatini
CGTTTAATGGTGAAGAGCTATTCCTATTTATATATGTAAATATATTCCATATACAATTCACAGAATTTCCACTTTTATTATCATCATGATATTCAAATGCCTTGTTCACCGGTAAATAAACCCAATAGTTGATGGTAATCGTGGGCTTCCGACCGTTTTGTTGCGGTTGTTTCTTGCTTTTTTGGCAGAGGCCATCATGGGTTGGGAGCGTTTTATTAGAGATGTGAGCATGGCAACGCGGGGCTGGCTTTTGTACCTATAGCCTCGTTTGTTTCGGATCGTGTCTGTTTGGACTGGCTTCCATTTACCGTTTTCAATCCAGCGGGGGGAAATAACGATCCAAACAGGGGAGTTGCACAGGTCGTATCGATATGGAATTTTTGGGTGCTGGAGCCATCATCAAATTCAATGAATTGGTCAAAAGGGCTGACGACTGCGGTCGGGATGTGGGGAGCGTCCACAATCGGGTTGATGTATAGCGCTGACATGTACATAACGGCGATAATGGCTGCATTTTTTGCCTACTTGACTCTGGACTTTCATCGGCTGTTTCCCTGGCTCTTTTCTGTCACCAAGATTTCACACCCCACCGATGAGAGCATAGGCGAGGAGGCGCGGGGAAAACACAGTGACAAAGCCCATTTCTATGACCACGATCACAATGGATGTTTCACGTGAAACGTTTTTCCCAAGCAGGAATTGGGCAAAGCTTGCAGAATTACTTAATATAAAAGAAACTAAGTCATTTTATAGAGAGAATGACAATAGACAAAGGGGATTTTCAAAACGATCGGGTAGGCAACAATTGAGTCTGGCAGGAAGTGCATCGGATAGGGCTTGGGAACTTTGGTAAGCAGGAGTCAAAAGCTTTCCTTTGATAAAAATGGGATGCAAAGGTCAGGAACGTTTCTGCGTGAATGGGCTAATGATCTGAAATGCTAGGGAACGGAAACTAGCTATGAAGAACTAGCCTAGCCTCGTTTCACAATGTACACAGGACAACCGCATCCACTCAACGCTAAAAGGAAGGCTCTACGATTCCTATTTAACCCTTGGATACTGTATACGGCGTAGCGGAGGGGATTACCTGCGAAATGCCCGATGTTGGACGTTGATGCACTTCTCCATGTCTGACAAAAGGTAAGGTGTGCGAACAAGGTTGTTTATGTTCTAACAGTCGATTCCAGCCGATGTATATACTAGAAAGAAAAAATAGCTGGTTACTGAGATTCTGCCATGTGGATGGTCAGAACCTTTTTCGCGTGGGAGAATGTTGCCGTTTTCTCTATGCAAAAATTTGCATCGAGCAGCGTGTTGGAGCGAAACGGTTGTGTTTGGTCAGTTTCTGGCGTCACAGGATTACATTTTTGCAGGTGATGATGCAAGGGGAGCATGACAAATCGAGGTGTCATGACAGCGAAGGTTGGAATGATTGATGAAGAAGCCCGTGCCAATGTGGCATTCAGTTCTCCGGCAGATGCTCAGGAAGAAAGCTTGATTCTTTTTAAGCTTTACGCACAGAGCAGCGGAGATTTTACATTAGCGCGGATGGAACGGGTAGAAGTGGGGGATTTTCTATGGCAGTGAAGGATTCATTTTCTCGGATTTTTGGATTGACGGACAAGACAGATAATGAAGAAATCAGGCAGCTACCAGTCGAGGAGATTGTGCCGAATCCATATCAGCCTCGGACGGTTTTTGATGACGAGAAAATCGATGAGTTGTGTCAAACGATTCGCACTCACGGTCTGATTCAACCGATCGTTGTACGGGTGAGAGACGGTCGCTACGAGTTGATTGCCGGAGAGCGACGTTTGCGCGCAACCAAAAAGCTAGGCATGGAGAAGATTCCTGCGATCATCAAAGATTTTAACGACGCGCAAACCGCCTCGATTGCCTTGATTGAAAATCTTCAGCGCGAAGGACTGACGGCGATTGAAGAGGCTGTGGCCTACCAGAAGCTGATCGATTTGCACGACTTGACGCAGGAAAGTCTGGCGCAGCGTCTGGGCAAAGGGCAATCGACTATTGCCAACAAGCTGCGATTGTTGCATTTGCCCCAGGAGATTCAAGATGCGCTGTTGACTCGCCAGGTGACAGAGCGCCATGCGCGTGCTTTGATTCCACTCAAAGACGCGGAGCTGCAAGTAAAAGTGCTGGCAGAAATTTTGGAACGAGAGTGGAATGTCAAACAGACAGAAGTGCGCGTCAAGCAGCTTCTGGAAGCGGCGGAAAATCCAAAGACGGAAAAAGAGTCGAAGCCGCGCTGGAAAGCATTTTCCCGAGATGCCCGAATCGCGATCAATACTGTGCGTCAGTCTATTGACATGGTCATGCAGACAGGCTTGCCAGTGGAGACGAACGAAGAAGACCACGAAGAATTTTATCAATTCACGATTCGGATTCCGAAAAACAACAAGTAAGGAAGCAAGCGCATATGCAAAATGGCGGGCGGGTTGCTTGACTGTTTGCAAGCGCAAACTGAATCGCGATCGCGGTCGCACATCACATTTTGGGAAAAGGCTCGATTGGCGTTGCGAATCGTGAGGTGGGGAGCATTTATGGCGGAAATGTTCCCTCTATATCCTCTATATAAAGAACGGAAAGCCAACTCCCGTGACGGGACTGAGCATATTCAAAATAACGAGTGTAAAAACGGCAAGGGCATGGCGACACGGTCGCCTTTCTTTTTGTGCAAATCCATGTGATAAAATGAAAATGGCTGGACTATGAGGGCCTGACGACTGCAACATCTGCACAGATGTCTCTTTTCTTTTCAGTGATGTACAAGGGCATTCACCCGCGTCCTTGAACGCTTTTTCCAACGGTTATTTGCCCAAAAGGCATCTTTTACTGGAAAAAGGAGACGGACAAAATCAAAAAAACAGCGTACGGGCAAGCAATAAATCTGGTAACATGGGTAGTACCAAGCTGTTTATTGCATTTTGGGGTTGTCTCGGTTTCCCGATGAGAGCTTGGTTTGCGGGTTAGTGTATCACAGGCAAGCTGGCAAGATTTTTGCTGCATTAGTGAGAATCGTTGGCAAAACTTTTGTTGCAAAAGTGAGAGTTGCAAAGAAGGCAGCGCGAAAAAGGCTGTTTTGGTGTTTCTTTCATGGTGACTTTCTCGGTGAAATAAGCCCTAAAACCTTTTGCAAAAAGCTTTTCTGCAAAAATGTCAGATGCGCACAGTTGAGAGGCACGTCATTGGCCCAACCTTGCCAAGTTCTTAGTAGTTAAAGAAACTAGGTAGTTAAAATCTAGGCAGTTAAAAAATCAGCTCTGGTCAAGCAGGATCAGAAAAAGCATAGGCAGTTAAGATGGCAGTTAAGATGGCGGTTACGATTTTTTTCGTACAGACTAGATATTTTGAAGGAGTCCTGGAAAGTTGAAAATTCCATCTTGCCAGGCAAAATCTGAAACCAGAAGCTTTCCTACACAAAAAAAATGAGGTGGAGAAGTTGGGTAAAATCATTGCGGTTGCGAACCAGAAAGGCGGCGTCGGGAAAACGACTACATCCGTCAATCTAAGTGCTTGTCTGGCCGCATTGGGGAAAAAGGTGCTGCTGGTGGATATTGATCCACAAGGGAACGCAACCAGTGGTATTGGGGTAAACAAAGCCGATGTCCGCTATTGCATTTATGATGTTCTCATTAACGACATCAGCCCCGTCGATGCGACTCTGCCTACCGAGATCGAAGGATTGATGATTATTCCGGCGACGATTCAATTGGCAGGTGCAGAAATTGAATTGGTTCCAACAATTTCCCGGGAGGTTCGTCTGAAAAAGGCCTTGGAGGTTGTAAAGGACAAATACGATTTTGTCATTATCGATTGCCCGCCATCCTTGGGAATTTTGACAGTCAACTCCCTGACGGCTGCTGACTCGGTCTTGATCCCGATTCAATGTGAATACTACGCATTGGAAGGATTGAGCCAACTGTTGAATACGATTCGCCTGGTACAAAAGCATCTCAATTCGCAACTGGCGATTGAAGGCGTCGTGCTGACCATGCTGGATGCACGCACGAATTTGGGTCTGCAAGTAATTGAGGAAGTGAAAAAATACTTCCAGGACAAAGTATACAAAACGATTATTCCACGAAATGTTCGTTTGAGCGAAGCACCGTCACATGGACAAGCCATTATCACGTATGATCCACGCTCGCGTGGTGCAGAAGTTTATTCTGACTTGGCGAAGGAAGTGGTAGGGGTATGAGTAGAGGCTTGGGAAAAGGGCTGAATGCACTTATTACGTCCAATCTCATTGAAGAGGGGGAGCAAGTAAAGGATGTTTCCGTCAGTGAGATTCGTCCCAACCCGTATCAGCCTCGTAAAGAATTCGAACAATCAGCTATTGAAGAATTGGCAGACTCGATACGGGAACACGGAATTATCCAGCCGCTGATTGTCCGGAAAAGCATCAAAGGTTACGAGCTGGTAGCGGGAGAAAGACGTTTGCGTGCGGCCAAGTTGGCAGGCTTGCAGCAGGTTCCGGTAGTCGTCAAAGCCTACACCGATCAGCAACTGATGGAGATTGCGCTCATTGAAAATTTGCAGCGGGAAAACCTGAATCCGTTGGAAGAAGCGGAAGCTTACGACAAGCTGATTGCGCACCATGATTATACCCAGGAACAGCTTGCCAAACGGATTGGAAAAAGCAGACCGCATGTAGCCAATATGCTTCGCCTGTTGCAACTGCCGGATAGCATTCGGAAAATGCTCGCAGCGGCGGAATTGACCATGGGTCATGCTCGGGCACTTTTGGCTGTCGCGGATGCAGCAGTGCAAATGCAGTTGGCAAATGATGTCGTGAAAAAAAGCTTGAATGTGCGGCAACTCGAAGAACTGGTCAAACAGTTGAATGTTTCACGTGAAACAAAGAAGAAAAAGCCGGCAAAAAGCGAACCGATTTTGATTGAGCTGGAAGAACGGCTGCGCACTCGTTTTGGAACTGCCGTCAAAATTAAAAAAGGCGCAAAACGTGGCAAGATCGAAATTGACTTTTATTCGCAGGAAGATTTGCAGCGGATCATTGAGATACTGAATGATGAGAAGTAAGTCCAGGAGGTAGTCATGGCGATCATCTATTTGGATAACGCAGCTTCAACTTGGCCGAAGCCACCCGGCGTGAAAGAACGGATGGCTGAAGTCATCGAAGATTTTGCCGCCAATCCTGGCCGGGGTGGACATACCTTGGCGATGAAAGCGAGCAAAACCGTGTTTCGGACACGCGTGCAGTTATCGCGGTTGTTTGGGATTCAAAACCCGAATAACCTCTTTTTTTATCTAAATGCGACACAGGCACTTAACCAGGCGATCAAAGGCTTTTTGAAGCCAGGCGATCATGTGATTTCTTCATCAGTGGAGCATAACTCCGTGAGGCGTCCTATTGAATATATGCGCCGCGTTCATCAGGTAGAAGCTACTTTTGTCGAGCCTAGAGACGATCATCTTTTTCATGTTGAGGATTTTGTCAAGGCGATCCGCCCAAACACGCGTCTTTTGGTCGTCAGCCACGCTTCCAATCTGACAGGAGTCATTTTGCCGATTGCAGAGTTGGGCAAGCTGGCAAAAGAGCGGGGCATCAAGTTTCTGGTGGACGCTTCCCAATCAGCTGGAGTGCTGCCCATTCACGTCGAAGAAATGAATATTGACATGTTGGCTTTTCCGGGGCACAAAGGGCTGTACGGTCCACAAGGGACAGGCGGATTGTACGTGCACAGCGACATTGATCTGGAGCCGTTGCTTCACGGGGGAACAGGCAGTCAGTCTGAAGCGATTGAACAACCGACGACACGTCCGGACCGCTACGAGAGCGGGACGTTGAATACAGTCGGTTTGGCAGGATTACAGGCCGGGGTTGAATTTGTCCTGGAAAAAGGCGTGGAAAATATTCGCCAGCATGAATGGGAGCTTGCAAAAAGAACAATGACAGGTCTGCAGCAAATCCCTGGGGTGCAGGTTTACGGTCCGGGAGTTGAAACTGAACGGGTTGCCGTAGTTGCCTTCAATATCGGGCAAGTGGATGCTTCGGAGGTTTCCTTTATTCTCGATCAACAATACGGCATTGCAACGAGATCGGGCTATCATTGCACGCCGCTGGGTCATCATACAGCAGGTACTGAGCAGCGGGGCGCCGTGCGTGCCAGCTTTGGGATTTTTAATACAGAGAAAGATGTAGAGGCGCTTATGAGCGCGGTTAGAGAGATAGCATCCGCGTTTTCGTAAAGGTAGCTGTAGGGGGACAAAAACGTGATCTTGCTAGGAACCATAGTAAACGCTGGCGCCATCATAGCAGGAGCTTTGTTGGGGAGGCTCTTGACGAGAATCCCCGATTCGATCCGGCATACGGTCATGCAAGGGATTGGACTTGCTGTCATGATTTTGGGCATCAAAATGAGCCTTGGATCGGAAAACTTCTTGCTGGTGATCGTCAGCATTGTTTTGGGGGCAATTATAGGGGAATTGATGGCGATTGAAAAAGGCTTGAATCATTTGGGCCACTGGCTGGAGCGGAAGGTTGGCGGCGGCAAAGGCAGTATTGCTACCGGTTTTGTAACGGCTACGCTGGTTTATTGTATCGGCGCGATGGCGGTTCTGGGGGCGATGGACAGCGGATTGCGCAACAACCACGATATTTTGTTCACCAAAGCGCTTCTGGACGGTTTTTCTGCGATTATTTTCACTTCGACGCTCGGAATTGGCGTCATGTTTTCGGCCGTACCTGTGTTTTTGTACCAAGGCTTGCTGACGTTGCTGGCTACCCAAATTTACAATGTGGTGAGCCAAACGATGCTCGATGCGATGCTGACAGAAGTAACGGCAGTGGGCGGCTTGATGATTATTGCGATCGGAATCAACATTTTGGAGATAAAAAACATCAGCGTAGCGAACATGCTGCCAGCATTGTTGATTGCGGCATTGGGGGTTCCTGTTAGCCAATGGTTGTCCAGTTTTTTATAAGATAGCGGTAGATAGCGGGAAAAAGACTCTTTCTGCGTACAGGAGGAGTCTTTTTTTATGGGTGGTGCAGTTGCGGCGGCGATCCTATTATGAAAAAAAGGCAATTCAGCAGAGGTGGCTGGTACAAACAAATCGGGATGCGAGTAATGAAATAACGGCTATATCAAAAGAAAAGATCGTGTGATAATGACCAGTAAAATCGAGTGAGCGTTATGGGGAGAGAAAGGCTATGATTGGTTTTGTCGTCAACCCTGTGGCGGGTAATGGCAAAGGAAAACGAGTATGGGAGAGTATAGAGCCTGTTGTAAAGGGCCTGGGAGCCGTTTTTTCCGTAAGGGAGACATCTGGAGAGGGCGAAGCGGAAAAGTTGGCAAAACAGTTGATTCAAAAAGAGGGAGTAAATAAAATCATTGCTGTTGGTGGAGACGGAACCGTGCATGGCGTGTTGAACGGAATCTACCAGTCTGGACAAGCATGCAAGTTTGGATTGGTGCCAACAGGATCAGGGAATGATTTTGCGCGCGCGCATGGCATTGTCCGTGATCCGTTTGTGGCAGTCGAGCGGATTTTGTCGGAAAAAGAGGAAAGACGGATAGATTTGCTGCTGATGAACGGGCGAATTGCCGCAAATTCGATCGGAGCAGGCTTTGATGCGCAAGTCGCAAAGGCAGCAGAGTCAGCAAAATATAAACCCTGGTTGAATCGCTGCGGATTGGGTAGACTGGCTTATGCCATTTCCGTTTTGCTGGAGCTGCGCACATTCAGGCCGACGAATCTGAGCTTGCAGGTCGATGGGAAAACGATCGACAAGACGGGGGTTTGGCTTGTGACAGCCGCCAATATTGCCAATTACGGCGGAGGAATGAAAATTTGTCCCATGGCGGTCGCAGACGATGGCCTGGCTGATTTATGCGTGATAAGCAATGCAAGCCGGGCTGAGCTTTTGCGCGCCTTTTTGAAAGTATACACAGGTACCCACGTCACGCATCCCAAAGTTATCGGGGGAGGCAGATCAAGATTGAAACAGCTGTGCCGCTTATGGTTCATGCCGATGGAGAAGTGATCGGAGAAACACCCGTTCAGGTGGATATACTCCCCGGTCAACAGGTGATCTTCGTCTAAAAAAAGAGACTTGCCATCCGCAATGGAATCGGGCAAGTCAAGGAAATAGGTATTGATGTGAAAAGATTGAGGGAAGACGGTCAGTCGTGCAAAACACTATCCAAACGGTTCGGCGCAGCAGCGAGCGTCGCAGCTTTGACCAAACCAGAGGCAATAATCTCAGCCATGTTCATGACGACGGCCAATCGCGTGTTTTGAAGTACGAAATACTCCATGAAGCCGCCGACATTGACGATTCCTGTAATGTGGAACGTACCGACTGGCGGCAGTTCCTTTTTGACTCCGGCACCCGGCTTTAGCGGTCCGCTGATGACATTGATGTTGCCGACGTGGCTGAACTGGCCCAAACAGGCATCTACGGCAATCAATGTGGCGTTCGGGTGGTTTGTTTGGATGTAATCGAGCTTTTCTCGCAGATTCATCGCATGCACCGGATCGTCCAATGTTCCGTACACCTGCAAATGATTCGGTGCTGCTGCTACCAGTTTGCTCCCGACGAGCGGGCCAAGCGCGTCACCTGTAGAGCGGTCTGTGCCGATACATACAATCACAATGTCCTCATCATACGGTTTTAAGCGAAAGCGCTGCGCAAGGTGACTAGCCAGATGATCCTCTGCGTTTTCACTGCGGTATTCCACTTTAAAAGGTGGCAAAGAACAGTTTTTGAGATTTTCAAACGTACCCATGGCTACCCCCACTCTTGCGGTCTTGGCCTACGTTATAGAAGAGTATTCACAGTATAGTACCGGGAAGTCATTTTTATACCTGCTAATGGGAAGGTTGTGGAGGTTTTGAAAAATCAGCGAAACTGGCAAGCGGGAAAGTGAACGGGTAAAATAAAAGGAGCACGTCAGCCAGTCTTGTGAAAAAGAATACAAGGCGACGAAGGAGGGAGAGGGATGGAAGGAGAGACCGTACTGATTGCGTTTGATTCTACACAGCAAGCTCTGCGCGCGGAAATGCTGCTGGAGTACGAAGATATTGACATCGACACAAGACCGACCCCAAAGGAGATAACGGCCGGCTGTGCCCTTTCCATTGAGTTTCCTTTGCCTGACTATTCTCGCGCCAAAACCATCATGGAAGAGCAGCAAGTAGTCATCCGCGGATATTTTCGTCAGTTTTTCGGCCGGTACGAGGAGATTGACGAAAACGGCAGACAGAAGGAGAGGGCAAAATGAGTACAAATACAGAAGGCTTTTTTCAAAAGCTGTACAACCAGATTTACAGCTATCTGACAGATGCCGATATGTGGGTAAATGTAGGGATGGTGTTGGTCAAAATACTGGCGATTGTCATCGCATCGCGTATCGTGGTTTCGTTGCTGCACGCGACAGTTAACCGCATTTTTCACCATCGTCATGGAGGCGGCAAGATCCAGCTGGATCAACGCCGCGTCGATACGATGCGCGTGCTCGTCAACAATATCGTCCAGTATACGATTTATTTCCTGGCGATTTTGATGATCTTGCAGCTGCTCGGGATCGACTTGCGGCCTGTTTTGGTGAGTGCGGGGGTGCTCGGGCTGGCAGTCGGCTTTGGGGCGCAGAGTCTCGTGCGTGACATCATCACCGGTTTCTTTATTATTTTTGAGGACCAGTTTGCTGTAGGAGATGTCGTGACGATCAATAACATGACGGGCACCGTACAGGAGATTGGCTTGCGAATTACACGCGTCCGTAGCTGGACGGGAGAGGTGCATATTTTCCCGAACGGCACGATTACACAAGTGACCAATTTTTCGCTGCAAAATACATTGGCGGTCGTGGATGTCTCGGTAGCGTACGAGGAAAATCTGGGGCAGGTCGAGGAAGTTCTGAAAGAAGTGCTGGCAAAAGCGCAAGCCGAGCTGCCGGATATTGTGGCAGAGCCACAGATTTTGGGTGTGCAGGCTCTGGGGCCGTCTGAGGTCGTCATGCGAGTGACTGCCGAGTGCAAGCCGAATACACATCACGGCGTCAATCGCAACCTGCGGGCGATGATTCGCACCGAGTTTACCAAACGGGGTATCCAGATTCCGTATCCGAAAATCGTGGCGATGTCGGGAAAAGCACAAGGGCAAGCATAGAAGGGAGAGGAGAAGAAAGATGGAAAGGAAGCAATTCGGGCTGGGAGACATCGTACAGATGAAAAAGCCGCATCCATGCGGAACAAATGCGTGGAAAGTCATTCGCACGGGAATGGACGTGCGGATCAAATGTACAGGCTGCGATCACAGCGTCATGATCGGGAGGCTTGAATTTGAACGCAAGATGAAAAAAATATTGGTTCGCGCAGAGGAAGAGCCAAAAGAGTAAAGCAAAAAACTTTTGCAGAAACCGTCTGTCTTTTTCTGCAATGTCCCAATGTCCGTAACCAAAGGTGGGGCTGACAATAGCGCGAAAGGATGGTCCAAGTCCGCAGGCCTTTAATTTGCCCGGCCATGGCGCCAGGCGGGTCAAGCTGGCGGGACAAGTTGGAGAAGAAAGTGCCTCGTGGTCTGCTGCGAGATCAAGCGGGCCATGTGAATAAGTCAAAACAGTCCAGCTTCACGAGTGGCGGGAGGTAGTGGAAGCTGGTTGTGGATAAAAAAAGGATGCAGCCTGTAGCAAGAGGCGCATCCTTTTTTCTTTTTGACGATTAGATGTATCTCCCGGTGATTGTACTTGAGGCCATGACCGATCATTTTCCGTCGGCAGTGCAGCCTGAAAATGATCTATGTGGGACGGGGGAAGGTAAGATGCATGGCCATGCAAGCTTACCTTCAGATAGGCCGGATGGCAGCGGGAAGCTTAGTCGCAGTCACAACCTACGATTACGAGAAGGATGAAAAGAACCAGGATCAGCGCGAAATCGTCGAAGCCGTTAAAGATACCCACTTGCTAACACCTCCTACCCTAGTTTCAATACTCATGCTATGTAGGAACATGAAAAGGGGTATGGGCGAATGCCCTGGTTCCTGAAGAAAATAAGTTATCAACAACCTATCCACAGAAAATGTGGACAACTTTTTGTCGGAAAATGAAGAATAATAAGGGACTGCGGGATTGGGTGAGTTGTGGATAAAAAGTTATCCACAATAATATCCACAAATCTGAATTTTCTCTGGATAAACCAGTTCTTTTTAGTAAATATTTAAAATATTTTTATTAGTAAGAAGGAATTTCGAGGTACAGCACGTAATTACACTAACTAGATATTGGAAAAGATAATGATTAGGAAAAGGGGCGATTGAGAATTGAAAAAGCAAGTATTTGCTTCCGTTACAGCTTTGGCTATTGCACTTTCCGCCGTATCGGTTCCGTTCATCCCGTACAGCACGCCGGCAGTTGCTTTTGCAGCGGAAAAGCCAAATTATCAAACCCGCGCTGAAATTCCAGACCAGTACAAGTGGAAGCTGGATCATATTTACCCGACTGTTCAGGATTGGGAAAAGGACGTAGCCAAGGTGGAGGCTTTGGCGAATGCGTTTACCAAGCACCAGGGCAAGCTGGGGACATCTGCGGCGGCCATGCTCGCTGCTTTTGATGATTACGTGGACATGATGCGACTGAACGACAAGGCGTATGTGTACGCCAACATGTCGCTGGACGTAAACTCGGCCAACTCTGAACTGCAAAAGCTGGCAGACCGTGCCGAGAAAATGTACACGCTTGTCTCGGAAAAGACAGCATGGCTCCAGCCGGAAATTGTTGCCATCCCGGATGAGAAAATGAAAAGCTTGCTCGCCGACAAGTCACTGGCGCCTTACAAGCTGTTTATTGAAGACATGCTGAGAACCAAGCCGCATTCGCTTTCTACAGAGATGGAGGAGCTGCTGGCCAAATCCTCTCCGCTGGGCAATGCGCCAACCAACATTTACAGCATGCTGTCCAAAGATGTGAAGTTCCCGAAAATCAAGGATGAACAAGGCAAGGAAGTCCAACTGACGCGCGCCAACTTCGTCTCGTATCTGGAAAGCAAGGACCAGCGCGTGAGAAGAGATGCTTTCAAGGCATACTACAGTGCCCTGATTGATTTTCAGGATTCGTTCGCACAGACACTGGCGGCAAAGGTGAAAAGCGACAATTTCTACGCGCAGGCACGCAACTACAAATCTGCGCTGGAAGCAAGCCTGACGCCGAACAACATTCCAACCAAGGTGTACGATGAGCTGATTGACACGGTTAATGAAAATTTGCCGCTTTTGCATCGCTACATTTCCCTGAAGAAAAAAATGCTCGGCGTGAAGGAACTGCACATGTACGACATCTATGTGCCAATCGTTCCGTCCGACGACAAATACATTTCCTTCGAGGAAGGGAAAAAGATCGTCACCGAAGGGCTGAAAGTAATGGGCGACGATTACGTGAAGGTGCTGGAGGAAGGACTGAATGGCGGCTGGGTAGACGTCTATTCGACCGACGACAAACGCACGGGCGCGTACCAGTGGGGAGCCTATGACACGCATCCGTATGTGCTTTTGAACCATCAGGGCACACTCGATGATGTGTACACCATCGCCCACGAGATGGGACACGCCATGCAGTCGTACTACACGAACAAGAACCAGCCGTACATTTCGTCCAACTATCCGACCTTTACGGCAGAAGTGGCTTCCACGATGAATGAGACGCTATTGTTCAAGAGCATGTACGCCCAGGCGAAGACGAAGGAAGAAAAAATGTATCTCCTGAACCACTACCTGGAGAACTTCCGCTCGACCTTGTTCCGCCAAACACAATTTGCCGAGTTCGAAAAAGCGATTCACGAAAAGGAGCAGGCAGGAGAATCGCTCAACGCCGAGGCGATCAAAAAAATCTACCTCGACCTCAACAAAAAATACTACGGCAAAGACATGGTTTCCGACGAGGAAATCGCCATGGAGTGGGCGCGCGTTTCCCATTTCTTCAACTATAAATACTACGTGTACCAATACTCCACGAGCTTTGCAGCGTCCCAGGCGCTGGCCAAGCAGATTATGGATGAAGGACAGCCGGCTGTTGACCGCATCCGTAAAAACTTCCTCGAAGCGGGCAGCTCGGCTCCGCCAATCGAGGTGCTGAAGGCAGCGGGCGTAGACATGTCTACATCCAAGCCGATTGAGCAGGCTATGGAGATTTTTGAAGAGACATTGAATGAACTGGAAAGACTGGTGAACGAAAAGTAAAGCGTTTATCGTCTGCATACCAAAGCAAAGACTCCCTGTTTTCAAGCGGCAGGGAGTCTCTTTTTTGCCAACAAAGACTTTGCGTTACACCATGATGAGAGAACCAGCCTGATTGATGGGACGGTAAAAAAAGAAAAAGTTTCGCATAATCATTGTAATAAACGAATCAAGAGGGATGGCCCACTCACGCTTTCTCCAAACAACCACTAATAAGCAATCCCCACCCGTACACGCAAATAATCCGAACGGCCAAGCTGCCTGTACGTAAACTCCGCCGTATCGGGAACAGAAATTTGCATGCCATCTACAGGCAGGTAATCAGCCTCCACCCGGTACTTGCCTGTGTAGCTGCCGTCAGGCAAGTAGGTCGGGCACACAATCGTCCAGTCCAGCCCGGATTGCTCTAACAGCAAGTACGCCTTGTGGTGCTCCTCGGCAGCCCTGGTCAGCTTTTGCCGCGATTCGCTGGACTGGTAGCGGAGCAAATCAGGGGAGATTCTGCTTTGCAAAATTCCCGCTGTGCCTACGGTGACAATTCGCAGGACGCCCTCCTGTTTCATGGCGCGCAGGATGAGCGGCATGCTTTCCGACAGCGTTGTCGTGCCGTCTGTGCCAAGGGCGCTGATAACGGCGTCGACACCCTGCATCGCCAGTTTGACGTCCTGTTCATTCAAGACGTTTCCCGTAAGCACGCACACATTTTCCGGCAGAGGCTGGGGGAGCTTGTCGGCAGAACGCACCAAAACTGTAACTTCATGACCGTCTTCCAGCGCGTAGCGTAAAATATGGCTGCCGACGCGTCCGGTGGCGCCCAATAGCAAAAGCTTCATGATGTATTCACCTCATAGCGGGATCGTGTCCATGTTTTTTTGTAAGTCTAGCATTTCTTTTTTTGTCCCACCACCATCCGCTATCGTGGAAGTGGAAAGGGGGGACATCCGCCAGCGTCGCAAGCTTCCTGACAGGGCCTAAAGTTGCCACAAGGAGACAATTGTATTCTTAAAACCAAATCTATATACTTAAAAGGATGTTAGGATGATGACAAGGGAGTGTATATAGATGGGTGCATCTTGCGGGATTGTTGGGCTTCCCAACGTAGGAAAATCGACACTGTTCAATGCCATTACACAAGCGGGCGCCGAGTCGGCGAACTACCCGTTCTGTACGATTGACCCGAACGTGGGGATCGTAGAAGTTCCGGACCCGCGTCTGACAAAGCTGACAGAGATCGTGGTTCCGAACAAGGTCGTTCCGACGGCATTTGAGTTCGTGGACATTGCCGGCCTGGTAAAAGGCGCGAGCAAAGGCGAGGGGCTTGGCAACCAGTTCCTCGGCCACATCCGTGAAGTAGATGCAATCGCTCACGTGGTTCGCTGCTTCGAGGATGAAAACATTACGCACGTGGCAGGCCGTGTCGATCCATTGAGCGATATTGAGACGATCAATCTGGAGCTGATTTTTGCCGATCTGGACTCTGTCGAGCGACGTATCGACCGTATCGCACGCAAGGTGAAGTCCGGCGACAAGGAGTCCAAGCAGGAGCTGGACGTGCTGGAAAAACTGAAAGCTGCATTCGAAGAAGGCCAGCCCGCACGCAGCGTGGAACTGGACGACGACGAGCGCAAATTGATTCGCGACCTGCACCTTTTGACGATCAAGCCGATGCTGTACGTTTGCAACGTGGCAGAGGACGGAATCAACGACGCAGACAACAATCCTCACGTGCAGGCTGTTCGCGAGCATGCGGCAAAAGAAGGGGCAGAGGTCGTCGTCATCAGCGCCAAGGTAGAGGCTGAAATTGCTGAGCTGGAAGGCGAAGACAAAGAAATGTTCCTGCAGGAGCTCGGTTTGGCAGAGTCCGGGCTGGACCGCCTGATCCGCGCTGCTTACAAGCTGCTCGGTCTGGTTACCTACTTTACGGCAGGGGTACAGGAAGTGCGCGCGTGGACCATCCGCAAGGGCACGAAGGCTCCAGCTGCAGCAGGCGTGATTCATACCGATTTCGAGCGCGGCTTCATTCGTGCAGAGGTTATTGCTTACGACGATCTTGTAGAGGCCGGTTCTGTAGCGGCTGCCAGAGAGCGCGGAAAGTACCGTCTGGAAGGGAAAGAGTACGTTGTGGCTGACGGAGATGTCATGCATTTCCGCTTCAATGTTTAGTACGAAGTAGTTGCTTCACGATAGGCGTTTTGCTATAATACGATAATGCGAGTATTTATGGAGTGCATGTTGATGCGTTTCGTTTTGGCACTCGCTCCTTGCCCGCACAGGGCCGCAAAGTCCATAAGGAGGTGAAAAGGTATGCGTCAATACGAAGTTATGTATGTATTGCGTCCAGACCTTGAAGAAGAGAAAGTAAAATCCAATGTAGCTCGTTACAGCGAAGTTGTGACTAACTACGGTGGCGAAATCTCCAAGCTTCAAGAAATGGGTAAACGTCGTCTTGCGTACGAGATCAATAAGTTCCGTGAAGGTTACTACGTTCTGATGAACTTCAAAGCGAACGCTGATGCAGTTGCGGAAGCTGAGCGTCTGATGAAAATCAACGACGACATTATCCGCTTCATGTTCGTTCGCGATGAGAAGTAATCGTTGTCGCGGTCAGAGGGGGAACCAAGATGAATAAAGTTATTCTCATCGGCAACCTGACGAAAGATCCTGAACTTCGCTACACGCCAAATGGCGTTGCCGTTGCTACTTTTACCGTGGCTGTCAATCGTCCCCGGACCAATCAGGCCGGTGAGAGAGAAGCTGATTTCATTAATATTGTCGCTTGGCAAAAACTTGCCGATCTTTGTGCAACCTACTTGCGCAAAGGTAGACAAGCTGCCATTGAAGGACGCATTCAAACGCGCTCTTACGATAATAAAGAAGGAAAACGTGTTTATGTAACGGAGGTTGTTGCGGAGAACGTTCAATTTTTGGGCGGTCGAAGCAATGATGGTGGCGGAGATAATGCAGGATTCGATCCAGGATTTGGTGGCGGAAACAAGCCATCCGGTCAGAGAAACAACGACTTCGATCCGTTTGGTGATCCCTTCGCGAGTGCAGGCAAGCCCATCAACATTTCTGATGATGACTTGCCATTCTAAGAATCGGTAAACTTTCACATTCCTAAGAAGGAGGGACTATCATGGCACGCAAAGGACGTCCTAACAAGCGTCGTAAAGTATGCTTCTTTAAAGTAAACAAAATCAAGCACATCGACTATAAAGATGTAGACTTGCTCAGAAAATTCATCAGCGAGCGCGGCAAAATTTTGCCACGTCGTGTAACTGGTACTTCTGCGAAGTATCAACGTGCTCTGACTGTCGCGATCAAACGCGCTCGTCAAGTAGCACTGCTGCCTTACACGGCTGAATAATTTACACAGACGATAAAAAGGGGGACACAATTGCGTGGCCCTCTTTTTTCCATATTTTTCGCTACTCATAAATGAGGTGCTGACATGCCTTCCAAAACGAAGCAATTGGCTGAAAATGCCCTGATGCTGGGTATTGCACTGGTACTGTTGTTCCTGAGTACATATACCGTACTGGGAGCACTGGTCAGTTTCCTTTTACCGTTGCCGTTTATTTTCCTGGCTGTAAGCCGCAACGTGTCCAGTATGGTGTGGATCACGGCCGTGTACACGTTTCTCGGCTGGATCATTGCGGGACCCGTCGCTGCTACGATTGCACTGAGCGGAGCGGTTTGGGGCTCTGTTATGGGAATTGTCTATGCGAAAAGCGGGAAGGCACTTCCGGCAATTGTAGCCGGGGCGGGTGTTGTGTTCCTCAGCACCGTTTTCACGCTTGCCTTCATGGCATTTGGAATGAACCTGAATTTCCAGACCATACTGGAAGAGGCGGCTCGCATGCGCCCTTCCTTTATGACAAAAGAGCAATTTGACCAGATGGTCTCTCTCATCAAGATGGTGTTGCCTGCAAGCATAGTGATGTTCAGCTTTCTCTCCAGCGCAATTACACATGGACTGGCCAGTCTGTTCGGAAAACGGATCAAAAAGCCGGTTCCGGCATTGAAGCCAATCCGGGAGTGGAGTTTCCCAAGATCGTTGCTGTACTACTATTTCCTTGCCATGATTAGCGTTCTGCTGTTTGGCGCAAGCATGCAGGGAACGTTCTGGGAAACGGCGATCATGAACGTAAAAGTCATGCTGGACGGGATTTTTACGCTGCAAGGCTTGAGCTTCTGCCTGTTTGCAGCGTACCTGTACGGGTGGAAGAGATTGACGCCAGTGCTTGTGGTCTGTCTATTTATTTTTCCGATCTTAAGCACTATACTTAGTCTGGTAGGGATATTTGACTTAGGGATTCGTTTGCGTGAAAAACTGGAAACAAGAGTGAAGAGGGGCTGAGGAGATGCCCAAATTCCTGTTAAAGCGTTGGTACGGGATGCACATGGTCCTGGCACTCAGCTTTAGCTTGTTGTTGTTGGGGATTTTGACCCTGCACCATTGGATGTACGGGGCGATCGGCATGATCTGCTTGATTGGCCTGATTTTATACGCCCTTCAGGCAGAAAAAGGATTTCAGCGGGACTTGCGCCTGTATTTGGCGACAGTCACCCACCGTGTGAAAAAAGCCGGAGAAGGCGTGATTCAGGAGCTGCCGATCGGGATTCTCTTATACAACGAGGAAAAGGCAATCGAGTGGGTCAACCCGTTCATGACACAGATGTCCGGGGACGAGTCGATGATCGGGAAGAGCCTTCAAGAGGTATTCCCCCAACTCGTGTGGAAGCCGGAACAAAAACGGCTGGAATTTACTTACAATGAGCGGGTTTACGAAGTCTTGGTTCGGTCCGATGAGCGTCTTTTGTATTTCAAGGACATTACGGACTTCAAGGAATTGACGACGCGTTACCACCGCGAAAAGGCTGCTCTCGCCATTATTCACCTCGACAACCTGGACGAGGTTGGACAAGTCATGGACGATCAGAGCCGCACGCTTTTGTCGACGAGCGTGGCTGGTGTGATTACAGAGTGGGCCAACAAACATGGCATATACCTTCGCCGAATCACGGCTGACAAATTTTTGGCGCTGATGGAACGGGAAGCACTTGATAAATTGGAAGAAACGCGTTTTGACATTCTCGATGTGGTGCGGGAAATGACCGCTGACAACAAGATTCCGATTACGCTCAGTATCGGGGTGGGGGCGGCAGCAAGCACGTACATCGAGTTGGGGCAAATGGCCCAATCGAGCCTGGACATTGCGCTGGGGCGCGGCGGCGACCAGTGTGCGATCAAGATCGGCAACAAGCTCACCTTCTACGGTGGCAAATCGAATGCGGTTGAAAAACGGACCCGCGTTCGGGCACGGGTAATCGCCCATGCGTTGCGTGATTTGATCCACGAGGCGGAGCATGTGATCGTCATGGGTCACAAGCAGCCGGATATGGACTCCATCGGTGCTTCGCTTGGTGTGTTGAAAGCCGTGCAGCTGCACAACAAGGCAGCCTATATCGTCATGGATGAAGGCAACAACTCTGTCGAACGCTTGATGCGGGAGATTTATGCCAATGAGGAATTGGCTGATGCGTTTGTTACACCGGAGCAGGCGATCAGGCTGGTAACGGGCCGCACGTTGCTGGTGGTTGTCGATACGCATCGTCCTTCGCTGGTCATCGAGCCAAAGCTGCTTGCTGAAACAAGCAGGATCGTCGTCATTGACCACCATCGGCGCTCCGAAGAATTTATCGAACCGGTTCTGTTGTACCTCGAACCGTATGCGTCTTCGACGTCCGAGCTGGTCACAGAGCTTTTGCAATACCAGAGCGAGCGGTTGAATATCGACAATCTGATTGCCACTGCACTGTTGGCAGGGATTGTGGTCGATACGAAAAGCTTTGCGTTTCGCACGGGCTCGCGCACGTTTGAAGCGGCGTCTTTCCTGCGGCGCAACGGGGCCGACACGGCTGCTGTCCAACGTTTGCTGAAGGAAGATTTGTCGCAGTATGTGAAGCGGGCGCGTATCATTATGAATACAGTGACGTACCGAGACAACATGGCGATTGCCATCGGTGATCCTACCGAGAACTACACGCAAGTCCAGGTGGCGCAGGCGGCGGAGCAGCTGCTCACGCTCTCGGGCATCCAGGCATCTTTTGTCATTGCCGAACGGGGAGACGATACAATCCTGATTAGCGCACGTTCTCTGGGCGACATCAATGTGCAGTCGATCATGGAACTCTTGGGAGGTGGCGGACACCTGACAGGAGCCGCTACGCAAATTCAGGGCATTTCCGTGAAGGAAGCGACACGACGTTTGAAAGAAGCGATTGACTCGGTCGTGTAGGCCAATATGAAAAGGGGGAAACGATGATGAAAGTCATTTTTCTTCAAGATGTAAAAGGCCAAGGAAAAAAAGGTGAAATTAAAGACCTGTCTGAAGGCTACGTACGCAACTTCCTGCTGCCGCGCAAGCTGGTGAAGGAAGCTACAGATAGCAACATCAAAACGCTGGATGCGCAAAAGCGCAGCGAAGAGAAGCGCAAGGAGCAGGAGAAGCTGGAAGCACAGGAGCTGGGCAAGAAGCTTGAAGAGCTGACCGTAAAAGTAACAGGAAAAGCTGGCGAGGGTGGACGGCTGTTTGGTGCCATTTCCAGCAAACAGGTAGTGCAAGCTCTGGAGGAGCAGTTTAAAATCAAAGTGGACAAACGCAAGCTGGAAATGGACGCCATCCGCGCACTTGGCGTAACCCAGATCAAAGTCAAGCTGCACAACGAAGTAACGGCAACACTCAAAGTTCACGTGGTGGAAGAATAATGACGCAATCCTGGAGGGTGTGACGTGAGCGACCTGTTTTTGGATCGTGTGCCGCCGCAGAACAAGGAAGCGGAACAATCAGTGCTGGGTGCCGTGTTCTTGTCTAAGGAAGCGTTAATTACGGCCATCGAGATTCTCCGCCCGGAGGATTTTTACAAGACAGCGCATCAGCGCATCTTTCAAACCATGGTGGACCTGTACGAAAAAGGCGAGCCGGTTGATCTGGTTACCGTAACTGCTGAGCTGCAGGATCACAAGCTGCTGGACGAAGTCGGCGGCGTCACGTATTTGACGGAAATCGCCAGTTCGGTACCGACAGCGGCGAATATCGAATACTACGCCAAAATTGTGGAAGAAAAAGCGCTGCTTCGGCGCCTGATTCAAACGGCAACCAAAATTGCGAATGACGGTTACTCCCGCGAGGACGACGTAACGGAGATCATTGCAGATGCCGAGAAGTACATCATGGAGATCGGGCAAAACCGCAACAGCGGCGGGTTTACGCCAATCCGTGATGTACTTCTGGAAACGTATGAACGGATCGAGTTTTTGAGTCAACGCCGGGGAGACATTACCGGCATTCCTTCGGGATATACCGATTTGGACAAAATGACTGCCGGATTTCAGCGCAGTGACCTCATCATTCTGGCAGCCCGTCCTTCTGTCGGGAAGACGGCTTTTGCCTTGAATGTTGCGCAAAACGTCGCTGCACGAGCTGGAGAGACGGTCGCCATCTTTTCTTTGGAGATGGGTGCTTCCCAGCTGGTACAGCGGATGATCTGTGCCGAGGGCAATCTGGATGCTTCGCGGATGCGTTCCGGGATGCTGGAGGAAGACGACTGGCAGAAGCTGACGATGGCGATTGGGACGCTGGCGAAAGCGCCAATTTTCATTGACGATACACCGGGCGTGACCGTTCAGGACATTCGTGCGAAATGCCGCAGATTGCAGGCTGAACGCGGTCTGGGTCTGATTCTCATCGACTATTTGCAGCTCATTCACGGCCGGGGCAAGGGAGACAACCGTCAACAGGAAGTATCCGAGATTTCCCGGACGCTCAAAGGGATTGCCCGTGAGCTGAACGTTCCTGTCATCGCTTTGTCCCAGTTGAGCCGTGGTGTAGAACAGCGGCAGGACAAGCGTCCGATGATGTCCGACATCCGCGAGTCCGGTGCGATCGAGCAGGACGCCGATATTGTTGCGTTTTTGTATCGGGATGACTACTACGACAAGGAAACGGAAAACAAAAACGTCATCGAGGTCATCATCGCCAAACAGCGTAACGGCCCGACCGGGACGGTAGAGCTGGCATTCCTCAAAGAATTTAACAAATTCGTAAGCTTGGATCAGCGCTTTCGAAATCAGGCTGGTTAATCGAGCGAATGGACAAAAGGCCGGAGCAATTCCGGCTTTTTTTTCTTGCTTGAATTGCCGAACATATTACCATTCCACAATTTAAATGTTCGTATTTTCCGTTGACATACAAGAAATGGTTTAGTACACTTAGATTGTTTCAGGCCCAAAAGGACATGATGATATCAGGAGGTGTTTTTCGATGTCAACAGTCGTTGTCGTCGGAACCCAGTGGGGCGATGAAGGTAAAGGTAAAATTACAGACTATTTGGCTGAAAGCGCAGAGGTAGTGGCACGTTACCAAGGCGGTAACAATGCAGGCCATACCATTATTTTTGACGGTAACAAATACAAGCTGCACCTGATTCCATCTGGAATTTTCTATAGTGACAAAACCTGCGTAATCGGAAACGGTATGGTAATCGATCCGAAGGCGTTGGTAAAAGAGCTGGAGTACATTCACAGCTTCGGTTTTTCTACAAGCAACCTGAAAATCAGCGACCGCGCACATGTCATTATGCCGTACCACATCAAGCTGGATGGCGTGGAAGAAGACAGCCGCGGAGCTAACAAAATCGGTACGACCCGCAAAGGGATCGGTCCGGCGTACATGGACAAGGCAGCACGCATCGGTATCCGCATCGCCGATCTGTTGGATCGCGACGAGTTTGCCCGCAAGCTGGAACGCAATCTGGCAGAGAAAAACATGCTGCTGGAGAAGCTGTACAACACGACTGGTTTTGAGCTGCAAGAAATCCTGGATGAGTACCTCGCTCTGGCTGAAATCATTCGTCCATACGTAACCGACACATCTGTTGTACTTAACGATGCGATTGACAACGGAAACCGTGTTCTTTTTGAAGGGGCTCAAGGCGTACTGCTCGACATCGACCAAGGCACGTATCCATATGTCACCTCCTCCAATCCGATTGCGGGTGGCGTGACTATCGGTTCCGGCGTGGGACCAACCAAAATCAAACAAGTAATCGGTGTAGCGAAGGCGTACACCACTCGCGTAGGTGACGGTCCGTTTTTGACTGAACTGACTGACGCTACTGGCGACCGCATCCGCGAGGTTGGTCTGGAGTACGGAACGACAACCGGCCGTGCCCGCCGTGTGGGCTGGTTTGACAGCGTGGTAGTTCGTCACGCCCGTCGTGTGAGCGGTGTTACTGGCCTGGCTATCACCAAGCTGGATACACTCACTGGCATTGAGACACTGCGCATTTGCACAGCGTACAAATACAATGGCCAGATCATTGAATCGTTCCCGGCAAACCTCAACCTGCTGGCAAAATGCGAGCCGGTATACGAAGAGCTGCCAGGCTGGACCGAGGACATCACAGGTGTTCGCAATCTGAACGACCTGCCAGAAAACGCTCGTCACTACATCGAGCGCATCACCCAACTGACAGGGATCCCGTTGTCGATTTTCTCCGTAGGACCAGATCGCGAGCAAACGATCGTTGTACGTGGCATCTACGGATAAGACTGGTTCCAACGTCATAGCAAAAAAGACGGCCTGACCATTTTCATGGGCGGGTCACATGAAAAAAGCTGTCGATCATTCGGCAGCTTTTCCTTTTTTTTTGCGGACAGACAAGAAACGGCATCCTCTGGGCATAAGGTTAGACATAAGGAAAAAGGGAGAGGTGATCGTGATGATGGGGTTTGACCAAAAAGCCAAGAAGCTGCTGGGGAAAAACGTACAGGTGAAGATGATTAACGGCGTTGTTATCAAGGGGACAATGACTCATTTCAACAACGGTTACCTTTGCTTCATCACCACATACAAACAGCAAAACGACGCAAAGAAAACGACGATTCGCAGACTCGCCTTAAAAGACGTAACATCGATGCAAGAGGTGTAAGCCTGGATGCCCGCGACGAAATAAGCCATCTTTTCCTCCAAAAAGGGAAAGATGGCTGTTTATTGTGTTTTCGTTTTCAAATCTGGCCGCCATGCGAGCGGATGATGGCGGTCGCTTCGTCTCCCCGTTCTTCGGCAACGACCGCAGTCAGCAGCACGGTCCGGGTCAGATTGTCGTCACCGCGGTCGGACATCCCGCTGGCATCCGGATTCGCCGCTGCCAGAACGCGTGCATCCGGTCCGCTTGGAAAATCGCCAGCCAGTGTCAGCACCCCTAACCCCGGAAAATCGCCGGAAACCGGATTGGTGATCTGTTCGATGCCGTCCCCTGGAAATTGACCGACTTTGTCGATTTGAATGGTGGTAAAGCCAGCTTGGCGAAGTGCCTTTTCAGCTTGCCTGGCCTCATCCTCCGTATGGAATCCAGCCAAAATGTTGCGCTCTCTCACGTAATCAGCCTCCCATTTATGAAAGAAAACACCAATTGTATGACCATATGGTGACGCTTTGTCATATTTTTTATTCGACAGCAATTTACACTTGATGCCGTCGTGAAACTTATGGTAAAGTCGACATAGTTGGTTTCTTTAGGCATTTTGGCAGATAATTGGAAACTAAATTTTGGGATATATGACCTGGTCGGTATATTAAAAATTTTCGGAAAATAGAACGAGATAGCTGTATCTGTTTTCAGGAGGGACAAGTTATGCAATGGTCTGAGTGGAAGGCCAAGCTGCAGGAACGGTCCGAACGCATCGTTCGGGATTGCAGCGATCTGGCGAAACGCGCAATGAAACGTACAAGCTCGTACATCCAGGGACATAAAAAGCAAACGATTTCCATCGCAGCGGGATTGCTGGTGACGATCGCTGCCGGAGCCTCGGCGCAATATTACTACACAAGCAATGTCATTTCGGTCTATCACGTTATCGTAAACGGACAGGAAATCGGTGTCGTGAACGATCCAAAGGTCATTCACGATTGGACAGCAGCCAAGCTGGAAGAGGAAAAAGCCAAAAAAGGGCTGAATCTGACGCTGGCCGATTACATTACCTTCAAGGAAGAGCGCCAGTTCAAGGCTCCTTTTGACAATGAGGCCGCAGTCAAAGCGCTGTCTTCCATGGCAGACATCAAGGTTCAGGCAGTGAAGCTGGTCATCGACGGCAAAGTGGTTGGCTACTTGCCCGATCAGCAATCGGCTGAGGAAGTGCTCGCAGATGTGAAGCAAAAATATTCCGGTGTACCTGCTGGCAAGAAAGCAGCAGTCGCAGCGGCTTCCATGGCGGACGTGAAAGCAAACCCGGTAAAAGAAGTGACATTCAAAGAAAAAGTAGAGTTGCAGACGGACTCAGTAGCTGCAGCTCAAATTTTGCCTGCCGAAAAAGTGGAAGAGCTATTGATTAAGGGCACGTTCAAGGAATTGAAGCACACGGTAGTTGAGGGCGATTGCATCGGCTGCATTGCCAAAAAGTACGGAATTACCTCAAAAGATATTTACGCCAACAACCCTGGCATTACAGAAAATACGCTTTTGCAGCTTGGTCAGGAAATCAACGTCACGGCGATTCGTCCTTTGGTTACGGTACGGGTAAAAGAAGACGTGTCGCAGCAGGAAGTCATTGCGTTCCCTACGCAGATCAACAACAATGACAAGCTTCCCAAAGGGGAGACAAAGGTTATTCAGGAAGGCAAAAACGGTACGAAGCTCGTTCATTACGAGGTCGTAAAAGAAAATGGACAAGTTGTCGAACGCAAGGTTATCAAACAAGATGTCATTACACAGCCTGTCGCAAAAATCATGGAGCGCGGGACAAAGGTTATTCCTTCGCGCGGGACAGGCCGTTTGAGCTGGCCTGCCAGCGGATACATCAGCAGCGGATTCGGCTCTCGCTGGGGCCGATTGCATAAAGGAATCGATATTGCCGGAACAGGTTCTGTCATGGCGGCAGACAACGGCCGCGTCAAATTCGCGGGTTGGGACGGCGACTACGGAAAAGCGATCATCATCGACCACGGAAACGGAATGGAAACGCTGTACGGTCACTTGAGCGTCATCAACGTGAAGGTTGGCGATGTAGTTGAACAAGGGAAGAAAATTGGCGTAAAAGGTTCGACCGGAGACTCTACCGGTATCCATCTCCATTTTGAGGTTCATCAAAATGGACGAGTTCAGAACCCAATGCGTTTCTTGAAATAGATATGTAATTTTTGGATGGAAAAGGGCGACTCTTTGGAGGAGCCCTTTTTGCTGTGTCGGCCCTTCTGACGATGCGAGTGGCAGGGAGTGGCTGGCAGGGGCTTCTATGCAGGGAGGACATGGTGTATTGTAGAGGAATAGCGATGTTCGAAGTGGAATCCTTATAGAGAAAAGGAGGGAGCGGGATGGCAAAACTCCTCGTGGTAGACGATGAAAAGCCGATTGCAGATATATTGAAGTTCACATTTGAAAAAGAAGGGTATCAGGTCGTGTGCGCCTACGATGGTGACGAAGCGCTTGTAGTCGTCCAGGAAGAACAGCCGGATTTGATTTTGCTCGATGTCATGCTGCCGGGCAGGGACGGAATGGACGTCTGCCGGGCCGTCCGGCAAACGCACGACGTGCCGATCATCATGCTGACGGCCAAAGACTCGGAGCTGGACAAGGTACTCGGTCTGGAGCTGGGGGCGGATGATTATGTCACCAAGCCTTTCAGCACCCGTGAGCTGGTGGCGCGGGTCAAAGCGCATTTGCGCCGCCATCGTCCAAGGGCAGAGGAAAAAGAAAGTCAGCATCTGTTGCGCGTGCACGAGCTGGAAATTGATTTGAACTCGTACATCGTGGAAAAGGCGGGAGAGCTGCTGGATCTGACGCATCGCGAGTTTGAGCTGCTGGTGTACCTGGCCCGTCATCAGGGACAAGTTTTGACGCGGGAGCACCTGCTCCAATCTGTGTGGGGCTTCGACTATTTTGGCGATGTACGGACGGTGGACGTCACGATCCGCCGCTTGCGTGAAAAGATCGAAGATGACCCGAGCCAGCCGAAGTACATTATTACAAGGCGCGGCTTAGGCTACACCATGCGCAATCCCGGAGTGGGAGGCACGCCTGGATGATGCGGCGGCTGTTCAAAACGATTCAGTGGAAAATGGTCGTCATCTACATGCTGCTGATTCTGCTTGCCATGCAGTTTATCGGCGCTTATTTTGCCAGAGAAGTAGAAAGCTATTACATCAATAACTTTTCAGAGGCGCTCAATGCCCAGGCGAGTCTGTTGGCGAGCTTGCTGGAGAGCGATCTGCGGCCGCGCGACGGGAAGGAGTCGAGCGCGGAGCAAAACCGCCAGGACATCGACAACCTCATCAACAACCTGGTGAAAATAAACGGCGCCAACGTGCAAGTCATCGACCAGACCGGAACAGTAGTCAGTACGACAGAGGACAAGCGGACGATTGGTCAGCGCACCTCGCAGCCGGAGGTTACAGTAGCGTTGCTCGGAACGCGCAGTGAGTCGATGCGGATTGACCCGCGCACCGGAGCAAGGGTAAAGGTGCTGGTGCTGCCCGTAAAAGGCGACCAGATCGTCTATGGCGCGGTCTACATGATGGCTTCGATGGAAGGCACCTACACGACGATTCGCAAAATGAACGGGATTTTGGCGACGGGCACGATGTTTGCGCTCGTCATTACGGCGGGCCTGGGTGTCGTGCTCGCGCGAACGATCACCAAGCCGATAAAGGAAATGACCAGACAGGCAAGGCTCGTTGCCGACGGTGATTTCAACAGCAGTGTGCGGGTGTACAGCGACGATGAAATCGGCCAGTTGGGAATGGCTTTCAACCATATGACGCTGCGGCTGCAGGAAGCGATTTTGCAGCAGGAGGAAGAACGGGAAAAGCTCGCCGGCATTTTGAGCAACATGACAGACGGCGTGATCGCGGCCAATCGCAACGGCCAGATTATTTTGTTCAATCGCGCAGCAGAAGAGATACTGCAGGTGCGGATGGCAGATGTTTTGCGAAAAAACAGGACGCTGGCCGATCTGCTCGGTCTGCCTCCCGAGGAAGAGATGTCTTTGTACGCGCAGGAGGAGCCGCTTTTTATTGAAATGCGGCTGCCCAATCGGGAAGAGGTCATTTTGCGCGTGACATTTACGCCCTTGCAGCACGACAGCGGAAAAAAGGGCGGGATTATCGCGGTGGTCGCGGACGTAACGGAGCAGCAGCGGCTGGAGCAACAGCGCCGGGAGTTTGTCGCCAACGTCTCGCATGAGCTGCGCACGCCGCTGACGACGATCAAAAGCTACGTGGAAGCTTTGCTGGACGGGGCGGTAGATGAGCCGGAACTGTCCAATCGCTTCTTGAAGGTAACGATGTCCGAGACAGAGCGGATGATTCGCCTGGTCAATGACTTGCTTCAACTGAGTCGCTTCGATTCGCAGGGCGTGCGTCTGCACTGCAAGGAGGCGGACATCAGCCGGCTTTTGCGCTATGCAGCCGATCGCTTTTCCATGTTCAGCGAGCAGCAGGAGGTACAGCTTACCGTTGATGTGCCAAACAAGCTGCCGCCTGTGTACATCGATTTGGATGCGATCAACCAGGTGCTGGACAATTTGCTGTCCAATGCGATCAAATATACGTCCCAGGGCGGCACGGTTGTCCTGTCCGCCAAGGAAAACCGCAGTCAGAAGCGTGTGCAAATCTCGATTAGCGATACCGGAATCGGGATACCGGCCCGCGATTTGAAGCGAATTTTTGAACGGTTCTACCGGGTTGACAAAGCGCGCTCGCGTGGACAAGGCGGTACAGGTTTGGGACTGGCTATCGCCCGCGAACTGGTTCAGGCTCACGGCGCAGATATTGAGATTACCAGTGAATGGAACGTGGGGACGACGGTGACGTTCTGGGTCCCATTTGCCCAAGGAGGTAATGCGGGATGAAGCGGATGCTGGAGCCTGCCAAGACCGTCTTGCTGATCCTGTTGGTCGTGGCCAGTTTTTGCCTGACCGCTATGCTGTGGTCGAACCAGCCCAATTTGCAGTTCATCGAGCCGGCACGTTATACCGAGTCGAAGCCGGTCATGGAAAAGACACTGGAGCAACTGGTGACTCCGGAGTCGGTCGTGTTTCATTACGGGGAAGAGCGCCATACGCGCGCAGTAGCGACGGATGCGCCATACAGCCTGATCGTAAACGAGATGTCAAAATGGATTTTCCTCGATTTCTCGCCATATGTGCTGTCCAATGAAAAGTGGGGAGAAATTGCCCGGGAAAAGTTGGGGCTGGAAGTAAGGTTTCGCAGTACGGTACCGCTGTCGATTGTATCGCGTCTGGTCACTTTCCGCGACGAATATGACCGCGACATCAAGGGCATTGACCGCTTGTGGCTGTACTACGAAAAAGACGAGGACGTCGTCTACGCGTTGTTTCTCTCGACAGAGGAAGGGCGCATGATGCGTTCGCGCACCTCGATCAGCCCGAAAGATTTGCGAGACTCGTATTTGGCTTCCGGCAGCTCCATGCCGGAGCAAATCATGAAGGTCGTCAAGCCGGAGCGGATGTATTCGGTAATCGAAGGCCCGGCGCCGATCTGGAGCACGTATTACTTGCCCAAAAACCAGATGCGGATGCAGCAGTTCCGCTACAGCTATGTGCCTGTTACCAACGAACAGCTGATGGAGGCGTACTTTATCGATCAGTCGCTGGTCAGACAAATCATGGAGCGGGACAAAACGGTTATTCTCACGGATGGCAGCAGATCAATTCAATTGAGGGCGGAGCAGCAGGCAATCACCTTCACAGACCCGGCTTACCAGCAGCGGGCGCAGGAGCCGTCTGCCGAAGAAAAAGTGCAGAGTGCGGTTACTTTTATCAACAAGCATCTCGGCTGGCTGGACGATTTTCATTTTGAACAAATCAAGAAAAGCTACAATGAAAAAGATTTAATCACCTTCCGCCAGTATGTCGGGGCGTATCCGCTGGTCAGCACAGAAGAGCCGATCCAGATTGATACGATCCAGATTACCCTGGAAGCGGGACGGGTTGTGACGATGAACCGTTCTCTACTCGACCTGGATAAATACATCGGCAACCAGGAGCAGACGATCATGTCCGGCCCGGAGTTGTACAAGCTGATCCGGGACAAAAAGCTGGCAGATACGGAGCAAATCACGAATGCCTACCTTGCCTATCAAACGGTCATGGGAGACGGATACGTGGATCTGGTTCCGACCTGGATCGTCGAGCTGGCGAACCAGGGGAATCTGTACATTCTCGCGCGAGTGAAGCAGGGAGGAGGAGGGGCGCATGGATTGGAGTAGAACGAAGACCATTCTGATCTGGGCCTTTCTTCTGCTCGATCTGTTTCTTTTCTATCAGGTGTACGTGACGCGCATCAGCCTCTGGAATGACAAGGAAGTGGCGCAGGGAGAAAAGTGGAACATGGAGCTGTATCTGAATCAGCAAAATATTTCCCTGGACACGGAGATCCCGCAGGAAACTCCGGAGATGGCCTATCTGGACGCGGAGTACGTCGGAATCAATCTGATTAGCTTGCAGGAGCTGCCGGGCATTCAGGCGACCGTGGAGAAAATGTCGCTTGCGGCAATGTTGGACCCGCCGATCCAGTTTCGCGGCCAGCTGGCGCCGAATGAGCTGCTGCGCCAGATCGGGCCAAGGCTGATGTACGCCGAGCAGTACGTGCCGGATTCGTATCAGTCGAATCCATCGCGGCTTTTGTACTGGCAGGTTTATGAGAAAATGCCGATCTTCGTCGCCCCTTTGGAAGTGTATTTGGAAAATGGAGCGATTTTTGGCTATCGGCAAACGTTTTTCCAGGTGCGGGAACAAAAAGACGGTCGGCAGGTCATCTCCGGCTACAAGGCGCTGCTTTCGCTGGTCGAAAAGCAAATGATCCAGCCAGGTGAACGGATTGAAAATGTAAGCCTGGGCTATTACGGTTCATACGATGCGGATAAGCAGGTGCTGGCTCCGGTATGGCGGGTCGTCCACGATGGCAAACAGCACTTTGTCAACGCGTTTACCGGTGCTTTGGAGCGGGCGATGGTTACGCAGCGATGAACAGATAGACAGCAAGGGAAAGTGACGGGAAGAGGGATGTTCGGTGAGATTTAGTGTGTTGGCAAGCGGGAGCACAGGCAATGCCATCTACGTGGCGACAGACCGTGTTTCCGTGCTGATTGATGTGGGGATTACAGGCAAGCAGGCAGAGGCAGCGCTGCAAACGATCGGCGTCAATCCTGCCGATTTGAGCGCGATTCTCGTCACGCACGAGCACGTCGACCATATCAAAGGGGTCGGCGTCATGGCGCGGCGATACAATTTGCCAATTTATGCCAATGAAAAAACGTGGGCGGAGCTGAATGGCCAGATCGGCACGATCAAGGAAGAGCAAAAGCGCCTGTTTGCCGTAGGGGAAAAGCGGGAGCTGGAGGACTTGGGCATCGAGTCGTTCGGCATCTCGCACGATGCGGCGGAGCCGATGGGCTTTTGCTTTTACCACGGCAAGAAAAAGCTCAGTGTCGCAACAGACCTTGGCTATGTCAGCGACCGGATCAAGGAGACGATTCGCGGTGCGGACGCGTATGTATTCGAGTCCAATCACGATGTCGAGCTGCTCCGCATGTCGCAGTATCCGTGGAGTATCAAACGGCGCATTTTAAGCGACGTGGGCCACTTGTCCAACGAAGCGGCGGGCGACGCCCTGACCGAGTGTCTGACAGGTGGGGCAGAGCGCGTATACTTGGCCCATTTGAGCAAGGAAAACAACATGATCGATCTGGCCCGCCTGACGGTGAAAAACATTTTGGAAGAAAAGGGGCTGACCGTCGGGGATGATGTGCATTTGCGCGATACATACCCGGACCGCCCGACCAAGCTGGAAGAGCTATAGGAGCGGTTCGATCCGGGTATGACGGCTGGTGATGGCATCGGAGAGCTTGACCATCGTATCAAGCTGAAAGCTGAGCTGGCTGTCCAGTTCTTTCGCTTTGCTTATCAGCTCGTCATGCGTCAACAGTCCTTTTGCAACGAGAATTTCGATGAGGGCGTGCAGGACAAGCGTATTGTGGTAATCCGTTTCCTGCAGATCGGCGAGCTTGGCGATGAGCTGTACTTCGTTCATACTCTATCAACCCTTTCTTTTCGCTGGCGTCAGAAAAAGCTTTTAATCTATCATATCCGCGCTCTTGGTGAAATATTCCAAGGGCTTTTTGCTTTTTCATTCCACAACCTTTCCATATTTCTCACGCGACTTTGCCGAAACCAGGTCGTATACTAAAGGTGTCATAAGGAACAGACAGCAAAGAACTCATCCATGCAAACAGTGGCACTAGGGTATAGGAGTTGGAAAAACCTGTAACCCTAGTAATTAGCAGAGGAAGAAGGAGAGTGTGAATCATGGGGTTTTACGATGATTTGACTCACGTGGAGCGGAAAAAACGAAGCGGTTCAATCGGTCGCACTGTCTTGACGTCCGTAACGTCAGCGGTAATTGGGGGAATGGTCGTCCTGCTCATGCTGCCGACTCTCTCCAACTCCGGATATATCAATATGGTCGAGCCAGGAACGTCAAACGTCATTAGCAATCCCGCAGCCAACCTGTTTGCCACGCCTGTATCGGTGAAGGTTGAAACCGGCACAGTAAACGCGGTGAAAAAAGTGGAGAACGCGGTTGTCGGCGTCATCAATATCGGCCGTGCTCGCAGCAATTGGTTCAGCAATACGCAAGACATCGAGCAGGGCGAAGGTTCCGGCGTCATTTTCGAGAAAAAGGGCGGCAAAGCCCACATCATCACCAACTACCACGTCATCGACCAGGCGCAGAAGCTGGAAGTCGCCTTGCCGACAGGGGAAAAGGTGCAAGCAAAGGTTTTGGGTGCTGACCCGTACGCCGACCTCGCCGTACTGGAAATCGACGGCTCGAAGGTAACTGCCGTTGCCGAGCTGGGGGACTCCTCCACGCTGCAAGTGGGCGAGCCGGCAATCGCTATCGGGAACCCTCTGGGCATGAAGTTTTCCCGCACAGTGACACAGGGTATCATCAGTTCCCTGGAGCGTTCGATGCCAATGGACTTTAACGAAGACGGCCAGGACGACTGGGAACTGGATGTTTTGCAAACCGACGCCGCAATCAACCCCGGCAACAGCGGTGGCGCGCTCGTCAACATTCAGGGACAGGTTATCGGAATCAACACCTTGAAAATTTCCAAAGCCGGTGTAGAAGGTCTGGGCTTTGCCCTGCCGATCAATGACGTGAAGGTCATCGTCAGCGAGCTGATGGAAAAAGGCAAGCTGGAACGCGCCTATCTCGGCGTACAGCCATTCGACCTGACCAACGTGCCGCGCGTGCACTGGAAAGAAACCTTGAACCTGCCGGATGAAGTCAAGGCAGGGGTCGTCGTCCAAGGCGAAGTCGGCAAATTCTCCCCAGCAGGCCAAGTCGGCCTGAGACAATACGATGTCATCGTCAAAATGGACAACAAGGACATTGCCAACGGCGCTCAACTGCGCAAGTTCCTGACCTTGAACAAAAAGCCGGGTGACACCGTTGTGATTACGTACTACCGTGACGGCTTCAAGAAGACGGCGACCGTCAAGCTGGCGAAAACGCCGGAGTAAGCAACAACAGGAAAGTTGTTGGCAGACCGTAGCGTCTCGCCAGCAACCAACCGACAGCAATTCCGGGACGATTTTGTCCCGTTTGCATATAAGTAGTTCCCCCCCTCTAACTATTTGTAAAATAGATCCCTTCTTTGTAGAGCGTCGAGCTGAGATCGGCGCTCTCTTTTTTTGGTCGATAGGAATTTATAAATTTTTACCCTATCGACATAAGTGCAACTACGGCTCTGCTGTCGCCAAAGGCAGGGCAATCGCCGAGTTTTCTAATATTTCAGGATATCAATCCCTTTCTTAGTTTAGAACCGCTTCTTGGCTTTTGACATAAGACAAAGTGATTTTTACATGCTACTTCAACCATTAATATGAAGGAAATCCTTATTATATATTTGGTTATCGATAGTATACGTGTGACTTTTAGCAATGAAGATTCGTCTATAAATCACGAGTTATCCCATTTTTTTCAATAATAGGGATAATAAACAATTTTATTAGCTGATATTGTTCGTTTAGGATTCTAAAAATTTATTCAAAGGAGATGAGCTAGTTTGAAAAATGTTCTTAAAAAGTCAGTAACACTTGCGTGCCTAGCATCTATCTTAGTGACTGGCCAGGCGATAGCTGCCGAAACTTTATTCACCAATAGCTCCTCTACTAATAAAGAATATGATCGTAGCGCAGCAAAAAAATATGCTGAAAAGTATGCTGAGAGACCAGGAAACAAGAATTACGCAAATTACGGAAGCAACAGTGATGGCGGCGATTGCACAAACTTTGTTTCTCAGGTACTGCACGAAGGAGGTGGGTTGGATTTTCATGGCAAAGAAGGTTATAATCGGAATCAAAAGGATTGGTACTATTACGGTCCACATGTTCCCAAAAATACAAATGATAAAAAATCGCGCACATCATCTTGGACTGGAGCCCATCAATTTCGGGAGCACTGGGCCGTAGTGAATGGTTCCGGAGGAAAATTTGCTTATCAAGCCAAAAAGTACACAGTTCAAGAAGCAATCGATAATTTTGATGAAATTTATGATGATTTAAATGTTGGGGATATTGTTCAATTTGTTGATAAACACGGAAAGACATTACACTCACAAGTCGTACACAGGTTTAAAAATAAGGAAGTATATATGGCACAACACTCGGTTAATGATGAAGATTATTATTGGGGAACAGATTTGCCACTAAGTGAATGGCTCAATTATGGTGGTGCATATGTTATTACTATACAGATAAAAAAATGACGACAAATGGATGTTGATTGGAGATGATGATATGCGTAAGGCGAACAAAACGCATGTATTATTTTTCTCTGCAACGCTTCTTCTGGGGTTAGGCATCATTGGGGTTAACGCATATGCTGGTAACCCGCACGACACAGGAACGCTAGTTCAGCAGAAGGAGGAAGTCGATAAAGCAGAATTGCTAGCGAAGCTGGAGGAGGAATTCGAAAAGGAAGAAGAAGCTCTCTATCAGAACTATACCGATGAACAGGCAAAAAAGGTAAAAAAGTTAGCATGGGAAATTGGGAAATTGAGAGAAGAGTTATACCCTGTAGATCCTGAAGAAAAATTGAAAAGTCAACTTTTTGCTTTCAAACAAATGACGCTCATTCACGAAAAAGCTTATAAAGGTGAAAATGTGGAAAGCGTAGATTTCAATGATCCAGAAGTGATTGGAATTTTGGAAAGAATCGAGAAGAGAAAACAACTCATTGAACGAATAGAAAATGAGCTTTCTGGAAATGCGAAGTTTGGGAAGGGGAAGTCCGCTCAACAATTACTCGAAGAATTTGAAAAAGAGAGAATGGCATTACGTGACGCAACTTCGGATACAGGAAATTAAACAGGTACTTCTCTTACTTGTCAATCAGTGGGGCTGTCTGAAAAGTCGATTCATCGGCTTAGAGATGCCCCTTTATCGTTTTTTTGGTCGATAGGAATTTATAAAATTATACCCTATCGACATAAGTGTAACTACGGCTCTGCTGTCGCCAAAGGCTCGGCAATCGCCGAGGTTTCTAAAGAGAACGAGACCGCTTCACCTAGCGACTTGGTTGTTTTCACATCCATACTTCACTTGGTTTCATAACAGCAGATTACCACGTGATGGACTTGTCTTGCTGTCGTTCTGGGGTAGAATAAGAAGCGACAAGAAAATGCGCGGAAAAGAGGGAATAAAGATGGATATGATGATGCAAAGCATTCGCATAGAGAACAAGGAAGTGGAGCTGCAGGCGGGATATCCGGTGCGATTTACCTGCATGGAGCATCTGGAGCAGGAGTTGGATGACTACGTGAACGACTTCGAGGCAGCACCAGACACGTACCCGGCGCAGGCGATCGACGACAGTGCAGCTGACAAGCGCTGCCGGGTATGCGGCGAGCCAGGCCAGATTGCGCTTTTGAAAGAGAAAGGAATGTAGACGACCGTGCAAATTTCGATCATCACCGTAGGCAAGCTGAAAGAAAAGTATTTGCGTGAGGGCATCGCCGAGTACAGCAAACGCCTGTCTGCCTACTGCAAGCTGCAAATTATCGAGGTCAACGACGAAAAAGCCCCGGAAGAAATGAGCACGGCCGAAATGGAGCAGGTAAAACGCAAGGAAGGCGAGCGCATTCTGGCGCAGATCAAGCAGGACCAGTATGTGATTGCGCTGGCGATTGAGGGGCAAATGTGGTCATCGGAGAAGCTGTCTGCGGAGCTGGACAGACTGGCCCTGCACGGCCGCAGCCAGGTGGCGTTCGTGATCGGCGGATCGCTCGGGCTGGCGGATACGGTCCTGAAGCGGGCAAATGTGCTGTTGTCTTTTTCGAAGATGACGTTTCCGCATCAGTTGGTGAGGCTGGTGTTGTTGGAGCAGGTTTATCGGGGGTTTCGGATTAGTCGGGGGGAACCTTACCACAAGTAACGGCAAGTTTTTTGAGGTTCGAGCCCTCAGGAGCCCTTCAAAGAGGTTTTATTATTTGAGGTTTACCTACCATCACCTTTCCTGAAAAGACTCGTTTTACGGGCGTTTACGAGCCATTTTGGGTACTAGATTACGAGAGTGTACCTTGAGGGGGACTTTTGCTTGCGAAAAGCAAAAGCCCCCTCCACCTTATCGGTGGAAGGGGCAAGGGTCAAAAAACACTTCTTTATCCCTTCGTCGAACTCTAGTTCGATGCCTTCGAGTTCTTTGCCATTCTTCTTTACGTGTACTTGCTTTATTACCGTTTGAAGAAGGGTTTTCTGCGTGTTGAGGGGCGAGTTTTCCAGGAGTTTGTGGAACATTGTCAGGACTTCACGAACTTCCTTGATTGAGATGGGGCTTGACGTGTTGGTCTCAAGCTGTCTCTCAGCCTCACGCTTGCGCTGTGCAAACTGGTCGAACTTCGCCTTTAGTTCGTTGAGTCTCTCGACCAGAAAATCGTTGTCTATGGCATCGCTCTCATACAGCTTGAAGTACTTCTGTTTCTGGGATTCGAGAGTTTTCAGCTCCTTGTCCAACGCTGCGATTTCTTTTTGAAGAGGCAAGACGCTCTTTGAGCGATCTTTATTGATTTTATTTACGATGTCTTCCAAAATTTTAGGCTGAAGAACGACTTCTTTGATTCGGTTCATCACGAAATCTTCCACAAGGTCTGCCCGTACGGAGTTTGAACTGCAAACGCGACTTCCGTTGTTCCTGAACCTGTTGCAAACGTAGTACCGCCGTACGACAACGGTTCCGTCCTTGAGCTTGTCTTTTACCCGATGGGCTCCCAAAGTTCCGCCGCATTGGGGACACCGCATCAGGCCAGTCAGGAGGTACGTACCCTCAAACACTCTCGGCGACGTTTTTGATTTTTTGCCGTACAATTTTTGTACGGCTTCCCAGGTGTCCATGTCGATGATGGGCTCGTGTTCCCCGTCTGCGATGATCGGGTTTGGGTTGATTCCCTTGCGTCGCTTTTCGTTCCAGTTTTCACGGACGTTATAGCGAATCTTTCCAATGTACACGGGATTGGTGAGAATGGTTTTGACTGCTACAGTGCTGAACGAATTCCCAAGTTTTGTCCTGTAGCCTTCGTTATTGAGTTGATTGGCTATGCTTCTTAGCCCTTGACCAGCTGCGTACATCCGAAAGATTTTTCGGACGAGCTCTGCTTCGACAGGGTTGACAAGAAGCACGGACTCGCTACCTTTACCGGAAGGAACCTCGACAACATTGTAGCCAAGGACGTTACCGCCATTCCACTTTCCGTTTCGTGCCCGCTGTTTCATCCCCATCTTTACGTTTTCTATGATGGTGTTGCGCTGAAACTCGGCGATTACACCCAAGATTTGAATGCTCAACTTCCCTGCTGCCGTTTCGGTGTCGAACTCCTTTTCGGAGTAGCTCCGAAACTTTACGTTATTTTTATTGAGTTTTTCCACGATGTACAGAAGGTCGGAAGTCTTTCGGCTGATCCTGTCCAACTTCCAGACCAGTACCTCTTGAATTTTACCCTCTTCAACGTCCCGCAAAAGCTCTTGCAGAGCAGGCCTTTTGTCGATGCTCTTACCGGAAATCCCTGCATCGACGTACTCCTTGTAGACAATTTTTCGTTCCGATTTGCACAAAGAACGAAGAACTTCCAGTTGTGCCGGGATGCTGTACCCTTGTTCAGCTTGTTCTTCTGTGCTTACACGCGCATAGATGGCTACGTTTATTGCGACAGGATCTCCTTTGAAATCGAGGGTCATCATCAAGAAAACTCCTTTCTTACGCGATTTGTCGGAACTCCCGTGTACCAAGAAGTTCCGCAGTCAGTTCGAAGTCGGCGTACTCTTCGGCCTCCTGGTCCAACAGGACGAGAATGTGGCGTCGAATGCTCTCGTTTATTTGCGACTGCTTTTTGCGCTTTTGATTGGTGGAAAGAAAACTTGTGACCATCTCGGCAAGAATCTGGATCATCGCAGTGTAGCTGTCGTCTACTCTCAGTTGCAACATGGTTCCCTCCAGATGAAAATTTTTTTAGAAGGGATCTTATGGGGCCAAGGCTGGCCCCTTTGCCCCTGTGTTCATCGGTTTTGCCAGCAGCGGAGAGCCGCGACCCAAAGGTTTTGCAGTGATGTGCTGCACAGTGCACTACAGTGCAGCACGAGAGCACAACGAAGAGCAGGCGTTTTGCTTGACTTTACTGGGTTTTGAACCAAAAGTGCAGAAGTGCACTAGGAGAGAAGAATCTCCGAAGGGACTTCATTTGTCGCTTTCTTTTTGACAGGCGGCGACACTTTCTTTGGTGCTGGCGGTTTGATTAGGGACTTTTTTTGAGTCACGTTTGCTGACTCAGCCTGTGGCAGAACCTCAGTACTGTCGTCATCCTCAAAAAGTTTGGAAAGGTCATCTTCTGGTTTATCCAGGAGCACTAATCCAGGAAAGTAGCGCCAACCGCCGGAATTTTTTCTATCTGGTGCTGGAATCCCAGCCTCTAACAGGGCTGTCTTGAAAGCGTCGTAGAAAACTTGACGTCTTTTGACTGTAATGGCTGAAAAGTCTGTTTCACCTGTTCTTCTGCACCAGGTTAGGAAAGCTTCATGCAACTCGTTACTACCAAGCCTGTCGTCCGGGCTACCTACTCGGATATAATCGGCAACGAACGGTATGACGGGGTTTTGTTCACTTTTGTAGTTAGAAACAGCCTGTTGTATTGCCTTAGAAGTGGAAAATTCAAAATCTTGCTCTCTCAATCGCTTGAGCCCTTCCATCGCGAAATTGAAGATGCCCGGCAACTCGGCGAGAAGCTTTTGCAGGAGGTTTTTGTCTACCTCAGCACCCTTGAAGATCCTACGAAATGGGACGATTACCAACCTTCTGAAAAAGCCATGGGATCTATCAAGGGTTGCTGGCAGGGTGTTTAGAGCAAATAAGAGCTTGCATTTCGGTTTGTAGCTAAAGCCCTTTTCGAACTTGTTTTCTACCCGAATCATGTCCCCAGCTACGATGGTCTTTATATGTTGCGTATTCAGCCCTTTTTCATTAAATTCGTTCTCGGCTGACACGTTTAAGATTTTTCCTACCAACTCTGCTCGGGCAAAAGGATGGTTGAGTTCGTTCATCGCGACGTGAGAAGTGTTCTGGCGTCCAACAAGGTGCTCAATGAGCTCAATCAGTACTGACTTACCGTTAGAACCAATTCCCTCGAAAATGAACATTTTATGAGCCCGCGTTTCGGAAGTGCAGCAGTATCCCATGATCTCTTGCACAACCTTGATGGTTTGTTCATCGCCCTGAAAGATTTCGTATAGAAACCTGTTAAATGTCGGGCATTCTGCTGCAGGGTCGTATTCAATGGAATTCTGAATGCTAGAGTACTTATTGGGATCGTGTGGCTCCAGCACAAAGGTGTTGGTGTTAAACATACCGTTTGCCAAATTAATATAGTCCCTGTCAGTGTCGAACTCTTCCACGAATGTGGCAGATCTTTGTAGAATTGCCATGTAGCGACCCTCCCAGCTAGGGTTCCAGGCCCCTTCTTGGACGGCTTCAATCTCACGATACAGGAGACGGTGAAGCTGTTTTTCGCGAAGTGGTTTCCAGACACCGTTTTTATAGAAATAAAAACGTTCACCTACGGTAAAAACTAAGTGGTATTTATTCATCACATACTTTGCAAAGAGATGGGGATCAATGTTAACAACCCCTTTTTGAGCGTCAATAACAAATCCCTTACTCTGCAATTCCTGTATTTGTTCGAGAGTGAACAAGGGTTGTCCACCTTGCTGGGACGTTGAATTCCTTGCTTCTTCCGCTACTTTTTTTAGAGCAGCGTTTAAATCACGTTTTGGGACACCCACGCTGGTGAGTTTATCCCTCAGACGTTGGAATTCAGCAACATCCTGACTTGCTACCTCTACAAGCGCAGCCAGAACAGGAGGCTCAAACGGAGCCCCCATGTCACCAGCTTCAAATGCGCTGACCGCTTCCTGGATCAGATTTTGGATTTCTTCCAGTCTTTGTGTACCCACCATTTTTATCTCTCCTCTCTTGTGAAAAGTAGTTTCAGTTTACTTATTGAGAGGAGAGAAGACAAAAAACGACTCTACGTGAAAAACGGAGAAAAAAACGCATCAGCACAAAACGCCCGCAAACGTTTTAGGCTCGTTATTGAGTCCAAAAGGTTCCTCAGCAACCCAATTTTTAAAGGAAAATATACGTGTTTTTTTCAGATAATCGCCGATTTTCGCATGAGATCGCCTATTTTGGACTTTCATTTTTTTATAACGGCGTTCCGAGCTTTTTGTGGCGGAAATCCAGCCTTAAACGGTTTTTAGCTTTTTTAAAAAAATTCCCTTCCGCTGAGTCAGCAGGGAATTTCGCTGCAGTGTTTGTTATAGTTGAAAATTATGTTCGCCTTTTTCCTATCTTCTCTTTCCCTAGAATGACAATGACCTCGGCGACTAGGAGGACAATCTTCGCAATGGCTGCTAATTTCATTGAAACACCTCCTAGTACTCGTTCGGGAACAACATGGTGCAGTACTCACCGGAGTCGATGACCCAAAGCGTGATTCCGTCTACCGGTTCGGAAACGTCCAGGTAGATTGTTTCCTCATGTGGCGGCTGTTCCTGACGGTTCCGTACAACCTGCAAGGGTTCTCCGTCTACGAGTTCGACGATTAACTCAAACACCTGCATGCTGTCCAGGGTGTCTCCCCGTTGTTTTCGCTTGTCCAGGATGCTCCACAGGGCCAGTTGAATGTCCAGCGGCACTCGCTCGCTGACTCCTCTTGTCGCATACTTTTCGGACGAAAACATCTCGTTTGTTGTCATGTTACATGAGTCCCCTTTCTTTTAGGCTGGTGTAGGCCCCCTCGGTACCCACAATGACATGATCCAGCAGAGTGATGCCTAACAACTCTCCGGCCTCTTGCAGTTTCCTCGTCACCTGTATGTCCTCTTGGCTTGCTGTGGGATCTCCGCTGGGATGGTTGTGGGCGACAATGACCGACGCGGCATTGGAGAGAATGGCGACCTTGTACACTTCCCTTGGATGGACAATGCTTGCATCCAGGGAACCGATTGACACGGTGTGCAGCGCAGTCGGTTCGTTCTTCGTGTTTAGGCAAAGCAAAAAGAACTGCTCCCGATCCGTTTCGTCCAGAAACTTCAGGAACAGTTCTACGACATCCCTTGCCATCCTGATGCGGCGCTGCGGGTACAGGAAACTTGCTTCCCGTACCATTTTGACTCGGACGATGTTGACTCGTTTGGCGACTTCTCTGTTTTGACTCATTCCACATGCTCCTCCAACCAGTTTTGGATTTCGTTGTCGTCAGAGATTGCTTCTGCCGGAACGTAGAAGGCCATCCCGTACTCGTTGGTGTAGATCACGACCACCTTGTACCAGCACTCACCGTTTCGTTCCACCTTCTCGACAAATTCCGGCAGACTGCCAAGCAAGCCCCCGTCCTCTCGGTTTAGGCCGACCACGCTCAGATCCCGCAGATTGTCTCCCTTCTCCAGCACAACCATGTAGCCGTATGTGTCCAACGTGAATGCTTCGTCCAGACCGTCGAAGTCGAACGCCTCCTTCAGTCCCAAAAATTCTTCTTCCAAGTACGACAGAAAGCTCGGCGAAAACACCTTTGCTTCCTGCAAGCAGCGTACATCTGCCAAGGTTTTGATCGTTCTCATGCTACACGTCCCCTTTCCGTTTCATCTGGTGTGCGAGCAGTGCCTTTTGGATTTTGATGGTGAGCCATTCTCCCCTCAGTCGCTGTTCGACTTCGTGAATGATCTTGAGAATCTCGGTGTAGGTGTCTTGATTCTGTGCCTCTCCGGTGTGGTAGAGATTGTCCAGCAGCAGCGTGACACAATGTTCACATGTCTGGATGCCGAACACGACTTTGTCTTCTTCCCCTATCAACTGCTCGTACTGTTCCGCTGGTGTCTGCATGTGTGCCCTCCTCGTTTACTGGCTACAAAATGAGAAAAGGCATCCCACCGCCCCTGTTACGGGCGGCAGAATGCCTTACTGACGCAAAAGATGGTTATTCTTTTCCTGTACCGTTGCAGGCCGGGCAGGTATGTACACCTGAGCCGCCGCACGCGTAACAATCGTCATTGGCGGCGTGTTTTCCAACTCCGCCGGTGCAATCGCAAAGAACTTTCTTCTTGCCTCCGCATTCACTGCAAAGCGCCATCTTTTTCACCCCCTTTCCGGTACGATCTTCTATCTCATTACCTGCAGGGGTACCTAAATTGAGGTGACATCCTGTTCCCTTGATTCGCGCGGCTTTCTTCGGAACAGGCGAAAGATTGCTCCAATCAAACGAAACGGCAATGTTACGACCCAGAACGCCACTTTGATGATGTTCCACAGAAGTTTGAACACCCCGAGCAGGAAGGAAAAGATGAGCTCCAGCCATCCCCTTACAATGAGCCAGGCAAAAGAGAGAAAGCCGAGTGCCAGTAGAATGATGATGCCGTAGAAAAGAATTGCGTCCATGTTTCTTGCCTCCGTTTTTGCTAGATTGGGTTACCACTACACACTATTGATTGGAAAACTTCATTAATTATTATCTTTGGGCGTTATCTTTCTGTCAATTCACATTTATAGTTTGTGTTCCCTTTTCTTTTCCTCCCGTAAGCTTGTCTTGAGGTGGTTTCCATGACCGAGTTGGTCAAGCGATTAGGCAATCGAATCCGCTTTCTCCGAAAAGAGAAGGGGATGAGCCAGGAGCAATTAGGCGAATTGTCCGGTTTACATACGAACTACGTGGGGCAAGTAGAGCGAGGGGAAAAGAACGTCACGGTGGAGAGCCTGGAGAAGATCGCCAAAGGTCTTGGCGTTTCGATGGAAGATCTGTTCCGGCACATTGACCCTTCCCCACAACCAGACGAGCTTCGCCAACTGGTTGATCTCTTGACGGAACGCTCCAAACACGATCGCGCTTTGGCCCTGAAACTTGTGAAGTCGGTATTCGAGTGGGAGCAAGAGAAGTACCAGTAGTTTACCTACCTGCTCATCTCCACCCTTTTACCTTCTCCCGAACACAAAGCAAATGGCCCTACATCTCTGCGGAATGTAGGGCTAGTGAGTTGCATCACTTATTCGTTTTTGGTCGTGTACATGGTGCACTGCAAGGATTTCAGGCTACTCCTTGCTGTTGTAATTGTAGTGTTTCATGAGGTACAGTTTGACCGCCGTGTTGACCAGATTGCTGATCCGGTCGATTTCTCTTGCCTCGTACAACTGCTGAACCTTGTCGTAGACACCGTTCTCAAGGTAGGTGGTCAATCTCCTGTACCGTTTCTCGAATGGTGCTTGTCTTTTGGGAATTTTTTCTCGTTCAGATAACTGGCTTGCCGTCGGTATCGGTTGGTTCCCTACATCGTTCACCTTCTCAGTCTTTTTGGCTTGGAACGGTCGAACTCTCAACGGCCTGGATGCTTCCCCTGCTACTGGTTTCGACCCAAGATTCCCTATCTCCTGGATTTTTTGTTCGCTTTCCTTGGGAGGTACTACATTTGCTCTCTCTGTGGAAGTTCCCTGTCTCTGGTTAGCTGCATTTTGAGATGCCTTTTTTGCATTCAGCTGAGCAACAACTCTAGCAAGGGGAGATTTCTTGCTGTTCATTTTGTTCACTCCTACTCTGATGTTTCGTCTTCGTCAACACCTACGTCTACGGAAACGTAGATGTCGATGTTTATTAAATTGTTTTCAAAAAGGTGGAGTGAAACAGAGCTATTATTTCTACCTCCTTTTGGTGATGGTATCAGGAAAATAACATATGTTTATCGTTTGGTTTGTTCCATTTTTTGGTTTTATTTTCCGAGTGTGATTCCCAAAAGTGGTCCCAACTAGAGCAGCACTGTGCAAAAAAGAGCGGGTGGAGTGCAGTACTAGAGCACCCCAAAATCCTTGTCCTGTTTGGAAGATCGGCAAGTGCAAGCAAAACGACAAAGCTTGTTTAGCCTTTTACCAAAAGCTTTCCCACAGTTAGTAGAGAGTTAGTATTACCCACTGACAAAGAGCAATAGCTCTTTGTGGTTTTTAAACTCTGAATAAAAAGATTATTTACTGTCAGTGTTGACAGTCAGTAAATCAATCCGGTAAACTTTACCTTAGTTGGAACAAGATCTCGCTAGGGAGGTTGTATTATGGGAGTGAGCGTTGCGGAGTATTTGGGTCAAAGAGCTGACATCGACAACTACGTGATTCAACCAGCTGAACAAGGAGCGATGTGTCCGTTTATGAATGCTCCTTGTTCAAAAATTCAACAAGGTTATGAGCCGGTATGTTCTGTGCGCAAGCGTACTGGCGAACTCTGGATTACATGCAGAAACAGGTTATGTGCAACCCTTAAGACGGTTAGTCTTTCTCCACATCAGATTGACATCCTTACAAAAATAGCAAGAGTAGTCTATGGTACCGACCAAGTTTCACCCAGCGATATTTATGTAAAACGTGAAGAGCCATTAAAGGCAAGTAGTAAGGCAAATTACAACGCTGACTACATTATGGTTCGACGAGGTGACACCAAAAAACTGGTTGTTGAGATGCAAGGTGGCGGCGAAACGTCAGGAACGGGGCTAATTACAGAACAGGTTCTAAAGTGGCGCAACTCTGAAAACAGGTCAAATCGTATGCTCCGCGAAGAAGTCCAAAAAGCCGGTACCATTGAAACCAATGCATGGAGACGTCAACAAGAGCAATTCATTGTAAAAGGCAATGTTGCACAAATGAGTGGAGGTGCTATCGTCTTTGTAGTTGGTGCCCCAATCTATGACTATTTGAGATCAAAGCTTGACTGGACTCAATTTAAGGACCTTCGTGATTATACATGGTCATTGGCAATCATTGGTATTGCTGAAGATAAAGAAAACCAACCTGTACCGGGTCCAATTCCACTAAAGGTTGACGAAAGTCGTGTGTTATTCACAAATTACGGTAACTTTCTACAAGCTCTTACAAACCAAGGCTATCCTACTCCTGGAGCTTTCTCTGGAGAATTTACGGCGTTGGACGGTACTACGGTTCAAATTCCCTAGCAAAAAGTAAGGAACCAGGCAATTTCAACTGCCTGGTTCCCAAACTATAGATTTTCAAATATTGATTCTGCCTTCCTCAATCGCCATTATTCTTTTACCAATCCACTCAATGACTGGTACAGCAACAGCATTTCCTAGTGTTCGGAATCGACTTCCGTCCATCCCTCCGGAAACCCCTGTAGTATCTCGTACTCGGAAGGGAGCATCCGTCTGACAAACAGCGTCTGAGCTGCCTCTGGAGTCAAGTGTATAGGTTTCTCCATCGTTTCGGTACCCTTTCGCTTGGGGGCCTGCTGAAGGCTTGCGTCCAATTCCGGCATGCTGGATAGAGTAGAGATTTGCAGATTGATTGCCCTTTCCAAATCCGGTGGCAGAGATTTCCCTCTGGCCAAGGCCCTGTCGATGAGCGATTGCAATTGAGCCTTGTTCAAAAAGTACCTCAGCGGCGCTTCGGCTTTGATAACTTGCGACAATGTACACTCTTCTACGACGCTGGGGTGTTCCAAAGTATTTTGCATCCAGTATTCTCCACGCCACGCAATACCCGAGTTCATCCAAGGTTGAGATGACCACTCTGAAATCATTTCCGTTGTTACTATTAAGCAATCCGGGAACATTTTCGACAAGAACCCAACGAGGTCTTCGTTGTTCGATGAGTTCTGCGTACTTGTAGAAGAGTCCGCTTCGATCTCCTTTAAGCCCTTTTCTCTTACCTTGGTTGGCAAGAGATACATCTTGGCACGGGAATCCTCCACACCAGACTTCTGCTTCTGGTACCTCATTGATTGTAACGTCATTTATATCACCCATTAGTTTGACATTTGGCCAATGTTTTCGAAGAACCTTTTGGCAAAAGGCATCTTTCTCACATTGAAATACAACTTCCATCCCGGCTCTTTCAAGACCGAGATCGAAGCCTCCTATTCCGCTAAAAAAGGATGCAACCTTTAACATATTCTTTTCACCAGCCTAGAAACCTGTATCTAGTAGTAATTCGACAAAAGTTGCAGGAATCCTACCTTAACAAAGTAACAGTAATCTCCTTATTTTCCCTAAAATAAATAATATCGAATGATAGATTTGCGAACAAGTGTTTTCTATGCACAAAAACTTTGTCTGGAGAAGAGAAATTTCAGACAACTTGGAGGGTTTTGCCAATAATTGACGAAAATACAATGCGGATTAACATTTTACTAGAGAACAAGGTGATCGTATGAGTGGTTTTTTTTCGTCATTCATGTCTAGAGAAGATTTAATTCCTTATGGAGATAATGCATTACTTTTGTATGCTCTTGAACTGAAATGGCATATTGAAGATATTGCTACTGTAGCTACCCAAGCTTTAACTGATGGATCTGATGATAAAAAGTGCGATTTAATCTACGTTGATCGAATAAATAAGATAGCTGTAGTTGCACAGGGTTATTATACTGAAAAAGAAAAGCAGTCAGCTCCGGCTAATAAAGCTTCTGACCTAAATACGGCGGTAGCCTGGGTCTTATCTATGGATGTAGAAAGGTTACCTGAAAGGATTAAAGCAGCAGCGATTGAACTTAGACAAGCATTAACTGACGATGAAATTGAAGCGATTGAATTTTGGTACGTTCACAATCTGCCTCATTCCCAAAATGTCAGGGAAGAACTAGATGCTGTTGAGCATACAGCTATGAATGCCTTAAAAGCAAATTTTCCAAACTCTAATTGTAGAACAGTAAAGGCAATTGAGGTAGGGCATCATACGCTTGAAGAGTGGTATAAGGCAACACAAACAGCAATTCTAGTTAACGAGGAGTTTACTATTGAAATAACTGGAGGCTACCATCAGGAATCAGATAAATGGAAGGCATTTGCAACATCTGTTCCAGCGAAGTGGTTAGCAGACCTTCAACGAAGATATCCTGAGGATCTCTTCTCTGCAAATGTCAGATATTTTCTAGGGGCTAAGAAAGGCGATTCTCCCATAAATGCTGGAATTCAGGAAACAGTGTCAACTAGTCCAAGTGAATTCTGGGTTTATAATAATGGTATAACTGCCCTTGTACATCATTTTGATGTTATAGATGACAAACTGATAATTAAGGGTATTTCAATTGTTAATGGAGCACAAACAACTGGATCACTAGGCTCAACTAGTAACCCAATTCCTGAAAATACAATGGTACCAGCAAGGTTTATTAAATGTGACGATGAATCAATTATTAGAAACATCATTAAATACAACAATAGTCAAAATGAAATAGAGCCCGAGGATTTTAGAAGTACAGACGGTGTTCAGCAAAGATTGAGAAGTGAATTTTCATCGAATGAGTTCTTTAGTTATACTGGTGCTCGAAGAGGTGGCGTTTCTCTTCCAAAAGAAAAGCATTTGATACCAGCAGGAACCGTTTCTCAAGCTATTGCAGCTTTTTATGGGGAACCAGAATTGGCGTATCATCGTGCTAAAGAAATCTGGGAAAAGAATACCGAGTATGAAAAAATCTTTAGTGAAAAAACCCATGCAGACCACATGATTTTTGTTTATTCATTGTATAAAACGATCGTTAATTACAAAGCTAAGTTAATGAAGATGGCGAAAACTGGTAGTACAATGAATCAAGCAGAAGAAAAGTCTTTAGAATTCTTGCGAAATCGTGGTGCTATTTATCTTCTAACCTCGGCAATTAGCGCAAGTTTAGGGTTAATATTGAAGAAGAGTTTAACAAACATCTATGATTTAAGATTTAACAGATCAATGAGTTTAGAGGAATGTGAGAGATTATGGGAACCAATTGTTTTAACCTGTATATCGTTTAGAGATTCTCTGAATCCTGCATTGGCAAAGGGAATGAAAAATATAGAAGAGAATAAAAAAGCAATAGATAGTTTTACTAGTTTTGTAGAGGTAGTCAGTCAACAGGAACTATTGGTCAAATCATTTGAAGTATTTGCTAGTCATGTTGTAATTGAAAGTGTGGTATAAGATCAAAAAGCTATGATTGGTTCAATTATTTCAACCCCAATCATAGCTTATTTGAAATAACGAAACTTGCCGTTACAGACAGCGCGGAGAACCGTATCATAAGTGAGGGATAATTTTCTATATAAATTGATGGGACCAAGCATGCTAAATAATCAAGAGTCTTTTGAAAAAGATTCTGAAACAAGTAACATATTTGAGGAATTTCAGGATAACATGAAAACAGCTAAGATGACTGAACAGCTTACCATAGTAATTAATTAGTATCAGGTTAAAGGAGCATCCCCCTGTAACACGCCTTTTAAGCCCCAAAATTAGATTTGAGTCATACCCCCTTATCTTGTTAAGCTGATATCAGAAGAACAGAGGGGGATATTTTTATGCAACGGAGACGCTATTCCATCGAGTTCAAACAACAACTGATCCAGGAAGCCCACGAAGTCGGAAATGCTAGCCAAGTAGCCAGACGGCATGGGATCGACCCGAAGATGCTGTATCGATGGATACGTGATTCCAAACACGCCGATTGGCAGAATGGACTGTCAACACCAAACTAGACAAATTCCTTAAGTGCCTCCTGTTTGTAAACAAGTGGACTTAAATAGCCCAATGTTGAGTGAATCCTTGTTTCGTTAAACCATTTCACATATGCTCCTAATTCTTGCTTCAACTGGGGAAGTGATTCAAACCGTCGATTCTTAACAAACTCCGTTTTAATCAGTTTGAAAGTTGCCTCTGCTACAGCATTATCATATGGGCAGCCTTTTATGCTTAAAGAGCGCTTGATGTTGAATGTACGGATGACATCACCAATCGTACGATTGGTGAACTCACTGCCACGATCTGTGTGGAAAAGCTGAATTTGACGCAAGTCTCCTTTTACGCTTGCAAAAGCTCGATAGACAAGCGCGGCGTCTTTACTGGATCCACAGCTATACCCAATAATCTCCCGGTTGAATAAGTCCACAAGTAGACAGATATAGTGCCATTTGTTTGCGACTCGAACATACGTTAAATCGCTCACAACCGCTTCTAGTGGTTGATCTTTTGTAAACTCGCGGTTTAGTTCATTCTGAATGGCCGAATCGTTACAAGGAGACTTATGCGGCTTATACTGTGCAATCGTATACGCCGATACAAGGCCGTTCTTCTTCATCAAACGTCCAATACGTCGTCTGGAAACAGTCTTTCCTTCTTTTTGCAGAATTGCTTTGATCTTTCTTGTTCCATAGACGCGCTGATTCTCTTCGAAAATACGAATGATCGCCTGTTCCACCTCATCTTCACTAGATGAATGCTGACTATTTTCGTAATAGTAAGTACTCCGATTCACCTGGAGAATGGTACACATGGCAGACACAGAGTACTTATGTGCATTTTGCCGGATCACTGTTATTTTCGTCCGAAGATCAGCGCTGCTTGCTTTAAAATATCGTTTTCCATTTTTAATCGCTGAATTTCTTTGCGTAGCGCAAGGAATTCATTCTGTTCTTCCGTTCGGTTGTCTTTTTCTTTGAAAGAACCTGTCGTTCTGCTTTGTTTGACCCAACGGTCAAACGCAGATGCACTCAGATCGTATTCTTTCAAAATATCTGCACGCGTTTTTCCATTCTCGTAGAGTTGAACCATTTGCCGCTTGAACTCGTCTGTAAATGACCGACGCTCACGTTTCCCCATGACATTCTCCCCGTTCTATATCGATTTGCTTTCAATCTACTAGACCTTAAGAGAATTGTCCAATTCAGTGTAGCCGATCCACGCAGAGATGAAGCAGGAAGAACCGCTGTATTTTTGCAAATAGAAAATTGGACTTTGAAAAATGAGGGACACCCACTTACCCAATGACGAAAGTAAGGTATTCTTCACCATGGCTTGATCCTTTCAGTGGATTTGAACAGAAACTACTTGACCATTCCATTGCAGAGGATTTTTTTGTGTCCTTAACGGGTTGACATACCCAAACATTCAACCGGGTCTATTGAGAAATGAGAAACCTTTTAGAGTGATGAATCGTCTTACTCTAAGGTTGATGGAATATTTTTCGATAAATGTAATAAAACTCCACAATATGGCGCTATATGGTTTTTAGGAGGTGAGTACATTATGCTTCAGTTAAAGGAATTAGTATTGAAGGCACAACAGGGTGATGGTGAAGCGTTGATGATGATCTTAAATCAATTTACCCCTGCTATCAAGAAACATGCTAAAAATCTGGGTTATGAGGATGCTGAAGCTGATCTCAAAGCTTGGGCATGTAGATCAATCATGAACTACAAGATTCGCTCAAGAGTAAATTAATGAAATAAAACCATGATCGCCTGCACTCTTATAGCAATGTGTGTAGGCGACTCCCTTAACTAAGCCAAGGAGGATTTAATTATGAGGAAAGTCGTTTTAAGCAGTATATTGGTGTTATCTGTTCTTGCTGGATGTTCTCCTTCGACAAATCCAAATGTAGAAAAGCAAATTCATTATGGTGAAAATGCTGAAGCTTCTCAAGATTATCTTAACAAAATTAAGATTATAAAAAGTCATAGTGAAATTGGTTCTGGCGAGCTTACCAAGGAGAATATCGCATTAGGTGGTATTCACATCGGTGATAGTGCAGAAACTGTAAGAAACTTGTTTGGAGAGCCAACGAGTAAGGGTGTGTTACATTCTACACCTTTTCCATTGTGGACTTATGAAAAACTTAATCTGTTTATCGCCTTCTATGATAAGGGAGGAGCCAATCCACCAATAGATAATCCAAAAGGCGGAGTAGTAAGTATAGTTGTTAACGATCCATCAGACATCAAAACAGATCGTGGTTTTGGTATCGGAAGCAGTCTAAAAGAAGTTATGGAAAGTTTTCAGAGTGCTTACGGCTATGAGAAACGTAAAGATACTGATACACAATATGTCGTGATTTCAGGTTCTAGTTCATCTGGCAATACCTTTTATCCAACATTAGGCGTATTATTAAAAGGAGACAAGGTAATTAGTATTGAACTAAGCAATCAAGAAGAGCAACCATAAAAATGAGAGGGGAATCCCCCTCTCAATATTACCAGCCAGCATCGTTAAGCAGAGCATTAAGTCTTCGACCCGGATAGGTATCACCTTTGCTGGCTCTCATGTAATGTCCTGCATTCCATGGTGACGCACCTAACGCTTCATTGCAAGCATAGTTCCCGCCGACAAACCGTTCACTAACTACATTTACTTTCTTGTTGTCATCAGTTTGAACATTGAATGCCTTCAAGCCACCTTTGAAGCCGTCTTCATATGCTGCCTTAATGTTAGTTTTATTACCAAAAATATCATTGAAAGCATCTTTTCCACCAACATACCGCTTATTGATTTGTTTGCAATATGCCTCAACACCATCGTCTAAAGTTGCATAAACAGGGAAGGTGCCGCATTTTCCTACAGGTTCACCAATGCTTCCTCCTTGAAATCCGGGGTTGTTAATTGGAATGCCCCATTCTTGATACCATTGAGTTAATACTACAGCAGTAGAAATACCGATTTGTTCAGCAGCAGCGCTTGCATATTCGGAATATTTTTTAGCGAATGTATCATAATCTGGTTTCTTTGGATATTTAGAGTTACTTGGGCAAACGTAGCTAGACGAAGTAAGTTTTGTGTTAAGTTTTTGTTCCATTAATATCAATCCTCTCGAATTTTAGTAGTTAAAAACAATTGGCTTAGTTATTTCTGAAATTTCTTCGTCCCAAAAACGCTGAACAGGAAGAGAAACTTGCATTTCAGCGAGAGAAACATGGATATCAAAATGGTGCTTGAGTAACTTGACCCATACTTCGGCTTGGTATCCATCATGTCGATATCCTCCTATGAAGAATGATGGAATCAAAGTTAATCTCATTCTTTTAAAATCTTTAAACGCTTCTGGGTTCCTAATTATGTTTCTCTCCACATGAGGTACTTTGTAATGTTTGAAAAGACACAAAACTTGAAAAGCAATAGTTGAAAAATCGTCAGTAAATACTTCAACGACTTGACTCATAGTTTTTCCACTCTCTTAAGTCATTTTGCAATTTTTTTAATGCTGCTTTTTTTATCTTATTTACGGCAGGTTGAGAAATTTTTAATTGTTTACTAACTTCTTGTTCGGTATAGCCATATAAAAAAATTGATCGAATCACATAAAACTGTCTAGGAGATAGCCTTGATAATGCGTCCCGTAGAGAAATAGATAGATCATTTTCATGCTGCTCTTGCAAAGGCAGTAATTCTACCAATTCTACAGAAGCATCATCGCTTAATGGAGCATTAAGACTTAATTCCTCATGCCGTCTAATCTTACAATGTTTCTTAGATAGCCTATACATTTCGTGTTGTAAACCTTTTAAAAACCATGATGCGATTCTAGCATTTTCTATAAAAGCATCTTCATTAATACAAGGGTGACATTTGTATCATCTCCTTTTCCTGCCGACACCATGTATAGAGAAAATTAGTAGGGAATATATAACCTGTTTTAGAAAAAAGGAGATTATCCAAGTTAGATCATAGAAAATATAAAATGCTTCAAAATAATGCCTATCCTATATCGTTGCAAATCCTCGAAATGAGGCGATGATGAGATCAATTTTTTGTCCATTTTTCAATACTTGAGTCGGTAAAGGTATCAAAGTTACTCAGTGGGAAGAGCAGCACAAAGAAAGGCGATAAAATGAAAAGGTGGGGGGAGGAACGGCAGAACATTATTCTGCGCAAAGGTTACAGGTCACGTAAAAAAGCAGTAAAACAAGCTATTTAGGACTATGATTTCCATAGATGATGTACAATAGCTTGAAAAAGGAGGTCTTTGCCTTGGCCAGAAGCAAAGAATTTGATACGATAGCCACCCTTCATAAAGCAAATGGAGGTATTCGGTCACTATGGCTATGAGGGCACGTCCTTGCAAAACCTTCTGGATGACTTGGGGATTGCACGTCAAAGTCTTTACGACACATATGGAACAAAGCGTGATTTATTCATCTCTGCTGTCAAGCAATATGCGGATCAGAAAACATCACTAGTAATCTGGATCGGCGAAGGGAGCTATCATTGCCGTTTTCAACGCGAGTGCTGCTGCGCTGAAAGATCCCGTGCGGAATAAGGAATGTTTCATCATGCAAAGCGCAATCGAACAAGTCCCGCATATTCCCGAAATTGCTGAATTTTTTCTGCATGATATAGAGCGTTTAGAAAAAGCATTTTATGAAGCACTCGTCCGTGCCAAGCAACAAGGTGAGCTAAAAGATCGGCGCCAGGATCTTCGGTCCATCGCACATTTTTTAAACTACTCGCGTTTATCCCTCACTCAGACAGCCAAACTACAACCAAGTCCAGATGTTTTGGACGAGATAGTAAAAACGACTCTTTCCATACTCGACTAAATTTATGAAGCAAACGAAGCTTCATTTTTATTTTGCCTTCATTGGCCATTAATTACCAAAAAACATCGTGTAAACACATAAAAACGTGGTGAACCCAATCACCACGTTCCAAAAAGTTTGCTCGAGGATGTTTGTGAATGTCAATCAAAATGTTGACCACCGTGCTCATCAAAAAATTGACCACCATGGCAAAAATCAATCCACCCGTCGGGTGGGTAACTTTTTCATGATCACGATCTTTGAATGCTCTGCTTAAAGCGATAACTGTCTCCATTCATTGCAAAGATATGGGCACGATGGGTAAGCCGATCAACCAAGGCTGACGTCATTTGCTCATCTTTGAAAATCTGTGTCCATTCCGTAAATTCCAGATTGCTGGTAATGATCATGCTTCCTTTCTCATAGCGAGCCGCACAAAATTGGAATAATAACTCCGCCCCGGTCCGACTCAGAGGGACAAACCCGACTTCATCCAAAATAATCAAATCTGTTTTCAACCATTGCCTCTCTAACTGGAGGATTCGCTTTTGGGACTGAGCTTCCATAAGCTCGTTACATATTTTAGCAGCAGTCCAAAACTGGACGGAATAGCCTTGATGGCAAGCTTCCTTCCCGAGTGCAATGGAGAGATGAGTTTTTCCAGTGCCAGAGTTTCCGATAAACATGATGTTCTCTGCTTTTTCGATGTACTCACAACGAGCCAGTTGAAGCAATTTGGGCTTATTGAGAGACGGAATCGCCGAGAATTGAAATTGATCGAGCGTTTTCATAGAAGGGAATTTAGCGTGCTTGATGCGACTCGCAATTTGGTTAGCATCCCTTTGCTGAACTTCTTGCTCTAGTAGGGCTAAGAGGAACTCCTCGTAGGGAATTTGCCGTTCAGCAGCATCATGGGCGATTTCCTTATAGACACGTTTAATCGCAGGTAAACGAAGGCGTTTCGCGTAGGTTTCAAGCAGGAAACTCGTACTCAATGAACCACACTCCTTTTCTGTAACAAACGATTATACTGGCTAAGATCTGGGGCCTTTACCTGAATACGTGGAACAGAGCTATCCTCCGCCAACGAGAGTTGGGGCAAACGGTGTTCCGGCAATGTTCGCTGAAGCAATAATTGCCTTACGGCATCATACTGGAACATCCCTTTTTGGCAGGCCTCCCCCAGTGCTTCTTCGACGAGAGAAGTATCGAATTCACGGTGCAAAAGCAAGAGTCGAACGAACTCCTTCATCCCTCCTGGTCGGTTACGGCACTTGTCCAAGAACTTTTGGTAAATGGCGGGTAATTGTTTTTCGCAAGTCAAAAA
>NZ_RHHS01000040.1 GCF_003710935.1 Brevibacillus gelatini
AGGCCATGGTAGTTTGAGACGGCCCCTTACTTTTACTCCTGGACCGGCTACACTGAATTGGACAATTTTTTTAAGGTCTAGCAGATGGCATTTAACTGGAAAGCGGCAAAACAGACGTCCTCCAGTTCTCATTGGACTTTGACAACCAAAGCCAAGTAAAAAGCTAGACATACCCAAATGGCAGCAAAGTTATCTACGAATACGACACGCTGAGAAGAGTTCTCACGGAAAGCTACCGCCACCAGGGAGCAACCCGCACCACGACGTATGTGTATCGGGACGGTGAAGCGTCCGGCACGGGCGCGGAGGGGCTGGGGATCGTCGAAAGAATTTTTTGCCCGATTCGTCCGGATCATTACCTACTACACACCATACGGGGACATCGCCTACCAGGAGCAGCACGGGACGAGCGGAGGCAAACGTCCGCTGCTAGAAAACGAGTTTACGGCAGACGGTATGCAGATCAGCCGCACCACCCCATTCGGCAACCAGGCGCAGAGCACCACGTATGCCTACGACTGGGACGGCTTCGTCTACCAGACTACGAACGCCTTGGGTACGACCCGCTCCCATCGGGCCAACGCGTATTCAGACGGAACCAGCTATTTGCCGCGCCTGATCGAACAAACATTGTCACCCAACGGCTACATCGTCACCACCTACCGCGACCTGTACGGCCGGGTAGAGAGCGTGGAAGAAACGACCCAACGAGGCAGCCACCACCGCGTGACCAACTACCAGACCGACCGCTTCGGAAAAGTTACCGACAAGGAAGTCACGGACGGCAGTACCACTCAACGCTGGACAATGCGCTACGATCACAACGACCAGTTGGTCTATTTGCGCGACCCGGAAAACAATGTGAATGAATACAGCTACGACGGACTCGGCAACCTGACCACCGTGATCGAAAACGGCACCCCTACTGCCGTGTACACGTACAACGCGCTGTCCTGGAAGTTGTCCGAAAAGAACCCGGAAACCAAGGCCGAGCAGTACACGTACGAGAAAAACGGCGCCGTCAAAACTTTCAAAGACAAAAACGGCGTCCTGTTCAGCTACCAGTATTCGCCGTTCAACGAAATGACGAAACTGTCTGCGGGCAGCAGCTTCTATGAAGAACGCAGCTACGATCCACTCTCCGGCTTGCTTTTGATGGAAACAAACAACTACGGTCAAACTGTCCGCTACGGCTACGACGAATACCGCCGCCTGAACCGGCAAACGATGATGGGAAAAGACTACCAGCTCGTCTACTCCGACAACGATGAGAGCATCGACGCCCTCATTTATCCATCTCGCAGTGCGGTTTCCGGTTCGGCCCCTACTTTGCGCGTTGATTATACCTACGACAATGCCGACCGCCTCAGCGCCGTGACAATCCCAGGCGTAGGAACGACGAGCTACAGCTATACGATGAACAATAGTGGCGAGACCAACACTGTCTCCTACCCCGGCCAGTCGTCGGCGATGCAAAAAACGATCAGTTCCTTTTCCGAGATCACGGGGATCAATCACGCGGATGGTTGGAATGAGACGAACAGCCACGACCTGTTCGGCAACATCATAAGCCAAAAGCGCGGAAGTACGATCTACGGCACGTTTGCCTACGACAAACTGTCCCGAATTAAAGAAGAAACCATTCAGGGCAACACCCGACAGTACGCCTACGACCGCCGCGGCAACCGCCAAATCTATGCCAATGCGCCCGCAGATTCGACGCGCAGCTACGAGTTGAAGCACGATTTGCTGAATCGCCTGATCGAGTACAAAGACGCCAAAGGCACCACAAAGTACACGTACTACCCAGGCGGCCTGCGCGCGACGAAACAGCAGACCGGAAGCGTCACGGACACGACTCATTATGTGTATCTCAACGGGCAAGTGATCGAAGAACTGACCCAGGACGGTAGGGTCAAAGCCCGCAACGTCTTTGGCAACCAGCTGATCTGGCGCAAGGACTACACGACGAACCAGGAAGGCACGTACTATTACAACACCCACGGGGATGTCGTGAAGATCAAAGCTCCGAATGGGAATGTGTTGAATACGTATGAGTATGACATCTGGGGCAACTTGCTTGCCGATAAAGTCAAGGAAACGATGCCGAACCCGTTTGCATATGCGGGGGAGATGTACGACAAGGAGAGCGGTTTTTACTACCTGCGTGCCCGGTATTATGATCCGAAGATGGGGAGGTTTGTGTCGGAGGATACGTATAAGGGGCAGGTGGATAATCCGCTTAGTTTGAATCGGTATGCGTATGTGAGTAATAATCCGTTAAAATATGTTGATCCAAGTGGACATAGTAATGTAATAGTTGGTGAAGGGAATCCTGGAACCTATTATTATTTTGATAATGAGGGTGTCAGGAGAATTCATGGGACAAAGGAGATTGATTGGCAGTATTACCGAGAGTGGTTCGAAAAAGATCAAGCAGGGATGCAGGATGCACTGAGAGGTACAAACAAAATTAAAAATGCCATAGCGGCTAAGGTTACATGGGATTGGGCGATGGAAAATGGCATCCCTATGGACGGCGGAGGAGTAGGTAAAGCGCCAGTTGTAACAAAGAGTAAATCAGCTACTTTCAAGTCGTTATTTGGATGCAACTGCTTTACGGCAGGAACAAAGGTGTTAACAGACGAAGGGGAGAAACCTATCGAGGAAATCGAGGTAGGGGATAGGGTTCTCGCTAAGTCTGATGAGACCGGAGAAGTGGCATATAAAGAAGTCGTGGGTCTGTTCCAAAAGCAAGCTGACGAAATATACTACATCCATATTCAGGATGAAATTATCGAAGTTACGGGTGAACATCCATTCTGGTTGGATGGTAAGGGATGGACGCTTGTTAAAGACCTTAAAGTTGGTGACTTGCTTGTTTCGAGCGACGGCTCTAAACTTGCAATAGATAAGATTGAGAAAGAGCCACGTGAAGCAACGGTCTATAACTTTGAAGTAGCTGACTTTAATTCTTACTTTGTATCCAATCTTGGCATTTGGGTGCATAATTGCAGTACATTAAGGTACGCATTAAAGTCTCAAGATTTAGATTGGAGAGGTACTGGGAAAACATACAAGGATGCTCTTGACCAAGCGTTTAAAAATACTGGTGTTGACCGAAGCGAATTTACTGTGACGAAGTGGGCCAAAGACCAGTATGGTAAATCAGTTCCGGTTGAATGGCGTTCAAAAAATGGCGCAGAGGTTAGTATTGACTATGCTCACTATGGTGTTGATAGGAATGGAAATTGGGTAACAGGACCGGATGCTCCGCATATTGGATGGCAAACACCAGGAAAGAAAAATTCTGTAACAGGTCACATAATTGTTGATTCAGTACCTTATGGAAGATAAGGAGGAATGTCCTATTTGGGATATTAAGGAACAAATTTTCGCCGCAAGTCAGATGTTAAATATACCATTTAGAATTATGGAAGATGCATCGAAAGAATCAATTATTTCATCGGTTATGGAAAAGTATTGTAAGGTAAAATCGCACTGGCCCATATGGGAAAAATTCAGTGATTTTGTCGGGGTAAGTAATAAAGATGCATGGCAGTGGATTGAAGAATTTGTAGGCTCGAACAAATGCATTTTATTTTTTAATCCTTCCGATGAGAAAAGGGCGTACTTATTTGAATCAGGACAACATGTAGTGTCAGTGATTGAAGAATTGTTTAACGTCGAATTTTATGTCACCAATGAAGCAACTGACTATTTACTATGCTTTAATCATCACGATTGTTTAATGGCGTTAGGTAATGCAATAGATTGGTTAGATACTAGAGGTTAGTTTTTTCATTCGGCCTTGAGGGTGGCAATCCTCAAGGTCTTTCTTGTGCGCCCAGCATGGGCGTCCATCTTTAGGGTGAAAGTCCCGAACGGGGGCTGGCGAGCGCCTACCGTTAGCCAAGAGCAAGGGTGTCCATCGTGAGGTGGAATCTGAAGGAAGCTGGAGGCAAATGCTCGACCCAAGGTACACGAACCCAATTTGAGGCTAGGGTAGTCGTGGATCGGCTACACTGAATTGGACAATTCTCTTAAGGTCTAGTAGATTGAAAGCAAATCGATACAGAACGGGGAGAATGTCATGGGGAAACGTGAGCGTCGGTCATTTACAGACGAGTTCAAGCGGCAAATGGTTCAACTCTACGAGAATGGAAAAACGCGTGCAGATATTTTGAGAGAATACGATCTGAGTGCATCTGCGTTTGACCGTTGGGTCAAACAGAGCAGAACGACAGGTTCTTTCAAAGAAAAAGACAATCGAACGGAAGAACAGAATGAACCTTTCTCTTATTGTAATTAGGTTTTGAGAGTTTACACAGAATATTTTACAGTCCCGAATTTGCTTGATTTAGCTTAACCATGCTCTTTGACCTTGAGGGCACATTCCTCAAGGTCTATACTCTTATCCCACCTAGTGCCGAGTAAATTGGGCGGCTCTATGATATTCCTAAAATTTTCTTGTACGCACATAAATACTTGAGTTTTATCCCCCAAATAACGGGATACATTTACGTTGAACAGGTTGATTATGGTCAGATAGCACCATGATTGACCTGCTTTTTGTTATCTTCGTTTTCTCACGCTCGTTAAAATTAAATAACAAATGAAAAATATTGTTAATTAAAACTTTGTTTTGCCCCACTCTTCCAGAACGTAAACAAAAAACAGAAACCATATACCCCCTTTCCACCCCAAAATACCTCCGGGCGAACAGGGGGCTTTTTGCGAAAAAACGCTCAAAACGGCTCCCAGCGCAGCTTCCGCGCCTGCTGGAAACGCTCCTCTACATAGGGCCAATTCACGATCTTCCACCAGTTTTCCACGTATTTGTCCCGCTGGTTTTGATACTGGAGAAAATAAGCGTGCTCCCAGACGTCCAGCACGAGGAGCGGGACCGCATCCCATTGCGCCAGGTTTTGATGCTTTTCCGCCGTCAGGATTTCCAGGTGCTGGGCGCGCGGCGACCAGACGAGGATTGCCCAGCCGGGGCCCTCCACTTTTCCGGCTGCCTGGGAAAACTGCTGCCGGAATGCGTCAAAAGACCCGAAGTACCGTTGGATCGCCTCTGCCAGCTCGCCTGTTGGCGTATCGCCTCCGTGCGGGCTCATGGACGGCCAGAAAATGGAATGCAAATAATGGCCAGCCCCGTTAAAAGCCAGCTCGCGCTCCCAGTGGCGAATCAGGTCGTAGTTGCCGTTTTGACGGGCTTCGGCCAGCTTTCGCTCTGCTGTATTCAAGTCATCTACATATTTTTGATGCAGCTTCTCATGATGAATGCGCATCGTCTGCTCGTCGATATACGGCTCAAGCGCGTTGTACGCATACGGCAAGGGCGGGAGGGTATGACGGCCAGGGGCGACGGGGCGCGCGACGCGTATGGGTTCGCGTGCGGTTTCACGTACAGCCTGGTACGGAGCGGAAATGGCCGTCTCCCTCATCTGGGCAGGTGTTGCTTCGCAGGTTTCTGTCGCTTCCTGAACCGCTTCTGCTTCAAAAAGCTCCTCCTGCGCCACTGTCTGCTCCACGAACCGCTCATCCTCCGTCAGCTGGGTCAGCCGCAAAAAATGGTGGAATTGCTTCTGTACCTCCTCAGCCCGCGCGATGAGTATCGGGAGTGCCTCTGCTGCTTCTGCCTTGTGAATCCGCGTAGCCTGTCTTCCTATTTTGATAAAAGATTCTTCAAATTTGTGCAGATGCCGCTCCAACTCCCGGTTCAGTGTTTTTTTTCTCCGCAAATGGTCGATCCATTGGCGGCCCCACTGACTCCAATCCAGCAATTTTCTGGCTTTCTCTTCCAAAAAAATTCCTCCTCACTTGGGCGCATCTCACCCTCAGATTATGAACGCAGCCCAGAGAAGGTGCGACATTCGCGGAGTACAAGAAAATTAAATGCCGCATATGGTAGTAGCACAAATGTTTGAGTGGTATGCTGTACTATATTCATTACAACAGGGGAGACACATTGCATGAGTAGAGATGAAGCGATTGCCGTCATTGATTCAGGAGTGGGAGGATTGACCGTAGCAAAGGAAGTCATGCGTCAGCTACCCGAAGAAAAAATCATCTACGTAGGAGACAACGCGCGGTGCCCGTACGGCTCCAAGTCCCCGGAAGAGATTCGGACATACAGTTTTCAAATGATCGATTACGTCATGAATACGCCGCTCAAGGCGCTGGTGATTGCCTGCAATACGGCAACAGCAGTTGTTCTGGAGGAAGCGATGGCTGATTTGCCGCTGCCGGTGATCGGGGTGATTGAGCCGGGAGCGCGCGCGGCCGTTTCGGTGACGAAAAATGGACGCGTCGGGGTGATCGGGACAGAGATGACCATCCGCACGAAAGCGTACGAGCGTGCCTTGCTGCGTGCCGAGCCGAATTTATATGTGGTGGGAAAAGCTTGTCCGGCGTTCGTGCCGCTTGTGGAGAATCATCTGGCAAACTCGGACCAGGCGCGAATGGTCGTCGAAGAAGCATTGGCGCCTTTGCGTGCGGAAGACCTGGACACCTTGATTCTCGGCTGTACCCACTATCCGCTCCTGGCCCCGGTTATTCAGGAGGTCATGGGGGAGGGGGTCAGGTTAATCAGCTCCGCCGAGGAAACTGCGCGCGAGCTGGCCGTACAGATTGCGCCGTTGGCGGCACGCAGACAAGAGGAGCCGCCACAGCATCTGTTTGTCACGAGCGGAGACGCGGAGCGCTTCCGGACGATTGCCGAAGAGTGGCTTGCGGGCAAGGTGAACGTCCTGCATCATTCTCTGGAAAAATCCGTGCAGCCGTAAAAGCGCGGCTGGCTGTCCTTTTTGCCAGACAACTTTCAACGCATAAACCCAAGCCCTGCTCGTATACATGGTAGTACAAAGTGTCTGGAGGAGGCTGGGGAAATGAAGATGGGACACATAGGCAAAATGACGACCGTTTTGGGGGTAAGCGCCGTGCTTTTGTCGGGCTGCGGTCTCTACGGCCCGGAAACGGAAACGAGCAGCATTGACGCACCGCCACAGGTGTCGGTCGATCAGCCGAACGGAGCAGTGTCACCAGATGTCGCCGTTCAGGGCAGCGAGCAAGCGGTTCAACAGACAAGCGAAAGAACCGTCTATTTGCTCGACGCAAACGGCTACGTCGTACCGGTGTCGCTGACGCTTCCGAAAACAGAAGGCCCTGCCAAGCAAGTTTTGAGCTACATGGTCAAGGGCGGGCCGGTAGAAAGCATGCTGCGGGGCGGTTTTTCAGCCGTGCTGCCGCAAGGGACGGAAGTGAAAGGACTGGTTATCAAAGACGGCGTGGCCACGGTTGATTTTTCCAAAGAGTTCAAAACGTATGAGGAAAAAGACGAGAAGAAAATTCTCGACGCCGTGACCAGGGCGCTGACCGAGTTTTCCAACGTCAAGACCGTGCAAATCTGGGTGAACGGAACTCCGCTTACCGAAATGCCGGTTGCCAGCACGCCGATTACGCAGTTGGACCGCAGCCATGGGGTCAATCTGGAGCTGGCGGAAGGGGCCATGCCGGGAAAAACGTCAGCGGTGACCGTATATTTCCAGGGGCAACTGGATGACCAGCGCACGTACTACGTTCCAGTCACCCGTCTCGTCCCGGAAACGGCTGACATCGCCAAGGCGACCGTGGAGGAGCTTATCAAAGGGCCGAAGCAAGGTTCGCAGCTGTTCAGCTCCCTATTGCGGACGACCCGCGTGCTGGACGTAAAACAGGAGAAAGACCTGATTACGGTCGATCTGAGCAGCGACATTCTCAAGTACGACGAAGGCAAGGAGGCAAGCCCGGAAGCTTTGCAATCCCTCGTGCTCTCCTTGACCGAATCGACGGGAGCCAAACAGGTGCAGCTTCTCGTTGAAGGCAAGCCGCTTGCCAACGGCGCATTCACAAAGCCTGTGAGCCGTCCGCTGCAGCTCAACCCGATCGCGTTCTAATCAACCGAAAGCCTGCCCACCCACGCCCGAATGCTGCGAGCGTGGCTTTTTCTTTGCAAAAAGAAGCAAAGTCATACGAAAATTTGCAATTGGTGTAAATAAGGGAGAGCGGTTTGGGCAGTGGCAGAGCGTTTCCTGCCTCTGGTATAATGAGCGGAGTGTATTAAAGCAATTTAGGAGGAACTTGGAATGAGAGTGGATGGCCGTGCCCATGACCAGTTGCGCCCAGTAACCATTACGCGCAATTACATTAAACACGCGGAAGGATCGTGCCTGATCGAAGTTGGAGATACCAAGGTAATTTGTACGGCAACTCTGGAGGATCGGGTACCGCCTTTCATGCGTGGCGGCGGGAAGGGCTGGATCACAGCCGAGTACTCCATGCTTCCCCGCGCGACTGCGACCCGCAACGCGCGTGAGTCTTCCAAAGGCAAGGTCGGAGGACGGACGATGGAAATCCAGCGATTGATCGGACGCGCGCTGCGTTCGGTGGTGAATCTGGAGGCGATGGGAGAGCGCACGATCTGGCTGGATTGCGACGTGATCCAGGCGGATGGCGGTACGCGCACAGCTTCCATTACGGGAGCGTACGTGGCGATGGTCGACGCGATGCAAAAGCTGGTGGAGAGCGGCGTATGGAAGCAACTGCCGCTGAACGATTTTCTGGCGGCGACATCCGTAGGCGTGATTGGCGATGAGACCGTGCTGGACTTGAACTACAAGGAAGATTCGACAGCGACGGTGGACATGAATGTCGTCATGACGGGCAAAGGCAAGTTCGTCGAGCTGCAGGGCACCGGCGAGGACGCTCCGTTTTCCCCGGAACAGCTGCAGGAGATGATCGCTCTTGCAAAAATCGGGATCGGCAATCTGATTCAGAGCCAGAAGCAGGCGCTCTCTGATGTTCCCCTGACGTTTGCTGAAAACGTAGTGGAGGAAAGCCATGTCTGATCGAAAAAAAGTCGTTCTGGCGACACGCAACCAGGGAAAAGTGAAAGAGTTCAACCGACTGTTTGCCGATTACGGCTGGGAAGGCATCAGCCTTGCGCAGTTCGAGGGCGTGCCGGAAGTGGTGGAGGACGGTGACACGTTTGAAGCCAATGCGCTGAAAAAGGCAATCGAAATTTCTACATACTTGCAACTGCCGGCTCTTGGCGACGACTCCGGGCTGGAGGTAGACGCACTGGACGGACGCCCGGGCGTCTACTCCGCCAGATACGCCGGAGAGGAAGCGACAGACGAACAAAACTGGCGCAAGCTGCTGCAAGAGCTGGAAGACGTGCCGATGGAGCAGCGCACCGCGCGCTTCCGCTGCACGTTGGCGCTGGTCATTCCAGGCGAGGAACCGATTATCGCAAACGGCGCCTGTGAAGGGCTGATCGCCCGGGAGCCAAAAGGGACCAACGGCTTCGGCTACGATCCCGTCTTCTACATTCCCGAGCTGGGAAAAAGGATGGCGGAGCTTTTGCCGGAGGAAAAAAACCGGATCAGCCACCGCGCCAAAGCGATGCAGAAGCTCTTGGAAGTGCTGAAATAACGGGCAAGCAGCCTGACTGAAGAGAACACGGGAGAGTGAGGCTCGATGGCAATTCTCGTCATGAGTGACAGCCATGGTCTGGTTCGGGAAGTAACTCAGGTGGCAAACAGACATGCTGTTGACAAAATTTTGCATTGTGGCGATTTTTGCGTCGATCACGAGCGCGATCCGTTTTCCCGGATGACGCTGGTGAGAGGAAACTGCGATGTCGCTTCCGAGGTTCCGACCGAGCAGCAGACAAAATGGCGGGACCTTCACATCCTGCAAACGCACGGGCATCTGTTCGGGGTCAAAAGCTCGCTGCTTCGCCTGCATTACCGGGCAGAGGAGGTCGGAGCGAACGTGGTCGTCTTCGGTCATTCGCACGTCCCCGCCTGTGGCGTCGAGCGGGATATTCTGTTTGTAAACCCGGGGAGCCTGCAACTGCCGAGAGGCTTTGACGTGCCGACTTACGCAATTATCGAGGAGACGGGCGCCAAGCCCCAAACGGTCCAGGTGGCCGTCACCTTTTACGACTACCAAGGCAACCTGGTGCGGGAGTTGGGCGGAAGCTATTCGATTCGACGCTGAGTCGGGTAGCTTCTTGTAAAATAAAAGATTTATGCTATACTAGAATGGTTATAATGGCTAGAATATTATCGTCGGAGCCTGCGAAGATACCACGGCGCGGCTGGCGATGTTCTGTTATTCGATTTAGGAGGGGAAGTTTACGTGACAGCAAAATGGGAAAAGGTAGAGAATAACCAGGGAGTCCTGACGGTTGAAGTAGATGCTGCGCAAGTAGACGCAGCATTGGATCAAGCGTTTAAAAAAGTTGTGAAAAAGGTGCAAGTTCCAGGATTCCGCAAAGGAAAAGTACCTCGCAAAATGTTCGAATCCCGTTTTGGTGTAGAGTCTCTGTACCAAGACGCGCTCGATATTCTGCTTCCAACTGCTTACGGACAAGCTGTTCGTGAAACTGGCATCGAGCCGGTAGATCGTCCAGAGGTGGACGTAGAGCAAATGGAAAAAGGGAAAAACCTGATCTTCAAAGCTACTGTAACGGTGAAGCCTGAAGTGAAGCTCGGCGAGTACAAAGGTCTGGAAGTCGAAGAAAAAGACTTCACCGTGACTGACGAGAGCGTGGATGCTGAACTGAAGCGCATGCAAGAGCGTCACGCTGAACTGGTAACAGTAGAAGAAGGTACTGCGCAAAATGGCGACATCGTTGTCATCGATTTCGAAGGCTTCCAGGATGGCGTTGCATTCGAAGGCGGAAAAGCAGAAGACTACTCTCTGGAACTCGGTTCCGGCACTTTCATCGCCGGCTTCGAAGAGCAACTCGTAGGTCTTGCCATCGGCGAAGAGAAAGAAATCAATGTTACCTTCCCGGAAGAGTACCATTCTCCTAACCTCGCTGGCAAGGAAGCCGTATTCAAAGTGAAACTGAACAGCCTGAAGCGCAAAAACCTGCCAGCATTGGACGACGAGTTCGCAAAAGATGTGAGCGAGTTCGATACGCTGGAAGAGCTGAAAGCTGACACCAAGAAAAAACTCGAAGAAAAAGCTGCGCAAGAAAAAGAACAGTACGTTCGTGAACAACTGGTTCTGAAAGCAGCAGAAAACGCGGAAATCGATCTGCCAGCCGTTATGGTTGAGCACGAGCTGGACCAAATGGTGAACGAGTTTGGTCAACGCCTCCAGTTCCAAGGCATGACACTGGATCTGTACTACCAGTTCTCCGGCATGGATGAAAGCCAGCTGCGTGACCAACTGCGTGCAGATGCGACCTCCCGCGTGCGCACTTCCTTGACATTGGAAGCAATCAGCAAAGCGGAAAAAATTGAAGCGACAGAGGAAGATGTAACCGAAGAGCTGAACAAGCTGGCTGGCGTTTACGGCCGTCCTGCTGACGAGCTGCGCAAAATCTTCACTGCACAAGACAACATGATGGCACTTTACCGCGATGTGCAAATTCGCAAAACGGTTGATTTCCTGGTTGCACAAAGCAAAGCAAGCGCATAAGCTTAGGAAGAACGCATGATGATTGGCCGGTGGTCAGGCATTCTGGACCGCTGGCTGTACCAACTACAAGGCACGATGCACTCGTGCCTTGTTTTTCCACCATCGACTTTTTGGTAAAATCCTTCCCAACTAAAGGGTGACACCTTTTACCTTAAAGGAGGAAAGATACATAATGCTGATCCCTATGGTCATCGAGCAAACCAGCAGAGGCGAGCGCTCCTACGATATTTACTCGCGTCTCCTGAAAGACCGGATCATTCTGCTCGGCACCGAGATTGACGATCAGGTAGCCAATCTGGTAGTGGCCCAGCTGCTCTTTTTGCAGGCAGAAGACCCGGACAAAGACATTTCGCTATACATAAACTCTCCAGGCGGTTCTGTAACAGCAGGGATGGCTATCTATGACACGATGCAGTACATCAAGCCGGACGTGTCCACCATTTGCGTGGGCATGGCTGCCAGCATGGGGGCATTCCTCCTCGCTGCTGGTGCCAAAGGCAAGCGCTTTGCCTTGCCAAACAGCGAAGTGATGATTCACCAGCCACTCGGAGGCGTACGTGGGCAGGCGGAAGACATCCGGATTCATGCGGATTGGATTCTGAAAACGAAGCGCCAACTGAACCAGATTTTGTCCGAGCGTACAGGTCAACCATATGAAAAGGTCGAACTGGATACAGATCGCGACAACTTCATGAGTGCAGAAGAAGCCAAGGCCTATGGATTGATTGACTCGATTATTGAACGCAAAAACTGACCCGTTGTGAGGTGAAGCGCATGTTTAAGTTTAACGACGACAAGGGCCAACTGAAGTGCTCCTTCTGCGGCAAGTCCCAGGAACAGGTGCGCAAGCTGGTAGCCGGTCCTGGCGTTTACATTTGTGACGAGTGTATCGAACTGTGCAACGAGATTGTACAGGAAGAGCTGGGGACGGAAGAAGAAATCGACATGAAGGAAATTCCGAAGCCTGTGGAGATCCGCAAAATCCTGGACGACTATGTCATCGGTCAGGATCTGGCGAAAAAATCGCTGTCTGTAGCGGTGTACAACCACTACAAACGGATCAACTCCGGGGCGAAGATCGAGGATGTGGAGCTGCAAAAATCCAATATCCTGCTGATCGGGCCGACAGGTAGCGGGAAGACGCTGCTCGCGCAAACGCTGGCGCGCATCCTGAACGTGCCGTTTGCGATTGCGGACGCCACCTCCTTGACAGAGGCAGGCTACGTGGGCGAAGACGTGGAAAACATTTTGCTCAAGCTGATCCAGGCTGCTGACTACGATGTAGAAAAAGCCGAAAAAGGCATCATCTACATTGATGAAATTGATAAAGTCGCGCGCAAGTCGGAAAATCCTTCGATTACACGCGATGTTTCCGGGGAAGGCGTGCAGCAGGCTCTCCTGAAAATTTTGGAGGGAACGGTTGCCAGCGTTCCGCCACAAGGCGGGCGCAAGCATCCTCATCAGGAGTTCATCCAGATCGACACCTCGAACATTTTGTTCATTTGCGGCGGTGCATTCGACGGGATCGAACAAATCATCAAGCGTCGTCTGGGTAAAAAAGTAATCGGCTTCGGTGCTGATTTTTCCGATGGGGTCAAAGGCGATCTGAAAGCGGGCGAATACCTCAAGTACGTCCTGCCGGAAGATCTGCTGAAATTCGGTCTGATTCCCGAGTTCGTCGGTCGTTTGCCTGTTCTGGCTACATTGGAGCCGTTGGACGAGGAGACGCTCGTGCGCATCCTGACCGAACCGAAAAACTCTTTGGTGAAGCAGTATCAAAAGCTGCTTAGCCTGGACGGTGTTGAGCTGGAGTTTGACGCTGGCGCCCTCCTGCAAATTGCCAAGGAAGCGATCAAGCGCAATACCGGTGCACGCGGACTGCGTGCGATCATCGAGCAAATCATGCTCGACATGATGTATGAGCTGCCTTCCCGCGACGACGTGACCAAATGCGTCATTACGGAAGAGACCGTGCGCGACAAGGTGAAGCCGCGCCTCATGACCAAAGAAGGCGTCGAAGTGCACGGTGAAACTGCATAAGCTTGTGTTACGCTAACCATCCCGTTTTTGCGGGGTGGTTTTTGTTTTGTCGAAAAAAGGGGGCCTATTTTCCAAAATCATCCAGATTGCTTTGCGGGTTTATGGTTTACGCATACGGATGCGAGGCAATACTACTTGATAATCGCTGAAGAGACACTTTTACATATGTGTACAAAAGCTGCAAGGACGCATGGGAGGGACTGCATATGGACTATACGACGTTGGTCATTGCTGTCATTGAAGTGGTTGTCGGCATTGTCATTGGCACCTACTTCTGGAATTTGCTGCGAGCGCAGAGAAACTCAAAGACTTCCACGGAAAAAGAATCGCGAAAAGACCTGGACACGATTCGCAAAATGAGAATGATTGCTCTGACCGAGCCTTTGTCGGAAAAAACACGGCCAGCTACCCTGGAAGAAATCGTCGGGCAAGAAGACGGGCTGCGGGCACTGCGGGCTGCGCTGTGCGGACCGAATCCGCAGCACGTCATCATCTACGGACCGCCGGGCGTAGGCAAGACGGCTGCTGCCCGTGTCGTGCTGGAAGAAGCGAAGAAAAACCAGCTGTCCCCTTTTAATGCGGACGCCAAATTTATTGAGATTGACGCGACGATTGCCCGGTTTGACGAGCGGGGGATTGCCGACCCGCTGATCGGTTCTGTTCACGATCCGATTTACCAAGGGGCGGGCTCGCTCGGTCAGGCGGGCATTCCCCAGCCGAAGCCGGGTGCTGTGACAAAAGCGCACGGAGGGGTCCTTTTCCTCGATGAAATCGGAGAGCTTCACCCTGTCCAAATGAACAAGCTGCTAAAAGTTCTCGAAGACCGCAAAGTCATGCTGGAGAGCGCCTACTACAGCGAGGAAAACAGCCAGATTCCGTCGCACATTCACGATGTGTTCAAATACGGGCTGCCAGCCGACTTTCGACTTGTCGGTGCGACGACGCGGCTTCCCGAAGAGCTTCCCGCTGCCTTGCGCTCCCGTTGTCTGGAAATTTTCTTCCGTCCGTTGAAGGGGCCGGAAATTGGCAGCATTGTGCGCACTGCCGTTGCCAAGATGCAGATGAGCATGGAGGACGATGCGGTAGCAGTTATCGAACGCTACGCCACCAATGGCCGGGAAGCGATCAACACGCTGCAAATCGCCGCGGGAATCGCACTTACCGAGGAACGCAAAACGATCATGGCCAAGGACGTGGAGTGGGTCGTACACAGCAGCCAGAAGTCGCCTCGTCCCGAAAAGCAGGTGCACGATACGCCGCAGGTAGGGCTGGTAAACGGACTTGCCGTTTACGGACCGAACATGGGCAGTGTCATGGAACTGGAAGTGACGGCAACGTCTGCCGCAGTGCCTGGTCAGGGCAGATTGACGATGACAGGCATGGCGGAGGAAGAGGAAATGGGAAGCCGCAGCCGGACGATTCGTCGCAAGTCCATGGCCAAAGGATCGATTGAAAACGTCTTGACTGTGTTGCACAGAATGGGCGTTCGTCCGTACGATTACGATCTTCATATCAATTTTCCCGGCGGGGTCCCGGTCGATGGCCCTTCGGCGGGCATTGCCATTGCGACCGCCATCTACTCGGCGATCATGGAAGTGCCAGTCGACAACCTGATTGCCATGACAGGCGAAGTAAGCATTCACGGAAAAGTGAAGCCGGTAGGCGGCGTGGTAGCCAAGGTCGAGGCGGCTCGTCAGGCGGGAGCGACGCGCGTGCTGATTCCCCAGGAAAACTGGCAGAGCATTTTCGCCGACATGAAGGGCATCGAGGTCATTCCGGTTTCAACCGTCTCGCAAGTCATGGAACTGGCCATGCCGAAGGTCGCCGTGCAGGATGAGGAGGCGTCCGGATTTACCCTGCAAATTCCGGCAAAGGATCTGGCATCCTCGCCGATGACACTCTGACAGTCGCAAGCGCCCGTGGATTAGACATCGGATTGTGTTTGCGCTACAATGGTAAAAAGCTTCTGCTTGCAAAGAGCCCGGGGCCCTACCCGGCCTGTAACGGGCTCCCCAAATGAGGGGATGGACCGTCAGAACGACTGTCTTTTCTGTGTGTCGTTTGGGGTGATTCGGATATGCCGGGTGGGCAAAAAACGGCTTTGGGAGCCGTTTTTGTCTGTTATCAGGCTCTTTGTTAAGAAGGGATAGATCAACAAGGAGAGGTGCATCCGCTTGGGCGAACGTTCCGGTAAACGAGAATTACCGCTTCTCCCGTTGCGAGGATTGCTTGTGTATCCGACTATGGTACTCCACCTGGACGTTGGACGGGAAAAGTCCATCCGCGCACTGGAGCAAGCCATGGTGGACGACAACAAGATTTTGCTTGCGACACAGGAAGAGGTACACATAGAGGAGCCAGATGCAGAGCAAATCTACAGCATCGGTACCGTTGCGCGTGTGAAACAAATGTTGAAGCTGCCAAACGGCACAATCCGTGTGCTGGTGGAGGGACTGCAACGCGCAAAAATTGAGGAATATCTTCAACAGGAAGATTATTTCGTCGTGTCCATTACATACTTGGAAGAGGAAAAAGCGGAGGAAAACGAAGTAGAAGCGCTGATGCGCTCGCTGCTGAGCCATTTCGAGCAATACATCAAGCTGTCGAAAAAGGTTTCCCCCGAGACGCTTACATCCGTGACAGACATCGAAGAGCCAGGGCGACTGGCTGACGTGATTGCCTCCCACCTGCCGCTGAAAATGAAGGACAAACAGGAGATTTTGGAGACGGTCAACATCAAGGAGCGGCTCGAAATTCTGTTGGAAATCCTGAACAACGAGCGCGAGGTGCTGGAGCTGGAGCGCAAGATCAGCAATCGCGTGAAAAAGCAGATGGAGCGCACGCAAAAAGAATACTACCTGCGCGAGCAGATGAAGGCCATTCAAAAAGAGCTCGGCGACAAGGACGGCCGTCAGGGCGAAGTGGATGAACTGCGCGCTCAGCTGGAAAAATCGGACGCTCCGGAAAGAATCAAGACCAAGATCGAAAAAGAGCTGGATCGTCTGGAGAAGATGCCGACCACTTCTGCGGAAGGGTCTGTCATCCGCACGTATATCGACACGCTGCTCGCCCTGCCGTGGACGAAGAAGACAGAGGACAATCTGGACATTCACCACGCGCAAGAAGTGCTCGACGAGGATCACTACGGACTGGAAAAGCCGAAAGAACGCGTCCTGGAATATTTGGCGGTGCAAAAGCTCGTCAACTCCATGCGCGGGCCGATTCTTTGTCTGGTTGGACCTCCCGGCGTCGGGAAAACCTCGCTCGCCCGCTCGATCGCACGCGCGCTGGAGCGCAAGTTCGTGCGCATTTCGCTCGGGGGTGTGCGTGACGAAGCAGAGATTCGCGGACATCGCCGCACTTATGTGGGTGCTCTGCCGGGCCGTATCATCCAGGGGATGAAGCAGGCGGGCACGATCAATCCAGTCTTTTTGCTGGATGAGATCGACAAGCTGGCATCCGATTTCCGGGGCGATCCTGCATCGGCGCTCCTGGAAGTGCTGGACCCGAATCAAAACGACAAGTTCAGCGATCACTATATCGAAGAGACGTACGACTTGACCAATGTCATGTTCATCACGACAGCGAACAGCCTCGACACGATTCCACGTCCGCTGCTCGACCGGATGGAGGTCATTTCGATCTCGGGCTACACCGAGCTGGAGAAGCTCAACATCATGCGCGGATACTTGCTGCCGAAGCAGATGGAAGAGCACGGACTCGGCAAGGATAAGCTGCAAGTGCACGAAGATGCCATGCTGAAGCTGATTCGTCTGTACACGCGCGAAGCCGGGGTGCGCAACCTGAACCGGGAAGCAGCCAACATTTGCCGCAAAGCCGCCAAGCTGATTGTCAGCGGGGAGAAAAAGCGCGTCGTCGTCACCGCGAAGACACTGGAGGGGCTGCTTGGCAAACCGCGCTACCGCTATGGCCTGGCAGAGAAAAAAGACCAGATCGGCTCCGTGACGGGTCTTGCCTGGACACAGGCAGGCGGCGATACGCTGAACGTAGAGGTCAGCATCCTGCCGGGAAAAGGAAAGCTCACCTTGACCGGAAAGCTGGGCGACGTCATGAAGGAATCCGCGCAGGCGGCCTTCAGCTACATTCGCTCCCGTGCAGACCAGTGGGGAATTGACCCGGCTTTTCACGAGAAAAACGACATCCACATCCACGTTCCGGAGGGCGCGATACCAAAAGACGGTCCGTCTGCGGGGATTACGATGGCTACCGCGCTTGTATCGGCGCTCACCCATATCCCTGTGAAAAAAGAAGTGGGGATGACGGGCGAAATCACACTGCGCGGAAGAGTTTTGCCGATTGGCGGCCTGAAGGAAAAGTGCATGTCCGCCCATCGTGCTGGCTTGACGACGATTATTTTGCCAAAAGACAACGAGAAAGACATCGAAGATATTCCGGAGAGCGTGCGAAATGAACTGACCTTCTATCCGGTCGAGCACCTGGATGAAGTGTTGCGCCACGCCCTGACCAGACAGCCGACAGCAGGTGAAAAAGCATGAAAATAACTTCTGCGGAGTTCGTTATCAGCGCTGTCGGACCTAAGCAATACCCGCAGGACGGCCTGCACGAGATCGCTCTCGTCGGCCGCTCCAATGTGGGCAAATCTTCCCTGCTCAACAAAATGATGAACCGCAAAGGGCTCGCGCGCACCAGCTCGCGGCCAGGGAAGACCCAGACGCTGAACTACTTCCGCGTCAACCAGATGCTCTATTTCGTCGACTTTCCCGGCTACGGATACGCCAAGGTCGCGAAGACGATCAAGGAACAGTGGGGAAAGATGATCGAGGGCTATTTGAAAAACCGGGAACAGTTGCGGTTCGTCATCCAACTGGTCGACATCCGTCATGCTCCATCCAAGGACGACGTGGCGATGTACGATTGGTGCAAGCAAATCGGCATCCCGACCGTAGTGGTTGCGACCAAGGGCGACAAAATTGCGCGCGGCCGCTGGCTGCAGCACACCAAGATCATCCGCCAGACCTTGAACATGCGCGGCGACGATACGCTCATCGTGTTTTCTTCGGAAACAGGACAAGGCAAGGATGAGCTGTGGGGAGAAATCCTTCGCCGTCTGCGCGAAAAAGACCAGCCTGCGGCAGAGGAAGGAAGAGAGGCGGCGGACGCTTCTGTTCCTGCTGCGGCAAGCGAGACGGAACAGTAAAACAGATACAGTCAAAGACCCAATCCGCAAGTGGGAAGGGGAGGCAGCTTTGTGAGCAAACTGGCTTGCTTTGCCGTACGCGGTGTGATCGAAGGCTTCTACGGAACGCCCTGGACGCATGCAGAGCGGCTGGACATGATTGACTTTTTGCATCGCCACGACTACAATGCGTATTTCTACGCGCCCAAGGACGATGTGTTTCTGCGGGAGCGATGGATGGAGCCGCATCCGGAAGCGGCGATGCGCCAACTGGACGAATTGATTGCCAGCACGGCGGGGCGGGGTATGCAGTTTGTGTATGGTGTAAGTCCTGGCCTCAGCATGGAATATGCAAATCCGGCTCACACAGAGTTGCTTGTCAAAAAATATCGGACGATGTACGACAAAGGCGTCCGGTATTTTTCCTTGTTGTTCGACGACATCCCGATGCAGCTGCTGCATGAACGGGATGTCGCGCAGTTTGCCCATCTCGCAGATGCTCACGTGCAGACAGCCCGGCGCGTGTATGAGCTGATGCAGGAGTGGGGAGAACCCGTCAAGCTGGTCGTCTGCCCGACGCAGTACAACGGCATTGGCAAAGAGCCGTACATCCGGTACCTTGGCCAGCATTTGCCCGAAGCGATTGACGTGTTCTGGACGGGGCGGTTTGTCTGCTCGCCGTATCTCACGGACGGGGATGCCGTTCGCTTCGCGGAGTACACGGGGCACAAGCCGTTTTACTGGGATAACTACCCGGTCAACGACCTCGCGATGGCAAATGAGCTGCACATCGGTCCCTTGCGCCATCGCGATCCGGACTTGTGGCAGCACGCCGCAGGCTACGTGGCCAATGCAATGTCGCTTGCGGAATGCTCGAAAATTCCGTTGGCGACAACGGCGGCCTATTTGCGCGATCCGCAAGGCTATGATCCGACCGTGGCCTGGAAGCAGGCGGTGGAGGAGGTGGCAGGCAAGGACGATGCCGCAGCCTTTTTTGCGTTTGCAGATAATGTGCAAGGCTCGTTTTTGTGCGAAGTCGAGTCGCCGCGCCTGCTCGAAGCGTTCCTTTCCTTTCGCTTCCAGTTTTTGCAGGGAGATCGGAACAAGGCGGTGTCCGAGCTGACTTTGCTGTTCCGTGAAATGGAGCAAACCGCCCAGCAACTGCTCGGCGGGATGCGCAACCGAAAGCTCGCGCAGGAAGCGCGGCCCTGGATCGAAAAATACCGCCACTGGGCAAAAGTCGGCCAGGCCGCCGTCGCCCTGATCGACCACGGTACTAGCGGCAAAATCCCGCAAGCCGCCTATCACCTGCTGCGGCTCAAACAGTGGATCAGGCGCACGGAGCGCTTGCCGCAAAAAGTATGCGGCCAGGTCATGCAACTGTTTGTTGACGCGATTTTGCAGGAACTACGAAAAAGCAACTGACCAGTGACTGACTGCTGGATCAGGGCTTTTTTCGCTTGCACAAAAAAGGTTCCTTTCCGGTTAGGGAGAAGGAACCTTCTTTGTCATTTCAGGCAGACTCTCGGCCTTCTTTTGCCTTGCCTTTGCGCGCGCGTGACTGTGCGAGCCATTGTCCAATCGGTAGCTCTGCCAAAATCATGCCGGTAAAAATCATCAGACAGCCGGTCAACTGTCTGCCGCTTAATACCTCGTGGATAAAGACGTACGAAGTCAGTGCAGCGAACACAGGTTCAAGGGCGAAAATGAGCGCCACCCGCGTTGAACTCGTTTGCTTTTGCAAAGCCGTCTGGGCCAAAAAGGCGAGGGCGGTTGCAAAAATCGAAGTAACGATCAGCCCCATGGCCACTTCCGGGGCGAGCAGGATCGCCGGATCAAACGCACGGCCCCAGTCCTCGAAGAAAAAGGCGTAGACCCAGCTCATGACGGCAACAGTCCCGAGCTGAACGATTGCCAGCGGCAATGCCGCAAAGTGCGGCGCGTATTTTCCGGTAAAAACGATCTGCAAGGCGAAGCAAATCGCGCAGCCGAAAACGAGAACATCCCCCAAGTTGAAGGAGAAGCTATGGTTCTGTGTCAGCAGATACAAGCCTGCTGCTGCGAGGATGACGCCGATCACCGCCACAGGCTTGATCTTGTCTCGCAATAGCAAAAAGGAGAACAGCGGAACAAGTACGACAGACAGGCCCGTAATGAATCCGGCTTTGGATGGCGTCGTGTACAAGAGGCCGACCGTTTGCAGCGCGTAGCCGAGACAGAGCCAAAAGCCGAGAATGATGCCGGAGCGAATGAGCGGGCCGCGAAAGGTTGCAAGCTGGTGGCGCGAGCGTATCAGCAAGATGACGAGCAAAAACAGGGCGGCCACCGTGAAGCGCACTGCGTTGAACGTATTGGGAGGCAGGGAGGCGATTGCCTGCTGCACAACCAAAAACGTCGTGCCCCAGATAAAAGCGATGAGAAGCAGCGTTATATCCGCCATCCATGGTTTTCTCAATGTCTGTTTTCTCTCCTCTCCGTCGGACTGTTTATAAAATTTCATATTTGAGACGTATAGCCAGCATCATACGTGATTCAAAGCCGGATTTCAAGCGGATTCATTCGCGATTTGTCGCTTTTTGCAGCCGGTTGAAAGCTGTTTTTTCGACAAGGGAAGCGCCCAAAAGTGTGTTCAGTTAAAAAACTTTTCACAATTACTCGTGGCTGACTCGGGACATAATGATATAATAATAGTGCATTTTACACATGGCGTATGCACGATTGTCATTCTGGGAGGACACTATGGATATTCTTTTGCTGGGCTTAAACTACAAAACAGCGCCTGTCGAAGTTCGCGAAAAGTTTACATTCAGCGATGATGGGACTGCACGCGCTCTTCATCTTCTCTCCCAGACGAAGAGTATTGCAGAATGTGTCATCCTCGGGACATGTAACCGTACAGAACTGTATGTCGTCTGCGATCAGGCCAATATCGGCCGTGACTATACCCTTCGCTTTCTGGCGGAATGGTTCGGTGTGGAAAAAGAGAAATTCAAGGCTCACCTTTATATAAAAGAAAATGAACAGGCAATTGAACATTTGTTCAGAGTGTCTGCCGGTCTCGATTCCATGGTGATGGGAGAGACGCAAATTCTCGGACAAGTCCGCGATGCGTTCCTGATGGCACAGGAGCTGAAAACGACGGGGACGGTGTTCAACACGCTGTTCAAGCAAGCGATTACATTTGCCAAGCGCGCGCATACGGAGACCGCGATCGGACAAAATGCCGTATCGGTCAGCTATGCTGCCGTCGAACTGGGGAAAAAGATTTTCGGCTCTTTTGCAGGGAAGTCTGTCCTGATTGTCGGAGCGGGCAAGATGAGCGAGCTGACGGCCAAACATTTGCACGCCAATGGTTCCGAGCGCGTCATGGTGGCAAACCGCACATTGGAGCGGGCACAGCTTTTGGCGGAAAAATTCAAGGGAGATTCCTGTACGATGGAGCAGTTGCCTGAGGCGCTGCTCACTGCCGACATCGTCATCAGCTCTACGGGAGCAACCGGATACATCCTGGGCAAAAAGGATCTGGCACCGATCATGAAGCAAAGAAAACACCGCCCGCTGTTCATGGTGGACATTGCGGTTCCGCGTGACCTGAATCCTGACCTGCACGAGCTGGATAACGTCTTTTTGTACGACATCGATGATCTGGAAGGAATTGTCGCAAGCAATATCGCAGAACGTTCGCGGGAAGCAGAACGGCTCGATGCGATGATTGAAGAAGAGATTGTGGCCTTTACGACCTGGTATCAGACGCTGGGGGTAGCGCCCCTGATTGCCGCGCTGCGTGAAAAGACGCTCGGCATTCATGGCGAAGCGATGCGCAAGATTGAAAACAAGCTGCCGAACTTGACCGAGCGGGAAATGCACATCATCCGCAAGACGACCAAAGGCATCGTCAACCAGCTCATGCATGATCCGGTCGTGCGTCTGAAGGAAATGGCAGCAACCAAATCCGGCGAGGAAGTGCTGGATATTTTCACCAAGATGTTTGCCCTGGAAGAAATTTTGGAGCGCAAAGAGCAGGAAGCGCTCTGGGCAGACGACAAAAGCAAGCAGCCGGCAGCTCGCGAGCAGGTTCTGGCTTCCCGCGTGCCGAAATAAGACCTTCTCTTCTTTGAAAAGAAAGATAGATTGCCATTGATAGAAACCGATAGGGGAAAGAGGGGAGAGAGTGCATGGCCGAGGTGAGATGGATCTACGACCTGACGATCTTTCTCTACGCTGCAAGTGTTCTCTTCTATTTTAACGACTTCTTGCAAAGCAACCGGAAAGTCAATCGTCTGGCTTTCGGGTTGCTTATTGTCGTTTGGGCCTTGCAAACTGCTTTTTTTGTGTCGCAGACCGTGATGAAAGCTTACTTTCCTGTCATTACGCTGTTCGAGACGCTCTTTTTTTACTCGTGGGTGCTGGTAAGTTTGTCACTTGTCTTACACTATTTTTTTCGCATTGATTTACTGGTTTTTTTTACAAATATTATCGGGTTTGTCGTTCTGGTCATGTCGATGTTTTTGCCAGAGACGCCCATCGTCGCAGTATCTGACGTCCTGACCTCGGAGCTGCTCTTGACGCACGTGACGCTGGCGATGTTCAGCTACGGCGCATTTTCGCTGTCGATGATTTTTTCCGCCATGTACCTGTTGCAGCATAAGATGCTCAAGGGGCGTCGCTGGAATCCGCTTCTGCGCAGGCTGCCCAGCCTCGACCAGTTGGAGGGCTACGCCTATCGGATGAATATGCTCGGCGTGCCAATGCTGCTTCTTTCGATTGTACTGGGGATTATTTGGGGAAAAATGGTACTGCCGGAGAAGTTTTGGCTGGACTCCAAGGTGGTTACTTCCATGCTTGTTTTGGCCAGCTATTCGTTCTGGCTGTACAAACGCTATCGGGATACGCTGCAAATGCGCAGACTGGCCCAGTGGAACGTCCTCGCGTTTTTGCTTTTGCTCATCAACTTTTTAGGCATTACGACTTCTACATTTCACAGCTGGTGGTAGTGGCTGTTCATCAAGGAGGCTGTCATGGGAAAATGGAAAGTAGGGACGCGTCGCAGCAAGCTGGCGCTCACCCAGACGAATTGGGTTGTGCAAAAACTGAAGGAGATCGCGCCGCAAGCTGAATTTGAGCTGCACGAAATCGTGACGAAGGGCGACCGCATTCTCGATGTGACGCTGTCCAAGGTTGGCGGAAAAGGGCTTTTTGTCAAAGAAATCGAACAGTCCCTGTACGATAAGGAAACGGATTTTGCGGTGCACAGCTTGAAGGACATGCCGGCTGAATTGCCGGAGGGCCTTGTGATCGGTGCGATTCCGAAGCGGGTTGACCCGCGGGACGTCCTCTTGTCCCTGGATGGCAAGACGCTGGATGAACTGAAAGAGGGAGCATTGGTAGGCACGAGCAGCCTGCGCCGCAGCGCACAGCTTCTCGCCTATCGCCCGGACATTCAGATCGAATCGCTGCGCGGCAACATTGATACGCGCATCCGCAAGCTGGAAGAAGGCAACTTTGATGCGATCATCCTGGCGGCAGCGGGTCTTGAGCGCGTCAACTACAAAGGGAACATTTCGCAGTATTTGCCTGTGGAAATCAGCCTGCCCGCAGTAGGTCAGGGAGCGCTCGCCATCGAATGCCGCGCCGACGACGAAGAGACGCTGGCCTTGTTGAAGCAGCTCGACGACGAACCGACGCGACTGGCGGTGACAGCCGAGCGCAGCTTCCTGCACAAGCTGCAAGGCGGCTGCCAGGTTCCGATCGGGGCATACGCAACGGTAGGCGAAGACAAGCAGATCACCTTGACCGGAATGGTCGGCTCGCCAGACGGAAAACAAATGTTCAAAAACACGGCGACTGGCCGCGATCCACTGGCGCTCGGCGTACAGGTAGCGGAAGCGCTTCTGGCGCAAGGAGCTGGCGAGGTGCTCGCACAGGTGCTGCGGGAGAACGAGCAATGACAACCGATGGATCGCGCGGGCCGCTTGCGGGCAAGCGCATCATGGTGACGCGGGCGAAAAGCCAGGTGCAGGAGCTGGTGGAAAAAATCGAGCGGCTGGGCGGAGAGGCGTATGCCTTTCCGCTCTTGAAAATGATCCCGCCCGCAGACAAAACCAAGCTCGACGAAGCCATCCGGGAGCTTGCGAGCTACGACTGGGTGATGTTTACCAGTGTCAATGGCGTGCGGTTTTTTCTGGAACGAATGGAGCAGGTGGGAGCCAGCTTCGCGTCGTTTTCCGGGAAGATCGCCGCAGTCGGGCCAAAGACCGCACAGGCTCTGACAAAGCACGGGCTTGCGGTTGCGGTCATTCCCTCCGATTATGTGGCGGAAGGGTTGCTTGCCAGCTTGCATGACCAGTTGCAGCCAGGGCAGCGTGTACTGCTGCCGCGAGCCGATATTGCGCGCAAGGCTTTGCCGGCAGAGTTGAAGGAGCTGGGGCTTGCCGTGACAGAGGTAGACGTCTATCACACGGTGATCGACGGGACATTGGCGCCGGAAGCGGCGCAACAGCTGCAAGAAGGCCGGATTGATGTCATTTTGTTTACCAGTTCATCTACCGTGACTCATTTCATCCAGGCGCTGGCGCCGTTTGCCTCGCCAGGCTGGCTGGATCAGGTGCGGATTGCCTGCATCGGTCCGATCACGGCCGAGACAGCCAGAAAAAACGGACTAGCCGTCGATGTGGTTGCAAGCGAGTACACCGTGGATGGACTGCTGGAAGCTTTACGAGAGAATCTGGGAGGGAATTGACATGGCACTTACATTTGATCGTCATCGCCGCCTGCGCAAAAGCGCGGCAATGCGCAATCTGGTACGGGAAAATCACGTTCGCGTGGAGGACCTGATTTATCCTCTGTTTGTGGTGGAAGGGACCGGGATTAAAAACGAGATTGCTTCCATGCCAGGCGTGTATCAGCTCTCCCTGGATATGTTGGCGGAAGAAATGAAGGAAATCGCGGAGCTGGGCATTCAGTCGGTTCTGATGTTTGGCGTGCCATCGCACAAGGACGCTTGCGGAACGGAAGCGTACAACGACGAGGCGATTACACAGCAAGCCATCCGGCAGATCAAAAAAGACCATCCGGAAATGATCGTGATTGCCGATACGTGCCTGTGTGAATACACCGATCACGGACATTGCGGCGTCATTCACGAGGGCGAAGTTGTCAATGACGAGACGCTGGAGCTGTTGGGCAAGACTGCTGTGTCCCAGGCAAAAGCCGGGGCGGACATCATTGCGCCATCCAACATGATGGACGGCTTCGTGATCGCCATCCGCGAAGCGTTGGACGAAGCGGGCTTCCAGAAAATTCCGATCATGTCCTACGCAGTGAAATACGCGTCCTCCTTCTACGGACCATTCCGCGATGCGGCTGGATCGACACCGCAGTTTGGCGACCGCAAGAGCTATCAGATGGACCCGGCAAACGCACGCGAAGGCTTGCGCGAAGCGGCTTCCGATGTGAAGGAAGGGGCAGACTTCTTGATCGTGAAGCCAGGACTGGCCTTCATGGACATGGTGCTGCGTCTGCGTGAAAACTTCAACCTGCCGATCGTCGCCTACAATGTGAGTGCCGAGTATTCCATGGTCAAAGCCGCTGCGCAAAACGGCTGGATCGACGAAGAGCGGATCGTGATGGAAACGTTGGTTGGCTTCAAACGGGCTGGTGCGGACCTGATTATTACGTACCATGCCAAAGATGTCGCAAAATGGCTGGCGAGGTGAGGAAGCGATGACAAGAGAAAAATCGACGCAGTTGTTTGCAGAAGCACAGAAATACATACCAGGCGGAGTGAACAGCCCGGTGCGGGCGTTCAAGAGCGTGGGAGGCAATCCGGTCTACATTGCCAAAGGGGAAGGCTCCCGGATATTTGATGTGGACGGCAACAGCTACATTGACTACATTGGCTCCTGGGGACCGCTCATTCTCGGACATGCGCATCCGCGCGTACTGGCCGCAATTACGGAAGTGGCGGCGCTGGGCACGAGCTTCGGTGCGCCGACAGAGCGTGAAACCGAAATGGCCAAGCTCGTATGCGAGCTGGTGCCGTCCGTAGAAGTCGTGCGCATGGTCAACTCCGGGACAGAGGCGACGATGAGCGCCCTGCGGCTGGCACGCGGCTATACGAAGCGCAACAAAATCATGAAGTTCGAAGGCTGCTACCACGGCCATGCGGACAGCTTGCTGATTAAGGCAGGCTCCGGTGTCGCTACGCTCGGTCTGCCGGATAGCCCGGGAGTGCCGGAAGGGACAGCTTTGAATACGATCACGGTTCCTTACAACGATTTGGACAGTGTGAAGCTCGCCTTCGAAACGTTCGGCGACGACCTGGCGGCTGTCATCGTGGAGCCGATTGGCGGCAATATGGGTGTTGTACCGCCACTGCCCGGCTTTTTGGAAGGGTTGCGCGAGATTACGGCGAAATACGGCACGCTGCTTATTTTCGATGAAGTCATGACGGGCTTCCGCGTCGCGCTTGGCGGTGCCCAACAGCTGTACGGCATCACGCCAGACCTGACCACGATGGGCAAAGTCATCGGCGGCGGTCTTCCGGTAGGAGCCTACGGCGGCAAACGGGAGATCATGCAGCAGATTGCTCCGGCAGGGCCGATCTACCAGGCGGGAACGCTTTCCGGCAACCCGCTGGCGATGGCGGCCGGCTTGACCACGCTGCAAGAGCTGAGCAAGCCGGGGGTATATGAACATCTGGAAAAATTGTCGGCACGTCTCGGGGAAGGTCTTGCGGAAAACGCCCGCAAACTGGGTATCCCGCACACGATGAACCGGGTCGGCTCCATGGTTTGCCTGTTCTTTACCGATACGCCTGTCATCAACTACGAAACAGCGAAAACGGCTGATCTGGAGCGTTTTTCCGCTTACTTCAGCTACATGCTGGAAGAAGGCGTCATGCTTCCGCCGTCCCAGTTCGAAGGGATGTTCGTCTCGCTGGCGCATACCGAGGAAGATATTGAGCGCACGATTGAAGCAAGCTACCGCGCGATGCAAAAAACGCTGAAAGCCTAAAGCGAGCGCCAAAAAACATAAGCAAGCACCTCCTGACTGATTTTCGGGAGGTGTTTTTTCTGTTAAGAAACATGATGCACAGCAGGATTTTGCGATCGAGTCTGAGAATAGGAGGGGAGCATAGAGGGATCATGCGGCGGAGAGCAGAGAACGCGTACGACAAAGGCATCCCACTCCGTCAAGCAACGGGTCTAAGTATCTTGTAAAAAATCGAGACGAGTTGTACAAGCAGTACGGAATCGATCATGGGATTTTCGCGTTTGGTAATCCTACTAAATGGAAAGCCCCGGCGGGCCAGGAAGAAGTTTTCCTGCAAAAAGAGCCTGCAAGTTTTTCCTGGATGCCAGCGACAAGAAAGAGCAGCTCACCCCCAAAGGATTGAAGCGGTTTACGCGCAGATAGCAGAAAGGAGCAGATGCAGATGAGAAAAGAAGCACAACTGACAAACGGCGTCAAACTGGCGTATGTGGAGGAAGGAACAGGCGAGCCGATCGTCTTGCTGCACGGCTTTTGCGGCAGCCTGAACTACTGGGACAAGCTCGTGCCGTTGTTGAAGCGCTCGCACCGCGTGATCGCCGTCGATTTGCGCGGCCACGGACACAGCTCTGCGCCGGATGAAGCGTATTCGATGGAGCGGTTCGCCGAAGACATTGCGCTTTTTGCGGCGGCAGTCGGCCTGGACAAGTTCCACCTGTTCGGGCACTCGCTCGGCGGCTACATTACGCTCGCTTTTGCCGAAAACTACCCGGACAAGCTGCTCGGCTTCGGATTGGTCCATTCCACGCCATATCCCGATGACGAGGCGGCCAAGGCCAACCGCAACAAAGGAGCCGACAGCATTCGCGAAAACGGCATGGAGCCGTTTATCAAGGCGCTCGTCCCCAAACTGTTCGCCCCGCAGCATGTAGCGTCGATGCCAGCAGAAGTACAGGCTGCCAAGGAAATCGGCCTGGCTACCAGCCCGATTGGAGCGATTCAGACGCTGTACGCCATGCGCGATCGCAAGGACCGCAACCACGTCTTGCGGGAGACGACGCTGCCTGTGCTGTTGGTCGCAGGCGCAGAGGACCAGATCATTCCCGTGTCCAAAACGTTCACGGTGCAAAAAAACAACGTCGTCGAAGCATTGCTGCCCGAAGCGGGACATATGGGCATGCTCGAAACACCGGAACAGTTGGCAGAAGCAATTGGCGGGTTTATCGAAAAGAACAGGAAAAGAGAACCATTGTCCTAGAAAACTTTGTTATAATGGAAGAGCTATCCTATCCAAATTACATAGATGAGAGGGGAATTTGAGCATGAAAAAATCACGTCGCGTGATGATGACAGCGTTTGCATCTGTCGTATTTGCATCGCTGATGTCAACCTCCGCACTCGCAGCTCCACTGCATCCTGTCAAACACGTTGACTGGATGGAGAAAAAAGCGATCGTCACTGCCGGACAAAATGGCGACCTGGCGCTGGATCGCGCTGTTACGCTTGCGGAGGCAACGGTTGTTTTCGCCAAGCTCAAAGGTGCACAAATCGGGACAGCAGCAAAAGGCGCACACTGGGCGACTCCTTATCTGGACTGGGCAAAAGGGCAAGGTGCAGTAACCCAGGATGACTTCAAAAATCCGGGCCAGGTGCTGACGTCCGCGAAGCTGGCGCAACTGGCGGACAAACTCGGCTACAAAATCGCGCTCGACAGTAAAGCGACCGTGACGCGCGGCGAATTTTTCCAGGCTCTCGGTGATGCGGCAACGACCCACATTACAATCGCGCATACAAACGATACACACGGACACATTCAGGAAGACAAAAGCCAAAAGGAATACGGCTTTGCCAAAATTGCGACCTTGCTGAAAGAATGGCGCGCGGAAAACGACAACTTCCTCTTGCTCGACGCGGGTGATACGTTCCAAGGCACGATTTTCGTGAACCAGTTCAAAGGTGAGTCTGTCGTTCCGATCCTCAACAGCCTCGATTACAACGTGATGGCTGCGGGCAACCACGAGTTTGACTTTGGCTACGAGCAACTGCTCAAGCTGCGTGACATGCTGGAGCATCCGGTCATCTCCGCGAACGTGTTCAAGGCGGATGGCAAAGAGCTGTTGCTGCCAACCTTCAAGGCTGAGATCGGCGGCAAGAAGTTCGGGTTCGTCGGCTTTGTCGCGGAAGACACGCCAGTGCTGACTCACCCTGACAACGTCAAGGGCCTGACCTTCAAAAATCCGGTGGAGGTAGCGAAAGTCGTTGTCCCTGAGCTGAAAAAAGAAGTGGATCACGTCGTTGTCGTTTCCCACGTCGGGGTGGACGTAGACCGCGAGATCGCGAAAAACGTGCCTGGCATCGACTTGATCGTCGGCGGCCACTCCCATACCCCATTGACAACGCCTGAACTCGTAAACGGCACCTACATTGTACAAGACTGGGAGTACGGCAAATCGCTCGGACGCGCTGACCTGTACTACCTGGGCAAAGAGCTGGTAGCGTTCAGCGGCGGTCTGAAAGAATACGATGAAACCGTCGTGGCTGACCCGGAAATTGACAAAATGGTTCAGGAAATTGTGAAAAAAATTGATACCGTAATGAATGTCGTGATTGCGAAATCCGAGGTTCCGCTCGACGGCGATCGCGCACTGATCCGGACAAAGGAAACAAACGTAGGCAACCTGATTGCCGACATCATGCTGGAGCGCACCAAGTCCATCAAAGGATACGAGGCAGATGTAGCGCTGGCAAACGGCGGCGGTATCCGCACGCAACTTCCGGCAGGCGACATTACGAAGAAAGACTTGTACACACTGCTGCCGTTCGAAAACAATACGCTGGCGATTGTGGAAGTGACAGGCGAGGAACTGAAGCAGGCACTGGAGAACGGTGTCAGCCAGGTGGAAACAGGCGCAGGACGCTTCCCGCAAATCAGCGGCATGAGCTTTACGTACAACCCGACCAAGCCTGCAGGCGAGCGTGTTCTGGAAGTGAAGGTAGGCGACAAGCCGCTTGATCTGACCAAAACGTACAAAGTAGCGACCATCGACTTCCTGGCAGCAGGCGGAGACGGCTATGAATCGCTCAAAAAGCCGTTCTTCAACACAGGCTTGTCCATGTACAGCATCGTGGAAGAAAGTCTGATGAAACGCAAAGTGGTCAATCCGAAAGTGGAAGGCCGCATCGTCGAAGTGAAATAAGCTTGCACACGAAAGCAAGGACAGGGAGCGCGTTACTCCCTGTCCTTTTATATCATAAAGTACCTTGCAATATGCAATACCTCTTTGGTAAGCTTTGACATGGGTGATGTACATTGAACGTACAGTTTAAAAAAGGTGTCCTGGAGCTGTGTGTTCTCGTTTTGACAGCGAAGCGGGACAGATACGGATACGAACTGGTCGCAAGCATCTCGGAGCGGTTTCATATCGCCGAAGGAACGGTATACCCTTTGCTGCGGCGCTTGACCCAGGAAGGCTTTTTCATAACCTATTTGGCAGAGTCGCAAGAGGGTCCGCCGCGAAAATATTATCACCTGACGGAGCGAGGGAGACAGTACATGAACGATCTCGTGCTGGAATGGCGAATATTCAATAGCGGCGTCAACGAAATGATCGAGGAGGGACTGGGCTATGACAAGGCGTGAGTTTATGGACGAGCTGGGCGCATTGCTTGGCGAATTGCCGGACAAGGAGCGTCTGGACATTCTCGCTGATTATACGGAGCATTTTTTGATCGGGATCAAGCAGGGAAAAAGCGAACACGAAATTGCCGAAAGCCTGGGCAGTCCAAAAGCAGTAGCGAGAGAACTGCTTGCGGGCTACCGGATCGATCAGGCGCAGTCGAATGCGTCCGTTGGCAACATGTCCAGGGCGATCATTGCCACAATCAGTTTGGGCTTTTTTAATCTCGTGTTTGTGCTGGGGCCGTTTTTCGGACTGATTGGCGTGCTGGTCGCCTGTTACGCCGTTTCCTTGTCGCTTTTGGTGGCACCGCTCGGCATTTTGATGGAATACGGAGTTCCCGCGCCGTCGCCGGAACGGCTGTTGCTTTTGTTCGGAAGTCTGGTTTCCATCGGACTGGGGGGAATGTTGGCGGTAGGCTTGCTGCGGTTGACCAAATGGCTGTACCGTCTGTTCCTGAAGTATCTGCAGTTTAACGTGCAGATGATTAGGGGGAAATAAGATGAAGAATTGGGGAAGAAAACTGTTCGGACTAAGCTTGCTGTTGTTTGTCGTGGGCGTGTGCGGACTCATCTGGCTGTTTGCGAGACAGGAGCACTTCGTGTTTTCCTTAAAAAAATTAGAGGATGTGCGCGTCATCGAGCAGCCGTTCAAGGCGGTCTCCATAGAGACGGCAACAGCGGATCTCGTCATTACGCCGACGAAAACGGCACAAGCGACTGTGCGCCTGACAGGGGAAATCTCGGAGCAACACAAGGAACGGCTGCAATTGACGAGCGAAGTCACAGAAGACGGAACCTTGCGCGTCCAGTTGCAGGAAAAGCTGTTCGTCAGTCTGTTTTACCCAGGCAGCGAGGATTTGAGACTGGAAATCATGCTGCCGGAAAAAGAGTACGAGAGCATTCGGCTGGAAACGGCTACGGGAGACATCAAAAGCGGAGTGCTCACGGCGAAAACGGGGAAAGTATCGTCCGGCGCAGGTGATGTCGATTTGACCGGGTATGCGGGAGAGCGCCTGGACGTGCGGACGGATACGGGCGATCTGAAGCTGGCTGGAATTCGCGCCACCTTGAACGTCTACAGCTCTACAGGTGAAATCGACAAACTCGTCTTGCCTGAGTTGACGCAAGATGTAACCGTGCGCACGGATACGGGTGATGTGCGGATTGAGGTGGAAAAGCTGCCGGAAGCAGCGCAGTTGGAGCTGGCATCCGACGTGGGAGACATCGAGGTCCAGTGGGCCAACCTCTCCTTTGCCAAAAGAGAAGAGCAAAACATCAAGGCATCTGTCGGGACAGGCGGTCCAAAACTGGCTGTGAAAAGTTCTACCGGAGATATTCGCATTCAATAGTAAAAGTCTGGAAACAATAATGGATAGGATTGGAAGAGGCGCGAAACGAAAAGATTTTGACACAAAAGAGTCATTACTTGTCGAATACCCAATGGTATCATATTGATGGGATAGATTATTGTGCAAAGAGAGGTTTATTCATGACTTCCAAACCATTTAACGATACGTTTTTGAAAGCATGTCGCGGGGAGGCGACAGAGCGTGTCCCTGTCTGGTATATGCGCCAGGCGGGACGCTATCAGCCTGAATACCGCGCCATCCGCGCGAAGTATAGCTTTTTTGAAATGAACTACATACCGGAAGTATGTGCGGAAGTGACGCGTCTGCCTGTCGAACAGCTGGGCGTGGATGCTGCCATTTTGTTTGCCGACATCATGACGCCGTTAAAGCCGATTGGGGTCGATGTGAACATCGAGTCGGGCGTTGGCCCTGTGATCGGCAATCCGATTACCTCGCTCGCGGATGTAGAGCGCCTGCAAGACCTGGAGCCGGAAACGCACGTGCCGTATATTATGGAATCGATCAAGCTGTTGCGCGAGCAGCTGTCCGTCCCGCTGATCGGCTTTGCGGGAGCGCCATTCACGCTCGCCAGCTACATGATTGAGGGCGGTCCTTCCAAGCATTACCACAAGACAAAGGCGTTCATGTACACCGAACCGGCTGCCTGGCAGGCATTGATGGACAAGCTCGGCGACATGACCATCACCTACCTGAAGGCACAGATCAAGGCCGGGGCGCAAGCGGTTCAGGTGTTTGACTCCTGGGTAGGCGCGTTGAATGACGAAGATTACCGCGAGTACATTACGCCTGTGATGACGCGAATTTTCCAGGCGCTGAAAGAAACCGGAGTACCGACGATCTATTTCGGGATCGGGGCGGGTCATCTTCTGCTGGATTGGAACCGCTTGCCTGTCGATGTTGTCGGTCTGGACTGGCGCACTTCGATTACAACCGCACGAAACATGGGCGTTACCAAAACGCTTCAGGGCAATCTCGACCCGACACTGCTGCTCGCTCCGTGGGAGAAGCTCGAAGCCAAAGCAAAAGAAATTCTCGACGAAGGAACAAAGCAGCCGGGATTCATTTTCAATCTGGGGCACGGTGTCTTCCCTGACGCCAAAGTAGAAACGCTGCAAAAATTGACCGCGTTCATCCACAGCTACAAAAGGGACGTGTGACCAGGAGGGGTATGAGATGGCAAAGCCAAAAACAGGGCTTTTGTTGATGGCGTATGGAACGCCGCGCAGCCCGGAAGAGATTGAGCCGTACTACACGCACATTCGGCGTGGCCGCAAGCCGCCGCAGGAACTGCTGGACGATCTGAGGGCGCGTTATGAGGCAGTCGACGGCCTGAATCGGTTTGCCGACATCACAGACGAGCAGGTGCGCGCGCTGGAGCGGGAGATGAATGAGCGCTATCCGGACCGGGAGTTTGTCGGCTACCTGGGGCTCAAGCACATCGCGCCGTTTGTGGAGGACGCCGTTGAACAAATGAAGCGCGACGGGATTACCGAGGCGATCAGCCTGGTGCTCGCTCCGCATTACTCCAGCTACAGCGTCAAGGAATACAACGGCAGAGCTTGTGAGCATTCCGAAGCAATCGGCGGTCCGAAAATCACCTGTATCGACAGTTGGTACAAGGAGCCGGGCTTCATTGCGTACTGGGCAAAAGCAATCGAGGACACGTTTGCTGCGATGCCAGCTGAAGAACGCGAACAAGCCGTGGTCATTTTCTCCGCGCACAGCCTGCCGGAAAAAATCCTGAAATCCGGGGACCCGTATCCGCAGCAACTGGAGGACACCGCCAGACTGATCGCCGAGCAGGCAGGGATTGAACGGTACGCAATCGGCTGGCAGAGCGCCGGGAATACACCGGAGCCGTGGCTTGGCCCGGACGTCCAGGATTTGACGAGAGAGCTGTATTCGACGCACGGCTATCGCTCCTTTGTCTATTGTCCGGTCGGATTTGTCGCGGAGCATCTGGAAGTTTTGTACGATAACGATATGGAATGCAAGGCAGTCACGGAAGAACTGGGTGTACAGTACCATCGTCCTCCGATGCCGAACGCCAGACCTGCGTTTATCTCCTGTCTGGCTGATGCCATCGAGAAAAAGCTGGCGAACTAGGAGATGGATCACATGAGTGAGAAATCATGTCATGTCACGATTGTTGGCGGCGGCATCACCGGATTGACCGCTGCTTTTTACTTGCAAAAAGAGATCGAGGCCAAGCGGCTGCCGATCCGCTTCCAGCTGATCGAGGAACAAGACCGTCTTGGCGGCAAAATCAAGACATGGCGGCACGAAGGCTTCGTTATTGAGCTGGGGCCCGATTCCTTTTTGGAGCGGAAAACAAGTGCAGGCGAGCTGGCGGCAGACCTTGGGCTTGCCGATGAACTGGTTCGCAACAGTACCGGACAGGCGTACATTTGGCACAAGGATCGGCTGATGGCGATTCCGGAAGGGGCCGTGATGGGCGTGCCGACCCGGCTGATGCCTTTTGTCACGACAGACCTGATCTCCTGGCCGGGCAAAATTCGCGCAGCACTCGACCTGATCCTGCCCGCTTCCAAAGGGAACGAAGACATTTCCGTAGGAGAGTTTTTCCGGCGCAGGCTTGGCGACGAGGTCATCGACAACCTGATTCAGCCGCTTTTGTCCGGCGTCTACTCCGGCGATCTCGACAACCTCAGCCTGCTCGCGAGCTTCCCGCAGTTTGCGCAAATGGAAAAACAGCACCGCAGCCTGATTTTGGCGATGAAGCATTCCCGTCCGCAGGCGAAGACGCAGGGCAAGCCAAAAGGCATTTTCCTGACGCTCGCAAACGGCTTGCAATCGCTTGTGGAAGGCATCGAAAAAAGCTTGCCCAGTGAAGTGCTGCAAAAAAACAGCGGGGTAGCCAAGCTGGAAAAGCAGGCGAACGGCAAGTACACCCTTGTTTTGAAAAACGGCCAGGTGATCGAGACGGACGCTGTCTTGTTCACGGTGCCGCACGCCGTGACGGAGCCTTTGCTCAGACCGTATGCCAGTGTGCCTGCTCTGCCTGCTGCCAAGCCGCACATGGTGGCGACGATTGCGATGGCATTTCCCGAGAGCGGCATTGAGCTGGGGATGGAAGGGACAGGCTTCATCGTGCCGCGAAACTCGGGTGCGACGATTACGGCCTGTACGTGGGCGCATCGCAAATGGCCGCACATGGCCCCGAAAAACAAGGCGCTTTTGCGCAGCTTTGTCGGAAGAGCGACAGAACAATCGTTCATGCAGATGACGGATGAAGAGATTTTGGAGGTCGTGCTGCGCGATCTGCGCAAAATCATGACGATTCGCCAGCCGCCTGAGTTTTACAGTGTGACGCGCCTGCAAAATGCGATTCCGTACGTAGTCGGCCATCAGGCGTGGGTAAAAGACGTAAGGCAGAAGCTGCAAACGAACCTGCCGGGTGTATTGGTGGCAGGCGCCTCCTATGACGGAGTGGGCGTGCCTGATTGTATTGCGCAAGGAAAAAAAGCGGTTTCGGAATTGATTGCATCTGTGCAACCGGGGAGATAACCCCGGTTTTTCCTTTTTTCGGTGCTAAACGGCTCGTCCTGTCCATATAGTATAGGGAAATGTCCTGCACTTGGTCGATTACAGGCTGCCTGCATCTGTATCGGCCTTGGCGCAACAAGGCATCGACCAAAACAAGCTTGGCGAAGCCAGGTTTCGAAAAAGGAGGAGCACGAATGGCGTTACAGGATGGGCTGCTTTCGTTTGCCATCAAGGAGACCATTTTCCTCTCATCCGATAGAGCCGGGATCGGCGAGTTGCAAGAGCTGGAATTGGTACCCGATGTAGAGGTTCTGGAAAACGACTCCTACGTCTCCATCACCGGATGCCTGCAGTTGGTAGGAAAATACGAGCCGATCAGAGAGGCCGCAGAAGCGAACAGCGGCGGGACGGAAACTCTGGTTGAGGCAGTCACTTTTCCGCCATTTCGCAAGGAAGTGTCGGGGGAGGGGCAATATGGCTGGGAGGAACAGATCAGCCATCGCATACCGTTGAATATTACCATTCCGTTGGATCGAATCGCGGAAATCGGTGACATTTATGCGATCGTGGACAGCTTTGACTACAAGCTGGAGTCGCCGCATCAAATGCTGATTGACGCCGATCTGAAAATCATGGGGATCCGTCTTGGCGAAAATCAGGTTGACGAAAATCAGGCGCAGCCGGCTTTCGCCGATCAGGAGCCTGTGGAGGAAGCACAGACATGGGAGTACGCCCATGTGGCGGAGGAGACGCCGCAAGCACACGTTGTGCCATCTTCCCTTGAAGAGATCGAGGAAAAGCTGAGCGCTTTGGAAGCGGAACTGGATCGGCAAGCTTTGCCGGCGTCGTATGACTCGGCTGAATCGCCTTCCGTGTTTGACACTCCTGCGATTGCCTACAACCAGCAAGAAGAGTACCAGCAGCAGTTCGGCGAAGTGCAGGAGCCGTACAGCGAAGTGCAAGAGGTGGCCGGAAACGAAGCGCAGGACGCTTGGAGAGCTGATCCTGCCTCCTACGGAACAGAGCGGCAGTCAGAAGCGCAGTATGATTCCCCGGCGTACGACGTGCCTGCCATACGCGATGTGCAGACGCCGGAGCCTGTCAGGGGGCAGACTGAAAAAGAGGAGCCGATTCTGGTCGTTCACGATCGGGATCATCAGGAGCATGTAGACTACGCACGGGGCGACACAGAAGCAGCAGAGTCCGCACACGCAGCAGAGCATGTGCGGGAAGTGCATGCGGACGCCGAGGAAGAAGTGGCAGAGCCGGTTGTCGCGCAGCCGGAAGTGGTGGAAGAAACAGAGCTCAAGGTAGCGATTTCCGGCAAGGCTTCCCGGGAAGAGTCCGACAACGTCAATCTCACGTCGATTTTCTCGCAGGCGTCTCGCGCCAGACAGGAGGCGCAGGAGATGGAGGCGGAATCCTCATCCAGTTCGTCCCGGCAAAGTGCAGCAGTCAGCACCAATTCGGCGACGATGGAAGCGATGCAAAATCTCACTTCTTTTGTACGGCGCAAGGAAGAGACTACCAGTCAGCTCAAGCTGTGCATCATCCAGCGCGACGAGACGCTGGAACAAATTTCCCAGAGATACCAACTGCCCGTTTCCCGAATCGTGGAAGTGAACAGGCTGACTTCCGAGCATGTTGTCGCGGGACAAATTTTGTACATCCCACAATAAAGGAGTGGGGGACCGTGGATAAGATTGATCTCTCCGAAGTGTGCCAGCATTATCGAGCGCGCGTGATCCGCATCACGCCGCTCGATGACTGCTATTTACTGGAGACGAACCGGGGCCCCAAGGAACTCCACGTCTGGCCGCGTGTGGATGTGATGCGCTGGTCGTTTGCCTGGCGCGAGCGATTGGCGCGTCAGGGGTTTCGCGCAGTGGAACGATTTATACGGACGCGAGACACCAAGCCGTTTCTGGTTGTGGGCAAGCGCGGTGTAACGATGACCGATCACGTCAGGCACATCGAAGCCTGTGAGCCTCGCGCCGAACTTGCCCGAAGCTGCGGCAGAGTCATCGGAATGATGCATCTGTCCCAGCAGGAAAGTCCGCTTCTTTCCGGCGCAGATTACTTGAAGCAGGAGCAGATCAGCGCCGATGCCAAATGGACGCGGGCCAAAGCTTTTGCAGAAGCGTTCCGCAGCAAGTACGGACGCGAATCGGGTGAAAAAAGGTGGGTAGCCGAGCTGATGCAGCCGATGCTGCAGCGGATGGAGCGTTCCTTGGCCATGCTGTCGCATGAGAGTGTAACGCCGGATGCAGTCAGTGTGTCGCACCGGGATTTGCAACGGGACAATTGGGGAATGGTGCAGGGCGAGCTTTACTTGCGGGGCTTTTTCCGCCCGGCCTTGTCCGTGCAGCAGCGGGATGTGGCGGGCTTTTTGCGGGAGCATTACTTGACGCACAAAGACCTCGCCCAGATTGACGCTTTTTTGGACGGATATGAAGAGATCAAGCCACTCCATTACGGTGATTATACCTTGCTGCTCGCCTTCATGGCTCGTCCCCGCGAGGTGTACAAAAGCATCGAAGCCTATACGAAGCGGGTTGCCGGCAAGGAAGAGCCTTCTGTCAAAGCGATTGAGCAGGCGCTGCGCATCCAGCAGTCCGTAGACGAGCTCTTGCAACACATCGCCTACCGAGCAGAGCAATCGAGGAGGGAGGGAGTACATGAGCCGCTATGACGACATCTATCCGTTGTTTCATGAGTACGACATGTACGCGCAGAGCATCGAGATTTTGAAAGAGCCAAATGTGTACAAGGCGGCCACTCCCTATGGCTCCTACGTCTGCAAACGGTGCCAGATGCCTGCCAAGCGGCTGATTTTCGTAAGCGACATGCTGCGCCAGTTGCAGCAGCGAGGCTGGGACGGGGCGGTTCCGTTCACGTACACAAAATTCGACGATCCGTTTGTGGTGCGGGGAGACTCCCTGTACTATGTGACACCCTGGCAGCCTGGGAACGAGGAGTGGACAGAGCAGCCGTTGGCCTGGGCTACCCCGGCGATTGAGCGGCTCGCGGAGCTTCACCACCTCACGCAAAATTACCGCTATGACGACCCGCGACAGGTGGAGCCACTGATTGATTCGCTGCTGAACCGCTGGCAGTATTGGCAAAACCAGATGGAAAAAGCGGCAGAGGTAGCGGGAGGGCGGAAGTACCAGTCCCCGTTTGACCTGGTGTTTTTGGCCAACAAAGAGTTTATTGCGGAAATGAGCCAGACAGCGACCGAACTGTTGACGGACTGGAAGGAGCGGCACGAGACGCATGCGCATTTTCGCTTGTCGCTCATTCACGGCTATCCGCATCCGGCCCATATCGTGCCGGATCGCTTTGGCAGAGGCAAGCTGCTCAATTTTGACCGGGCCAGCTTCGATACGCCTGTACGCGATCTCACGTTGTTTTATCGGACGTTTTTTCAACTGGCGGGAGATGAAGCAGGTGCCTCCCAACTTTACCATCGCTATGCCGCCATCTTCCCGTTGCGGCCGGAAGAAATCGAGCTGTTGGCGTCGTTTCTCTCATATCCGGAACGAATCATGAGAGACATCGACATCTATTACCACAACCGCCGGGATTGGAGCGAGCTGTACGCGGTAAAGCGCCTGGAAAAAGATATGGACCGCCTGATGCGGCTGCATCGCTGGGTCCAGCAAGCCTTTTAACGAGCAACGTCTCACGAGGTGGGGCGTTGCTTTTCGCAGTTACAGCCACTCCAGGACGATGGCGACGTACAGCACGGCGAGCAGGCCGAGCAAAATCACGTCGAACGAGGTGGGAAGCAGGACGGTGCGAATGAACTGAAAAATCATCAAGGGAATCAGCATCTGTTTGCACCCGAACTTGATGCGCAGGTAGGTAGGATTGTATTTCCAGCGAAAATTCATCATCGTTATCACCTCATTTCAGCATATGCGAGGCCTATTGGGACAGTGCCTATATTTCCCGCGGGCACATGCCGGTTTTCGCGGGCGGCGGACTTGCGGCCACAGGTTTGAGTATGGGAGGAAAAGGGAACGTATAGGGCAGGAAGACCAGGACGAATTTGCAAAGGTGAACAGATGATCTGGAAAATAGCGCTCTATTTGTCAGGAATAGGTGCAGGAGTGTGCGTGATTCTCTTTTCCTGCGACTTGCTTCGGCAGAGGATGACGAGACAGCATGCAGGGTTGGTGCAGGTCATTCTTCTGGTCATAGCCGCTTTCTTGCTTGCGCTGCCCGAGATGCCGTTTTATGCTAGAGTAGGATTGGTAATTACCATTTCTTGCATAAGTATTCGGGCATACATGAATAATCAGAACAATGACGAATGGATGACGGAGACGCTGTCGGCGGTGAGTACACTCGAATCCAGGCCGATCCAGCAGCTCGCCCAGACAGAATGGATGAATCATCAACTGTCGCGTGTCGGAGAGTTGAAGCATGGCTACGAGGGACTGCTGATTGCCAGCAACAAAATCTGTGTGAGCAACGTCCATTATGATAACATCCATCAATTGACCAGCGAGCTTGTCGACGTCTGGTTTGGCAAAATCCATTCGCTCGTCTATCTGGGCATCAGCTGGGAATCCGAGCAGGGAGATGTCTATTTTCAAGCCGAGCGAGGCAATAGAGACGAGCAGGGCGCGGTGCCGTTTTTCGAGGAGCGCATCGTCGTCTCGGAGCAATGGGATACGGCCAAAACGCCGCGTTTCGTCCGGCTGGTGGCGCAAACTGCTGTCGAGCAGAGCGATAGAGAGATAGAAGAGCTGGAGCAATCTTTTTTTCAGCTTTTGCTGGTGAATGTGAGAGGTCTGATTTTGCGGTGTTTGCATGAACATCAGTCGACAGAGCTGAAGGAGCTTGAGATGGAGATGGGCCTGGCCCGAAGAATTCAGTCCATGCTGATTCCAAAAGAGGAATGGCAGATGAACGGTCTTCGCGCCAGGACGGTCTACGTTCCCGTCACGTACGTTGGGGGAGACTACATTGATTTCGTGCGGATCAATGAGCGCTATACCTGCTTTGTCGTGGCGGACGTATCGGGACACGGTTTGCCGGCGAGCATTTGGGCGTCGGTGATTCGAATTGCGGTTCGCGCCATTTTGCAGACGAGCTGGTCCCCGGATGAAATTTTACAGCGGCTAAACCAGCTCCTGTATGCCGATTTGGTGAAAACGCGCTCGTATATTACGATGCTGGTCGCCGTCCATGACGCAGCGCGCCACCGACTGCTGATTGCCAGAGCGGGCCACCCGCAACCCATCTATTTGTCCAGCACGCAAAAAAGCATCCTTCACTGCAGGAGCGGAGTAGGGCTCGGGCTTTTGCCTGACAGCACCTATGAGCTGGAGGAAGTCCCCTTGACAGAAGAAGGGATCTTGTTGCTATACACAGACGGATTGCTGGATACAGGAAGAAAAGACGGGCAGCACAGCTCTCACCAACTGCTTGCAGCTCTCGCCGCCCTGCTGGACGAGCCAGGCAAGGAAGAGATGATGGAGCGCGTCGAATCGTACCTGTGGGCGATGACGCGCCAAGGCCCGCAAACAGATGACATCTCCGTTTTGATTTTGCAGTTTCAAACCGGCTCTCATGCGGGACAACGAGGAAGTGAAACTCCTGCACGGACGGGAGTGCCCGAGCTGAAGCGCCTGTGAATAGGAGGATGAACGGTGATTGTGTGTGAACAGTGTCCGGACAATCCCGATTGTTGCAACTGTCTTCTTGAGCTCCGTTCAGGAGGTTCTGCCCAAAAAGTGCTGCCGCCACGCAAGGTGAAGGTGACGGAGCTTGCGACAATGGAGACAAGTCAAGCGCAATTGGTAGCGGTTAGCCGGACAGCCATCGGCCTGTTAAGTTCGACCAGGCAGTTGCTTGGTCGTCTGGAGGTCGAACTCGCTTTCGATTTTCGCATTATCGGCAGCGGGCTGCAAGGAATCAACGGTGTTCCTTACCATGTTGTTGACATCGAGAAAGTTTTGCGCAAGGAAGAAGTGTTGGAACGGCTGCTTCTGGAAGAATTTCATACGTGGCATATGAGTAGCGAGCTGGACCCTACTGACGTATTGCATAATTGGAAGGATCGGGATGACGAGCGGGGACGTCTCATCAAGCAGGAGCTGCAAAAGCTGTCTATCCTGCGTCAAATCGAGACGATTTTCCTCTACCTGTTTGACGCCGGCCATTTGCGTCCGCTTGGCTCAAACCGGGCTGACCCCGATGTCGAGAGAGAAATGCGTCGCCTGGTTGGCGAAGCGATCATCCACGGCAGTTCGCTGCGCGAGCAGATTGTCAGTCAGGACGGGAAAAAAGTGTTTGATATGTACGCGTCCATTTTGCCGGATCAGACCTGTGGGATCGCGCTGATTGACGTGACGACTGTCATCGCGGAGGAACGCAAACGAAAAAGGCGCGAATGGGAAAATTACCGGGATATTCTTGGCGTGGTCACGTCGGGCAAGCTGTTGTTGCTAAGTGACGAGGAACTGTTTTGTCTGTTGCGGGAAGGTCACAGGTCGCTTGCGATGGACATCCAGGCACCGGAAGACCTGGCGTTGCTCAGAAGGTCGTTCAAGAGCACGCTGGAGCCGCTCGGTTTTGCCGCCACCCGTCTTTTGCACTTTTTGGTAGCTGTCAACGAGGCGGCATCGAACACGCTCAAACATGGCAGCGGGGGAACGATCATGCTGTATATTGTCCCCGATCAGCAGCTTTGCCGGGCGGTCATTCACGACCAGGGCCAGGGAATTTTGCTGGAGGATTTGCCGCGAGCGACACTGCAGCAAGGATTTTCGACGCAAAATTCGCTGGGAGCGGGCTTTCACGTCATGCTGCAATACTGTGACCGAATCTATTTGAGCAGCACGGCGGCAGGAACGAAGCTGATCCTGGAATGTGTGCTGACAAGCTGACAAAACAATCGGAGAAAATTCCAAATGTTTGAAATCCGGATGAAACGGGTAACATGAGTGAGAAAGGACAAAATCAGCTACACCGATACCTTTTGAGAGGAGTTTGAGAATGGACTACCGAGCAACCGAGACGAACGGACAGGCTACGCTGTTTTTCGCCGGAGAGTTGGAGATGGCGGTGGGAGAGCGAGTGGGTGAATTGCTCCAGCAGTACGGGGGGCGCAATCAATCCGTTACCGTCGATTTTCAGGGAGTATCCTTTGTGGATTCTTCTGGTATTGGAAGTCTGTATTTTACTACGAAAGAATTGCTTGCTTCCGGAAAACAGGTCGAGATTGTCAATGTCCGCGAAGAAATTTTGGATATTTTAAGCGTGCTCGGTTTTACCAAGGCGCTGGGGATCACAGTAGGAAAAGTGGGCGAAACCGGGTTTGACGCGAAACAGCGTGATTGTATATAATAAGCAAAGCAACGATACCACAACTACATATCGGATCAACGATGATCGGGAAGAGTAGGTCAGGAGCCCTTTGCAGAGAGGAGAATCAGTTGGTGGAAGATTCTCTAAGGAGAGCAGGACTGAAGGTCGCCCGGGAGTTGTTTTTGGTGAACACGATGTGTCTAGCCAAAAGCGGTTCGCAGCCGTTATCTTGTTTGAGGGAACATACGCCGGACTTTTCCTGCCGTATGTTAACAAAGGTGGTACCGCGAAATAATCCTTTCGTCCTTTGGATGAAGGGTTTTTTTATTTTCCCAGAGGAGGAAGCATATCCATGTCAACTCAGCCAACAACCGACATCGACCAATTGCTGCCGAAGAACTACGATCCGAAGGCAGCCGAGAGCAAATGGTATCCGTACTGGATCGAAAAGCAGTTTTTCAAGGCGGAACGCGACCCGGAGAAGCGTCCGTTCACGATCGTCATCCCGCCTCCGAACGTGACAGGCAAGCTGCACCTCGGCCACGCGCTCGATACCACACTGCAGGACATCATCACCCGCGCAAAGCGGATGCAAGGCTACAGCACGCTGTTTTTGCCTGGGATGGACCACGCCGGGATCGCTACGCAAGCCCGCGTAGAAGCGACGCTGCGCGAAGAGGGCATCTCCCGTCATGACCTTGGCCGTGAGAAGTTCATCGAAAAAGTATGGGAATGGAAGCACATTTACGCTGCGCACATCCGCGAGCAGTGGGAAAAGCTCGGTCTTGCGCTGGACTACTCCCGCGAGCGTTTTACGATGGATGAGGGCTTGTCCAAAGCCGTGCGCGAAGTGTTCGTCCGTCTGTACGAAAAAGGCTTGATTTACCGCGGCAATCGCATCATCAACTGGGACCCGGTTGCCCGTACCGCCCTGTCTGATATTGAAGTCATTTACAAGGAAGTAAAAGGTGCGCTGCACCATATGCGCTATCCGCTCGCTGACGGCACAGGCTACATCGAAGTGGCGACGACCCGTCCGGAAACGATGCTGGGCGATACCGCTGTCGCTGTCCATCCGGAAGACGAGCGCTACAAGCACCTGATCGGAAAAACCGTCATTTTGCCGATTGTCGGCCGTGAAATCCCGATTGTCGCCGATACGTACGTCGATCCGGAGTTTGGCTCCGGCGCGGTAAAAATCACACCTGCACACGACCCGAACGACTTCGAGCTGGGACTGCGCCACCAACTGCCACAAATCGTCGTCATGGATGAAACGGGCACGATGAACGAGCAGGCCGGCATCTACAAAGGGCTGGACCGTTTTGCCTGCCGCAAGCAAATCATCAAAGACCTGACCGAACAAGGCGTCATGTTCAAGATCGAGGAGCACATCCACCAGGTAGGTCACAGCGAGCGCAGCGACGCCGTTGTCGAGCCGTATTTGTCCACCCAGTGGTTCGTGAAAATGCAGCCATTGGCTGACCTCGCACTGGCCAACGCCAACAGCGAAGACAGCGTCAAATTCGTTCCGGAGCGTTTCAAAACCAACTACCTGCGCTGGATCGAAAACATCCGCGACTGGTGCATTTCCCGCCAGCTTTGGTGGGGCCATCGCATTCCTGCCTGGTACTGCCAGGAGTGCGGCGAGACGGTCGTATCGCGCGAAGATGTCACCGAATGTCCGAGCTGCCACAGCCACAAGCTGGAGCAGGACAGCGACGTGCTCGATACCTGGTTCTCCTCTGGCCTGTGGCCGTTTTCCACGCTCGGCTGGCCGGAAGAAACCGAGGACATGAAGTATTTCTATCCGACCAATGTACTTGTAACCGGATACGACATCATTTTCTTCTGGGTAGCGCGCATGATGTTCTCCGGTCTTGAGTTCACCGGAAAAAGCCCGTTTGAATCCGTGCTGATTCACGGTATTATCCGCGACTCCGAAGGCCGGAAAATGTCCAAGTCGCTCGGAAACGGTGTCGATCCGATGGAAGTGATCGAAAAATACGGTGCCGATGCCCTGCGCTTCACGCTGGCAACAGGCAACTCGCCGGGGAACGACCAACGTTTTTACTGGGAAAAGGTGGAGGCAAACCGCAACTTCGCCAACAAGATTTGGAACGCCTCCCGCTTTGCACTGATGAACCTGAGCGGATTTACGTACGACGACATTGATCTTAGCGGTGAGCTGTCGACGCCAGACAAGTGGATTCTCTCCCGTCTGCAAGCGACGATCGCAGACGTGACGCGCCTGACCGACGCCTTTGAGTTTGGCGAAGCGGGCCGCGTGCTGTACAACTTCATCTGGGATGACCTGTGCGACTGGTACATCGAGATGGCGAAGCTGCCGCTCTACGGCAGTGACGAAGCAGCGAAAAAGACGACGCAATCCGTGCTCGTGACTGTACTCGACCAAACGCTCAAGCTGCTCCATCCGTTCATGCCGTTCATCACCGAGGAAATTTGGCAGGCGCTGCCGCACCAAGGCGAGAGCATTACGGTAGCCCCTTGGCCAACGGTTAACGAGCAATGGATTTTCACCGAGGCAGAGAGCGAGATGACCATGCTGATGGACATTATCCGCAGCGTGCGCAACATCCGCGCGGAAGTAAACGTGCCGATGTCCAAAAAAATCGAGCTGCTGATTAAGCCAAGCGATGCCACCTCAGCCGAGCGTCTGGCGCGCGGCGAAGAGTACATCGCCCGTTTCTGCAATCCGGAGAAGCTTGCGATCAGCATGGAGCTGGCTACCCCGGAAAAAGCGATGTCTGCCGTGGTGACAGGAGCGGAGCTGTTCTTGCCGCTGGCCGGCCTGATCGACATCGAGCAAGAGCTGAAGCGACTGGAAAAAGAACTGGCTACTTTGCACAGCGAAGTGGAGCGGATCGAGAAAAAGCTGAACAACCCAGGCTTTATGGCCAAGGCACCGGAAAAAGTCGTGGAAGAAGAAAAAGCGAAAATGGCGGACTACATGGAAAAACGGGATAAGGTCATCGCTCGACTGGCCGAACTGAAGGGTGAATGATCCGTCGTGCAAACGCATAATTTTGAGAATGGAGCATTTTGGTATGCATGCTGAAGGACAATTTGTTGAATACAAAGAAGCGCTCGACTGGCTGCATGGGCTGCTTCGCTTCGGTCAGCGGCCCGGGCTTGAGAGAATGCAATGGGTACTTGAGCAACTGGACCATCCGGAACGGAGAATCCCGTTCATCCATGTGGCAGGCACCAATGGAAAAGGGTCGACGTGCGCGTTCCTGACGCAAATGCTGATGGAGGCCGGCTACAGTGTCGGCACGTTCACCTCGCCTTATCTGGTCGATTTTCGCGAGCGCATTCGCTACAACGGGAGCATGATCGAGGAAGCCGATCTGCTCCAGCTGGTGAATGAAGTCAAGGTACTGATCGAGCGCTGCGAGCGCGAGACGGAATTTGGCTCTCCTACCGAGTTTGAAGTCATTACGCTGATCGCGATTCTCTATTTTTCGAGAGTGAAGAGACCGGCTGTCGTCGTCTGGGAGACAGGGCTGGGAGGGCGGCTGGACTCGACCAATGTCGTGCTGCCGCTCGTCTCCGTTATCACAAATGTTGGGATGGACCATACGCAGGTGTTGGGCAATACCCTGGAGGAGATTGCCCGCGAAAAAGCTGGCATCATCAAGCCGGGCGTACCTGTCGTCACGGGCGAGACCCGGCCGGAAATACTTGCGGTGCTCAAGGAGCGGGCTCTTCAGACGAAAAGCACCGTCTACAGCTTGCAGGAGCACTTCTTTGTCGAACAGGCAGAAGAAGAACTGGGACAGCAGTGGATTCGCTACAACAGTATCCATCGGCGCCATGAAGCTGCCTATCGCCTGACCATGAACGGCATTCATCAAGCGACAAATGCAGCGGTCGCGTTGATGACCATTGATGTCTTGCGCAACTATTTCTCTTTCTTGCTGGAGGAAGAAGAAATTTCCCGTGGTTTGCAACAAACACGCTGGCCTGGTCGTCTGGAAGTCGTATCGCCAAGACCGCTTGTGATCTTGGACGGGGCACACAACCAGGAGGGAATGGAAGCACTCGCCAATAGCCTGGAGCGGCTTTTGCCAAACGATGCAGGGCTGCACCTGCTGTTCTCCGGCTTGGCTGATAAGCCGCTTTCCGAGATGGCAAAGGCGCTTTCGCCCGTGAAGGCGAAAATCAAGTCACTGAACGTGACGGAATTTGACTTTCCGCGTGCAGCAGCGGCAAGCACGCTGCGCGATGCGTTTTTGCAAGGCGGATGGGCGGAGGAAAAGCTTGAAGCCGTCCCGGACTGGCGGGCGTTCCTCCTTTCCTGGATGCGGGAGAAGCAATCGGCGAAAGCGGATGACTGGTTGGTCGTCTGCGGTTCGCTCTACTTCATCGCCCAAGTACGCGCATTCTTTCCCACTACAGTAGAAGAGGCAGGTGAATAGGGTGGATCAGGCTAGGCACGTCCACTTTGTGGGCATCGGCGGATATGGCATGAGTGCCATTGCCCGCGTCTTGATCGACCTTGGATACAAGGTAACTGGCTCCGATGTCGCCATGAACGAATTGGCGAAGAAGCTGGAAGCGAGAGGGGCGGTCGTTCATATCGGCCATCATGCTGCCCACGTGGAGGGAGCAGACATCATTGTTTACTCGACCAGCATCCCCAAGGACAATCCGGAGGTAGTCGCAGCGGAAGCGAAGGGCATCCCGGTCATGCACCGCTCCCAAATGCTCGCCCGCATCTTGAACGAACGAACAGGTGTAGCCGTAGCGGGAGCGCACGGCAAGACGACCACGACCTCCATGATTTCCCATGTAATGGAAGAGTGCGGAGTTGACCCGACCTTCATCATCGGCGGAGAACTGATGAATGCGGGCACAAACGCCAAGGCGGGGACAAGTGATTTTGTCATTGCCGAAGCGGACGAGAGCGATGGTTCTTTTTTGGAATACAGACCGATGTACGAGATTGTTACCAGCATCGAGCCGGACCACCTGGAGCATTTCGATGGCGACTTCAACAATTTGAAGCAGGCGTACGTCAAGTTTTTGAGCCATCTGAAGCCGGGCGGCAAAGCGATCTTGTGCATCGATGATCCGCACGTTCGCGAAGTGATGCCGTCTGTCGCCGGCACGGTAGTCACCTATGCGATCGATCCGGATTTTGTGTCGCAGGCCGAGTTTCGCGCGGTGTCGATCGAGTGCGGGGATCGCCGCAGCACATGCCAGGTGTATCATCAGGAAAAGCTGCTCGGGACACTCTCGCTCACTGTGCCGGGCAAGCACAATATCGCGAACGCGCTGGCAGCGATCATCGTCTGCCTGAACGCCGGACTTTCGTTTGAACAGATTGCCAATGCCCTGACCTCGTTTCGGGGCGCAAAGCGCAGATTCCAGATCATTGGAGAGGCGCGCGACATTCTCGTGGTGGACGATTACGCACACCACCCGACAGAGATCATTGCGACGTTGAACGGAGCCAAGGCGTCCGGCCGACGGGTTATCGCCGTTTTCCAGCCGCAGCGCTACACGCGCACGTATTTCCTGATGGATGAGTTCAGCCGCGCTTTTTCGCAGGCGGATGAAGTCATCATTACGGATATTTACTCTCCGGCTGGGGAAGCGAAAATCGAAGGTGTAAGCTCCGAGGTGCTGGTCCAAAAAATCCGCACCAACAGCCACCCGCGTGCAAAGTACATTCCGACCAAGGAGCAAGTGCAGGAACAGTTGGTCAAGGAATTGAAAGCTGGCGACCTGGTGCTGACCATGGGCGCGGGAGACATCTGGAAGTCCGCTTACTGGCTGGCAGAAAATCTGGAAAAATAAAAGCAGCACATATCGTTGCAAGCGAAGGAGACTTGGTTCTGAACGGAGCCAAGTCTTTTTTCGTGCGTCGAAACAGAAAAATTAGTACCAGGTATTAATATCTGATGTTATAATGAAGTCACAAACAAGCAGAGGTGATGATTGCAATGATGAGCGCAAATGCTTTTCCATCCCGCATAACCGCGATTGGTACTTGCGTGCCGAGCCGCGTGCTTCGCAATGCCGATCTGGAAAAGATGGTGGAGACTTCAGACGAATGGATTTTGCAGCGAACAGGTATTCACGAGCGGCGAATTGCTGCGGAAGATGAGTTTACAAGTGACTTGGCGATTGCAGCTGTGAAAAACATGGCCGACACTTATCAGAAAGAGCTGGCAGACGTCGATTTGATTCTTGTGGCGACGAGCACCCCGGATTTTGCTTTTCCCAGTGTGGCGAGCCAAATCCAGGCTCATTTTGGGATTTTGCAGGCAGGGGCCATGGACCTTTCCGCCACATGCGCCGGCTTTACTTACGCACTGCACACAGCGAATGCGATGATCGCCTCCGGGCTGCATCGCAAAGTATTGGTGGTGGCTGCCGAAACTCTTTCCAAAGTGACCGACTACACCGACCGGACGACTTGCATCCTGTTCGGAGACGGAGCGGGCGCGGTACTGGTGGAAGCCGCTCCGGGCGCGCCTTGTTTTCACTCCGCCTATTTGGGTTCGAAAGGGGACGGCGGCATTCATGTATATCGCTCCGGGCTGTCGACGAGCATGAACGGCAGAGAGCTTGCGGGTAACGGCTGCATCGTCCAAAATGGCCGGGAAGTGTACAAGTGGGCAGTCACGACGGTGCCAAAAGGAATGCAGGAGGTCGCAAGCCGCGCGGGCATGACGCTGGAAGAAATCGACTGGTTCATCCCGCACAGCGCCAATTTGCGCATGATCGAATCGATTTGTGAGCGGAGCGGCTTTCCGATGGAAAAGACCTTGTACAGCCTGGCCTACTACGGCAATACATCGGCGGCTACCATCCCGCTTGCGCTCGGAATGGGCATCGACGAAGGAAAGGTAAAAGCGGGAGACAAGATTCTCATGTACGGCTTTGGCGGAGGGCTCGTCCACGCCGGACTGCTTTTGACCTGGCAACCGTAAGCTTTTGCGAAAAAGTTCCCCGACATGCTGCTTTGCTAGACGATTTGCTAGATTTGTAGATCGCAGTCATAACCCGTCCCGGCAAGACGTAAGCTAGTACAAATAGCCTGCAAGCTGGGAGGGCATGAGCGTGAACGGAGAAAAGAAAAATCAGGTAACAGTCAGGATGAACGGCAGGTATTGGGACGAAAAGCGCGAGACAGTCAGGCAGGAGGCGAGTGCGAAACGAACCCCGAAAGACGATGCGCCGCGGGTGCATATTCAAGGGCCGTCGACCCCTTTTCACGGCGCACTTCCGCCGACGAAGGAAAATGACGCCTGGGCACGGATGATGCAACTGAGAAACGCCGCACGGACGGAGCCAAGCAGAGAGGCGGGACTTCTTCCGGGTGATGTGCCGGAAAACGAAGAGTCGATCCGGCAGGAGGATTTTTTAGGAGGCTACAGCACCCCCGCTAAAGGTTCAGCAAAGCACTTCCTCGCTTTCTGGCCGAAAACTCCCATCTGGCGCACAGCGCTGACGACAGGAGGGGCGGTAGCCATCGGGCTGTTGTTCGGCTTTTTGGTGCTGTCCGTATTCACGCAGAAAGAATTTTCGCAATCCTACGGATCCGTTTTGAGCGATACCGTGCAGACGCTGACGGCACAAGAGGCCAAAAACGGGCAGACAGGCGGGCAGGAAACGGTTGCTGGCAAAGGTACGTCCGCGACAGGAGCTGGCGCAGAGGCAGCAGCCGGAAACGCTTTTTCTGGCGAGCAGCATAATGTGTCCCTGCAAGTTCCGCAGATCAGCATGTTCGTCGCCCAGACAGGCGTGTTTCAGCCGGACGCTTCTCCGGAGTCGGCCGCGGAGCCGCTTGCAAAAGCCGGTATCCCGCACCTTTTTTACAAGGATGGCGGCAAGCAGTACATGTTCGCAGCCGCAGCTCCTACGAGAGACGCCGTATTGGGCTTTGCCGCCAGCCTGAAAAACAAGGGGATGGATGTGTACGTCAAGGAGTTTGCATTCCCGGCCTTCCAGGGAGCGGTTCCGGTGAGCAAACCAGCTGCCGCCACAGAGGGCCCGAACGTGCAGGAGTTTTTTGACAATGGCGTGAAGCTGGCTCGGGCGCTCTCTGCCCAATCCGGACTGATTATTACATCGGGACAGCTTTCGTCTTCTATGCAGGAGACGGCCGATTTGAAGGAATGGCATCGCCAATTGCTGGAGGAAAGCCGACTGATACAGGTGCAGGAAGCATGGAAGCCGCTGTTTGAAGGAATGGTCAACGGGATCAATCAGGCGATGGCAGCCCGCGATAAAATGGCGGAAGCGAGCGCGGGCAAAAAAGGGGACAGCGCCGAATCTTACGCGTGGCAAGTCCAGGCAGGCGTTCTTCGCTATTTGGAGAACTACGCAAGCTGGGTGCAGATGGCGCGCTGAAACGAATAGGCAGGCAATGAGAAGGCTTTGTGCAAGTTTTCTTGCAGGAGGGCCTTTTCTTTTTATACAGTAACTACCAAGAGTAATCAGGGATTGTTTCACCCCCTTCCATTTGCTAAACTTATGGTTGGCAAAAAGAGAATCCCTTCTTAAAAGGGAGTTGGGAACAAGTAATGGGGAAAGAAACGCTTACACTCGTGTTTCTATTGGTGAGTGGGCTTTTGTTCGGAAGCATCGTCGGGGAAATTCTCGGTCCCTGGGTGCCTTTTTTGACCAAGAGCAAAATCATTACATGGTCACCTGCGGCGGATTTAGAAATTTTGAAGTACGACCTTACCTTTCAGGTAAAACTAAATCTGGCCAGTATCGGGGGGCTTGCCCTCGCGTTTTGGATACATCGACGGATAAAGTAGGTTGAAAAATGACGACAGAAAAACATGACACGCTCATTCTCGCTTCCTCATCGCCTCGCCGGAGAGAACTGCTGCAGGCGCTGGGCATTCCGTTTACCGTCATGACCAGCGATGTGGACGAGATGACTGCTCCTGAGTTATCTGCCAGGCAAGTGGTAGAGGAGCTGTCCCTGCGCAAGGCAAGGGCAGTGGCAGCTCGTCTGACAGAAGGCATCGTGCTCGGTTCCGATACGATTGTCGTGCTCGATGGACAAATATTGGGCAAGCCGATCGACGAAGCGGACGCGTTTCGCATGCTGTCCATGCTCCAGGGGCGAGAGCATACTGTATACAGCGGCGTGGCCCTGGTTGATGCAGCGACCGGGCGCTCAGAGGTGGCACACAGTCATACCGCTGTGAAAATTCGCCCGTTGAGCGAAGCGGAAATCAAGTCTTACATTGCAACGAAAGAGCCGATGGACAAAGCGGGCTCTTATGCGATTCAAGGGATTGGAGCGACGATTGTGGAGGGGATCACCGGGGATTACTTTACGGTTGTCGGGCTTCCGCTGTGCTTGACCTCCAAGCTCCTTGCGCGCTTCGGGATGCCGATTTTGTAGGAAAAGCTGTGTTTGTGTGCTAGTGACAACGGCCAACCGCTTCATGACCTTCTTCATGTCAGCCGTTAACGATAATGAGATAGGTGGGAGGCGGCGAAAAATGGCAGTAAATACCTGTAACAAAACAGACGGCAAAAACGTCCCTTACTATGACCGTCCACGTGAACGACTGCTTCGCGAAGGAGCGGTCCATCTGTCTGATACAGAGCTTCTTGCCATTTTACTGAGGACAGGCAGTGAGCAGGAGTCAGTCTATCAGTTGGCTCAGCGCTTGTTAGCCAGATTTGGCGACCTGCGTGGATTGGCCCAAGCCTCTCATGCTGAGCTGACGGAACTGAAAGGGATCGGCCCGGCAAAAGCAGTGGAACTGCACGCTGCCTTTGAACTCGGGCGCAGAATGGTTGGCATCCCGCGGAAAAAACGCGCTTCCATCCGACTGCCCCGCGATGTGGCTGACCTGATGGCCCCTGAGCTTGCTCATCTGACACAGGAGCATTTCGTCTGCCTCTTTCTGAATACCAAGAACCACGTGATTGGCAAGCAGACTATTTTTGTAGGCAGTCTGGACGCTTCCATCGTGCACCCTAGAGAAGTCTTCAAAGAAGCGATCCGTCGTAGCAGCGCATCGGTAATTTGCCTACATAACCATCCAAGTGGTGATCCGACACCTAGCAGGGAAGACATCGCGATCACGCATACGCTGCGTGAGGCGGGAGAACTGGTAGGGATTTCACTGTTGGATCATGTGATTATCGGAGATGGCAGGTACGTGAGCTTGAAAGAGCAAGGGTACTTGTAGGACGTAAAATCGCTTGTCATTTGTATATTATTGGAAGGAGTTTTTTTTATGTTTGGTGGATTTACACGTGACTTGGGGATTGACCTCGGCACTGCCAATACACTTGTTTTTGTAAAAGGAAAAGGAATTGTCGTGCGCGAACCTTCTGTAGTGGCGATTCGTACCAACAACAATTCCATTGAAGCCGTGGGGAATGCGGCAAAAAGCATGATCGGCCGCACACCTGGCAACATCGTAGCCGTACGTCCGATGAAGGACGGGGTTATCGCGGATTTTGACACAACGGCAACCATGATGCGCTATTTCATCAATCAGGCCCAGAAAAACCAGGGGCTGTTCAGCCGTCGCCCAAACGTGATGGTTTGTGTGCCATCGGGAATTACCGCTGTAGAAAAGCGCGCCGTTGAAGACGCGACAAAGCAGGCTGGCGCACGCGAGGCTTACACGATTGAGGAGCCGTTTGCGGCAGCGATCGGAGCAGACTTGCCTGTGTGGGAGCCAACCGGAAGCATGGTGGTCGACATCGGCGGCGGTACGACAGAAGTCGCGATCATTTCCCTGGGCGGGATCGTTACCTCCCGTTCCATTCGTGTGGCCGGTGATGAGATGGATCAGGCGATTATCCAGTACATCAAGCGCCGCTACAATCTGATGATCGGGGAACGCACAGCAGAAACATTAAAGCTGGAGATTGGTTCTGCCATCGCGCCAGACGAACCGGAAAACGTGGACATTCGCGGCCGCGACCTCGTGACTGGCCTGCCCAAGACACTCTCGGTCAGCAGCACGGAAATCGCAGAAGCTTTGGCTGAAACCGTTGCTGCGATCATTGAAGCTGTGAAAGTGACCTTGGAGAAGAGTCCGCCGGAGCTTGCGGCAGACATTATGGACCGCGGGATTGTACTGACTGGCGGGGGAGCGCTGCTGCGCAATCTTGACCGCCTGCTCAGCAAGGAAACAGGTATGCCCGTGCATGTTGCGGAAAATGCGCTGGATTGCGTAGCGATCGGGACAGGCCGCGCTTTGGAGAATATCCACCTGTTCAAATCGAAACAAGGCATCACCTCTTCCCGACAAAAACGGGGTAAATAAACGGAGGGTAGGGCATGTCGTTTTTCGGGAATAAGCGGCTTATTATCGTACTTGTAGGCTTGGTCCTGCTAATCTCCGTCGTGGGCTTCACTTCCCGTGAACGGGTTAACCTGACCTGGCCAGAAATGTTTTTCAAAGATACGTTCAGCGTGGTGCAGGGCTTGTTTTATCGCCCTGCCCAAGCTGTTTCTGGCTTTTTTCAGGAAATAGAAGACGCGTACAGCGTCTACGAAGAAAACAAGGCTCTCAAGGCAGGGCTGGATCAGTATGCCCGGCTGACAGCAGAGCTTCACGACCTCAAGGCGGAGAACGAACGACTGAGAAAAGAGCTGGATGCAAAAAACAAACTCAAGTCGTCGTACAATCTCCGCTTTGCAGAAGTCGTGGCGCGCAATCCCGATACGTGGAACAACGTCATTACGATTGACCTGGGGCTGAAGAGCGGCATTAAAAAAGATATGGCAGTCATTACGTCAAAAGGGATGATCGGACGTGTACAGAGTGTTGCCAACTTTTCAGCTACTGTTGAATTGTTGACCAGTTACGAACGACGCAACCACATTTCCGCCGATATACAGGCTTCGCAGATCGTTGACGGCAAGACGGTCTATGAGCCAATCAGCGGTGTCATCGAGGAATACGACCCGCAGGAGCGGTTGCTCGTCATGCGCAAAATTCCGTGGGGCAAAAAAATTGAACCGAAGCAACAGGTCATTACCTCCGGCCGGGGCGGAGTAGTTCCGCGAAATCTGCCAATCGGCTACATTGTCCGGGTCGTGCCGGACGACTACGGGTTGACGCAAACGGCTTACATACAGCCGAGTGCTGACTTTTCGCAATTGAGCGAAGTGATGGTGGTAGAGCGCGACTTTACGATTACGCCAAACGGTGAACTGATCCCCAATCAGTCGGCTGGTCAGGGACAGCAACCTGTGACGGGCGGCAAGGCGGCAACTCCCCATTCGACGGGGACTTCCTCCGCAGCTAACGGCGGAGGTGGTCAATAGATGGCGCGTTTTTTATTGACGCTTGGTGTCGTGGTCTTGTTTGTTCTGGAAGGGACAGTCATGCAGGTCCTGTCACCTGATTTATGGGGACTGTCATGGATGACAGTCCCTCGCTTCGCACTCGTATGCTGTATCCTCATTTCCATGTATCTCGGGAGACGGGAGGGGCTGTACTACGGTTTTGCATTCGGCTTTTTGCAGGATGTCCTGTTCGGGCAAGTGATCGGGATTTACACGATGTCCATGATGGTAGCCAGCTATTTTGCCGGACTGATCGTTCTGTTGTTTCAGCGCGGGATTGGCATGGTATTTGTGACGAGCTTTTTGATTCTGTTCGGTCACGAGTGGCTCTTGTATTCCGTGTACCGTCTGTTCTCGGTCGCTCCCTATGATGTGCAATGGATTCTCACCCATCAAATTTTGCCCACGGTATTGATGAACCTCGTCTTCGGCCTGATTGTGTACATTCCGATCAAAAAAGGCTGCAACAAGTTGCTCGCGAAAAAAGAAATGCACGTGGAGTAAAAAGGGGATAAGGGATGACCCGGAAAGGAGAGGATCACGCGTGGAAGAGACCAAAGAACCCCAATCGCACATACCCGTGCGGCTTAACATATTGTTTCTGATCGTCTTTCTGTTCTTTGCCGCCATCATTTTACGGCTCGCCTTTGTCCAATTGGTGCAAGGGGAGCAGTATCAGCACGAGCTGGAAAAGTTCAGTATCCGCGAGTTGCCGATCCCTGCGCCACGCGGCCGGATTTTGGACAAAAACGGCGAAGTGCTCGTCTCCAACAAACCCGTTTACACGGTGCAATATGTAGAAGAGCAAGGACAGGACATCGACGAGGAAAAAGTGGCGGATCGTCTGGCGAAAATTTTGCTGCCTGACGGGGAAAAAATCGGCACGGACAATGAACTGCTCAAAAAGACGATTGAGCTGAGCTCCACGTTGCCGGTCGCTTTTAACACCGAGGAAACGAATGCGTTGAAAAGCCGGGTAGCGGCCAAGCTGCAAGCTGTTCCCAGGCAGGAAGCCGTCGACAGCATGTCTGACTTCGAGCTGGTCAAAACGGCGTTGTATGTCGGCTTGCGTGTCCGCTCGCCTTTTGACGACAAACAGCGCAATGATGTCATCAAAAAGCTCAATGCCAACGCAAAAGGAAAAGGGAAACTCCTGACAGAAGACAACACCTCCGATCTGGAACTGCTCAAAATGGCAATCAGCGCAAACATGAACCTTGTGCTCACACTCGACAAGGAAGACCGTGTCGCCCTGATAAAAGAAGTGAAGGCACAAATTCGCAAGCTTCCGGCTCCAAACGAGCTGTCGGGCAAATCGGACATGGATTTGTTGCGTTACGCCTCTTTGTTTGAACTGGATGTAAAACTGCCGCTAACAGAGGAGCAACGCAAGTTCCAATGGCACAAGCTCTCGCTTTTGCAGGAAATGCGCTCACCGCAGATGCCGAGCTATATCCCTCGCCGGGTGAAGGTGAACATCAGCGAGGAGGAAATGTTTCAAATCGAAGAGCGCCGTACAGAGCTGCCAGGGATTAGCGTCGTGCTGGAGCCTGTCCGGCAAATTTTCCAGGACCCTGACGGCTCTGCGTTTGGGACTCATTTTCTCGGATACATCAACGCGATTCGCCCGGAAAGTCTGAAAGAGTATCAGGCACAAGGCTACAACGCGATTGACCGCGTCGGTGTGACGGGTCTGGAAAGCTACTATGAGAGATATTTGCGCGGCAAAGACGGTATCATGGATGTCTATGTCAACAAAAAATCGGAGACGATCAAAAAAGAAATGCGGCCGGGAATGGAACCGGAGCCAGGCAACGACCTCGTGCTGGCAATGGACTGGCGCTATCAGAGCAAAGTGGAAGCGATTTTGAAGGAAGAGGTAGAAGCGTTTAAAAAACGGCCTACGACGCCAAAAGAGTTCAAGGATGCGCACGTTTTGGTGATGAATCCGAATACGGGCGAAATTTTGGCGATGGCCAGCTACCCGGATTACGATCTGAATCTGTACTACGATCGCAAGGCGTTCAACGAAAATTACACCTCACTCATTTTGCCAAACGAGTCCAACCGGTTCATCTATACGCCGTACCCGCCTGCTTCCACCTATAAGCCGCTGTCGGTCATGATTGCCCTGCAGGAAGGGCTGACAACGCCAAACGAAACGATTAACGACCGCGGCGGTTTGAATGTCGGTAACACCTTCAAGCGCAACTGGAAGGCTGGCGGTCACGGGATTGTCAACGCCCGCCGTGCATTGCAGGTTTCGAACAACACGTATATGTACGAAATGGCGATCCGCTTGGCGAGAAAAGGCAAGGAAGGCTGGGAAAAACAATTTTCCGTGCTTGATTACTACAATGCCCAGTTCGGACTTGGCGTCAAAACAGGGGTGGACCTGCCGGGCGAAAAGACCGGATGGGAAAACACGAACTTGTACTACGGGAACCTGGCTGACGCGCTGATCGGTCAGTACGACCTGTTTACCCCGATGCAGATCGGCCAGTACGTCTCGGCGATTGCCAATGGCGGATACCGGGTTCGCCCGCATCTCGTCAAGGAAATACGCAAAGGCACTACCGATCCGAAGCAGAAGGGCCAGACGCTTGCGCAAATCGAGCCGCAAGTGTTGAACCGGGTCAACATCGATCCGAAGTACATCCAGGTCGTCAAGGAAGGGATGCGCATGGTTACGCAGCCGGGCGGTACGGTGCAGCGTTTCAACGGCTTGCCGTTTACGGTTGCCGCAAAATCCGGTACAGCGCAGACAGGCAGAAGTGCAGAAAACGCCCTGGTTGTAGGTTTTGCCCCCTATGAAAATCCGCAAGTAGTGTTCGTCGTGATCGCGCCAAACAGCTTGCGGGACGGAACCTCCAGTTCCGATGCGACGGGCCCGATTGCGCGTCGCCTGCTGGAAGCTTACAACGAATTGAATCCGGGAGTGCTTACAAACGGCGTTCCGATACCAAATCCGCCTTCTTCCAAGAAATGACCGGGCCAGCCCCTTTGACGGCAGCATTTGACCTGATTCGGCAATTTTTTCATGCAGAGCAGGAGAAATCTTTCTGTATGGCGAATGGTAACGGTCGAGGTGAAACCGGGTGACAACTGTGAAAAGCAAGGTCACAATCAAAGGGACTAAAGACGGTCTCGTCTTCTTTATGGATGATGCCTGTTCCTTCGACGAGCTGCTGGAAGATGTGCGTGAAAAAATAGAGCACAGTCATCAGCAAATATTGTCGGGGCCACTCATACGGGTATCCATCAAATTGGGAAAACGCTACTGCTCGCCTGAACAGCAGGAGCAGTTGACACAAATTATCCGGCAAAAGGGAAACCTCGTGATTCATACGATTGAAGCGGATGTAATCACACGGGAGGAAGCTTTTGCTGAACGCTTGAAAAGCCAGTTTTCCATACAGGTAAACACCGTGCGCTCCGGTCAAGTGCTGGAGTTTGACGGCGATTTGCTCTTGTTGGGGGATGTCAATCCAGGGGGAACTGTTCGCAGTACAGGCAGCATATACGTGCTGGGAAATCTGCGCGGATACGCCCATGCAGGTATTTCCGGCGATACACAAGTCATCATTGCTGCTGCGGTAATGAGCCCGACCCAGCTTCGGATTGCCGATGTCATCAGCAAGCCTGGGGAGGAATGGACGAATCAGTCCGGAGGAACCGAGTTTGCCTATCTGGAAAATGAGACCATGCTCGTGGCAAAAATGAACTACCTGTCGCGAATACGCCCGGATCTTGGCTCGAAAAAGCGTGAGGGTTGAAGGGAAGAGGAGGAACGGACGTGGGTATTGGAATAGTCATCACTTCAGGAAAGGGCGGCGTGGGCAAGACGACCACATCCGCGAATTTGGGAACTGCGCTTGCATTGCTGGGCCAAAAGGTGTGCATGGTAGATACTGATATTGGCTTGCGCAATCTCGATGTCGTGATGGGACTTGAGAACCGGATCATTTACGATCTGGTGGACGTGGCGGAAGGGGCCTGCCGCCTGCCGCAAGCGCTGATTAAGGACAAGCGGTTTGAAAATCTGTCGCTTTTGCCAGCGGCGCAAACAAAAGACAAATCGGCAGTCTCTCCCGAACAGATGGAAGAAATCGTCACGCAGTTGAAGCGCGAGTTTGATTACGTCATCATCGACTGCCCGGCCGGGATCGAGCAAGGGTTCCGCAATGCCGTAGCAGGCGCCGATCAGGCTATCGTCGTCACGACTCCCGAAAAAGCGGCCGTGCGCGATGCCGATCGCATCATCGGTCTTTTGGAGCGGGAAAGAGTCGGGATGCCCAAGCTCGTTATCAACCGCGTGCGCTCCCATATGATGAAAAATGGCGACATGCTCGATGTGGAAGACATTTTGGATTTGCTTGCCATTGACTTGATCGGTGTCGTACCTGATGATGATTATGTGATCAAGTCCGCCAATCAAGGCGAGCCTGCGGTCATGAATCATGAATCGCGGGCATCGATTGCCTATCGCAATGTCGCGCGCCGTCTGCTCGGAGAAGCGGTTCCTCTGCAGCCGCTTGAGCAAAAGGGAGGCGTGCTTCACAAAATGCGTAAATTTTTTGGGCTAAAATAGGCTATACATGGCTCCCCTTCTGGTAAAGAGGGGAGTCACGTTTTCTAGGAGGAAAAACATGGACCTGGAAAAACGGCACGTAAAATCGATTGACTGGACCATCATCCTGATCCTGATTGGACTGTGCGCTTTCAGCTATCTGGGTATTTCGGGATCGGCCTCTGGACTGGAAATGGCGCAGCGGCAGGTGATATGGTATGTCTTCGGGTTTATCATCCTCATCGGAATCTTGCTGTTTGACTATCGACTTTTTTACAACCTATCCTACGTCCTGTACGTGTTTGGGCTGATTTTGCTGATCGGGGTCTTTCAGACAGAGGCTAGGAACAACGCTACCAGCTGGTATAATCTGGGGCCGATTTTGTTTCAGCCATCCGAACCGATGAAGCTGTTTACGATACTGGCTGTCGCCCGCTTCATGGCGAAAAAAGCGGAAGACCAGGATCGCTTCTACTATTTTTATCAGCTGATTCCGGTAGCGGCACTCGTGGGCGTGCCTTTGCTGCTCATTTTGCTTCAGCCTGACCTGGGAACAGCGATGGTTTATACGGGAATGCTCGCCACGATGCTGATCGTCGGCGGTATCCGCATGAAGCACGTATTGTACCTGGGCGGGATTATCGGCAGCTTTTTTGCCGGGATGACGCTGTTGTACGAATACAAGCAAGACATTTTTTTCAAGATCATCAAGCCGTACCAGTGGGACCGCATCGTCTTCTGGATGGACCCGGATCTGGAGCCGATGGGACGCGGCTTCCAGTTGAAGCAGGCATTGATCTCCATCGGCTCGGGGCAATTGTTCGGCAAGGGCATCAACACTCCGACGCAGGCGAGCTTTGGCTGGGTGCCTGTCGGGGAGAGTGACTTCATTTTCACGGTGATCGCGGAAAGGCTCGGCTTCGTTGGAGCCGGCGTGCTGATGATTCTGTTCTTCACCATGATCTACCGCATGATCCGCATCGCGATGGAAGCGAAAGACCCGTTCGGCTCGTACGTGGTTGCGGGTGTGGTCGGGATGCTCACCTTCCAGATATTTGAAAACATTGGCATGACGATTCAACTGATGCCGATCACCGGGATTCCGTTGCCGTTTATCAGCTATGGGGGCAGCTCGCTGATTACCAACTTTTTAATTATCGGCGTCGTCCTCAATATCGGCATGCGCAAAGACAAACTGAGGTTTGATTAAATGCGTGACAAATCGGAAATTATGTGATAAAATCATCCTAAGTTAACCATTTTTACAAGTTATAGTGGTTTGGATGATTGGTTATGGAGTCGTACAGTTGTGAGTGACGTCACCATTGGTCAATCGCAATTTGTTCGACTTTTTTCCTTGACGCAAAAGGCTTATCTGTAAAGGGGTTAACGCTACACTCTTTCGCCTCATGGGGCGTAATGTTCAGGGAGGTTTTGTTTCATGCAACAAGGTATCGTAAAATGGTTTAACGCGGAAAAAGGATACGGATTCATCCAAGTTGAAGGTGGAGACGATGTATTCGTACACTACAGCGCGATCCAGTCTGAAGGTTTCAAATCTCTGGACGAAGGTCAAAAAGTTGAGTTCGAAATCGTTCAAGGTAGCCGTGGACCACAAGCCGCTAGCGTAATCAAACTGTAAACTTCGACTGATTCAAAGGCAGTCTCTCAACGGGGAGACTGTCTTTTTTGCGTATTGGGGCGGTTTTTTGCAAGGGAAGGAGCGTTGGGAGCGGCGGCATAAAGCAGGCAGACAAGTCATAAAATGGAACAAAGGCTTGGCCTGCGGAGGGATGGACATGTTCGGTGGAACAAATCGTGTAAAAGAACGAAGACGGGAGCGACTGGAGCGAATCCGTACCCAATCACGAGACAGTTTCTCTCCCTACGTGGACGACTGGAAGGACCCGATCGAAGTGGAGCCTGAGCCGTTCGGGTTTTCCTTGAAGGAAAACAACGAAGGGATGCAGCCGCCGTCTCATGAAAAATGGGGGCTGCAAGTTTTCGCTTCCGTGCTTTTGCTGGGAGTGGCGTACTTGTTGTTCCAAACGTCTCTGATTCCAGCCAGTTGGAAGGATTCTGCGCGCGAGGTCATGACGCGGGATTTTAACTTCGCGGGTGTGGCAGCCTGGTACGAAGCCCGGTTCGGCCCGATTCCGACGATGTTGCCCCAGGTTCCGGGGCCAAGTGCCGTATCGGCGACCAGCACGGCAAAGGATGCAGCTGTCTGGCGGCTGCCTGCCAACTGGAAAGTGGTGAAAGCCTATGAAGCGTCAGATGCGAAAGTTGTGCTGGATACAGGAGTCGGCGAGCAGGTGAAAATCGGGGAGATGGGCTGGGTTTCCTACGTCGGGGAGCAGCCTGGCTTTGGAACGACCGTCATTGTGCGGCTGACAAAAGGACGGGAAGTGTGGCTTGGCAATCTGGACAGTGTCGGCGTGGCAAAAGACGAGGTGCTGTCGCCCGGACAGGTGATTGGAACGGCACAGGTGGTGAACGGAACAGAGCGGCATTTGTACTTCGCGGCGAAAACAGATGACCAGTTTGTCGATCCGCTGGAAGTGATTCCGTTTGAATAACGGCGGATGGCTGTACATACGCTTTCGCATTCATTTGCTCTTTTGGGCGGTAATCGGTGTGTCGGTATTCACCGGGCACTTTTTGGAAGTGATTACCCTGTTCGTGATCGTCCTCATTCACGAGCTGGGACATGTGGCGATGGCCCGCGAGCTGGGCTGGAGGGTGCAGGAGATCCAGCTGCTCCCTTTTGGCGGGGTGGCGACAGTGGAAAACAGCTACGCCACAGACCCGCTGGATGAGATGGCAGTGGCGCTTGCCGGGCCGTTTATGAACATGGTGATGATGGCAGCCTCGTACCTGTTTTGGTATACAGGGGTCTGGACGGAAGACTGGTCCCGGTTTTTTCTCGTCAGCAACGCGACGATCGCGCTTTTCAACCTGTTGCCGATTTGGCCGCTGGACGGCGGACGGATCGTGCTGGCGATGCTTTGCTGCTTCCTGTCCTATCGCCAGGCAGCTCTCGCCTCGCTTGCGGGCAGCACTTTGCTTGCGGGCGTCCTCGTCGGAGTGTCTGGTCTTGATCTGAAGCTCAATTTGCTCATTATCGGGCTATATTTGCTCGTGCTGAATATCCAGTCATTTTTGCGCTTTCCGTATCAGTTTTTTCGCTTTCTGGTGGAAAAGTACGGGCGCAGGCAGGAAGAATCGTCCGTCCATGCGATCCGCGTCCACCCGGAGGAGACGGTACTGGCAGTGTCCCATAAGCTGCGACGCGGCCGATCCCATCTTTTTTACGTGCAGGGAGCGGGACTTTTGGCAGAGGAACAGCTTCTGCACGCCTTGTTGTTTGAGCAAAAACACGATGCTGCAGTGGGCAAGCTCCTTTGACGTTTTTTCGGGAAGGGGCTATTCCACAAGCGAGCAGACGCGCCAGCTTCCTTTGTGCCACTTGTGCCGGGGAAGCTTTTTCTTTTGGCGAAATCCGCATTTTCGTGGCAGACGATTCCTGGCGACATCGCGCCTTCCCTTTTCCGGTAGCCTATGATAGATTACTTGCTGGGAGTCCGGCCATTTTTCAGGTGTCGGAAAAGGACGGGAATACGGAGTGTGAGTGCGATGAGACAATTGGCAATGAGCGGCAAGGGCGGGGTGCGGATCGCTTATCTTGCGGATGGGCAGTTGATCGAGTGGCGGACGCAGGAGACAGGCGGTCACGTCAGCGCTGGGGATCTGTACTATGGACGTATCGCGGATGTAAAGCCGGGTATTCAATCCGCTTTTGTTGATATTGGGTGCGGGCAAAACGCTTACTTGTATGTAGACGACACGCTGCCAGCGGGCAAGGACAAAGCAAGCATTTCCGAACGCGTGCAGGCGGGCCAGTATGTCATCTGTCAGGTCATCAAGGAAGGGGCAGAACTCAAGGCGCCCAAAATTTCATTGAAAATCAGCCTGCAAGGACGCTACCTCGTGTACCTGCCAATGGAGGAAGGCTTGTCTTTGTCGCGAAAAATTGACGGGCCAGAGGAGCGGCAGCGGCTTAAGCAGATCATCTCGCCGCTTCTCGGAAGCAAGGAAGGAGCGATTGTGCGGACGGAAGCGGCTGGCGTGGACGGCGAGGATCTTGCGCGCGAGCTTGCCTATTTGCGCAAGCGCTGGGAGAATGTGTGCCAGCAGGTGGAGGCAAGGAAGTCGCCCGGTCGGCTCGACAGCGATCTGGACGTGGTCGAAGCGGCGCTGCGCGAGGCGCTGGCAGAAGGGCTTGACGAAGTGGTAGTGGAGGATGCCGCTACCTATCAGCAAGTAAAGGCAGCGCTGGCGGTGTTCGCTTCGGATGCGCAAAATCTGCTGCGAAAATATACGGGCAAAGAGCCGCTGTTCGACGCGCTGGGCGTGGAGGCCAAGCTGCAACGGGCTCTCCAGCGCGAGGTGCCGCTGGCAAACGGCGGCTATCTCGTGATGGACAGGACAGAGGCCATGACCGTGATCGATGTGAATACCGGGTCGTTTACCGGAGGGGGCGGCCAGCAAAGGGAGCAGGCCGTCACCGCAACCAATCTGGAGGCGGCAAAGGAAATCGCCAGACAGCTGCGGCTGCGCGACATCGGAGGTATCGTCGTCATTGATTTTATCGACATGAAGGAGCCGGCCAATAAAGAAAAGGTGCTGACGATGCTGAAAAAAGAGCTGGCCAGGGATCGGGTCCCGGCAACGGTGCATGGCATGACGGCGCTTGGACTGGTCGAACTGACGCGAAAACGGGTGAGGGCAAGTCTGGCCGAGCGGCTGACGGAGCCTTGTGCAGCGTGCGAGGGACGGGGACGAGTTTTGCGTGCAGACGAAAGTATTCACCGTTTGCAAAACGAGCTTGCCGCGCTTGCCCGTTCGCAGCAGGCAGAGGCGGCTGTCGTGGAGCTTTCTGCCAGACTTTTTCCGCTCGTGGACGACGGGGCAAAAGCGGCGGCAAACGGTTGGCCGCTCCGCGTTTTCAAGCGCGAGGAACCACGGCTGGCCCCGGACGGTTACCGGATCACCTATGCGGGAAGCGCGGCGGAAGCCAAGCGCTTGTCCGAAAACAATCGGAATATGACTTGACTGGGCGATTGCGGCTATGATAAGCTAATGTTTGTCATGCAGCTATGTCTTGTGCATACTGTAACCGCACGAATCGGGTACATAAGTCGCCGCCAGACGGCGCACCTGTAGAGGCGAGTCTGAGTATAGGAGGTGCACACAGTGTACGCAATTATCGAAACCGGTGGAAAGCAATACAAAGTAGAAGAGGGTTCCGTTCTCTTCATCGAGAAATTGGCTGGCAACGAAGGAGAAGTTGTTACTTTTGACAAAGTTCTCTTCGTAAGCAAAGACGGCAAAATTACTGCAGGAACTCCTACAGTAGCTGGTGCTACGGTAACTGGTAAAGTAGAAAAACACGGTAAAGGCGCAAAAATTATCGTGTACAAATACAAAGCCAAGAAAAACTACCGTCGCAAACAAGGTCACCGTCAACCGTTCACCAAAGTTGTGATCGAAAAGATCAACGCTTAATTTTGGTGATCTGCTATGATCGAAGTGATCGTGAGCCGTGCGCAGCACGGTATCCATGAAATTAGTATTTCCGGACATGCCAATGCAGGTGCCTATGGGGAGGATATCGTTTGTTCTGCCGTATCAGGCATCAGCTTTGGCATATTAAACAGCGTGCAGCCGCTGACGGGACTGACACCGCAAGTTTCAGTCGCCCAGGAAGGCGGCGGCTTTCTGAAGTGGACGCTCGCTTCCTCGGAAGCGGCGGACATACAGGAAAAGCAGCAGCTTTTGGCTGAAAGCATGGTCATCGCCCTGCTATCGGTTGCAGCGCAGTACGGGAAATACGTAAAAGTGAATGACCATAAATGGCAGGGAGGTGTCTGATATGAACATGCTGTTTAATTTGGACCTTCAGTTTTTCGCATCGAAAAAAGGGGTAGGTTCCACAAAGAACGGACGCGATTCCATTTCCAAGCGTCTGGGCGTGAAACGCGGTGACGGTCAATTCGTTACTGCCGGAAACATCCTCGTTCGCCAACGCGGAACGAAGATTTACCCAGGTGCGAACGTAATGAGAGGCGGAGACGACACTCTGTTTGCAACTGCAGATGGTATTGTTCGTTTCAAACGTCTGGGTCGTGATCGCAAGCAAGTTGTGATCGAGCCAGTTGCTTCCGAAGCGTAAATATTTGTTGAAGGAAAGCCTAGCATCCTAGAATCGATGCTGGGTTTTCTTTTGCTTTTCGGGCATTCGGAGTGCAAGGGAGCAGGCTGCTTTCAAAATAGTTGGACATAGCCAAGTTTTCTCATTGTCCCGGCTTCTTTTATGATACAATAGTTAGGAAAGAAATTCTTATTGACTTGGGTGAAAGTGATGGGGGACGAGCGGAGACTGCTTACGCATCAGACAGACCAGCTGTTGGCAGTGCTGAACCGACAGCGGCATGACTGGTTGAACCACGTTCAGGTTCTGCTCGGCTATTTGCATATGAACCGTACTGAGCAGGGAGAGGCGCACTTGAAGCGTATCGCGCAGATGGCGATGCAGGAATCCATGGTCGCACGTCTGAACAACTCCCTGTTGTCCGTCTTCTTCTTGACATTCAATGCGCTGAACAAGGAGATGCTTTTGGAAGTAGACGTGTGCAATGATGTGGATCTCACGCGAATAGCATTGGGTGAGCAGGACTTGTTTCAGTTGGTGTCGGGGATATTGTGCACAGTGAACGATCATGTCGACCAAAATGGCTATGAGCCAGCCAGCATGCAGGTAAGCTTGCGGGCGGATCAACGAGGTGTTCATTTCCGTTTTGACCTGGCCGGAGAGCTGAATGCATCCGGAATGGAGAAATTGGAAAAGCTGATACGGGATAGCGAACAAAGTACGGTGGAGGTCACCGAGTGGATACAGACAGAAGACGAATGGGTGCTGGACTTGCTGGTTCCATTCGCGGAATGAAAGAGGTGACACCATGTTTGTCGATCAGGTAAAAGTGTATGTAAAAGGCGGAGACGGTGGGAACGGAGCCGTTTCCTTTCGCAGAGAGAAGTACGTGCCGCTTGGCGGTCCTGCAGGCGGTGATGGCGGAAAAGGCGGCGATGTCGTGTTTGAGGTTGACGAAGGATTGCGCACGCTCGTAGACTTCCGCTATCAACGACATTTCAAGGCGCCGCGCGGAGAGCACGGACGCAACAAGTCGCAGCACGGAGCCGGGGCGGAAGATTTGATCGTCCGCGTACCGCCGGGCACGACTGTCATTGATGACGACACAAAAGAAGTCATCGCCGATCTTGTGGAGCACGGCCAGCGCGCCGTAATTGCCAAAGGCGGACGTGGCGGACGGGGAAATATCCGTTTTGCCAATGCGTCCAATCCCGCGCCACATATCTCGGAGAACGGAGAACCGGGCCAGGAGCGTTACATCGTCCTGGAGCTGAAGCTGATTGCCGATGTCGGGCTGGTTGGTTATCCGAGTGTTGGAAAATCGACGCTGCTCTCCAGTGTGACAGGGGCGAAGCCAAAAATCGCGGCGTACCATTTTACGACGCTCACGCCAAATCTCGGTGTCGTGGATTTGGGCGAGCAGAGCTTTGTCATGGCTGACTTGCCGGGACTGATTGAAGGCGCGCACGAAGGTGTAGGGCTTGGACACCAGTTTCTGCGCCACGTAGAGCGGACCCGCCTGATTATTCACGTCATTGACATGGCAGGGGTGGATGGTCGCGATCCGTACGAGGATTACTTGCAGATCAACCGCGAGTTGAAGCTGTACAACCTGAAGCTGGAGGAGCGTCCGCAAATTATCGCAGCGAACAAGATGGACCTGCCGGAAGCGGCGGAAAACTTGCGGCGCTTCAAAGAAAAAGTGCCGGATGCAAAAGTGTTCGAGATTTCGGCAGCGACCAGACAAGGCGTACAGGAGCTGATGTACGCAGTGGGTGAAATGCTCTCGACCATTCCGGACAAGCCGACAGTCGAGGAAGTCGAGGCAGTGGAAGAACGCGTGGTGTTCCGGGCGGAAAAAGAGCCAGAGCCATTTGAGATCAGCCGCGAAAACGATGTGTTCGTGGTCAGCGGTGAGAAAATTGAAAAGCTGGTGCGTATGACAAACCTCAACAGCTACGACGCGGCTCAGCGCTTCGCGAGACAGATGCGCAGCATGGGTGTGGACGAGGCATTGCGCAAGCACGGTGCAAAAGACGGGGATACCGTTCGTATTGGCAATTTAGAGTTTGATTTTGTGGAGTGACAAACAAAATGACTGATACCCCATCCCTTACCCCTTTTATGGCGGACAAACGCCTCCAACGCGGTGCTTCTTTGCCGATGATGGTCTCAAGACAGGTCAAAACGCCCATTCAAGCAATGGTAGAGTACGTCAAAAACAATTATCTCGTTGTCTCTCTTGAGATGAAGGCAGAAGCGAGAGCCGAATTGCTCGGATCAACGGTACGTGTTCGGTGGGAATCGGATGCGGCTATTAACACGATTGATCTGGAAGTCATTACAGAAAAAATAGTATGGCCAATCAAGTTGTTGGCGATGGTTCCGATTAGCGTCGGCGTCGAGATTGCGCCAGGCCACAAGCAGGAGCCCATCTCCCCGGGAGTCAACATCCGGGTTCCGTACAAGGTGATGGGAGCAAGACCGATCGAGGAAAAAGGAGAGGCTGTGCTGCTGAAGATTTCACCTACACGGCTGATCCTTGGTACAGAAGGCTACGTGGCCAAGGGAGAGTTTCTCCACCTCTCGTTCACGGTGCCGTCAACCGGCCAGGAAGTCGTCATGATGGCAAAAATTGTAGAGAAAGCCTTCGATGACAAACAGACCGTGATCGAGTTGATTTTTACGGACATCAATGAAAAACATCATCAAGCCATCAAAGATTATTATAAAAAACTCACGTCTGCCGCTTCTTCTTAAGAAGCGGTTTTTTTCCTTTGCTGTTCCTGTGAAGAAAGTATATAGTAGAGTACATAGAGTTCTGAATCGAGCCTGTTCACCTGGTGAATTTTTGTGTACGCTTTCCTGAATATCTCTTTGTGAAATTCTGCACTTTTTTATCATTTCGTGCTGTTGTACACTTCACTTTGTGAAAAATATTACAAGCACACATGCTTTGCGGTATTTTGGGAGAATAGCGGCCGTTACTTGTATGAACAGGCATCGAGAAGGAAGGCCTCTATTCCAAAGCAAAGGAGGACGTTTTTCTATGTCTCAAACAACCACGCAACAAGCTCATGCGGAAGTAGCAAGCACAGCTACCCTGGCGCCTGAGCAGCCAATGGATGTACTCGATCAGTTGATGAAACCGGAAATTCAAGAATCCCTGAATGTATTGGTGGCAAACCTGCCAAAACTGGCCGAGATGACAACTATCCTCACCAAAACGTACGATCTGGTACAAACCGTAGCCAACGACCAGGTGCTCATCAATGACATCAAGGGCGGCATGGAAGAGTTCGTAAAACCGATCTCTGACAAGGCAAAAGGCATCGCACAAGCGGCAATCGAGGCAAACGACCGCGCGCACGCGGAGGTATCCACTGTCGGTTTGTTCGGCATTCTCAAAATGCTGAAAGACCCGCAAGTGCAAAAAACATTGCGTTTCGCACAGGCATTCCTGGAAGTTTTGGCAGAGCGCGAGCAGCAAAAACGCTAATTACGATAACCTACGAGAGACAAGGACGGAGGATTGGGCATGGCGAAGCATATTCTCATTTTGGGCGGCGGCTACGGCGGATTGCTGTCCGCTTTGACTGCACGTAAATACATGACGGCTGAAGAAGCGACCATCACGCTTGTGAACCGTTTCCCTACTCACCAGATCATCACGGAGCTGCACCGTTTGGCAGTAGGAAACCTGTCCGAGCAAAACGTGGCACTGCCGCTGGAAAGACTGCTGCGCGGCAAAGAGATTAACCTCGTGATTGATACTGTGGAAAAAATCGGCCTCGAATCGCAGCGTGTGACGCTGGCAAGCGGCGAGTACATCAAATACGATGCGCTTGTTATCGCATTGGGCAGCGAGACGGCATTCTTCGGCATTCCTGGCCTGCAAGAGTACAGCTTCACTCTGAAATCCGTGGAGGAAGCAAACCGTCTGCGTGCGCACCTCGAAGAGCGCGTGGCAGAATACAGCAAGAGCAAAAACAAGGCGGATGCTACCTTTGTGGTTGGCGGTGGCGGTCTGACCGGGATCGAGCTGGTTGGCGAGTTCGCCGACATGCTGCCGGACCTGTGCCGCAAATACGGCGTAGACTTTGCAGACCTGTCCATCTACTGCGTGGAGGCAGGGCCATCCATCCTCGCAGGCTTTGCCTCTGACCTGGTAGAGCGTGCGAAAACAAGTCTGGAAAAACGCGGCGTTCAGTTCCTGACCGGCGTTCCGGTAACGGAAATGAAAGAAACGACGGTATGCCTGAAAGACGGCAGCACCATCGAAACCAAAACAATGGTTTGGACTGGCGGTGTACAAGGCAACCGCGTAGTTGCAGAGTGCGGTATTGAAGTAAACCGTGGCCGTGCAACAGTAAACGAATTCCTGCAATCCACTTCTCATCCGGAAGTATTCCTCGCTGGCGACAGCGCGGTTGTGATGGGGCCAGAAGGCCGTCCATACCCGCCGACTGCCCAACTGGCATGGCAAATGGGCGAACTGGTGGGCTACAACCTGTTCGCGCACTTCAAGGGCACCAAAATGGATACGTTCAAGCCGGTATTCTCCGGTACGCTGGGCAGCCTGGGCCGCAAAGACGCCATCGGAACCATCGGCGCAAGCCAGTTGAAGCTGAAAGGCTTGCCGGCAACCTTGATGAAGGAAGCGAGCAACATCCGCTACCTGACTCATATCAACGGTCTGTCCTCGCTGGCCTACTAATTCATACGAGTAACACGCACAAACCCGGGATCTCGCATCCCGGGTTTTTTCACGTGCTCGCGCGATTATTTGTTGCCGCTCGGATCTTCGACGATGTTCGGGGATTGTGCCATTTTTTTGCCGCGCAGATCAGCGCCAAACTGATCCAGGCTGCTCGGCTTCCCGGCCGGGTGATTGTTGCGGCGCTCAGATTTGTCGGACTTTCCGCGTCCTGCCATCTGTCTTTCACCTCCTCTTCCTCCAACCGCTTTTAGTGTGCGCGAAGGGGGGCAAGCTCATGTAACGAGAGTGAACCGAACAGGGTTCGTTGAAAAAAGTTGGCCGTCAAGGATTGTCACAGCGAACAGTATCCGTTATAATGTCCTCTATGTAGAAACAACTGTTTTTCTCAGGAGGACATGAAGGTGAAACGGGAAGAGAAGTTCTACTTGATACGATCAGACATCTTACCAGAATCCATCGTCAAGACGATCGAAGCGAAAAAGCTGCTGGAGTCCGGCGAAGTGGACACCGTGAATGAAGCTGTGGAGCGGGTAGGACTGAGCCGGAGTGCTTTTTACAAATACAAGGACGGTATCTTTCCCTTCAATGCCATGATGAGCGAGAAGATCATGACGATCACGTTTTCGCTGGAGCACATGTCCGGCTACTTGTCCAAGGTGCTCACGTATGTGGCCGAGCAAGGCGGCAACGTGCTTACGATCAATCAGACGATTCCGTTGCAAGGGATTGCCAACATTTCCATGTCTGTCGATATGGCCAACCTGCGCGTATCCAGCACGGAATTTCTGGAAAGTCTGCAAGAAATACCCGGCGTTCGCAAAGCGATGATCGTCGGCAGAGGGTAAAAGATTGGGTAGGAGGAGAGAAAAAATGGAGAAGCAAAGCATCAAGCTGGGATTAATGGGGTTTGGCACGGTAGGGACAGGGGTTGTCCGCATCATCCAGGCGCATCAGGACGATTTGCAAAAGCAGACGGGTCTGGGAATTGAGATTGCGAAAATTCTCGTACAGGACGCAGAAAAATCGCGCCATATCAGCTCCATGAACAGTCTTTTGACGACAGACCCTGCTGAGCTTCTGGATAATCCGGACATTGAAGTGATCGTCGAAGTGATCGGCGGCATCCATCCGGCCAAGGAGTACATTCTCGCGGCACTGGAGCGCGGCAAGCACGTGGTGACAGCCAACAAGGACCTGATGGCGCTGCATGGGGCAGAAATTTTGAACAAGGCACAGGAAAAAGGCTGCGACGTCTTTTACGAAGCGAGCGTTGCAGGCGGCATTCCGATCCTGCGCGCGCTGGTGGAAGGCTTTTCCTCCGACCGCATCACCAAAATGATGGGCATCGTCAACGGGACGACCAACTACATCCTGAGCAAAATGAGTCAGGAGGGAGCCGACTACAGCGACGTTTTGAAAGAGGCGCAAGCATTGGGATATGCGGAAGCGAATCCGACCTCCGATGTCGAAGGCTTCGATGCGGCCCGCAAAATGGCGATTCTGGCTACACTCGGCTTCCGCGTACCGATGAAGCTCGAAGATGTGGACGTCAAAGGAATCAGCTCTGTCAGCAAGGAGGACATCGCCTACGGCAAGCAGTTGGGCTATGAAATCAAGCTTTTGGGCCTGGCAAGACGCGATGGTGAAGCGATCGAGGTAAGCGTGCAGCCGACCATGGTGCCAAAATCGCATCCGCTGGCTTCTGTCAACGGCGTGTTCAACGCGGTGTACGTTCACGGCGAAGCGGTTGGCGAGACGATGTTCTACGGGCCGGGGGCAGGTGAGCTTCCGACAGCAACGGCAGTTGTGTCTGACCTTGTGACCGTCGTGAAAAACAGAAAGCTGGGGGTAAACGGACGCGGCATGGTTGCTCCATACAAGGAAAAAATTCTCAAGGACGACAGTGAAAAGCTGTCCAAGTATTTCCTGCGAATCGTCGTGACAGACAAGCGCGGCGTTTTGGCGCAGATCACCCAGCTTTTGGCTGACAAAAACATTTCCCTGGAGCAGGTCATCCAGCAGCCGTACAATAATGGCGAGGCGGAAATCATCATGGTGACGCACCTGTCCGCAAAGAGCGACATGGATGGAGTCATTGCCTACATGGAACAAATGGACATCGTGTCCAAAATTGAAAGCTGCTACCGGGTAGAAGGGGGAGACAAATAATGAGTTCGGATCGACAATCTGGCATTATCGCACGCTATCGGGAGTTTCTTCCGGTAACGGACAAGACACCGCTTATCAGCCTGCACGAAGGAAACACACCGTTGATTCACGCGCCAAACCTGTCCAGACAGCTTGGCGTTGAGCTATACGTGAAATACGAGGGACTGAACCCGACAGGCTCGTTCAAGGACAGGGGCATGGTGATGGCTGTCGCCAAGGCAGTAGAGGAAGGCAGCAAAACGATCATGTGCGCTTCCACCGGCAACACGTCGGCTGCTGCCGCTGCTTATGCTGCACGCTCCGGCCTGCGCTGCATCGTGCTGATTCCGAGCGGCAACATCGCTCTCGGCAAGCTGGCGCAAGCGATCGCGTACGGCGCGGAAGTGATCGCCATCGACGGCAACTTCGACGAGGCGCTGAACATCGTGCGCGAAATTACGGCGAAAGAGCCGATTACGCTCGTCAATTCCGTCAATCCGTACCGGATCGAAGGGCAAAAGACAGGAGCGTTCGAGATATGCGACGCCTTGGCTGACGCACCGGACATTTTGGCGATTCCCGTTGGCAACGCCGGAAACATCACCGCTTACTGGAAAGGTTTCAAAGAGTACAAGGAAGCGGGCAAATCCAGCCGCCTGCCGCACATGTACGGCTTCCAGGCAGCGGGTGCCGCGCCTCTCGTGCTCGGACAACCTGTTCCCAACCCGGAGACGATTGCAACGGCAATCCGCATCGGCAACCCAGCGAGCAAGGATGGCGCTCTGAATGCCATCGCCGAATCGAACGGACTCGTCGACAGCGTGACAGACGAAGAGATCATGCAGGCGTACCAGCTTTTGGCGAAAAACGAGGGCGTCTTCTGCGAGCCGGCATCTGCTGCGTCGCTGGCGGGCATCATCAAGCTGCATCAGGCAGGAAAGCTTCCACAAGGCGTCAAGGTAGCTTGCGTCTTGACCGGAAATGGCCTGAAAGACCCGAACATCGCCCTGAAGCTCGTAGGCGAAGAGCCGCGTACGGTGCCTGCGACACATGAAGCGGTCATGCAACTGGTTCGCCAAAGCGGGAGCGAAGTCGTATCATGAGCGGGCAGCGCGTAAAAGTGACGATTCCCGCAAGCACAGCCAATCTGGGGCCGGGCTTCGATGCTTTGGGAATGGCTTTTCAACTGTATTCGGTCGTGGAAATGGAAATCAGTGAGCGGACAACCGTCGAGCTGGTGGGAAAAGAGCTGGAAGGGATCCCGAAAGACAAAAGCAATCTGTTGTATCAAGTAGCTGCGGACCTGTTTGCAGAAGCCGGGCTGGCCGTTCCGGAACTGGCGATACGGGCTTCGAGCGACGCTCCCTTGACGCGCGGGCTGGGCAGCAGTGCCGCGGCGATTGTCGGAGCGCTGGTGGCAGCGAATCAGCTTGCCGGGGAGCCGTTTACCCGCGATGAACTGTTCGCGAAGGCAACTGCAATGGAGGGACACCCTGACAATGTAGGAGCTTCGATGTTTGGCGGCATCATCGTGGCAACCATGCCGGAAAAAGCGGGAGAGCCTGTCCCGTATGTTCGCTTCTCTCCACCCGCCGGGCTGCAAACGCTCGTCGTCATCCCGGATTTCATGCTGGAAACGCAAAAAGCGCGCAACGTCCTGCCGCAGGTGTACAGCAAAGAAGATGTTGTATATAATGTGGGACATAGCAGTTTGCTCGTAGCCGCATTGGCACAAGGCAGACTCGACCTGATGGGACGGGCGATGTCCGATCGGCTGCACCAGCCGTATCGCGCTAAACTTGTACCTGGCTTGAAGGAAATCCTGGACAACGCGACTGAGCACGGTGCCGTAGGCGCTGCTTTGAGCGGCGCGGGTCCGACGATTCTTTGCTTCTTTTCGGGCGCAGAAGAGGAGAGACAACTGCGCGCATTCGTGGACAGCGTGATGAAAGGACATGGCATTACATACCGTGTCATGATTTTGCAGCCGGACGAAAATGGCGTACAAGTAGAGATCCATCAGAGATAGAAAATAGTGGATAGGAGAACGCCATGGAGAAGAAACTTGCTTTTCTTGGACCTCGCGGAACGTTTACGGAAGAGGCGGCTCGGTCTTTGACGCAAGGCCAGCCGATCTCGCTCGTTCCGTACCCGAGCATTATTGATGTGCTGAACGCCGTTTCCAACAAGGAAGTGGCATTCGGAGTTGTGCCGATGGAAAATTCCATCGAGGGAACCGTCAATTCCACTCTGGATTGGCTCATTCACGAAGTCGACTTGCCGATCATGGCCGAGCTGGCACTGCCGATTACGCAAAACTTGCTGGTGGCAAAAAGAGAGCAGCCATTGCCTTTGTCTGCCATTACGAAAGTTTTGTCGCATCCGCAAGCGATCGCGCAAAGCCACAACTTTTTACGGGAAAACTTGCCGCATGCCCAGATCGAGTATGTGAACAGCACGGCGCTGGCAGCGAAAATCGTGAGCGAGCATCCCGAAGAGCCGTGGGCTGCTGTCGGTACCAGACTGAACGTGGAGATTTATCCGCTGGAATTCGCCCGCGAGCAAATTCAAGATTATTCGAATAACTACACCCGCTTTGTGCTCGTCGGCCAGGAGCCGATTGCGCTGCAGCCGTCTGCGCGTGAAAAGACAACGATTCTCGTCACGCTGCCGGAAGACTTCCCGGGGGCGCTGTACCAGGTGCTGGCGGCGTTTGCCTGGAGAAAAGTCAACCTGTCGCGGATTGAATCCCGCCCGACGAAAAAAGCATTGGGAAGCTACTACTTTGTTATTGATATTGAGCAAAAGATGGATGATGTCCTGCTGCCGGGAGCCTTTGCCGAGATTGAAGCAATCGGCTGTCAGGTGCGCCAGCTGGGAACGTATCCGTTTTATATGCAAGGAGCCAATTGTTAGAAATTGGCTTTTTTCTTTTTTCTCCCCCTGTCAAGAAGGCCAAGGCGTAAAGGAGCAAAACGCCCATGGGTGCATACCATGGTAGGGAGTTTTTACGCAAGGGAGGAGAACCATTGAGGATTCACATCGTACAAAAAGGCGAGAGCATGTGGAAAATCGCCAAAAAATACGGCGTCGATTACAAGGAATTGCTGCGTTTGAACAGCCAAATCAAAACTCCCGATACGCTCTATCCCGGAGCGAGAATCAAAATTCCGGCAAAGCGCGTGCCTGTCAGGCCACAACCGCGGACAACGCCTCACCCGATGAGCGAGGCGGCTCCATTTGTAAAAGAACGGCCAATGACTGAGCCGAAGTTGGATGACGTGCCGCTGCAGATTGAGCGGCGTCCGATTGAGCCGGAAGAACAAGAGGAAGAGGTGCGGATTGAGTCGGAAACCAAGCCAACAGTGAGTCCGGAGGTTCCGCAAACGCCGAAAGCGAAGGAAATGCCCCCGGCTTCGCCAGCTCCGTCTGTGTCGCCAGAGATGCTCCAGCCAACGCCAACACCGGTTCCAACACTAACCCCAACACAGACTCCCGAACCAATGCCGGAGGAGGAGGAGGACGACGTTTCCCCAACGCCATCTGGACCGAATATCAACCTGGGGCCGCAGAGGCCGCCAGCGCCAACGACGCCAGCCCGGCCTACGCTACCGCCTGTGCAGCCAACGCAGGTAAGCCCGTACATGTACCAGCCTCCCAGCCCGCCGAACATCACGATGCCGAACATACCGCCGCTGCCGCCTGCACAGATTATGCCGCTTCAGCCGCAGACACCGCCAGCGATCCATTGTCCGCCATGCCCGCCTGTTCAGGCTCAGCCAAACGTACCACCAGCACAAGTAAGTCCGTTTTCAACGATGCCGCCAGCACAGATGCGCCCTATGCAGCCGCTGCCGCCACAGCAGGTACGCCCCATGCCGATGCCAACGCGGCCACCGCAGCAGCAAGTGCGTCCGCTGACACCTGCGCCACAGCTTCGCCCGTGCCCGCCTGTTCGGCCATGCCCTCCATGCCCTCCATGCGCCGCTCCGCGAATGCCTGTGCCGCAGCAGCCGGGAAGACAGCTGGTCAGTCCGCAGCAGATGGGACCGCAGCAAATGGGACCGGAGCAAAGGCGTAGACCGTTTCCAGGGCAAGAGCAGCCGATGTTTCCTTACAGGCCGTTTACAAGCCCGGGACAGATGATGGCGCCGTTTCCAGGCATGATGCCGTACGGTATGCCGCCAATGCGTCCAATGCCGTTGCCAATGCCGCTGTATCCGATGCCGCCGATGCATCCATCCATGCTCATGCCGTATCCGCCAAGACCGCCGCGTCTGAAAATGCCTGTTTGCCCTGAACCAGTGGAGTCTTCCTCATCATGTGAGTGTTCCTCGGCCAGCCCCGCGTTCAGAAAGCGCAGACGCGTGAAAAGCAGTCGTTGTCCGCAGCCGTTTCATGGCAACAAGAAATTTCCGCCTACCCAGTGCGTTGTATCCATGCCCGAACAAGGCGCATGGCCAAACTGGGGAGACGGGCTCGATGAATCGTCTTCGTACTGAGAGGGACGGTTATGAACAAAGGACTCATACCAGCGATTGAAAAAGCTTTTCGTTGTGAGGTGTACGGGGTAAAGCCGAAGAGGAACGTCAATCTGCTCAAAACAGACCAGGGACACTGGATCATCAAAGGGTATAAGCATTTGGAAAAAGCAGTATGGGTCACGGAGTTAGCCGATGCCTTGAGGCAAAAGGGCTTTGTCCGCACGGTGCACTACGTCTCCGATGTGGAGGGCGGCAAAATTTTGCCTTACGAAAATCGTTACTACACGATCATGAAGCTGATCGACGGTGTGGAAGCCGACAACGCTTCCCTATATGATGTGAAAAAGACAGCGGAGACATTGGCTCGTTTTCATGTCGCGGCGCAAGGCTTCCCGGTCCCGCATTCGTTTGCGTACGAAGAAAAGCCGAATTTGCTGGATAAGTGGGAGAGCCGACTGGAATACTTCGAGCGCCTGACATGGATGATCGAGCAAAACGGCCCGCAAAACAAGCTGGAGCAAATCATTGCGCATTCGGCCGAAGAGGTGCTGCGCGACGGTCAGCAACTGTTGCAGTCTGCCTACAAGCTGCCGTTGATGCCGGAAATGTACATGGCCATGGAGAGAGGCACGCTGGCGCATCGAGACGTCGCGAGCCACAACTTTTTGCTCACCCAGCGAGGGAACTGCTATCTCATCGACCTGGATACGGTCGGGCACGACATCCAGCTCGTCGATCTCGTCCAGCTGATGTCGCGCATGCTGCTGATGCAGGACTATCGCATGGAATCGTTCGTGGAAGCCATGGAAGCGTACAGCAACATCAATTATTTGAGCGACACGCAAATATGGACCGTTCATCAACTGCTCCGTTACCCCGACAATTTTTTGCGCGAGGTGACAGGACTGTACAGCAGACGACCAGGCTACCATATGCGCGGCGTCCTGCAGCTTGTGATGCTAGAGGGAAAACTTGCGCGAAACCGGCAAAAGTTTTTGGACGACGGGGAGCGCATCTTCCAGCGCTCGCCGTGGGGAGAATATCATTTTGTCGGGTAAACGATACGAAGAAAAAAACATCCCTCGAACAAATGAGGGATGTTTGTCTTAAAGAGGTCAGGCTTACTTGGAAGCTGGCTTGGACAGGTCGATGGCGAACTTGGCAAAGCCGGATTCCAGTTGGCCGATGAATTTCAGGTTTGGCATTTTTTCGGCAAAAGGCTTCGCGTCAGGCGAAGAAGTGAAGGTTACGTTCACTTTCGCGTCAATCGGTGCAAACGTCCAGTTGTTGTCTGCTGCCGGGTTGATGTCTTTTTGGCTCAGGATGTAGTCGATCACGACTTGGCGGTTTTCATCCGGAGAATCGATGACGATGTTTTTGCCGTCCAAACCAGGGAAGTTGCCGCCGCCGCCTGCGCGGTAGTTGTTGGTTACGACGAGGAACTTGTCTTCCGGTTTGACTGGCTTGCCATTGTAGGACAGTTTTTTGATCCGGTTTGCGTCTTTGTTTTCCAGTTTGCCGTCGATAGCGTATCTGGATGGCTGTGTCACGTCGATTTGGTAGGTTACACCATCAATGACGTCAAAGTTATAAGTCGGGAAGGCTTCGTTAATAAGCGGTTGCTCTTCCGTTTTCTTCACATCGATCTGGTTGAATTGACCCGCAGAGCGCTCCAGCCATTCTTTCAACTGGGAACCGTCAATCAGGACAGCCTTCAGCGTGTTTGGATAGATGTACAGGTCAGACACGTTTTTGATCGCGATAGTGCCTGCAGGGATGTTGGTGTAGTACGATGCGCCGTTGCGGCCGCCTGCCTTGAATGGAGCTCCTGCGGACAGAACCGGAATGCCTTCGTATTCTGTACCTTTAATGTTTTTCTCGACAAACCATTTTTGTGCGTTGGTTACGATCTGGATGGATGGGTCATCTTGCACCAGCGCGAAGTAGCTGAAGATTGGGGAAGAGGTTTTCCCTACAGCGGAGCGTACCCATTCCACGGTGTGATCGTGCTCTTCCTTGACGGCATCGAGAACCGCCTGGTCTGCCTCTACCAGGGGAGCTTTCTTTGTGCTGTCGTAGATCGGAATCGTTTTGGTAACTGACTCAACCACTTTCCATTTGCCGTTTTCCTGCTTCAAGGTCAGGTCGATCACGCCAAGGTTGTTGCCCCAGTAGCCAGGCATGACAGCCGGCTTGCCGTTGATCGTTCCTTTTTCGCTGTCAACGCCAGGGATGTTCTCGAAGCCAGGTCCAGGGAATACGAGGTGGGAGTGGCCGAACAGAATTGCGTCAATGCCCTCTACCTTGCTCAGTTGGTAGCTCGCGTTTTCCAGGTTTGCTGCCGGTTCAACCGGGCCGATGCCGGAGTGTGGAACCGCAACGATGATGTCGGCACCTTTTTGCTTCATTTCAGGGATGAACTTTTTCGCGCTTTCCACGATGTCTTTTGCGATGACTTTGCCTTCCAGATTCGTTTTGTCCCACTGCATGATTTGCGGAGGAACGAAGCCGATCACGCCGACTTTCAGGGTCACTTCTTTTCCGCTCTCGTCCTTGAACTTGCGCTCCAGGATTTGATATGGAGTGAACATGTTTTTGTCGTTGTCCGGATTGTTGTCTTGGTCGTCAATGTAGACGTTGGAGTTGATGTAAGGGAATTTTGCGCCTTTCAGGCTGCGATTCAGATGCTCCAGACCGAAGTTGAACTCGTGGTTCCCGATGTTGCCAAGGTCGTAGTTCAACAGGTTCATTGCTTTGTAAACCGGGTGGGTTTCACCGTCTTGCAGCGGATCGATTTTCGCTACGTAGTCGCCCAGCGGGTTTCCCTGGATCAGGTCGCCGTTGTCGATGAGAATGCTGTTTTTCGCTTCTTCTCTCGCTTTTTTAATCAGGGTAGCGGTTTTGGCGAAGCCGAATTCATCGGTGGATTTGTCTTGATAGTAGTCGTAGTTTACGATGTTGGTGTGAATATCGGTTGTCTCAAGCAAGCGGAGCTTCAAGGTAGAGCCGGTTTCGGCGCTCACGGGGGTAAGCGGGAAAGCAAGGGCGCTGACAATTAGGGACGTGCTGAGAAGAAAAGCAGCCAGCGTCTGTTTGTTTGACTTTTTCATTTCAGATTAACCTCCAATAAGTTCGCATAAAAGTACAAGCAAAAATATTTTATCACTAGAATGTGTAGATTGGTAGATAAATGCAGGTCAAGATTATTAAATTTTATCTATTGACAAAAAAGAAAGAATGGTATAAATATTCACCTATTTTCTCGCGATAAATTTCTCGCCAATTACGAATCCTTGCGAGATTCACGTATGTCCCCCTTCAAACATGGCAAAACTAGGAAAAAAGGCTTGAGAAGGGGTTCATCAAACCATGCGAAAAAAATGGATGGTGTACGCATCGTGGAGTGCGGCACTTCTCACAGGGATCGTATTGGGTATCCTGCTGACAGGCAGTGGGAGCAAGGAAAACGGTCTGCTCCGACTGCTGCATACAGACTTCGGCAAGACGGCCGTGGTGGCAGGAAAGCCGTATGAGCTGGTGCTCACGCGCAGCTATTTGTGCGGCGTCCGGGATGAAGAACGGCAACCGATTGCTGCCGGGCATTTGCCGGAAGCGATGGGAGATTACAAAGGCTGGGAGATTGTGTCGGCCGATCCGAGCAAAATGATTTTACTGAAAAGGGAGCAGGACATTTCTCCTGCATGCAAGGAGAACGGACATTTTGGCTTGTCGGCGGACGGGATGCTGACACTGTTTCACGGGCTGCCTGCCGAGCAGGACGTCATCCAGACGTTTTACCGGATCAACACGGCGAAAATGGAAGCGAGCCTGCCAAAAGAGCAGTTGGAAAGCTTGAAGCGGGGCATCCGCATTCGCAATCTGGCAGAGTACAACAGCGTGCTGTCGACGTACGGAGAGTTTCAACTGGATGATGAATAAAAAGAGAGTGAGACAAAAAGCCGGCGATCCTGCAAGGAGGATGGTCGGCTTTTTCTCTGCTGTCGTGCTTCGTTACAAGTCTATGGCGATAATCTGCCACCTGTCCCACGGCGTGGCGCGGCGCAGCACAAACGTCCACTCTTCATTCCTTTCGCTGTTGTCATGGGTGAAATAGGTGAGGTGGACGTGGACTTCCGAAAGCAACGGTCCCCGTTCGTCAGAGGGAATAATGATCTCACTCTTGCGGACGGATGCCACGTTGGAAAGCCGGGCAGGCAGCGTGAAGCCGTCTGTGGTCATTTGTACAACATGATTGTCCTGTTCGTGGAGAGCCGTGAGAAAATACCCTACCAGTTCCTCCGCCGTCGCACCGATCATCGCCGTGGCCAGCGAGCCGGACGCTTTTTGGATCATCAGGCTGTGGCTGGGGTCGGGTTCCTTGCGTCTGTGAGTCGAGCTTCCGAAAAAGTGGATGCAAAAATGGCCGGGAAAATCATTGCCCGCAATCGCTCCTGCACCGTGCGGCATGCCGTGCATGGAAGCGGCAAAATACACGCCATTGACCTCGACGAGAATCGCCCTGCGCTTCCAGCTCCATTTGCCCTGGTAAATCTTTTTCATCGTCTGCGTATCCGTGCGCGTCAGCGGCTGCACATCGGCGTGTCTGCTGCCTGCACGGCGCTGGACGTGGAACCGCTCGCCTGTCTCCAGGTCAATGACGGTGGCGTACTCCATGCGGCCGAAGATGTTTTTGACCTGCTCCCACGGAATCGCTTTTGCGTAATGAACGCTCTCCACCTGCGCGACAAATTCCTCGATTCGTTGCTGTACATCAGTCGGCAAAAGGTATTGCAGCGGCTTGTCGCTCGCAAACAACTTCCCGTCGTGATCGTACACAAACTCGCGCTGGTTGACAGTCAATGTGGCCCGAACCCAGTGAGGATGCACGAACGCTGCCACCTTTTTTGCGGCAAACAGCCGTTTGACGAATGAAGGCTGGGTATGAAAGCTCAGCGTAGAGCGAAAAGCCGAGGCTGGCGAGACCGAGACAGAGACGGTGACTTTTTCTTTGCCCTTCGCCTGGGCGGGCTGCTCCGGGCAGAAGGTGGCGAGAAGAAGAATGGCAAGCAGGAAAGCGGTCAGCAAGCGTCTCACCAGATCAGCACCTCCCTCTATATGGTTTGTCGGCAAAGTTGCGGAAAATGAGCTGTAAATGTTGGCATCATAAGGCCAGAGGTGTGACGCCATACTGTACTCATACGGCGAGCGAAGGAGGAATCTTTTCTTATGTCTACCATGCCCAGAGGTAGCTACAAGGACCAGTTCCACCAGCGTTTGTACGTTCAGCTGAACCAGGGACACAACAAGCTCAATTACCAGCAGATCAACCGGATCAGGGAGCAGATGCAGAGCGGCGTAGATGAATACGCGCACATGCAGCATGATGTGTCGGATTCGCTTGGAATGAACAAACACTAAATGCGACGCCGTATGATTACCCGTTCCCTTTGCCAGGAGCGGGTTTTTATATGGAAATACACGTTCGCTTTTTGGGCGCTTTGTGATACAGTAGAGAGTAGAGACTTGGCAAACGGAGAGTGGACCATGCGCATATTAGGAATCGACCCTGGCATTGCGATCGTTGGGTTTGGGGTTCTGGATAAACAGGGTAGCCAATTGCGTCCCGTCCAGTATGGAAGCATTCAGACAGAGGCAGGCTTGCCCGTTCCGCTTCGCTTGAAGCAGATTTTTGAAGCGATGCAGAGCCTGCTGGAAACGTATCGACCGGATGAAATGTCAGTAGAAAAACTGTTTTTCAATAAAAACGTGACCACGGCCTTCACGGTGGGCCAGGCGCGCGGTGTCATCCTGCTTGCGGCGGAGATGGCCGGAGTGCCCGTCTATGAATACACGCCGATGCAGGTCAAGCAGGCGGTGACAGGCTACGGTGGGGCGGAAAAGAAGCAGATTCAGGAAATGACCAGGCTGCTGCTCAGGCTTAAGGAAGTGCCAAAGCCTGACGACGTGGCGGATGCCTTGGGCATTGCGATTACGCACGCTCAGTTTCGGACGTTCATCTCCATCTCGGAAGGAGTTCAAAAATGATTGATTTTGTGGAAGGGACACTTTGTTACCTCGATTCAGAATACATAGTGGTAGAAGCGGGAGGGATCGGGTATCGCCTGTTCTGTCCCAATCCGTACCAGTTTGTGCGCTACGAAGGCAGCAAAACGAAGCTGTACACGCACCATCACGTCCGCGAAGACGCGATTTTGCTCTACGGTTTCGCCACCCGTGACGAGCGCGACCTGTTTCGCAAGCTGCTTGACGTGAGCGGCATCGGACCAAAGGGCGGTCTGGCGATTCTCGCGGCGGCAACTCCCGAGCAGTTGGTCATGGCGGTGCAACAGGAAAATGTGACCTATTTGACGAAGTTTCCTGGGATCGGCAAAAAGACAGCACAACGCATCATACTCGATCTTAAGGACAAACTGGTCGGGTACACGCCATCCGCGATTCTCACTGTCGCGGCAGGCGATCTGACAGCAGGCGAACAGGCGGTCTCTGCGCTGAACGAGGCGCTGGAAGCGTTGACCGCGCTCGGCTACTCGGACGGCGAGCTGCAAAAGATCAGAAACGCGCTGGCGGAGAAATCAAAAGAGGGCGAAAGTGTGGAAAAGCTCATCAAACAAGGGCTTGCCCTGCTTATGAGGGGGTAGGATTTTGGATCAGCGAATCATTACGACGCATATGAACTGGGAAGAAGATGCGGCGGAGCTGAGCCTCCGTCCTCGATATTTGAATGAGTACATCGGACAGCAGCATGTGAAGGAAAACCTGAAAATTTTCATTGAAGCGGCGAAAATGCGCAAGGAATCCCTGGACCACGTCCTGCTGTACGGACCGCCGGGGCTGGGCAAGACGACGCTGTCGCAAATTATCGCCAACGAGCTTGGGGTCAACATTCGCACGACGTCCGGCCCTGCGATTGAGCGGCCTGGCGATCTGGCGGCGATTTTGACCAACCTGCAGGAAGGTGACGTGCTGTTTATCGACGAGATCCACAGGCTGAACCGAAGCGTTGAGGAAGTGCTTTATCCGGCCATGGAGGATTTTGCGCTCGATATTATCATCGGCAAAGGGCCGAGCGCGCGCAGTGTGCGCCTCGATTTGCCGCGGTTTACGCTCGTGGGAGCAACGACGCGGGCAGGGATGCTCTCTGCGCCGCTGCGCGACCGGTTCGGAGTGGTGAACCGTCTGGAGTTTTACACCGTTCCCGAGCTGACCTTTATCGTCTCGCGGGCAGCGGATATTCTCCAGGTGGTAATTCGCGAAGGCGGCGCGGAAGAAATCGCGCGTCGTTCACGGGGAACTCCGCGTGTGGCGAATCGTCTGTTGAAACGGGTGCGCGACTTCGCCCAGGTAAAAGGGGAAGGCGTCATCACGACGGAGATTGCCAGGGAAGCACTGGAACGGCTGCAGGTAGACGCCTGCGGTCTGGATCATATCGACCATAAGCTGCTGCTCGCCATCATCGATCGCTTTGACGGCGGTCCAGTCGGTCTCGATACGATTGCCGCCACGATTGGCGAAGAGGCGCAAACGGTTGAAGACGTGTGCGAGCCGTATTTGATGCAGATTGGTTTTATGCAGCGGACGCCGCGGGGACGTGTGCTGACCCCGAGCGCGTACCAGCACTTTGGGCGGGAGATGAAATCGTGAATCCAGTAGCCAAGCTTCTCATTATCGGCGGTGCCGTACTGATCGTCATCGGCCTGTTGTGGCAGGTGGGCGGCCGCTTTTTGCCGCTGGGACGCCTGCCAGGAGATATTGTGGTGGAAAAGGAAAACGTCAAATTTTACTTTCCGGTCGTGACGTGCATCGTCATCAGCATCGTGTTGTCTCTTGGGATGTATTTGTTTCGTCTTTTCAAATGAAGGCTTTTGTCTAGCACACATAGCTTGTCTGGATGCCATCGGAGCTGTTTTTTCCGGTGGCTTTTTGTTTGCCGGGACTGGTCCTATTTTGCAGGCAAGGGCAGGAAAATCGCCTGGTATTGTCGAAAAGATTGGGAGTACATGCCAAATTTCGACGAGAAGAGATCAAGAAGAGATCAGGAGAAAGGAAGGACGTTGGACGACATGAAAAAGAAGTGGATGGGGAGAGTCCTTTCGGCGGGCCTGATAACAGTTGCTCTCCTGGGGGGACAAGCGCCGACAGAAGCAGCTTCTGACCATATTCGGGTTGCTCTGTTTATAGATACGGGCCAAGGCTACAGGGGAGTTGTTCCTTCCGTTACACTGACAGCGGAAAAAGGAATGGAAGTGACGTTGGCAGGCCCAGACGGGGAGAGCGAACTGCCTGATTTGAAAGCAAAAGCTGCCCGTTACCGGGTAGATGAATATCATCTGGTCGTGGCGCAGACGCCGGACTGGAACCAGGCGCAGCAAGTCGCCCAGCTTTTGAGCCAGCGCAAATACGAGGGCTCGATTCAGGTGGCGAAACGAGGCGGACAGACCGTTTATCAGGTTGTCAGCGGTACATACGACACGTATCAGGCAGCAGCCAATCAAGCAGCGGCTGTGGCCCAGGCGACAGGACAAAAGCCGGTTGTGCAAGGTCCGCTCCGGCTGGAAGCGGGGCAGTTCAAAAGCTTGAGCGAAGCCCAGAAGTGGCAGGAGGCGTTTGAGCAAAAAGGTATCCCGGCGTACCCTGTGCTGTTGTCGGACGGCAAAAAAGTCAAATACGCCGTCTGGATCGGCGACGAGGTCAGCCAGGAAGCGCTCGCTGCCTTGGCGCGCAAAGCGAGCAGCGCTGTTCCGGGCTTTTCCTACAAGACGCCTGACAGCAAGTCTTACGTCGTACTGAAGCAAGATGTTTACGGCTCTCCTGATGAGCCGATCTGGAAGTACGTGTTCTCTCCGCAGGCCAAGCTGACGGTTGAAGCGAAAAAAGCGGAGCCGGAAGCGTTGATCGGCGTCGTCGAGCGTGACCAGCGGACGTACCGCGGCGAGATGGAGCTGTCGGAATACAACGGTCACTTGACGGTTGTCAATGAACTGCCGCTGGAGGAATATCTGTACGGGGTTGTCGGTTCGGAAATGGCTCCGGGCTGGCCGCTGGAAGCGTTGAAAACGCAGGCGGTGCTGTCGAGAACAAGAGCCCTGTGGCAAGGAAACAAGTACGGGATCGCCAACGTGTCGGATACAGTGGTAGAGCAGGCGTACTACGGCTATGGCAAGGAGTCGGAAGATGTCCGCGTGGCCGTTGACGAAACCGCCGGGGAAGCCATCTATTACCAGGGCAAACTCGTCGAGTCCCTGTTTTACTCGAATGCAGGCGGGATGACTGCGGATGGCACGGAAGTATGGGGAAATCCCGTTCCGTATTTGCGGCCAGTCGAGAGTGATGATACGTATCCGATGGTAACGGCGAACCTGTGGTATCGGGTACAGCTTGCAGATGGGACGATCGGATATGTGCGCAGCGACCTGGTGCAGCAGACAGGGGATGCCAATGGCGCAAGAACAGGCGTCATCACGACGGAAAACACGAATTTGCGCACAGGCCCAAGCACCACGACGCACAAGGTTTTGTCTACACTCCCAAGCGGCGCCCAGGTGACAATCCTCTCCGAAGAGCCCGAGGAAAATGCCTATGCGTGGACACGCGGTCCCTTTACCTCTGCGGAACTGACCGCGCTGCTGAATGCGAACCAGGACAAACAAAAGGCACCGCGCATCCCTGGGAACGTCACCAGCCTGAAAGTGACGAAGCGAGGACCGTCCGGACGGGTGATCGCGATGGAGGCGAATGGTGTTCCGATTGCCGTTTCGTCCCCGGATGCTTTCCGCTCGCTGTTCCAGCAAGGCGGCAACTCGCTTCGCAGCACGAAGTTCGATGTCGAGGTCATTCAGGGTGACAAGCAGGCGGGGCCACAGTTTTTGTTCCGCGGCTACGGCTTTGGACACGGCCTTGGTGTGTCGCAATACGGGGCTCGCGCAATGGCGGAAAAAGGGTATGACTACCTGCAAATTTTGCAACACTATTACCAGGATGTGACAATTGACAAGTAATCCTTTTGCCACATGTACTGTCATCAAAGGAGTTAACGATTCGTGGACGTGCAACAATTTGATTTTGAACTTCCGGAGCATCTGATTGCCCAGCATCCTTTGGAGGACCGGACAGCTTCGCGGCTGCTCGTTCTGGACAAACAGACCGGAAGCATTTCCCATCAGCGCTTTACCGACCTGATCGACCATTTGCAGCCGGGAGACGTGCTGGTCATGAATGACAGCCGCGTGCTGCCCGCAAGGCTGATCGGCGAAAAGGCCGGGACGGGGGCGAAGATCGAGATCCTTTTACTGAAATCGCTCGGGGACGACCGCTGGGAGACGCTGGTGAAGCCAGGCAAACGGATGAAGCCGGGAACGGAAGTGGTCTTTGGCAACGGACTGCTGCGCTGTGTATGCGAAGAAGTGACAGAGACAGGCGGGCGGATTGTGCGTTTTTTGTACGAAGGCATTTTTTACGAGATTCTCGACCAGTTAGGCTCGATGCCGCTGCCTCCTTACATTCATGCGCAGCTTGAAGACAGCGAACGGTACCAGACGGTGTATGCGCGCGAGCGAGGCTCAGCGGCAGCGCCGACAGCAGGGCTGCACTTCACCAAGCCTTACCTGGAGCAAATCGCTGCAAAAGGCGTACAGCTCGCATACGTGACGCTGCACGTAGGACTTGGAACGTTCCGGCCTGTATCTGCTGACACGGTAGAGGAGCATGTCATGCATGCCGAGTATTACGAGATTCCGGAAAAGACCGCCGAACTGGTGAACAAGGCGAAGGCGGAGGGGAGAAGAGTCATTGCGGTCGGGACGACTTCGTGCCGGACACTGGAGACGGTCGGACGCGCGAACGGCGGCAGGCTGGTGGCGACAGCGGGCTGGACGGACATCTTCATTTATCCGGGATACACGTTCTCGATTCTCGACGGGCTTTTGACGAATTTTCATCTGCCCAAGTCGACACTCGTGATGCTGGTCAGTGCGCTGGCTGGCAAGGAGCATGTCATGAATGCGTACAGAGCGGCGATCCAGGAGGAATATCGCTTCTTCAGTTTTGGCGACGCGATGCTGATCGTGTAAAAAATGTACAAATCCCACCCGCATAAGTGTATACTTATAAGCCGGGTGGGTTTACTTCACTCTCAAGTTTTCTTATAATAGGAAAGACTTACATACATAGCTTGAGGAGTGCGACAATTTGGCTGTACGCTACGAATTAATCAAAACATGCAAGCAAACCGGCGCTCGTCTCGGAAAGCTGCACACTCCCCATGGGACGATCGACACGCCTGTCTTCATGCCAGTCGGCACGCAGGCAACGGTCAAGACGATGAGTCCCGAGGAGTTGAAAGCGATCGGGGCGGGCATTATCCTCAGTAATACCTACCATCTGTTTCTGCGTCCAGGTCATGAAATTGTCCGCGAAGCAGGCGGATTGCACGGCTTCATGAACTGGGACCGCGCCATTCTGACAGACTCCGGCGGATTTCAGGTGTTCAGCCTGAGCAACCTCCGCAAAATCACGGAGGAAGGGGTTTCCTTCCGCTCTCATCTGAACGGGGAAAAACTGTTTATCGGCCCGGAGGAGGCCACCCAGATTCAAAACGCGCTCGGCGCCGATATTTTCATGGCGTTTGACGAGTGTGCGCCTTATCCTGCGGAGTACGATTACGTGAAAAAGTCGATGGAGCGCACCACCAGATGGGCGGAGCGCTGCCTGAAGGCACACGCGCGTCCAAACGAACAGGCACTGTTCGGGATCGTGCAGGGCGGGATGTTCAAGGACCTGCGCGAGCAAAGCGCCAAAGACCTCATCTCCATGGACTTTCCGGGATATGCAATTGGGGGCTTAAGCGTGGGCGAACCGTTTTCCTTGATGTACGAAGTGCTGGAACACACTGTTCCGCTGCTTCCGACAAACAAGCCGCGCTACCTGATGGGAGTAGGCTCGCCTGATGCTCTCATCGACGGCGCAATCCGCGGCATTGACATGTTTGACTGCGTCTTGCCGACGAGGATCGCTCGCAACGGGACATGCATGACGAGCCAGGGAAGACTGGTTATCCGCAATGCCAAATACGCGCGCGACTTCACACCGCTCGACCCGAATTGCGACTGCTACACATGCAAAAACTACACCCGCGCTTACATCCGCCATCTCATCAAGGCGGAGGAGACTTTTGGCATCCGTTTGACCACCTACCACAATCTGCATTTCCTCGTGAAGCTGATGGAGCAGGTGCGCCAGGCGATTGCCGAAGACCGCTTGCAAGATTTTCGGGACCAGTTTTTCGCTCAGTATGGATTGAGTGAAGATAGATCTTTTTAATCGAGGGGGATATTCATGGAGGGCTTGACTCAGTTTTTACCGATTATCATCATGTTTGCGATTTTCTACTTCTTGCTGATTCGTCCGCAACAGAAGAAAGCCAAACAGCGCAATGCCATGCTCGCTGCTCTGAAAAAGGGCGACAGGATCGTTACCATCGGCGGCATGCACGGTACCATCCAGGAGTTGACCGACGACACGGTGACTCTGCGCATTGCGCACAACGTCAACGTAACGTTTGATCGCGGTGCCATCAACAACGTTGTGTCTTCCAGCAACGAACCGGCAAAAGCGGAAAAAGAAGAGTCCAAATAAAGCAAGGAAAAGCAGGTGGGAGCATCCGCCTGCTTTTTTTGATGGCCAGGACCGCCTTGATCGTTTGGGATGGGAGCAAAAATTTTTACCGTCTCGGCTTGAAGCTTTTGGGCTTGCTGCCGGTATTGGCCGAGTTGACGCCGAGAATGCCGCCCAGTGCAGCGATGCCGAACGCACCGAGCAAAAAGAGGAACGTCCCCCATTGCAGCGGAGCATCGAAGCCGAGAAAGCCGATTAAAAGGATCAGGAGGAAATAGGAGAACCCGGTCAAGCCGCCGTAGTACCAGCCTTTGCCGCCACAGCGCTTTCCGGTGACGAAACCGCCGACGAGCAAGGCAATTGCGTTGATGATGTACGTGAAATAAGGCAAAGACCCTTCGCGCATGCTGGTAAAGCTGAGAAGCAAGGTAGCGAGCAATGCCCCGAACAAGACGAGACCTGTTGTGTACAAAAGACCTGTCAGTACAGAGGTGGACGCACTCCGCACAATAGTAACCCCCTCACTGGTCAACTGTTTGTACCATCTATATGAATGGCCTGGCCCATGTATTCATCTTCGCGTTGAACATTGGAAGGAATTTTCGTATGATGGATGGGGAACGAGACGGGGGTGAGGAAGATTGATTAAAACGTACTTTTACAACCATTCAGAGCAGAAGATGTTTCACGATGTTGATCTGTCCACGAAGGATCAATGGCTGAAATCTCCCGAGGATTTGCTCTGGATCGATCTGTATGATGTGGGGAACAATGAGCTGCCCTATATTGCCAAGATTTTCGACTTTCACCCGCTGGCCATCGAGGACTGCCTGCACGTCAGTCCGCGTGCCAAGGTTGACAAGTACGATGATTATTATTTCTTCGTTTTTCACGCCCTGCGTTACAATGAAGAAAGCGACGACGAGATTACCACGGTAGAACTGAACGTTTTTCTCGGCCCCAACTACATTGTTACGATCCATAAATCGCCGATGAACACCATCGGGCGGATCGCTGCCATGTGTCACCGCAACAACTCCTATCTGAACCGGGGGCCCGACTACTTGCTCTACGCGATTGTCGACGGGATCACGGATGAATACTTCCCGATCATCGACCGGATCAGCGTGCGGATTGACGAACTGGAGGACGAGATTTACGAACACCAGATGGAGGAAATTACGGAAGAGTTCCTGGCGCTGAAGCGGACGATTATTTTGATAAGGCGTGTCATCATGCCGCAAAAGCGAATTTTTGCCAACGTCAATGGCCGCTACTCTTTCGACATTTCCGAGGAAAACGTTCCGTTCTACAGTGACCTGACCGACCACCTGGAGCGCATAGCGGACTCCACCGAGACGTTCCGCGACCTGGTGAACGGTGCGCTTGATACGTACTACACGATCATCAGCGCGAAGACGACAGAGACGATGCGCGTCCTCACGATCATTTCCACGATCATTCTGCCGCTTACATTCATTACCGGGCTGTTCGGGATGAATACGTTCGCCTGGCTGGGAGAAGAGGCAGAGCCTTACATGCTGATCGTGGCACTCGTTATCATGCTGGCGATGACCTTTTTCATGCTGCACATTTTCCGCAAACGAAAGTGGTTGTAATTGGAGCTAATAGTTGCAAGCCCCCTGCCGAACACTACTAGCAAAAATGTTCGATAGGGGGCAGCGGGAAGTGGAAGAAATTTCAATGGTATTGTTGCGCACCCTTTTCTCGTATTTTTTCCTCCTGATCTTGCTCCGCATGATGGGCAAGCGAGAACTGGGGAAGTTGTCGGTTTTTGATGTTGTGATCTCCATCATGCTGGCAGAAATGGCGGCACTGGCTATCGAGGACGTGGAAAAGCCGGGGCTTCAGTTTTATTTGCCGATGCTGTTGATCGCCCTGTTGGAAATCGTTATGGCGTACATTTCCCTCAAGAGCAAAAAATTCCGCGATGTCGTCGATGGTTCCGCTGACATGATTATCGAAAACGGGGAAATCCGCGAGCAAGCGATGCGCCGAAATCGGTTGAACATGGATGATCTGCTGGTTCACCTGCGACAAAAAAACGTGAAAAACATTGCGGATGTCGAGTACGCCATGATGGAGCCTACAGGGCAAATGAGCGTCTTTTTGAAGCAGGACAAAGAACCCCTTACGCGCGGAGATTTAGGGCTGCCCAAAGAAAAACCGGTAAGCCCTGTTTCGTATAAAGGTTTGCCGATTCCGTTGATCCTCGACGGCAAGGTGAGGCAGGAGGCATTGCAAAAGATCGGGCAAAATCAGCTTTGGCTGAAACGGGAAATCCGCAAGTACGGGATCAAGGACATTCGCGAGGTGTCCTTTTGCAGCATTGACGAACAAGGCATCATCTACATCGACAAAAAAGACAAGCCGCTACACTAGGTGTTAGCGGCGGGGGAAAAACATGGCGAGCTGCTCGCCGATCCACGGAATGCGACGGACGTCCTGCTTGCCCAGGACGCGCATGGCCACGAGCAGCACCAGGTACAGCAAGGTGCTGATGCAGGTGCTGGCCAAAAGCAGCTTGCCCGTCGAAGAATGCAGGAACCAGTGCTCGGCCATGTACGTGCCAAGGTAGCCCATGGCCAGCATGGCGATCCCTATTTTTCCAAATTCCCATACGTCAATGGTAAAGCCGATTTTTTTGGTGAGACTGGCAAAATGGAGCAGCGTTCCCAATGTGATGCCGATGTTGGTGGCAATCACAGCGCCGTGGATGCCAAAAGCCGGCTGGGCGGTGAACACGAACATCGCCCCTGTTTTTACGATGGCACTAATCAGTGTATTGCGAAAGACGACCTGGGCGTAGTCGAGACCTTGCAAGGCAGCGGCCAGCGGGGCCTGGAAAAAGAGAAAGACGGAAAAGGGAGCAAGCTCCTTCAACAGGACGCCGACCTCGCGATACTCGCTGCCGTAGAGCAGCACGCACAACGGCTCGGCAAAAATAGTAAGCAGAACGGTACAAGGTGCTCCGATGACGAGTGTGATGCGCATTGCCTGGTAGATGCGCCGATGCACGAGAGGAGCATTTTTTTGATAGGCCGCCTCGGCAACGGCAGGAACGAGCGAAACGGACAAGGAATAGGTTAAAAAAGTGGGAAAGAGCAGCAGCGGAACCGCCATCCCGGCAAACTGTCCGTACAGTCCGGTTGCAGCTGCCGTCGTGTACCCGGTGATGACGAGCGCAAACGGAACGAGCATTGGCTCCAGCACGTAGGCGATGGAACCGATGATGCGACTTAAGGTAACAGGCAGGGCAACGTGGATCAGCTGCGCGAGGTTTGCTCTGCTTGCGGAAATGGCTTTGCGAAATGACGTTTCCAGAAGCTGTGTGGCCGCTTTTTTACTTCCTTTTCGGTATTGCCAGAGAATGTAGAGAAGTCCGGCAGCTTCCCCGAAAATAATGCTGCCCACCGCACCGGCTGTGGCGTACTCGACGCCCGCAGGTAAAAACGACACGGTCATGACGACGACCAGCGCCATGCGCGCTACCTGCTCCAGCAGTTGGGAGACAGCTGTCGGAATCATGTTTTGCTTGCCCTGGAAGTATCCGCGCAGAACGAGCGAAATACTGGAGATCGGAATGACAGGGATGGCGGCGAGCATGACGATATGGGCGCGCGGGTCGGCGAACAGGGCACCTGCGATCCGGTGGGAAAACAAAAGGAGCAGTGTGCAGATGAACAGGCTGATGCCGCCTGCCACAGACAAGGCCAACAGCAGGTAGCGGCGGGTCAGCCGCGGATTGTTCGCCGCTTCCGTCTCTGCTACCTGCTTGGCGATGGCGACAGGCAGACCGAATGTCGTCACCGTAATCAGAAAGTACAGCAGGGGCACAACCATTTGATACAGCCCCATTCCTTCCGCTCCAATGATGCGTGATAGCACGATCCTGTGAGCAAAGCCGAATACTTTGGTGATGCCGCCGGCAATGATGAGGATAACCGTTCCGAAAAAGAATGACTGTCTCATGGAAGGCTCCTTTGCAATGAAAAATTCATTCAGTAAAGAATATGGACGTGCCGCTGTCGGCATGACTACTTTGAGGGGGAAACGGGGATGGACCAAGCGCAAAAGCAGGAATGGTATGGGCGAGTAGCAAGTCTTTGCCAGAGCAAGGCCGAGGAATTTGCCATGCTGGGCTATGAAAATGTAGAGGCCGCAGACATCTGGGAATGTGTCACGAGCGGGTACAAGGAAATCCCCCCGATGCACCGTCTTGTCAACGATATTCTTTCGCTCAAGCCGAACAAGTACATGAATTACCTCATGATGCAAATGTATAAAAACAGTTAGTGAAACTTCCTGTCTCTTCGTTCGTATAAGTAGCATGCTTTTAGTAGAGAAGGGGTTGGTTACCATGGTTCGCTCTTCCAGCATTCGTTGACACGTTTTTTCTCACTTCGCTATAATGGGCATATTGGTTTCTCGCCTTGGCGCGGGACCCTGTTTATGAAAGAGGGGTATCACAAAAATGATAAAATGGGGAAGATTTCTCCTGTTCCTGGTTGTTGTCGGCCTTTTGGCGACACTGGTGTCTACTACGACCAAGCAGGTAGCAGGAAACATCACGCTCGGTCTTGACCTGCAGGGCGGGTTTGAGATTTTGTACGAGGTTGAGCCTCTCGAGGCTGGACACAAGGTTGATCTTGAGCTTTTGAAATCAACCGCACACATGATTGAGAAACGGATTAACATCGGTGGCGTGGCAGAGCCTGTGATCTCTACCGAGCTGCCAAACCGGATTCGCGTGCAAATCGCTTCGCAGTCCGCGGATCAGGACAAGCTGCGCGAGCTGATCGGCAAACCCGCTGTACTGACGTTCCGCGACGAGTCGGGCAAGATTATCCTGCAAGGAAGCGACCTGGCGCCGAACGGGGCAGCGGTTGGCTACGATGAGTTGAAACGTCCGCTCGTAACCTTGAAATTTTCCGACGTGAAAAAAGTAGAGGAAGTTACCCGCGCGAACCTTTACAAGCGCATGGCGATTTATTTGGATGAAACCATGCAAACCAATCCAACCATTCAAGCTGTGATTACAAACGGAAGCGCGCAAATCACAGGCGAATATACCCAGGAAACGGCACAGGAACTGGCTGACCTGCTCAATTCCGGTGCGATGCCTGCGAAGCTGACCGAGAAGCAGGTGACATCGGTAGGGGCTTCCCTCGGTGCGCTGGCCCTGGAGAAAACGCTCTATGCCGGCTACATCGGGGCTGCATTGATCTTCGTGTTCATGCTGATCGTCTACCGCATGCCAGGGATGATCGCCAATATTACGCTGGCTGGGTTTACTTATTTTTGTATGCTCGTACTCGACTGGATGGATGCTACCCTGACGCTGCCGGGTATCGCCGGTTTTATTTTGGCAGTAGGGATGGCAGTCGATGCGAACATCATTACGTATGAGCGTATCCAAGAAGAAATTCGCTCGGGCAAAACCATTTTGTCAGCTTTCCGTGCCGGTGAGCGCCGTTCCCTGATTACCATTATCGACGCGCACGTGACGACACTGATTGCGACAGGCGTGTTGTTCTACTTCGGGACAAGCTCCGTGCAAGGGTTTGCTGTCGTTTTGGCCATGACAATCATCGTGAGTGTGATTACCAACGTGTTTGGGTCTCGCTTCCTCCTCTGGCTGGTGGTCCGTTCCAACATGTTTAAAAAGCCGTTCTGGTTCGGGGTAAAGGAGAGTGAGATCGGTGAGCTTTGATCGTGAACACACTGTCATTCGATTTGACATCGTAAAGAATCGCCGGAAGTACTTCATTTTCTCTTCCGCGATTATCATTATCGGTTTTTTGTTTATGCTGTTCCAGGGGCTGCACCTTGGTGTTGACTTCAAGGCAGGGACCCGTCTGGACATTTTCGTTGGAAAAGAGTTCAACCCGGCTGATGTCGAAGCGGTGTTGAAGCAGGAAATTCCGGACGTAACCTTTTCCAAGGTGACACCGTACGGAACGAATCAGGCTTATACCCGCTTCGATCAAACGATTTCCTCTGACACGCTGATGAAGGTGGAAGAGGCGCTGAAGAAGAAATTCGGCGATCAGGTCACGAAGCAGGTATCATCTGTCGACCCGATTATCGCCCAGGAAATGGTGAAAAAGGCAGCGATTGCAGTAGCGATTGCCTCGCTTGGGATCGTTGTCTACATCGCGATTCGTTTCCAGCTGCTGTTCGGGATTGCCTGCGTCGTCGGGCTTTTGCATGACGTAATCATTCCGATTGCGCTGTTCTCCGTGTTCAATCTGGAGGTAGACATTACCTTCATTGCCGCGCTGTTGACGATTCTCGGTTACTCCATCAACGACAAAATCGTTATTTTTGACCGTATCCGGGAAAATCTGCGCACCATGAAGTCCAAAACGATTCCGGATCTGGAGCATCTCGTGAACGTGTCGCTCTGGCAAACGATGCGCCGCTCTGTGTACACCGTAGCAACTGTGTTCTTTACCGCGCTTGCGATCGCGGTGCTTGGCAGCGAGAGCATTCGCAACTTCTCGCTGGCGCTGTTGTTCGGTCTGGTGAGCGGTACGTACTCCTCGATCTTTATTGCTGCTCAAGTTTGGGTAAACCTGAAAGAGCGGAATATGAAAAAGAAAAAAGAAGCGTAATGGGCAGACCGCAGGGAATTTCCCCCTGCGGTTTTCTACGCTTGTTCGTCCAAACGTTGTTTGCGAAAAAGGGCGCGGATCGTGCAGGAGAAGAACGATGGCCGATGATCGGCTGGCCAAAGCCCAGCTTGGTGGCCCAGCTTGCGGTATTTTCGGTTCTAGCTCGCAACCGCCATGTTTATGCAGTTGTCAGTCTGTCGCTCCATCCACTATAATGAATGAGGATTGGAGGAGAGCCTATGCTGAAAGCGAAAACACGCTGGAAACTGGCCACCTACGATGAACAGATTGCGGCCGCGATAGCTGAGGAGTGCCAGCTAACTCCGCTCGTGTCCAAGCTGCTTGTCATTCGCGGCATCGACACAGCGCAGAAGGCCCGTGATTTTTTGCAAGCTGGCCCGGAATTGTTTCATGACCCTTTTTTGCTGGATGGAATGGAACAGAGCGTGCATCGCATTCAACAAGCGATAGAGAGGCAAGAGCCGATCTGCATTTACGGCGACTATGACGCGGACGGGGTCAGTTCGACATCGTTAATGGTACATCTGCTGCGCCAACTGGGCGCTGTTTTTGACTACTACATTCCCAACCGTTTTACCGAAGGGTACGGGTTACATAAAGAAGCTTTGGCGCATTTGCATAAAAGCGGTTACAAACTGATTATTACCGTAGACACGGGGATCAGTGCAGTAGAGCAGGTAGCGTATGCGTCACAGCTGGGGCTTGACGTCATTGTAACCGACCACCACGAACCTCCGGCAGTCATCCCGGAGGCATTTGCTGTGATTAACCCGAAAAAGCCGGGCTGTCCGTACCCGTTTGACATGCTCGCGGGAGTCGGGGTCGCCTTCAAGCTGGGGCATGCTTTGCTAAAGGAGCCTCCTTTGCATTTGGCTGACCTGGCTGCACTCGGGACGATCGCCGATCTGGTGCCACTGGTGGATGAAAACCGGATTCTCGCCAGGGTGGGACTGAAACGGTTGAACCAGACGCGCAATATCGGTTTGCAAGCGCTTATTCGCGTGTGCGGGCTGGCTGACAGCGAGCTGTCGGCAGGACATGTCGGCTTTGCTCTTGGACCGCGGCTGAATGCGAGCGGACGACTGGAGACGGCAGAGGCCGCTGTCAAGCTGCTGACGACCGAGGATCAGGACGAGGCCGAGCAGTGTGCGCAGGCGCTGGACGATTTGAATCGCGATCGCCAGGAGCTGGTGGCGCAGATCACGGAAGAAGCCGTACAGATGGTCAGAGAGCTGTACCCACCGGAAAAGAACAACGTCCTCGTGCTGGCCAGGGAAGGCTGGAACGTCGGCGTTGTGGGAATTGTGGCGTCTCGGCTGGTCGAGCTGTTTTACCGTCCGACCATCGTGCTCGGCATCGACCCGGAAAAAGGCACGGCCAAAGGCTCGGCGCGGAGCATCGCCGGCTTTGACATGTACGAGGCCCTGACGGCGTGCAAGGAATGGCTCCCGCATTATGGCGGGCACACCATGGCGGCAGGAATGACCCTGCCCGTGGAAAATCTCGATCTGTTGCGCAACAGACTGAACGAGCTGGCAGGCGAATGGCTGACGGCAGAAGACTTTATCCCGCTGACCAAGGTCGATGTGGCAATGAGCATGGACGAGATCAGCCTGGAAGCCGCGGAGCAGCTGGAACGGCTCGCTCCGTACGGAATGGGCAACCCGACTCCACTCGTCTTGCTGGAGGAAGTGGAAACAGAGGGGATGCGCGCGATCGGGCGTGATGACAATCATTTGAAATGCACACTCGTCAAGTCTGGCCAATCGTTGGATGCCATCGGCTTCAACTGGGCGCACGTGACGAAACAAGTGACCCCAAAAGCGCGCTTTCATGTGCTGGGAGAGCTGTCGGTAAATGAATGGAATGGCAACCGCAAGCCACAGTTGACCATCCGCGACTTGTCGGTCAATCACCAGCAAGTTTTTGATTGGCGGGGCAGTCGTGATAAAGTAGAGAAATGGCAGCAGCTTGTAACTGAATCAGTGACGACGACGGTCGTGTTTCGCAGGGAAAGCTATGAGTTGCTGGTGCAAAAGGCGGCGGAAGCGCAGCGATCTTCCATGGTGTTGCTCGCGTCATCCGTAAAGCCTGAACACGAGGGACCCAGGCAGACAATCATCCTCTACGATTTGCCAAAACGCCGCGCGGATTTGCATGCGATCAGCGCGTTGCTGCAGCAGGCCGAGCGCATTTACTGCCTGTTCGGCGACCCGGATCTGGGGATGGAGCGGCTTTCCTGTCCAAGCCGGGAGCACTTCAAGCAGCTGTACCAGTTTTTTGTACAGGTGCCGACCGTAAAGCGCATTCACCTCGATGCGCTGGCCCGCAAGCTGCAATGGAAAAGGAGCTTGCTGGACGGGATGCTCGCGATTTTTGTCGAGCTGCAGTTTGTAAGCGAGGATGCAGAACAGTACCGATTGCAAGAGGTGGCGGAAAAAAGGCCGCTGGAAAGCTCGGTTCTATATTCAGAGTGGAAGGAAGAGGCGCAGCTTGCTACGGACTTGCTGCTTTCCTCTTCGGAATCATTGATTCAAACGTTTCATCAGTTGGTGACACCTGTCACCGTATAGGAGGAATTTTTCATGGATTACAAACAATACATTCGCGTCATTCCGGACTTTCCGCAACCGGGGATTCGCTTCAAGGATATTACGACGCTTTTGAAAGACGGCGCTGCCTACCGCGCGGCGATTCAGGAGCTCGCTGAGTTCGCCCGCGAAGTGCAGGCAGATGTCATCGCGGGTCCGGAAGCACGCGGATTTGTTGTGGGGGCTCCTTTGTCTTACGAGCTCGGGATCGGTTTCGTGCCAGTCCGCAAGTCCGGCAAGCTTCCTTACGAATCGATCAAGGCGGACTACGATCTTGAGTACGGCAAAGACGCACTCGCTGTACACGTGGATGCAGTTACCCCTGGACAGCGCGTTCTGATCGCAGACGATCTCTTGGCAACCGGGGGAACGATTGAAACGACGATCAACCTGATTGAAAAGCTGGGCGGAAAAGTGGTCGGCGCCGCTTTCTTCATCGAGCTGTCCTACCTGGAAGGCCGTAAAAAAATCGGCGATGTTCCGATCAAATCTTTGGTGCAGTATTAATTGAACCATCAACGAAAAACGGGTCATACGCCCGTTTTTTTCTTTTTTCCGCGCACTGTTCATACTTTACAGGGGAAACAGCTTTACAATACGAACGACATAAAAGATAATAGTATGCAATAGAGATGAGGTTCTTTTTTCATCCAGACAAACGATCGATTATTCAAGCCTGCTTCTTCGCAAGAACTTCAACCTTTAAGGCTTTTTTTTATACGCAACGCAGCCTTCGCCTGTGACATAAGGCTTGGCAAAGCCAGGTTTTCCAATGAGAGGATAAGGGAAGGGAACTATGATTACCGGCATTGATGAGGTAGTAAAAAAAGCAAGCACCTATTTATCACAATCGGATCTGGAGCTGATTACTCGCGCCTATAAGCTGGCCGAAAAAGCTCATGAGGGGCAGGTCAGAAAATCAGGCGTCCCGTACATCATGCACCCGATTGCCGTGGCAGGGATTCTCGCAAACCTGCACATGGACGCCGTGACGATTGCGGCCGGATTTTTGCATGATGTGGTGGAAGACACCGACGTTACGCTTGACGATCTACGGGAACAGTTCGGGCCTGATGTGGCTCTGCTGGTAGATGGGGTAACCAAGCTGGAAAAAATCAAGTACAAGTCCAAGGAAGAGCAGCTTGCCGAAAATCACCGCAAGATGCTGGTCGCCATGGCCCAGGACATTCGCGTCATCATGATTAAGCTGGCAGACCGACTGCACAACATGCGGACACTGCGGCACATGTCCGAAGAAAAGCAACGGGAAATTTCCGATGAGACGCTGGAAATTTTCGCTCCGCTTGCCCATCGCCTGGGGATTGCCTCGGTCAAATGGGAGCTGGAGGACACCGCGCTGCGCTATCTGAACCCGCAGCAGTATTACCGGATCGTCAACCTGATGCAGAAGAAGCGCGTAGAGCGCGAGGCTTACCTGAACGAAGCAGCGGACATGATCCGGGAGAAGCTGGGCGAGCTGAACATCGAGGCGGAAATATCGGGACGTCCGAAGCACATTTACAGCATCTTTAAAAAGATGACCAAGCAAAACAAGCAGTTCAACGAGATTTACGACTTGCTGGCGCTGCGCATCATCGTGAACGACATTCGCGATTGCTACGCGGTACTGGGCATCGTCCACACCTTGTGGAAGCCGATGCCTGGCCGCTTCAAGGACTATATCGCGATGCCCAAGACGAACATGTACCAATCGCTGCACACGACAGTAATCGGGCCAAAAGGCGAACCACTGGAAGTGCAAATTCGCACATGGGAGATGCACCAGACGGCAGAGATCGGGATCGCGGCGCACTGGGCGTACAAGGAAGGCAAAAGTGTCGTGCAAGGATCGTTTGCCGAGAAGCTGGGCAGTCTGCGCGAGATGATCGAAGGCGGGTCCAAGGAAGCGCCCAATGCGCAGGAGTTTATGGAAAGCCTCAAGCAGGATTTGTTTTCGGATACGGTCTTTGTCTTTACGCCAAAAGGCGATGTCGTGGAACTGCCAAAAGGCTCCGTACCGCTCGACTTTTCCTATCGCATTCACTCGGCGGTTGGAAACCGGACGATTGGGGCGAAAGTAAACGGCAAGATCGTCCCGCTGGACTACGCCATGAAAACGGGCGATATTGTCGAGATTCTCACCTCCAAGCATTCGTACGGGCCGAGCCAGGACTGGCTGAAAATAGCCAAGTCCGCTCATGCACGCAACAAGATCAAGCAATGGTTCAAAAAGGAAAAGCGGGAAGAAAACGTCGCCAAAGGCCAGCAAATGGTCGAGGCTGAGATCAAGGCGCGCAACTTTGACGTGAAGGAAGCGATGACGGAGGCGAACCTGAAAGAAGCGGCAGCACGGTTTAATTTTCAGGGGGCGGAGGACATGTTTGCGGCAGTCGGCTACGGCGGCATTACCGCCTCGCAGATTGCCACCAGGCTCGTCGACAAGCTCCGCCGCGAGCGGGAAGAGCAAAACCCCGTCATCCCGGAAGTCAAGCAAAATCCGGGACAGCGTTCGCAAAAAAGCGAATCCGGCGTCAAGGTACGCGGCGTAGAAAACCTGCTGGTGCGCATCTCACGCTGCTGTACGCCGGTTCCAGGCGACCAGATCATCGGCTTTATTACCAGAGGACGCGGGGTGTCTGTGCACAGGAAGGACTGTCCGAATGTGCTGACGGACGAGTGCTCGGAGCGTTTGATCGACGTCGAATGGGATACGGACCAGAAGCACAACTTCAACGTGGAAATCGAGATCACAGGTCACGACCGCAGCGGCCTGTTGAACGACGTACTGCAAGTGGTGGCCGAGACGAAGACGAATATTGCTGCCGTCAGCGGCAAAGCAGATAAAAACCGGGTGGCTACGATTCATATGACCATCTCGATCAGCAATGTGGATCATCTGTTGAAGGTTGTGGAACGAATCAAGCGCATTAAAGATATTTATTCGGTTCGCCGCATTTTGAGCACCTGATCCTTCGTGGGTCGGGTGTTCTTGTTTGTGGGCAAATGGCGGCAAACAGCATGACATAAAACGAAAGGAATGGATCGACGTGAGAGTAGTTGTGCAAAGAACGAAGGAAGCGAGTGTGACCGTTGCCGGCGAGGTGGTGGGGCAAATCGAGCACGGGCTTTTGCTGTTGGTAGGCATCACCCACGAGGACAGCGAAAAAGAGGTGGAGTTCGTCGCGGACAAAATCGCCAACCTGCGAATTTTTGAAGACGAGGAAGGAAAAATGAACTACTCTGTGCTGGATACGGGCGGTCAGATCTTGTCCGTGTCCCAGTTTACGCTGTACGGGGACTGTCGGAAGGGCAGACGGCCAAACTTCATGGCCGCCGCTCGTCCGGAGCAGGCGGAACCGCTGTACGAGCTGTTCAATGCGAAGCTGCGGGAAAAAGGTCTGGTCGTGGAGACGGGGCGTTTTGGCGCGATGATGGACGTGCGTCTGCTCAACGACGGGCCTGTCACCTTGATTGTGGAAGCGTAGCAGAAACGACGCGGGAGGCGGTCAAATGGCACGGGAAGCATTGGTAATCGGGGCGAGCGGGATGCTTGCAGAGGTGTCCCGCTGGCTCGCAAACGAAGGCTGGCAAGTAACGATAGTGGGACGGAATCGTCAAAAGCTCGAACAGGTAAGGGATGGGGCTATGAATCCCGACTCTGTTCATCTGCTTGCGCTCGATTACGGGCAGACGGAGTCGCTGCGCACCGCCATGGCAGAGCTTGTCGCGAGCCGGGGGGCGGTGGAACTGGTCGTGGCCTGGATTCACCAAACGGCGCCAGATGCGCTTGCGACCGTCTTGGCAGAACTGTCCCGCCCCAATCAGCCGTTTCGGTTGTACCACGTCTGCGGCAGCAGCGCCTGGAAAAATCCTCCGGTTGTCCATGTGCCGAAAACGTGCACGTACCATCGTGTCATTCTCGGTTTCGTGTGCGAAGGGGAAGAGGCGCGCTGGCTGACCAACAGGGAAATTGCCGATGGCGTCATCCGGGCCATCCGGCAAGAAGCAGCGCAGGCGATCATCGGCCAGGTCGAGCCGTGGGAGATGCGTCCGACCTACTGAACATGCGAACAGGTGCAAGATACAAAGAAAAAACGGCTGCCGAGGCAACCGTTTTTTTGTGTTACGTGAAGTGCGACTCCCCAGGGCTCAACCACCTTGCGGGTTCAACGAGCTGAAATATTGGACAATCCCTTTGAACAGGCCCTCTGCCGCCAGATCCTGCTGCTTCTCCGAGCGGACGCGAATCTCGTCGTTGTAGTTCGAGAGGAAGCCGATTTCCGCCAGGATGGAGGGAACGGAATTTTCCCGCAGGACGAAGTAGTCGCCGAAGCGGGACTGCAAGTCTTTGTAGTTCGTCGCCTTGACCAGCTCGTTTTGCACCAGGGATGCGAGCTTGCTGGAATTGCCCTGGTGGTAGTAGAAGACGATGGAGCCGTTCGTCGCCGAGTTTGGATGCGTATTGTGGTGAATGCTGACAAAAATGTCGGCTTTGTTTTGCACGGCGATGTCCACACGCTGCTGCAAGGTGAGCTTGCGGTCGTCTGCCCGCGTCATGATGACTTTCGCTCCGGCTGCTTCCAGCTTGTTGCGCAAAAGCAGGGCGACTTGCAGGTTTACGGTTTTTTCCAGAGTGGAAAAGCTGGAGCCGGTCGCGCCGTTGTCGTTTCCTCCGTGTCCGGGATCGACGACGATCAGCTTGTTTGCGATGGCCTGGCTGTGAATGACAGCAGGCACTCCGTTCGCCGCAACGAGCCAGCCGGCTACATAGCCTGTTGTGCCATCGCTGAGCGTTACTTGGAACCAGTCGCCCTCTCTGTTCACGATGCTGTATTTCTCGCCAGTCTGCACTTGCCGCAGTACGCTGTGTTCGGTGCCGGGACCAGAGCGGACATTTGTATTGGCATTGATGATCGTGACGTATGGCCCGCTTGGCGTAGGCGTGTTCGCTCCCGAGACGGCGACGAGCCAGCCTGCGACCCAGCCCGTTTTTCCGGCAGAGGTTTGCACGCGGTACCAATCGCCTTGCTTTTCCAGTACCTTCAGCTTGCTGCCGAGGGGCAGCGTGGTGAGGATGGCGCTGGACGTGTTGGGCTGGCTGCGCAAATTCAGCCCGTCTGTTTGCACCGTCGCCGTCTGCTCAGCAGGTGTGGCAGGCGTGCTTGGCAGAGCTGGCGTGCTCGTATTGCCTGCACCACCTGTATCGGTGCTTGGCGCCGTGGTGGTGTCTTGGGCAGTTGTGTTGCTGTTCGTGGAAATCCAGGCGTTCACCCCGTCGTAGGGGAACTGAATCCAGCCGTTTTGCTGCGAGAGCACCGTAATCGTCTCGCCGGCGTGCAACTGCCCGATTGCAGGTGTGCTGGCATCCGGCGTGGGGTACACATAGGGAGCAAAATCGAGTGTCAGACTGGCTCCCTGAACGGCTGGCGGCTTTGCTGGTGCTGTAGCGCTTCCAGCAGTGCCCGGCGGATTGCCGCCTGTCGGTCCGGTTGGCTGCGCTTGGGTGGAGCCAGCGCTTGGCGTGGAGCCTGTCGAGGCAGACGTGCTGTCTTTGACGAGCCAGCCTGCGACCCAGCCTGTTTTGCCACCGCCGAGCTGGATCATGATCCAGTCGCCGCTTTTTTGCACGATCGGGTAACGCGTTCCCGGATTGATCGTCTGGATAACCGGGTGAGTCTGGCCGGGACCGGAGCGCACGTTGAGATTGGTCGTCGTGCTCTCCACAGTGCCTTTCGCAGCGGGCGCTGGCTGCTGCTGTGCCGAGACGAGCCAGCCTGCCACCCAGCCGCTTTGTCCATTGGGCAGCTTGACCTGCACCCAGTCGTTTTTGGTGGAGATGACAGGCAGTATCGTCTTGTTCGGCAGCGTGGTCACGATAGTGTCCTGTAGGCTCGGACCGGAGCGGACATTGAGCTTGTCCACAGTGACCTGAACAGACCCGGCAGCCCATGCTGTCGAGACGGGAAGAGAGAGGGCGCAGATGATCGTCAAAAGCGACCTCCCGATTTTTTGACGTAAAGACACGGTAGACATCCTTTCCCATTCATTGAAATGCTAGAGTTGTAACGGAACGCTTCTTTCATGTTTTTGCCAACAAAATCACTTCGCGCCTGCTTCGGCTTTTTCCTGCAAAAAGCGACAAAGCTTTGCAAGTCCTTCCCCCGACTGCACGGTCTCGCAATGGGCCATACTAGTACGGAAGAGAACCATTGCATGCAGCACGCAGGAGGAGTAGATTGTGAGACAGTCCACTAAGGAAACATTTGCGCAAGGCTTGAATCGGCAATTTTTTTCCGTCGACTTTCATGACGATTTGGCCAAAGAATCGTCACGGCAAAATGTAGAAATGTCCCAAGATTTTTTGGTCGGCACGCGCGATATGCAGCAGTTGCGCCAAAAAAGGAAGTAATCGCCTGCAGTGCCGCTCCCTTGCTTTTGTTGACCGGGGGGAACTCCGTCAGCTATGATGAGGAGTGGCATTTTAAAAAAGCAGGTGAACGAACCATGATTCAAATAAAGTGCGAGGGACACGCGTTTGAACGCGAGCTATCCCTGATTCTCGCCTTGTTTTACGAAGATCCCGCGCTCGCCTTTGTCTCTCAGTGGGAAGGTGAGGCCGATATGCGAATCAAGCTGGCACTGACGGTACAGGACGAGGGCGTGGTGGCTTCGGGCGAGCTTGTTGCCGGGGGCAGACAGCTCGCTCACCAAGTCAAACGCAAATACGTCTCGCACGATGAAAAAGCGAAGCGCAGAACGGCCAAGCAAGCCCTCTGCTATGCCTTGCTGCTGATGCTGGAAGAGTATACCGGAATCGAGCAAGGCTGGGGCATCCTGACGGGGATTCGCCCGACGAAACTGTTGCACCAACTGAACGCTGCAGGTGTCGGACGCGAGGAAGCGCACCGGAAGCTGCAGCAGGAGGTCATTTTGCGTCCGTACAAGCTGAAGCTTTTGCAAGAGATCGTAGACAAGCAGCTGCAGGTTGTGCCCGACTTGTACGAGATCGACCGGGAGCTGTCCGTGTACATCGGCATACCTTTTTGTCCGACGAAATGCGCGTACTGTACGTTCCCAGCCTATGCGATCCGCAGCCATACCGCTTCGGTCAACCCGTTTCTTGAAGGGCTGCACTACGAGATCGAGAAAATGGGCGAGTGGCTGACGAGAAACAACCAGCGCATCACCTCCATCTACTTCGGGGGCGGCACACCGACGAGCATTACGGCGGAGGACATGAACCAGCTGTTTGAGACGATGCACCGCAGCTTTCCGCATATGGACGGGGTGCGCGAGCTGACGGTTGAAGCAGGCAGGCCGGATACGATTACGGCGGAAAAGCTCGCTGTCATGAAGCGCTGGAAGGTGGACCGGATCAGCATCAATCCCCAGTCGTTCACCCAGGAGACGCTTCGCGCAATCGGCCGTCACCACACCGTCGAGGAGACGATTGAAAAGTACCATCTCGCCATGGAAATGGGCCTGACCAATATCAACATGGACCTGATTATCGGGCTGCCCAACGAAGGTGTGGCCGAGCTGACACACAGCCTCGAACAAGTGGAGAAGCTGATGCCCGCCTCTTTGACTGTACACACCTTGTCTTTTAAAAGGGCTTCCGAGATGACCCAGAACAAGGAGCGCTACAAGGTAGCCAGCCGCGACGAGATCAGCAGGATGATGGAAATGGCTTCCGCCTGGACAGCGGCAAACGGCTACAACCCGTATTATTTGTATCGGCAAAAAAACATTTTGGGTAACCTGGAGAATGTCGGTTACGCCAAGCCGGGGCAGGAAAGCATCTACAACATCATGATTATGGAAGAGGTGCAGACGATTCTCGGTCTTGGCTGCGGTGCCGTCTCCAAGCTGATGGCGCCGGGCAGCGGCAAGCTGAAGCGTTTTCCCAATCCGAAAGACCCGAAAACGTACAACGAAACGTACAGGACGCTGGTGGAAAACAAGCTGCGTGAGCTGGACGAAATTTACACAGGGGCGACTGACGCAGAAAAAAAGGCGCACGCATAGGCGCTTTTGCCGATCCCATTAGCAAAAAAAGTTTTACGGAGAGCCTGTTGACGCCTGCTGGCTGGTTTGCTATGATTCACATTAAGCTTTTGGATAAAACAAGATCTGATGACGGGAACAAGTACCCAACGAAACGGATAACCAGAGAGGAAGCGCCGTGGCTGAGAGTGCTTTCGTATCACGACTTGGTGAATGACATCCCCGAAGACCGCAGTGAACAGGCGAGGTATTGGCCTCGATTCTTCAGTAACTGGCAGGCGTGCGCCGGCGTTAACGGCTAACAAGTGGGATAGCCTTTTTCCATAAGGCTGTTCAAACAGGGTGGCACCACGGGAGTATAACCAGTCTCTCGCCCCTGACATGTGGCGAATTGCCGAATGTCAGGAGGCGAGGGACTTTTTTATTTGTCAGCAAAAAAAGTTGTCTCATCCTGGAGGTTTGGCGTAGCCCAAGTTTTTCAAAAGACATGGAGGTTCGAGAGGAATGACGAGAATCCAGATTCCCCGCGGTACGCAGGATATTATGCCCGGTACCGTAGAGCTGTGGCACTACGTGGAGGCAAAAGCCCGCGAGCTGTGCCGCCGCTTTAACTACGCGGAAATTCGCACGCCGCTGTTCGAGAGCACGGAGCTGTTCCAGCGGGGTGTAGGCGAGACGACGGACATCGTGGAAAAAGAAATGTACAGCGTGGCCAACCCGCGCAGCAACGATGCGCTCACGCTGCGTCCGGAAGGGACGGCGGGCGTCGTTCGTTCCTATGTGGAAAACAAGCTGTACGGTTCGCCAAATCAACCCACCAAGCTGTACTACCTCGGGCCAATGTTCCGGCACGAGCGTCCGCAGGCGGGTCGCTACCGCCAATTCGTGCAATTCGGGGCAGAAGCAATCGGTTCGAGCGATCCGGCGATTGATGCCGAAGTGATCGGGCTTGCCATCCGGCTGTACCAGGAGCTGGGACTGACAGGGCTGTCCGTCGAGCTGAACAGCGTCGGGACGGTAGAAGACCGGGCGCGCCACCGCGAGCATCTGCTGGCGCATCTGAACGGCGTGCGCTCCGAGCTGTGTGCAGATTGCCAGTCCCGGATGGACCGCAATCCGCTGCGCGTACTCGATTGCAAAAACGAAAAATGCAAGACATTGACGAAAGACGCTCCATCCATTCTGGATTACTTGAGCGAAGAGTCGGCGGCCCACTTTGAGGCGGTGAAAGAATATCTGACTGCGCTCGACATTCCGTACCATGTCAACCCGCGTCTGGTTCGCGGACTGGATTACTACACACTGACCGCTTTTGAAATCAAGATGGCGGAGATTGGCGCGGTGGAAACGCTTTGCGGCGGCGGTCGCTACAACGGCCTGGTCGCAGAGCTGGGCGGCGACGACATGCCGGGAATCGGCTTTGCGCTCAGCATCGAGCGCTTGCTGCTTGCGCTGGAAAAGCAGGGCGTACAGTTGCCGATTACAGGCGGAATCGATTGCTTCGTCGCCGTGCAGACGCCGGAAGCGAAAAAAGGCGCGTTTATTCTCGTCGACCAACTGCGTCAGGCGGGCGTGTCTGCTGAGCTGGACTACCTCGACCGGAAAATGAAAGCGCAACTGAAGCAGGCGGATCGGCTGTCTGCCCGTTTCACCGCGATCATCGGGGAGTCCGAGCTGGCCAACGGCACAGTCGTGCTGAAGGAAATGGCAACAGGCGAACAGCAGGAGATCAAGCAGGACGAATTCGTCTCTGTTCTGGCTGCAAAAGTGCAACAAGCAAACGAATAAACCAAAAGTGGAGGAAATCAACATGTCTTGGCAATATCGCACCGTACATTGCGGTGAAGTGACAACCGAACACGTAGGACAGGAAATCGTACTGAACGGCTGGGTGCAAAAGCGCCGTGACCTTGGCGGAGTCATTTTCATCGACTTCCGCGACCGCACCGGAATCGTGCAAATCGTCTTCAATCCGGAGCACAACAAGCCAGCGTGGGAAGCCGCTGACAAAGTGCGCAGCGAGTACGTTCTGGTGGTAAAAGGCAGCGTTGTAAAACGTGCGCCGGAAGCGGTCAATCCGAAGTTGAAAACGGGAGAAGTCGAGGTTCACATTTCCGAAATCCATATTTTGAACGATGCCAAAACGCCTCCGTTCCCAATCGAGGACGACATCGACGTCGATGAGCAGGTTCGCCTGAAATACCGCTACCTCGACCTGCGCCGTCCGGAAATGCAACGCTCCCTGATGTTGCGCAGCAAAGCGGCGAAAGCATTCCGCGACTACCTGGACGAGAACGGCTTCGTGGAAGTGGAGACGCCGATGCTGACCAAGAGTACGCCAGAGGGCGCGCGCGACTACCTCGTGCCATCCCGCGTACATCCCGGCGAGTTCTACGCGCTGCCGCAATCGCCACAGCTGTTCAAGCAGCTTTTGATGGTATCCGGTCTGGAGCGCTACTACCAGATCGTGCGCTGCTTCCGCGACGAAGACTTGCGCGCTGACCGCCAGCCTGAGTTTACCCAGGTGGACATCGAAACATCCTTCCTGTCGATGGAAGAAATTTTGCCGATGATGGAAAAAATGGTCGCGCACGTGTTCAAGCAAACGATTGGCGTGGACATTCCGACTCCATTCCCGCGCCTGACTTATGCGGAAGCGATGGCTCGCTACGGCTCTGACAAACCGGACGTACGCTTCGGCATGGAACTGACAGACGTATCCGATCTGGTTGCGACAAGCGACTTCAAAGTTTTCGCAAGCGTAGTCGCTGGCGGCGGACAGGTAAAAGCGATCAACGCCAAAGGCTGCGGCCACTACTCCCGCAAGGAAGCGGATGACTTGCAAAAATTCGCGGCCCGCTACGGTGCGAAAGGACTTGCGTACATGGGCTTCAAGGACGGCGAAGTAAAAGGCCCGATTGCCAAGTTCTTTAAAGAAGAAGAGATTAACGAACTGAAAAAGCGTCTCGAAGCAGAAGAGGGCGACCTGCTCCTGTTCGTGGCCGACAAGCCAAAAGTCGTCGCAGACGCCTTGGGCGCCCTGCGCTCCAAACTGGGTGCGGAGCTTGGCCTGATCGACCACAGCAAGTTCGCGTTCCTGTGGGTGGTAGACTTCCCGCTGCTGGAGTGGGATGAGGAAGCAAAACGCTACGTGGCACTGCACCATCCGTTCACTCGTCCAAAAGACGAAGACCTGCACCTGTTCGACACCGATCCGGGGCAAATCCGTGCGCAAGCATACGACATGGTGTTGAACGGCTACGAGCTGGGCGGCGGTTCCATGCGGATTTTCAAACGCGACGTACAGGAAAAAATGTTCAAGGCACTCGGCTTTACAAAAGAAGAAGCGCATGAGCAATTCGGCTTCCTGCTCGATGCATTCGAGTACGGCACGCCTCCGCACGGCGGAATCGCGCTCGGCCTGGACCGCCTGATTATGCTGCTGGCTGGCCGTAACAACCTGCGCGAAGTCATCGCGTTCCCGAAAACAGCAAGCGCGAGCGACCTGATGGTCAATGCGCCGGATGTGGTAGCGCCGAAGCAGCTGACAGAGCTGTCGATCGCCACACTGGCAAAAGAAGAAGAAAAGGTAGAAGCGTAACCGACTTGCGCAACTGCATGGCTGTTTGATACAGTGGTAATACTACTACCAAGCCCTGCGATGTTCGTGACATCCGAAAGTTTTGAGCCACAAATTTTGTTTCGGGAGTTTTTCGTCCGCAATTGTAAAGACATGCCTCCGTCGAGTGGACGTCTGCAACAATTGGGCAAGACACCCACCTGCGATTAGCAGGTTCAAAACCAAGGAGCTACACGGCATTCTGGGGCTCCTTTTTTCTTTGTGATTCCTACTTTTCCGATTGACTATGAATTTACTTGCGAATGAAAGGTGAAACTTACGATGCTTCATCAATTTTCCCGTTGCGAATTGGCCATCGGTCCCGAAGGTTTGGAAAAAATGAAAAATAGCCGCGTCGCCGTTCTCGGTGTGGGCGGTGTTGGTTCTTTTACAGTGGAAGCGCTTGCCCGGACAGGTGTCGGCAAGCTCGTGCTGGTAGACAAGGACGTGGTTGACATCACCAACATCAACCGGCAGATTCACGCGAACTTGAACACCATCGGACAAAAAAAGGCAGAGCTGATGAAAGAGCGGATCGCCGCGATCAATCCGGAATGCGAAGTCGTGACGCTCAACATGTTTTACAACAACGAGACGGCCGAGCAACTGTTTGCCCATGAACTGGACTACATCGTGGACGCCATGGATACGATGTCGGCCAAGCTGCATCTGATCCAGGAGGCGAAGCGCCGCCGCATTCCGATCATCTCCAGCATGGGGGCGGCGAACAAGATGGACCCGACCCGTTTTGAGGTCGCAGATATTTCCCAGACAAGCTATGACCCGATTGCCAAGGTGATTCGCCGCGAGCTGCGCAAAAAAGGCATTTACAAAGGTGTCAAGGTAGTGTATTCCAAAGAAATTCCGGTGACTGTGCGCACAGATGTGCGGGAAAAAATCGTGACCAACCCGGATTCTCCGATCAGCAAAGTGCGGCAGCCTCCTGCAAGCAACGCTTTTGTTCCATCTGTAGCGGGCCTGATTCTGGCCAGCGTCGTCGTGCGTGACCTGCTGGACTGGCAGCCCGTAAAAGGATAGGATAGCATGAGCGATCTGTTTTCGTATGCCTATGACCAGGAAGGGGGCCGCAAGCAAAAGCCGCTCGCTGCGCGCATGCGGCCCAGGACGATTCAGGAAGTGATCGGCCAATCGCACATTCTGGCGCCGGGCAAGCTGCTGCGTCGGGCGATTGAAGCGGATCAAGTATCGTCGCTTATTTTTTACGGTCCGCCCGGCACGGGAAAGACGACGTTGGCAAAAGTGATTGCCCGCACGACCCGCACACATTTTTCCGAGTTGAACGCAGTCACGGCAGGGGTAGCGGACATCCGCAAAGTCGTGGATGCAGCCAAAGAGCGGCTCGTCATGGACAACCAGCGGACGACGCTGTTCGTCGACGAGATTCACCGCTTCAACAAGTCCCAGCAGGACGCGCTTCTTCCCTACGTGGAGGAAGGGACGATCATTTTGATTGGCGCTACGACGGAAAATCCTTTTTTCGAGGTCAATCCGGCCTTGCTGTCCCGCTCGCAAGTGTTTGCCTTGCAGGCGCTGTCACATGACGAACTGCGGCAGGTGATGGAGCGGGCGCTGACCGATGAGGAAAACGGATTGGCAGAACTGGCCGTCACCGTGACGAAGGAAGCCGCCGAGCACTTGATCCAGTATGCGGAAGGAGACGCCAGACGGCTGCTGAATGCGTTGGAGCTTGCGGTGACGACGACGCCTCCTGATCCGGACGGCGGCGTGACGGTGACGCTGGATGTAGCTGTAGAGTCCATCCAGCGCCGCGCCGTTCGCTACGACAAAAGCGGCGACAATCATTACGACACGATTTCGGCTTTTATCAAATCGATTCGCGGCTCCGATCCGGATGCTGCGCTTTATTGGCTGGCGAGGATGATTGATGCGGGTGAAGATCCCCGGTTTATTTCGCGCCGACTGGTGATTTCGGCTTCCGAAGACATTGGAAATGCAGACCCGCAAGCGATCTCGGTTGCGGTTGCCTGCTTTCAGGCGGTAGAATTGGTGGGGATGCCGGAAGGACGAATCCCTCTGGCCCAGGCAACGACGTATTTGGCGACAGCGCCGAAAAGCAATGCGGCCTACAACGGAATCAACTCCGCGCTGGAGCGGATTCGCACGGATGGCCACAAGCCGGTTCCGATCCATTTGCGGGATTCGGCGTACAAGGGCGCAGCCAAGCTGGGACACGGTCAGGGATACCTGTACCCGCACGACTACCCGTATGGATATGTACCCCAAAAGTATCTGCCTGATGGTGTGAATTATTCGTTCTACCAGCCAAAAGATTTTGGCTACGAGCGGCATATCCGGCGCTTCCAGGAAGAGCGGAAAAAGCTGGATGCTCGCGGATTGCCGAAGAAAAACTCCCCCGAATAACAGGGGGAGCATTCCATCAGGTGCGGACGTTGCCGCCTGGTTTGTTCGGCAAATCGCCGTTTTCATTCGGCTGTTTGCTCTGTTCGCTTGCCCCGAAGCGGGCTTTGTGGGCAATGGTGCCCGCAGGCTGGTCGTACAAGGTGGCGGACGGGTGGTTGCGTCCTCGTTCCGAGCGCTTGTTCGTTGCCATTTTGCTTTCACCCCCCTAAGATGCTAGTGTGTCCCGGGACGCCCAAGTCATGTAGGGTAAGGGAGTGGGTAAACACAAGAAAAAGAGGAGAGTTGTTACGTGAAAATTTCTACGAAAGGACGCTACGGACTGACGATCATGATGGAGCTGGCCAACCGGGTAGGGGAAGGGCCGACCTCCTTGCGCAGCATTGCCCAGAAGCATGAACTGTCCGAGCATTATTTGGAGCAGCTGATTGCGCCTTTGCGCAACGCAGGATTGGTAAAAAGCATTCGCGGAGCCTACGGCGGCTACGTTTTGGCAAAACAGCCGGATGAAATCTCTGCCGGAGATGTCATTCGTGTACTGGAAGGGCCAATCAGCCCGGTTGAGTTTGCAGAAGAAGAGGACCCGGCGAAGCGCCAGCTGTGGCTGCGCATTCGCGACAGCATTTCCGCGGTGCTCGATTCGACCTCGCTGCAAGATTTGATTAGCTATGAAGATGACGGACATACCGATAACTATATGTTTTACATTTAAGCAATTTCAGCACGGCTGCCAAGCCAGTAGAAGGTGACACTTTTGTCTGACATGTTGTATTTTGACCACGCTGCTACGACTCCGGTGCATCCCCGTGTACTTGCAGCGATGACTCCATACTTAACGCAAGTATTTGGCAACCCGTCCAGTGTCCACGGCGCCGGACGCGAGGCGCGCAAGGCACTGGAACAAGCGCGGGATACGATCGCGGGCTTTATGGATGCCGATCCGCAATCGCTCATCTTCACCAGCGGCGGGACGGAAGCGGACAATATGGCGATCATTGGCGGGGCGATGGTGCAGCGCGAACGCGGCCGCCATGTCATTACGACCCGGATTGAACACCACGCGGTCCTGCATGCTTGTGAATTTTTGGAGCAGGCAGGTTTTGAAGTGACGTATCTGCCTGTAGACAGAACAGGCTCTGTCCGGCTGGAAGATGTGAAGCAGGCTGTCCGCCCGGATACCGTGCTCGTCTCGATCATGTACGGCAACAACGAGGTTGGAACGATCCAGCCTATTGAAGAAATCGGCGCTTTCCTGCGGGAAAAAGGCATTGTTTTTCACACGGATGCCGTACAGGCATTCGGCGTGTTGCCGATTCAGGCAAAACAGCTTCCGGTGGACATGCTCTCTGTGTCCGCGCACAAAATCAACGGCCCCAAAGGTGTAGGGGCCCTGTATCTCGGACGCAAGGTACCGATCTCGCCGATTTTGCACGGCGGGTCGCAGGAACGCAAGCGCAGGGCGGGAACGGAAAACCTGGCTGGCATCGTCGGCTTTGCCGAAGCTGTCAAAGTCGCAGCGGAGGAGATGGCGGATCGCGTTGCCAAATACGGGGAAATGAAGGCCGCCATGCTCGCCGTTTGGGAAGAGGCAGGAATTGCCTACCATGTAAATGGACACCCGACAAGCGTACTGCCGCATATTCTCAACGTCAGCTTCCCTGGCGTGCACACGGAAACGATGCTGATGAACCTCGATCTGTCACGAATCGCAGCAGCCAGCGGCTCGGCGTGCACGTCAGGCTCTCTGGAGCTGTCGCACGTGCTCGTGGCGATGCAGTTGGAAGACGAAATTGCCCGGTCCGCGATCCGTTTCAGTTTCGGCATTACGAACACCGTCGAGGAAGCAAGACAAGCCGCGCAGACAGTGGTGCAAATCGTCAACCGCCTCGTGCGCAGCAAGTAAATGGAACACACCACAAACCAACAGGAACCGCCCGGAAGCAGGAAAGTGCCTCCGGGCGGTTTTTGTTGGCTTTGCTTTTTGAGCGAATTGTCAAATTATTTTCACTTGTGGTTAAATGTGGAAGATGATGGTAAAATGACTCTGTAGAACCATGCCGGAAGAACCAAGTTTTTCGCATCTTAATCAAGGAGAGGAAAAATGATGATGGCCAGACGATACTCGATTCGCTACAAACTGGTGCTGACAATTCTCTTTCTGACCGTCCTTCCACTGATGATCGTCGGGTATATCCAGTTTGAAAGTGCGCGGAGTGCCGTATATCGGCTGACTGTTTCCGATTTGCAATACATAACCAAACTGAAGGCGCGGGAGCTGGTCCCTTACGTCCAGACGACGACCTTAAACGAAGCAAGTAGACAGAAAATTGACGAAATCGTACGCGATGTGGCAGAGAGCTACTACAAGCCGAATGGAATGGTCGGCTATGCCTATATTGTCGATGAAAAAGGCGTGGCGCTTTTCCATCCGGAAGCAAACGTGCAAAATACTTCGCTCGCCGGCGAAGCGTTCATGCAGGAGATGCTCGGTAAAAAGAGCGGCTGGCTGGAATACGAGTTCCAGGGGGCCACAAAGCTGGTCGTGTACGAAGCCTTGCCGAACGGATGGATTCTCGCGATTGGCAGTTATCAGAACGACTTGCTTGCGACAATCGAGAGCAACCGTCCGCTCATGTTTCTCCTGAATCTGCTGAGCGCAATCGTGGCGCTTGCTACCGGGATTTTTATCGTCAGCAAGCTCGTTCGTCCGCTGAAAGAGCTGGTGGCCGCGATGAAGGCAGCAGAGGGAGGCGATCTGACCAGGCGGGTAACGGTCCGCTCGCGGGACGAGCTTGGCGAGCTGTCTGCGATGTACAACGAAATGATGGAAGTGTTCTGCAACATGTTAAGCGAGGTGCAGCGTGTCTCCCAACAGGTGGCGGCTGCCTCCGAGGAATTGACGGCCAGCGCCGCAGAAAGCGCCCGCGCCGCGGAGCAAGTCTCGCTCGCCTCCACAGAGATTGCGACTGGTTCGGAGGTGCAAAAACAGACGGTAGCGGATACGACGCGCTTTTTGACGCGAATCGGCGGCGACATCGAGCAAATCGCAACCGCCACAGAACAGGTCAATACCGATGCGACACAGGCGTTTCGCCTGGCGCAGGATGGCGGGGACAAGCTGAAAGAGCTTGTGCAGGAGATGGACGAGATTACGACCCGCGCCCGCCATACGGAGCAGGTCATTCGCGAGCTGGGCATGCAATCGGAAAAAATTATCGGAATCATCACGATCATCCGGCAAATTTCCGAACAAACGAACCTTCTCGCACTGAATGCGGCGATTGAAGCGGCACGCGCCGGCGAACAGGGAAGAAGCTTCGCTGTCGTCGCGCAGGAAGTGCGCAAGCTGGCAGAACAGTCAGGAAATGCGGCAGAAGAAATCGCCTCGTTGATTCATACGATCCATACCGACATTTTGGCTGCTGTCCAGGCGATGGGGACGACGACAGAAGCGGTTCAGGCAGGGCGGGGCGGTGTAGCCGTTGCGGGAGAAAGCTTCCAGCAAATTTTGATCGCCGTCCAGGACGTCAGCCAGCAGGTGAACCGGATGAATGAGGCGGCACAGGGCATTCACCGCGATACGCTCCGGCTCGTCGAACACTCCGAAAAAATTGCCGAGCTGGCGGAGACAGCCGCGAAGGATACGCAGGAGGTAGCGGCCGCTTCCGAACAGCAGACTGCGACGACCGAGGAAATGACGGCGGCTGCAGAGACACTGGCCCAGATGGCGGAGCAGTTGTCAGAGCAAGTAAAACGCTTTACAATTTAAAACGTATGACTACGAGAAAAATCCACTTTCCTTGTCAAAGTGGATTTTTCTGTTCGTGCCACTTTGCTCGTCTTGGAGCAGGCAAGAGAGGAGAAGGTGAGATGGAGGAGCAGCAATCAATCTCCCTGTTTGCGGAACCCTTTATTCGCGGATATGTGACACAAGAAATTTTTTACAATGAAGAAACGTGGTACGGCGTCATTCGTCTTAAAATAGAAGAGACGACAGAAGCGATCAAGGAATCGGAAGTCATCATTGTCGGCAACTTCCCTCGGCCTCACCCGGAGGAGCTGTATACGTTCTACGGCGAGTGGAAGACCCATGCGCGCTTCGGGCAGCAGTACGCGGTCAAGCGTTACGAGCGGGAAACGCCGAAGACGCTGTCTGGCGTGGAGCGCTATTTGGCCAGCGGGCTGTTTCAGGGCATCGGCAAAAAGATGGCAAAGCGCATCGTCGAACACCTTGGCGTAGATGCCTTGACGATTATCGCCGATCATCCCGAGCGGCTTGCCGAAATCCAGGGCATTTCCGAATCGCGGGCCAAGCTGATTTACGAGTCCGTCCTGGAGCACCGCTCACTGGAGAGTGCGATGGTCTTTCTGTACGACTTCGGGATTGGCGTGAACATGGCGCTCCGAATTTACCAGACGTACAAGCTGGAGACGATGACAGTGCTCAAGGAAGAGCCGTATCGCTTGATCGAGGATGTCGTCGGGATCGGGTTCAAGCGGGCTGACGATATTGCCCGCGCGACCGGTATAGCCGCTTCGTCGGAAGAACGCGTAAAAGCGGCGGCCTTGTTCGTGCTCCAGGAGGCGTCCTATTCGGAAGGACACGTCTACTTGCCTGTTGATGAGCTATGTGAGAAGACGCTCGGCCTGTTGACGGAATGCGGCGGGCATGTTTTTTCCGGGGAAGACATTTTGCACGCTGTCGAGGCTTTGTTTGTTGCAAGCAAGGTCGCCTGGGAGGACGAGCGCGTCTATTTGCCTTCCCTGTTTTTTGCGGAGCTGGGTCTGGCGAACAAGCTGCGGCAGTTTGCCAAGCGGGATTCATTCGGATCGTTTCCGGCCTCGGAATTTTACCGTGCCCTGGGAGCCGTGGAGGACGAGCTGGGAATCAGCTATGCCCAGACGCAGCGGGATGCGATTGAACAGGCGATTACGTCCGGGCTGATGCTGCTCACAGGTGGACCGGGTACGGGCAAAACGACGGTAATTCGCGGGATTTGCCGCGTCTTTTCGCAGTTGCATGGACTGTCGCTCGATCTGAAAAAATACAACGAAGAAAATCCTTTCCCGATTTTGCTCGTGGCTCCGACCGGGCGCGCTGCCAAACGGATGACGGAGACGACAGGTCTGCCTGCGATGACGATCCATCGTCTGTTGGGCTACAAAGGCGAGAGCTTCGAGCACGACGCCGAGAATCCGATTCGCGGACGGCTGCTGATCGTGGACGAAATGTCGATGGTCGATGTCTGGCTGGCAAACCAACTGTTTCGCTCCGTGCCGGACGACATGCAGGTGATTATGGTTGGCGACCCTGACCAGCTGCCGTCCGTTGGCCCAGGCAACGTGTTGCTCGACATGATCCGCTCCGGGCTGCTGCCGATGGTGCAGTTGACGGAAATTTACCGCCAGGCTGAAGAGTCCACGATCATCCGGCTGGCGCATGATGTGCGCAAAGGGCACGTCCCGGCCGATTTGCTCGATACGACGCCGGATCGGCGATTTTTCACAAGTTCGCCACAAGATGTTCCCGAAGTGGTGAAACAAATTTGTCTGGGAGCCGTAAAAAAAGGATATACGGCAAAAGATGTACAGGTTTTGGCGCCTATTTATAAAGGAAGCGCCGGGGTAAACCGGCTGAATGAAGAACTGCAAGAGCTGTTCAACCCGAAAACCCCGCAAAAGCGCGAGGTGAAGTTCGGGGACACGACTTTTCGCACAGGCGACAAGGTTCTGCAGTTGGTGAATAATGCCGAAGAACAGGTGTTCAACGGCGATATGGGTGAAATTGTTGCGATATTTTTCCCGAACGAAAACGCAGAGAACCAGGAAATGCTGGTTGCTGCTTTCGACAATCGGGAGGTGGTGTACAGGCGTTCGGATTACCATCAGCTGACGCTTGCCTACTGCTGTTCCGTACACAAATCACAAGGGAGCGAATTTCCGATCGTCGTCATGCCGTTTGTCAAAAGCTACTACCGGATGCTCAGGCGCAAGCTCGTATATACGGGCATTACGCGGAGCAAATCATTCCTCATCATGTGCGGGGAGCCGGATGCGTTTCGTGCAGCCGTGGAAGCCGACGAAGAAGGAGTGCGGTACAGCTTTTTGCAGGAACGGCTGCAGCAGGAGTGAAGCTGGAACCATTTGCGCCGAATGGACATGCTGCTTTCGCCCGATACTAAAAGAGCGGAAGGGGGATGTCCCACATGCGCAAGGCAATGGATGCAGTCGGTTTGCCAGTCGTTTGCCTCCAAACCGGAGAGACGCTTGGCACCGTACGTGACATTCTTTGCGACTCCACTTGGCATGTACGAGGAGTCTTGCTGAGCGAACAGGGTTGGTTCCATTCAGGTACCTATATTCCTACCGAGCAGATTCATGCGGTAGGGGAGTCCTGCCTTACCGTAACGGGAAAAGACGCGATCACGCCCTTGCCTCATCTCGCCGGGATTGAACCTGTCGGCATCGTGACGGGAAAAATGAAGCTAAAAGGAAAAGCGGTGATTACCGCTTCCGGAGAACTCCTTGGCAGGCTGGAAGATGTTTACTTTTCAGCGAACTGGGAGAAACTTGTAGGGTACGAACTGTCCAACGGCTGGTTTGCAGATGTGACAGAAGGGCGCAAGCGTCTGCCTGCACCGGCTTCCGTCATCATCGGGGAGGACAACCTGATCGTGCCGGACTTTGTTCGTACCTAGGCGTGATAAGGGAGGAAAAGCGTGATGCGTGTCATTTGCCCGAACTGCAGTTCCAAAGATGTAGGGAAGATTGGAACCAATCAATACTACTGCTGGAATTGCTTTATAGAGATGAGCGTTTCCAACGAGCAGATTGCTTCTGTCTACCAGGTGGAGGAAGACGGATCCTTGCATTCGCTCAACGATCTGTTTATTGAAGATCAAACGGTTTCCGCACAACTGAACATGTAGCTACTCCTTCATGTGAAGAAAAACAACTGGAGGTGGCACGCTTGTTTACTCGAAGTTTATTGCGCGTCCTTGCCACAAGCGGAATTGTGGCTGTCATCGGATATTTGATAGCCCCGCGCCGCCGCAGCCGTTTTTCGCTGAATTGGAAGCAGTTGCCCTTCTCCATGCGGGATATGACTCGCATGATGAAGACAGGCCGCAAGCTGATGCGTGCAGTTACCCGTTAACGAGACATGATGGCAACAGGAACGTTCAAAAGCACCCGAGCATAGAATGAGTTCGGGTGCTTTTTTGTGCAGCAAAAAGCTCCGTCGCACAAAGAGGACGGAGCTTTGGTTCAAAGATGTTTAGTTTTGTTCGGCCAGTCGCTTTTGCTGCTGGCTTTTCATGCGTCCGATCAACAGCACGCCGACGACGACAGCGACGATGAACACCCATTTGACCCATGGGTACGCGGTGAAGAACGGTGCCAGGAATTTTTCGGTTGTCACCATGCTGGCGGCGGTGTAAGCGAGGACGGCAGCCCCGATGTAGATCACAATCGGGAAACGCTCCATGATTTTCAAAATCAGCGTGCTGCCCCACACCATGATCGGTACACTGATGACCAGTCCGACGATGACGAGCAGAAAATCACCATGTGCGGCACCGGCAACAGCGATGACGTTATCGAGACCCATGACCGTATCGGCCACGATGATGGTCCAGATCGCAGCGCCAAGGCTTCCGCTAGGCTTCATGTTTTCTTCGCCGTCATCCGAGACGAGCAGCTTGAGGGCAATCCACATCAGGATCAGGCCACCGACAAGCAAAAGACCAGGGATTTTCAGCAGCCAGACAACGGCGAGTGTTGCCAAAGCACGGATGATAATTGCACCGACCGTTCCCAGGATGATTGCCTTTTTTTGCTGTTCGGCGGGCAGATTTCGCGCGGCCATCCCGATTACGATGGCGTTGTCACCGGCCAACACGAGGTCGATGACGACGATCGCGAGCAGGGCAGACCAAAATTCAGGTTGCAGCAGTAGTTCCATTTTCTCTTCCTCCTCCTCATCCTGTTTGAAGATAAAAGCGAGTTATCCTCCGGCCGTTTTCTTGATACCTCCTATAGTGTTTGTAACGGGGGCAAAAAAGAAAACGACCTTTCCCTGGACAGGCAAAGGTCGTTTGAAAACAAAAAAAGACCTTTTACCTGACAGGCAAAGGTCTTGCTTACAACATCGCAAAAAGCATGTTGCCAACATAGCCGGGGATTTCTCCCGTAATGACGACTATGTTGCGAAAAAGCTACTCCCCTTTGGAGATATCCTCTTGTAAATACATACTACTTCGGTGTTTTCCGGGTGTCAATAGGGTACATGATTTTTGTGCGAAGAACACACCCTAATGGAAATGGAGAGGAGGTGTCCTTCGTGGATGAACTGCGCCGAAGCCGCCTGTTTGCTGCTGCGCTTTGGCTGATCGCGCTGCTCGTCATCGGCAATTTGCTGTGGATGATTCGCCCGGTTCTCGCACAGCTGTTTGCTCTTTTGGAGGAAGTGCTGATTCCCATCATCCTGGGTCTGGTGATCGCGTACCTGCTTCACCCGATTGTCGTTTTGCTGGAAAAAAGGAGAGTTCCCCGGCTGATGGCTGTCCTGCTTATTTACGCTTCGTTTGTGCTGGTTATCACAATCGCCGTCATCAACGCCATTCCCGTTTTCACGAATCAGTTGGTGGAGCTGTCCGACGACTTGCCCCGGCTGATGGACTGGTACTACAAGTGGATGAGCGAGTGGGAGGCATACAAATACTTTTTGCCAGACAGTATCTCGCACGGGGTAGACCGGGTCATCATCCAGTCGCAGGAAGGAATGTCCCACTCCGTAACCAGGCTCGTCAACAACGCGCGTCATTCGCTTGGCAAGCTGTTCGCCTTTGCCATCGTGCCGTTTATCGCCTTTTATTTTCTGAAAGATATGAAGGCGCTGCATGAGACGGGCATGTCCATCGTGCCAAAAGCGTACCGCAAGCAGGTACTCGTCGTCCTGCGGGACATCAACGAATCGCTCGGCAACTACATACATGGGCAGATGATCGTGGCCCTGATCGTCGGGGTGCTGGCTTACCTTGGCTATTGGCTGATCGGGATGCCGTACCCGTTTGTGCTCGCCGCAGTCGTGTGCCTGACGAACATCATTCCCTACATCGGACCATTGATCGGGGCAGCGCCAGCGATGGTCGTCGCCTTGACGATTTCGACGAAAATGCTGCTTTTTGTCATCGTCGTCAACTTGGTCATTCAGGTGCTGGAAGGCAACATCCTGTCGCCCAACATCGTCGGACGCTCGCTGCAGCTGCATCCGCTGACGATCATTGTGGCGCTGCTGGTCGGGGAGACGCTCGGGGGAATTATCGGCCTGATCGTGGCGGTGCCGGTGCTCGCCGTATGCAAGGTGGTCATCAGTCGGATTGCCGTCATGATGCATGAAAGTTGACATCGATCAGGAAAAAAATTTATAATACGAACATATGAGTACAAGCGAGATCAATGAGGGAACGAGTACGTTGCAGACCTTCTACAGAGAGGGGGCTCCACGGTTGAGAGGGCGCTCAGAAGAAGGGCAACCGAAGGCTACTCCTAAGACCGGGCAAAAACCGGCGGGTCGGCACCGTTACATGCCCGTAAAGCGACAGACGATCCGTGCTTTTTTGGCATGAAAGGAAGTCTGTAAGCAGGGTGGTACCGCGAGAAAAAACAGTTCTCGTCCCTGAGGGGATGGGAGCTTTTTTATTTATTTTTGTACAGAGGAGAATGCAGATGAAAAAGCTGACAGGCAATCAGATCCGCAAAATGTTCCTTGACTTTTTTGTGGAGAAAGGACATCGCATCGAGCCGAGCGCTCCGCTTGTTCCAATCGACGATCCATCCTTGCTGTGGATCAACAGTGGCGTGGCGACGCTCAAAAAGTATTTTGACGGCCGCATCATTCCGGACAACCCGCGCATCACCAATTCGCAAAAATCAATCCGTACCAACGATATTGAAAACGTAGGCCGCACAGCTCGCCACCATACCTTCTTCGAGATGCTGGGCAACTTTTCCATTGGCGATTACTTCAAGGCAGAGGCGATTGAGTGGGCATGGGAGTTTTTGACCAGCCCGAAATGGATCGGCTTTGAACCAGAGCGCCTCTCCGTCACCATTCACCCGGAAGACGAGGAAGCGTATGAGCTGTGGAACAAAAAAATCGGCATTCCGGAAGAGCGCATCATCCGTCTGGAAGGCAACTTCTGGGACATCGGCGAAGGTCCGAGCGGTCCGAATACGGAAATTTTCTACGACCGCGGCGAAGAATTCGGCAACGATCCGAACGATCCGGAACTGTATCCGGGCGGGGAAAACGAGCGTTATCTTGAAGTGTGGAACCTGGTGTTCTCCCAGTTCAACCACAACCCGGACGGCACTTACACGCCGCTGCCCAAGAAAAACATCGACACCGGCATGGGGCTGGAGCGGATGGCTTCCATCCTCCAGGGCGTGGACAACAACTTTGAAACAGACCTGCTGTTCCCATTGATCGAGCGGACAAGCGAGATCTCCGGCGTGCAATACAAAACAAGCCCAGAGCTTGACGTAGCGCTGAAAGTGATCGCTGACCACGCCCGTACCGTCGTGTTTGCCATCGGGGACGGAGCGCTTCCTTCCAACGAAGGCCGCGGCTACGTCATTCGCCGCCTGCTGCGCCGCGCTGTGCGCATGGGCAAAAAGCTGGGTGTGGAGAAGCCGTTCCTGTACAGCCTGACTGAGACTGTCGGCAACATGATGGGCGAATTCTACCCAGAGGTTGTGCAAAAACGCGAGTTCATTGAAAAAGTCATTCGCACGGAAGAAGAGCGTTTCCATGAGACGCTGAACGATGGACTGGCGATTCTGTCCGAGATGGTCAAGACGGCAAAAGAAAACGGCCAATCGCAACTGTCCGGTCAGGACGTGTTCAAAATGTACGACACTTACGGTTTCCCGGTCGATCTGACAGAGGACTTCGCCAGCGAGCAAGGTCTGACAGTGGATCGCGATGGCTTCGACAAGGCGATGGAAGAACAGCGCGAACGTGCGCGTGCAGCCCGCCAGGACGTAGACAGCATGCAAATCCAGGGCGGTCCGCTGTCCGAATTGACGGTTACAAGCCAGTTTGTTGGTTATACTGAATTGGTAGCAACAGGAAAAGTCGAAGCGATCATTTTCGACAACCAGTTGGCTGACGAAGCAGAAGAAGGGCAAACTGTACAGGTCATTCTCGATCAAACTCCGTTCTACGCAGAAAGCGGCGGTCAGATCAACGACGAGGGATACCTGCTCTCCGATTCTGTCAAAGCGCGCGTGACAGATGTACAAAAAGGGCCAAAAGGCCAAAACGTACACTCTGTCATCATCGAAGCAGGCACACTGCGCAAAGGCGACACTGTACGCGCGGAAGTAAACCGCGAAGCTCGTCTGGCGATTACGAAAAACCATACCGCGACACACTTGCTGCATCAGGCGCTCAAAGACGTACTGGGCACGCACGTCAATCAGGCAGGTTCGCTTGTAGCCCCGGATCGCTTGCGCTTTGACTTCACGCACATCAGCGCGATTACGCCGGAAGAGCTGGAGCGCATCGAAGCGATCGTCAACGAAAAAGTGTGGGAAAACCTGAGCGTGGAAATCTCCAACAAGCCGCTGGCAGAAGCAAAAGCAATGGGGGCCATGGCGCTGTTTGGCGAAAAATACGGCGACATCGTGCGCGTGGTCAAAGTCGGCGACTACAGCCTGGAGCTGTGCGGCGGATGCCATGTCAATAACACGGCCGAAATCGGACTGTTCAAGCTGGTCAGCGAAAGCGGCATCGGGGCGGGTACGCGCCGGATCGAAGCTGTGACTGGCCGTGGGGCTTACCAGTTCTTGAATCAGCAGTTCACCACATTGAAGGAAGTGGCACAGGCACTGAAAGCACCTGTGCTCGCTGAAGCGCCTGCACGCGTAGAAAGCCTGCAGCAGCAGCTCAAGGAAGTGCAGCGTGAAAACGAATCGCTCCGCGCGAAGCTCGGCAACATCGAAGCGGCAGCATTGACCGACCAGCTCAAGCAGGTAGACGGCATGAACGTCCTCGCGGCACGCGTCTCTGCCTCCGATATGGACAACCTGCGCGGCATGGTAGACGAACTGAAAAACAAGCTCGGCTCCGCAGTGATTGTACTCGGCTCTGTCGATGGCGAGAAGGTCAATCTCGTTGCTGGCGTGACCAAAGACCTGATGGATCAAGGCATCCACGCTGGCAAAATCATCAAGGAAGTGGCTACCCGTTGCGGCGGCGGCGGTGGCGGACGTCCTGACATGGCGCAGGCGGGCGGAAAAGACCCTTCCAAGCTGCAAGAAGCACTGGATGCGGTAGCAGAGCTCGTCAAAAGCCAGGCAGTAGCGAAATAGCCGGTCCCGCCAAGAAATTTGCAAAATCGACAAGGAGTAGGTTCCATCCAGGTCGAATACAGTATGGTAGCAAAAAACCGAAACTACCTTTAAGTTTTTAAGGAAATCGAGGTGTTGATTGTGAGTTCGTTGGATAATACCATGAAGTTTACGGTGCCCAAGGAAGCGAATTCGGCGGATGTGCAGGCAACATTGACAGAAGTGTACAAAGCCCTGCAGGAAAAAGGATACAACCCGATCACCCAGATCGTCGGTTACTTGCTTTCTGGCGACCCGGCGTTTATCCCACGCCACAACAACGCGCGTAGCCTGATTAGCAAACTGGAACGGGACAAAATCATAGAAGAGTTGGTGACTGTTTACTTGTCCGAGCGCAAGTAGACCTTGAACATGACGAGATGGATGGGATTGGATGTAGGCGAAAAGACGATTGGCATTGCGGTCAGCGATGAGCTGGGATGGACCGCCCAAGGGGTGGAAACGATCAAGCGGCAATCCAAGGAAAAAGATTTGGCCCGCATCCAGGAATTGGTGGCGCACTATCAGGTAGGTGGATTCGTAGTAGGTTTGCCGAAAAACATGAATGGCACAATCGGACCGCGCGCCGAGCTGTGCCAGGCATTCGGCAGGCTTTTGGAGGAACGGACATCTCTTCCTGTCCACATGTGGGACGAGCGATTGACAACCATGGCAGCAGAGCGCATGCTGATCTCTGCGGATGTCAGCCGTCAAAAGCGCAAAACAGTAATTGACAAAATGGCGGCCACATTAATCCTGCAAGGATTTTTGGACGCAAAATCGAGGTGACCCGAAGTGAGTGAAGAGATGATGGAAGAATTCGAAGTAGGCGACGTGATTGCCCTGACGGAAGAGGGAACAGACGAGCCGCGGGATTTTCGGATCATGTACATTTTTGATATTGAAGACCGCAGCTACCTGGTGCTCGTTCCGGTCGACCAGGAGGAAGAAGAGGAGTACGAGGTTCACTTCCTGCGCTATGACGGTACGGACATGCTCCAGCCAATCGAAGACGATGAAGAGTGGGAGCAAGTAGAAGCGACCTTCGAAACATTGATTGCCGATTTGGAGAAAGACGGAATTTAACATTTGGGGAGGGGGCGTATGCCCTCTCTTTTTTTCTTTCCAAAAACGGTTTGGTAGCCAAAATTCTTTCTTCGCAGTCTTTTTTCGCCAATAAACCGTATACAGTGACAGCGAAAGTCACCTCTTGTATAATAGACGGGATGGAGAGAAGAGACCCTAAAGGGAGGATTTCTAGCTTGAAACCAATGTCAGCGAAGCCTGATTTCAGATCGGACAGACCTGCCACATCTCGGCGCAGGAGAGGCGGCCGGATTGTCATGTGGCTTTTGGCCATGTTTCTCATCGCCCTATTGGCCGCCGGGGGAGCAGCGTGGTACGTGTACGCAGGGCTGCAACCCGTCGATGGCCCGCAAACAGCCAAAAACGTGACGATTCCTACTGGCTCCTCTGTGCGGGAAATCGGCAGACTGCTGGAAGAGCAAGGGCTGATCCGCAATGCCGAGCTGTTCCAGTACTATGTGAAGTACAAAGGGGTGGCCCCGCAGCTGAAGGCAGGGGAGTACCAGTTTACAACAGGACAAGCGATTGACGATATGCTTACGGCGATGGCAGAGGGAAAAACGGTCGTGAATGCCGTTCGCTTTACCATTCCGGAAGGCTGGAACATTGAGCAGATTGCCGAGCATTTGGACAGGGAAGGCATCGTCGGGAAAGCTGCCTTTTTGCAGGAAGTGAACGAAGGAGAGTTCCCGGAATACGAATTTGTGGCCCAGATTCCGCAAAACAAGGAACGCAAGCATCGTCTCGAAGGGTATTTGTTCCCGGAAACGTACGAGGTGAACAAGGACGCCACGGCGCATGAAGTCGTCTCCAAGATGCTGGCCCAATTCGAGAAAGAATGGCAGCCGCAGTGGACAGAGCAGCTCAAACAGCGCGGGCTTACGCTGGACGAAGCGGTCAGCCTCGCGTCCATCGTGGAGCGGGAAGTGACGGTAGACAAGGAGCGGCCCATCGTCGCCGGCGTGTACTACAACCGCATCCGCGATAAATGGCCGCTGCAAGCAGATGCTACGGTGCAGTTTATTTTGGGCAAACAGCGGGATCGGCTGACGTATGAGGATTTGAAGGTGAAAAGCCCGTACAACACGTACCTGAACCCGGGCTTGCCGCCAGGCCCGATTGCCAATCCGGGCAGAGCCTCGCTGGAAGCAGTCGTCAACCCCGCCCAGCACGACTACTTTTTCTACGTCACGAAAAAAGACGGAACATCGGAGCATTACTTTTCCAAAACACTTTCTGAGCACAACGCCAATGATGCAAAAAGCAGGGGAAACTAACCAGGTTCCTCTGCTTTTTTTGGCGAGTTATGCTATAATAATGCGGTTGTAACGAAAGAGGAGTGAAATCATGATAACCAATCCCGCAATCGACGACTACGTGTCGGGCCTGGTTCCGCCGCGATCGCCGCTTTTGGCGCGACTGGAAAAGGAAGCTGCGGAAGAAAATATTCCGATCGTTCAGCTCGCTTCCGCTCAGGTGATGAGAATGCTGCTCTTGCTGCATCGCCCCCAGGCGATTTTGGAGGTAGGGACAGCAATCGGCTATTCGACCATTTGGCTTGCCGAAGCAGCACCGCAGGCGCGGATTGTCACGATGGACATAGATGAAGAACGCCTGGCACGGGCACGGGCCAATGTAGCGGAAGCGGGCTGCGCAGACCGGGTTGAAATATTGTCGCGCGACGCAACGCTTGGACTGCCTGATTTCTATCAGTTCGACTGCCTGTTTATCGACGCGGCAAAAGGACAGTATCGGGCGTTTCTCGATTTGTATTTGCCTTTGCTCCGGGAGGGGGGACTTGTCATCAGCGACAACGTCCTGTTCCGCGGATTGGTGGCGACGCCAGACGAGGCGAGCAAAAGACAAAGACCGATGGTGGACAAGCTGAACGCTTTCAACGCCCATCTGGCGGAGCGGCCGGATTTGGAGACGACGTTCATCCCGGTAGGGGACGGACTGGCGGTCAGCTTGAAAAAACAGATACAGCCGTAGGGTGAAATCGTTAGAAGCAGCATGAGGAAGGGGACATGTGGCATGGGTAACCCCGTACTGATTGGGGTAGCAGGAGGAAGTGGTTCCGGAAAGACCACGGTGGCAAAGGAGCTGTACAACCAGTTCCGCAACGACAGCGTAACGATGATCGAACAAGATTCGTACTACAAGGATCAAAGCCATCTGAGTGTGGAAGAGCGCGCCTTGACGAATTACGACCATCCGTTCGCCTTTGACAACGATCTGCTTTTGTTCCACTTGCAGGAGCTCTTGCAGGGCAGGGCGATCCAAAAGCCGATCTACGATTTCAAGGTGCACAACCGCAAAAGCGAGCAAGTTCGGGTAGACCCGAAGGACGTCATCATTCTCGAAGGGATGCTGATTTTGGAAGACGAGCGGATTCGCAACCTCATGGATATCAAGGTGTTCGTCGACACGGATGCGGACGTGCGCATCGTCCGGCGGATCGTGCGCGACATCGAGGAACGCGGTCGGTCGCTCGAATCTGTGGTCAATCAATATTTGAACGTAGTGCGTCCGATGCACCTGCAGTTCATTGAGCCGACCAAGCGCTATGCGGATGTCATTATTCCCGAGGGCGGCTACAACCGGGTGGCACTCGACCTTTTGTCGACCAAAATCAAAAATATTTTGTTGGAAAAGCGGCAGTCCGCGAAGCTGTAGCATCCCATCCGCTTTTGACCCAAAGCACACTGCGAGTTGCAGTGTGTTTTTTGTATGGAAAAGTTTCCCGTCCGGCGCTTTCGGCAATACTGGGAAAAAAGGGCGGGGAGGGAAACGCATGCAGCTTGATCGACGAATCAAACGACGGCATTTTCTCGTACTGATGGCAATGACACTGCTCTGGCTGGTGCTGATCGCCCGTCTGTGGTGGATACAGCTCGGCGCGCCCCATCGGTTTTCCCGGCGCGGAATCGATCTGGTGAAAGCTTCGGTCAAGCAGCGGCAGCAAAGCTTCGTGCTGCACAGCGGCCGTGGAGATATTTTGGATCGCGGGGGCTATGCGTTTACAGGCGTAGAGCATCTCGCCCTGATCTTGTTTCCGCTTGCCCGCGGCAGCCTGGAAGGGACAGAAGGGCTTGCCAGACTGGCGGAAATTACAGGCCAGTCCAAAGAACGGTTGTCCGAGACGATGGAAACAGCAAAGGTCCCGCTGCTCTTGCGTAGTGAAACAGGCAAGCTGATCGAGCTTACCCAAAAGCAGGCAGACGAGATCAATGCGCTGGCGATTCCCGGTGTCGTGGCATTGGCGGTGACAGAGCGCTACCGGCCCGACGAAGTAGCCAAGCACCTGATCGGCTTCATTCACAAAAATCCAGAAATGGTGGAGTCCCTCTACCCGGACGAATGGGCGAGCGGCAAAATGAATGCGGAATCTACCGTCGGCGCGTCCGGACTGGAAAGAAGCTTTGACCGCTTTTTGCAAGGAGTGGAGCCGTCTGTCCTGTCCTACTACGTCGACGGCCAGGGCAAGCCGCTCCGGGGGCTGGACATCCGCTATACGAAGCCAAGCAATCAGTATTACCCGCTGTCGCTGTTGACCACGCTCGATTCGGACATTCAACGGAGATTGGAAGCGGCAGCCGATCAGGCAGGCCTGCGGGAAGGCAGCATCATCGTCCTGGATGCACAAAACGCCGATATGCTCGCGGCTGTCAGCCGTCCAGACTACGACCAGACGAATGTGAGCGGGCAGGCAGATGCGTGGAAAAACAGAGCGTTCAAGCAGTTGCCGCCAGGCTCCGTCTTCAAGACAGTGGTAGCCGCTGCCGCATTGGCAGAAGGCGTAATTTCCCCGACAGAGCGGTTTACATGTACGGGTGAGTATGGGAAGTACCATTTTTCCTGCTGGAAAAAGGAAGGGCACGGCAGCGTCACGATGGAGGAGGCTTACGCGGAGTCGTGCAACATCGCTTTTGCAGAAATAGCGAAAAGAGTCGGGGCCAAAAAGCTGGAGGAGTACGCCGCCAGATTGGGCTTGACCACGCAGGCAGGGCATGCGACTGCGCACCTGTTCAAGCTGGACGGGTTCAAACAGCTCGATGGCGAAGAGAGCGGTCGGGTGTTTGCGAAGGACGTGTCCTACGAGGACGAGGGCGTCTTGATCCAGAGCGCAATCGGCCAGCGCGATGTGCGGATTACGCCGTTGCAGGCGGCAAACATGATGGTGACGATCCTGCGCGGCGGTCAGCCCGCGCAGGTCCGTCTGGTCAAGGAAATTACCTATCGAAACGGTCAATCGTTTTACCAGTTTCCAGAGCAGAAACACGATGCAGCCGGAATCGACTATGTGACAGCGAGCAAGCTGCGGAAAATGATGCGCAAGGTCGTTACGGCTGGGACCGGCCAAATGCTGCTGGATGCTTCGTGGCAGGTAGCCGGGAAGAGCGGGACCGCCCAGACAGGGAGTACAGGCGATTCCAGAAACCACCTTTGGTTTGTCGGCTACGCTCCTTTGGAGGAGCCGCGCTATGCGATCTGTGTCGTATCAGAGAACCAGCCAAGCTGGGGGAAGAACCAGGCGATGGAGCTTTTTCGCCGAGTTGTCGATGAGCTTGCCGATTATACAGCTCGATCTTCCCAACTTCGCGCAGGGTATTCCCGAGAATAAATCCACGAGCTTGAAGCTGATTGCGCTTGCCAAGCCCGACAATCAGCATCAGCGGAGAGGAAGACATGTACATCGACTGTGATGCCTTTGTCCAGATGGTTCGTTTGTCCCCTTTGCTCGGGGACAATCGCTTGATCGTGTGGCTATGCCAATCGCCGATGTATTGCCACTGGCGTTTTCTGCTCAGCTTGCGGACGAGTCTTTTCAAATAATCATCATCGAAAAAGATCGAGTGCGGCTGATGAATCGCATTTGGCCCCGGGTCGCTGGCATACGTCACGACCCATTTTTCATTTCCGAGCGGATACCCCATCAGGACCCCTCCTGTTTCCAGCGAGGGTTTTTTTCGTACAGCCTGCTCGATCTGCTTCCATGCCTTTGGCGTGATGTACAGTGTTGTCATGAAATGCGTTCCCTCCTCCACATTACCGCCAGCATTCGTTCTATATCGTATGTGCGGCGAATGCAGAAGGTCCCGCTTGCGAAATTTTGACAAATTGTCGAAAAAAGGATTGTAACTCTCGTCCTTCCTTTCTATAATTTAGGAGAATACATGACTGGAAAGGGTGATTGTATGCCTACGGCACCCGTCAATCAAAAATTGATTGGACAAGTTCTGGCAGATGACATCTACTCTAGCAGCGGGGTTCTGCTGCTCGGTAAGAATACGACGATTACGTATGCACATGTGGATCTTCTCTGGAAACAGCGAGTGCGCGAGGTAACAATCGTGGATCCTTGGACAGAAGGAACGGGAGAGCAGGTTTCCCAGCAATTATTCCAGTTGGAAGCGGATGAGGAAACTGTCGCTTTTTACGTACAAGCCCTGGACGAGACACGGATGATTTTCGAACAGTTGCAGCAAGGCAAGGTGGCGAGTCTGGAGCATTTTTCGCGAATTTTCACAAATGTGCTCGAAAAATCGACAAAACAGTTGGGGCTGTTTCGCTCCCTGTACGTGCTGGAAGGAGCCGACAGCTATACCTATCGGCATTCCTTGAACGTAGGCATTCTCTGTTCGTTGATTGCCCGTCTGCTGAAATGGGACGAGCAGCAGGTGACGTTTATGGGAAACGCGGGCTTTTTGCATGACGTGGGCAAAATGCGCATTCCCAAGGAAATTTTGCTCAAGCCGGGCAAGCTGACGGAAGAAGAATTTGCCATTATGAAAAAGCACACGACCTACGGCTACGAAATGATTCGCAAGATGGAAGGCGGCACAGAAAAGCTGGCGCTCTGTGCGCTGCTTCACCACGAACGGCTGGACGGCTCCGGCTACCCTGAGCAGCGGAAAGGCGACGAAATCCCGCTGGAGTGCCAGGTTTTGGCGGTTGCCGACATATTTGACGCCATCTGTTCCGACCGGGTTTACAAGGGCAGGACTTCTCCCTTTGAGGCGGCGCAGCTTTTGTGGAAGGAAGCGTGCAACGGGCTGTTGAACATCGAGGTGGTCACTATTTTTGTGCGATACATCGCCTTGCTGTACGTCGGGGCGAAAGCGCGCCTGAGCAACGGAGATGAGGTAGAAGTGATCCTCATTCACCCGGATGAGCCGATGCGGCCATTGGTACGGCGCAGCGGGGAGTTTCTCGATTTGCGATACGAGCGCAAGCTGACCATTGAAAAAATGATCGGGTAGGCGCGGACAGACCGTTCTCTTCATGAGAGCGGTTTTTTTTTGTTGCTAATTTGTGACAGCTGTGAGGATAGCTCGACCTTGGGTGCAAAGTGTGCCACAATGAGACTGATGTTGGCTCTGGCCAGCAAAAAAACGTGTCGCTTTCTAAGCCGTCTTTTTCGGAGACGGCGCATGGGCACGCACACGCAAGGAGAGAGAACCATGATACGTAAAGCGGAACCGAAAGATGCAGCATTTGCGGCACCGCTGATTTATCAGGCGATCGGTGATATTGCCCATACCTTGACGGGAGCGGCTGCGGCTGGCGAGGCGATTTCGCTGATGGCACAGTTTTTCGCGCAGAAACGAAATCGGCTCAGCTACGAAAATGCGGTCATCGCCATGGAAGGAGACGAGCCTGTGGGACTTGCCCTTTTTTATCATGGCAGCCAGACTGAGGTGCTGGATCGGCCGTTTGTCGAGTTTGTGAAAGAGCGGACGGGGATTGCTCCCACGCTGGTCAAGGAAGCGCGCGACGATGAATTTTACCTCGATTCGGTAGCGGTACGCTCCGACAAACGGGGAAAAGGGATCGGCAAAAAGCTGCTGGCAGCGTTCGAGCAGGAAGCCATCCAGCGCGGTCATGACTGTATCGCCCTTTTGGTGGACAAGGAAAATCCCCGCGCGTACCAGCTCTACGAGGCATTGGGCTATCGTCAGGACGGAACGGTTATGGTGAGCGGGCATCAATTCCGCCATATGGTGAAAAGGGTTTTGGTGTCGGCATAAATCGAATCGGTGCAAGGGCGTCCGGCTGAGTGCGGGCGCTTTTTCTATTGGAAAAAAGCGCGGGGAGCAGGAGGTTGACGCATGGACGAAGACAGTGCCCGGATTTTCTTTTGTGGCAAAGACGGCGCATTTCGGCTGGCTGCGTTTTTTTGACAAGGCGCACAAAGATATGGTGTGGGCTGGTTTGAACCCGAGAAAATATACGTCCTCCCAAAAGATGTTTGTCCGTTTCAGGCATGCAGGTTCGCTCATTTGATAAGTATTGTAAGGTTTTTTCCTTACGTACTTTACATGGAGGAGTTGGTCTACATGCCAATCATCAAGCCATTTATGACGTCTCTGCGCTTCACCGCGACGATGGGTGCCGGAACAGGTACAGGTGCTACTTTTGCCATTGCCGCAACCGAGTTCACTACAGATACGGGTGATGCAGCTACCGCATTCCCCAGCACGTTTGCCTACTACAACCTCTACGTCAACGGTGTTCTGCAGCCAGGAAACGCGTCCACCATCACCACAACTGCCATCACGATTCCGGATGGCGATGCTGAGAATGCGGGGACGCCTGTTCTGGTTGAATTCGTCATCAACTAAAACAAGAGATTCATTGAAAGCGGAAAGCCCCAGGCGATTGTACATGCCTGGGGTACTCCCATTCGGTCACAAGTCTTCTGGCATTGCTGGGAGAAATGGCGCACTCTCTTTTTCGTCCGTTCTCGTTGGACAAAAAACTTGGCCGAGTTGCGCAGGGAAAGCGATGGAGATGAATCGGCAGCCGCCAGAACGTGCCCGCATCTTTCGTGGAGGGAGGGAAAAGTTTTGCAGCAACGAAACATCCTGTCAAGCACCGTCAATCGGATACACTCCCTGAATGTGCGCTATCAGCTCATGCCTTTGGGTTGTCCGGACATTTATCCGGGACAGCCGTGTCCTACCTGTCCCCCTTGTCCGCCGTGTCCGTGCACGCCCGGACTGCTGACCACCGCGATCTATCAATACACGACGTTTTCCGATGGGCAAAAAAATATGTACACCGATGCAGATGCCGTGCCACAGCTCAGCACCTCAGGAATACTCGGACAGCAGTCGGTGTCAATCGTCAATTTGTTCATCAACGGGCTTTTGCAGCCGCCCAACAGCTATGTCGTGCAAAACGGGTTACTCGTACTGAGCGAGGTACCCGCCCAAGGCGTTCCGATTATTTTGCAGTTTATCCAGATCGTCACTTCCTGAACTGCCAATGGCAAGCCCGCGAGGATGCAGACGCCGATTTTCCGTTGGTACTTGCACATCTGGGTATTCGCCCACATAAGCATAAAAGTAAGCTATCCAGACGTGGAGGTGGCAGCCATGTCCAGCATCATCGCGGCGCTTTCCCTTGTGTTCAAGGAACTTCTCATGTTTGTCGCTTATGTCAAGAACAACGCGTTCCCCCAGCCTCTTCAGGATACGGAAGAAGAAAAGTACCTCCGCCTCATGGCAAAAGGCGACCCGTACGCCCGCAACAAGCTGATTGAGCACAATTTGCGGCTGGTGGCGCACATTGTGAAGAAATTTGAAAACACGGGTGAAGACAGTGAAGACCTGATCTCTATCGGCACGATCGGACTTATCAAGGCGATCGAGAGCTACCAGGTGGAAAAGGGAACGAAGCTGGCTACGTACGCGGCCCGTTGTATCGAAAACGAGATTCTTATGCATTTGCGCAGTCTGAAAAAAACGAAGAAGGATGTTTCTCTGCACGATCCTATCGGTACGGACAAGGAAGGGAACGAAATTACGCTTATCGATGTGCTCGGTACCGAAACAGACGAAGTGGTGGACGCGGTCCAGCTCAAGCTGGAATCGAACAAAATTTATCAGCACATCCACATCCTCGATGATCGGGAAAAAGAAGTGATTATCGGCAGGTTTGGACTCGATCAGGACAAGGAAAAAACACAGCGGGAAATCGCCCGCGAGCTTGGCATTTCCCGTTCGTACGTTTCCCGCATCGAGAAGCGGGCGTTGATGAAGTTGTTTAATGAGTTTTATCGGACGAAGCAGACGCAGGGGAAATGAATCGGATAGAAACCGCTAGCGGGTTTCGGGCTAGTGGTTTTTTCTCCTGTAAATATGGCTGAGTTGGAGTGAAATGTACTGTCGTATCCGGCAATGTTGCGTAGCAAGTGCGACAAATGCTTGCTACTATATGAAAACGTTAGGAGTGCCTTCGGGTACTCCTTTTGCTCTGCTCCCAGAACGAAAAAAATCGTAGCATCGTTTGAGCGGGACAAGCATCCGGTCGGCCAAATGGCGTTGACAGTTTGATAGGTATCAATTAAATGAAATCACTTGAAGAATAGTAAGTGATAGCCTTACCCTTTCGTTTTGCATATTCAATTTCTTTTCTAGTACTTTCTCCAATGTATTTATTTACGTCAATAACAAAAATCTCATCAGCTAAATCGATTTTTTTATAGTGAATCAACTCAAATAGTGCCTCTTGCTCAGGCGTTATTTCGATCCCTTCACTTTGTTCAAAGAACCCTAAGCTAATAACAACATGCCCCTGGATAGTAAGTTTTGCATTTACCTCTTCAAATTGTTTTTTGAATTTGGTGGAACCACAAAGCGTAATTACTTTCATACTTCAGTTCCTTTCAAATCATTTTTATCTATAGTAATCGAGAATTGGAAATATTTCGAGAGTAAAAAAGAAAGCCACATATCGGGACTGAAGGAGTGGCAGTGGTTTCAACTGAGGATGTTTTGTCCAGCCTCAACGACCGCCAGTGCGAGTTTTACGTCCCGCGAACGGAGAAGGATTTTCGTTTGAAGACATAGACATCGCCCGCCTGCTCAAGAACACCAAGAGCAGCGTACAGACAGTTCTCACCCGTGCGTAGGCAAAAATTTCTGAGCGAGTTGCAAACAGTCTATTGTTCGTTCGTTGGATAGGTTGTTTATTTTTTGCGGTTGAAGGGAATGAGGAAAGGGGGAATTTTCCAAGTGTACAAGGAGTGAGTATGGAACCTATGGAACCGTTCGTTGACCTTATAGTTGGTGGCATCTTGAAGTTAATTTTATGGGTAGCGGTACCGTTGCTCGTGATGACATTGGCATTCGGTAAAATTTTGTTTCGGCTGCCCAAGCCACTGAGAGCGATCATTTATCTTGTTGCGGGATATGGTTGCTGGCACTAGCGTTGCATAAAAATCGCCAGGATTAATAAACTGATTTTTCTGAACTAAATTCCACTTCCAAATGG
>NZ_RHHS01000041.1 GCF_003710935.1 Brevibacillus gelatini
TCGAGGACTTATCCACACATACTTGGCAAACATGCAGATCCAGTTTTCAGGGAATGAATAAGCGAATATAGCCAGTGAAGAAAACCGTGTAGAATTACCTGCACGGTTTTTTTGTGTTTCTTTTTTTGTCCCACCTCGTTCCTTTACCCTAATAGCAGATTGAAAGGAGGGGGAGAATGTCTGTTCATCCGCTGCGATTATTGGCTCTTTTACTATTGGCAACATGTATGGGAATCGGAGCCTACGCCATTTTAAAACCGTATGATGTGACTTATATTCAGCTGCGGCCAACAGTGGAAAAAGAAAGTGGACAACTACTGGAGGCAAAGGACATGGAGCCGCTGACATTGGCATTGGGAGGTCTTTTTCGAACAACTTCTGATCCCATTCCAGGATTGATTCCATGGACAGAGGCAGAAGATTTGATCGGCTTGCCCTTCTCGCGTTCAGTGAAGGGAGGAAGACCTCTGTTGCCGAGTGATTTGGAACTGGCCAATCAGACGGGAAATGAAGCCGCATTGGGAGACAAAAGAACCGGGATGAGCATTCCGGTAGATAATGTGGCAGGTGTTTCCCCGCACATTTCCACAGGGGAAAGAGTACACGTTTACGCCTCGTTTGAAGATGAGGCAGGGGCGCACTCCGGCATACTACTGCAAAACATGCCTATTTTAGCCGTTCAGCGGGAGATGGAGGGAGATCATCCACAACTGCAGGCTGTCACTCTTTCTCTCACACGAGAAGAGGCCGTTTTGCTAACACATGCTCTGCATTATGGAAAGATCAGACTGGGGTTGGCTGCGGTAATGGATGACCACAAGGCAGGAATAGGCGATGTCAGCTTCGCCGCGGAGTTAATGAAAACCAAGAAACGATGGGGATTGGAAAAGGAGGAACAAGGGTGAAAAGACGATTACTCATAGTAGACGATGATCGAGAGGCAACGCGTCAGTTGGCAAACCAGCTTGCGGGCAGTCAGTTGATCGAAATATGCGGGGAAGCTGCCAGCGTAGATGAAGCATGGGCAAAGTTGCAGCAATCAAGGCCGGATCTCGTTCTTTTGGGGGGTGTAAAAGAGACGGAAAGGGGCGTATTGTGCCAGCAATTTCGCCTTGCTTTTCCCCATCTGGCATTTATAGCAGCATGCTCGCCTAATGAACTGGTGTGGGAGCCGTTTTTTCGAAACCTGGGCATTTGGGTAATTGCCAAACCCGTACAATCCGGACAAGTGGAAGCGCTGGCCATGATGGCCCAGAGTCCAGCCCTGGACACGAGATTCCCCCGGCAGCCCCAACAACCTTTTTCCCAAGAGCAACAAGGGGGCATGCCTCACTCTAAAGACCAAGACCAGATGACAGAGCCTCACCCGGCGATTCATGCTCAACCTAAAGCAGGGAAAAAGCGCCTCATTACAGTGTATGGCCCAAAAGGCGGCGTCGGAAAAACATTTATTTCTCGTGAGCTGGCGATCTTTTTTTCTATGCAAAAAAAGGAAGGACGCCCTTTGAAAGTGTTGGCAGTCGATTTCAATCTGGACTTGGGGACCTTTGCCACCGCATTGAATCTGCCCAGAACGCCCAATTTGTTTACGTGGGTACAAGAGCTTGACAGCCAGCTCCACGCCCTCGCGCAAAAACGAGGAATAGACCCGTATTCTGTCAGGCCAGAGGAATGGCAGGAACTCGCTTCCTTGCTGCCGCTTTTTCCACAGCATATTGAAAAGTACGTCATTGGACATACGGAATCGGGATTGGACGTGCTTACTTCTCCGCGGGATATTCGCCAAAGCTTTGAAATTCGCGATTATCATTTGTATCTCATCCTGGAGACGCTCAAACAGAGCAGCTACGATGTGATTTTGATTGATACTGCTCCCGATACGACTGATGCGACGATCCAAGCCCTCTTTTTTGCCGAGCAAGTTGTGATGGTAGGTACTCCTGTAGTGGATTCAATCGAAAACATTCAACGCTTGCTGAAGCTGCTCAGGGAAGCAGAGTACCCGGAAGAGCGAATCCAGGTGTGCATGAACCGTTTGCAGCGAAAAGAAATGTTTACGCTCGAAGAAATTCGCGCTTATTTTCAGCTCCATCCAAGCAAAAAGATTTTCTCCATTCCTGACGATGGAGAAGTAAAAAAGTCCATTAACACAGGGATTCCAGTCATGATGCAAACCGGGCGAAGTGCCGCCAGGGAAGCCATTGAAACGTTGGGAAAGGCATTGTTTCCGGTCGATGAAGAAACAAAAAAACTTGCTGCAAAAGGGAAGCAGAGCGAGAAGCCATCCCTTTTGCGCTGGTTGTGGGGCTAGGGGGGCGCTATGTTCGACAAACGACAATTGCTGGGGATAACCAATCAGATGCCAAGAGGCCAGGAGCAGCGAACAATCGGGCGGGAAGTTTCGGGACCGCCGGCTACCTTGTTTGAAAAAAGGCAAGGAGAGTCAACCAGTCAGGAGCGGTCGATTGGCAGCGAGGCAGAGACATTTATCCGTACGCAAATTGTAGAGAAGTACGGTAAACGTCTGTGGGAGGATAAACATTCTCCTGCGTTCAAGGAAGAGCTGGCAGCGGATATCCGCATGCTGCTGGAGTCGATGGTGCCGCTTTCGTCCGTGCATTTGGAGTCGGAAGTAAAACGGCTGCTGCATTCGTTGACTGGCTGGGGAGCGCTCGATGAGCTATTGGAGGACCGTGATATTACGGAGATACTGTTTCATCGCCATAATTACCTCGTAGTGGAACGAAAAAGCACCGGACGGCTGGAAAAGCACGAAACGGCTGTATTTCGCGACGAAGAAGAAATGCTGCGGTTGTTGGAGCAAATTGCTGCGACGATGGGCCGGGAGTTTAATGAGACAAAGGCGGAGCTGCACACACAGCTTCCTGACGGCTCAAGGGTGGCAGCCACTCATCGTTCCATTTCGCCGGATGGGCACACGCTCACCATTCGCAAACATCGCGAACTGCTGAGTGAAAGCGACTATTTGCGTTACGGGTCGATTTGTGAACCGATGCTTTTGTTTTTGCAAAGAGCGGTTGGTTTAGCCAGAGCGTCCGGAATTGTCAGTGGAGGAACAGGATCAGGGAAGACGCATATGCTGAACCTCATATCCCAATACGTTCCTGACCATCTGAGCATTATCACCATTGAGGATGTGCTGGAGTTGAAGCTGCAACATCCTTTTGTCCGCAGGCTTTTGGCAAAGCCGGCCAACTACGAAGGAAAAGGCGGCTTCTCCATCAAGGATTGCGTTCGTCTATCTTTGCGCAAGCGTCCAGACGTCATTATGGTGGGCGAGACACGAGGCGGGGAAATTGTCGATATGCTGTGGGCGATGAACACGGATCACCCCGGCAGTTGGAGTACAGCACATGCAAACTCACCGCGAGCTTTGGTTGACTCAACGCTGCCGATTTTGTTTGGCAAGGCAGATGAAGTTTACAGTGCGGAGGAACGCAACCTGATGATTGGCTCGGCACTGGATTTGATTGTGCAGGTAAAGCGGTTTGAAGAGGATGGGAGCCGTAAAGTGGTTGCGATCACAGAAGTTGTCGGCACAGGCCAATCGCACGAGGAATGGATAAAAAGAACGTGCAACGTCAAGCAGGTCGTGCCTGATCGGGTATATTTGCAAGATATTTTTGTGTATGAAGCAACAGGTGTCCAGGACGGAAAAGTAAAGGGGCAGTTCAAGTGGACAGGCTATCGGCCTGAGCGGATCATCAAGCGCTGGCAGGAAAAAGGACTTTCACAAGAAGCAATCGAGCAAGTATTTTTTACAACGCCGATACAGGTCTAGGAGGGAGCGAACCTTGGTTGACATCAGCATGCCTGTTGCGATGGGAATCGGTTTGGCTACATTACTGCTCGTCATTCCACAAAAAATGTATGTCCGCGGGCGAACGAGCAAACACGAGATTGTGGGATTGCTTCAGCGCGACAGAAAAACGGTCTGGCATCGGTTGGAGGAAAGGCTGCAGAAGTCACGCTCAGGCTGGGGAGTCAACCAGTATGTCACCTTGTCTTTTTTATTAGGCGTATTGTCTTTTGGTATCAGCAGCCAACTATTGCAATCCTGGTGGCTGGCGATTCCTGCCTTGTTTGCCGGTGTCTTGTTTACAGAACGTTTGGTCAGTTTGTGGGGGGCCAGACACCGAGACAAATTTGAGGCTGGAAATAGTAAAGCTATTCGCCTCATGGCAAGCTCGCTCCGCACGTCGCCATCCTATCTGCATGCTTTTGAGCAGGTCGCGGCAAGCCCATTTTTAGACAAAAGCGTAACGGCAGAATACAGGCGAATTGTCGAGCTGCTTCGGGCGCAAGTGCCACTAGAGCACGTGATGAATGATTTTTACGGGCGAACAGGATCAGCCGATGTCAAATATTTGGCTACGATTGTGCAAATCCAGCGAGAAATGGGTGGGGACATGGCGAAAACACTTGATTTGGCGGCGTCCTCCATTTTGCGCCGCAGGCAGTCGATGCGCAGACAAAAAGCGGCTATGGCCCAAATTGTTGCGCAAGTGAATCTGTTGAGCGTAATGCCATTTGTCTTCATTTTGGCGTTGTATGCAAACAATCCGCATCATTTTGATTCGCTGACAGCTACCGTAGGAGGGAGGTTGCTCATTTTGGCGTGCCTGGCGAGTATTTTGCTGGGGGGAGAAGCGATTCGCTACATAGCGCACAAAAGTATGCATCGGGGAGGTTGAGCGTGTGCTTGTAATTTGCGCTCTGATTGGGCTTGCCGTACTTCTTTATGGACTCCCTGCTTGTGTGAGCAAGGGAGATTCTTTTTTCTCCAGCTTGTTCAGTCGAATCGATATTGAGCAGCAGGCAGAGCTCGATCAAGCATTCGAACGCCGCCAACCTCGTTGGACACTGGTTCGACTGCTGGAAAAAAACGAGCAACTTTTGCTGCGGTTATGCAGCTGGACGGGTATCCATGCTTCCAAAACGGAAGAAATCATATCGCGGCTCCACCTTCGGATTCGTTTGGCGGAAATGGTCTTGTTGAGATTGATTTGCATGTGCCTGGTCGCCTCTGCTCTTGTCTCTCTTTTGCTGAAGATGGCCAATGGGGAAATGCTCGGGATCAAGACCGGGTATCCGTTGATGCTCAGCTTGGGACTTTATTTGCTGCCGACGTTTTATCTTGATTGGGCGGATAAAAGGGCCAAGGCGGAAATACGTGAACAAGTCCCCGTCTTTTTTGGCATTGTCCAATCATTGGTCGAGGCAGGCATGCCGCTGCAAGGGGCAGTCAAGCAGACCGCTCGCCGCTTCGATGCCAGGCTGGGCAAGGAGCTTGCCAAACTGGAGGTCGCGGAAAAACGGCACGGATCGTGGAGAAAAGCATTGGAGGAATTGGCTTTCCGTTGGGAAATCGACACACTGACCACCATCGCTTTGGAGATGAATGAGGCGGTCACCAAAGGCGTCAGTATTTCGCAAATGCTGTCCGCGCAAATCGAGGAACAGGTGAGGCAGCAAGAGGATGAGGCAGCGGCACATATGAATCGCTTAAATGTTCGTCTGCTCCCTTTTGTCATTTTGTTTATGGGAGTTCCGTTGTTGTTTCTCGTGATGGGACCGGCATTAATCGGCATAGGGGAGCGGCTGTAAATATTTTTGCAAGGCTGCTCTGTCTTTTGGCAAAGTGAAAGTACGATCTGATAAAGGAGTGAAAGAGATGTCATTGATTGCAAACTTCTTCCAACGCTTTTGGAGTGAGGAAGACGGTGTAACGATTGTGGAAATGGTTATCATTGTAGCGGTGATTCTCATTTTGATTATTCCGACGCTGGCATCATTGGGGGAAGCCGAAGACGCCAAGCTGAAGGAACTGCAAGAAAAGATCAGCAAATGACAACTGTGTTATTGGGCAGTCTTTTGACCATCGCGGCATGGTGTGACTGGAGACATCGGAAAATTCCAAATGCACTCACGTCTTCTGCGATTATGCTTGGATGTTGCTATCAGTGGTATACAGGCACGTTTTGGACGTCGTTATCAGGTGTGATGGGGGCATTTCTGTTGACGGCCATTCCAGTCGCCTGCAAGGGCATGGGGATGGGCGACCTGAAGCTGCTGATGGCAGTCGGGGCATGGAGCGGCTGGACAGAGGTATACCCGTTATTTCTTCACTCTATGGTTTTGTGCGTTCTATTTGTCTTACTGTATCCGCGCAGCTGGCCCCGGCTTGGGAAAAATCTCTTTGTCATGGCAGCAGGATGGACAGCGCATCGGCAATTATGGCTTCCTGGCGTAGAGAAAACGGCGTTTGCTTTTCCTTACGCAGTATTTTTGCTTGGCGCTTTTTTGCTCCGTCACTTGTTGCATAAAGTGGGGGCGGCCTGATGAAAACAATGCTGAGACGATGGCTGCAAGATGAGCGGGGCAGTCAATTGATTGAGTTTGTGCTGATTTTTCCGCTGGTCTGGCTGCTGATCGTTTTTTCCTTCGATCAGTTCACGGTTCTGTACAACCGTCAAAAGGCTCTGGCAGCCGCGTACGAGGCTGGCAGAATCGCAGCTGTGCAGCCTAATTTTGGACTGGCCAAATACCATGCGAGAGAACGGGGGATGGCCGAACTCGACCAGGGCATGGAGGTTGCTGATCGCGATATTGTGCTTGAGCTGGACGGAGACGGCTGGAAAAAGGGAAATCACTTTACAGTTGAGGCGAAAATGTCCTTTCGCTTGCTTGCTACGGGAGCGGTTTACGAGTTGTCCGAAAACTATCACATGATGATTGAAAATGCGGAGGACAAAAAATGAGCGGCTTGTGGCAGCGTGTGCAGATACGTGCAAAAGATGAGAGCGGTGCCACCATGATTTCGCTGATCTTCTTTCTTTTTTGTTTGGGCGGCTTGTTGTCTTTGCTTTTGTTTTCAGAGCAGGCTGATTATGTGGAAATGAATGTTCAGCAAACTGCCGATCTGGTTACTAAAGGAGCGCGTGCAGCTGGCTTGTGGGAGTATACGGATACGAATGGCGAAACACAGAGAAGGCTTTATGCAACCAGCCAGGATGCCGAACGGGCAGATGCCAAGGTAATCAGGGGCGCACGTGAGGAAGCAGCCATTTTATGGAGAATGAACAAGTCAGCACTGGAGAAACATGCGGATGAAATTTCCGTCGTGCACCAAAAAGGAGAGCGTGCCTATTTGTATCAGCAAGGTATTTACCATCTGCAAGTAGAGGTAGAGCGGCGCATTCCCGTGTTTTGGGGAGAGCTGAATGCCAAAATAGATCGTGTCTCACAATCCGGTGTATATGAAAAAAGACCTAGATAACAAAGAAGGAAATTGTTATTTTTGTCCCAATCTCCCGTGGTAATTTAGGAGTATATTCCAAAAATGGGGATGGGAGTGAGGGACAGTGCCGTCCAAAATTGTCGATCGGTACAAACGCATTCTTAATGGAGAGCAGAAACGCTTTTCCCCGTATGAATTTGAAGATGCGCAGTACCGCAAGCAGAAGGTCCAGTTAATCGTCCGCTATGCGATAGAAAACGTCAAAAAGTGGACGCCTGAGCAGGCGAGACGTGAGTTGAGTCTGGAGGATATCAAGAAATTGAAGCTGCATTTGATCCGTGAGTATATCGAGCCGCCGATCGAGGCAAAGGCGGAAGATGTGTACTACTTTGTTGAGTATGCCTACCCGCATCTTCCTCGATTGCCGGAAAAGCAACGGGTACTGTGGGTTTATCAGGAGGTATTGTCAGGCATTCGCCGTCATTTCCCTCCTGCCTATTTCCAGAGCATCAAGGGCGAGGAGCGTGCCAAATACTGCGTCGATTACATGTGCGAGCACCTGCTGAAGCTGTCTGATATGCGCGATCTGCCCAGACTGTTCAGCAAAACGGAGCGCGCTTACTCGATCCTGAAACAATTCAAACTGAAAATTCTTGTCGACACGCTGTACTTTTCTCCTTTTGACATGGTGACAGAGATGTATCCCGAACTGAGTGATCCGGTTTATTGGGAAGAGAAGTAAAAATATTTGCCAATGCCCTCTGTCTTTTTTTACGGTATACATAGTTTCATTGGCTTATAAGCACATGAAACGGCCGTACTCTACAGGTGAGAGAAGGAGGCGTTGCGCATGGCAACAGTAGAGGCTCACCACCAGCGCTCTGCATCCGTGGAGCAGCTTCTTGGGCGGCATGTACGCTACCAGAAGCACAAGCCCGGCAGGCACCTTTTATTGGAAAGGCTACCGCTGGGAAGCTTCCAAATCGAGACTGTACATCGATTTGGAGAAAGAGTCGTACTCAATGACGGGCTGATTGTGATGGAGAATGCTCCGACCGTCATGGAGCGGGGAGGCAGAATTGCACTGCTTTTTGCTACAGGAGAAGAGCTTTACCTGAAGGCAGAGTAAGTGCAAGAAAATCGCCCTTGCACGGATGCGTGTGGGGCGATCCAAAATTTAAAAAGCCTGCTGCAAAATTTTACAAAAAAGGTTTGACGAGTGACGAAATTTGTTACAAAATGTCTATTATTGTATAAATATGTAAAAAATAGGGGGTTTTTAATGTGTTGGCAAAGAGTGCTATCGAATTGGTGAACCGCTGCTATCAGAAGACAAATGGTCTGAAACTTTTGTCATTGGAAGAACTGAAAGAGGCATTTATCGTTTACGTTTTTGGCGAATACCAGGAAGAGTTCATGGTTCAGTATGATCTGGAGGAGTTTTACGAACATCTGAATCAGCTGCAACTGACCAATTGCCGCAGAGACTTTGATAAGGCAGTAGAGGAATGGTATATCGTCGAGTACGGAAGCGGTTATAGCGACGCGAACTATCATGACATTCTGTTCACGCTGGTGAAAGAGGCAGTAGTACAGTACCAATCGCCAAATCGGACAGCACTCATCCGGGATGTGACCAAGCTTTTAACCATGCCCGACGGATTTGTCGCCAGATGGAAAAGCGGCATGCTGAAAGAGCGCTCATTGCCACACTACTTTAGATACTTGATGAAGCTGGGAGTTCGAAGCCAGAAAGATATTGAAACATTGGTAGATATGTGGCTGCTCGAATACCCAAACGCCTTTGATAAGAAGCAGCAGGAATTGTTCGCCAACCCGCCCCGCAGAGGGAGACCAAACAACGTAGAGCTGGCACTGCTCATTGACCTGGCAGCCAAAGTCAAACCGGAAATGACTCGACAAGAACGGGAGCGCCTGCGGAAAATTTACTACTACCACCGAAAGTCACTCACGGTCAGGGAAATGGTTGAGAAATTCGAGAAATACATCATGGGAAAAAACAAGTCGAACGATTCCCAGGTGGGATAGCATGTTTCACCAAGTGAGCCGCTTTGTCTCCAGATTCCGTGATTTGGAACAACAGGAGTTTGCGCATACTTCCGAAGAAGAACGGCAGTGGAGGCTGCTGAAAGAAAAGCTTGCTGCTACTCATACAGTGGAGCAGCAAGAGGCGACCATTCGAAAATGCATCGCTGTAACCAGTTTGTACCCGCAGGCTGGTGCCAGTTTTGTGGCTGGAAATATTGCTTATGCCTGGGCGGGACAAGGAATACCCGTGACACTCTGCGAGATGCCAACCCAAACTTCTTACTTCTACTTCGCTCTTGATTACGAACGCAGAGTTCGATCATTTAAGAATCTTTCTCCGACATCATTGCTCCTCATGCAAAATAATCAGCTTCGCATCCAGATCGACACCCCTTTTCATAGTCAGCAAGAATCTTCCCGCATGGATATAGCCAACTGGATACTTCGATTAAGCAAAGACAGTTCGATTGTTCTCATAGATGTTTCTTCATACTGGAATCATAGCGAGGCAAGACAGATCTTCGAACTGGCTGATGAAGTATGGGTTGTTTTTGACACAGATATTGCACGTCTTACCCGCTTATTCCTGGTAGAACCGACTCCAGGCTGGTGGGTAGCAGAAAAAAGCAAATTGAGATTCATCGCAAACAAATGGAATACGCATCTTTCTCGTTCATCCGTCATGAAAAAGGTAGAAGGGACGTTGTCACTCTGGGGTCCAAGTGTTTCACAAATTAATTACCAGATTGCTCGCGTTGATGAAGAGAAAGTTGCGATGGCACACGTAAAGGCCAACTTTTTGCTGGAACTTTTTCCAGAAGAGGAAAGTCAGTTTCAATCCCTGATTTATGCGCACAAAGGAAGGGTGTTATGAAAAAGCAAACCATGCTCGTTATATGCCTGATCTCGTTTCTTCTAGCAGGCTCCTCCTTCTACGCTGCTACCCAGTATATTGATGCGCTGGCAACCGAAAGGCTGTTTGCACCAGTCGTAAAAGTCGCTGCCGGGAAGGAAATTTCCCCTTTTGAGCCGATTACAGAGGACGATGTGGTGCTTGTACAGGAGGAAATAGATGAAATCCTGCCGGATGCAGCGCGCGATATAAATGATGTGGTGGGCAAAAGAAGCACGCAAACCATTTATCAAGGCGAGCAGCTGTTAACAAACAAGCTGACAGATTCACAACTTTTACCCGAAAAAGGTGAGGCCAGGTATGAGTTTCCGTTACTCTCGATTCAGCCTTTGACAGAGCTGCGCAAGGGTGACCACGTGAAAATCTGGGTCAAATACAAGAGCTTGGCTGAATTACAGGACTACCCGGAGCCAGTGCAATTCAAAAAGACAAATGATACGGCCGAGTTTCTGTTTGAGAGCCAACTGGTCAGCGTAAGAGACAGCAATGGCAGTGAGATTTACACGTTGAAGCCAAGCTTGCTGCCTTCTCCAGATCAGATGGATGCCGTATTTAATGGCGCTCGCGAAAAGCCTCAGTCCAACCATGAGAAAAAATATCATGATTACCGGGTACAGCCCACCGCGCTGCCTGCTTTTCTAGGATTCAATCTAACGGATCGAGAGTACGTAATCCTGAATGAAGCAATGTCATACGGCATGCTGCAAGTAGGACACATCATGGTTTCAAAGGAGCAAGCGTCATGAAAATTTTGGTTTGTTATCCGATGAAGTCGTTGGCCAAAACGTATATGCCGATCACGAGTGAGGTATTGGTGGCTGAATCATCTGAGGAGTTCTCACGTCTTGCTCACCTGTACCAGCCGGATGCGACAGTTGTCTTCTCCGAGATGTACGCAACCCCGGCATGGGAGTGGCTTCCCGCGTTGAGAAACATACTGCCTGCCCATACTCCGCTCATCATCGTTCCATTGTACCGGGATGAGCCAATCATTGCCCAAGTGGCAGAGGAGATGGAGCTTGAAATGGTGTACGTACTGTCCGCCCAGCTTTCACAGGAAGAGATTCGGGGCAAAATCAGCCTGATTTTGGGCTTTGCCCAGGACAGGACGGAAAATCATAGCGGCGGAATCGAAGGACAGGTATACGCCCTCATGAGTTATGGAGCATCGGGAATTACTACGTTTTGCATCAATTACCCGATTTTGCTCGCCAGACAGTATCCAGCCAAAAGTATTGCCGTTCTTGACATGAACGTTGCCAAACCGGATTTAACCCGATTTTTCAAGCTTCAGCAGCATCAATTGGCTCTGTTTCGGCCAGATTTATTGGATCTGCAGACAGCACTCAGGCGGAATTGGCGCAGCGTCTGCAAGCAGAGTGCTCATATGCCCAATCTGTATTACGCGAACGCAGCCAGCAAATGGCGGAGTGCGGAACTAAGCAATATGATTGCGGCTTTTCGCCAGCAATTTGACCATGTGTATGTCGACTGGGGATATTGCTTCCCTGAGTCAGAGGCCATGCAGCGATTGCTTAACACGGCTGATCGCAATCTTTTGTTTGTTCGCGCTGATCCCTTTGGCATTGAGAGCGCCAGGGAGTGGATCAAGAATTGGCGCGAAAAAGGCGTACAGTGCGAGGTTTTGTTAAGCCATCAGGAGCCTGGACAGCCCTACCGGATTGGCGAGGATATTCCGCTCTATGGTGTGGTTCCTCGCATATCGCCAAGCAGGCTGATGCAATCCCAACGAAGCAGCAGCGTGTTGATTGAAGAGTTTTTCCCGCCAAAATCGTACATCAGCAGTCTCAAGGAAATTGCAAGAGCAGACCATGCTGAAAAAAGCGTGGTGTACAGCTGATGAGAGCAGCAGAATTGAGCAGGAGCACTCCGGGGTTGCAGAGCATTGAGGAATTGAAGCAAGCCGCCAGGGATTACTTGAACCACTTTGGCAAAACGCGTGAAGAAAAGCTGGAAATGCAGCAAATTCTCTCCTTGGCCGAGCAAGGCGACCGCGACAGTCACAACCATATTATTTTGCGATTGCAGCATTACTTTGAAGAAGTGCTCAAACGTCCGGTAACAGAGGAGATTTTGCCGCATGTCAATGGCTACGAAGGTCTTGTGTTTGCGACCTATGGCTGGGGAATACTGGACGCCGTTCTGCATTTGTCCCCGTGGGTAGAAGAAGTGCGGATATGTGCCGATCGAAGAGTAGCGTACCTTGAACAAGGGGTCAAAAAGTTTCTCTCCTACACCCCTACCTGGAAGGAAGTGGAGACTCTCCAGCAAAAGCTGACAAATGCTGCGGGCCTGTCTTTCAACGAGAAAAAGCCGCGTCTTAGCGGGTATCTTCCGGCATTAAAGGCTCGTTTGACCATGTTTACTTTTCCATACTCAAGAGTGCCTACGATTCTTGTCAGACGATTTACAACCCCGGCTTTCTCGCTTGACCAGCTTCGGACACAGCCACAGCCGACTTTTGACGAACCTGTGCAATGGCTGCTCGAACAGCAAGTGCACGGACGTGGCAACGTTCTTGTCATTGGACCGATGGCCGCCGGGAAAACAACCTTGATGATGTGCATGCTGAAGCTCAAGGACCCACAGACAGAGTACATTACTATTTTCGAGAGTGAGCATGAGATGCGCTTTGCTGATGTATGGCCGGGAGAAGTCATTGAGCTGCAAAATGTGGAGGAAATCGGTATTGAGCTGAGCAACTGCTTTAAAGATATGTATCGTTCCACAGCCAATACGATTTTGATCGGTGAGATACGCGAGCCGATTGAAGCGTACCACTTTGTCAATGCAGGAATCAGAGGAACGGATGCTACGATAGCGGCAATGCACGAACGTTTTCCTCATAAAGCTTTGCACGACCTGACAGACCTCGTTTTTCAGTATGGAGGACGAAGTGTTGAATTGACGCAAGAGAGGATCAGCAGGGCAGTTAACTTTGTAAATTCCCTGACCTACCGCAATAACGGTCACCGCTTTGTTGATGCCATTCATGCTACGGAATGGAACGACACCTTCAATCGTGTAGAATCGATTCCGCTAGTCAGTTGCAATGTGCAAACGGGTGTATACGAATGGACAGGGAGACAGCTTAGTCCTCATCTGGTGGAGTATATGTGCTACGTGGGGAAAGCAAACCTGGATGTATTGAAAGAGCTACGTCTTACTGATCTGGGCAGGCAACTATGATGTATTCGCTACTCATTCCGATGGTTGTCTGCCTGTTTACTGGCTTTATGTTTATGGGAGTGTTCTTGTACCATAATTGGACTGCTCCCCGCGTGTTCTTTCCCCGCACGGTAGAAGCATGGAGAGAAAAATTTTTGCGGCATGCCACCAGGCGGATATTGTATGAGCGATACGCTCGGTGGTGTCAGATAGGCGGCGGTACGCCTGAGGCTCATCTTCTGCTCTCCTTGATAGGTGGTGTCGCGGGATTCATCTCGGGAGTTTTGCTCGGGAACCTGATTGTTTCTCTGTCTTTGTTTCTCTTGTTTCTTTTTCTGCCTACTCTCTTGCTGTACGCCCGATATACAGTTCGGATCAACAAAAAAATCAGTTCATTTTGCCGATTCGTGGAGCTTTTTGCCCGCTATTATAACAGTCGAAAAAATATCGTGCTGACTTTTCGGGAAATGATTGAAGAATGTCCAAAGGAGCTGCTGCCAGACTTGCTTCTGCTGAACAACACCCTTGCCGATGGCGGGAATCCTACAGCGGCAGTAGAACAATTTGCGCAAAGGTTGGACCATCCGTGGGCATTTGATTTTGCCATGTACATTGCAAGTGGATTGGAGGGGGAGACGGAAGATATTCAGGTACCGCTGAACCGATTGACGAATGAAATGTTTGTCCAACAGGACGAAAAGCATGAGCGGGACAGCGAAATACACTCGATCTGGATCAGCCTTTTAATCGTCATTGCCACCTGCATATGCTTGATCCCTTACAACCAGAGTTTGTTGAAAGATTCGTATCGGCTGTACTTTTACACCCTTGACGGACAGGCCATTTTAGCGCTGGCAGCAACAGTCTGGTCATTCTCCATCCTGCTTGCGTTCATTTGGGGAAGGAGGTATCGATAATGCAATTGCTGGTCATGTATACGTGGCTTGGCTTAGGTGCTTTATTTATGTTTCTCGCTGTCTTCTTCGCCGGAAAGTATTTGGTGCAAAGCCAGAGACCGGTTTTGTTCATCTCTGCGAAGTGGTGGAAAAGCTGGGAGAGCACGGTCAAATCCGCTGATGATGAAAAGTGGGAACAGTTGCTTTCCCGGGCAGGGAGGCCGTTTGGCTGGGGCAAAGCCGAGTGGATGTTCCTGCAACTATTGTGTGGAAGTGCCGTTTGCGTTCTCGTTTTGCTTTGGGTCATTTTGTGCCGTGTTGAGTCATTTCCGCTTTTCTCAATGTGCATTGCTTCGGGAGGCGGCTACTTCCTTCCGTACCTGGCTCTGAAGATGTGGGCGAGCAACCGCGAGGATATGCTGAGCACAGATATAGCCCGTTTCATTAACCGTTATGTAACTTTGCTGGAAAATCAGGTGCCTGTCTACAATGCCATGGTAAAAGCTGCGAGACCTACGAGAAAGCTGAAGGAGTATGTCCCCACTTTGTCAGAGTGGAACAAGGATCGGGATGAAGCGTTGGAAAGCTTCAAACGCAAGATGGGGGTCGATGATGGCGTCATTCTCGTTTCCAGCATGCGCACGATTGAGCAGCTAAGCGCGGGACAAGTCAGTGTAACGATGCAGCGCATGGAGTGGGCCGTCGATCAGCGCAGGATGTTTCGCCATCGAAAAAAAATAAAATCGCTGGGGATTGGCTACAGTGTCATCGTTTACCCGGCATTTTACATGGGACTGTTGGTTGCCATGTTTCCCTGGTACAAGCTGCTGACAGAAATTTTGGCCAAGTATTTAACCTAAAGGGAGGCTAAGCGCTTGACCAAGCTGTTGTCCATTATCATGTGCATCGTATTCACTTTGGGAATCATCGTGTCAAGTCTCTCGCACATCAACGCATCAGTTGTTCAGGATGGCGGATTGCGAGATCGAGCAGTAGATTGGATCGATAAAGCGATACCGTAGCAGGGGAAGGCTATTCCACATTACCTACTTAAAGGAGAGTGCCACAATGTCGAAAATGTTTTTTATATTTCTCGCATGCGTCATGGTCCTGGGGATCGGCGTCAGCTCTTACGGCAATGAACTATCGCCCGCTGCAAACGATTCAGCCGAAAGCATTAACAGCTCCATTACATCCCTGAACTACGACACAAGAAATGAAAACATCAACTTCAGAATGCAAAACGGCACAGCCTATACGTCAAACTGATGCTGCATCATCATGTTTTTCTCATCATCGTCATCATGGTAGGGAGTTTGTGCGCGTATATCTGGAATTTGCAGCCGGCAGAGCAGCTTCGTGATACTCAACAGGAAAGGGTGTATCGGGCCACGACGGTTATCTTTCATTAACAAAGAAAACAGTCGGCTCGGAAGCGATGGTTAAAGCAAAAGTATTTCTCGTTTGTCTGATGGTGCTGCTGCTCGTTATTTCCGGAGTGGGGGCTTATCATCTGTACTCCATGGAGAGAGCGATTGCCCGTGGCATCTACGCCGATATCCTCGATGACATGCAGGATATCGGCTATCTGGACCCGGCCTTGGCGGAGTACTATACCAAAAAAATGGCCGAGCTTGGCTGGGATGTAACTGCAGATGTGTTTGCTGGCAGTTGGCCGCGAACAATGGGAGAGCGGGCGCGTAAGGAGCAAAAGGAGTCCGTCACGCTTACTGTTACAGTTACGCCGTCCAACGTGGCAAAATGGTTGAATGCATTTGTAGAGGGCGATGCTGCCTTTTCCTTTACAGGGAGCCGCCCCTCCGAATATTTTGACCCGGGGTGGTAGTGCATGAATAAAATGATTAGCATGTTGGTGCTGCTTGTTCTCGTCCTGCCGCTTACGGTGGGAGTGCTTTTTACAGGTCCAGACAACCTCCTGTCGGCTTGCCAGCAGTTTTTCGGAGATCTGCTCGTCCAGGTGACGAGATTCGGTACAGCCTGATGGGACAGCTTGTTGCGGTTATTCTCAATGTCATGCTGCTGTTGATGGTGAGTCTGGGGCTATTGCAGGTGCACACGGTCGTGCAGACGGAAAATGAGCTGATGGAAGTCAGCGCTGCTGTTACGAAATACATTAGCAACCGCGGAGGGGTAAATGAAAGCTCGCTACAGAAAGAGGTGCGGACATTGATAGCGAGGGAGCTTGCAGAAAAAGGCTTTTCCTTGCAGGAGAGGGAGATGTCTGTCAGTGTCACGCGTACTCATTCAGCCGCCCCTGTCTTATGGAGTCACGCAGACGAGTTTTCCCTTGTTTTGACCATTCCATATCCTGGATTCACTTCATGGATTCCCGCATCTGCTGACACTTTGCAGGTTACTCGCCACGGGACGATTAACGTCATGGACTACGATTTGTAATCACGTGCAACCTCAATCTAAAGAGAGAACTGAACTAGGGGGATGTTCGTACGGGGGTTAATATTTTATCTATATCAGCACTGTTGCTTTTTTTGCTGATCGGTACATTTGTCGTCGATGCTGATATGGCGATGCAGAAAAAAACGGAAGTAAAAATGCTGCTGGAACTGGCCAATCACCATGCCACCTTTGTGGTTGATCCGGTTTTGAAGACAGAGGGCGTGATCGATTTGCTGGAAGACGAGGCGCTGCAGCGTTTTGACCGCAGGATGAGCGAAAATGGCGGTTATCAGCGACAGCAGTATTCATACGTGCCAGGAGCGAAAAGCGTGACTACCGATCCGATACCTTTTGTACGTCATTACGTGGATTTCCGCGCTTGGCGGCAGGATCTGACGTTGCGGCTGCAATATAACGGAGACAGCTTCGTCACCGTTAGTGCGACACCAGGACCCGTCCGGCAAGGGGGCGGTCAACTGCAAATTACGGTCGTGACCGAGCGGGGAGAAGAACTGCAGCTCGCTCCGAAAAAGATGGTCGGACCGTCCCACATCGTTGTCGCTTACGTGGACGAGAGGCCGTTTTTACCTATTCTGCCTGGGCACTCCTTTCCGGTGGTTTCGGTCGAGGAAGTGAAGTTTTAGCATGGGGTGGCTCTCGTGTTATACAAGCAGGGAGCGGTGGTCTAAGTAAAGGGCAGTGCAAGGAGCAATGCAGCGAAAGATTAGTCAGACTTATTTACAAATTCCGAATTGTTCTGGTACTATGTAAGAAAGTGCTTAGCCAGCTTGCGATTGTAAGGAGGTAGCACTCCGAACATCCCGCATGATCGGTTCGTTAAGCATGATAAAAGTGGGGTTTTTGCTTTGTTTGATAAAGATACCATTTATATCGTGGGCGATGCACAATCTTCATCCAACAATCCGATTACGCAGCAGTTCAGTGCTTTCTTTATCGGACTGGTTGTCGATACGACCAACGACAAAATCGTAGATGCGGCTTGTTCGTCTACGGTGCAGCTGACGTCGGACTTTGCCCGGTCGATTTTTATCGGTCATTCCATCTTTGCGTCAGAGGAGATTGGGGAAGAGATTCGCTATCGGTATTTTGGATCTTCGCAAAAAACATTGCTTGCTGCATTCAAGGATGCGCAAAAAAAGTACAAACAGGCTGTTTCCGTGAGAAGGAAAGCCGAAGTCACCAAGTAAACAACAGAAACAAAGTAAACAACAGATACCAAGTAAACAACCAGCAGTTATCAAGTACCAGCAGTAACCAAGCAAACAACTAAATAAGAATCAACCGCTGCTTTATTTATTCGTATGTCGTATGCACGTCATACACGTAAGTAAAACCCAGCAAATGCCATGAAAATTGCGCATTTGCTGGGTTTTTTGCTTAATTGCTGGGTTTTTTGCTTATCGGGAAAGTTTCGGGAAAGTTACGGAAAAGCCCATGTAAAGAAAACGCTCGTCGTTTCTGCCTGGAATGCGAACAAAACATCCTTTACCCATCTTTTACCCATCTTTCCCCATCAGCTTGTTCACGCATGTGGCAAATCGCCCGCCCCCATGCAGCGAAACACCGCGCGTTGGGAGCTGCACGCGGTACGTCTGCACCGATACTTCCGAGTGAAAGGAGGAGAGTCCTTGCTATCTTTTGTCTTCCGCCGATTTATCTCCATGATCGTTACGCTCTGGCTCATTGTTACCGTTACCTTTTTTCTGATGCACGCTGTACCTGGTTCTCCTTTTGAAAAAGAGGGAAAAGCGCTGAACGCGGCAGTGGAGCAAAACCTCAATGCCTATTACAACCTGGATAAGCCACTCGTTGTCCAATATGTTCTGTATTTGCAAAAGCTGGTGCAGTTTGATTTGGGGCCGTCGACGGCGAATGCTTCCGATACCGTCAACAAAATGATTGCTCGCGGCTTTCCGGTTTCGTTTCAGCTTGGGGTGATTACTGTTGTGTTCGCCATTTTCTCGGGGGTTGGGCTTGGCGTGGTTGCTGCGTTGCGCCATAACCGTTTGATTGATTACACCGCGATGGTGATTGCTGTTCTCGGAATATCTGTTCCCAGCTTTGTCGTCGCGCCTTTGCTGATTAAGTATTTGGCTGTCGAATGGAAGCTGCTTCCGACAGCGACCTGGGGAACGTGGCAGCATGTGGTGATGCCTGCGCTGGCCTTGGCGTTTGGACCGATTGCCATTATCGCGCGGCTGACGCGTACAAACATGCTGGAGGTATTGACGCAGGAGTACATCGAGACGGCAAAAGCCAAAGGGTTGAAGCCTGTTACGATTGTGGTCAAACACGCCTTGCGCAATGCGATTTTGCCTGTCGTTACGCTGCTTGGTGCGCTCATTGCCAACGTGCTGACAGGGAGCTTTGTCATCGAGAAAATCTTTGCCATTCCGGGCATGGGCAAATACTTCGTAGCGGGGATTATCAACCGCGACTATTCCGTCATCATGGGCACAACCGTGTTTTACAGCGCTCTGCTGATTTTCATGATGTTTGTCGTCGATGTTTTGTACGGCATCATTGATCCGCGAATCAAACTGCATCGAAAGGAGGGCGAAGGATGATCGTTTCTGACGACTTGTTTGTCCCGATGCGCAAAGACAACCTCAATTCGGAAGCAATTGTGCGGCCTCAACTGACATTTTGGCAGGAAGCCTGGCAGCGGCTGAGAAGGAACAAGCTTGCTTTGATGGGGCTGGTCATCATTATTGTGCTGGGAGTGATGGCTGTCATCGGTCCGCTGATTTCGGGACACGAGTACGCCAAACAGTCCATTCTCATGAAAAACAAGGCGCCGTCCGCGACGAACTGGTTTGGTACCGATGATTTCGGACGCGATGTATTTACCCGTGTATGGTACGGGGCGCGCATTTCCCTGTTTGTCGGTTTGATGGCTGCACTCATCGACTTTTTCATCGGTGTCTTGTATGGCGGGATCGCCGGTTATGTGGGCGGACGGGTCGACAACATCATGATGCGCTTCGTCGACCTCCTTTACGGATTGCCGTACTTGCTGGTCGTCATTTTGCTGATGGTCGTCATGGGGCCGGGGCTTGGAACGATTATTGTCGCGCTCAGCGCCACGGGCTGGATCGGTATGGCTCGCACTGTTCGCGGACAGGTGCTGCAACTGAAAAGCTCCGAATACGTGCTGGCGGCAAAAACAATGGGAGCGAAGCCGTTTTACATCATTCGCAAGCATTTGCTGCCCAATACGATTGGCGTCATTATCGTCTACGTCACGTTGTCGGTTCCATCCGCGATCTTTGCAGAGGCGTTTCTCAGCTTCCTGGGTCTAGGTGTGCAGGCTCCGATGGCGAGCTGGGGTGTGATGGCCAACGACGGGCTTTCGACCATTTTGTCCGGTCACTGGTGGAGGCTCTTTTTCCCGGCCTTCTTCATTTCATTGACAATGCTTGCGTTCAACGTGCTCGGTGATGGCTTGCGCGATGCGTTCGACCCGAAGGCAAGGAGGTAGACGACGTGGACAAAACGGAAAAATTGCTGGAAGTAAGCGGTTTGCGTGTCACGTTCAAGACGCACGGAGGCGAAGTGAATGCGGTCCGTGACGTGAGTTTTACCTTGAACAAAGGGGAAACGTTGGCGATTGTCGGCGAGTCCGGCTGCGGCAAAAGCGTGACGGCCAAAAGCATCATGCGGCTCGTGCCGGAGTACATCGGAAAAATCGCTGCTGGCAGCATCATGTTCAAAGGCAAGGACTTGGTTGCGCTGTCGGAAAAAGAAATGCGCGAGCTGCGCGGCAAAGAAATCTCGATGATTTTTCAGGACGCCATGACTTCGCTCAACCCGACCATTTCCATCGGAGAGCAGATCATGGAAGGGATCATTCGCCATCAAAAAGTCAGCAGGAGCGAGGCGCGGCGGCAGGCGATTGAAATTTTGACGCTGGTTGGAATCGCCAACCCGGAAAGCCGTCTCAAGCAGTATTTGCACCAGTTCAGCGGTGGGATGCGGCAGCGGATCATGATTGCGATTGCGCTTGTCTGTCGACCGTCCATTCTCATAGCGGATGAGCCTACGACCGCACTGGACGTCACGATCCAGGCGCAAATCATCGACCTGTTCAAAAGCATTCAGCAAAAAACGGGCGTATCCATTATCATCATTACGCACGACCTGGGCGTCGTCGCCAAGATTGCCGATCGGGTCAATGTCATGTATGCGGGCAAAGTGGTAGAGTCCGGGCCAGTGCGCGACATTTTCTACAACCCGCAGCATCCGTACACGAAAGGCTTGCTCGCCTCGATGCCGCGTCTGGATGCCGACCGTTCGGTACCGCTCAGTCCCATTCCCGGCACTCCGCCTGATTTGTTTGCGCCCCCGCCTGGCTGTGCGTTTGCGGCACGCTGCAACTATGCGCTGGAGGTGTGCCGAAACCATCAGCCAGCGGAAACGAGCGTGCACGGCAAGCACTCCGTAGCCTGTTGGCTGCAAGATCCGCGAGCGAAAAAGGTGCTGGCCGTCATGCAGGCGCCGACGGGAACGTGAGCTTGCGGCACCGGGCAGCATCTGACAGCACTCGGCAGAGATTGTAAGGTTCGCCATCTGGTGTAAAAGAGGGTGTCGTCTATCGGCGCTATCCTTTTACGACATAGAAAAACGATAAGGGGGAAGAAGAACGTGAAAAAACTATCGACGATCCTGCTTTCCGCTTCGCTGGCTGTTTCCGTGTTCATGGCCGGATGCAGCTCTGGGCAAGCGCCAGCGAACGAATCGGCACCGCCTACGGAAAACAACCAGCAGACGCCTTCGCCGGAAGACCAGGCGGCAAAGCTTTTGCTCCTGAACAATATCAAGGAGCCTACCTCGCTGGACCCGCCGCTCGGATTTGACGAGCCGTCCTACAACATTTTAAACAACCTGATGGAAGGCTTGACGCGCCTGGATGAAAACCAGAAGCCACAGCCAGCGGCTGCATCCGAATGGAAAATTTCCGAGGACGGCAGGACGTACACGTTTACTTTGCGCGACAACAAATGGAGCAATGGCGAGCCAGTAACAGCACATGATTTTGAGTACGCCTGGAAGCGCATGCTCGATCCGGCTCTCGCCTCTCCCGCTGCTTTCCTCGCATTCATTATTGAAGGGGCAGAAGCATACAACAGTGGCAAAGGCTCTGTTGACGATGTAAAAGTAAAAGCGCTGGACGACAAAACATTGGAAGTCGTACTGGCGCAGCCTGCCTCCTGGACGTTGCTTTTGGCATCCAACCCGGCATTTTTCCCTGTACACAAAGCGACAGTGGAAAAGAATCCGAAATGGGCAGCAGAGGCTGCAACCTTCGTGGGCAACGGGCCGTTCAAGCTGACGGAGTGGAAGCATGACAGCGAATTGAAAATCATGAAAAACGAGAACTACTGGGATGCGGCAAACGTAACGTTGGCCGGTGCCGTCTGGAAAATGATCGACGACGAGAATACCGAGTACCAAATGTTTACGAACGGAGAGCTGCACAGAACGACAACCGTTCCGGCGGATATGGCAGACCAGCTTTTCCAGGAGGGCAAGGTTTACGTGAAAGATGGCGCTGGTACAGAGTTCTACCGCTTTAATGTGACCAAGGAGCCGTTTGACAACGCCAATATCCGGAAAGCATTCAGCATGGCGATTGACCGTCAGACATTGGTTGACCACATATTGATGCGGAAGCAAAAGCCGGGAACCGGGTTCGTTTCGTATGGCTTGCCGGATGCCAACGGCTCGGGTGATTTCCGTCAGGTAGGCGGCGACCTGGTGAAGTTCGATCCGGCAGAAGCGAAAAGGCTGCTGGAGCTAGGCATGAAAGAAAAAGGCTACACCACCTTGCCGGAAGTAACGCTCACCTACCGCAGCGGCACGGCCACCGAAAAAACAGCCCAGGCTGCCCAGGAAATGTGGAAGCAAACATTGGGGGTAGATGTGAAGCTGCAAAAGGTAGAAGGGCAAGTATTGACCGATATGCAAAAGAAACTGGAGTACCAGATCGCCCGTTCCTCCTGGCTGCCTGACTTCGGGGATGCGATCAACTTCCTGGACATCTTCCAGTCGAAAAACGGCAGCAACCGCACCGGCTGGGCGAATGCAGAATACGACAAGCTGATCGAGGGCGCGTACAAAGAGCCAGACGATGCCAAACGTCTGCAAATGCTGCATGACGCAGAAAAAATCTTGCTGGACGAAGCGCCAGTCGCTCCCCTGTACTTCTACAACACTTCGCTTTTGACCAGCGACAAGGTCAGCGGCATTCAAAGCTCCTCTCTCAGCTACACCGATTTGAGAAAAGCGGTCGTGAAGTAAACACCGTTAGCCGGGAGAAGTCATTTCAGGCGGATGGAATGACTCTCCCCCTTTTTTGCCAAATATTTTAATAGTGCTATAATTTAGTTTGCCTCAAAGAAAAAAGATAGGTAAAGAAAGCACGCGTGCTAGAAAAGATGGAGGAAAACATGATTATTCAAGGCATCGAAGTGAAGAGAATTTCTGTTCCGCTGAAAAAACCGTTTAAAACGGCATTGCGCACGGTGAACAACCTGGAATCCGTACTGGTGAAAATCACATGCGACAATGGCATGGTAGGGTGGGGAGAAGCAACTGCTACGGTCGTTATTACCGGGGATAGCGTCGAAAGCATCGAGTCCGCCATCATGAACACGATGAAGCCGCAGCTGATCGGACTCAATCTGGTTGCCTACGAGCGTGTTTTCCAGACATTGCACCAGTCCATGGTGGGAAACACGAGTGCCAAGGCAGCCGTGGACATCGCGCTGTACGATCTGATTTCCCAACGGGCCGGAATGCCGCTGTACCAGTTTCTCGGCGGGTATCGCGACCAACTGGAGACCGATTATACGGTCAGCGTCAATTCGCCAAAAGAGATGGGTGAGGACGCAGCCGCCTATTTGCAGCAAGGCTTTAACGTGCTGAAAATCAAGGTGGGCAAGGACAATATCGAGGATGACATTTTGCGCATCCAGGAAATACGCAAAACGGTAGGCAATCAGGTGAAGATTCGTCTTGATGCCAACCAGGGATGGAACGTGAAGGAAGCGATTCAGTCGATTCGCAAAATGGAGGACATGGGACTGGGCATCGAACTGATTGAACAGCCTGTAAAAGCGCATGATCTGGAAGGACTGAAGCGGGTTACGGATTCGGTCGATACGCCGATCATGGCTGACGAAAGTGTATTTTCGCCGGCACAGGCGCTGCAGGTTTTGCAAAACCGCGCAGCCGACATGATAAATATCAAGCTGATGAAGGCGGGCGGCATTTTCAAAGCGCAATTGATTAACCAGATGGCTGAAGAACACGGTATTCCATGCATGGTTGGCAGCATGATCGAATCACGTCTGGCCGTATCGGCGGCAGCGCATTTTGCAGCCAGCAAGAAAAACATCACCCGCTTTGACTTCGATGCACCACTGATGCTGTTGCACGATGGCATTGATGGCGGCGTGACCTACGAAGGCCGCCTGATGACCATGCCAAAAGCGCCGGGACTCGGCATTCGTTCGGTCAGCTTCTGGGAAGGGGGAGAACAATCATGAAATCAGCAATCGTATCCGTTTCGGTTGCGACTGTATGGACCAAGCCGGAATCTCCGCGCGACATCGATCAGGCAGCTCTCAGCGCTCCAGTCGATGTGCGCGGGTGGCTGCAGTCGCTGTCTGTCGAGGAAAAGCTCGGCTTTTACGACAACAACGCCATTCAGACGCAAGCACTGTTCGGCACTCGCGTGGAAATCATCGAGGAACAGGGGGAGTGGGCGCACGTCCTGATCCCGGACCAATCAACCAGCAAAAACGAGCTCGGCTATCCGGGCTGGGTTCCGTCCCGCCAGCTTGCTCCGTGGTCTGCTGCTTTTGACGTACAGGATGGGCAAAAGCTGGCGATGGTGACAGCGGACTTTACCCGTCTGCACACGCTGGAACGGGAGCCGGGCATCGAGCTTGCCTTCCTGACCAGACTGCCGCTCGTCGAGGACGGCACCGAGTGGGTGAAGGTAGCGGCACCGGACGGCGAAGCACTTTTGCCAAAAGCAGATGTGGCGATCGTACGCGCAAACGAGCCAATCGAGCTGGCTGGCAACCGCGGCGAAGCCATCGTGGAGACAGGCAAGCGTTTCCTCAACCTGCATTACTTGTGGGGCGGCATGTCCTCTTACGGCTATGACTGTTCCGGCTTTGCCTACAACATGCACCGCTCCGTAGGCATCCAGATTCCCCGCGACGCCTCCGATCAGGCGAGAGCGGGGTTGCTGGTGGAAAAAGCGGATTTGCTTCCGGGCGACCTGCTGTTTTTTGCTCATGAAGAAGGACGGGGCAGAGTGCATCACGTCGGCATTTACATCGGCAACGGCGAAATGATTCATTCGCCTGACTCGCGCAGCGCCATCGAGATCGTTAAGCTGGATGGCTACAAGCTGGAAAAGGAGCATGCAATCTCCAGACGCTACTGGTAAAAGGATAACGGGGGAGGAGTGGCCAGATGGAACGAAAAAAGCTGGTCCAGGTAAAGAACCTGACAAAAACCTTTACGCTTGGCAAAGGACTCTCGTTGAAAGCGGCTTGCGACGTCTCCTTTGACATATACGAAGGGGAGACATTTGGACTGGTAGGCGAATCTGGCTGCGGAAAATCAACGACAGGCCGCACCATCATCGGTTTGTACCAGCCGACCTTTGGGGAGGTGCTGTTCGACGGAATCAATGTCCACAAAGCCTCTGCGAGCGAGCGGAGCCAGATTACGCGTAACATTCAGATGATTTTCCAGGACCCGTATGCGTCACTGAATCCGCGAATGAACATCGCTGAAATCATCGGAGAAGGTCTGCATTTGAACGGGCTGTACAAAGGCAAGGAGCGGATGAAGCGGGTCATCGAGCTGCTGGAGATGGTCGGATTGCAAAAAGAGCATGCCAACCGTTTCCCGCACGAGTTCAGTGGTGGGCAGCGGCAACGGATCGGGATCGCCCGGGCGCTTGCGGTCAACCCGAAATTCGTCATCGCCGATGAGCCGATCTCGGCTTTGGATGTCTCGGTACAGGCACAGGTGGTCAATCTGATGAAAAATTTGCAGCGGGAGCAAAACTTGACCTACTTATTCATCGCCCACGACCTCGCGATGGTCAAGCATATCAGCGACCGGATCGGCGTGATGTATTTGGGCAACATGGTGGAGATGAGCACGAGCGAAAAGCTCTATGAATCTCCGAAACACCCGTACACGCAAGCGTTGCTGTCAGCCATTCCCGTCCCCGATCCCGATCTGGAAAAAAGCCGTGAGCGGAAGATCATCGAAGGCGATGTGCCAAGCCCGATCAACCCGCCCAGCGGCTGTGTGTTCCGCACGCGCTGTCCAGTGGCAAAAGCGGTGTGCGCCGAGAAAAAGCCTGTCTGGCAGGAAGTGGACACCGATCATTTTGCGGCTTGTCATCTTTATCAATAAAAAGCATGTCACTGTCGCAACATTCGACATTTTTTTCAGCCGTCCCTCACGCAAGGGATGGCTTTTTGTCGAGGATTGGTTTCTATATAAAGGAAGGTTTACCAACAAGGATTGGCGGGAAGAACTATTAATATTCTGTAAACTGGCAGGAATCAAACAACTTTTGTCGAAATACGGTTACAGTAAACAACGTAACTCGCCTGACTTCATCGTGAACTCCCAATCCAGAGAAGTGAGGGTTGCATATGACTTTGAGTACCTCCTCATTCCATTCCACTCCCCGTCGCTGGCGGGAAGTAGAAGCACAGTTAGGAATCGTCGTGCCCAGGTCGCTTCGATCTGACACCTCTGCCTTGCTGTTTTTGGAAAGCGTCGCTGCAACACCCATGTTGGACAAAGAAGAAGAATTGGCGTGCCTGATTCGCTATCAGCAGCACGGCGATATGGAGGCACGTGAAAAGATTGTGCGGGCGTATTTGCGCTATGTCGTCAGTACAGCCTTGCGCCATTTGAAAAGAGGCATGCCGTTTCTGGATCTGATCCAGGAAGGCACGATTGGATTGTTTACGGCCATAGACAAATTCGATGTGGGACGCGGCGTACGTCTCTATCATTACTCGCATTGGTGGATTTCCCAGGCGATCACCCGTGCGATCAACGACAAAGGTACCTTGATCCGCATTCCTGTCCACATGCATGAACAGATTCGCCAATACCAAAAGCAGGTATTGCAGCTGATTCACGCGCTGAACCGCACGCCGGATCGGCACGAGATCGCAGGACTGCTCGACATACCGTTGGAAAAAGTCGATGCGATCGAGCTGGCGCTGACGATGAAAATGGAGTCGATTGATGCCGAGCTGGACAGCGAAAAATGGCATTCAGAGCATGACGATGAATGCCTCAGTTATGCCGAGATCATGGACGATGGATTGTCCTCGCTGGACGATTGGATTGAAAAGGTCGACTTGCGCTCGCAAATGCATGCGGCATTGGAGAGGCTCAGTCCCCGCGCCCAGGAGATCATCTCCATGCGTTACGGTCTTTACGACGACCATGTGTACACGCTGGAGGAAGTGGGCAAAATGTTCGGTCTGACCCGCGAGCGAATCCGCCAGATCGAAGCGACGACGATTGACCGACTGCGCACGCAAAAAGCATCGAAAGTGTTGAAAGACTATTTGACCTGATAGCTCAGCCCCCCTTGTTTACGGAGGGGCTTTTTTTGCATGAAAACGGACAACTGTCGGTTCAAGACAGCGGAAGGCGCTTGCGTCCGTCTTCTTGTGGTAAACTGATAAAGGCAGTTCAGATTTTTTCATGGAAGAAGGAGGATCGCCAGATGAGCGATTATTTGATAAGAGCAACCGGATTCGACGGACACGTGCGGGCTTTTGCCGCGCGCACAACAGGGATTGTAGAAGAAATGCGCCGTCGCCACGACATGTGGAACACAGCAACCGCTGCGACAGGACGCACATTGACGGCGACTCTGATGATGGGCGCCATGTTAAAAGGAAACGAAAGTCTCTCTGTCAAAATAAAAGGGGGAGGGCCGATCGGCCAGATCGTCGCGGAGGCCAATGCCGATGGAGACGGGATCGCCTACGCTACCAACCCGCACGTTCATTTTGAGCTGAATGAAAAAGGCAAGCTGGATGTTGCGCGCGCAGTCGGGACAGATGGCTTTGTGTACGTGACAAAAGACCTTGGGCTGAAAGAGCCGTACCAAGGCAGCTCGCCGATTGTCTCCGGAGAGATTGGCGAGGACATCACCTACTACTTTGTGACATCGGAGCAAACGCCATCTGCCGTAGGGGTAGGCGTGCTGGTCAATCCGGAGGACCGCTCTGTTCTGGCATCCGGCGGGTTTATTATCCAGCTTTTGCCGAACACGCCTGATGAGGTTGTGGCGAAAATCGAAGAACGGCTGGGGAAACTGCCGCAAGTATCCCGCATGATCGGCGAGGGGCTGACTCCGGAGGAAATTTTGGCGCGCGTCCTGGACGATCCGAAGTACCTGAGCCGCACAGACATTCAGTTCAACTGCAAATGCAACGAGGATAAAGTCATCCAGGCTCTGATTAGCATGGGACGTGAAGAGATGGAGAGTCTGATTGAGGAACAGGGCGAAGCGGAGGTACACTGTCATTTTTGCAACGAACGCTATCATTTTGACAGAGCCGCGCTGGAAGACATCTTGAAAGACATGTAGGCAAAAGCTGCGCGGCGTCTGCCAGGGGAGAGGGATGGCATGACCAATGGAAAAGGGTTGTGGGCATTCATCGGGGCGCTTGTTTTGTTGCTGCTTGCCGTGACCTGGGCTTGGTACCAGTCGTCCGGCAAGCTGCAGCCTGCGGCTATCGTCGGGGATGTGACGATCAGCGAAGCGGAGTACGTGTCAGCGCTCAAGCAAAAATTCGGGAAGCAGGTGCTCGACGACCTGGTGAATCGCGAGGTTGTTTTCCAGGAGGCCAAGCGTCTTGGAATCAGCGCTGACCCGAAGCAGATCGAGCAAGAGCTGGCGCAAATTCGGGACAGCTATGGCAGCCAGACAGACAGCGAGTTCGAGCAGGCGCTGCAAAAGCAGGCCGGAACGACTGTCGATTCGTTGAAGCGGGAGATCACCTATCAAATTTTGCTGCAAACGTTGGCGACCAGAGATATTGCCATCAGTGACGACGAAGTGTTGAAAGTGTATGAAAGCAGGGCAGAGCGCTATTCGCGGCCGAAGCAGGTGCGGCTGCGGCAAATTGCGGTCGCATCGCAAAAAGAGGCGGAGCAGGTTCTGGCCGAACTCAGGCAGGGGGCCAACTTCCAGACGCTCGCCAAGGAACGCTCCATTGACAGCAGAACAGCCGCAATTGGCGGCGATCTCGGCTGGTTATCCGTGCGCGACCACCAACTGCCAGACGAAGCGTGGAACGCGATCGAAAAGCTGAAGGCAAAAGACAACAGCGAACCGGTCAAAGTAGACGACAACTACGTGATTTATCACCTGGAGCAAAGCAGAGAGGCTACACAGAGGTCGTTTGAAGAGGTAAAAGAGGAATTGCGCCGGGAAATTGCGTTTGCGCAGGTAGAGTCTCTCGATACTGTCCTTGCGCGGTTGCGCGAATCGGTAGGGGTTCAGCTTTTTGGGCAAATGCCTCATTGACCAATTGGGCAACCGTTGATATAATTATGACAACAAATCCTAGCGTTTTACTCGGCTATGTAAAAATAAGGGGGCAAGACATATGCGCGTGGCGAATTCCATTACTGATTTAATTGGCTTTACTCCGCTTGTGAAGCTGAATCGTGTTGTCACTGAAGATCTTGCAGACATTTACTTGAAGCTTGAGTTTTTCAACCCGGGCAGCAGTGTGAAGGACCGTATTGCACTGGCGATGATCGAGGCAGCCGAAGCAGATGGCAGCCTGAAGCCGGGATATACCATTATTGAACCGACGAGCGGAAATACAGGGATTGGGCTTGCGATGGTGGCTGCAGCAAAAGGCTACCGCGCGATCCTGGTCATGCCGGAGACGATGAGTATCGAGCGTCGCAATCTGCTTCGCGCATACGGCGCTGAACTGATTCTCACCCCGGGATCGGAAGGAATGGGCGGGGCCATTCGCAAAGCCGAAGAGCTGGCGAAGGAAGACAGCACCTACTTTATCCCGCAACAATTCAAAAACAAGGCCAACCCGGCGATCCACCGCGATACGACCGCGCGCGAACTGCTGGAGCAAGCAAAAGAAATCGGCGGCGTAGACGCATTTGTTTCCGGAATCGGAACAGGCGGAACGATCACAGGTGTCGGACAGGTGCTGCGCGAGCACTATCCAAACGTACACATCGTCGCAGTCGAGCCGGCAGCATCTCCTGTTTTGTCTGGCGGCAAGCCAGGTCCGCATAAAATCCAGGGGATCGGCGCGGGCTTTGTTCCGGAAATTCTCGATACGCAAATTTACGACGAGATCATCAAGGTAGAAAACGAGGAAGCTTTTGAAACAGCGCGTCGCGTTGCCCGTCAGGAAGGCATTCTGGGCGGCATTTCCTCCGGGGCGGCAATCCATGCTGCGCTGCAGGTGGCGGCGAAACTGGGCAAAGGCAAAAAAGTCATCGCCGTGATCCCATCCAACGGCGAACGTTACCTGTCTACTCCTCTGTACCAATTCGAGGATTGATTGGCAGCAAAATACGAGAGGCCATGTCATGCCATTTTGGCTGCGTGGTCTTTTCTTTTTGCCCGGCGCGACTATATAATGAACGGATAAACAGTGAAAAAACCGGAGCGTGAAACGAAATTGATGTTCCCTACCTATGCACAATGCCAGACGTACGCTTTGACATACCCATTGATTCCGCTTGCCCTTCGCGGCAAATGGTCTGCTGAAATCGACCCGTGGCAGGTGTTGACTACGCTGCAGCCGTCCATGCAGGATGCAGTCTTGCTGGAAAGCGGCCGAGTGGGAAGGTACACTTTTTTGGCCTACCAGCCTGTAGCCACGTTGCGCAGTCAGCGGGGCGAAACGATTGTAATCTATCCCGATCAGCAGGTAGAAAATATGGAGGCGGAGCAGCCGCTCGATGCCTTGCGCAAGCTGCTTGCCCGCTACCGCACGCCAGTCGTTCCAGATATGCCTGATTTTTCCGGCGGAGCAGTAGGCTATCTCAGCTATGACATGAACCGCTTTTTTGAGCCTACGCTGCCCCAGATCGCGACGGACGACTTACAGTTGCCAGACCTGTATGTTATGATAATGCAAGACCTTGTTGTCTTCGATCATCAGACGCGGGAGATCGTATGTCTGACTCATTTGTCTGCAAACGAGTTGAGCGAAGAGACTTATCGACAAGCGGCAACACGTCTGGAAAAGCGGCTGGAGTCACTGGAAAAGCTGGTGGCCGAAGCCGACACCGTGGACTGGGATGCGCTTAGAAAAAGACCGCTGGTTCAGATGACGCCAGCGTCTGTATCGTTTGCAAAAGACCAGTTCGAGGACGCGGTGCGCCGGGTGCAGGAGTATATTGCCCAAGGCGACGTTTTTCAGGTGAACCTGTCCGTGCGGCAAAGCAAGCCGATCCAGGTGCCTGCTTTCGATGTGTACAAGGTGCTGCGCAAGCTGAATCCGTCCCCGTACATGGGCTATCTCAGCTTTCCGGAGTTTCAGTTGGTCAGCGCTTCGCCAGAGCTATTGGTCAAAGTAAAAGGCGGCGAGGTTCACACGCGGCCCATCGCAGGTACCCGTCCGCGCGGGCAAACCGACGCCCAGGACGAAGCATTGGCCCGCGAGCTGATCGACAATGAAAAGGAACGCGCCGAGCACGTCATGCTGGTGGACCTGGAGCGCAACGATCTGGGCCGCGTCTGCCGCTATGGCAGCGTGGAGGTCAGCGAGTTCATGGTCGTGGAGAAATACTCCCACGTCATGCATATCGTCTCGCACGTAAAAGGAGAGCTGGCAGAGGGCAAAGATGCTTTCGACGCTGTGGCGGCGACTTTTCCTGGCGGTACGATTACAGGGGCGCCAAAAGTGCGGACGATGGAAATCATCGAGGAACTGGAGCCAGTCAAGCGCGGCGTGTACACGGGATCAATCGGCTGGTTTGGCTTTAACGGAGATGTCGAGGTCAACATCGCGATCCGGACGATGGTCGTCAAGGACGGGATGGCTCACGTGCAGGCAGGGGCAGGCATCGTGATTGACTCTGTCCCGGAGGCAGAGTACGCCGAGTCGCTGAAAAAGGCAGAGGCGTTATGGAAGGCATTGGAGATTAGCGAGCAGAGAACGATGAGTTGAGAGGAGATGAGTGAAAGATGATTTTGATGATTGACAACTACGATTCTTTTACGTACAACCTGGTGCAGTATGTCGGTGAGCTGGGCGAGGAGCTGCAGGTGTATCGCAATGACAAAATTACGCTGGAAGAAATCGAGCGGCTGGCACCCGATTACTTGATGGTGTCGCCTGGTCCTTGCACACCGAACGAAGCGGGGATCAGCATGGAGGCCATCTCCCATTTTGCCGGAAAAATCCCGATTTTGGGCGTGTGCCTGGGACATCAGTCGATTGGACAAGTGTTTGGCGCAAAAGTCATTCGCGCCGAGCGACTGATGCACGGGAAAACGTCTCCGGTCATTCATGACGGCAAAACGATTTTCCGCGATATTCCGTCTCCTTTTACCGCCGCACGCTACCACTCCTTGATCGTGGAGGAATCCTCCATTCCGAGTGAGCTGGAGGTTACGGCCCGGACGCCTGAAGGGGAAATCATGGCAATTCGCCATCGCGAGTACCCGATTGAAGGGGTGCAGTTCCACCCTGAATCGATCATTACGGAGTACGGCAAGCAGCTTTTGCAAAACTTCCTCACCACCTATGCACGCCATACGACAGGATAACGTTGGATAGAGGACAAAAACCGCCTTTTTTCGGGCGGTTTTTGTATTTTACAGACTCTTCATGCAGGCTTTACCATCTCTCGACATTCGGCTTGTACAATGAGGCATAAGATGGCGAAAGAGGAGAGATGATGAATGGATGTAAACCGTCGACAGTTTTTGACTTATCTGGGTGCAGGTACGGCAGCACTGGCATCAATGGCAACAGGGATTCCAGCATTGGCAGCAGCAGGCAGTACCTTGTCTGGGAAAACAGCCGATCATCTGTTTGGCCTCGAAACGAAAAACCACTCATTTAAACCCAAATTCAAAGAAATTCATCCGACGACAAAAGACGATGTCGTGCTGCCGGACGGATTCAAGTACGATGTCATCGCTTCCTACGGCGACAAAATCAATGCCGCCGGAGATACGTTTGGCTTCAACAGTGACTTTACGTGCTTTTTGCCAATCGACGGCAAGTCTGACCACGGACTTTTGTGGGTGAACCACGAGTATTTAGGTGAGCTGGAATACTACGTCAACGGATACGACTACCTGCATGCCGATCCGGACGACAACAAGCGCACGCCTGAGCAAATTCAAAAATATTTGTACGCGCTCGGCGGCTCCGTCATCGAGATCAAAAAAGTGCAAGGAACATGGAAACTGGTTGCCGACTCCAAGTACGGCCGCCGCGTCAGCGGGCTGACCAGGCACGTGCTGACTGGCCCAGCCGCTTCCATCGCAAAAGAAGTGACCGGAACGTTTGCAAATTGCTCCGGTGGAGTAACTTTATGGAATACCGTTCTTTCCTGTGAGGAAAACTACATGGACGTTGTAGGCGATTGCAAGCTGCCTGACGCAAAGCATTATGGCTGGGTTATTGAAGTAGATCCGTTCGATCCGAAATCGACGCCGAAAAAGCATACGGCACTGGGCCGCTTCTCGCACGAAAATACAGCGATGGTGCTGGCGCCGACAGGACAGCTGGTTGTGTACATGGGCGACGATGCCAAAGACCAGTATGTCTACAAATATGTTTCCAAGGCGAAGTACGATCCAAAAGCCGGGAAAAACAACTCAAAGCTGCTGGAAGAGGGCACGCTGTATGTCGCCAACTTCGGCAAAGGAAAATGGATCGCGCTTGACTACGCTACCAACGACGCTTTGAAAAAAGCGGTGAATGGAGAAGGCAAACCGCTGTTTACCTCCCAGGCTGACGTGTTAATCAACTGCCGCGAAGCTTCCAAAGCGGTTGGGGCAACACCGATGGATCGCCCGGAGGACCTCGAAGTCCATCCGATTGACGGCTCCGTCTTTATCGCCCTGACCAACAACGACAAGCACGGCAATTTTTACGGACAAATCGTGCGTCTGTTTGAAAAAGACAACAACCACGCAGGCGGGGAGTTCACCTTTGAAATTTTCGCAGCGGGCGGTCCGCAAAGCGGGTTTGCTGCGCCGGACAACATGGCGTTTGACAGCGCTGGCAACCTGTGGGTCGTGACCGACATTTCTTCTTCCTCCATGAACAACGGCATTTACAAGCCGTTTGGAAACAACGGGGTGTTTTTCATTCCAACCTCGGGCAACAACCAGGGACAAGCTGCCCAGTTTGCCTCTGCTCCCGTAGGTGCGGAAATGACAGGCCCGTGGTTTACGCCTGACGAAAAAACGCTGTTCTTGTCGGTACAGCATCCGGGCGAAAACCTCAAGGACTACAGCCAGCCAACCAGCCATTGGCCGAAGGGCGGCAATGCAGTAGCTTTGCCGAGTGTGATTGCCATTACGGGTTTCTAGGACAAGGAGTGTAGTGCACCATGCTATCGAGCATCGGGATTCCCGGATTGATCTTGATTTTGATTATCGCCCTGGTCATTTTCGGACCGAGCAAGCTGCCGGAGATCGGTCGTGCCTTTGGCCGGACGCTGACGGAGTTCAAGAGTGCTGCCAAAGATTTGACCAGGGACGACGATGAGGGAAAAGACAAGGGCGCTGAGGAAGCGGTCAAACGGATCAACTAATCGACGGTAATACTTTGGAGAAAAGGCGGTGCGTGCAAGAGGCGCACTGCCTTTTTGCAGCGCAGCGCGTAAGGAGGAATGTGTGTGAACCAAACGATGCCTGTTCTGGAGCATGTGAGTGACTTGCGCCGCAGGCTGCTGATTGTAGCAGCGACGCTGGCCGTCAGCATGGTTGTGTGCTTTTTGTTTGTCGATCACATCTATTTGGCATTGTCGAATCATTCGGGCGAAAAACTGGCGATTCTTGGCCCCGGTGATATTTTGTCGATCTACGTAAAGCTGTCTGCGGTTGGGGCGGTGGCGGTTACGATTCCTGTCGCTGCCTACCAGGCGTGGCGTTTTGTTGTCCCGGCGCTGGAGGAGCGGGAGAGAAAAGTGGCGCTCATGTATATTCCGGCGCTGTTTCTGCTGTTTTTGTTCGGCCTGTCTTTTGCTTACTTTGTCCTGTTTCCGCTGATGTATCAGTTCGTGCTGGGGCTGTCTGCGGGCAACTTTGAGCTGGTGATTACGGCCAATGACTACTTCACGTTCATGCTGAATCTTTGTTTGCCGTTCGGGCTTTTGTTTGAATTGCCGGTGGTGGTTCTTTTTCTCAGCCATCTGGGCATACTGAATCCGCGTCGGCTGGCAAAAATGCGCAAGCCCGCCTACCTGGTGCTCGCGATCATTTCCATTACGATTACGCCGCCTGATTTTTTGTCCGATTTGCTGGTGATTGTGCCGCTGATCGTGCTGTACGAAATCTCCATTTCGATCTCGCGGTTCATGCATGGGAGACGCACATGAGATAATGCGCTTTCGCCGGAAAATAGGGTTGGTGAAAAAGTATCCGTATCAGTGCAGCAGATCCAGAAGGTCTTGCCAACAAAGGGCAATTTGCGGTAAATACTTATTTCTTGCAAACAAAAGACTCATTTTCAGCTTGAGCGTTTCAGGAAAAATCGTTAGGCTGTTCTCCTGCTCTGCGTAGCGGTTCCAGCGGTAATTTCGTCTACTGGTCGGAGCCGATGATTGGTGTCGGTTCAACAAGAGTTCGTACAAAGGAAGAAACGGTTCAATCGTATACTGAGTATACTTTTTCATCAGATTGCGCATCACCGTCAGATTTTTGGGCGCAATATCGCCGAAATAATAGATGCGGGCCTCCTTGGCGCGTATCTTTTTTATTTCCGAAAGATAGCCGAAGCTGGTTTCAATTTTATCCCCCTCGCCATATATTTTTCAGCTTTTGCGAACGCGGCGGGATTCCTTGCGTAGTATTCCGTTTTCATGAGCGGGTGGAGTTTCTGCAACGCTGCCTGTACCGGACTTGTTCTGGCGAGCCCTTTTTGCAGATTTTGCAGCGCCAAATGGTCGATGTGATAGCCTTCATACAGCGATAAGTTCCAACCGTATTTTTTTCGCGAGACGATCGGTGTCAACACGCCTTTTTCTACAAAAAAGCCTATTTCCTTTGCAAATTGGATATACGGGCTGGTTTCGGTTTTTTGCGCGCCCCCGATGGCAAAGACATGGTTCTGCAAGTTGACGGTATCTATCTTTTTTGGGTATGTTGCTTGAGATAAGACTCGATTGCGTTTCTCATGACAGACCCCTCTTATCCGATGTGTTGCCCACCGATTGTAGCCGGTTCCCTGCGGCCGGGCTTCTCAATTTTTGCTGTGAAAATGCAGCAATTACTGACGATGACAGAGAGGCAATCTCCTATATATTTTGGGAGGTCGGGTCTAGTACCGACCAACAGAAAGAGGGGGATAAAATCATGAAAAGAAGTATCAGTGCAGGGATTTGTTCACTTTTCGTAGCCGGGTCCGTCCTGGCTGGTTGCAGCAGTGAGACGGCCACCAAACCGACAGCGGAAACAACTTTTGGCGCAGGCGGAACAAATCCTCATGGATGAAATGCCCATTGTGCCTATCTACCACAATACAGAGACCTGGGTACAGAAGGAGAATGTCAAAGGTGTGCTCATTGACGGTCTCGGTTTCATTGATTGGAAATGGGCAACCGTTGAGTAACGAGCAATATGGAAAACCCTGGTACATCAGTATCGGGGTTTTTTCGCGTCGCACAGAGAAAAGAAAAAACGAATTGTATAAAAAATTGTAAAAAACAGGTCGATGTTTCAAATGGACCTATTATAATAGTGATCATGTTGCCGGGGTAGTGGTAGGGTGCTTGGGAAAGAGGATGGCTGGGGGAATCACAATGAAACTGTTTGAATTGAATTTGGGGCAAAGCAAGCTGATGATGATTCAATTTTCGCCGAAAATGGCTGATCCCAAAGTTCACGGCCACGGTTCGGATTATCAGCTAAGCATTCCGCTGATCGGAACACCGTTTATTCAAATCAACAACCACGAGCGCAAGTTTGAAGAACGACGCTGGTGCATTACTTCTCCTGGTGAAAAGCACTACCATTACGCAAATGAAGAAGGATCGAGACTGCTGCTAATCAACCTGCAACGGTCATTTTTAGAGAAGGTGCTGACAGAGCGGCTGGAGCGGAGTGTGGATCAGCTCGACTTTGCGACCTGGGTGGAAAGCTCTGTGGAGGGCTTTAAAAAAATTGCTGCCCATGTGATGAAGCATACGCTTGATAGCTCCTTGCAGTTGGAAGAACTGCGAGAGTTTGAGTACGAGCTGGCATCCTTGCTCTTTTCGCATACCAAAGGGGCTCACTCCGATGCCTGGAGAAACGCGGCATCGTGTACAGACCACCCTTCGCTGCGCAAAGCGATGGATTACATCCACGACGATTTTTCCAAAGAGCTGGACCTCGACACATTGTCACAGGCATCGGGTATCAGCAAATTTTATTTAATCCGCTTGTTTAAAGAGTATGTTGGACAGACGCCCAGCCAGTACATTGCGGACTACAGGCTTCGCCAAGCGGAACGGCTGTTGCGGAAAACTCCCAATGAAGTAACGGATATTGCTTTTGAAGTAGGTTTCGGAAGCTTGAGCACATTTGAAAGGTTATTTAAAAAGAAGTACGGCATGACAGCGAGCGAATACAGAAAAAGCGTCTGATTCAATCAATGCACATCATGGCCAGGAAGCAGTTTGATGGGAGAGATCCCTCAAACTGCTTTTGTATTTTATTGCCTCTCACTTATTGCTGCAATTACTCCTGCAATTGCTGAAGAGTCCATTTCCCCATCTTGCGCTATAGTAACGGAGGAATTGGCAGTATACTTCGGGGAAAAGAGCAGGTGGTTCAGGTGGCAAGGTTTCATCCCATCGTCTGGTGTATGATAGCGGGAACGTTCTTGTCCAGAGCGGCGACATATATGACGATGCCTTTTTTGGCAATTTACCTATACAAAAGCAAAGGAATCGAAGCGGATATTACGGGAGCGATTATTGGCGTGAGCTTTCTGGTCGGTACCTTTAGCAGCTTCCTGGGAGGTGTCTGGTCTGACAGATACGGACGTTATCCCGTCATGATTGTTTCCTTGCTGGGGTGGTGTCTGACATTCGTTGGCTATGCCTTTACGGAATCGATCACGAGCTTCTTTTTGATAAGCGGACTGAATGGATTTTTTCGGAATATTTTTGAGCCTACGTCCAAGGCACTGCTATCCGACATCACGAAGCCGGAAGATCAACTGGCCGTGTTCCACACCCGGTATTTTGCCATCAATGCCGGGGCCGCGCTTGGGCCGATTGCCGGTGTCTATCTGGGGAGCGCCGAGTCGACAGCGCCATTTTTTCTCACAGCAGGTACCTATGCGGCATTCCTCGTACTGGTCTTGCTCCTGAAAGGAATGTACCCGCAGGCGTCCGCAAATCGCGTACAGTCGGAGCGCATTGGTCTTCGGCAGGCATTCGGTGTGGTTCTGCGGGACAGCGTATTCCGCTATTTTTTGATAGGCACGATGTTCCTGACGGCCGCATACGCCCAGATGGAATCAACCTTGGCCCAGTACATGGGAAACGCACCAGGGTTTGTGAACGGGGTACATCTTTTCTCTGTGCTGGTCACGACGAACACGGTTGCCGTGATGTTATTGCAAGTGCCGGTCATGCGACTTGCCCGCAAATTTTCTTCCATGGCTTGCATACAGGCTGGCAGCGTCTTTCTTGCTCTTGCTTTGCTTGGGTTTGGCTTATTTCATTCCCCTTTCCTGCTCATCCTGTCCATGATCTTGTTTACGGTAGGGGAATTGCTAAGTTTTGTGATGGCAGAAGTGGTGATTCAAGAGATCGCACCGGAGCGTCTTCGCGGCACGTACTTCGGAGCAAGCGGATTTCAGTTTATTGGCCAAGGTATGGGACCTTGGTTTGGCGGTGTGCTTCTCAAGCTTTTTGGCTTTTCGCAAGGTGGCATCGTTTTCGGTTTGTTGATGGTGACAACGCTGTTGGCGATGCCTATGTTTGTCGCTGCACAAAGGCAGCAGATGCGAGCAAAACCGGTGAAAGTGAACGGAGATAGCAAGACAGCCTGATTGCATACATAGACAAGGACAGGCATGCTGCTCAGGGGAAAAATCCTCTGAGCACATTTTTTGCACAACTTCATGGGGTAAATTCGTTCTAACTGTCCAAAATGAAACTGTTGTAAAGTAGAGGCATAAAGACGGGGCAAGACAACGTCTGGTGCAACAAAATGTGCATGATTTTGTGCTAAGGGTGGCCACCATGTTAGACAAAAGAGCAATGCAAATGTTGCAGCTTTTTGTGCAGTCCCATCATACCTTGTCCGTCAAGGAACTGATGGAGCAGTTCTCGATTTCGCGCAGAACGTTGTACTACGATATTCAGAAAATCAACGACTGGCTCAAGCAAGCAGGGCTTCAGCAGATTCAGCACATCTATGCGAAAGGGTTTTACCTGGACGCGGCGAGCAGGCAGGCAGCGGGCCGGATCATCGGGGAAAACAAGCCGGATGTGCTGGTGCTGCGTGCAGCGGACAGGCAAGTCTACTTGCTCTTGTACGTGCTGCTCGCGGACGAGAGGATCACCACGCAAGTGTGCATGGACAAAACAGGCGTCAGCCGCAATACCATTTTGCACGATCTGAAAAGCGTCAAAGAGGACGTGGAAAAGCATGGCCTGCAGCTCGCATACTCCTACGCAGACGGCTACGAAATTACCGGGGATGAGCTGACCATCCGCAACCTGCTAAGCCACCATGTCCATTCCCTGGTGCATGAAGGGCAGGAGTCGCTGCTCAAGGATTTGCTGGGCGGGGAGAAGGTCGTTCCGAATCCCGACGCTATCCTGCAATGGTTAAGCGATTGCGAAAAGCAACTGGAGGTGCAGTTTGCCGAGGATGCGACGAAGCCTTTGAGCTATCTTTTTCCCTGCTATATAAAACGGATTGGAAACGGGCATACGGTTGCCTTTCCCCAGCGGCAAATCAGTCCGATCATGGAGACGAGGCATTACGAGGCCGTCCAGGCGCTGGTGCGCACCTTGCCGCTGGAACTGCCGCATGATGAAGCCTGCTACCTGACTACGCTGCTGCTCAGCGCGAAGGTCAATGAATTCGGGCAGGCAGCGAAGTCGAACGAGATTCCTGCGCTGCGGCAGGCGATCGCGGAAATGGTTGATCTGTTTGAGGTCCGCGCTTGCGTCGTCTTCGACCAGCGCGCGCAACTGGAGCACAATCTGTACCTCCATCTGCAGCCTGCCTACTATCGGTTTCTGTACGACATCGAAGTGACGAATCCGATCAAGGAAATGATTCAGCGCCAGTACCGAGATATTTACGAGCTGACGAAAAAAAGCGTGCAGCCATTGGAAAAGCTGATTGGCAAGACGATCAGCGACGACGAGATCGCCTATATTACGGTTCACTTCGGAGGCTGGATGCGCTGGCAGGGGATCACCGCCACCTCTCTGCGGCGGGTGTTGCTGGTGTGCGCGAATGGCGTGGGCACATCGCGGATTTTGACCCAGCAGCTGGAAGGGCTGTTTTCCAACATCGATCTGCAAGGGCCGATCACTCTGCGGCAGTATGAGCAGTTTCACGAAGACGTCGACCTCGTCGTCTCAACCACGAAAATCGCGAATCCACGCCATCGCATCATTTTGGTCAACCCAATTTTGACAGATCGGGACAAAGTTCAACTGCTCCATCAAATGGAAACGCTTTCGGGTAACACACCCGCCCACATCACCGCGCAGACGATCCTGAGTATCGTCAAAAAATATGCGGTCGTAGAGAACGAACATCAGCTGACAGAGGAAATCCAACAAGTGCTGCAACAGCAGAAACAGCTGAAGAGGGAGAGAAAACCAATGCTTGACGAGTTGCTGCAAGACGAGTTTATCCAGCTGAAGGACAGCGTGCGCGACTGGCGGGAAGCGATCCGCATCGCCTCCGAACCGCTGTTGAACAGCGGCTCCATCACAGAGGCGTACGTGCAGGCGATGATCGCCAATGTGGAGGAACACGGACCCTATGTGGTAATCGCACCCAAGGTGGCGCTGCCGCACGCAAGACCGGAGCAAGGGGTTCAGCGGGTGGGGATGAGCTTGCTCCGCTTGAAACAGCCGGTTTCTTTTTCGGAAACGGAGCAGCGGGAAGCACAGCTCATCATCGTACTGGCGGCTGTCGATAACGAAACCCATCTAAAAGCGCTGTCCCAGCTGTCCATGATGCTGTCGGAAGAAGACAACATCGACAAGCTGATCGACGCGGCAGACAAGGAGACGATCCTTGGTTACATCACTGCGTATTCCAAAAACAGGGGGAATTGAATCATGAAAAAGATTTTGGTCGTTTGCGGAAACGGATTGGGCAGCAGTTTCATCGTAGAGATGAACGTGAAAAAGATTTTGGGCGAACTGGGCATCCAGGCAGAAGTTTCCCATACCGACCTGGCTACGAGCAAAACCGAGAGCGCTGACGTGTACCTTGGCTCGAAAGACATCGTCGGTCAGCTGGAAGACGGCAAACGGTATGTGATCGGCCTGCAAAACATCCTGAACCAGTCTGAAATCAAGGAAGCACTCCAACAATACTTCACGAAGGAATGATGAGCGATGCTCGACGTGATTATGAAAGATATTTTGGGAACTCCCGCGATTCTGGTAGGCTTGTTCGCCCTGGTCGGGCTGCTCTTGCAAAGAAAAGGCATCACGGATGTTGTATCGGGAACCTTGAAGACAATCATGGGGTTCCTGATCCTGGGTGCCGGTGCAGGCATACTGATTGGCGCACTCGGCTCATTCGGGAGCATGTTCGACAAGGCGTTTCAGATTCAAGGTGTTATTCCTAACAATGAAGCGATTGTAGCGCTGGCACAGCAAACCTTCGGCGCGGAAACGGCTATGATTATGCTGTTCGGGATGGTTGTCAACATCCTGCTGGCCCGCTTTACGCCGTTCAAGTACATCTTTCTGACTGGTCACCATACCATGTTCATGGCGTGCATGATCGCCGTCATCCTGTCGACTGGCGGTGTCAAAGGCTTCCCGTTGGTACTCATCGGTTCGATTATTCTCGGAGCCTTGATGGTCCTGTCTCCTGCCATGCTGCAACCGTTCATGCGCAAAATTACAGGTACCAATGACATTGCCATGGGTCACTTCGGCTCCATCGGTTATCTGGTCGCAGGTGCGATCGGAAAAGTGGTGGGCAATCCGGAAAAATCGACAGAAGATATCAAAGTGCCAAAATCGCTCGGCTTTTTGCGGGATACGTCGGTGTCAGTCTCGCTGACCATGACTGTACTGTTTTTCATCGTAGCGATCGCGGCAGGTCCCGGCTACGTAGAAAAAGAGCTTAGCGCAGGTCAAAACTACCTGGTTTATGCCGTACTGCAAGCGATTACGTTTGCAGCAGGGGTATACATCGTCCTGGCAGGGGTACGCATCCTGCTCGCGGAGATCGTTCCTGCCTTCAAAGGGATTGCAGAGAAAGTGGTGCCCAATGCCATCCCGGCGCTGGACTGCCCGACGGTCTTTCCGTTTGCGTCCAATGCCGTCATCATCGGATTTTTCGTCAGCTTCGTAGCAGGGCTGATCTCGATGTTCCTGCTGCCGTTGTTCGGTCTGAAAGTCATCGTGCCTGGTCTTGTCCCGCACTTCTTTACGGGTGCAGCAGCCGGGGTGTTCGGAAATGCGACGGGCGGACGCCGCGGCGCCATTGCCGGGGCATTCGTAAACGGCCTTCTTATCAGCTTCCTGCCAGCCCTGCTGCTGCCGGTCCTTGGCTCGCTCGGGTTTGAAGGAACGACCTTCGGAGACGCGGACTTCGGGGTTGTCGGAATTGTTTTGGGGAAAATCGTCGCCTTGTTTAACTAAAGCATGCATAGGTAAAGAAAAGCAGCGGCTGTCTTGGACCTTCGTTTCTGGTCCGAGAGCAGCCGCTGTTTTTTCGCTACAACTATCGCTGCCAGTTCTTCTTGCCCGCACGAAAAATGGCCTGCCCGAGTTGGCACCGCTGGCAGGGTATGCGACACGTTTCATACATGGAAAACGCGCTCGGGAAACTGCGCTTTCGCCGAAAAATATGGTATGATGCTCTCGACTATGTTATCGGGAGAGGGCAAAGATGCACGTTTATGTAAACGGGACGATCTGTCCGGCGCACGAGGCGAGCGTATCGGTTTTGGATCACGGATTTTTGTACGGCATCGGGCTGTTTGAGACGATGCGTGTGTACGACCGCAAACTGTTTTTGTGGGACGACCATTTTGCCCGGCTCAGCTCCGGGCTTTTGGCGTTGCAGATTCAGCCTGCATGGTCAAAAGCGGAGCTGGCGGACGCAATCATGCAAACGATTGACGCCAATGGGCTTAAGGATGCGTATGTGCGCCTCAGCGTCACCGCCGGGCCGGAAGGAGTGGGCTTGGTGACAGGCGGCTACGAGCGCCCGTCGCTGTTCGTATTTGCCAAGCCGGTCGCCCCGCTTGCCGTTCCACCCCAGCCAAAGCGGTTGCAGACGTTGGCCTTGGTGCGGCAGACTGCGGAGGGGCACCAGCGCTTCAAATCGCACAACTACCTCAACAACGCGCTGGCTCGCCAGGAACTGGGAGCGCGTACAGATACGGAAGGGCTGTTTTTGACGCACGACGGCTTTCTCGCAGAAGGCATCGTCAGCAATCTGTTCTGGGTCAAGGACGGACAGCTGTTCACCCCTTCACTGGATACGGGCATTCTCGATGGAGTGACCCGCCGCCATGTTTTGCGCCTGGCAAAACAGTTGGCGATCCCGACAACGGAAGGACGGTATCGGTTGGAAGCGTTGTTTGCGGCGGATGAGGTTTTCACCACCAACTCCGTGCAGGAAATCGTCCCGGTAGCAGAAGTAGACGGCCAACCAGTCGAATCGACCTACGGAAAATTCACACGTGAACTGCACTTGGCCTATCGTCAGTCTGTAGCGACTGGAATGTAATTTGTGGTATGCTACTAATCAACATGCGAAGACGGAAAAAAGGGAGTAGGTCCATGAAGTACAATCCATTTCGAATCCATGCGGCAACCGTTGACGAGATGCTGGCGGAGCTTGCCCAGCGGGGGATTTTTGGCGACCAGGCCGAGCAGTTGGCCGAGTGGAGAACGGGTCTGATGATCCACGTGGAAAACTTGCGTGCAGCCGCTGCGGAAAAAGTGCGGCTGGACATGCTCTCGGTCGGGGCCGACGCCGTTGTGTCCGGGCAGCCGGGTACAACTGACAAAGTTCGGCTGCTTTTACTTGCGGGACCAAAGCAGTTGGAGCAGGCGCTGTCGCAGCTGGAACAACGGGATGAGGAACTTGCAGCCGTGGCGGCAGAGGTACGGGAGGTTTTGGCGATGCCTGGGCGGCTGCGGGCCAGACGGGAGCTGCATTGCGGTCGTTACACCCTTCCGCTTGGCGAACGGACGCTGGTAATGGGCATCCTCAATGTGACGCCCGATTCCTTTTCGGACGGAGGACGCTTCGTGGACCTTGACCACGCTGTGGCGCAGGCGCGCGCGATGGTCGAAGCGGGAGCGGACATCATCGACGTCGGGGGCGAGTCTACGCGTCCGGGAGCGGAGCCGGTCGGGGAGGCGGAGGAACTGGACAGGGTGCTGCCAGTGATTCGTCGTTTGTCCGCGGAGCTGTCTGTCCCGCTGTCCATCGACACGTACAAAGCCGCTGTAGCGGAGCGCGCGCTCGATGCCGGGGCGCATATCATCAATGACGTTTGGGGAGCAAAACGCGATCCGCGCATGGCGGAGGTGGCTGCCCAGCGCGGGGTGCCGATTATTTTGATGCACAACCGCACAGATACGGACTACCGGGACTTTTACTCCGATTTTGTCAGAGACTTGCGCGAGTCTGTGCAAATTGCCCTGCAAGCGGGTGTGCGCGAGGAGCAGATTATTCTCGATCCGGGGATCGGCTTTGTCAAAACGGTCGAGCAAAATCTTGAAACGATGCGCCGACTCGACGATCTCGTCGCTCTCGGGTATCCGGTCCTGCTCGCGACCTCGCGCAAACGGATGATCGGCCACGTCCTCGACCTTCCGGTGGACGAGCGGGTGGAAGGGACAGCAGCGACGGTTGCGCTCGGTGTCGCCAAAGGCTGCCACATGGTGCGGGTGCACGATGTCAAAGAGATGAAGCGGGTTGCGAAGATGATGGACGCGATGCTGAAGGGAGGCATTTGACGTTGGACAAAATTTACTTCAACGGCATGTCGTTTTACGGCTATCACGGCGTGTTTGGAGCAGAAGCGGAGCTGGGCCAGCGTTTTTACGTCGACCTGGAGCTTTTTGCCGACTTGTCGCTGGCAGGCGCAAGCGATGAACTGCAACACACGATCAATTACGCCGATATTTATACTTGTGTGCAAAAAATTGTCGAGGGCGAACGGTTCAATCTGGTGGAAAAACTGACGGCTGTCATTGCCGAACGGCTTTTGACGCAATTTCCTCTGCAAGAGGTCAAAGTCAAGGTGACCAAGCCGAACCCGCCGATCAACGGGCACTATGAATCTGTCGCCATTGAGATGACGCGCAAAAGAGAGGATTTTGCTTCATGAGTGTGACAGCGTATCTGGGGCTTGGCTCGAACCAGGGGGATCGGGCAGAGAATCTGCGTCAGGCGATCCGCAAGCTTGATGCGCAAGCAGGGATTCGCGTACTGCGTGTATCGCCTGTTTACGAAACAGAGCCGTTCGGCTACGTCGAACAAGAGGTGTTTTTGAATATGGCCGTAGCGGTGGAAACAGACCTTTCCCCGGAGCAGCTTCTGGAAACGGCTTTGGCAGTGGAGCGGGAGCTGGGGCGTGTTCGCACGATCCGCTGGGGACCGCGTACAATAGACATTGATCTTCTCTTGTACGGCACATCCTCCGTCTCGTTGGAGCATCTCGTCATCCCGCATCCGGGACTTAGCCTGCGTGCGTTTGTGCTCGTTCCATTGCGCGATATTTGGGAGGGCGGAGTTTTGCCCGGCCACGATCAGACTATTGACCATTATCTTTTCTTATTGGCAGAAGATCACAAGGGGGTACGAGAGTGGGGAGCAATCAACTGGGAAATCGGATCAGATCCTTCCGCAAGCTAAAAGGGTATACACAGCAGTCGCTATCGGAAAAGCTGGGGGTATCACTGTCGTTTGTCGGATCGCTTGAGCGGGGAACCCGCACGCCGACAGAGCCGGTCCTGCGCAAGATCGCCAGCACTTTACAGGTCGACTACGAAGAATTATGTGCTATAAATAAATGATAGACTGTTTGGATGAGTCTCTTCCTCTCCAATAACCCGTGAATCGGGAACAAGGAGGTTGAAAATAGATGAAAATCGGTAACGTTGAATTGAAAAACAACGTCGTTCTCGCCCCGATGGCAGGTGTGTGCAACCCTGCTTTTCGTTTGATTGCCAAAGAGTTTGGTACCGGACTGGTGTGCGCGGAGATGGTCAGCGACAAAGGAATCGTCCACGGCAACAAAAAGACGATTGATATGCTGTATGTCGATGAGCGCGAGAAACCGCTAAGCTTGCAGATTTTTGGCGGCGACAAGGAAACGTTGGTAGAAGCGGCGAAGTATGTAGACCAACATACAAATGCAGACATTATCGACATCAACATGGGGTGTCCCGTTCCGAAAGTTACGAGCTGCGACGCAGGTGCCCGCCTGCTGCTCGATCCGAATAAAATCTACGAGGTTGTTTCGGCTGTAGTGGATGCCGTGGAAAAGCCGGTTACGGTGAAAATGCGTCTGGGCTGGGACGAAGAGCACCTGTACGTGGTGGAAAACGCTCAGGCTGTTGAGCGCGCAGGCGGCAAGGCAATCGCAGTCCACGGCCGCACGCGTGTGCAAATGTACAAAGGGCATGCAGACTGGAACTGGATCGGACGCGTGAAGCAAGCTGTTTCGATTCCGGTCATTGGCAATGGCGATGTCGCGTCACCGGAGGATGCAAAACGCATGCTCGATACGACAGGCTGCGATGGCGTCATGATCGGACGTGCCGCACTTGGCAATCCGTGGATGCTGTATCGGACGGTCCAGTACCTGACGACAGGCGAGCTCGTACCCGAGCCTTCCGTGCGCGAAAAGATCGAGATTTGTCTGTTGCACGCCGAGCGTCTGATTGCGCTGAAAGGTCCGCGCGTAGGCGTGCTGGAAATGCGCAAGCACGCAGCGTGGTATTTGAAAGGGTTGCGCGGCTCGACCCATACGAAAAACCTGGTGAATGCCGTGGAGACGGAAGAAGAGCTTCGTCGGGTTTTGACTGACTATGTCGACTGGGTTGAAAACTACGCAGATGACCTGGAGGAGCCTCTGGAATCGGCACGTGATGAGGCTGTCAGCTACTAAAATGGTTGTTTGTTCCAGACATTGACAAGGGTTCCTTCATATCCTATAATACTCCGTAATATTGGGAGCCAAGCTGCCAGTTTACTCTGGCAGCTTTACCTTTGAACCCTCACAGTTGGTTGTGTTCTGCTGTATATTGTATAGAACAACTACATATAATCCTTTGTACTTTACCCAGTGCAAATGGAATCATTTTTTAAACGGGGGAATTGAATCATGTCTGAAAAAGAAGTTTTCCTGACACCAGAAGGTTTGACAAAACTGGAGCAAGAGCTTGAAGATTTGAAAACGGTTAAACGCAAGGAAGTTGCTGCAAGGATTAAAGAAGCGATCAGCTTTGGAGATATCAGTGAGAACTCTGAATACGAAGAAGCGAAGAATGAGCAGGCGTTCATCGAAGGCCGCATTCTGACGCTGGAAAAAATGCTTCGCAAGGCCACCATCATCACCAATGATGACGTGAACACAGGTGTAGTAAGCGTCGGCTCAACAGTAAAGCTGAAAGACCTGGAGTTTGGCGACATCGTCGATTACACAATCGTAGGCTCTGCCGAATCCGATCCGATGAACAACAAGATTTCCAACGAGTCTCCTGTAGGTCAGGCGCTTTTGGGCAAGACCAAGGGCGCGATTGTAGACGTGAACGTACCAGCAGGCGTCATTCAGTACGAAATCCTCGATATTAACATGTAAGCAGTTTATCATGGCGTACCTTTTACAAGGTACGCCGTATCGCTATTTGATTGTATTGTACAATATAGCTAACACAGGTATTTTTTGGAGGAGTGAACAAAATGGCAAACGAGCAAGACTTGCAGCAGGAAGAACAGCAACAGGAAGGGCTGCACGAGCTTCTTCAGGTGCGTCACGACAAAATGAAGCAAATTCGCGAGTGGGGCTTTGACCCGTTCGGCAAAAAGTTCGAGCAAACCCACCACGCTGCTGATATTGTGAAAGCATATGGCGACAAGACCAAAGAAGAGCTGGAAGCAGAGGAGCATGTCGTCACAATCGCTGGACGCCTGATGGCAAAACGTGCGATGGGGAAAGCGAGCTTCGCCCAGCTTCTGGATCGTTCCGGCCAGATTCAAATCTACGTGCGCCAGGACACGATTGGCGAAGAGGCGCACAAAGTATTTGAGATCAGCGATATTGGCGACTTGATCGGCATTCGCGGTGTTGTTTTCAAAACAAAAACAGGAGAGCTCAGCGTCAAGGCAAAAGAGTTTACTTACCTCACCAAGTCGCTGCGTCCGCTCCCCGAGAAGTACCACGGCTTGAAAGACATCGAAACACGCTACCGCAAACGCTATGTGGACCTGATCGTGAATCCGGAGGTGCGTGATACGTTTATTACGCGCAGCCGCATCTTGACCTCCATGCGCCGTTATTTGGACAACCTTGGCTACCTGGAAGTAGAGACACCGACCCTCCACGCGATTGCCGGGGGTGCTTCCGCGCGTCCGTTCATTACGCACCACAATGCGTTGGACATGCAGCTCTACATGCGTATTGCCATTGAGCTGCACCTGAAGCGCCTGATTGTAGGTGGACTGGAAAAAGTGTACGAAATCGGTCGTGTATACCGGAATGAGGGAATTTCTACACGCCACAACCCTGAGTTCACGATGATTGAACTGTACGAGGCGTATGCCGACTACCAGGACATCATGACCCTGACAGAAGAGATGATTGCCCATATTGCGCAGGAAGTATTGGGCACCACGAAGATCCAATACCAAGGCAATGAGATTGATCTGACACCAAAATGGCGCCGTGTGCACATGGTTGATCTGATTAAGGAAAACCTTGGCGTCGATTTCTGGAAAGAAATGAGCGACGATGAAGCGCGTGCACTGGCAAAAGAGCACGGAGTCACTGTTGAGCCCCATCATACCTTCGGGCACGTTGTGAACGAATTCTTCGAGCAAAAGCTGGAGCACACGCTGATTCAGCCTACATTTGTGTACGGTCACCCTGTGGCGATTTCTCCGTTGGCGAAAAAGAACGACGAAGATCCTCGCTTCACAGACCGCTTTGAACTGTTTATCGTAGCGCGTGAACATGCCAATGCGTTCACGGAGCTGAATGATCCGATTGACCAGCGCGAACGTTTTGAAGCGCAGCTTTTGGAAAAAGCGGCAGGCAACGACGAGGCGCATGAAATGGACGAAGATTTCATTGAGGCGCTTGAGTACGGTATGCCGCCGACAGGTGGTTTGGGAATCGGAATCGACCGTCTGGTCATGCTGTTGACCAATTCGCCTTCCATTCGTGACGTATTGCTGTTCCCGCATATGCGTGCACGTGACTGATTGCAGAAAAGCCGTTTGAATCACTTTCAAGCGGCTTTTATTTTTTTACTTGCACTAAACGGTGTATAGTGGTACATTAATAACTGTTCTTTTCTCATGCGTAAATCAATGACAACTCCTCACAAAATAATGCTTGCTTTTGTGTAGGGGTATGTGATAGATTAGTGAAGTCGCCGTTAAACAACTTAAAAAGTGGTTGACACGACTTGGACAACCTGATACAATGAAGAGGTTGTTGTGAAAATGCTCTTTGAAAACTGAACAGCGAAAGCGTTGATGAGTCTATCATTTTTAATGATTTACCAGCTTTGAACCAGTACCAAACTTTATTGGAGAGTTTGATCCTGGCTCAGGACGAACGCTGGCGGCGTGCCTAATACATGCAAGTCGAGCGAGGGTTTTCGAACCCTAGCGGCGGACGGGTGAGTAACACGTAGGCAACCTGCCTCTCAGACCGGGATAACATAGGGAAACTTATGCTAATACCGGATAGGTTTTTGGATCGCATGATCTGAAAAGGAAAGATGGCGTTTGCTATCACTGGGAGATGGGCCTGCGGCGCATTAGCTAGTTGGTGGGGTAACGGCCTACCAAGGCGACGATGCGTAGCCGACCTGAGAGGGTGACCGGCCACACTGGGACTGAGACACGGCCCAGACTCCTACGGGAGGCAGCAGTAGGGAATTTTCCACAATGGACGAAAGTCTGATGGAGCAACGCCGCGTGAACGATGAAGGTCTTCGG
>NZ_RHHS01000042.1 GCF_003710935.1 Brevibacillus gelatini
TTGTGTAGCATCTGGTTTAAGTGTATATAAATGCCAAATGGACGGAACTACCTTTGTGGGTCACTCCGTTCTTTAGCCATTTGGAAGTGGAATTTAGTTCAGAAAAATCAGTTTATTAATCCTGGCGATTTTTATGCAACGCTAGTGATTTACCATAAAGTTCTCTTAATACTTTAATAACATCATCTTGGTTTGCTTTATTTGATTTACCAACGATTTTGATTCCACTCTCCACGTTCTTAAAGTATACCCTTGCTCCATTTGCACCACGCATTTCATAAATTCCTCCAAATCAAGCAATTTTGAGCCTTTACCTGGATTTGTATTCCCCCTCAGAAAACTCTTAACTAAATTGTCTGCCTCAGCTTGGACTCTTGGATCTTTCCCCATTTCCATAGCTGCCCTCACAAGTCGCTTATCATTTTTTATTACTGATGTCGCTGTCTGTTTATTGCAATTTAAAAGTGCTGAGTTTTGCAATGCATTTATACAATCGTGGCTTTACATGGAGAGGCGGGTATGATAGGCTGAATCACCAAGCGAAATCGTATTGATATCGCCCTTTCTGACTGTATCATACCCGTAGAGACCAGCTATGCAATGTCAATACCCTTTCATGGATGATTCTTTTAATTGACTACGCAGGGGGCACACCCCCTGCACCCCGTCACTCGCCGTGAGGCAGCTCCAGCAATGCATGCTGGAGAAGGAAACGAGTGTGGGTGGAATATCTCATCTGTCAAGGCAAAAGGCATGCCTTGACAGACTGACTCCAGATTTCTAAGAGTTACTTTGTGGCCAAGTCTGGCGCATAGGGTTGATTATCCCGTAAAATTGCAAAAATTACAGCCGATAACTTACGGCTAACTGCACCGAGAGCTGTTTTGCCATGCTTACCTCGGGAAATTTTATCATCATAAAACGATTTAAATACAGGATCGTACAAGCGTGCCGAATTAGCTCCAAGCCAGAGAGCTCGTCGTAAATAGACAGAACCCCTCTTTGATATATGATTAGTAGTTCCGGTAAACTGTCCGGATTGCCGAACAGCAGGATCAAGACCCGCAAAGACCGCAAGTTGCTTCGGAGTTTGAAAGCGCGTGATATCTCCAATCTCCGCCAATATGCTAGCAGCTAACACTGGACCAATGCCAGGAATTGTTAACAAATGATGATCGAATTCAGAAAGTCGTTCGGCGATTTCTTCTTCCAAGCGCTGAAGTTGTCCCTCCATAAAACGAATCTGTTCCATAATCATTCGCAATTGAAAGGAATAAGCATCAATAGCCAGATCAGCACCAAAAGATTGCCGTGCGGCCTCCGGAATCCTTTCAGCTTTTGGTTCGTTTTAGCATCGTATAGTACTTCGATATTATATTGTTTGCCGTTTCGATACATAACATCATAATACATAAGCCAATCAAGTAACTTATTCAATGGTCAGTCCACATTCTTCAAGCCTTGCTTCGCTAAATCAAGAGCAACTGCTAATTTAATTTGACACTGTTTACTGAGTCCTTGTAAATATTGCGAAATCGTTTTAGTTACAACAATTGGTTCATTTTCAGCGTTATAGCGATCTAATTCAATTTCTGCGATAATGCTATCGTTAATTAGAATCTTATAAATATCCTCACCCTGCTCGGGTATCCAATGAACAATATAAGCTGTGTTCATTTCCGGGTATGAACTTCTAATCACTTCAAGTAGTCTTCGTTTCTCTTCACTCTTAAATAGTGATTGATTGGATTTTTTAAGTTGCTCCCTTATTTCTTGTTCCAATTTACTCCCAATTAGTTTCACGTTTCATCCTCATTTCATTAACTATTTTAGTAAACCAGGAAATGCTGTTACCAAATTACCATGTTTATCAGTTAAAATAGTCATTGTAGAAGTAGGCTTGAAATCATTCTGGATCGGCGATTCGTTACATAATGACATATGTGGTTTATACTGCGCCACTGTGTAAACCGAGACCAGGCCGTTTTTCTTCATCAGACGTTCAATGCGCGGTCTGGAAACCGCCATTCCTCTTCTTGAAGTTTTGCTTTGATCTTCCTTGCCCCATACACGCGCTGATTCTCTTCAAAAATACGGATACTTGCTTGTTCCACTTCATGATTGACAGATGATTGCTCATTACTCTCGTAGTAGTAGGTACTTTTATTGACCTGAAGAATCTTGCACATGGCTGATATGGGATACTTATGAGCATTTTGCTGGATTACCGTTATTTTCGTCCGAAGATCAGCGCCTTCAAGCAGGCAATGGATAGAATTCCTCTGTAGTTACAAACGGCTGGCAAGTGCTTAGGCAATTTTGGCTGCAAAACTAAGCATTTTCTACTTGCAAAACACATCGCGGTTTCCCATTCTCGTAAAGTTGAACCATCTGCTGCTTGAACCCGTCTGTAAATGACCGACGCTCACATTTCTGCATGACATTCTCTCCGTTCCTTGGCGATTTTGATTTCAATCTACTAGACCTTAAGAGAATTGTCCAATTCGGTGTAGCCGATCCACTGAAAATAGACGGTGCGTATTGCGTTTGACGCTCAGTCCTCGCGGGCAGGGATAGTTCCCATGAACGAAAAAACACCCCAGACGAGTAGTTGACTACTCGTTTGGGGTCGTTATAAAAAGTTCTCCTATGTTTGAAAGCTCGACGTATTATTCGATTCTCCCTGTAATCATGACTGTAAAGTACTCTTCTAGTGTATTATAAAAATCCACTCCTTCACCAAGTTCCACATCTCTTACCAATAATGGTTCACTTGAATCCGCTTCTAATAAGAAAACCTCAAAATGCATATGATTAGAACTCCATACAATTACTCGTCCAACACATAATGATGTCTCTTGATCAACTACTGTACTTGGATTAAGAGCATGGGCTGGCGTATCCCATTGATAGTTGTATTCTGTTTTAATCCCCATTCTGCTCAACTGACCTTCGTTCTCTTGTATCCAAGTTAAAAATAACTTATTCAAGTCTATCCTTCCTTTTCTCTAGTTTTATATTTTTCGCAGTAGGTAATTCTGTTCGCGGCAATCCTCTTTTTTCACGGAGCTTTGCCATTATAGACGTAGGTCCCACCATATAGAACCATTTCTCATTATTTTGAATTAAGGGTGTCGACTTGGGTATATCAAACGTTACATATAAAGAGCCTGGTTTTGCTTGTGGGAAAGCATCTGGGTCTGAGGGGAAAATAACATAAGTAAGCCCTCCACTTCCCTCCTGCACCTTACCAGTTTTCATCATTAAGTTATACTCTTCTTTCCCCATCCATCTTCCAACTCGGATGGTTTCATTTTCTATTCCATCTTTGGTTATTTTTATCCCTGATTTTTTAGGAGATTTCCATCCCCCTGATCTTCCACCACCTTCTGGAAAGTTATTCATTAACGCTTGAAATTGAACCTCACGCTGTATTGTTGATGCCCGTTCAGGAATTTCTATCAAAGCTATCTGATATAAATCTGCAAGTTCTTCCAGATCGGCTCTAAATGCATCGGGATGCCTCTCATAATAACCCCAATTTACAGTTCCATCCGAATTAATGTACGCATTACCTGATGGATCAATATACTTTAACGGATTATTTGCTGTATAAACGTACCGATTCAGACTCAGCGGATTATCCACCGCACCCTTATACGTATCCTCCATGATAAAGCGGTCAATGGTTAAAGGTTAGGTGGCAACATTTCTGCTACCACCCAATTGACTACGCCGCCCGTTCTGGAAGGACTGGCATTTTATATTCAGTCTTGTACTTCATCATGCTGTAGATGACGTTGACCAGTTTACGCATGACACAGATGATTGCTTGCCACTTGGTCTTTCCTTCTGCTAGCTTCTTCTCATAGTAAGCATGGTACATTGGGTGATTTGGCTTCTTCTCCCCCCTCGATACGCCAAGCAAACGAATAGCGAGGTTGTAGAAAATGTCATACAGACTACGATTGCCTAGCTTGCTCTTTTTCGCTTTCTGCTTGTTCCCTGAACTGTGCTGAACAGGTGCGATTCCTGCAAAGTTGGCTAGCTTGTCTGCATTAGAGAAGCGTGAAATGTCGCCAATCTCCGCAATCAACTCCGCCGCCGTTACTGTACTGATTCCGTGCATGGTTTCCAGCTTGTAATCGAGTAAAGCTATATGTTTCTTTAACTCAGCGTCAATCTGGTCTAGCTGATGCTCACGAATCATGATGTCTCGTACTACATCTTTCACAAGGAAGTCATTCGCTTCTTGGTAGTCCTTCGATGTATCCCCGTCTTGTTCTACAAGTGAGAGGATTTCTTTTGCCTTCTTCGTAGATAAATTGCGATTGCTTTTCTTGTAAAGGAAGTCTGCAAGTTCATCCACGCCCACCCCCTTCAAACAACTGGGAGAAGGATACTTTCTCCAAAAAGCGAGTGCTGCTTTCCCTTCCACCTGTGAAAAGAACTTCTTGTAGCTTGGATAATGGTAGCCGAGTTGCTGGTGGAGTTGGAGTTTTAGCCCCGTCAAAACGCTAACGATATTGGATCTTCTCGTAACCAGTTGGGAAATGGCGTAATAGAGGTCAAGCGGATTGGCGGCTGGCAATGTATCCAAGTTGGAAATCGAGTCTGTCAAGATTTTTGTGTAAACGTGAAAACGATGCTTCATATGTCGGGCTTGACATGGAGCCACTGGCGGGCATGAGTTCTTGCGATTGAGCGATGGAGAAGATCACACC
>NZ_RHHS01000043.1 GCF_003710935.1 Brevibacillus gelatini
GGAGGATAAACCCCGAGGGCGGATGTGGAGATCCACTGTGCGATCATACCTTTTTATCCACAGTCTGGAAACTGGTGATTGCAGGCTCTATTCCCGCCACAGCCCTTACAGAAATATTTGTATCTCCTTCAATCTTCCGACAAGAGCTTTAAGATGTCAAAGTTAAAAAACAGAGAATGAGCGAGAAAACAGGAGAAAACATTACTTTATAGTGGGAGGGATTGCTGATGGAGCGCTACGACCACTTATACGACGTTTCAGAAAACGCAAACGTCCGTTTTCTCGGATTTATCGCCGAGGGAACGAGACACGACTTCGGCATTGTATTCACGCACAAGTTTTATGGAAAGCCGTTGGTGATCTGTATGCAGACGGGGCAATCTACCCTTCTCAGTTCAGAGGATGCGGTCAATCCAGAGTACCTGCAGAAAATTTTCCGACTGAACACGGAAAATGAAGCCCAGACACTCGCCGAATTTTTCCAGGAGTACTTGCCTCCCGTTCCATTTGAAGAAAATCAGTATTAGCGGGCGAGCAGAAGTTTATCTTCTGCTCGTTTTTTCTTGGTCCCAAGACTTCCTCCAGCAGTTGGGCTGTTCCGGCAGAAAGCGTCCTGTTTACGAAGCGGGCTGCCACAGCATAAAATCGGGATAGAGAAGGGGGAGGGGCGAACATGAGTGTACATAAATGGTCGGCAAAGGAGTCGCAAGGAGCGGTTGTGCTGGTGCACGGCACGGGAGAGCACCATGGCCGATACGCGCACGTCGCTGCATTTTTGAATCAACAGGGGTGGGACGTCTATGCGGATGACTTGCCTGGCTGGGGGCGCTCCCCGGGAATCAGGGGGCATATCGATTCGTTTGACGATTATGTGAAAAAGGTGCGGGAGTGGACCGTAGCGGCCCTGGAAGACAGCGCGGGCAAACGGCCCGTTTTTTTGCTGGGGCACAGCCTGGGCGGATTGATTGCTGTGCGCTTCGTGCAGAGTGAAAAAGCGGCGCAAGAGCTGGCAGGGCTGATGTTGACCTCCCCGTGCCTTCGGTTAAAGCTGGAGGTGCCGGCCTGGAAGGCGCAGGCAGCAAAACTGCTGGACCGCTTTTGGCCGACGCTTGCGCTCGCAAACGGGATCACGCCCGACATGGTCTCACGGGACGAGGCCGTACAAGCGGCCTACAAAGACGATCCGCTTAATTATCCGAAAGTGAGCGTGCGCTGGTTCCAGGAACTGCACAAAGCGATGCAGGCGGCCTGGGAGGAGCGTGCACGGCTCAAGGTGCCTGTGTTGGTGCTGCAGGCGGGCGACGACTCGCTGGTTGATGCAGACGCCGTGGAGCGCTTTACAGAGGGCATCCAGGGGAACAAGACGTTTCGCCGCTTTCCGGGCTTGCGCCACGAAGTGCTGAACGAGCCGGAACGGGAAGACGTACTCAGGCAAATGAACGGCTGGATGAAGGAGATCGTTTGCGACAAAATGTGACATACTAATTGGTGTAAAATGTGTTTCATTACCGTATTGACTGTGAATAATGTGTCATATTAATATAAGAGCATGATAAATCAAATCATATGTGACATCACATTTCATTTGGAATAACAATGCGGAGGGGACACAGATGGGAACTATCGTATGTCAGACTTGCGGGACCATCATCGAGCATTTTGAAAGCAACTCAGTGAAAACGCTTTATGCCGTATGCAATTGCGAATGCAGACCGGAGCAAAGACAGGAAAAAGAATGACGAAAACGGTGCAGGCCTTTCAACAAAGGCCTGTTTTTTTTGACAACCTTTTCATATTGGAGGATAATGAGGAAGAGTGTAATTCGTTGCAAAAGGAGGAATTGTTTCATGAAACGTAAGCCCATGCAGGGTTTGCTGGCCGCCGCGCTGCTGGTCACCTCCCTGTGGACCGGGACTCCAGCGTTTGCGAGCAGTATCGGACAGGAAATCAAAATTGACGTAAGTCAGCCGGAAATTTCCAGAGACGGCTTTGACATTTCCAAGGAATATGCGGTTTGGAAAGTGGAAGGGGAACAAACGCTCACTCTGTACAATTTGAGCAAGCAGACCGAGACGAAGATCGGCAACAAAAATTCTGAAAAGAAAAAACCGCGGGTCGACGGAAAATACGCCGTCTGGATCGATTCCCGCCACGGCGGAGCAGACGTGTATTTGTACGACATCGCCAACGACGAGGAAATTCGCCTGACCAGCGGAAATGCCTCTGCAACCGATCTGGAGATTTCGGGGAAAAAGGTCGTTTGGTCGGGAAAAAGTGATGCAGGAACAGACATTTTCATGTACGACATCGCGACAGGCGACACAACCCGCGTATCTACCAGCGGCAAAGCCAGCGATCCGACTGTCAGCGACAGCTATGTAGCGTGGGAAGATTCCCGTGCCGGCAACCCGGACATCTACTACTACGACATCGGCAAGCAAAAAGAGGAAGTGGCTGTAGAGGGCAAGGCGCAGCAGACGGATCCGAGCCTTTACAGCGACAAAATTGCCTATCTACACGGACAACAGGTATACGTTTACACCATCGGCACGGGAAGAAACAAGCAGCTGACGAATACGACATCCTCCAAGTCGGGTGTACATATTTACAAAGACACGATTCTCTACCTGGACGACGATGATTTGGCGTATCAAGAAGTTGGCAAGTCTTCGGGCAAAGAAATCGCGACCAGTGTGTTTGAGCCTCTCGCTCCTCGCATTTACGAAGACTACGCCATGTATGCAAAGAGAGACAACAACAAAAAGCTGCGTCTCCATATTTACGATCTGGACGAAAAAGAAGAAATTACGCTGGGTGCTACCTCCGGAGAGCCAAGCCAACCGGACGGCTCTGACCGCTATGTCGTGTATTTGTCAGAGTCGAAAAAGAAAACCTCCGTTGTTCTGTACGATACGGAAAAAGGAACGAGCAAGATCATCAGCAAAAGCAATGCAGACCCGGTTCGTCCGGTTGTGAGCGGCAAGTACGTAGTCTGGTACGACAAGCGGGAAGACGCACTCATTGCCTACGACATTCGCAAAGGCACGGAAAAGCAGATTACGAACGAAGATGACGACCAGTTGCCGAGCGAAACATTGTATGAGGTCGACGGCACCAAGCTGTTGTGGGTCAATCTTGACCGCCGCGCCAACCTGATGATTACCGACCTGGCAACAGGCAAGGAAATAGAAGTTACCAGTCTGAAAAACGAGCCGTTGAGTGTGGATATTTACGGCAATTACGTTGTCTGGGTGGAAGAATCCGGCAAGAAAACAGCGAATATTTACCTGTACGATATTGAAGAGCAGGATGATCTGTTGATTCGCAAAAACGTGGAAGTACAGTCCGCGCAAATTGGGGACGACTTTGTGGTCTGGAGCGAAAACAGCGGAGGAGCCAAAAATGGCTGGGATTTGTACTATTACCGAATCGAACGTCAGCGGACTGAGTTGCTGCTTCGCTACTCAGAGGGCGACCAAAAAAATCCGCAAGCTTCCCGCAATATGATTATTTTTGAAGATAACCGCTTGTCTTCCAAAGAAAAAGATTTTTATTATGAGCTGTACGATGTAGAAGATCGCTCTTACAGCGATATAGAGTTTGACGATGATGCGGAGATTTCCAGCCCGAGAATCGGCGGCAATCGCATCGTCTGGATCGACGAGCGCGACGGGGGGCCTGTCGTGTACACGATGGCATTTGCAAGTCCGCGTAATGATGATGCTGTAGAAGATCCAGAACCCAAGCCAGAACCAGAACCAGAGCCAGGCGATTACAAAGAGTATCGATTGATTGACTTGATGATCGACGGCACGCTGGGGGAAAAACTGGAAAGCGCCGGTTTCTCCAAAATTGTGTTTGTCTTCTTCCAAGGGACAAAAGATGAAGTGACACTGTCGTTAAAAGACGGTTTAATGGATTCTGACCGTATGGCTGATTTGTTTGAAAAAGCGGGTGTCAGAGGAATCGACGTTCGAATTTACAAGTAAACAAAAAAAGGCGACTGGCACAGCTTAGTCGCCTTTTTTTGTTGCTTCTGTCAAATAAGGTTTTGCCAGCACCAGCCCCGCCAAAAACAGCAAGACCGCTATGTAGGCAGGAAGCAAATGCACAAAATCAACATAGCCAACCGCGAAGTGAATCCCGATGCCGGCAGCGAAGCCGGGGATGCCCGCGAGTAACAGCGTCCACCAGACCCATGCTTCGCCCCGGCGAAAGCCCCAGAGACTGATGAGCAGGACGGCAAGGCCGTCAGAGACGAGAGCGCCGCCGAAGCCAGCCCGGTCGTGGGCGATCAGCGGGATCAGCCGCTCGTTAAAAGCGTGCAGCATCTCGGCCGATACGCAGAGGAAGACGAGATCGGAAGGGACAAAGACGCCTGTGATCCCGATCAAGGAAATAACCAGCCCGGCTCCGGTTAAAGCAAACCCAATGACCACAAACAAAAGCTGTCCCCACAGTGCCATTTTCCATACGCGGTCGTTGTGCCGCTCTGGAGGAAGCGCAGGCAGGTGTCTGCTCGCTGGTGTGCGCAAGGCCAATAGAAACAGGGGGAGCAGCAGGAGCGCGAGTACAGCATGCAAGTAGTCAAAATAACCGTAGCCAATAAACAGGAAAAAGCTGGAGAACCCGACAGCTCCGGAGGCGAGCAACACGGCGCGCGTCCAGTGAATGCCGCTCTGCAGGCCGTGAAGGGATAACTGCGCGTAAATAATACCGATCGAGATCATCGTTCCCGCCAGGCAGATCCGGTCATGCGACATGAAGGAAAGCAACTGGGGGCTGATCTGTGCCAGTTGCTCCGCTGTCATTTGCAAAAAGCGTTCGTCGTACGGGAGGATGACAGTGGAGACTGCGACCAGCCATGCCAGTGCTCCGCCGACGATCATCCCGATCCCGAGCAGAAGCCCCCACACCCAGGCAGGGAACCCACGGGCGGCGCGATCCTGCTTCGCGGCGGAATCTGCGGTCACGGATGCTGCTGCTTGTTTTTTACAATCGTCTACGCCCGTAGTCCCGACAGCCTGATGGGCAGCGCGGGTTTGCCAGATGGCTTCATTCACCCTTTTGGGCAAGCCGGGGCCCGCGTACACGAGGCCGCTGTGCAACTGTACGAAATCGGCGCCAGCTTCCAAAAAGGCCAAGGCATCAGCAGGCTCGATGATCCCGCCGGAGCCGATCAGCAGACAGTCGGGCCAGCTTTGCCGCGTCCACCTGACCGATTGCAGGGCGGCCTCGCGAGACGGTTTGCCTGTCTGGTACAGGAGCGCCTGCGAAGCTTTTGCATCTGTTGGAGCCTTTTTCACGCCGCCAGCCACCATGATGCCATCCAGCCCTGCTGTACGGGCGATAGAAAGCAGCGAAAGCCACTCTTCTTTTGCCAGCCCCGGTGGCAAAACCAGCAGGATCGGGCGTTTGGTCGTCAGCCGCAGACGGGACAAATGCTCTTGCCACTGGGCATCGCTCCACGGTTGCTCTCCTTGATGCGCCCGATAGTCCAGCGAGAAAAACGAGCAGTACGGCTGTAGCCGCGAAATCAACTGCTCTCGTTCAGCAGTCGCTTCCCCGAGCGCAGCCCCCGGGCGAAAGCCAAGTCTGGCTCCAAGGGGGATGGCTACAGCCGGGGAGCGGCGCAGGCACTCTTCCAGAGCGGCGACTCCCGGATTTTCCAGTGGTGCGCTGTATGTAAGGGAGACATCCATCGTCTCGCGCAAGGTAAGCCCTGGATAAGACAATGGCTCCAGCGTAACCGGCCCCAGCTCGATGTAGCCAAAGCCGAAGCGGGACAGTGCGTCGAGCGCTTTTCCCGCAGGATCGAGTCCTGCCCCCAGACCGACAGGGGTCGGAAAGGTCAGGTCCCCGACTGATTTGGCTAATTCGGCGGGCGGCTGCATATGGCCCATCAGCTCGATCATGGCAGGGCCGCCGGGCAGCTTTGCCAATGTGCCGATGGCAGTGAGCGTGAAGCTTCGCGCCCGTTCTGGCGGCATGAGAAAAAGCAGTGGCTTGAACAACGTCTGGTAGGACCAGTCTGGCATTTTCATCATCACCTTCCTGATTTTTCCCATTTCTATCTTAGCTCAAAAGGTTCAGGCAATACATCCCCGGACCAGAAGAAAAAAAGCCGTTGCCCCGGCAAAAGGGGGCAACGGCTTCGACCGCCAAAAAGGGTGCTTAACCCGAGATCGCGGTTTGTCTTTTGATGACTTTGATCGTTTTCAGTGACTCATCCTCAGGTCCCTGGACAGGCAGACCGACGCGGATGTTTTCCTGAATGTAGGAAATGTTATCCTCTGTAATGACCTCTCCCGGCAGGAAAATGGGAATCCCCGGCGGATACACCATGATGAACTCCGCGATGACACGACCTGCGGCTTCGGTGAGCGGGATTGTCTCCGTCTCCGCATAAAAAGCATCACGCGGCGTCGTGGACAGTACGGGAATGTTTGGCAAGGAAATGGTCGGCATTTCTTCCGCCTGCACATGGGCAAATTCCACGGACAGCTCGCGCAGCGCGTTTACAAGTGCAAGAATGGATTCTTCTGTATCCCCTGCCGTGACAAAGCAGAGAATGTTGTACAGATCGCTCATTTCCACTTCGATGTTGTACTTGTCGCGCAGCCAGTTTTCCACTTCCCAGCCGGTAATGCCGAGATCGCGGACGTGGATCAACAGCTTCGTCGGGTCCATGGCAAACGTTGCCGGCTTTCCGAGTATTTCTTTGCCGACGCAGTAAATGCGCGGAATCTCGTTGATGAGGTCGCGTGCCTTGTTCGCGAGCTGCATCGCTTGTTCGACCAGCATCTTTCCGTTAAGCGCCAGGTGCTGGCGGGCCATATCGAGCGAAGCCAGGAAGATGTAAGACGTAGACGTCGTCGTCAGCATGCTCAGTACCGTTTTCACGCGGTCAACATCGACCAGGCCTTCGCGCACGTTCAGGATGGACGTCTGCGTCAGCGAGCCGCCAAGCTTGTGTACGCTCGTCGCAGCCATGTCGGCCCCAGCCTGCATGGCGGAAATCGGCAGGTCCTCATGAAAATGAATATGCACGCCGTGCGCCTCGTCCACCAGGACCGGAATTTCGTAGTTGTGCGCGGTTCGCACGATCTCCCGCAAGTCTCCGGCAATGCCGAAGTAGGTAGGGTTGATAACCAAAAGTGCCGCAGCGTCAGGGTGGGCTTCCAGTGCTTTTTGCACAGCTTTCACAGTAATCCCGTGGGAAATCCCCAGACGCTCGTCCATCGCTGGATGAATGAAAATCGGTACCGCTCCGGCGAAAATAATCGCCGACATGACAGATTTATGCACGTTTCTCGGTACGATGATTTTGTCGCCAGGGCGGCATGTCGCCATAATCATCGCCATAATGGCACCGCTTGTCCCCTGAACGGAGAAAAATGTATGGTCAGCGCCGAACGCTTCGGCAGCCAATTCCTGTGCTTCTTTAATCATCGCCTTCGGATGGTGCAAGTCATCCAGTGGCGCAATGTTAATGAGGTCTATCGAGAGAGCATTCTCCCCGATGAACTCGCGAAATGCCGGATTCATGCCCATACCCTTCTTATGGCCCGGAATGTGAAATTGAATCGGGTTCCGGTTGGCGTGTTCCAACAACCCGCTGAACAAAGGAGTTTTCATTTGTCTCACTACGATCGCCTCACTTTACGAATCAAGAATAAAGGGGATAAAACAAACAAATTGAGTATAGCAAAATAGGGGGGGAAAGCAAGCGAATTTTTATTCATATTCGCGTGTGGCAGCAGGAGTTTTCCCTGCTTGCCGAGAAGCTTTACAAAAACGGGGTGATGGAGATGAAAACGAAAGTAACCGAGCTGTTGCAAATCAAATATCCGGTGGTTCAGGGCGGCTTGGCCTATCTGGCGTACGCCGAGCTGGCCGCTGCCGTGTCAAACGCAGGCGGGCTGGGTCAGGTCACGGCGATGACGCTGCCGTCTGCCGAAGCGTTGCGCGAAGAAATTCGCAAGGTGCGTGAGCTGACAGACAAGCCGTTTGGCGTCAATTTCGCGATTGGCCAACACAATCGGCCGTATGAGGAAGCACTGGAGGTCGCCATCGAAGAAAAAGTCGCCGCCATCTCTGTGACCGGAGGCAATCCCGAGCCGCTTCTGCGCCGACTCGATGGCCATCCGATCAAAAAGCTGGTCCTGGTTGCATCGGTGCGGCAGGCGCAAAAAGCGGAGGCAATCGGGGCAGACGCAGTCATGGCCGTCGGGCAGGAGGGCGGCGGTCATCTTGGACGAGATGACATCGGGACATTTGTGCTCATTCCGCGTGTCGTGGATTCTGTCAGCATTCCGGTACTGGCCAGCGGCGGGATTGGCGATGGCCGTGGACTTTTGGCCGCTCTCGCGCTCGGTGCGGAAGGCGTGGAGATGGGCACCCGGTTCATCGCGACCAAGGAGTGCGTACATGCCCACGAAGCGTACAAGGAAGCCTTGCTGAAAGGAACCGAGCAAGACACGGCTGTCATCAAAAGAACGCTGGGAGCGCCGGCAAGGGTGGTGCGCACGCCAGGTTCCGACCGCATTTTGCAATTGGAAAAAGAAGGCGCCGGCTATGAGGAACTGAAAAGTCTCATCAGCGGCGAAAATAATCGCACCTTCATCTACGAAGGCGACAGTGAGCATGGCTTTGGCTGGGCAGGTCAGGTTATCGGCCTGATCTCGGACATCCCATCCGTTCAGGAGCTGTTCGAGCGGATGTTTCAGGAGGGGGAAGACGGTCTTCAACGGCTGAGAGCCATTCGCGGCTAGAGCAGAGGACACGCTCCTTTTCCTCTAGGATGCCCCGCCTGGTGACGGTATGCGAAAAACAAAAGAACAGGCAAACGCTTTTCAAAAGAAAGCGGACCTGTTCTTTTGCATATATTTTTACCAAATGTTAGGGAGGCGATAGAGGAAAGCTTAACGGTCGATGGTATAAAGCTTGCTGAGTACGGCAAACGTGTTTTCGAGCTGTCCCAAAAGCGCCTGCGGGTCAGCAAGCACCGGGTCGTGGCGATCAATGGTCACGCCGCAGAGAAGCTCCGCTTTTTTTACCTGTGCCAGCCTGTCCACCAGCTTTTTCACACCGTCTTTGCCCAGCTCTGCCTGGGAAGTGCTTGCAGGCGAGGTGTGATCGGGCGACCAGTGGAAATGATCGGGCACCAGCGCCATGATTTCATCGAGATGCTCGCTGAAAGACTGGCTGATCTGGGCCTTGGCCGGCGCTTCGTAAATGACGGCATACCAGACGAACAGGTGCGTTTGCCACAGGCCGATTTGAAAATGCGGATGCTTTTTGTACCCGCGCTTGTCATTGGCCCAGGCAACCCACGTATCAGATGGCGGGTTCACGGTGCGGCGGGCATGCTTGGCTACATGGTAAAACATCTCATCGCCGGTTGCTGCTGACAAAATGGGCGCGAAATGGTGGCCAAGCGCTTCAAGCTTGGGGCGAATCACGGTCTTGATTGCGTCCATCCGCTGGTCGAGTCCATCAACGGCAAAAACGTCAAAATCTTCTTGGCGAAAGCCGGAAAACGCAGTCATGGAAACAAACACCTCATCTATCATGATCGAACGCCGCGAAAAAGAAAAGGGCGAACGTCTTTGTCAAGGGAGCTTGGAATCCACCATATAATATCATATCACGCAGGAAAAAAATACTTGCCGGGATATGAATAGCAAAACGGAAGCGTGAATAATATGATATACCACTCACTCCCTTACAGCAAAAAACGAAATCTGAGTATTCTGTCAACGGGAGGGGCCTGGATGAATCTCGGCATGGAGCTGGAGTATGAGTATGACAATCTGGCGGTTTGGTTTGATCGCAAGACATTGCACGCGATGGTGCAGGCCCTGGTGGAAGCGGGGGTGAGCGTCACGTGGAAGGAATTTCCCGAGCAGTTTCACCTCCTCGTGAACACCACGGACGGCCTTTCCGACTGGAAAATGCAGCGGCTAAACGGGTCTTACAAGCTGCAGGTGACTGGCGTTCCTGTCCATGACTTGCGGGTGGCGCTGGTACTGTACCACTTCGTGGAACGGGCAAAGGGGCACGCCATCATCAAAGTCAGAGTGGATGACTGCATCTTGATGAAGCACGTCCAGTACGGAGAAGTCGTCAGAATAGTGGAAATAAAAGGAGCTGAGGAAAAAATGATCTACGAAAAATTCTGCAATGTGACGATGGACCAAGTGATTGCCGCCTTGAAACGGCGTGACTCCGAGGAGCGTATTCCGGTTTTGCGTTTGGAACTCGATTATGAATTGGCGACGTTGTTTGACGCGATACAGGCAGAGGATCAGGCCCAGATTAAAAAATCAATGGAAATTTTAAAAGAGCTTCGTCGGGAAATGCTGCTTTTGGAAGTGTAGGTAGACTGGAGGATAACCATAGGACGATGAGTTTGACACATTGGCATACGGAATGAAAGAAGCGACAACTCACAGATGAGGGTGTCGCTTTTTTTGGTTGCGCAAATTTTCGCATTTCCCGGTTTGCCAAAGACTTTGTTTGAACGGTCGGCAAAGCGGAGTTACAATAGAGAAGGCTGTAACTGTCTAAAGCAACGCAAGTACCAGAAAGGAAGAAAATGTTTTGGAACCATTCCTATCCCAAATCCCCAATGCAGCGATCCTGCTTTTGGGGGCAATTGCGCTGACCCTGATTTTGCTTTTTGCCGTCATCCTGCAATCGGTTCGCATCAGTCGCATGCGCAAATCGCTCAACAGGCTGATGACAGGGACCGGAGGAGCAAACCTGGAGGAAGGCTTGCACAGGCTCCTCGATCAGGTGGATGAAGTGAAAAAGCTGCAAAGCGATCAACAGTTTACGATGAATCGTCTCTCCCAGCGGATCGCAGCCCAATGCGGCAGGGTAGGGATCATTCGCTACAACGCTTTTGGCGATGTCGGCAGCGATCTCAGCTTTTCCCTGGCGATTCTGGATGACGCTCAAAACGGTGTGGTGATTACCAGTATTTTCGGTCGGGAAGAATCGCGCGTGTATGCCAAGCCGATTGAAGCGGGATCCTCATCCTATCACTTGTCCGAAGAAGAACAGGCTGCCATCAAAAAGGCAATGGCCGGCCATTCCGGTATCTGAGCTGCGGGAATTTCGTATGAAACCGGGAGCTTCTGCATGAATCAGAGAGATCATTTCGTCTCCCTGCGTCATATTACAGATATTCGGTATTTTTGCGTGAATTCATCTGCTTTTTATTCAAGACTTTTGATGGCTTCTGTTGTATAATAAAGCTGTCAAGGATGGCTTTTTTCGGAAAAACAAAAAGTAGGTGATCCGCCTTCATTACCCAAATCGACTTTCGATTCGCGGGGCAAGGCCAGGTTCTACAGCGTTCCTTCGTTGACACTTAGCGTATCTCCTCTACATTTGGACACAGATTGGTCGTAACTGGCCCACGGAAACCAAAAGAATTGAGGAGATATTTATGGCACAGCGTTTAGCAACCAACTACGCCAAGGCCTATTTTACGGTGAATGAAGAGGAGCTGAACCAATTCGTCTCGCTCTTCACCAATGAACACATTTCAGTCGATGTCAAAGTATGCGACAACGGCGACCGCGACGTCATTCTGTCTGACCATAACGGCGAAATTCAACTGAGCTTCTGCCGTGTCGGCAATCGCTACTCTTGCGACAGCTCCTATCTCATTCGGGATCGGCAGTTGGCCAATGCGATGAGAAAAGCGATGAAAACGTTTCGTGGCTACGGAATCGTCCACAGAATTTACGAAGGCTTCACGATGGTGTACCACTACGATCAGGGATCGGTGGTCAGCATCCGGGAGCTGTCGGGGGACGAGGAGACGTCCGTCTTTGAAAAGTCTTCTCTGAATCTTGCCAGCGAGCTGGAATCGCTGTTCCAGCAAGAAGGCAGCGAAAGAGAGATCGAGTCCTTGCGTCAGGAAACGGACCGCTGGCTGGATTTGCGTAATTGGGCAAAGGAAGCTGCACCGGAAAAGCTTCCCGCAATCGATACGCGCTTAGTGATGTTGTCGCAGCGTCTGTTTGAACTGGAAGTATAGAAAGTGTAAACAAAAACGGGTGCCGAATGGTGCCTGTTTTTTTCGTGGACTTTCTCGAAAAAAGTATTGTCAAAGTAGGCGGATACATGGTATTGTTGTTTTCGTTGGAAACAGGATTAGGAACCAGGATTCACTTTAAAGGGTGGATAACAAGAGGGGAAACCGCCCCCGTTAGTGAATGACGCAGGTCCTAGCGATGTTTAACATTACACTTGCTAGGAAGGGGGAACCGAAAGATGGAATACTCGACTTTCGGAAGACACGTTGCTGTTGACACATGGGGAGTTCAGTTTGACTTGTTGAACGACGCAGAATTTTTGAAAAAGGAAATGATTGAAGCTGCTGAGGCATGTGGAGCGACTGTGCTTGGCGTGCAAGCGAAGCAGTTTTCTCCTCAGGGTGCTACCGTGCTGGTTCTTCTCTCGGAAAGCCACCTGTCCATTCATACTTATCCTGAGCGCGGTTTTGCCGCTCTGGATTGCTACACTTGTGGCGAGACGGTCGATCCGCAAGTTGCCATCGACTACTTGGTATCTGTGCTGAAGCCGGAGAAAACCTACGCGAAGAAGCTGGTTCGCGGAACAGGTGAACTGCAAGTAGTAGAGCCAGAAATCAAAGTGGCTGAAGTTGTGAGCAAGTAACAAACGGAAGAGTATTCAAGAGGTGCGGGAACCAGATCCGCACCTCTTTTACGTGAGAGCATGCGTTTTCGATGATTACCGCTGCGGTTGCTGGATCATCGTGTGCAGATCGTGAAGGAGCTCAGTGAACTCGCTTGAGGGGTTGGTTGTTTGCTGTGCCTCGGCAATTTGCGCGTTGATCGCCCGCACACGATCAAATACGGTTTGGTCGGATGAGACGTTCAGCTGCAAGGCAGGAGAGACAGCGCGACAAGCCGAGTGGACTTGCTGCTCGATTACTTTTGCCTGTGGCTCGCCCAGATTGTCGCGCACGAGAATGCCGATCACGGCGTCCTTGCCCATGACGACGACAGTAGCTTGATCGACGCCTGGGACATCATCGGCCGCTTTGGCCAGCTTCTCTGCCAGGTCTTGATTGAAGCCGTTTGAGGTGTACGCTTTGAGGGAGTTCTGGGCGTTGCTTCCTTGCGTATAGGCGTTAATGTCGTGTCCGATGCTTGCGCGAGTCAGCGGCGTCGCTTGCTGCGAATCGCTTTGCGCCTGCGCGCCCGTGTCAGGCCCTGCGCCTGTAGTCGCGCACCCGACAAGCGCTGCTGCGATCAAGAACAAACCTGTATAATAGCTTGGCCCGTTTTTCCTCATGGCAGACCACCTCCTGTCTTTAGTATGGCGATTGTGGCGCATGCTAATCAGGGAGAGGTTCCGCAGTCAAAAAATGACCATTGTGCCGGGTTTCACGACCTGTTAATATGGAAGGTATGCAAAACAGAGGAGGTTCACATGAAGCGTCTTGACATACGCAACATTGCCATTATTGCCCACGTTGACCATGGAAAAACAACGTTGGTTGACAAGCTTTTGATCCAATCGGGCACGTTCCGCAGCAACCAGCAGGTAGAGGAGAGAATGATGGACTCCAACGACTTGGAGCGGGAACGCGGAATTACCATCCTGGCGAAAACCACGTCCGTCAAATACAAGGAGTTCACCATCAACATTTTGGATACACCAGGCCACGCCGACTTCGGTGGCGAGGTAGAGCGTATCATGAGCATGGTGGACGGCGTCCTTTTGATTGTTGACGCATTTGAAGGCTGTATGCCACAAACGCGTTTCGTATTGAAAAAAGCACTCGAAGCAAAAGTTACCCCAATCGTTGTCGTGAACAAGGTAGACCGCGACAATGCACGTCCTCAAGAAGTCATCAACGAAGTGTACGACCTGTTTATCGACCTCGATGCGAACGAAGATCAACTGGAATTCCCGATCGTCTACGCATCCGGCCTGCAAGGTATCGCCGGAATGGAGCCAGATAAGCTGGAAGGCGACCTTCGTCCACTTTTTGACACGATTGTTGAGCACATACCCGCACCTGATGCCGATGAAAATGCCCCATTGCAAATGCAAGTAACGATGCTGGATTATAACGACTTTCTGGGTCGTATCGGGATTGGCCGCATTTATCGCGGAACCATGAACGTGAATGAAATGGTATCTGTCACCACACGCAGCGGCGAAGTGAAAAAAGCGCGGATTCAAAAGCTGTTCGGCTTCTCCGGCTTGCAGCGCGTGGAACAAAAAACAGCGAAAGCAGGAGACATCGTTGCAATCGCAGGGATCGACGATATTAACGTAGGCGAGACGATTTGCCACGTCGATCATCCCGATGCACTGCCTCTGCTGAAAATTGATGAGCCGACTCTGCAAATGACGTTTTTGGTGAACAACAGCCCGTTTGCCGGCCGCGAAGGGAAACACGTTACTTCCCGCAAGCTTCGTGATCGCCTGATGGCAGAATTGGAGACAGACGTATCTTTGCGTGTAGAGGAAACCGATTCGCCGGATGCGTTTATCGTATCGGGACGCGGGGAATTGCATCTGTCCATCCTGGTGGAAAACATGCGCCGCGAAGGCTTTGAGCTGGCCGTGTCCAAGCCGGAAGTCATCGTGCGCATGATTGATGGCCAAAAAATGGAGCCGGCCGAGTATCTTGTGATCGACGTGCCGGAGGAATACACCGGGGCTGTCATGGAGACCTTGGGCCAACGCAAGGCCGAGATGGTCAACATGGTCAACAACGGCTTCGGCCAGGTTCGTCTGGAGTTCATCATTCCTTCCCGCGGACTGATCGGCTACCGCACGGAGTTTTTGACGATCACACGCGGCTACGGCATTCTCAACCACTCCTTTGACAGCTATCGTCCGCTTGTCCAGGGAGCGGTAGGCGGTCGTCACGCCGGGGTACTCATCTCCCATGAAACCGGGACAGCGACCACGTACGGCCTGATGTCTGTCGAGGATCGCGGCGTCATGTTCATCACGCCGGGTACGGAAGTATACGAAGGCATGATCGTGGGCGAGCACAACCGCGACAATGACTTGACGGTCAACGTGTGCAAAGAGAAGCACGCGACCAACGTCCGCTCCGCGACCAAGGATGAGACGGTAAAAATGAAGGTGCCTCGTCTCTTGACGCTGGAAGAGGCGCTGGAGTATTTGAATGACGACGAACTGTGCGAAGTTACACCACAATCCGTCCGTCTGCGCAAAAAGTATTTGAGCAAATCGGATCGCGAGCGCTACGAAAAGCAAAAGCGCTGGGAAGCACAACCGCAAGCGTAGGCGCGTGATGCGAAACGACAAAAGCAAAAGCCGCTTTGTCTCCGGTGAGAGCAAAGCGGCTTTTTGGTTTGGCAGGCTTACAGCAGGCGCTCGATGTCGGCTGCCACGTCTTCCGGCTGCACGCGGGCACCGATGCGTTTGACGATACGGCCTTCCCTGTCGACGAGGAACTTGGCGAAGTTCCATTCGATCTCTTCGCCCTGGCCTTCGGGAGCGTTGGCTTTCAGGTACTGGTACAAAGGATGGGCAGTCGGACCGTTCACGTCGATTTTGGCAAACAGCGGGAACGTTACGCCGTAGTTGCGATCGCAAAACGCGGCAATCTCTTCCTCGCTGCCAGGCTCTTGCGCGGCAAACTGGTTGCACGGAAAGCCAAGGACGGCGAATCCTTTGTCCGCATAGCGCGTGTACAGCTCCTGCAAGCCTTTGTATTGCGGGGTCAGTCCGCACTGGCTGGCGGTGTTGACGATCAGCAATACACGTCCCTTGTACTCGGCCAGCGTCTTTTCTTCTCCGGAAATCGTCTTGACAGCTATATCGTACAGGCTCATGTTTTTCCCACCCTTTGCTAGTTTTGTGGCCCTATTATCATAGCATGTCCGCGAAAAGGCAGGCTAGCATGTTGCCGTGCGCAAAGTGCAGGCGCAGTCCGTTTTGACAGGAAATCTATCACCTGATAAAGTAAAAAGGATACATATAAAAAATGTTGAAAAAAGGAAAAGATTAGGCAAAAGAGCGGGTCTTTCCCTTCGTTGTGCGAGGACACGGACTTTTGCGTTACAGGAGAGATTTGTGATGGACTGGATACACCTTGCTTCCACTTATGTACCGGCAAACCCGGATCAACTGAGCGCCTACGACAGCTTTCGGCTGTGGGCGGATCATAACCGGGCCTGGATTTTGTTTGTGCAATTGATTATTGTCTACTACCTGGGATTTGCGACGCAAATTCGCATGCCGATCTTGAAAACCTTGCTCCTGTACATCCTCCTTTTCGCAGGAGCGCTGGTCTTTGCGATTCTGGATGTCCAGCTCCCGGTGAAAAGCGCCATGCTGGTTGCGATTGTCATTCTGGTCATCGTCAAATTGCGAATCAAACCGGAGCAAACAGAGCGAAAGTGAGGCGTCCCTCGTGAAACGTGATGATGCACTCTTTAACTGGCTGCAGATTCAAGTCGTGGCCGATGCAAGGCCAGACGATCAGTCGGCGCAGGAGACGGCGGCGTTTTTCCTGCAGATGCTGCAGGAGGACCATGCGCTTGGCGAGCTTTCGTATCGGCTGGAGGGCGGCTGGTACGTGCTGACGGCAAAACAGGAAGCGACAGAGCCGTTGGAGCGCAAATATCCGGCAGAGATGGTCGAGTCCTTGCTGGTCGCAATTGAAAACGAGCCCAAATTCAACAGTTAGAATGGCAAAAAGACTCTTCTCACCTCCGACTTGTTCGGCGGCGGAAGAGTCTTTTTTGTTGGGAGCGCGGGAGCCGCCTGAGTAACCGTCTGAAGCTGCTGTAGGTATTTAGACGTGTTTTCTCCTGCCGTGCAACTTTTGCAAAAAAGGCCACGTCAGTATGGTAGCCCAAAGAGGCAGGGACGATGGGCAATAACAGAGGGGGAGACATCAATGAAAAAGATCATGGGCAAGCCCGTATTGGCGGTGGTCACGGCGGCAGGACTCATCGGCTGTCTGACACCGATTTTTGCAGATGCCAGTTCAGGCAGTTCGCCTGCGACCAAGGTCGTGATGGGCGAAGAAGGCAAGCAAGTTACCCGCTACAACCTGAAGGAACTTGCCAAAAACGACCCGGATACGCTGAACATGCTGCTGAAAAACCAGGCAGACCATTTGTACCTGATCGTGGAGCCAATCCATCTGAATACGAAACTGCAAACCTACATGGAGACGAACAAGGCGGAGTGGGAGCAGATTTATCGCGATTATTACGGCGACATCTGGCTGGAGGTTCGCCGTACAGAGGCGGATGAGGAACTGGTCAGCGTGAGTGCGCAAACCGAAAACGGCAAGGTGTACATCAAAGGCATCGTGACGCCGGAAGTAACCAAGGTGGTCGTCACCAAGCCGAACGGTGACATCATCGAGGTCGTTCCGACAAGCGAGCATTCATTTACGGTCAGCTTTGTCGCGCCAACAACCGATTCTGTTCAATACGTAACCGTGCAGGCGTACGCGGGCACTCTTTTGGCTGACAGTGAAAAAGTAAAGCTCATCCCGCAGGCTGACGAAGAGAAAAACAGGCTGATTTACGCCTTTTCCAAGTACGATGCCAAAAAGGGCGAATGGCAGGTGAAGGGTGTCGTCAAGCGCGGAGTGGACAAGGTTGTCGTCTCCTACAACGGTGTGAAAAAAGAGACGACGCCGAAGAAACTGTGGGATGGCGTCGACAGCTTCAGCGTGACGGTAACGGATGTGCACGCGGAAGCTGTGAGCGGCGAAGCGCTGATCGAAGTATATGAAAACGGGAAAAAAGTCGACTCCGACACGATCAAGGTCGATGTGGTCAACATCCCGGACAAACAGCCTGACACAACTTATGTCATTGCCGGAACAGCGGTGCACGATCCGAAGAAAAAGTCCATTCAGCTCAAGGGCACGATCAAGGGCTGGGATGTGAAGCAAAAAAACAAGCTGGTGGTCATCACGCCGGACGGAAAGAAAAAGGAGATCAAGCCGAACGCCAAGGGTGAGTATACGGTAAACATCAAATATACGGACAACTCGTTTGCCGGCAAAACCGTGCAACTGGAACTGTATGCAAAAGACAAGCTGTTAAAGCAGACAGACATCGCCCTGAGCACGAAAATAGCTGCCGAGCCAAAGAAGGATGACGACAAGAAACGAGAGAACCACAATCATCCAAACGGGAAAGCATACGGCTACTGGAAAAAGCACGATAGCAAATGGGATGATGACGACGAGGATGACAAGGACGACGATGACGACAAAAGAAACGACAGGTAGTCTTGTTTACGGCTGACTGTAGCTTTGAACGTACTCGACCAGTTCGCGGATGTAATCGCCAAGGATCGGGATCGAGAGAAACTGCGACAACAGTGAGCCGAGCAGCGCCAGCACGATCGCTGTTCCAATCGTCAAACCAAGACCCCGGGCAAGCCCTGCGAGGAAATTGATCCAAAGCAGCTTGCGCGGGGCTGTGTAGTTTTGGATGACGTCTGCGAGCCGAATATCTTCCAGAAACATGGCAATTTTATCCATGCGCTCGTTTACTTTCCGCACTTCCTGCAACTCAAGGAGAACCTGGTCGATTTTGTGCATCAGCTGCTCTGTAGGCGTAGGGGCCACTTTTTCCAACCTCCTTATTCGTTAGGGCGTTGCTTCTACCAGTTTAGGGAAAAAAACAGGCAGAAGCAAGGCGGAAAGGAAACGTTTGCCTAATGTCAGATCAGGGGGGTACAATAGACGTACTATCGTTTACGAGGAGGCATCCGAATGGCTGAAACCGTATCCCAAACCTTGTCGGAAGACCTGTTCGCGCTTCTGCAAAAAGAGCGATTTGTGACGCTCGGCACGGTCGATCACGAGACAGGGGCACCATCGCTCAGTTCCTTGTCCTGGGCATTGGCGGTGAACAGCGGACTGATCCGCTTTGCTGTGGATAATCGCTCGCGCATTCTCGCCAATATTGCCAAAGAACCGCAGGTCGTCCTGCACTTGATTGGGGCAGGCTCCTCTTTTGCGATCAACGGGCGCGCGACGCTCAAAGCCGAGCGGCTGGAAGGCGTTCCGCTGAAGCTGGCCCTGGTCGAGATTGCGATTGACTCCGTACGGGACGTCATGTTTTACGGCTCGCGCATTTCCGTAGAGCCGCAATACGAGAAGACGTACGACAAAAATGCGGCCGCGAAGCTGGACAATCAGGTCATGACGGCGCTGAAAAACGCCTAGCAGGACTTTTGCGCAACGGGGGAAAATCCTGTTGACAAAAAACGGCGCTATCCTTTAGTATTAGGTCAATCAATATTGAATAGCAAAACTTCTTATCCAGAGAGGCGGAGGGACTGGCCCGATGATGCCCGGCAACCAATCACCTGCACGTTCATGCGTGCGGGGAGATAATGGTGCTAATTCCTGCAGAGTTGATTAACTCTGAAAGATGAGAAGGTCTTGCTTACGGTGACGTAATCAAAGCCTTCTTTCAGAGGAAAGGGGGCTTTTTTCATGCCCCTCGCAGATCATTGGAGGGAGAGAGTTACGATGAGACTAGAGACAAAATTGATTCAGGCAGGCGTAGGCCGAGATGAGAAAACAGGAGCGGTCAGCTTCCCTGTCTACTATGCCACCGCATATCGCCACCCGGCATTGGGGCAGAGCACAGGCTATGACTATACACGCACGGCCAATCCAACCCGCACCGTTTTGGAAGAAGCGATCGCGGAGGCAGAGTCAGGGGATGCGGGCTTTGCCTGCGCATCGGGAATGGCGGCGGTTCATACGGTCATGGGTCTGTTTTCTCAGGGAGACCATCTCATTGTATCGCTCGATTTGTACGGGGGGACGTATCGCTTGTTTGAGCAGGTGCTGTCCCGTTACGGCCTGACTTTTACCTACGTAGACTTGCGTGATCTGGAAGCGGTGCAAAAGGCGCTGCGAGCCGAGACGAAAGCGATCTTCGTCGAGACGCCGACGAATCCGCTCATGCAGATTACCGATATTCGCCAAATCGCTGCGCTGGCAAAGCAGCATGGACTTTTGACAATCGTGGACAACACGTTCATGACGCCTTACTGTCAACGCCCGCTGGAGCTTGGCGCAGATATTGTGTTGCACAGCGCGACGAAGTATTTGGGCGGCCACAACGATGTGCTGGCAGGGCTGATTGTGACAAAGGGTGAGGAGTTGTCGGAAAAAATCCGGTTTTTGCACAATTCCATCGGCGCGGTATTGGGCCCGCAAGATAGCTGGCTGTTGGTACGCGGAATGAAGACCTTGGCACTGCGCATGGAACGGCATCAGTCTAACGCGCTGGCTGTTGCGAAAAAGCTGCAGGAGCATCCGGCTGTCGCCGAGGTATTCTACCCTGGGCTGGAAGAACATCCCGGTCATGCCATCCAGGCGAGCCAGGCAAGCGGTTTTAGCGGTATGGTTTCATTCCGGGTACGGTCTGCGGAGCAAGTGGGTCTGTTTTTGCAAAATCTGCGCATCGTCTCTTTTGCGGAAAGCCTTGGCGGCGTCGAGTCTTTGTGTACGTATCCGGCGACACAGACCCACGCTGACATTCCGCTGGAAGTGCGGGAGTATGTCGGCGTTTGTGACCGGTTGCTGAGACTGTCGGTCGGGATTGAGCATCCAGAAGACTTGATCGAAGATTTGTTTCAAGCTTTGGACGCAAGTCTCGCCGTTGGGGGGGCTGTTCGATGAACTTTGCAACGAAGGTTCTTCATGGCTCTGCTTGTATCGATCCGTTCACAGGTGCGTCGTCGGTTCCGATTTACCAGGCTTCCACTTTTCACCAGTTTGACCTCGACCAGCCAGGCACTTACGACTACGCCCGATCCGGCAATCCGACCAGACACGCGCTGGAGGAAGCGATTGCCGCTCTCGAAGGCGGTGCCCGCGGATTTGCCTTTTCATCCGGTATGGCGGCCATCTCCAGTGTGTTCATGCTGTTTTCGGCTGGTGACCATATCGTGGTTGCGGAGGACGTGTACGGCGGCACTTTCCGCTTTTTGACCCGCGTGCTGTCGAGGATGGGCATTTCCTTTACGTTTGTCGATGCGACACAGACAGAAGCCGTGCGAGCGGCGATTACTCCGGCGACCAAAGGGGTGTATCTGGAAACGCCGTCCAATCCGACGCTGAAAGTGACCGACATCGCGGCGGTATCAGCGATTGCGAAAGAGCACGGGCTGCTCGTCATTGTCGACAATACGTTTTTGACACCGTATTATCAACGGCCGCTGGAGCTGGGAGCAGACGTCGTCATTCACAGCGCGACCAAGTTCATCGGCGGCCATAGCGACGTGGTTGCGGGGCTGGCCGTGACGCGCGACGCCGCGCTCGGCGAGCAGCTGTACCTGATCCAGAACGGCATGGGCGCGATTCTCGGCGTACAGGATTGCTGGCTCGTCATGCGCGGGCTGAAAACGCTCAAGGCGCGTCTGGACGTCAGCACCAAATCAGCAGGGATTCTTGCAGAGTGGCTGTCCACGCACCCTGGCGTGAGCCGCGTTTACTACACGGGCCTGGCTGACCATCCGGGGCATCTCGTCCAGCAACGGCAAGCAAGCGGCCACGGAGCGGTTCTGTCGTTCGATGTAGGGAGCCGCGAGCGGGCCAAGGCGCTGTTTGACCGGGTGAAGCTGCCGATTGTGGCAGTGAGCCTGGGCGCTGTGGAGACGATCTTGTCGTATCCGGCGATGATGTCACATGCGGCAATGCCTGCAGCGGAGCGGGAAGCGCGCGGCATCACGGATGGCTTGATTCGCCTGTCCGCAGGGTTGGAGGACGTGGACGACTTGCTTGCGGACTTGAAGCAGGCGCTGGATGCGCTGCCGCCCCTGTCCGCTGTCCAGCCGCAAAAAGAGGCATTCTCCCGGGTGTGATTCTCCCGGGGCGAATGCCTCTTTTTCGTTATGGTGCGCCTGTGCGGTTTGCGTTGATCTTGTCGTTTCCTTGCGGCGCAGATCGGCCGTTTTTGTTGATGCGCTGTTCGTTTTCCTGCGACGGCGTTTCCTCGCGCTGCCTTACATCACGCGGCAGCTGTGGAATGATGCGGCCGACAATATCGGCCAGCTCCTCCGCAAAGCCAGAGACGGGGTGGCCCCGGCGAATGTCTGCGGCCATTTCCTTCAGGCGCTGGACAATATCCGGATCGGCTATTACGGTTGCATTTGCGCCCTGCGGGTCTTCTTTCAGTGCTTCGGCAACCGTGTACTTGATGACACCGACCTCTGGCCGATCGAGATCGGCATCCACATCGATTCCGACGACCGCCATCTTGCCGATGACAACCGCTGTCGCCCCGTTTACTTTTTTCACACGGGTAGCCAGTTGCACAAGCCGGTCGGCTGTCGCTTGCGAAGACTGATTGTAGGCTGGTTCCGGGGCCGTTTGCTGGATGCGCTGGGTATGAGGCGCTTGCTGGTTGGGCTGTGGTGCTGCCTGATTGGCTGGCGGGTTATTGTTTGTCATGCATCCGGAAAAAAGCAGGCAGGTGCCAAGGCAGCCGATGATAATCCGTTTCACACGCATTCTCCCTTTCCCGTAATGCCTCCTGAAAACGGAGGGCAAGTTACCCGTATTTTGTCCCCGCAGGCGTATTTCATTCTGCCAAAGGGCCGTCTATCTCTGTCTGCCCGAACATAGACTGTAGTACATCACGTCGCCACAATTGAGCATCCCTCCAAAAATTGCATACCGTATATAAGAAGGGTAATAGGAGGCGAGATTTTGAAGAAAATCTACGTACTGGACACCAACGTACTCCTGCAAGATCCACGGGCGATGTTCTCTTTCGCTGACAACGAAATTGTCATACCTGCAGTGGTGTTGGAAGAAATCGACTCCAAAAAGCGGTACATGGATGAAATTGGCCGCAACGCGCGGTACGTATCGCGGCTCCTTGACAGTTTTCGTGAGCTGGGTCATTTGCACAAAGGCATTACCCTGGAGACAGGCGGGCTCTTTCGGGTGGAGCTGAACCATTCCTCGCTCCACCAATTGCAAAAGCAATTTACAGAAATTTCTAATGATAACCGCATTTTGGCGGTCGCACTTAATCTGCAAGAGGAGGAGAACCAATCCCCACAGCCCAGACCCGTCATATTGGTGAGCAAGGATGCGCTCATGCGTGTGAAGGCAGATGCCTTGAACATTTCGGCAGAAGATTTTCTCTCCGATCGCGTGGTAGGAGAATTTTCCAGCATCTACACCGGTTATCAGAAAATGATGGTCGCTTCCGAGATCATCAAGACGTACTACGCGGCGAGAAGACTGCACCTGGCCTCCTGTTTCCCTCGCTATCGCTTTTATCCGCATCAGTTTCTCATACTGAAGGACGAATGTAACCCGTCCATTTCTGCCATCGGAAAAGTGGACGCCGATGGAAAAATGCTGGAAATGCTTGTGGCAGACGACGATCCGATTTGGGGCATTCGGGCCCGAAACGTGCAGCAACGGATGGCAACCGAGCTGCTTTTGCGAGATGATATTCCGCTGGTGACCATGACTGGCAAGGCGGGCACAGGGAAGACGTTGCTGGCGCTTGCGGCAGGACTGTTGCAAATCGAAGACCAGCAAAAGTACAAAAAACTGTTGGTGGCAAGACCTATCGTTCCTTTGGGAAAAGACATCGGTTTTTTGCCCGGCGAGAAAGAAGAAAAATTGCGGCCGTGGATGCAACCGATTTACGATAATCTGGAATATTTGTTCAACACGAAGCGGCCAGGTGATCTGGATAAAATTTTGGCCGGGATGGGCAGCCTGCAAGTGGAGGCGCTGACATACATTCGCGGTCGTTCCATTCCGGGGCAGTTCATCATTATTGACGAGGCGCAAAACTTGACAAAGCACGAGGTGAAAACGATCCTGACACGGGTGGGGGACGGCTCGAAAATCGTCCTGATGGGCGACCCGGAGCAGATCGATCATCCGTATCTGGACGAAAGTAACAACGGCCTGACGTATGTCGTCGAGGTGTTCAAGGACCAGAAGCTGGCCGGACACATTCGTCTGGAAAAAGGCGAGCGAAGCGTGCTTGCCCAACTGGCCGCAGATTTGCTGTAAAAGCGTGTATGAAAAACGGTTGGCTGGACCATACTATAGCTGTCGAGCCCGATGTTTCATGTATGATGCGGCGAAATGCCTTGCAGGAGGCGAAGAACCGTGGATAACCATGAACAAGCAGTCGACGAAAGTCTTATGGAGATAAGCCGATTCCTTGGGTAACAATCTCTTTCATGGAGGTTGAAGTGCCAAAGAGAATGACCGGTAAGACCCCATAGGCAATCGGGCTCGACAAAGGACCGCTCTCCATTTGGGAGCGGTTTTCCTTTTATGCGCAAAATCAGCGGCTGTTCCGCGTCCATAAAAAAACGCGGATAGCCGTGTGGACGGCTCCGCGTTTTGCGAGCAAGGGCAGAAGCTAGGCTTTGGCTGCGGCAATTGCCTTGCGCAGGGAAGAAATCATGCCCATGTGCATGCCTTCGTGGAACAAGGTGAAGACCATGATTTCGCCATAGGTGTGCATGACTCCCTTGTCACCGAGTTCAAACGGCTTCGGGAGCGGCTCATTCAGCCGTGATTGGAATTGCTCCTTGATACGCGCATGCTGCTCTTTCAACTGGGCAGCCAACGTTTCCAGGGAAGGGATGTCATTCTGCCAGTCTGCCGGCTTTGTCCCCGGGCTAAACATAGCCGCGTAGGACGGAGGACATTTCATTTCGGCAGGACCGAGCAGCAAATAATCTTGCGTGAGCAGAATATGGCCGATATTCCAGCGGATGTTGTTCTTGAATCCTTCCGGAACGATGTCAGCCTCCTCCTCAGTCGTATTGGACACGCCCTCCAAAAACAGGCCGCGAATCAAGTCGTACTGATTCCAAACGAATGAATAATCCTGCATGGCGAAAACCACCTTTCGTCAATTTCCATACTCCTCCATATTACCGTAAATTCTCCGCAAGGAAAACAAAGATTTCCATTTCTTTGCAAGTTGTCCACCTCCCTTCATACATATAAAACAAGGAGGGAGCAAACATGGTGACGTTGGACTCATCCATTGCCTTTTTGGTTTATGTGACGGCCGTTTCCAGCGCAGCGGCAGGTGTGACCGAAGCTTTCAAATCGGTCATTCCGTTTTTGGCGACAGACTACGAACCGAAGGAAGACCGCTGGGAGGACCAAAACCAGGCGGCGCGTCTGATGCACTACAAACGCTTTTTCAATCTGCTGATTTCCGTTGTGGCGGCCGGAGTGATTTTTGGCATGCTCGGTCTCGACCCCGCGCTGATCTTGACCGGAGCGGCTTCTGCCTACGTGGAAAATCCGTGGCAGGTCGGAACCTGGCTGTGGGGCATCGTTGCGGTGTTCGGCTCTCCGTTTTTTGCTTCGGTCCTGAAAATTTTGGAGGGGCTCAAGCAGTCGGTAAATAACGGGAACCCGCCGAATCGCCCCAGGCAGAAGGTGAGCGGTCCGCGGGAATGACTGCATCGTGCTTGAACTGTGCCTGTTGCGTGCGGTAAGATAGCAAACGTACATACCGCGAGAGTAGGTGGGCACGATGACAAAGCGAAGTATATTTGCAATATTGGCATGGTTGGCACTGTTCGCCTTCATGCTTGCAGCCTGTTCGGCGCAGTCGGGGCCGTCCGGCGCATTCGATCCGGAAAATCAGCAGGAGTACGGGGTGGGCGGAATTTATTTGGGACAAAACATCAAGGAAGCGATGGACATTATCAAGCCGACCAAAGCTGATTTTATGGATATGGTGACACGCGAAAGCTACACGGTGGAAAGAATGGCGAAGGGCGAGGGCGAGGCTGTCATGGGCATGCTCTTGCTTGATCGCACGCAACTGCTTGTCAAGGTCAGAAAAGGCGAGTTGATCTCCATCATGTTGAGCGGAGTGGCCAAAGAAGACGCCGCTCGGTTTAAAACGCTCCGGGGCCTTGCCATGTACGACAGCGGCGAGCAACTGAAAAAGCTGTACGGCGAAGGCAACGGGGAAAAGGAAGTGGTGTACGAAGGCAGCAAGTACACCGCAAACTTCGGGCTTGAAAACAATCAGGTCGTTTGGTTCCGATTTGACAGCAAGTAAATAGCATCCACCAGGCAAAGGCAAGGACTGGCCGAACCCTCGTCTGACAGACTGGCAGAGTGAAAGTGAGTTCTCGAAAAAGAGAAGCTCACTTTCTTTTTTGTCCATCCCAGGCAGCGCGCGTCGGCTCGCTACGCCTTGTGCAGCCACTGGATTTGCACCTGATAAGCTTTGGCAATTCCTTCCACAAGCTCCGTCAGGCTGCTGTCGATGAGGTAGATCGTCTCTTCTTCTCCCGGCTGCGGGATGGTGCCGCTGACATGCTCCTGCCATTGTTCAGCCGCCGCCCAGCGATCGGCAGGGGTGCCAGATGCCTTGTCCACCGTAAACAGGGCGACCTGGTCTGCATATACAAACATACGCTCATTCGGCGAGACAAAGCCGAAATCGTCCACATGCTCGACCACAGCCTCGGGAGGAAGCAGGAGCAGCGAGAACTCGTCGCCAAGCATGCGGGACTTTTGCAAAATCGCTTTCAGCTTGTCTTTTTCTGTCTCGTTCTCGACAATAAAAAGCAGTTTGTCCCGATCAAAGACATTGACATGATCCCCGATTTTATGTATGACTTGAGCATAGAAGCCAGGCAATTTCCCGTCTGGGATCGAAAGCTCGATTCCGTACATATGACGCATGCGCTTCATCCTTTTCTCCAAGCTTTTTTCTTATCGTACCAAAAAAACAGGGAGGTTCCTATGAGCGACCAACAGCTTGCCATCCAATCTTTTGCCTTGGGCGGCTTTCAAACAAACGCCTACGTCCTGACCAACACGGATACAGAAGAGACGATTGTCATAGACCCTGGCATGGAGCCAGCGCGGCTTTTGCAGGCGATTGCCGACAAAAACGTCGTGGCCATCCTTTTGACCCACGCCCACCTCGACCATATCGGGGGACTGAACCAGGTGCGGGCGTTGACGAAAGCGCCTGTGTACATTCATCCGCTGGAACAGGAGTGGCTGACCAATCCCGATCTCAACGGCTCCAGCCGCTGGGGGTTGCCTGAGCCGATCGTGTGCGAACGCGCAGAGCACGAGCTGGCTGACGGGCAGACGCTGCGACTGGCCGGGTTTGACATCCAGGTACTGCACACGCCGGGGCATTCGCCGGGGAGCTGTTCGTTTGTGATCGGCAAGCATTGCTTTGGCGGAGATGTGCTGTTTGCGCAGAGCATTGGCCGGACCGATTTGCCTGGGGGCGATTACGAGACGCTGATGATTAGCATCCAGGACAAACTGTTCGAGCTTGACGACGACACGATCGTCTACCCGGGGCACGGACCGAAGACGACGATTGACTACGAAAAAACGTACAATCCGTTTGTAACGGGCATGCTGCGATAAAGACTTCCCGACTCTTTTACGGTAAAGCGAAGAGGATTTTGTCGGATGGCGGCGAAAAAGAATGGGTTATCTTAAAGTCAAAAGGAGCTACTCGCGATGAAGCAAGCATGGAGCAAGTGGGTCATCATCACAGCAGTCGGCTGTATGAGTCTGGTCGGGTGCGTCCCGCAAGCAGCCCCGGATCACCAAGCTTCCAAGGCTCCTTCCCAGCATGTGAACCCATCTGAATCCGCCGCGCCGCAGACGCCGGCGGACGATTTTGCCGATACGGGAGCGAACGTACCCGCACTTCCTCCGGAAGAAGCGCCTTCGCGTTTTCCGGAACAGCGAATCTCGCTGCTCGCCGTCGGGGACATCATGGTTCATCAGGAGCAACTGGATGCCGTCTGGAACCCGGCTACCAAAGCCTACGACTTCCACAAGTTTTTTCCGTATGTCACGCCGCTGTTTCAACAGGCAGACTGGGTGATCGGCAACCTGGAAACGACGATGAGCGGTAGTCAGGCCCGCTATTCGGGCTATCCGATGTTCAACTCACCGGAATCGCTGGCACAGACGTTGAAGGAAGTGGGCTTTACCGCCGTAACGACGGCGAACAATCACTCGATGGATCGCAAGGAGCAGGGCGTGCTGCAAACGATCAAATACCTGGATCAGGCAGGAATTTTGCACACCGGGACGTTTGCCAGCGCCGAGGAACGCGACGAGCCGCTTCTTTTGACCAAGGACGGTTTTACGCTCGCCCTGCTGTCCTATACGTACGGGACGAACGGCATTCCCATTCCGCCGGAGAAGCCGTATCTCGTGAACCTGATCTCGCCGGAACGGATGAAGCAGGACATTGCCCGGGCGAGGGAAAAGGGAGCGGATCTGGTCGCCGTGGCGCTGCACTTCGGCGTCGAATACCAGCGGCTGCCCAATGCGGAGCAAATCCGGACAGCCGAGCTGTGTTTGACGTACGGAGCCGATCTGATTTTGGGGGCCCATCCGCATGTGGTTCAGCCGTATGAGTGGAAGACGGTAAAACGGGAGGACGGCACAGAGCACACAGGACTGATTGCGTATTCGCTTGGCAACTTCATCTCAGCCCAGCGCTGGGATTACAAGGATGTGGGAGCGATTCTCAAACTCACCTTGCACAAGGACGAGTATGGAAAAGCGAGCATCGAGCAAGCGGAGCTGCTTCCGACCTACGTTCATTTTTTCCGCAAAAACAACAAACGCCATTACGTCATCTATCCCGTGGAGGAAACGTTGGCAGGGCTACAGCGCGGAGAAAAATACCCGACCCTCACCAAAGAAGCGATCCAGTACATGGCCCGCTTGCAAAAGGAGATGCCGGTCCACGTGAATACGGTTGTTTCCAGGAAAAAAGCCAGCTGATCCGTAGCTGGCCTTATTTCTTTCCGAAGCCGAACGGCAGGTTCAGCTTCAGTTGCAGTTTCAGTTCTTCGTTTTGCAGGCTGATGCCCAGTACCTGGATGTTGGGCGAGATCAGCTCGGGATAAAAGCCGAGATCGTACGCTTTTTCCATCTCGTCTATGGTCGCTTGCGGCAACGCGAAGCCGTCGAAGGAAAGCTCGCTGATGTGGAATTTCAGTTCGGTAGGAGAGACGAGCTCGTAGCTGCCCACCAGACGAAGCTCCATATGGTCGTATGTGCCTTCGACGATCAGCTTGTTGTCGACAAAGGAGAAGCGGGACTGCTTGAACAACTCGTCCTTTTGCATCAAAAACTGGTTGAAATCGCTCTGCTTGATCGTCAGCGTATGGTTGAACAAACCGTCCGACTGAATGCGATCGGGCGTGGCCAGCTCCGGCACCTGCATCATCACCTTCGCCAGTATGCCGAAAAACGTCTGGAAAGCGGGCAAGCCGCGCTGTTCCCAATCATCGATCAAGTGATCCATCAGTGCTTGTACGGTAGTCGGGTCGTCCAGCTTCTGCACGTTTTTCTCTTTTTCCGCCTGGATGGCGAGCATCTCTGCCAGTTGCTGCTCGTATTTTTTCCGCAGATCCTGGAGCAGCGCCAGCCGGTTTTGCTTGTCAGTCTGCATGTCCGCAAGCTTTGTGCGCTCGGCATGATACGCCTGCAGCCGATTCATGTCGTGCTCATACAACATTTGATAAAAATCGAACATCAATAAAAATTGATTGAAATTTTCCGCATTGAGGATAAGCGTCAGAAGATTGGCGCGTTCACCTGTGTAGTAAGCCCGTGCCACCTCGCCGGCGTGGCGCTGCATCGCCTCGATCACGAGCTTTTGACGCTGCAGGTCGAGATCGATTTGAGCAATATCCCGATATGTCCGAGCCTCTTCCGCCTTGAGCAAGGTGAGGGTTCGCTCCAGCTCTTTTTGGGTGAAATGCTGCTGCAGGATGAGCTGCTCCAGCGGCAGTGCAGCCTCTTCCTGGGCGAACACCGTCAGCGGACATACTAGCAGGAACAAGACGAGCAGTAATTTGCGCATGTTTTCACCTTTTGCTTTCATGATGGAAGTCGCTTGCCTTTTCACATTGTATGACTTCTTTTTCGTATTATAGCCTTATCAGGTTGAAATTGGATAGCAGGAGAAGAGTCGAATGGATATAATTGCACAGATTCGCCACGAAATCGAAAACCGGGAGCAAGGCGCCATTTCGTTTGCGCGCTTTATGGAGCTGGCACTCTATCACGACTCCTATGGCTATTATATGTCGGACTTGCCCAAGGTAGGCAAAGATGGCGATTTTTTTACCAGTGCGACTGTACACGCGGTGTTTGGAGAAACATTGGCGGATGCGGTGTGCGAGCTGTGGCAGACAGCGGGGATCGGGCAGCCCGCGCTCGTCGAAATCGGCGGGGGCACGGGCAGCTTGTGCAGCAGCATGCTGGGGCGGATACGCGAGACGGCGCCGGAAGTGTACAAGAAGCTGAAAGTTGTTCTCATCGAGGCAAGCCCCTATCACCGGAGACGACAGGAGGAAGCGCTGCGCGAGCATGACGTGCAAAAGGTGTGGCACGCTTCGCTTGCAGATGCGGCTACCGAAGAAGCAGTGGAAGGAGTCATCCTGTCCAATGAATGGCTGGATGCTTTTCCCGTTCATATCGCAGAGCGGACGAAGACAGGCTGGAAGGAAGTCGCAGTGACCTGCGCAGAGGGACAATTTACCGAGGTGCTGCGGGAGCCGACAGCGCCACTTTTGGCTGAACTGGCGGAAATCGAGTCCGCCACGCCGATTCCATCCGGCATGCGGATCGAGGTAAACCTGGGGTTGAAGCAGGCGGCAGAGCAGGTGGGACGTCTGTTGGCAAAAGGCTATGTCGTGACGATTGATTACGGGGATCGCCAGGAAGAACTGTATCACCCAAGCCGCAAAAAAGGCACGCTGATGTGCTACTACCGCCACCAGGCGCACGACAATCCGTACATCAACGTCGGGGAGCAGGATATTACCGCGCACGTCAACTTTTCCGCCTGGAGCCGCTATGGCGAAGCAGCAGGCTTGCAGGAGGTTGCCTACATGCGCCAGGACAAGTTTTTGCTGCAATGCGGGCTGCTGCACAAGGCGGTCGCGCATCAGGATACGGACCCGTTTACCAGCAAGGCGATGAAGCGCAACCGGGCGATTTTGCAGTTGATCGATCCGGCCGGATTGGGCGGGCGCTTCCGGGTCATGGTACAGCAAAAAGGCATCGAGCCGAATGCCGCTGCCCTGCCCGCGTTTTTGAGTCCATGAAATAAAAAAGATGCTCGCGATTGAGCATCTTTTTTTCTTACATCATCAGTTGCATGAAAGCGTGTTCTTGTCCGCCTACAGGCATTACGAAGAAGGTGTAATACGTGAACCCTACAAAAGACAGGAACATGAAGCAGAAGAAAATGTTGAGATACGCCCGTTCAGTCAGGCTCATGTAGCTCAACGCCACAAAGAACGCAGTAAGACCGAAGAAGATGAGCGCCATTGGGTACAGACCACCCCAGAACGACATCAGCGCGATCACAATCGTCCAAAAACCGAGAACGCGATACATACGATCCATTTGTTGTCCCCCCTTTTTGTATCGATCGGTAAGATTTACAAGATTCCTCCCCCATTATATAGGACAGGCGAAGACGTGTAAACGATAAAGCTATGACGTTTTTTTGACGCGCCGACGTGAAAGGGCAAGAAGACAGGCGCGTCAGGGAAGGACTTTTCTTGCTCAGAACTGGATGACCGTATAGTTGCACGATTTGCAACCCCGAATCATGGAGTCATCCTCACGTAATTCAATGTTTCCCAAGTACGTTTCGAATATTCCCAGCAGAAGAGCGTTGTGCATCTGGCAGACAGCGTTCGGATGTTTCTTGGCCGTTTCAGAAAACGTGCAGTTGTTTACGCGAAAGCGAAGCATGCCTTCTTCCAGCTTTTCAATCTCCGGTCTCAAGCCCTGAGCCACGACGAGGCGATGGATCAGGTGCAATTTTTCTTCCAATGTAGCCGTTTGCAAATTCAATCCGCTTTGGACAATCGCCCGTTTTGCCATCTCTGTCCCCATACGATGCCCCATGCGGATAAGAGCGGCTTCGCCCGCCTCACCGAGCGACAGCAGACTTTCGATCGCAATATCGGCCAGCAACTGATAGTCGCGTGGTGGAAACTGCAGGCTCACCACCTGTTCAGACAGTGAATACAACCGGCTGGGACGTCCTCCTTTGCCGCTCTTGTCCGAGACGGTCGTAAGCAGATTCACGTCCTCCAGTTTGGTCAGATGCAGACGCGCCACATTCGGGTGAATGGAAAAGTGGTCCGCGACGTCCTGAACCGTAATGGGATCTTTGCTGTACGCGACAAACTGGTAAATGGAAAAACGGGTGGGGTCTGCCAAAGCACTGGTTAACTTCTGCATATCATGGTCCATGCCGGATCCCCCTTTCTCAACTTGCAAGCCTTGTTTTACGTATGTTTGAAAAAATTTCACATCCTCACCAGTGTATCCGATTTTGTTTGGCTTGTTAAGGTGGCAGTGTGCTACAACAGCAGATCGCCCCATTTTTCTGTCTAGTTATTAGATTAACTACTATTGACATAGTGTTAACTGCGGATTTATAATCCAAAGTAAGAAAAGATTTTTTATTAGCTAACTTTTTGCGAGTTAATATCTCAAAGAAATTAACGAAGCAGTGAGCAGCACCAAGAACACACAAAAAGCAAATGGAAATAGATGAGACGGAGGGGTAAACCGATGGCAGTTGCTGAGCGTACACAAACCAAAAAATTGACGTTTTTCACGTATCCGAGCTGCACATCCTGTCGCAAAGCCAAAGCCTGGCTTGCAGAAAATGGAGTCAATTACGAAGAGCGGCACCTGTTCAAAAATCCGCCTACAGCGGAAGAACTGATGGATATTATCAAAATGACGACGAACGGACTCGATGAAATTTTGTCGACCAGAAGCCAGCGCTTCAAAAATCTGGATGTGGATATTAACGACATGTCTGTCAAAGAGCTGCTGGAGATGCTGAGCGAAGAGCCGCAGCTGTTGAAGCGGCCGATTCTCACCGATGGCGAGAACCTGATTGTCGGCTACAATTCATCCGCGATGAAAAACTTGTTGTCATAACGAAAAGAGGAGGCGCAGGCCTTCTCTTTTTTTGTCGATAGGATTTTTCCCGGCGACACGGTACAATAAAGCCAATACAACCGACGAAAAGGATGGAGACTGTTCATGGAAACTGTACTGATCCGAAAAGAAGCAGGGATTGCCACGATTACGCTGAACCGTCCGCATGTACATAACGCGATCAGCATGGAGCTGGTAGATGAGTTGCAGCAGGTGTTGGCGGATTGCCAGTCCGATCCGCAGGTAAAGGTGCTCGTCATTACAGGTACAGGCAAAAGTTTTGTCTCCGGCGGCGACCTGAACCAGTTCATCGCAGCCAGAGGGCATGAGCAGGCGCACCCGCTGCTCAGCAAAGTGGCGGGTCTTTTGTCGAGTATCGACCAATACACGAAGCCGGTCATCGCCATGGTGAACGGAGCGGCAGTAGGCGGCGGGTGCGAGTTTGCCGGGGCGTGCCATTTCCGCTTCGCAAGCGAGCAGGCGCTGTTTGGCTTCGTGCAGATCAGCATGCATATCACGACGGGCTGGGGCGGAGGCAGCCGGCTTTTGGACCTGCTCCCTGAGTCAAAGGCACTCGCTCTCTTGCTTGCCGGCGAAAGACTTTCCGCGCAGGAGGCCAAGACTTACGGCTTCGTGGACGAAGTTTATCCGCACGAGCAGCTTGCGGACGCTGTGTACGGTTTTGCGCAAAAAATCGCGGCGCAGCCGCTCGTCGGAATCGAGGCATACATGCAGCTTGTGCGTTGGAAGCGGGAAGGGCTCGTGCGTGAGGAACGCATCAGGCGGGAGGTCGATCAGTGCGCCCATCTGTGGGGCAGCCCCGCGCATGTGTCCGTCGTGCAAAAGTTCCTCACCAGGCAGTAGCTCCCGGCCGATTCGGGTTCTTCTCGTTTAAACATTTCTTTGCTTGGACATACTTTTTCTAGTAGAAAGCGATTCTACAAGAGTAGGGAAAAGCATAGGATGAACTACATCATCCTTTTTAAAGGTAACGGGAGGGACTCATATATGGTAGCTTCCAGACAAGACGCATGGACCGAAGATGACGATCTCGTGTTGGCGGAAGTCACCTTGCGCCACATACGCGAAGGCGGCACACAGCTTGCCGCATTTGAAGAAGTGGGGCAAAGGTTGGGCAGGACTGCGGCTGCGTGCGGTTTTCGCTGGAACAGTTGCGTGCGCAAACGCTACGATGCAGCAATCTCGATTGCCAAGAGCCAAAGACAGCAACTGAAAAAAATGGGCCGGATACAAGCGCCGGCCGCAGCCACCGAGACGGAAGCTGTATTGCTGCCGCGAAGAAAAGGGACATCGGCAGTCCAGGAGACGCAGGCTTCGGGGCTGGAGATCGTGAATGAGGAGCAGATCGAAGCGGTCATTCGCATGCTCGTCAACCAGAAAGAATTGGCCCGCCGCGTGCGACAATTGGAACAAGAGTTGGAAGGAAAAGAGTCGGAGTTAAAAGAATTAAAGGAAGCGTACGAGCGTGTCAAAAAAGAACTGGAGCAGGTTCAGGGCGTAAACGACGACTACCGCGCCCTCGTGCAGATTATGGATCGTGCCCGCAAGCTCGCCTTTTTGCAGGAAGAGGAAACCGCCAAAGCCATTTTCAAAATGGATGAAAACGGCAATTTGGAGCGGGTGGAAAAATAAATCGATTGCCTGATGGCGAAAAAAAAGAAGCGGGATGAGCACCGCTTCTTTTTTCGTCCAAACAAAGAGCTAGTCTTGCAGCCCCACGTTTTCCGGCAACCAGACGTAAGGATTTTCGCCACGGTCGCGGATCGGATTGTACTTGACAGGGGTAAAGCCCATTTTCAGCCAAAATTCGTCCGCACGACAGCGGGAGTTGGTTTTGATAGGAGCGCCAAAGCTTTTTGCGTGGTTAACCAGAGCTGTCCCGTAATCTTTGCCACGGTAGTCAGGCAGGACTTCAAGCTTCCACAGCTCGTAGTAATCTTGGGCCGGCTGGAAATAACGATCGTATTTCCCATCGATTTTATAGAGGCTCATGCGTGCTACCAGAAGATCGTTGTCGTAAATGCCATAAAAAGGAGATTCCGAATCGTTCTCCACGATGTTCGCCTCCAGGTCTTCCTTCATCGAAAGCTCCTCCAGGCCAAATTCGCGAAACTTTTGGAATTCCTCCAGTGTCTTGTAGTTGATCTGTAAACGTTTTACTTCAAACATGGTTAGCCACTCCTCTCACAGCTCATTGCCTTGGCCAGCTTTGGCCACTCTCCTCTATTATACACAAGGATGGCATTTTCCGAAGCGTTTTCTTTTGCGCGTCTAGGAGTTGCCAGGGAGTGATGGCGCTTTCATGGAAAAAAATAAAAAATTCTTGCTAGAACTATGTTCATTCTCATGGCAAAATAGAAGTAAGCAGCACATGAAACAAACCGGGCAAACAATTTGGAAGCGCTTTCGATTGGAGTCGGTTTGTCAAAGAAGGGAGCGTTGCCATGCGCAAGGTATTGATCGCAAACCGTGGCGAAATTGTCAGAAGGATCATTCGCACCTGCCGCGAACAGGGAGTCGCGACCGTAGCGGTTTATTCGGATGCCGACCGCGGCCTGCCGTTTGTTCGCGAAGCAGATGAAGCCATTCATATCGGTCCGCCGCCAGTGCCGCACAGCTATTTGAACGTGGAGGCCATCATCGCGGCTGCCAAGAGCACGAATGCTGATGCCATTCACCCCGGCTACGGACTGCTTTCGGAAAACGAAGCGTTCGCGAATCGCGTTCTGGAGGAAGGACTGATCTTCATCGGCCCTTCGCCGAAAGTCATCGGGCTAATGGGCGACAAGCTGACTGCCCGCAAAATCATGCAGGAGGCAGGCGTGCCTGTCGTGCCAGGCTGTGAGGAGCCGCTTGCAACCGTGGAGGAGGCAGCAGCCAAAGCGGCAGAAATCGGCTATCCGGTCATGCTGAAGGCCAGTGCAGGCGGAGGCGGGATCGGGATGCAAATCTGCCGGGAGGAGTCGCAGTTGCTGCAAGCCTATCAGTCGGCCAAAGGACGGGCGAAAGCTTATTTCGGCAACGACGCGATGTACGTGGAAAAATACGTGGAGCGTCCGCGCCATATTGAAGTGCAGATTGCCGCGGACAACGATGGGAACGTCATTCATTTGCTGGAGCGCGAATGCTCGATCCAGCGCCGGCATCAAAAGGTGCTGGAGGAAAGCCCGTCGCCGTTTCTCGACCCTGCCACCCGCGCGAAGCTGTGCGAAGCAGCCGTTAAGGCAGCGAAGGCCGTCGGCTACACCGGGCTGGGAACGGTCGAATTTATCGTAGATGAAAACAAAAACTTTTACTTTTTGGAAATGAACACGCGCTTGCAGGTGGAGCATGCGGTCACAGAAGAAATGATCGGCTGCGATCTGGTCGCCATGCAGCTTGCCATCGCAGACGGACATCCGTTGCCGATCAGCCAGGACGATGTGCTGGCGAAGCGCCACGCGATCGAACTGCGCGTGTACGCCGAGGACCCTGTGACGTTTTTGCCGTCGCCAGGCACGATCACGCTGTATCAGGCACCTGTCATGGAGCATGTGCGAGTTGATGACGGGGTGGAGTCCGGCACACAGGTTACTCCTTTTTACGATCCGATGATTGCCAAGGTGATTGTTTCCGGGCTGACCCGGGAAGAGGCTGTGCAAAGAGCGCAGGTAGCGCTGGACAATTTTTTGATTACTGGCATTAAAACGAACATTCCGTTTTTGCAGAAGGTATTGGCAGATGAACAATTCCGGGCGGGAAATTACACCACCTGGTTTATCACGGAGCGCCAAGCCAAGTCTAATCACTAACAAGGAGAGGGTTATTCATGAAACAAGTAATCGCAAACATGGCAGGAACAGTCATTTCCGTATTGGTGCAGCCAGGCGACACCGTCAGCGAAGGGCAGGATGTCATCGTGTTGGAATCGATGAAAATGGAAGTTCCGGTCCAATCGCTGGAAGCAGGCAAAGTCGTCGAGGTCAAGGCGAACGTCGGTGATTTTGTCAACGATGGAGACGTTATTGTCGTCCTCGAATAGTATTTTTTTCGTTTCAAACTGAGCGGTCGCTAGGAAAGGGGCAAATGGAGCGTGAAGGTGCAAATTGTAGAGGTTGGTCCCCGTGACGGGCTGCAAAACGAGAGTGCCATCGTGCCCGCAGAAGCGAAGATCGGCTTGGTCCACAAGCTGATGGAAGCAGGATTGGCGCGGATCGAAGCAAGCTCCTTTGTCAATCCGCGCTGGATTCCGCAATTGGCTGACGCGGAGGAAGTGTTGAAAGGGATTATGCCCATTGCCAAAAAAGGGGTGCGCATCAGCGCTCTGGTGCCCAACGTGCGCGGCCTGGAGCGGGCGCGGCAATGCGGTCTTGAGGAGATTGCCCTGTTCATGTCGGCCTCGGAGAGCCACAACCGCAAAAACATCAACAAAAGCATCGCGGAAACTTTTCCCGTGCTTGCGGAAGTGGCGAAGGAGGCGCTCGCTCTCGGGATGCGCGTGCGCGGGTACGTTTCCACGGTATTCGGGTGTCCGTATGAAGGGGATGTTCCGGTCGACAACAGCCGGAGAGTCACCGAAGCCTTGCTGGAGATGGGTGTGTACGAAGTTTCGCTCGGGGACACGATCGGGGTGGCGACGCCGAAGCAGGTACACGAGATTTTTGCAGTGCTTGTGAAAGATTTTACGACTGAGCGCTTGGCCGGGCATTTTCACGACACGCGCGGAACGGGTCTGGCGAACGTGGTTGCAGCACTGGAGGAAGGAATCCGCACGTTTGACAGCTCGATTGGCGGTCTGGGCGGCTGTCCGTACGCACCCGGCGCAGCAGGCAACATCTCGACCGAAGATTTGGTCTACATGCTGCACGGCATGGGATATGAGACCGGAGTCGACCTGAATCGGCTGACGGAGGCGGGCGCCTACATCCAGGAGCAACTGGGCAGGGAGCTGTCCTCGAAAGTGCTGAAAGCAAACCTGGCAAAGCGCAAGCTGGATGAGCATATGTAGAGAGGAGGGGCCACATGTCGATTTCTTTTCAAAAAGAGGGCATGGTCGGGATCGTGACGATTGACAGGCCGGACGTTTTCAACTGTCTGAACCTCGCGACGTTGACCGAGCTGAGACAGCTTGTCGCAGAGTTGGCGAGTGATCGCAGCACGCGTGTCGTGATTGTGACAGGAGCGGGAGACAAGGCGTTTTGCTCGGGCGCGGATTTGAAGGAGCGGCGCGGCATGTCGCCTGAACAGGTCGAGCACTACATCCGGACGATTCGCGACACGTTCAGCGAGCTGGAAAAGCTGCCGAAGCCGGTCATTGCCGCCATCAACGGCCTGGCGCTGGGCGGCGGCACAGAGCTGGCGCTCGCCTGCGATCTTCGGCTGATGAGCGATCAGGCGCAAATGGGCTTGACGGAGACTTCTCTCGGGATTATTCCGGGAGCGGGCGGGACGCAGCGTCTGCCTCGACTGGTGGGCAAGGGCATCGCCAAAGAGCTGATTTTTACCGCGCGGCGTGTTCAGCCGGACGAGGCCTTGTCTATTGGACTGGTCAACAGGGTCGTCCCTGCCGATCAGCTGATGGACGCTGCGCTGGAGCTGGCGAAGCAGATCACAGACAACGCTCCGCTGGCGCTGGCACAAGCCAAGTTCGCGATTGACTGCGGGAGCGAGGTAGAGCTGGGAGCAGGACTGTTGATCGAGAGCAACGCTTACCAGTTGCTCGTTCCGACCAAAGACCGCCTGGAAGGACTGGCAGCCTTTGCCGAAAAACGAAAACCGAACTATCGCGGAGAGTGACGAGGGGGAGTAGCCGATGAGCAAGCATTTGGAAGAGACGTTGCAGGAAAAAATCGCGCAGATCAAGCAAGGTGGCGATGCCAAGTACCATGAAAAGCTCAAGGAGCAAAACAAGCTGTTTGTCCGCGATCGGCTGAAGCTGTTGTTCGACGATGAATTCATGGTCGAGGACGGACTGTTCGCCAATGTCATGGCAGGAGATTTGCCTGCAGACGGCGTCGTGACCGCCATCGGAAAAGTAAACGGCCAGACAGTGTGCGTCATGGCCAACGACTCTACCGTCAAGGCAGGCTCCTGGGGGGCGCGGACGGTAGAAAAAATTATCCGCATTCAGGAAACGGCAGAGAAAATGCGCGTGCCGCTGATTTATCTCGTGGACTCTGCCGGGGCGCGGATTACGGATCAACTGGAAATGTTCCCTGGCAGACGGGGAGCGGGCCGGATTTTTTACAACCAGGTGAAGCTGTCCGGAAAAATTCCGCAGGTCTGCATCCTGTTCGGCCCGTCTGCGGCTGGCGGAGCGTACATCCCGGCGTTTTGCGACATCGTCATCATGGTCGACAAAAATGCGAGCATGTACCTGGGCTCCCCGCGCATGGCCGAGATGGTGATCGGGGAAAAGGTGAGTCTGGAGGAGCTGGGCGGCGCCCGGATGCACTGCTCGGTGAGCGGCTGCGGCGACGTGCTGGCCGCCAATGAAGAGGAAGCGATTCAGGCGGCGCGCACCTACTTGAGCTTCTTCCCGGCCAACTACACGCAAAATCCTCCGCTGGCAGCGGCGAAGGGCCCGATCGAAACCGCCAAGGACATCTCCGGCATTGTGCCGGAAAATCAAAACACGGCCTTCAACATGTACGATCTGATTCAGGCATTGGTCGATGCCGATTCGTTTTTCGAGATCAAAAAGCTGTTTGCCCAGGAGCTGATTACAGGTCTTGCCCGTCTGGACGGCAAGCCGGTCGGCATTATTGCCAATCAGCCGCGGGTGAAGGGCGGCGTCCTGTTCGTCGATTCAGCCGACAAAGCTGCGCGCTTCATTACGCTGTGCGACGCGTTTGGCATCCCGCTTCTGTTCCTCGCTGACGTCCCGGGCTTCATGATTGGCACAGCGGTGGAGCGCGCAGGGATCATCCGCCACGGGGCGAAAATGATCTCCGCGATGGCGGAGGCGACCGTGCCGAAAATTTCCGTCATCGTGCGCAAGGCGTACGGAGCAGGACTGTACGCGATGGCCAGCTCGGCGTTCGAGCCGGATGCGTGTATCGCCCTGCCAGGCGCCCAAATTGCGGTGATGGGCCCGGAAGCTGCTGTGAACGCCGTTTACAGCAACAAGATTCAGGCCATCGAAGACCCGGCCGAGCGCCAGGCGTTCATTCAGGAAAAGCGCAAGGAGTACCAGGAGGACATCAACCTGTACCTGTTGGCTTCGAACCTGATCGTCGACGCAATCGTTCCGCCGAGCAGCTTGCGCGAGGAACTGATTGCGCGCTACGAAATTTACAAGGACAAACGGCAAGTGTTCTCCGACCGGAAGCATCCTGTTTATCCGGTGTAGGAGGAAAAAGACAGAGACTGTCGTCTTCGGGCGGCAGTCTTTTTTTGGTTGGCGAATGGGCGAATTCCTTTGCAAGCTGCTATAGACTCAGGAGGGCTTTTGGCTTGAAAAAACGTTGTTCGTGGCTGTAGCGGTGGGAGGAAACAGGAGAAAGCGCTGCAGGTGCTTGGGGCTCTTACAGGGGAGCGAGGACTGTCCGCCTCCGGGGAAAAAGGAAAACCGCGTCAAAAGTAGAGGATTCAAAAGAAGCAGGTTCACGTTGACGCTTAAAGGCGTGTTTTCCTTTTTTTTCCAGAGGCTGGGTAGGAGGCCCAAAGACCTTTGCTTGCTTTCTCCTGTTTCCTCTACGTGCTGGATGCGTCGTTCGATACTGATTTTGGTTGTAGTTCAGGCAGCAAGACGCCCTTTAGCCCCTGACGAGGAAAGAGACGAAATCCGCGAAAGCTCTTTGGGCTCCCAACCGAGGCTCCGGGGAAAAAAGCGA
>NZ_RHHS01000044.1 GCF_003710935.1 Brevibacillus gelatini
TCGCTTTTTTCCCCGGAGCCGGGCAGTCCACCCCCCAGCAGGGAGCCCAAGCCGCTACAGCGATTTCATCTCTTTCCTCGCCACCCCAAAAGCCCCGATCAAGTCTGCCTTTAAAAAAGCACATACGACACCCAAGTGTTCACCTCATCCGGTCATGTCCGCTCATGCAAGCCACCCAGACACCCGGGAATATTTCGATAATTGCGTTTTTTTAATGCCAATCAATTGAACAATCTCCTAAACTCTGCTATTCTTATAAAACAAGTATTGATTAATGTAGGTGAACAAATGCAGCCAGTAACTAGCGATTTGCAAGTAGTCGTAGTTGGCGGTGGCTCCGTCGGTTTGCTGTATGCAGCAAGGCTTGCGCTCGCCGGACAGTCCGTGGCTGTCGTCACGCGCAGTTCAATTCAGGCGAATCAGCTCATGGAACAGGGACTCTGGCTGCAGAGCCTCGACGGCAAAAAAACGAAAGTGACAGTACCCGCCCAACCGATTGAAGCTGGTCTGCCGACAGGAAACTTGTACCTGCTGACCGTCAAGCAGCCCGATTTGCCCGCGCTGCTTCCGGCGTTGGCCGGATTGAACCGCTCCGCGCGCGTCATCGCGCTGCAAAACGGGATGGGGCACCAGGAACTGCTTGCAGAAGTGCTGGCGGACACACAATGCTTTTTCGCCATCCATACCGAAGGAGCAAGAAGGCATTCGGCTACAGAAGTGGAGCATACCGGAACTGGTACCTTGCGTGTCGGGCCATGGCAGGAAAGCAACAGCAAAGATCCCGTGATCGCTGCCTTTGTCGATTGGGCATCGGCTGCGGGTATTGCGGCGATCTACGAAAAAGCGATGGAACCGCATGCGTGGAAAAAGCTGCTCGCCAATGCCTTGATTAACCCGCTCACGGCATTGTTTGAAATCCCCAACGGGGCGTTACTCGACAACCCGTATACACAAGGGCTGATGCGAGACTTGTTTGAGGAAGCCGCGCAGGTCGCCGCTTTCGCCGGACAAAAAATCGGGGAAGCAGACTGGCAGGAAATTGTCGCCATTTGCCGAAGTACTTCCCGTAATCTTTCCTCCATGCTGCAGGATGTGAAGCGGCACAGACCGACGGAAGTACAATCCATTAACGGCTATCTCGTCAAACTGGGAAAACAGGCCGGGATTCCTACTCCGCTGCACGAAACCTTGCTTCGCGTCATTCTTCTCAAGTCTGGCATGGGAATAGGGAAGGAGGGGAGGCGACAGTAGATGGCCATGTGGACAACATTCTGGTCTTATTTTTGGGGTACACTGACCGTAGTGCCGTTCTTGGGTTTTCCGCTCGTCTATTGGATCGTATACATGGTGAAGCGGAACAAGAGAATGGCTGGTCGCTGGGCGTTGAATATCACGAATTTTTTGGTGATTCGCTCCGCTGTTTCCACCTACGAACTCATCTGGCCGGAAGCGGTGTCAGCCTGGTGGTGGGTAGGCTGTTTTTTCCTGCTGGCGATTGTGCTTTTGGGCTGGCTCCAGTTGAAGCTGAAAAGACAGCTCTCCCTGAAAAAGATCGGATTTTCCGCTTGGCGGTTGTCGTTTCTCTGGTTTGGACTTGTCTATATAGTGCTGTTTACGACCGGCATAATCAAGACGATGGATGTCGTGTAACGCACTGGTGATACATATCGTATTTATTCCGATAAGAAAGAAGGTTGGAACTATGCGGCTTCCCATCGAGAGCATCGGACACAAGATTCGGATGATTCGAAAAGAACGTGGATTTACTTTGGAGGTCATGGCAGGCAAAACCGGGCTGAGCAAAGGGCTGCTCAGTCAGGTAGAGCGAGGAATTTCCCAACCATCGCTGGATTCGCTGTGGAAAATTACGAAGGCGCTGGAGTCCCCGATCATTCATTTCTTTGAAGACATCGACCAAAAGCAAGTACACGTCACCCGTCTGCAAAAACGCAGACAACTGGTGTTTCCCGAATCGACAGGCACGTATTCGCTGCTCTCCATGGGAGGAAGTGCCAAGCTGGGCATGCTGGAGGTCCGTCTGATGCCGGGAGAAATGGTCACGGACAAATTCGTTCAGGCCGATGGCGAGGAGTGCTTCACGGTGATTGCCGGAAGCGTGACAGCGAGGTTCAACGATGAAGAGCACGTACTGGAAACAGGCGACAGCATCTCGTTTGACAGCAGCAAGTCGCACACGATTGAAAATAGCGGCGAGGTGGAGGCCGTTCTGATCTGGTCTGTCACACCGCCCCAATTTTAAAGTTAAAAGGAACGCAGTGCTACACTTTGACAACCCATTTCGGCGGGTTGTCTTGTTTTTTGTGGCTGGCTGGCGTGGTATAATTTGCAGAGACCATCGCCCTAAGAAAGGTGAGCTAGCATGAATGTTGAACGCGTTGCGCTTCCCTTGGCAAATCGGTTGGCACGAGAGTACCAGATGCAAACCGAATCTGCCTTGTCCCTGTTTGCGCATCATCCTTATGAAGAACAGTCCTACCGGGAACGGTTGAAGTGGCTCTCCACGCAAACCTACGACCGGAACAAACTGGCAGAAGGCTTACATAATTTTAACGAGGCAATCGGAACTCACCCCGAAGCGCTGAAAAACATCGAGCTACTGAAGCAGCCGGATACATACGTAGTCATCGGCGGACAGCAGGCAGGAGTCCTCACGGGTCCGCTGTATACGATCAACAAAGCGGTTCACTTGATTCAGGCGGCGCGGAAGCTGTCGGCCGAGCTGCAAACAAACATCGTCCCTGTATTTTGGATCGCGGGGGAAGACCATGACATCGACGAAATCGATCATGTGTACTGGACGACAGATGGCGATACGCGGCTGCGCAAGGAACGGCTGAGGCTGCAAAAAAAAGGGCGCGTGTCGGCAAGCAAGCTGGCTTTGGAGGAAGAACGGTGTATGCAGTTCCTGGATGCTTTTTTCCAGGAACAACCCGAGACAGCAGAAACGAAAAACGTGCGGGAATTGCTGACGCAAACAGCCAAAAGCTCGAAGACGGTGGCAGAGTGGTTTGCCCGTCTGATGGCCCGTTTGTTCGGAAAGCACGGGCTGATTCTCGTCGAGTCATCGCTGCCGTTTGTCCGTGAGCTGGAACGTCCCGTGTTTGCGCAGGTCATCGAGAAAAACGAGCAGATGGCCCAACTGCTGATGAAGGCAAAAGATCGCATCGCAGCAGCCGGGTATCCGTTGCAGCTTGAAGTAGACGAGCAGCAGGCCAACCTGTTCCTCTACGAAGGAGAAGATCGTCTGCTCCTGTCAAGACATCTGGACCGCTTTGTCAACAGACGGCAGTCTTACAGCCGCGAACAATTGCTGCGCCTGGTGGAGGAGCAGCCTGAACGCTTCAGCCCCAATGTCGTCACACGCGGTCTGATGCAAGAGCATCTTTTTCCGACGCTGGCCTTTATTGGGGGGCCGGGCGAGATCGCTTACTGGGCCTATTACCGCGAAGTGTTTGAACTGTTCGGGATGCAGATGCCGATCGTATTGCCGCGCATGTCGATCACGCTGGTGGAAGGGGCTCATCTGCGCTTGCTGGAGAGTCTGGAGCTTTCCGTTGAGCAGGTCTTGACCGACTTCGCGGGCTGGAAGGCGGAGTGGGAGAAAAAAGCAGGACCCCATCCGCTGCATGAGCAATTTGCCAGTGTGCGTGAATCGATCCAGGCTTTGTACCGCCCGCTCGTGGAAGAAGTGCTTCGTCTGGACCCGGGAATGCGCGGTCTGGCGGAAAAAAACAGTGCGCTCTTGCTTGAGCAGGTGTCCTTTTTGGAGGGGCGCTTGATTCGCTCTCTGCAGCAAAAAGAAGATGTCGCCTACAACCGGATCAAGCGGATCGAGACGATGCTCTTGCCCGAAGGCGGCCTGCAGGAACGCAAACACGGTTTTTTCCCTTTTGCGAACAAGTACGGGCTGGAATTGATCGATCGGCTGGTCGCAGCTCCGTTTGCACAAGACGGCACTCATCAACTCTTTTTCGTGTAAAGGTGTAAAGGAAAAGTCGGCTGATCGTCCCGGACGGACAGCCGGCTTTTTCGCGCATGTTTGGAAAATGGAAACATTTTCTGCCTGGAATGCCGAAACTTTTCCGACAAATTTTGCGTACTACCTATAACGGAATTCCTGTGAGAAAGGTGGTACTCGGGATGCAGAACAAGTCGCGACTATTCGGGAAAAAAGCCACTGTATGGACGCTTGTCCTGTCGATGGTTTGGGCAGGGACAGCACTTGGCGAATGGAATCAGGCCCAGGCCAGGGGGGAAGTGGCAGTCGTCTCTACCAGCTCCTTCCTCGACACAAAAGGTCATTGGGCGGCCAAGGAGATTGAGCAGGCAGCAAAAAGCGGGTTGATTCAAGGCTTCCCGGACGGAACCTTTCAACCGGAGCAAACAGTGACACAGGAGCAGTTTCTTTCGTTGATCGAGCGCGTGCTGCCGTCCTACCAGGGACATGAGCCGGACGCTTTTGTCAAAGAGAAGTATGTAGCGAAAGCTTTGGGCCGCTGGTCCGAGCAAACGTATCGCCGCTTGGCGGTAGCAGGCATCATGACGACAGGCAAGCCGACGGATGGGATGACGCGGCTGGAGGCAGCCCGCCTCTTGCTGGCAGCGCTCGGCCATCAGTCGGAGGGGGAAAAATACCGGGGAACGACGGCACGCTTCTTTTCCGATCTGTCGCCCCAAAACGAACAGGAGGTCATGACCGTCTATCCGGCGTACAAAATCGGGCTGCTCTCCGGCTATCCGGACGGCACGTTCCGCCCGCAGGAAACGATCAGCAGAGCGCAGGCAGTCGTGATGCTGACGCGCCTGGACAGCAAGATGGAAGAGCTGTTTCCGGGCGAAGTGACCGAGAGCGAGAAAAAAGGAATGACGGATGCGGTAGCGCTGTTTGTGCGCGATGTGATGGATCAGAAAAAGATCAGACGTTACGACGATCTCGTCGCGTATGTGCAGCAAAACAAGCTGAATGTCAGCGAGGCCTTTTTGCGCGAGCACTTTTCGTTTATGAAATACGAGATTTACGATTACGTGCGTTTTCCACAGTTCAATGAGCTTTTGTACTTCGCCAAAATCGGGACGAGCAAGTACAGGCTGACCGTCCAATACTACGCGGGCGAGCCGGGTGGCAGCGTCGACAAGACTTTTTACCTCTCGTCTACAGACGGCAAGACGTTCCGGCTGATTGGCAAAGACGAATAGAAGGCAGGAGGCAATGAAAAAAGCCGGGTGGTTGCATCCGGCTTTTTTCACTGAGGTGGCACGGTTTGATCGCGCCCGGTTCCGCGCTTCGCTGGTGATGGCAAGGGCGAAAGGGCTTGCCAATGAAAAAAAGACAGGCGCGTTTCCTGAAAAGCAGAAACGACCTGTCTTGGCAAGTTACGCATTCATCCTATTTTTCATGCGATTTTGCCAGAGCAGCAAAAGGACGGCAACCACGAGCGGATACAACGCGGACCAGCCCAGGAATGGATAGAGCCCGACGGTGAAGAGAAGCGACGTCCAGGAAGCCAGTCGACCGAGGGGATGCTGGCGCAGCAGGCGGATTCCGGCGAGACAACCGCCGATGTAGGTGGCAAAAAAGGTTGCGTTCGGCAGCTCAATCAGTTGAGCCAGGTCAATCAGTCCCGCATACAAAACCGTCAGCACCGCGACAAAGCAGAGCGAGAGGAACAGGAGCCCGCCAATCGGCGTCCGGTATTTGGCGTGCAGCAGCCCGAACCAGCGGGGCGCGATCTTTTCCTGCGCCAGCGAATAGGCGATCCGTGACGCCGCTCCGACGTAGGCGTTTGCGGTGGCGATACAGATAAACAGAGCCGTCACGGCTACGATCCAGCCGCCGACTGGCCCGAGCGAAAGCTGGACCATAACGGAGAGCGCTGCCGCCGAGATGCCTGCGCCATAGCTGTGAGTCGCGACCGTCATGAACGCGACGGAAAAGTACAGGAAGGCGACGATTCCAGCGCTCCACAACACACCGCGAACGGCGTTTTTCGCCGGATCGACGAATTCCTCCGACAAGTGCGTGACCGCTTCCCAGCCGATAAAACACCAGAATAACAGCCCTGCCGCCTGGACGACGCTGAGCCAGCCGTTCGGGACAAACGGCGTGAAGTGGGTGACGGAGGCGTGGGGCAATGCTGCGACAACAGCCAGAATCAAAATGGAAAGGATGAGCGTGACCACAATTGTTTGCACGCGCGCGGCTACATGCATCCCGAGCACGTTCATGATGACCACGGCGGTCAGCAGGAGGGCCGCTGCTGCGTATATTTGCGTGTCGCCCCAGTCGAGCAGGACGGCGAGGTAATTGGCCCCGGTGACGCTGAGGATCGGCGCACCGATTGGCACCGACAAGAGAAAAAACCAGCCCACGATGTTTCCTGCGCGGTCGCCGTACGCGGTGCGGACGAAGGTGGAGACGCCGCCTGCGCTGGGGTATCGTGCGGAGAGCAGCCCCATCGTAAGCGCCATCGGCAAGACGAGAATCGACATGACCAGCCAGGCGAGGATGGAGGCAGGTCCGGCCTTTTCTGCCGCCAATCCGGGGAGAAGCAGCACGCCGGACCCGATGACAGCCCCGATGTACAGGGCGACGATTTGCGGCAACCGCAGCGTTTTGGCAAGACCGGCTGTTTGCACAGTTGCTTTTTCCATGAAAAGTTCCCTCTCTTTGTTTTTCGGTTGTTTGCAGAAGTAGTGTAGCATAGACATAATCATCGGAGTTATCTATAATATTAGATAATGAAAATCGGTTTTTTCGATAGATAGGGAGGGAGACTTTTTGGATACACGGTACCTGCTGACCTTTCGCGAGGTAGCCAAATGCCAGAGCTTTACCCGCGCCGCAGAGGTGCTGGGCTACGCGCAATCCAGCGTGACGACACAGATTCAAAACCTGGAGGCGGATTTCGGGGTCACGCTGTTTGAGCGCTGGGGGCGAAAGATCAGGCTGACTCACGCCGGAGAAGCGCTCCTCGCCTACAGCGAACAACTGCTGGCCGTTCTGGACGAAGCAAGAGCCAACCTGTCCGAGCAGGCACAGCTTGCGGGTACTCTGCGCATCGGTACGGTCGAGTCGCTCGCGGCCTTTTTCCTCCCGCCTTTTTTGCAAAAATTTCGCAAGGAGCACCCGCGTATCCGGATTTTGTTAAAGCCGGGAATATGTCACGAGCTGCGCCAAGGCGTCAAGGAGGGGCACTACGACTTCGCCTTTGTGCTCGATTGGATGCAGGATCATCCTGAACTGGTGAACATCAACCTGGGGGAAGAAAAGCTGGTGGTGATCGCCGCTCCCAACCATCCGCTCAGCCGGTTGAAAAAAATCGAAGCGCGCGATTTTGCCGGGACAAACTGGATTTTTACGGAAGCAGGATGCAGCTACCGCTCGATCATGGAGTCCGTGCTGCGCGACGCCGGAACGACGATTGAATCGTCGTCCGAGTTCGGCAGTCTGGAAGCGATCAAGCAGTGTGTGGCATATGATTTAGGGATTGCGCTTGTTCCTTACATCGCTGTTGCCGAAGAAGCGAAAAACGGCACGCTCGCCATCCTGCCTTTTTCCCATCCGGAAGTACGCGTCTACCGCCAACTGGTCTATCACAAGAAAAAATGGATGCCACAGGCGCTGCTCCGTTTTCTTGAGCTGTTGACGACGAATGCCGGACAGCAGGAAATGTGCCGGTAAACTGGCGAGAACAGGAAAAACAGATGATGGTTGTACTTGCGTATGATATGATAGACAGGGTTGTGTTATGAGATAAAAGGAGGTCTAACATACATGAACACCGTTTCTGAAAGCATTGTAAGAGACATGTCGCTTGCCCACAGCGGCCATTTGAAGATTGACTGGGTAAAAGAACACATGCCGGTTCTCAACCGCATTCGCGAGCGCTTTGAAAAAGAGAAGCCGTTTGCAGGCCTGAAAGTGGCCATCTCCTTGCACCTGGAAGCAAAAACCGCTTATTTGGCAAAAGTTGTGCAAGCAGGTGGCGCAGAAGTAACGATCACGGGCTCCAACCCGCTCTCCACCCAGGACGATATTTGCGCGGCACTGGTGGAAGACGGCATCCGCGTTTTTGCCAAATACAATCCAGATCCAGCCGAGTACAAGGAGCATCTGATTAAAACGCTGGAAACGCGCCCTGACCTGATTATCGACGACGGTGGCGACCTGGTGACCATTCTGCACAGCGAGCGCCGCGATCTCTTGTCGCAAGTGCGCGGCGGCGCGGAAGAAACCACAACCGGTATTCTCCGCCTGAAAGCGCTGGAAAAAGAAGGCAAGCTGGAGTTCCCGATGGTAGCGGTGAACGACGCTTTCTGCAAATATTTGTTTGACAACCGTTACGGTACCGGCCAATCTGTCTGGGATGGCATCAACCGCACAACCAACCTGGTCGTGGCAGGCAAAACTGTCGTGGTAGCTGGCTATGGCTGGTGCGGAAAAGGTGTGGCCATGCGCGCGAAAGGACTTGGCGCGAAAGTCATCGTAACCGAGATCGACGCGATCAAAGCGGTAGAAGCGTACATGGACGGCTTCGAAGTTATGCCGATGAGCGAAGCGGCGAAGCACGGCGACTACTTCGTGACTGTGACCGGAAACCGCGACGTGATCCGCAAAGAGCATTTTGAAGTGATGAAGGATGGCGCGATCCTGTCCAACGCTGGCCACTTTGATGTCGAAGTAAACAAAGTGGAGCTTGAGGCCCTGTCGACATCCAAGCGGGTTGTGCGCAAAGATATTGAAGAATTTGTCATGGCAGATGGTCGAAAACTGTACCTTCTGGCAGAAGGCCGCCTCGTAAACTTGGCAGCAGGCGACGGCCACCCGGCTGAAATCATGGACATGACCTTCGCCCTGCAAGCTGTTTCTCTGGCGTACGTCAACGAGCAGTACAAAAACATCGGCAAAAAAGTGCTGAACGTACCATACGAGCTCGACGCAATGGTTGCCCAGTACAAACTGGAAGCATTGAACATCGGCATCGACAAATTGAGCGACGAGCAAAAAGCATATCTCGATAGCTGGGTCGAATAGGTTCGCGAAAACCGTCCTTTCCCGGCAAAAAAATCAACGAAAAAATCCTGCTTACAAATGCAGGATTTTTTTTTATAATAGCAAGTAGGCAACAAGGTGGGGAAAAGTGGGGGAAAGTGGAGCCAAAGGACAGGAAAGTGGGGGACCAGGGCGTGTTCATGGGTGAATATCAGCACAGCATCGATGAAAAAGGCCGCCTGACGATTCCTGCCAAATTCCGAGAAGGTCTGGGAGCTTCCTTCGTCATTACCCGCGGACTTGACCAATGCTTGTTCGCTTATCCGATGGAAGAGTGGAAGCAGCTGGAGGAAAAACTGAAGACTCTGCCCTTTACAAAAGCGGATGCACGCGCGTTTACACGTTTTTTCTTTTCCGGCGCGACCGAATGCGAATGGGACAAGCAGGGAAGGGTAAACATACCGCCCAACCTGCGCGAACATGCCGGTATCCAAAAGGAATGTGTCATCATTGGCGTATCCAACCGCGTAGAGGTGTGGAGCAAAGAACGTTGGGAAGATTATTTCGCCCAGTCGGAAGGCTCTTTTGGAGAAATTGCTGAAAAACTGGTTGATTTTAATTTGTAGCAGCGAGAAGAACAGGAGTGACGACATTGTCGTTTCATCATGTAACCGTACTGAGGGACGAGGCTGTAGATGGCCTGAACATTCGGCCTGGAGGCATTTATGTGGACTGCACGCTCGGCGGAGCGGGACATAGCAGTCTGATCGCGTCCCGTCTGACCGAGGGCGGCCGCCTGATTGCCATCGATCAGGATGACTGGGCGCACGACAATGCCAGGGAAAGACTGGCTCCCTACATGGACAAGGTAACACTGGTCAAAAGCAATTTTCGCCATCTGAAAGAGATTGTCAAAGATTTGGGGCTTACTGGTGTAGATGGAGTTTTGTTTGATTTGGGAGTTTCATCCCCGCAGCTTGACGAAGGAGAGCGCGGGTTCAGCTACAATGCGGACGCTCCGCTCGACATGAGAATGGACCAGCAAGCGACGCTTTCGGCCTACGACATCGTCAACGAATGGGACGAAGAGGAGCTTGCCAGGATCATCTGGCTGTACGGAGAAGAGAAATTTTCCCGGCGAATTGCCCGGCAAATCGTGCAGCAACGCAAAAAGCAGCCGATTCGGACAACAGGCGAGCTGGTCGAGCTGATTAAGGAAGGAATTCCGGCAGCGGCGCGCCGCACAGGGGGACACCCTGCGAAGCGGACGTTTCAGGCGATTCGCATTGCCGTCAACGATGAGCTGGATGCGTTCAAAGAGGCTGTCACCGATGCCATTGATATTTTGAATCCGGGTGGCCGCGTGAGCGTCATCACGTTCCATTCGCTGGAAGACCGGATTTGCAAGCAGGTATATCAGGATTATTCCAAGGGCTGCACATGCCCGCCGTCGTTTCCGATTTGTACATGCGGAAACGAAGCGATTGTCAAAGTCATCACGCGCAAGCCGATTTTGCCGTCAGAAGAAGAGCTTGCGGCCAATCCGCGCGCGCGTTCTGCGAAGCTGCGGGTAGCCGAGAAGTTGTAGCGGGAGAATAGCGACGAGGAAAGAGGGGGGAGAAAGCGTTGAGTTACTACTACCAAGGCAATCTGGCAATGGAGCTGGAAAAGCAGTCCCGCTCCGTCACCAAGACAACAAAACGAACGATCCGAATCAAACCAACCATTCCGACAGGCGAAAAATTGCTCTATCTCTTGTTTATCTCGTTGACAGTGATCGGCCTGGGGATGGTCGGAGTCAGGTACTCGCAAATCTCCCAGATGAATTACGAAATCCAGAGCACGAAAAAAGAAAACCGGCTGCTTGCCGAGAAAAACGCTACGCTGAAACTGCAAATCGAGCAGCTCAGCAACCGTGACCGCATCCAGAAAGAAGCAGAGCGACAAGGCATGGTGTACAATGCGGATGCCGTACATACAGTCGGTCAGGGGAAAGTAAAAGCAAGTTCGATTCAACAACAACAGCCAAAGCAGCCTTAAAATCAAATGTTACTGCGTCAATTGTGCGGTAACATTTTTTCTTACGCTTGACTGTCCGGGCCGATTCAGGCGGCGATCATAGACGTGATGGAGTGAGTGGAAATGGAAGGGAAACGACTCGTGAATTGGCGCATCCTCGTTTGTGCTTTATGCCTGATCTTGATTTTTTCAGGCTTGGGCATTCGGATCTACTGGATTCAAACGGTAGATGCAGCCCGAATCATGGGACAGGCGCAGGAGCAATGGGACCGGAATCGGACTCTGCAGCCGGCACGCGGTGCCATCAAAGACCGAAACGGCGAAATTCTCGCCTTCCAGGGCAAGGCATACACCGTGAACGCCAGGCTGAAGGGGCGGGATGAAAAAGATAAGGACGTCGTCAAGGACCCTTACTACACGGCAAACGTGCTGGCGCCCATTCTCAACGCTCCGGTTCCTGAACTGGTGAAGATGCTGACCAAGCCGAACAAGGTGGTAGAGTTGGGCCGCTACGGAAGGAAAATCAGCGAAGAGCAGAAAAAGCGGATTTTGGAAGCGCAATATCCGAAGCTGCCAAACGGTAAGCAGGTGGAAGAAAATCAGCTTCCGGGGATTTTTCTGGATGAGACGACAAGGCGCGTCTATCCGAACAACAGCTTTGCCTCGCATGTGATCGGATATCTCGATCTGTACGATGCGCCGAAGATGGGGATCGAACTGCATCTCGACAAGGAACTGGCCGGAGAAAAGGGCCAGATGCAGTATAAAAGAGACGGGGCCGGTTATCAGCTGCCGGATGGAGAAGGAGAATACATCCCGGCAAAAGACGGCTACGACGTCTATTTGACCATCGACAGGCAAATCCAGGATTACGTCGAAGAGGCGCTGGATGTGGTGGATCGGCAGTACAAGCCAAAAGGGATGACGGTCATCGTATCCGACCCGCAGACGGGCGAGATTTTGGCGATGGGCAATCGTTCGCAATTTAATCCCAATACATACTATAACGGGATTTCGAACTATACGAACCACGCGATCACGTCCATGTTCGAGCCTGGCTCCACGTTCAAGATCATTACACTGGCGGCCGCAATTGAGGAAGGGCTGTTCAACCAGAATGAAATGTATGATTCCGGGAAGTACACGATCAAGGGACAGGTTCCAATCCGCGACCATAACAACGGGGTAGGCTGGGGCAGAATCTCGTTTTTGGAAGGGGTTCAGCGCTCCAGTAACGTGATGTTTGCCAAACTCGGCTACGAGCGCCTGAAGCTGGAGAAGCTCAGAGCGTACATCAAAAAGTTCGGGATGGGCTCGCTGACCGGAATCGAGCTGCCCTACGAAAAAGAAGGAAACCTGATTAACCTGGAAAAACCGCAGTCTCCCCGCGACTGGGCAGCGACGACCTTCGGACAAGGGGTGACGGTGACGGCGATCCAGCAGGTGATGGCAGTAGGGGCCATCGCCAACGGCGGCGAGTTGTTGAAGCCGCATATCGTCAAGGAACTGCGTGACCAGCATACAGGAGCGGTCGTGAAGCGCAGCGAGCGCGAAGTCGTCAGACGCGTCGTCTCGGAGGCGACCGCGAAGAAAACCCGGGACATTTTGGAAACAGTCGTGACAGGCGAGCACGGGACAGGGAAGCAGTACGCCATCGACGGCTACCACGTCGCCGGGAAAACCGGTACCGCGCAAAAATACGACCCGAACACGGGCAAAATCATGGACGGGCACTATATCGCTTCGTTTATCGGATTTGCGCCAAAAGACAATCCGCGCCTGCTTGTTTACGTCGTGATCGACGATCCTGCGACAGATGCATGGTACGCGTACTGGGGCAAAATGATGATCGCGCCGACGTTCAAGTCGATCATGGAGCGCAGCCTGCAATACTTGCAGCAGCAGCCTGATTTGCCCCGTACCAGCAGCGACAGCAGCAAAGACAAAACGAAAAAGGCGGCGCAGCAGCAGGCGGCGGCAGTTCCGGCAGCAGTGAGCCAGACGTTGCCGAAGTTCGTGGGCATGTCCACGACAGCGGCGCAACTGCGCGCCAAGCAGGACAATTTGACCGTGACGGTAATCGGAACCGGGACCAAGATCGTGGAGCAGTACCCGGCAGCCTACGATCAGGTCGTCCCTGGGAAGCAAATCATTTTGGTATCGGACCGTCTGACGGGCGCCAAGATGCCAGATTTCAAAGGAAAGTCGCTGAGAGAAGTCATGGAATTTGCTTCGCTGCTCGACATGGATGTGAAGGCTACGGGTGCGGGCTTTGTCGTACAGCAGAGCATAGCGCCAGGCACAGCATTGAACGGCAAGGAGAAGCTGCAGATCACGCTGCAGTCCGAATCGAAGCCGGCAACAGCGGCAACTCCTACTCAGGAAGGAACAGCGCCGTCCGGGACTGCTCCGCCAGCAGACAGCACTGCTCCCGCCGGAACAGGGGGGCAAACGAATCCGAATGAACAGCCTGCAGGACAATCGGTAGGCGAGCAGGATGGCACGGAAGCGAATCAAACAAGCACAACCCCATAGTTCTATCCCGTCCCCCCGACGAATAAGGTAAGGAAGAGACAACCTTTTTCGAGGGGGGACTCGCTTTGCGGGTATCCAATGCTACTGTACGCCGCCGCATTTTCATATCACTGGTCGTCGGCATTGTCCTGTATACGGCGCTCATTACCCGGCTCGGGTATGTGCAGTTGATCGAAGGTCCGAAGCTTGCGCAGATGGCTGACCAACTGTTGAATCGGCAAATCGACTTCAAGCCGAATCGCGGCCGGATTCTGGATCGGAACGGCAACGAGCTGGTGTCCAACATGACCGTGCCAACGATCGTGGCAGTCCCCGCGCAGATCAAGGACCCGAAAGAGACGGCCCGACAGCTCGCGATCATTTTGGAGCAAAAGGAAGAAGATGTTTACAAGGCGATCACCAAAAAGCAGATGAGCAACGACAAGATTCCGGGCGGAAAAAAGCTGCCGCTCGAAAAGGCGCGGAAAATTCAGGAGCTGAACCTGCCGGGGATTTACCTGGCCGGAGATACGAAGCGCTTTTATCCGAACGGGAGCATGGCTGCGCATATTCTCGGCTTTACCGGGATCGACAATCAGGGATTGACGGGTTTGGAAAAAATTTATGATCCGTTTCTCAAGGGAACAGAGGGACATATTTCTTTTCCTTCCGATGCAAAAGGGCGCGTCATGCCCGGCGGCTCGGAAGATTACGTCCCTCCGGTGAGCGGGATGGACATGTATTTGACGATCGACAGCGCCATCCAGTCGTTTATCGAACGAGAGCTGGATCAGGCCGTCGTCGCCTATCAGCCGGATGATGTCCTGGCGATTGCGATGAATCCGAAGACCGGAGAAATTTTGGGCATGGGCAGCCGTCCGACCTTCCAGCCGGATGAATACCAGAACTACCCGGCAGAAGTATACAACCGCAACTTGCCGATCTGGAAAACGTATGAGCCTGGTTCGACCTTCAAAATCGTCACGCTGGCTGCGGCCTTGAATGAAGGTGTCGTCTCTTTGGAGGAAAGCTTCTTCGATCCCGGCTACATTAACGTGGCAGGCAAGCGGCTGCGCTGCTGGAAGCGGCAAGGGCACGGACAGGAGACGATGCTGCAAGTCGTGGAAAACTCGTGCAACCCCGGCTTTGTAACGATGGGGCAGCGCTTGCAAAAAGAACGGCTGTTTGAATACATCAAAAAATTTGGTTTCGGACAAAAAACGGGCATCGACCTGATCGGGGAAGAAAACGGACTGTTGTTCAATCTTGATCGCGTCGGACCTGTCGAGCTTGGGACGACTTCGTTTGGTCAAGGAGTATCCGTCACCCCCATCCAGCAAATGGTCGCTGTCTCGGCAGCAATCAACGGCGGGAAGCTGATGAAGCCGTTTGTCGCCAAGGAATGGCGGGATAGCGTCACCCACGATATTGTTGCGCGGACGCTCCCGACAGAGGTGCGCCAGGTGATCTCGGCAGAAACCTCTGCCAAGGTGCGGTATGCGCTGGAGAGCGTCGTGGCGCGAGGAACAGGAAATAAGGCCTATATTGAAGGCTATCGGGTCGGCGGAAAAACCGGAACCGCGCAAAAGGTCAGAAACGGCCGCTACGTCGACGGGGAGTACATCGTTTCCTTTATCGGCTTCGCTCCTGCGGATGATCCGCAAATCATCGTCTACTTTGCGGTCGATAATCCGAAGGCGCTGGCTTTTGGCGGACTGATTGCAGCGCCGAGCGTCAAAAACATTATCGAATCTTCCCTGCAATATATGAATGTGCCCAAGCGCAGCGACGGCATCGCCAAGGAGATCAACAAGGCATTGGGCGAGCGCGAGCCGATCGAGGTTCCGAACATGGTCGGACAGACGATGAAGGACGTCGTGCAGACGTATGACACGCTTCCGCTGGTCGTTTCGGGAAAAGGGGCCTACGTCATTCAGCAGTCGCCTGCGCCGGGCGTGAAAATAGAAGCGGGCGGAAAAATTCGCATACATCTTGGTGACAAATTAAACAATTAGCTATAAAATGAGATTTCGAAGGCGGAGGGAAGTAGGCTTGTCTACAGTCGCTCTGCCTTTGTTCATCACAGAAATGGATCGGATTCCTTTCGTAAAAAAGGGCAAATTTCTGTCTATACTAGTTGGAGAATGGGGTGCCTGTTTCATGTTTCTACGGGATCTGCTCATGCCTTTGTTGCCAGTGAAGGTTTCAGGGGATGACAGTATGGAGATTACGGGTTTGACAGCAGACTCGCGCCAGGTGAAGCCCGGCTACTTGTTTGTGTGTCTGACGGGGTTTACCGTGGACGGCCATGCGTTCGCGGCCCAGGCGGTGAAAAATGGCGCCGTCGCCGTGCTATCCGAACAAGATCTGGACGTGCCAGCGACTGTTGTCAGAGTACCGGACACCCGGCGGGCAATGGCTATGCTGGCTGATCGCATTTTCGGATCTCCCACAAAAGAGTTAAAGGTGATTGGGGTTACAGGTACGAACGGGAAGACAACCACCACTCATCTCATCGACAAGATCCTGCGCGACCAGCACAAGCAAACAGGCTTGATCGGCACGATTCACATGCGGATCGGAGATGTCACAGAAGAAGTGAAAAACACGACGCCCGATGCCGTGGATCTGCAAAGAAGCTTCCGCCGCATGTGCAACGTAAACACAGACTACGCGATCATCGAGGTGTCCTCTCACGCGCTGGAACAAGGACGTGTGCGTGGCTGCGACATACATACCGCCGTTTTCACGAATTTGACGCAGGACCATCTCGACTACCATAAAACGATGGAAAACTATCGCTACGCCAAGTCTCTGCTGTTTTCCCAACTGGGCAACCAGTATGATCCGAATCGCCTGAAGACGGCTGTGCTGAACGCAGACGACGAAGCATCGAAGCTGTATGCGACGGTGACGTCTGCGCGCGTCATCACATACGGAATCGACCAGTCGGCAGACGTACGCGCCAAAGACATCGAGATTACGAGCAAGGGAACCTCGTTTACCGCAGAAACCTATGCGGGTACCATCCGCCTGAACTTGAAGCTGATGGGCAAATTCAATGTGTACAACGCATTGGCCGCCATTGCAGTGACACTTGCGGAAGGCGTCAGCCTCGAAGACATCAAGGCCAGTCTGGAAGCAGTCGCTGGCGTGAACGGGCGATTCGAGTCGGTCGATGCCGGACAGCCGTTCGCGGTCCTGGTTGACTACTCCCATACGCCGGACAGCCTGGAAAACGCTTTGCTCACCGTAAAAGAGTTTGCCAAAGGCAACGTATACTGCATCGTCGGCTGCGGCGGAGACCGCGATCGTACGAAGCGCCCGATTATGGCGAAGATCGCAACGAAATATGCGGATATGACCGTCCTGACATCCGATAATCCTCGCTCCGAGGAGCCGCAGGCGATTATCGAAGACATGCTCGCAGGTGTGCGCGATGTGGACGCAAGTCGTTACACAGCGGTGACAGACCGCCGCGAAGCGATTCATCATGCCATCTCGCTGGCAAAGGCTGACGATGTCATTTTGATTGCCGGAAAAGGCCATGAGACTTATCAAATCATCAAAAACCAGGTACTGCCTTTCGATGACCGTGAAGTAGCACGGGAAGCGATTGCCCGGTACAACCACGAATAGAGACAGATGCGACACATTGGCATCGAAAGAAAGGAGGCTCGGGCATGTTCGCTGACAACGTCCTAATCGTCACGATCGTCGCCGCGTTTCTCATTGCTGTATTGATTGGCCCACTGTTTATTCCCTTCCTTCGCCGCCTGAAATTCGGGCAGGCCATTCGCGAGGAAGGACCACAATCGCACTACAAGAAGGCTGGGACTCCTACCATGGGGGGAACCATCATTCTTTTGGCACTTATCTTTACCGTGTTGAAGTTTGCCAATGCCAACATGGAGATTTACTTCCTGTTATTGGTGACACTCGGCTACGGTCTGATCGGGTTTTTGGATGACTTTATCAAAATCAGAAAAAAACGCAACCTTGGTTTGACCGCAAAAGAGAAGTTTGCCGGTCAGATTGTGCTGGCAATCGGCGCGTATATTTTGCTGCTGATGATGGGGCACGATACGTCGCTGCATTTGCCAGGAACGCCGTGGAAGCTGGAACTCGGTTATTTCTACTTCCCGTTCCTGCTGTTTTTGCTCGTCGGCACGACCAACGCGGTGAACATTACGGACGGCCTGGACGGACTTTTGGCAGGAACCGGAGCCATCGCCTTTGGCGCGTATGCGATTATCGCCTGGTTCGGGCAGGACTACGACACGGCGATTTTCAGTGCAGCCGTTGTCGGGGCTGTTCTTGGCTTCCTCGTCTTTAACGCCCATCCGGCGCGCGTGTTCATGGGGGACACCGGCTCGCTCGGCCTGGGCGGGGCGCTCGCCGGAATTGCCATCATGACGAAGACAGAGCTTCTGCTGGCGATTATCGGCGGTGTGTTCGTCGTGGAGACACTGTCGGTCATTTTGCAGGTCATCTCCTTCAAAACGCGCGGAAAACGGATTTTCCGCATGAGTCCGCTCCATCATCATTTTGAGTTGACGGGCTGGTCCGAGTGGCGGGTTGTCGTCACCTTCTGGCTGGTCGGCATGGTTTTTGCCGGATTGGGTGTATACCTTGAGGTGGTGACAATCAGATGATGCGTTATCAAAATCAGCATGTAGTCGTTTTAGGAATGGCCAAAAGCGGTGTAGCAGTGGCAAAACTGCTGCACCGCTTTGGCGCTCATGTCGTGGTCAACGATAAGAAGCCGCGCGAAGAAGCAACAGGCATCAAGGAGCTGGAGGCGCTCGGGATCACCGTCATTTGCGGCCACCATCCGGAAGAGTTGCTTCATCCGGGTGTGTCGCTCGTCGTCAAAAATCCGGGGATTCCGTATGAAGCGCCGCCTGTGCAGCAAGCGCTCCAACTGGGGATTCCCGTCGTGACCGAGGTGGAGCTAGCCTCCCAGATTGCCAAGGCACCGATCATCGGCATAACCGGCTCCAACGGAAAGACAACCACGACAACGCTCGTCGGGCAAATTCTCAAGGAAGCGGGTCTGGATGTGCTTGTCGGCGGCAATATCGGCACGGTTTTGTGCGGCCTGGCGGAAGAGGCGGGCCCGGACCAGTTGCTCGTAGCCGAATTGAGCAGCTTCCAGCTCATGGGGACGAGGGAGTTTCGACCGCACATCGGTGTTTTGCTCAATCTGTATCCTGCTCATCTCGACTACCACCATACGATGGAGGCGTATCTGGACGCGAAGCTGAAAATGTTCGCCAATCAAACCGCAGACGATATGGCGATCCTGCCGTTTGACCAGCCGGAGGTTCTCGCCAAGTGCGGCGATCTGCCTGCCCAGGTGTACTATTTCAGCAAGACGCAGCAGGTTCCGAGAGGGGCTTTTGTTCAGGATGGCATCATCAAGTTCACAGATGGACAGGGCCAGCCGGAGACGATCATCTCTGTGGCGGATATGACGGTTCCCCATCTGGACAACGCTCTGGCAGCGATTCTCGTCGCGAAGCTTTCCGGGGCTGATGTCGGTTCGATGGTACAAGTGCTGTCTACTTTTCCCGGCGTGGAGCATCGCATGGAATACGTTGATACCATTGCCGGGGTGAAATATTTCAACGACTCCAAGGCGACCAATCCGGAAGCGGCTTCCCGCGCCCTGCAGGCGTGCCAGGAGCCTGTGGTCTGGATTTGCGGCGGCCTTGACCGGGGCGTCGATTTTCGCGAGCTTTTGCCTGTCATGAAAGGGCGGGTCAAAGCGGTCATCGCGCTCGGGCAGACCGCGCCGATTTTGCTTGCGCGTGCGGAGGAAGCAGGGATTAACGAGCGAATCCATGTCGATACTGTGGAAGAAGCCGTTCTTGCCGCTTCCCGCCTGGCGCAGGCAGGAGACGTGGTATTGCTCAGCCCGGCGTGTGCGAGCTGGGATATGTTCCCTTCCTTTGAGGTCAGGGGGAGCATGTTTAAGGACGGCGTGCATAGACTTAAAACAAGCCTAGCATAACGTCCCTTTTGACCCGCATGAATACAGCTTGATACGGGACGGCATGAGAAAGGATGACCTGGCACGATGAGCAAGGTACGCTCTGCCCCCGACTTCGTAATTATTTTTGCAACACTTTTTTTATTGGGAATTGGCATCGTGATGGTGTACAGCGCCAGTGCGATTGTCGCCCAGAAGCCGCCTTTTTCCGACCCGTACTTTTTTGCCAAGCGGCAGCTCATTTTTGCTTTGCTCGGCATTACCTCGATGTACATCACGATGAACATCGACTACTGGGTGTGGAAGCAATGGGCCAAGCCGGGCTATTACGTGAGCATTTGCCTGTTGATACTGGTACTCGTCATCGGGATCGAAGTGAACGGCTCCAAAAGCTGGCTTGGCTTCGGGGCTTTCGGGATTCAGCCCGGCGAATTTGCCAAGCTCGGCGTCGTCGCGTTTTTGGCGCGCTGGCTATCGGACAACCAGAAGCAGATTGTCCTGTTCCGCAAAGGGCTGATGCCCGCACTGGCGATTCCGTTGGTCTGCTTCGGGCTCATCATGCTCCAGCCTGACCTGGGAACAGGCACTGTACTCGTGGGCACGGCCATTGTCATGATTTTTGCCTCGGGAGCGCGAATCAGCCACTTCGTCGGACTGGGGATGCTTGGCATCGCCGGTTTTGTCGGGCTGGTGCTGTCGGCGCCTTACCGCATCAAACGGATTACGTCGTTTCTCGATCCGTGGTCGGATCCGCTCAATACCGGGTACCAGATCATTCAGTCGCTGTATGCGATTGGCCCTGGCGGCCTGCTCGGCCTTGGATTGGGACAAAGCAGGCAAAAGCATTTATACTTGCCAGAGCCGTACAACGACTTCATTTTTTCCATCGTAGCGGAGGAACTTGGATTTATCGGCGGCACGCTGATCCTGCTGTTGTTCCTGCTGCTTTTGTGGAGAGGGATGCGCACCGCGATAACCGCACCGGATCTGTTCGGAAGTCTTCTCGCGCTCGGAATCATCGGCATGATCGCGATACAGGTCGTCATCAACATCGGCGTCGTTACAGGTATGTTCCCGGTTACCGGGATTACGCTGCCGTTTTTAAGCTATGGAGGTTCGTCCCTGACACTGATGCTCACAGGTGTCGGCGTCCTCTTGAATATTTCCCGCTTTTCCCGATCTTGAATTTTCAGGCAGGAAGCCAGTTTTTTCTCTGCATAAAAATAAGGGTGTGATTGTATGCGCGTCGTCCTTACAGGCGGTGGCACAGGTGGACATATTTATCCGGCGCTTGCGGTGGCGAGGGAAGTTTCTCGCCAGACACCGCAGGCTGCCTTTTTGTATATCGGCAGTAAAAAGGGGCTGGAGGCACAGCTCGTGCCGCGCACAGACATTCCGTTCCAGTCTGTGGAAATCAGCGGCTTGAAACGAAAGCTGTCACTCGACAACATCAAGACTTTGTGGAAATTCATTCGGGCGGTTTCCGATGCGAAAAAAATGTTGCGCGACTTCCGGCCGGATGTCGTCGTCGGCACAGGCGGCTACGTGTGCGGCCCGGTCGTGTACGCCGCGGCCCGTTTGGGCATTCCGACGTTGATTCACGAGCAAAACGTCGTTCCGGGCTTGACCAACAAGTTTTTGTCGCGGCAGGCTACGCGGGTGGCCGTGTCGTTTGAAGAGTCGCTCGCACATTTTCCCAAGGGAAAAACGGTCTTTACCGGCAACCCGCGCGCGACGGAAGTGATGCATGGCGATGCAGAGGCAGGAAGAAGCTTTCTCGGGGTAGACGCTGGCAAAAAGATCGTCCTGATCTTTGGCGGCAGTCGCGGTGCAAGAGCGATCAATGAAGCGGTGCTGTCCATCGTCACACAACTGGGCAAACATGCCGATACTCATTTTGTATATGTAACCGGTGACGTTCATTTTGAAAACATCTCCCAACAACTCGCGGCGAAAGGAAAGCTGCCCGCGAACCTTTCCGTACTTCCCTTCGTCCATAATATGCCGGACGTTTTGGCGGCGACACATATTCTGGTTGGACGTGCCGGTGCATCCACGCTTGCCGAAGTGACGGCGCTCGGGGTGCCGTCGATTTTGATCCCTTCTCCGTATGTGACCAACAACCATCAGGAGAAAAATGCGCGCGGACTGGAACGCGCAGGGGCAGCGCGGGTGATTGTAGAAAAGGAACTGACCGGAGAGCGTCTGCTGTCCGAGGTAGAAGGTCTTTTGCAAAGCCGTGAGCTGTGGGCACAGATGAAAGAGAACGCCCTGTCGCTCGGCATGCCGCAGGCTGCCACCGAAATTGTTCGCACCTTGCAAGAGGTTTCCGGAAAAAAATGATCGAATGGGCGAGTGTCACGCCGCTCTGGGCGATGGCATAGTATGGAGCAAACACGTGAGAAGACGCAAAGGTCCGACCTAGCAAACGTATCAGGAGGTTCACAAATGAAAAAAATCGCAGATGAGCTGAAGCAAGCAGGGATCAAAAAAGTGTGGACCAATGAACCTCTCGCCAATCATACAACATGGCGGATCGGGGGTCCTGCTGATTTGTTGATCCAGCCCAAGGACAAAGAATCCTTGCTTACAGCCTTGCAAATCATCCATCGTCATGAAATTCCTTGGAGTGTAATCGGGCGCGGCTCCAACCTTCTGGTGAGGGACGGAGGGATTCGCGGAGCCGTGCTCAAAGTGGCTGAGGGCTTGAGCCACTGCGAGTTCAGGGGTGAAGAGGTGTGTGTGGGTGCCGGATATTCCATGATCCGCCTGGCGGTGGAGGCAGGCAAGAAGGGATTGACCGGGCTGGAGTTCGCAGGAGGGATTCCTGGTACGGTAGGCGGGGCTGTCTATATGAATGCAGGGGCCCACGGATCTGATCTTTCACGTATTCTTATTGAAGCCGAAATCCTTTTTGCAAACGGCGAATGTAAGGTGTTGAGTAACGAGGAACTGAGCTTTAGTTACCGGACTTCTCTCTTGCAGAGAGAAAAAGGAATCGTGCTGGAGGCCCGTTTCCAGCTGCGTCATGGCGATCGCAAACAAATTGCCGCTACGCTTTCTGCCAACAAGGAGCGTCGTCGCCATACACAGCCGTTGCAGATGCCTTGCGCCGGCAGTGTGTTCCGCAACCCGCCGAACGACCACGCTGGACGTTTGATCGAGGCAGCAGGGCTGAAAGGCTATCGAGTCGGTGGAGCTCAGGTTTCGGAAAAACACTCCAATTTCATCGTGAATTGCGGAGGAGCCACGGCTACCGACGTCCTCACCTTAATCGAGCATGTACGGAGCACAATTCTTGCGACATACGGAATTGATCTGCATCCGGAAGTTCTGGTGGTGGGCGAGGGGTAACACGGAGGTGAAAGTTTGGAGACTTTTGCGATCGAAGGCGGAAGACCTCTGTCCGGTTCGCTTCGGATCCAAGGAGCCAAGAACGCTGCTCTTCCCATCCTTGCAGCTTCTGTGCTTGCGGAAGGGCAATTCTATATCTACGATGTCCCCCATCTGAAAGATATCAAGGTCATGCTGGAAATACTGACGGCACTGGGGGCCAAGGCGAAGCATGTGGACGGTTGCGTCGATCTGGATACAACGTCTGTCTCCGTCCCGCATGTACCAGATGATTTAATGAGCCAGATGCGCTCTTCGATTTTTCTGGCCGGGCCGCTTCTGGCTCGATTGGGCGAAGTCACGATCTCGCGTCCGGGCGGATGTGACATCGGTGAACGCAGAATCGACCTGCACTTGTCGGGGCTTACAGCGCTCGGGGCCAAAATCGAAGAATCGGAAGGCTACATTACATTTCGGGCGAAGCAATTGCGCGGGACCAATGTCTTTCTTTCTTTCCCCAGCGTGGGTGCGACGGAAAATATCATGATGGCGGCGGTTTTGGCAAAAGGGACGACGCGCATCTGCAACGCGGCCAGGGAGCCGGAGATCATCGACCTGCAAAACTTTCTGAACGCCATGGGCGCGCGGATCAGGGGCGCAGGCACCGATACGATCGAGATCACCGGCGTGCAGCGGCTTCGTTCCGTCAGCTACCGGATCATCCCCGACAGAATTGTCACGGGTACGTTCGTGCTGGCGGTCGGAATTGCCCAGGGCCACATCGAGCTGACCAACACGCTGCCTGAGCAACTCACCGCATTGATTGAGGTTGTCCGTAGCTGCGGTGTTGAAATCAAAACCCGCCATGATATAATGGAAATCAAAAGTAATTCCCGTCCGCGTGCCTACGACCGGATCATCACCTCGCCATACCCAGGGTTTCCGACAGACCTGCAGGCGCAGTTGATGGTGTTTCTGTCACAGGCGAGGGGGACCAGCGTTATCAAGGAAACGATCTTCGAAGGAAGATTCAAACATGTGAATGAATTGGCGCGAATGGGCGCATCCATATACGTAGATCTCGGCTCTGCCATCATTCGCGGCGTCGGAAAGCTGACTGCCACGAGTGTAGAAGCGACGGATCTGCGAGCAGGAGCTGCTTTGGTCTTGGCAGGGCTTGCTGCAGAAGGCATTACCACGGTGAACCAGATCCATCATATCGATCGTGGGTACGATCGGCTGGAAGAGCAATTGCGCAGGCTGGGAGCCGATATCACGAGGGTGTCGATATGATCGAGGGAAGACAAGCGGCATAGTGCTATGCCGCTTTCCCTGTTTCATAAAGTTGCAATTATTTGGTATAAATCCATTAATTTTCTTTTTTCGATTGAATTATCTTGCGGGCGACGAGCCTAGAATGCATGAGGAAGGATTCGGCCATGGCGGTATATGAAGAACGCATTCCGCAAGTAAAAGAGCAACGTCCCAGAAGAAAAGGAAACCGCAAGCTGGTTTTTCTTTTGGTACTGTTTTTTCTTACCGTACTTATTATCGTTTTTATTCGATCACCGTACAGCAAAGTACAGGAAATTCAGGTTATCGGCAATGACATTTACACCGCAGAGCAAATTGTCCAGCAGTCGGGCCTTGTGCGTGACATGCAATTTCTCAACGTCTGGGAGAGCAGTGTGCAGAACAATCTGCAGCCGCTTGAGGGGATCAAAAGCGTGACGGTCAGCCGCTCCTTTCCGGGTGTCATCCGGCTGCACGTGACGGAGTTGAAGCGGGTCGCTTTCTGGAACGCCCAGGACGGCAACCGCTATCCGCTGCTCGAAAACGGGAAAATATTGAAGCAGGTAAATTTTGCCGATCGCGTGGTGGACAGGCCTCTCATCAGCTCCTGGTCAGCGCCTGAACTGCTCCCGAACCTCGCCAAAGCGTTGTCCAAACTGACGCCGAACGTGCTCGCCGAGATTTCGGACATAACTCTGACGCCGACGGTGTACGATAAGCAACGGGTAACTTTGTACATGCGAGACGGCAACGAGGTGCGCAGCGTGGTCTACAAGCTCGACAAAATGTTGAACTGGTACCCGGCTATCGTGGCTGAACTGCCTGCCGGTACCAAAGGGGTGCTCTCCATGTTTGAACAGCCGTGGTTTGTTCCGTACGGTGCGGCAAATGATGCCGACAAGCCTGCCGACAACCAACAGCAAACAGATAAGCCGCAGTAAAGAAAAAAAGGGGAAGCAGACAAATGAGTCGTCGCCGCAAGTTTCATTTATATTTAACCGTTGTTACCTTCTGTACAGGCTTTCTGGTAGCGACCTCGTTCGAGACAACCAAGCTCATGCGCAAAGAGCGGCTGAACGACCAGTTGTTCCAGCAGGAAACGCAATTGAACGATCGGATTTTGTCCGAAAAAGAGCAAAACAGGCATCTGGAAAACCAACTGATCGATCTGCAGCGCCAAGTGGGCAAAGTCGAGGAAGCGATGGCGCAGCGAAAATCGGAAGCAGCAGAAACGCTCAGCCAACTGGAAGCCGCGCGCATGCTTTCCGGCGTAGTAGCCGTGGAAGGGCCGGGCATCGTCATCACGATGCAAGACAGCCAGCAAGCCGCCAACAGCGCGGACATCGCCAACTACATCGTGCATGAGCAGGATGTCCGCCTGGTCGTCAACGAGCTGCGGGCTGCCGGGGCGGAGGCAATCAGCATCAACGGCCAGCGGCTGGTGAGCAACTCTTCCATCCGCTGTGTCGGACCGACGATCATCGTCAACGGGATCAAGTCGGCCGCTCCTTTTGTGATTTCGGCGATCGGCGATCCGGAGACGATGGAGAGCGCTCTGAATTTGCCGGGAGGGGTGCTGCACTCCCTGCGAGATTTTGTGCAAATTGATCTGGCGAAAAAGGACAAGCTGCAATTGCCGGCGTTCGTCGGCGACGCCAAAACGAAACACTCCTAAAAGGGAAAAGGATGCGTTTGCCCCATGTTACAAAAAAGCCGTAAAATCACGTTTATTCTTGCCATTATTAGTGCTATCATAGGTGTGATGTTGGCTGTACAATTGCGCAGCAGTTTACATCCCGTACACAAGGAGTCTCGCAGCATCGCGGAACTTCGGACCACGCTTCAAAAAGAACTGGAGAAACACAAAAACCTGCTCGCGGATATTTCCAAGTATAATCAGCTGTATTACCAGTACGAAACCTCATTAAGTGAAGACGAAAGCATATCTGTCATGAAGGAAGAGCTGGAACGAAACCGTCGATTGGCCGGAATGGTGGAAGTGGAGGGAGAGGGCATTGTGCTGCAAGTCGTCGATGCCCCTGTACCCCAGGAGCCGATTCTGGACGAACACATGCAGGTGCCGGTCGTACGGGAGTACACGATTGACGATGAAGATTTGCGATGGCTGGTCAATATCCTGTTTGCGAACGGAGCGCAGGCGATCTCCATCAATGAGCAGAGGCTGGTTGCCACTTCTGCGATTCGCAATGTGGGGGATGTCATTCAGATCGATACGAGGACAATCAAGCCCCCCTATGAGATAAAAGCATTGGGGGAGCCTGAAGTGCTGCTGTCCGCCTTGAAGCTGGAAGGAGTCGAAGAGAACTTCCGGCTCGCGAATAAAAAGGTGCTGGCAGAAAAACGGGACAAGCTGTTGATTGCTGCAAACAAAGAACCACGCGTCATTCAATTTATGAAACCTGTAAAAGAAAAAGGAGATTCGTAACCATGTGGCTCCCGCTTATCGGACTGATTGTCGGTCTCGCTGTCGGCTTCCTTCTGGATTGGCGTGTGCCCCAGGAGTATAGCAGCTATCTCTCCATCGCCCTTTTGGCTGGTTTGGATACGATCTTTGGGGGGATTCGCTCGTTTTTGGAGCGCACCTTCAACGTTCGGATCTTCATGTCCGGATTCTTTTTCAATACGCTGTTCGCAGCCGGGCTTGCCTTTATCGGCGGGTTTCTGGGGATTGATCTGTACCTGGCAGCGATTGTGGCATTCGGGGTGCGACTGTTCAACAACCTCGCTGTCATTAGGAGAATTGTTCTATCCCGTTGGATCAATCAGCAGGAGTAAGCCCGATAAAATGGGAAGAAGGTCATATTTTTACAAAAATTCTAGATGAAAAAAAGGGAATGGTTGTCCTGTGTGGAATAAATTATGCAGGTGTTCTCATTTTAGCAAGACAAAAGACGTAGCAGGGGAGGTGTCACAGGTTTGGTAAGTAATGAACTCATCGTCAGCCTAGACATTGGAACATCAAAAGTACGCGTCATGATCGGCGAAATCAACAACGGTTCCATCAACATCATCGGCGTCGGACAATCACATTCTGAAGGCATCAAGAAGGGCGTGATTGTTGACATCGACCAAACCGTGCATGCCATCCGGGAAGCAGTCGACCATGCCGAGCGTATGGTTGGTGTTTCAATCGAAGAAGTGTATGTGGGGATCACTGGAAACCATATCGAGTTGCATGAAACCCAAGGGGTTGTCGCTGTATCTAGCGAAGACCGTGAGATACGAGAAGAAGATATCCAACGCGTCATTCAGGCAGCGAAAGTCGTAGCGATTCCACCGGACCGTGAAATCATTGAGGTAGTTCCGAAGGAGTACATCGTAGATGGGCAAGGTAGTATAAAAGACCCGAGGGGCATGATTGGCGTCCGACTGGAAATGGAAGGTACCATCGTGACCGGATTGAAGACGGTTGTACATAACATTGTCCGCTGCGCGCAACGGACGAATCTGCGGGTGGCTGGCATTTTCCTGCAACCACTTGCAGCTAGTACGATCGCCCTTTCCAAAGATGACAAAAACATGGGTGTCGTTCTAGTCGACATCGGTGCGGGTTCTACCACGATCGGTGTATTCGAGCAAGGAAAGCTGGCAGCGACCACCGTGATCGGCATCGGTGGCGACCACATTACGAGTGACATCGCATTGGGATTACGCACGCATACAGATGTGGCTGACCGCGTTAAGATAAAAAACGGGTGTGCATTGATCGACGAAGCTTCTGAAGATGTGAAGTTCAAGGTGAGCCGGATTGGCAGTGAAGTGGAAAAGCAGTTTACGCAAGTGGATTTGGCCAATATCATTGAGCCGCGCGCTGCAGAAATATTCCAATTGGTCGAGGAAGCCGTCTACAAGCTGGGCTTCCGCGACGAGATTGCAGGTGGCTACGTTCTCACAGGCGGTACGGTAGCGATGCCTGGCATGCTGGAATTGGCAAAAGAAGAATTGGACGCACCTGTTCGCATCGCAATTCCTGATTACATCGGAGTGCGGGATCCTGCCTACACCACAGGGGTAGGTTTGATTCAATATGCCTTGCAGTTGATGGAGCGCCGCAGCGTAAGCGTCACCCCCTCATTCAAGGGCACTCAGAAGCAAACCGTTGTGAAGCAGCCGAAAGAAGGCGGCGGTTTGATGGAAAAAGTGAAAAACTGGTTTAGCGAGTTTATTTAGCCGCTAGCTGTCGTTGGAACAATGGCGAAAATTGGAACGTTTCGTTTCTCAAAAAACATGGTAAAAAACGTGTTAGAGAATAACGGAATGTCCCATTCGGTTGTCAATCGGCTTCTTGGGCCAAAAGTTTTTATGTTGAATTGGGGAGGACTAGCAACATGCTGGAATTTGATATGGACATGGAATCGTTTGCACGAATTAAAGTAATTGGATGCGGCGGTGGCGGCAGCAATGCTGTCAACCGCATGATCGCAGGCGGTGTAAAAGGGGTAGAGTTCATCACGCTGAACACCGATGCCCAGGCGCTCCAATTGTCCAGTGCAGAAATCAAGCTGCAAATTGGCGAAAAATTGACACGCGGCCTCGGAGCAGGCGCGAATCCTGAAATCGGAAAAAAAGCAGCGGAAGAAAGCCGCGATATGATTGAAAATGCTCTGCGCGGTGCGGACATGGTATTCGTAACAGCCGGGATGGGCGGTGGAACCGGTACGGGTGCCGCTCCTGTCGTTGCAGAAATCGCCAAAGAACTGGGGGCGCTCACGGTCGGCGTTGTTACCCGTCCATTTTCCTTCGAAGGCCGCAAGCGTTCCCAGCACGGTGAAGCCGGTATTGCTGCGCTCAAGGAAAAAGTAGACACACTGATCGTCATTCCAAACGATCGTTTGCTGGAAATCGTCGATAAAAACACGCCGATGCTGGAAGCGTTCCGGGAAGCGGACAACATCCTGCGCCAAGGTGTGCAAGGGATTTCCGACCTGATTGCAGTACCGGGACTTATCAACCTCGACTTTGCCGACGTGAAGACGATCATGACCGAACGCGGTTCCGCCCTGATGGGGATTGGCGTGGGCAGCGGGGAAAACCGTGCGGCCGAAGCAGCGCGCCGCGCTATTTCCAGCCCGCTCCTGGAGACATCCATCGACGGCGCACGCGGCGTCCTGATGAACATCACAGGCGGCACAAACCTGAGTCTGTACGAAGTAAACGAAGCGGCAGACATCGTTTCTTCTGCGGCAGACCCGGATGTCAACATGATTTTCGGTGCCGTCATCAACGAAGATTTGAAAAACGAACTGGTGGTTACGGTTATTGCGACCGGATTTGAGCAATCGCAGCGGGCGGCGGCAGAAGCACCTCGTCGCCAGCAGCAGCCGATCAGCGCCTCCGGCAGCCGTCCGACGCCGATTTCCAGCGTGAATACGAGCCGTGCGAAGGAAGAAGAGGATGACAAGTCTTTCTTCTCCATGAGCAATCTCGACAACCTGGATATTCCGGCCTTCCTGCGCAACCGTCGCCGCAACAAAAAATAGTGTGGTCAACCAAAAGCCTTGTTCCCTTTTTCGCGGGAACAAGGCTTTTTTGCCTGCCTAGACCCAAAAATGTTAGACAAAAAATCCAAAAAAACACGGTCAAGAATTGACAGACTTTACATACACATTGCTATATACTGCTTTTACTGACTGATAGAAGCCGGTGTACGCACAAAAGCGCAGCACTGGCTGTCAGTACACTCGGCAACTCTTGCAGCTCTCGGATTTTCGCGAAGGCGAGAACAGATCGGAGGTGGGAGCCAGTGGTGGTGTATCTCGATATCATTCTACTCCTCAACCTCGCCATTGATACCTTGTTGCTCTGGTTTACGGCGCATTTTCGCAAAGAGCGCGTGGTGTGGTGGAGAATGATCGCGGCCTCTTTGTTCGGGTGTTCGTATTTGGCCTTTTTCTTTTTCCCGGCGTTTTCATCCATGTATCAATGGTCAGTCAAGCTGCTCTTTTCCATTCTCATGCTCTGGATCGCCTTTGGTAACAGGAGGTTGTTGTCGTTTGTTCAAAACGTAATCATTTTCTACTTCGTCGCTTTTGTCTTTGGAGGCGGGGTGTTCGCTCTGCAATACTTTTTGGCCCCGCAAAACGAAATCGTCAACGGATTGGTTGTGACGCACAATGACGGGTTTGGCGTCGGTTTCAAGCCTACTCTCGCCATTCTTCTCATCGGCTTCACACTGGTCTTTTTCCTCGGGAAAAAAAGCTACAAGGCGATCCAGGAGCCGCGCAGAATCGAAACATTTCTAGTTGATGTCGTGGTGACAGTGGCCAAGGAAAAAGTCATTTGCCGCGGCCTGGTGGACACAGGCAATCAACTGCACGAACCGATCACGCGACTGCCGGTCATGATTATGGAAAGCCGCATGCTGGCTCATCTGCTGCCGCCGTCGCTTCTCCGACAAACCGAAGAGAACGGTGGAGTGTGGGAGAAGCTGGACGGGTCCTGGGATGAACTGCCGAGCGAATGGCAGTCTCGTGTGCGACTGATTCCGTATCGGAGCGTGTCGCGGGGAATGGATTTTTTGCTTGCGATCAAGCCGGATCATGTGTTGGTTGTACAGGAAGGGCTGCGCTATGAAACCGAAAAGGTGCTGATCGGGCTGAATCCGATTCCGCTCTCGGCTGACGGCAAGTATCAGGCTATCGTGCATCCTGCCATGATGGAAGCATATACACAAGAACCTACCTTTATTCTCAAACAGGAGGGCTAATCATGTACGTAAAACTTCGCCTACAACTCCAGTTGATCTGGTACCGATTCCTGCTGTGGATTGGTGCACGCGCTGAAGAAGTCTATTATATTGGCGGGAGTGAAGCATTGCCTCCACCGTTGACGAGAGAAGAAGAGGAAGTGCTCCTGGGACGCCTGCCTTCGGGCGATCCTGCCGTGCGCAGCATGCTGATCGAGCGCAACCTGCGGCTGGTCGTCTACATTGCCCGCAAGTTCGAAAATACGGGGATCAACATCGAGGATTTGGTCAGCATCGGAACGATTGGCTTGATTAAAGCGGTCAACACGTTTGACCCGGAGAAAAACATCAAGCTGGCGACATACGCCTCCCGCTGTATCGAAAACGAGATTTTGATGTACTTGCGCCGCAACAACAAAATCCGCTCCGAGGTTTCTTTTGACGAGCCGCTCAACATCGACTGGGATGGCAACGAGCTGTTGCTGTCGGATGTGCTCGGCACGGAGAATGACACGATCTACAAAAACATCGAGGACCAGGTGGACCGCAAGCTGTTGAAAAAAGCGCTGGATAAACTGTCCGAGCGGGAGCGGATCATCATGGAGCTGCGCTTCGGGCTGGCCGGCGAAGAGGAGAAGACGCAAAAAGACGTGGCCGACCTGCTCGGCATCTCGCAGTCGTATATTTCCCGTCTGGAAAAGCGAATTATAAAACGGTTGCGAAAAGAATTCAACAAAATGGTCTAACGCATATTTTCCCAGCCTCAGGGGATACTGTTCCTAAACCGTAACAGATGGTGGTTTTTGCCACCTTCTTGGCGGCTACGCGTCAGTACGCGGCCTTTCAAGACAACCGGGTTAGGGACTTTTTTCTTGCTTCGAGGAGGGAAAGACGTGACGCGCAATAAGGTAGAGATATGCGGGGTGGATACCTCCAAGCTTCCGGTGCTGACAAACAAGGAAATGCGTGACTTGTTTGAGCGCCTGCAAAGCGGTGAGCTGGCTGCCCGCGAGAAACTGGTCAACGGCAACCTGCGTCTGGTGCTGAGTGTGATTCAAAGGTTCAACAATCGCGGGGAATTCGTCGACGACCTGTTTCAGGTAGGCTGCATCGGATTGATGAAGGCGATCGACAACTTTGATCTGGGACAAAACGTGAAGTTCTCTACGTACGCCGTCCCGATGATTATTGGGGAGATCAGGCGCTATTTGCGCGACAACAACCCGATTCGCGTTTCCCGCTCGCTGCGGGACATCGCCTACAAAGCCCTTCAGGTGCGAGACAACCTGACCAACAAGCATTCGCGAGAGCCCACCATTACCGAGATTTCCCAGGAATTGAACGTCGCCAAGGAGGATGTCGTGTTCGCGCTCGATGCGATTCAGGACCCTGTATCGCTCTTTGAGCCGATCTATCAGGATGGGGGCGATCCCATCTACGTCATGGATCAAATCAGCGATGAAAAGAACAAGGACGTCACATGGGTCGAGGAAATCGCCCTCCGCGAAGGCATGCAACGTCTGGGGGAACGGGAAAAAATGATTTTATCCATGCGCTTTTACGAGGGAAAAACCCAGATGGAAGTAGCGGAAGAAATCGGAATTTCGCAGGCGCAAGTTTCCCGGCTGGAAAAGGCGGCCATCGCCCACATGCAAAAGCACGTACAATCGCAATGAGAAGCTGCATCGTTCCCGACGGTTTTGTGCCGTTGGGTTTTTTTATGGCAGGAAGCGTCGCCTTTGTTTTTTCAGGGGAGAAGGACATATTCTTCCTACGGTTCATATACTGAGAGTAACGGAGAAAAGTGGGTGAGGAGAATGGTAAAAATCTCTGACTTCCAGACCAAAGAAGTGGTGAACATCCTGGATGGGAAGCGGCTGGGGACGATTTCCGATTTGGAGATCGATCTGCGCCACGGACGCGTGGAAGCGATAGTCGTGCCGGGGCCAGGCAAATTCCTTGGGTTCTTTTCCTCCGGGAATGATTATGTCATTCCGTGGCGCAATATTGTGAAGATCGGAAAAGATGTGGTGCTGGTCCGAATGGAGGAAGCACTCAAGGTAGAAGCCAGAACCTCTGGCGGAGATGAATACTGAGCGTAGAGGGAGAAAGGCGCGGGGTTAGCCTTTCTTTTCTTTTCGGCTATGGTATGATAAGCCATATGAGGAAGGTGACAGGATGAGAGAACCGTTTGTTTTGGAAGAGGGCAAATCCATTTTGAGGCTGACGGACTGGGAAGCGGATTTTCCGGGCATCGTGGCGGGGTTTACGGTTCGCCTTGGCGGGGAAAGTGAAGAACCGTACGGCTCGTTTAATATGGGCTTGCACGTGGGAGACGATCCCGCGCATGTAGTCGCAAACCGCAAAAAGCTGGCCGAGCAGGTCGGGATGCCTTTTGAAGCGTGGACATGCGCCGACCAGGTTCACGGCAACCGCGTCTGTCAGGTGACGGCGGGAGGTGCGGGCAAAGAGAGCCTCGCGGACGTCATTTCTGCCACAGACGGACTGTTTACACAGGAAAAGGGAGTCTTGCTGACGTCGTTTTACGCGGACTGCGTGCCGCTTTATTTTCTCGACCCGGCTTCAGGAGCGATTGGACTTGCCCATGCCGGCTGGAAAGGGACGGTCGGGCGTATTGCCGAAGAAATGGTGAAGTCGCTGCAAGCGCATTGTCAGGCGAATCCGGGGGACATCCGCGTCGCCATCGGGCCATCGATCGGGGGCTGCTGCTACGAGGTGGATGAGCGGATCATGACACAGGTGCGGACGAGTGCACGCAACTGGGAGCCAGCCGTCCTGGCTTCCACGGAAGGGAAATACATGCTCGACCTGCGGCGATTGAATACGGAAATTTTGCTGGAAGCAGGGATTTCCCGGGCAAATATGCTGGTGACTGACTGGTGTACGAGTTGCCGGACAGACTTGTTTTTCTCGCATCGCAAAGAAGCAGGACCAGCCAAAATGACAGGACGCATGGCTTCGTATATCGGCTGGAAGGAATAACGCAGAAGGGAGATTACGCATTGTGGGTATCAAGGAGCAGGAATTGTTGAAACAAAGATTGGCGGCGATTGAGGAGCGCATCCAGGCGGCTTGCGCAAGAGCGAACCGCCGCCGCGAGGACGTGAAAATCATCGCTGTTACCAAATACGTCGATGAGCAGGCAATCGGTGATTTGCTGGATGTCGGGATCGAGCATATCGGGGAAAACCGGGTGCAGGACGCCTTGCCGAAATACGAGCTGCACAAAGATAGAGGCACCTGGCACTTCATCGGCCATCTGCAAACCAACAAGGCAAAAGAGGTCGTCGGACGTTTCCCGTACGTTCATTCGCTCGACCGCCTCTCGCTCGCCCAGGAGCTGAATCGCCGGGCCGAGGCGCTCGACCAGGTCGTCAACTGCTTTTTGCAGATCAATATTTCCGGGGAAGAGACAAAATTTGGGCTTAGTCCCAACGATGTATTGGCTTTTTTGCGTGAAACCAGTAATATGAAACATATAAAGATCGTCGGATTAATGACGATGGCGCCTGTTGTCGAAGATCAGGAGGAGGCGCGCCCGGTATTTCGCGGCCTCTGCGAGTGGAAGGCGCGGATCAATGAATGCGCGTTCCCGCATGCTCGCATAGAAGAATTGTCGATGGGCATGTCGAGTGATTTTGAAGTGGCGATTGAAGAGGGAGCTACATATATTCGTTTGGGTTCTGTCTTGGTCAAGCCCGAATAGGGCAAAAAAACGACAGATGCGACAACGAGCAGGAGAGGAGGCAGCAGCGTATGGGTGTGATGAACAAATTGATGGGGTTTCTGGGGTTGGATAACGAGGAATACGTCGAGGAAACTACGGTAGAAGAGGAACGGGAAGAATACGATTCCGGCAATAAAAAGCAACAGCCTTTCAGCCGGGCGAATAACGTGGTGCCGTTCCAGGCGCGGGAAAAGGAGGGAATCCGCTTGATTCTCTGTGAACCCCGTCATTACAGCGATGCTCAGGACATCGCCGATAACCTTCGCCATCGCAGACCGGTAGTCGTCAATCTGCATCGGGTGGAAAAGGATCAGGCGAAGCGGATTATCGACTTTTTGAGCGGAACCGTCTACGCATTGAATGGCGACATTCAAAAAGTGGGCGATACGATTTTTGTGTGCACGCCTGACCATGTAGATATTCAGGGGACGATCTCCAGTGTCATGGAAGAGTAACGGACTTAACACGATAAAAAGGGTGAGCTGATGGCATACTTGTTTACCATTTTGAATTTTGCTTTTACCGTATATCAATACATGATTATCGCTTACATCCTGATGTCATGGGTGCCGCAGATGCGGGCGACGGGCATCGGACAACTGCTGGAGAGACTGGTAGAGCCTTATCTGGCTCCGTTTCGCCGCTTTATTCCGACACTCGGATTCATTGATGTTTCGCCCATTGTCGCGTTGATCGCCCTTCGTTTTGCCCAGTACGGTCTGTTTAGCATTCTGGAAAGACTGATGTAGGACGAGTGTTATGAGCGTATTCGATCATTTTGCAAAAGAAGAACGTCCCTTTGTGGAGCGGGCGCTGGAAATGCTGACGCTGGCAGAGCGTAAGCAGGCCATGCGCCTTACTGATTTTGTGGACCCCCGGCAGTGGCACATTATGAAAAGTCTTACGTCGCAAGTGCGCGATGTGAAAATTTCCGCGAGCGGAGGCTATGAAGGAGCCGAGCGGATGCGCGTACTCATTCATCCGGAGTACATGGAAGCGGAGCCGGAGGACTTCCGGCTCGCCCTTTTGGCGATCAAGGCAGACCAGCGCTTTCACACCCTGGAGCATCGCGACGTAATGGGTGCGCTCCTGCACGCAGGCTTGAAGCGGGAAAAGTTCGGCGACATGCTGACAGACGTCGGGACATGCTATGCGATTGTGGCCGAGGAAGTTGCCGATTTTGTCTGCACGCAGGTGACGCACATTCACCGAACCCCGGTGCAGATTGAACGCGTGGCCTGGGAGTCGTTTACCCCGCCTGCTCCCCGTTTTGCCGAAAAAACGATTACCGTGCCTTCGCCGCGAATCGATGCGGTAATCGGGGAAGTGCACAATATGTCACGGGCCAAGGCGCTGGTGCCGATTCGTGCGGGCAAAGTCAAGGTCAACTGTAGGGTCACGGAAGACCCTTCAACGCAGTTGCAGCAAGGCGACATGGTGTCGCTCGCCGGATACGGGCGGTTTAAAATTTTGCAGATAGCCGGCCCGACGCGCAGCGGGAGACTGCGCATGATTGTCGGACTGGTTACATAAAATGAACCAGGACGCAAAAAAATGTAAGAAAAGGCAGGAAACCATACCGAATCTGTCGAAAGCATAAGTACGAATTATCGGGAAAAGTGGGGGGTTCATGTGCCATTAACGCCATTGGATATACACAATAAAGAATTCAGCACAGGCTTTCGCGGCTACAACATTGACGAAGTGAACGAATTTCTCGATCAGGTTATCAAAGACTTTGAGCTTCTGATTAAAGAGAAAAAAGAAATGGAAGAACGGATTGCCATCCTCAATGAGCGTGTGGACCACTATAAGAGCCTGGAAGAAAACTTGAGCAAATCGATTCTGGTAGCCCAGGAGACGGCGGAGGACGTCAAGTCCAATGCCCGCAAGGAAGCACAACTGATCCTGAAGGAAGCCGAGAAAAACGCCGACCGGATTGTCAACGAAGCCTTGGCGAAGTCCCGCAAGATCGCGATTGAAATTGAAGAGTTGAAAAAGCGCGCGTCCGTGTACCGCATGCGCTTCCGCACACTTTTGGAGGCCCAACTGGAAATGCTGGAGCACGGAGCATGGGACGACATCGAGCAGGCGGATTCTGCGGTAGCTGTTGAATAAAATATTGACGTTGTGCCGATGATGGTACTATAATGGAAAACAACTTTGTCGAAAAAATCAATCCATATGATGACTAGACGATGAACGGGAAGAGTACGTGGAACCGCACTGTCAAAGAGAGTCGGGAACAGGTGAAAACCCGACCAGTTGCCTCCGCCGAAAATCACCCGGGAGTTCAACATCCGAAAGCTTCGCCGCACTGTTGTTGTGGCAGGCAAGTAAGTGAGCGCGTCATTCCCGTTACGAATGAACGAGTGGAACAAATCCCGCGACACGCTTGACGACGGGTTTGTTCAATCAGGGTGGTACCACGGGAGCCTTTTCTCGTCCCTTTTTGGGGATGAGAGAAGGCTTTTATTTATTTTTTAGGAGTGAAAAAAGGCTATGGACTACAGCAAAACGTTATCGCTACCCAAAACCGACTTCCCGATGCGCGGAAACTTGCCGACCCGCGAGCCGCAAATCCAGGAGAAATGGGAAGAGCAAAACATTTATCAACAAGTGCTTGCCCGCACCGAAGGACGTCCTCCATTCGTGCTGCATGATGGCCCTCCTTACGCCAACGGAGACATCCATATCGGGCACGCGCTGAACAAAATTCTCAAGGACTTCATCGTTCGTTACAAGTCCATGGCAGGCTTCCACGCACCGTACATCCCAGGCTGGGATACGCACGGCTTGCCGATCGAGCAGGCGATTATCAATGCGCAAGGGCTGGATCGCCGCAGCATCGAGGTGAATGACTTCCGCAAGCGCTGCGAAGAGTACGCCTGGTCCTACATTGATAAGCAGCGCGATCAGTTCAAGCGTCTGGGTGTTCGCGGCGACTGGGAAAATCCGTATGTCACGCTTTTGCCTGAGTACGAAGCCCACCAAGTTCGCGTTTTCGGCGAGATGGCGAAAAAAGGCTACATTTACAAAGGACTCCGCTGTGTCTACTGGTCCCCGTCTTCCGAGACCGCACTGGCTGATGCGGAAATCGAATACAAGGACAAGCGCTCTCCTTCCATCTACGTCAGCTTCCAGGTCGTAGACGGCAAAGGCAAGCTCGATACCGAAACAGGCGTTGTCATCTGGACGACCACCCCTTGGACGATCCCGGCGAACCTGGCAATCTCTTTGCATCCTGAGCTGGAGTACAGCGTCATCAAAGCAGACGGCCGCAAATTCCTCGTGGCAAACGGCCTCATCGAAGCAGCGAGCAAGGAAATCGGCTGGGAGAGCGTGGAAATTCTCGCCAACTTCAAAGGTCTGGAGCTGGAGGGTGTAGTGACCAAGCATCCATTCTACGACCGTACATCGCCGCTGATTTTGGGCGAGCACGTCACACTGGATGCCGGTACAGGCTGCGTGCATACCGCTCCTGGTCACGGGGAAGACGACTTCGTGATCGGACAAAAATACAATCTCGGCGTGCTTTGCCCGGTTGACCACGAAGGAAAAATGACCAGTGAAGCGCCTGGCTTTGAAGGTCTTTTCTACGAGGATGCCAACAAGGTTGTCACCGAGAAGCTGAATGAAAACGGAGCGCTTCTGAAGCTGAGCTTCTTCACGCACTCCTACCCGCACGACTGGCGGACGAAAAAGCCGGTCATCTACCGTGCGACAGAGCAATGGTTTGCTTCCATCGACGGCTTCCGCGAGCAAATGCTCGAAGCGATCAAGAACGTGAAGTGGATTCCGCATTGGGGCGAAACCCGTCTGGCGAACATGATCGCAGACCGCGGCGACTGGTGCATTTCCCGTCAGCGCGTCTGGGGCGTGCCGATTCCGATTTTCTATTGCAAGTCGTGCAATGAGCCGATCATCAACGACACGACGATCAACCACATTGCCGAGCTGTTCCGCCAAGAAGGCTCCGCTGTCTGGTTTGCCCGTGAAGCAAACGAATTGATTCCGGAAGGTCTTGCTTGCAGCAAGTGCGGCTGCACAGAATTCCGCAAAGAAACAGACATCATGGACGTATGGTTCGACTCCGGTTCTTCGCATCAGGCTGTTCTGCGCGAGCGCGGCCTCCCTTGGCCGGCTGACATGTACCTGGAAGGTTCCGACCAGTATCGCGGCTGGTTCAACTCTTCCCTGTCCACAGGTGTTGCCGTCTACGGCACAGCGCCGTACAAGGCGGTACTGAGCCACGGCTTTGCTCTCGACGGAGAAGGCCGCAAAATGTCCAAGTCGCTTGGCAACGTAGTTGTGCCGCAGCAAGTGATCGACAAGCTGGGTGCCGACATCTTGCGTCTGTGGGTAGCATCGGTTGACTACCAGGCAGACGTGCGCATTTCCGATGCGATTCTGAACCAGATCGCCGAAGTGTATCGCAAAATCCGCAACACGTTCCGCTTCCTGCTGGGCAACCTCGATGGATTCGACCCGGCGAAAGACCGCGTAGCGTATGAGCAACTGGGCGAGCTGGATCGTTATGTGCTGGCAAAAGCAGCGAAGGTCGTGCAGCGTTCCCGCAAGGCGTATGATGAATACCAGTTCCATACCGTTTTCCATGCGGTGCATAACTTCTGCGTAATCGACCTGTCTGCTTTCTATCTGGACATCTGCAAAGACCGTCTGTACGTCGAAGCGCCTGACAGCGTAAAACGCCGCGCGGCCCAAACCGTCATGTACGATTGCCTGCTCAGCCTGGTGAAGCTGGTAGCGCCGCTTCTGCCGCATACCGCCGACGAAGTATGGTCCTTCATCCCGGGCGTGAGCGAGCCAAGTGTGCAGCTGACCGACATGCCAGAAGGCGACGAGCAGCACTTGAGCTTCGCTGCGGAAGCGGAAAGCAAATGGGACGCGTTCCTTGCTGTCCGCGACGAAGTGCTCAAAGCGATGGAAGAGGCACGCCGCAACAAAGTGTTCGGCAACTCTGTAGACGCGAAGCTGGCGCTCTATCCGCAAACAGAGGAAGCAGCAAAAGTGCTGGCAGCCATGGACGATTTGGCCGACCTGTTCATCGTCGCCCACGTCGATCTGCACGCTCACGGCGAAGCAGTTCCGGCTGAAGCAGCACAGCTCGAAGGCATCGCAGTCGTCGTTTCTGCGGCTGACGGCCAAAAGTGCGAACGCTGCCGTGTCGTAAAGCAGGACGTAGGCGCCCGCGAAGCGCATCCAACGATTTGCGTACGTTGCGCAGACATCGTGGAGCAGCATTACGCGCATGTAGCTGAATCGTAATTTCAGATGTTGTTATCAAAACCTGTCATTCCCGATGAATGGCAGGTTTTTTGTGTAAAAAGTGGAATTTAATGGGTGACACGTCTCCTTGATCGTGGGACGATTGTCGGCGCTGGGGACCGGAAAAGTTTTTGCTGCGGGCAGTAGGCTATGTCCGTTTTTACGTATGATTGGAGGGGTATCCGAATGAAAAAATACTTGGTGTTTCTGTTGGTAATCCTTCTTTTGTCAACGGCTTGTCAGACAGTGAATGAATTCCCTTTGAAAAAAGAAACACCGCATTTGGCTGTTATCAAACATACGGGTAAAGCAAACATTGTCATCTTGAATAAAGAATACAAGGTAGTGGGTGAAAAGAAAATCGGCGAATTTCTGATCGATGGGCAGATGGATGGGCAGACGTTGTACGCGATTGACTGTGGAGTTGAGCCGGCGTTGAAAAACTTGTATGCCATAAACGTCCATGATCTCTCGTATCAAACGCTAACCTTGCCCTACATTCCCCAGAAAATATTTATTCATGATCGGGTGGCCTATATCGCTTCCTCTTCGGTCCAACAAGCTGGCTTTCCGCTTATGCTTGTCGATTTGCAATCTTTATCGCTCATTGACACGTTAACCGTTCCTGGCGCTGCCGGTCCCTTCATCCCCGAAGCGAATGGAGTCACGATGTATGTCAATGCGGGAGGACCGAACAAATTTGGCCCGTTTGCCAAAAAAGTTCGCGTGGGGAAAGGGACAGCCGGAAAATACGAAATACTGGAAACGACAGACATGCCGCAAGAGCTTCCGCCCACCAATGTCATTTCGTATCCGGAAAAAAATATCGCGGTCTATGCGGGGTTCGCCAAAGGGCCAAAGCCGAGATGGGTAAAGCAGCCGGAAGCCTATACAAGTAAAATAAAAGTGCTGGACAAAAAGAATGATTCCGTTTTGCAGGAAATCGATCTGGACGAGTCGTTCCCGCAGCAGATTGTGCAAAAGGGCGACCTCGCTTTTATCAATCATTACACGGAATTGGACATGAGCGGGGAGATGATTACCGTCTTCGACCTGAAAACAATGAAGCAGGTAGACAAAATTCGCTCGGAAACCCCGTCTTTTATTGCCTTGGATGGTTCCCATCTTGTTGTTGCGAATTATGTGCCGGGAACGGTGAGTGTGATTGATACGCAGAAGCGAAAGCAAATACAGCATGTTACGGTCGGTGAGCGGCCGTCAAAAGTGCTGGTGATTCCCGAATGAAACAGCCCTTCGCTGACAGGGCTGTTTTTTTGTGCGCGGGTTCGGTTATTTCCCGCCTGCGAAGCCATACTACCAGTTGAGGAAACAAAACCAAAGGTGGTGGCCGACGTGGACCCAAAAATGCTGGCCAGCTTCAGGGAAAAGCTGCTTGCCGAGAAAAAAGAACTCGAAGAGCGCGTCCAGGATCATTACGGCATGCGCGAGCCGATGACAACCTCTTTGCAGGAACTCTCCATGTACGATAACCATCCGGCCGACATCGGCAGCGAGATGTTTGAACGGGAAAAAGACCTCGCCCTCGACAGCCTCGACCGTGAGACTTTAAAAGAAATCGAACAGGCGCTGGCCCGCATGGAAGAAGGCACATACGGGCTGTGTACCGTCTGTGGCCAGCCGATACCTGTCGAGCGACTCGAAGCTTTGCCCCAGGCGCAAACGTGCAAGGAGCACGCTCCTGCGCCTAATGTGAACGAATCCCGTCCGATTGAGGAAGAATTTTTGCAGCCGCCGTTTGGCCGCACGTCGCTGGACGAAAAAGACGGGCAAAACGGCTTTGACGGGGAAGACGCCTGGCAAATCGTCGAGTCGTGGGGCACATCCAGCACGCCTTTTTCCTTCCAGGACAACGATAAAGCCGACTATGGTGAAATGTACATCGAAAGCGATGAGCCGGAAGGGTACGTCGAAGCCGTCGAAGAAATCGGCTACACGGATATTGACGGGTACCACGGTGCAGACAGCGTTCATTTCATGCGCAGTGAAACATACGAAGACTACATGGACAATGGCGAAGGAAAAGGCAACTTTCTCTCCTACGACGAGTATGCGTCGCAAATCGACCCGCGTGAGGGACGAGATGGCGTGGAATGACCGCAGTCTGCTGATTGAACGCGTCGAGACTTATCCGCTGCTGCACCGCTTGAAAGAAGCCTACGGCGATGCGAACGGCTACAAGCGTTACCGCAGTACGTACCTCATCCGCATTATTACGCAAGCCGGGATTGATGGCTGGGGGGAAATTGTCGATTGGCTGCCCACCTTGGACCGCGGGTTTCGCGAGCGAATCGTCCCTTTTTTGCTCGGCAAGAATGCGGCCAGCCGGACACAGATCGCAGCGGTCCTCCGCAAATGGCACCAGCGATCGGCAGCAGGAGTCAGCATGGCGCTGACAGAGATTGTCGCCAAGGCAGCGGGAATGTCTGTCTGCGAGCTATGGGGCGGGGCGCTCCACCGGACCATTCCCGTGTACGCGTCCTTTCAATCGTATTCGGAACGCGAGGACTGGGTGACGCACTCGCTCAACCAGGTGGCAGCCGCTCTCGCAGTGGGATTTACCCGGTTCAAGGTAAAAATCGGCGGCCGCTCCGTTCGCGAAGATCAGGCGCACATCGTTCAGTTGATGGACATGCTCTCGCCGGAGGTGCAGGTGGCACTGGATGCCAACCAGAGCTACGATCTGGCGACCACCAGACAGTGGACGCGCATCATCGAGCGCTATCCAAACTGGCTGTGGCTGGAAGAGCCGATGCCCATGGAGCGCACGGAAGAATACGCCAAGCTGCGTGCCGCTTTGCCCATTCCGCTTGCAGGCGGGGAAAATCTCGTCCGCTGTGCGCAGTTTTTGCCGCTATACAAAGCGGGGGCGCTCGATATTGCCCAGCCGGATTTGCTGCACACAGAAGGGATCGAGTGCTATCGGACCCATCTGCAAATGGCGCGGGAATTCGGCTATCGCGTGTCGCCGCATTCGTTTGACGGCAGCCTGGCCCGCCTGTACGCGTTGTTTGCGCATGCGTGCTTGCCTGCCTGGAGCAAAATGGACAGCGAACAGGTCGAGCCGATTGAGTGGGATGTCATGGAAAATCCGTTCACACACCTCTTTCCGCTATACCCGGTCAACGGTGAAGTAACCATTCCGAGCGGAGTGGGAATCGGGATGGAGCCGAACTGGGAGATTATGAACGCCACGCGCTGGGATGGCAGCGCATATGCGTGAGACGAGGGGTATCGTATGGCGCAAAATGCGAAAAACCTGATTGGGCTGACAGGGATTCCGTTAGTCATGGTGCTTGGCAACTCGATGCTCATCCCCGTTCTGCCCACGATGAAAAACAAGATGGAGCTGACTTCGCTCCAGACGAGTCTCTTGATTACGTCTTTTTCCATTGCTGCGGGAATCGTCATTCCGCTGGCTGGCTACTTGTCCGACCGTTTTGGCCGCAAAATCGTCATTTTGATTTCGCTTGCCCTGTACGGAGCAGGCGGGCTGCTGGCCGGACTTGCGGCCCTCTGGCTCGATCAGCCGTACATGCTCATCATGGGCGGGCGCGTCCTGCAGGGAATCGGCGCAGCCGGGACAGCGCCGATTGCCATGGCGCTGGTCGGCGATCTGTTTGAGGGCGCGTCCGAGAGCAAAGCGCTCGGTCTGATGGAGACGTCGAACGGGATGGGCAAGGTGCTCAGCCCGATTTTCGGGGCGCTGCTCGCGCTCATTTCCTGGTACATGGTTTTTCTCGCCTTTCCGATTATTTGCGGCGTCGTCCTTGTGCTGTTTTTGTTTTGTACCAAGGAAAAAAAGCAGGAGCGGCAGCCGCTTCCGGTCAAGCAGTATTTGCACAGAATCGCACAGGTGTTCCGACAGCACGGCAAATGGCTCGTGCCCGCGTTTTTTATCGGCAGTATCTGCCTGTTCACGCTGTTTGGCGTGCTGTTCTACCTGTCTGACCTGCTCGAGGAAAAATACAAGATCGACGGCGTCATCAAAGGCGGATTTTTGGCGATCCCGCTGCTCGTGATGAGCATTGCCGCCTATGTGGCAGGGCTGATTATCAAAAAGAAGCTGAGCCTGATGCGCCTGTTTGTGATTGTCGGGATGTTTTTGCTCGCGGCGTCGTACATTCTCGCCAGCTTTGTAAAAGGGGCCTACGCGCTGATTGGCATCCTTATCATCGGAAGCATCGGCACGGGCATGATTTTGCCTTGCCTGAACTCGATGATTGTAGGAGCGGTGCAAAAAGCGGAGCGGGGAATGATTACGTCACTGTACAGCGGCGTCCGGTTTATCGGGGTGGCTGTCGGGCCGCCGATTTTCACCTGGCTGCTCGACATTTCCCGGACGGTCATGTTTTTCACGATTGCGGGCTTGTCGCTCGTCTTCGGGATTTTGGCGATTTTCTTCTTAAAGCCGAAGCAGGCCGAACAGAGCGGGCAGAGCCAGGGGCAGGATGCTGCCAAGGAGCGCGAAGCGGAGGCGTGGCGGCAAATATCAGAAGTGCTCGGGATCGAGCCGGAGACGGAACAGGAAAAGCGCCGGGCACAGACAATCGAGAAGTACGGCTTCGATGTGAACGACCTGGTTGCGCGCATCCTGTCCGGGAAAAAAGAAAAGGAAAAAAGCTGAAAAACAGGCACCCCTGTTGCAGCTCCGCCCATCGGAATGGGGGTCGGAGCAGCAGGGACGTGCCTGTTTGTTTGTGTCGGAAAGCTTAGCGACTAAAGCGAGCGAGCCGGTGGGGCGGCAAAAGGGTGAAGCAGCGCTCTTTCCAGCGTCAGAGGGTAGACGTCGTCGCGCAAAATGCGGCTGAACCGTCCATCGTCCTTGATATTGCGCGGAATGGTGTCGAAGAGCACCGTTTCCGTCACATCGGCGCCAGAAGGAGTCGCAGCGTACGCAAGCACTTTGGCTATGTAGATGTCTTTTCGCTGATCGTCGGCAAGCAGGTACTGACCGATTCGCTCAATGCCTTCCAGCACGGCTCCGGTCTCTTCGTACACTTCCCGGACAGCCGCTGCCAGACTGCTTTCGCCCGGCTCGATTTTGCCCCCGGGCAACTCCACGCCCCGGCTGCGATGACGGGTAAACAACAGCTTTCCTTCATAAAAGGGAAGGATGAGCACGTGGTCAGCCGGATGAAGGCGATATTCATCGGGGTCAAAGGTTAGCTGCACAGGCAAACCGAAGTCATCTGAAAACGCGTACAAAAAACAACCCTCCTTTCTAACGGTCAGAACCGGTTCGCTGAGCGGCACTGCATGGACATATGCTTGACCGCTTTCATCGCCTGCCCGACAGCCAGGGACAGGCTGGCATATTCAGCGCCATTGGTGGCGTCACCTGAGCCGTAGATCCAGGAATCGTCCGCTCGCTGAAACTCATCCGTTTTCAAATACCCTTCGCCAAACGTGGGGAGGCCATCGAGCCCGGCGCAGTTGCCGTGAACGCCGATGCGCGGCAAAATCCAGTCGACGAACAGCTCTGTCGGATTTTCCGGACGTCGTGAGGCAAGTTTCAACAGCAGCCGCTCGCCTGTATGCTGGTAGCCCTTTACTTCTGTCTCCCACAGGACAGACAAATTGGGCAGCGCCGCGATTTTGCGCAGCCAGTCGGAACGGCCGCGCAGCTGGTTGCTGCGGATCAATAAATAGACATGACGCGCATGCGTGGTGAGATTGACTGCGCTTTCCAGGGCACGATCTCCCCCGCCGATGACCGCCAGTTCAAGCCCTGCTACCGAAGCGGCTTCCGCCGTCGTGGAAAAAGCGGGTGGCAGGACGCGCTTGCAGCCGTTGAGGGCGGGAATCTCATTGGGGGTAACACCGGTAGCGATGAGCAGATAGTCAACGCGATAGGCAGTTCTGGAGGTCGTCACGATGTGTGCATCCCGGTCAATGGCTAAAAGCTCTTCTCGCAGCCGGACGTTCAGTTTTTGGATGGCAGGATGCTGGCATAACTCTTCGAGAAGCGAGGCTCCACGAGGATAGATTCGCGGAGGAAAATCCCAGATTTCGTTGTGAATCTGGTGCAATTGCCCTCCGAGCCGATCTGATTTTTCCACCAGCAAGCAAGACAACCCCAATCGTTGGCACCAAATAGCGGCAGACAAACCCGCGATGCCGCCGCCTGCGATCAGCACCTGTACGTGTTCCACTCTCCAGTCCCCCGATCTTTTCTATTTTCCGATTTCCCAATAGTTTTAGACTACCTGTTTCGTTTCCAGAGTGCAAGGACTCGCCGCCAAAACGACAAAACAGGTGCGTGGTCTTGGCCGTCACCTACATTTTGACAGCAAAATGTGGTAAAATGGGACATGGTTTTCCAGAATAATAGAAAAATTGAACGGAAATAGTGGCACCACGGGAAAAGGAGTGAACCTGCGTGCAGGCCAAGACCGAAAAACAAGTGGCTCCTGCGAAGACGCCGCGGAAACGAAAAAAACGCGGACAGCGATCCAGGTGGATGTATTTGCTGCTGGCTGCGTGCCTGTTTCTCTGTTTGCTTGCCGTCGGGGCAGGGTATGCCTTGAACCAGGTGGACAAAACTTTGGGGGAAGTGACACAGGACCCGTACAAGCTTCCCGATCAGCCTGTCGTCGAGCAGCCGTATGAGGAACAGAAACCCATTTCCTTTGTCATTGTCGGATTGGACACCCGAAAGAACATCGGGACGCTGAACACAGATGTCCTGGTCGTCGCCGTCGCCAACCCAGTCACGAAAAAGGTAACGATGGTGTCGCTGCCCCGTGACACGCGGGTCCAGATACCCGGTTATCCAGGCTATCACAAGGTCAACGAAGTTTTTGCGCTTGGAGAAGGACAGAAGAAATTGGCGGAGAGCAAAGGACAGCCTGTGACCGAAAACGGGATGACCATGCTGAAAAAGACGCTGGAGCACATGCTCGGTGTCTCGGTCGATCACTACGTCCAGCTCGATTTTGAAGGCTTTACCGCTGTGATCGACAAGCTCGGCGGCGTCAAGGTAGACGTGGACCGCGACCTGGTGTACGAGTTGCCCAAGCCAGGGGTTTACCGCAGCTTGAAAAAAGGCACGCAAGTATTGAACGGTGAGCAGGCGCTCGGCTTCGTCCGACACCGGATCGACAGACGCGGCCAAGCCTACAATTCCAGCGACTATGACCGCAACCGCCGCCAGCAGCAGGTCATTCGCGCGGTCGCGGACAAAATGGTTTCGATGGACGGAATTACCCGCTTGACTGAGGTGTTGGATACCGTCGGCAAGCATATTAAAACCGATCTGTCCAAAGATCAGATCAAAGGTCTGGCCATGGACTTTGGCACCATTTCTTCCGATCATATCGTGACGCTTGAGAATGGCGCGATCTGGAGCTCGCCTTATTCCTTGTGGCCGAGGGAGAACATGCAGGCGGTCCGCAGCACGCTGCAAAAGGAGCTGGGCGTAGCTGAAACAAGCGACAAGCTCAGCGACGCGGCGGTAGCAGAGATCGCCAAAGTCGAGATGAAAAAAGAGACCAGATCGCAGGCTGCGAAGCCGTCGACCTCTCCGCAGGCCGGAGCAGCCAAGCAAAAGACCGAGAAGCCGTCGGCTCCGGCCGCGAAGCCAAAGTCAGAGACGCCAGCAGATTCAGCACCCGCACCCACACCTGTACCGGATGAAGGCACGGGACAAGACGGCGAGACGTATCCGAGCGACATGCCGCCGCCAGATATTCTCGCGCCGCCGGCTCCTGCGCCAGATGGTGCGGACAGTGGGCAAACGTAACGAGTTTTGTGCACCCTTTCCAAAGCCGGGCACATATACTGCCAGAGAGTGAAAGTGTTGCCTGCTTTCGGGAAGGGGGCGGTGTTTTTGAAAAATTGGCAGGAGACGATGAAGCAACTGCAAAAGGCATCGCAAAGCCTGGCAAAGCTGAATCTGGACAAAGACCATCCGTGGGGAGCCTTGCGTCAGATGAGCCAGATCATGGATGCGGATTTTTGGGAAAACATAGCGGCGCTCAGCAAGAAAGCTCCCCATCAGGCAACCACTTCTGTCGCAAAGGTCGTGCCGACGATCCAAAAGAACCGGAAAAAGGCACAGGACAGGCCGCTGCGGGTGGTGCAGGTCGAAGAAACAGAGGAATATCCGCTGACGGATGTGTTTTTGTCGGACCATTCTGTGATCGTATGCTGCGAGCTGCCGGGTTTTGCCCGCGACAGCCTGGAGCTTTCGCTTGTCGAGCAAAAAGTGCTCGAAATCAAAGGGCTGGTCAGGAAGCCGGACTACAAAGGCTCATGCGTGCAGGCGGAGAGAAGCTGCGGTGCGTTTCACCGCAAGATCGAGCTGCCTGCACCCGTGATTCCCAAAGGGATGAAAGCCCAGTACCAGGACGGCTTGCTGGAAATTTATTTGCAGCGCGATGCCGATTACCGCGAACGAAAAACGACATTCAAGGCGAAGCTGTAGAGGAGGGATGATGCGGACCTCCTCTTTTCCTTTTCCCGCAGCTTGCAGGACGCGGAGAGGGCGGAGCAGGCCAGCGCCCCAAACAAAAACAGTGCTAATGCAGGCCATTAACACTGTTCGTTCATATATTGCCCACCAGCGGCTGATCGACGATGTTCGGATCGAGCGTATTCGTTGCATTGGCGCCGTTGATCGTGTTCACGACGTTGCCCGTATTCCCGCCGCCCGAACCGGAAAAGGATTTGGATGCGTTTTTGGGCGAGATGTTCAATGTGTCCCCGAAGTTTACAGTCCCTGAGTTGCTGTTGATATTGACAGCTCCCACTACGGAAGGCACGGCTAGTTCCTCCTTTCGCGCTTGGGCTCGTCGCGAAGCAGATGCCGGATATTTTTGACCCGCGTCTCCAAGGTCAGGCGGTCGGTAGAGCCGATATGGACAACCGAGGATGCCGCAGCAAACGGTACGTTGACCTTTTTGACGTGAATATGGGGACAGTCGTGAAACGTATCGACGCAAATCGGCTCGGTGGGACCGGGAACGGCTAACGGTGCCATGAACATATCGTAATCGGCAAATTCAAATTCGTGCTGGTAAAAAATCGCTTTTTCCCGTTGCACCGCCAAAATGTTGGATTGGGCGTTGACTTCCTGCGAGTCCCCGATCTGCAGGACGGAAGAGGCATCAATGGAGAGGCTGTTCAGCTTCTTGACATGGCTCGTTCTTCGCTGCATCAGTTGGAACCCCCTCAACCTGGAGTAAGTGCCGTAGCAACCGGAATTGCTCCGAGAATCAACGACTCGGGTGGTGTTTCGTAGAAGGAGAGCAGCGTGACCGTTTTCGTGTCGCCGATGAACAGAGAGGCCGAGGCCGACAAGTCTTCAATGGAAACGCTGCGCACACAAATGTCACCGTTTATCACCTGGTAAATCATGTCAGGGTTCGTTCACCTCGCGCGGGAGATTTTTGATAAAGCTTTCACACGTTTTTTCAATATCGCGCTTGACCGTCTGGACGATTTTCTCCGCCCAGACGTCGAGCTGCTCAGGCTCCCATTCATCGGTCTGCAGCTGATTGACATAATGACGGATGCGTTGGTCGATCTGCTTTTTAATATCCTCCAAAATAAAATCCCGGTAGTCGTCATTGAGCGGAAAACCGCACTCTTCCTCGATTCTTTCCAACACGTGGTAGGCGTCTGTTTTCAGGTAACGGTAAATTTCTTTTTGTACGCGCTCAAACAAAGGCGTGTTCTTTTGTCCGTTCGGCACATCCATGCTCTGGTTAATGGAAAATTCGCCGATTCCGGAATCGTTGCTCTTCGGATTGAGACCGATGTTGAGCGTTCCTTCCAGCCGTTCGACTTTCAGCAGGTCAAATTTGTATTCGTTTTTGATGACGGAAGGAACCTGCTTTTCCTTTAAGTCTTTGACATCCTGTTGCAGTTCCTCGATCATTTGCTTCATTTTTTCCATTTTTTTGTTTTGCGTCTGTATATAGTCATGCAACTGTTGCAAATACTGCATCATTTCGGGACCCATGTACATGACGACCATCCTTCTTCATCAAACATAAAGCCGACTAGCGCGAAGGCGCTACCAAAGGCACAAGCGGAATGAATTCCTCTGACGAAGTCTCGGGCAGCGGGCCGGCGGGGGGAGCCGGCTCGGTGAATCCGCCTGTGTTGTACATCTGCGATAACGGTTTAATCACACCTGCACTGCCAATTTGGCAGACGGACGAGTTGGTGATGCCGTCAATTCTCAAATGGTGGATCACGATGTTTTGATGAACGAAAAAATTCATGAAAAATCCCGTCCCTTTGCCGCCGGATCGCTTGTTTCCTCTACAAAGATCGGCAGCTCGTTGCTCGCTGTCTCATTGATATAGACAACGCTGCGGGGAATCTTGAACGAGAGATTCGTGCCTGAGTTGAACGATCCGCCGCCAGCAAATGTTTTGGAGTAGCTGACAGGCGAAATTTTGCGGACGTCTCCGACATTGAAGACGCCGCTTATGCTGTTTACGTTGATAACTCCAACAATGGCAGGCAGCTTCGACACATCCCCTCGGAAGAGTCCTTTTTGTATTGTATGTGTGACGGCACTGGGTGTTCATACCTGTTTTTCGCGCTTGATTCGGTGCGCACCGGGCGGAGTAGGCATACGATACATCAGCGACAGGCGGAAGAGTGTTGCGGGATGGAAAAAGGAGGGGAAGTGCGATGAACATGAAGGTCAACAACAAAAAAATCGCCGTGGGAGAAATCAAGATGGGGGGCGTGCAGCAGTCATCGCTCGTGCTGATCGGCGACGCGGAGGTCATCCGTTGTTCGTCGGTCTATGACACGGCAGACGATTCGCTCATTTTCAGCAAAGACGTTCCGATCCGCCCGACCACGCCAAGGAGACGAGGCGATTGATCGCCCCGTCTAGCTTGCGGACACGTATTTGCGCTGGTAGTGGCTAAGAGCGATGAGCGGCCAAATCCAGCGATAGCTGTGATAGGCAAAATAAGTGCCTCCGGGACGGCCGCCGCCTGTCGGATAGGAGGTGGTCCAGCCTGTCGCCTGGCTTTGCCTGGACAAATAAGCGACGCCGCGTTCGATAGCCGGGGTCGGCCGGGAATGTACGGCGATCAGGGCATCGAGCGCCCAGGCTGTTTGCGATGGCGTACTGGCGCCGAGCGGGACGTACGTTTTTTTCTCGTCGCTGTGACACGATTCGCCCCAGCCGCCGTCGGCATTTTGCTGTCGCGTTAGCCAGTCGACCGCTTTTTGGACCGCGGGGTGATCGGGTGAGACACCGACAGCCATCATTCCGGTGAGCGCCGCCCACGTCCCGTACAGATAGGCGATGCCCCACCTTCCGTACCAGGAGCCGTCTTTTTCCTGTTGGGCGAGCAGCCAGCGAATCGCCTTTTGCACAGGCGCGTCGCTTTCTTTGTACCCGGCGTAGCGGCCGAGAAACTCCAATGTTCTTCCGGTCAAATCGACGGAGGACGGATCGGTGCTGACGGTGTCTGCGCCTTCAATGGGCAGGCTGGAAATGAGCGGGGAGTCCGTATTTTTTTCAAAGGCAGGCCAGCCGCCGTCGTCGTTTTGCATGGACAACAGCCAATCCAGCCCGCGCTTCCAGGCTGCTGCCGCTGTTTTGTCCAGGCGAGACTGGCTGCGCAGAGCGCGCAGGGCCGCTGTCGTGTCGTCGATGTCCGGATTCATCGTATTGTAGTGGGAAAAGCCCCAGCCGCCGGGAGTTCCCGCCGGATTGCGAATTTTCCAGTCCCCGAATGTAAGCTGCTGTTTTTGGAGCAAGTAGCGATTAGCCCGCTGGATGGCGGGGTGACTTGCGGGCAGGCCGCTTTGCTGCAAGGCATGCGACAACAGCGCCGTGTCCCAGACGGCTGAGGTCGCCAGTTGCAGATGCGGCCCTTGTGCCGTTTCGTAGAGGGATTCGCGCAAGCCTGACATGGCTTTGACGATCAGCGGATCACGTGGAGAGTAGCCGCGGGCAAGCAAAGCAAAGATCATGAAAAAAGTCGAGGTCGAGTAGTTGTACAAAGTCCCGTCTGCCTCCACTCGCGCCAGCATAAACTGCTCCAGTCTGCGCAGGGACAGCTCGTGCAGCAGTCCGGGCAAAAACGGCAAGCGCACAACGTGCTCGTGGATGGCAGCCAAAAAGTTTTGCCCGTCCCGCATGAAGCGCTCCAGCATCCGATGGGGATAGACCCCCGGAGCAACGGAAGGATTCACATGCAAATCGGACAGATCGGGAGTATCCGCCGTCGCTTTGACGTATTTGCGGTCGGCGACAATCATCATCGGAGCGAGATGCACGCGGGCGTACCCGACAAAATCGTAAAAGCTGATCGGAGAACGGGGAGGCAAGAGCGCGATTTCTACTGGCACGAGAAAATGAGCGGGCCACTTGTACTGCCCTGCCAGCGCGGTAGCGAACTTCGTCAGCAGGTTGGCCTCGCCCAAGCCGCCCTTGCTGCGAATAAACGCGCGAGCGCGGGCCATTCGCGGCACGTTTTTTTCGTAGCGTCGCGAGAGCAGCAGCGCATAATAGCAGTCCACAGTCGTCGAAAGATTGCCCTCGGCCTCGTCCGGGTACAGCTTCCATGCGCCATTTTCCTGCTGAAGGTCGGTGATCCGCGCAGTCAGTCCGTCCATGAGCTGCTCATCATCAATCCCGAGCGTCCGCAATAGGATAATCATGTGGGCGTCTGTCGTCGGAGAGCTTTCCAGACAGAAGCGCCAGGAGCCGTCCGGCTGTTGGCTGCGCAGGACAACCGACTGAATCCGGCTGATTTCTTCGCCTACTTCGCGCAACGAATACCACCTCCATCTGGGAAAACTTGGCTGCGTCAAGCGGTTGGTGCAGCCTTGTCTGTACAAAAATGCGTTCGGCAGGCAGGAGGAATCTGTATGCGATGGTCATGGCATGTGAATCCGGCTTTATGGCCGCTCGCACGCGAGCTTGCGAAAGCAAAAGAGACGAGACAGGCGGCCAACTCCCTTACCAAAACAGAACAGGACATGATCGCCGAAATCAGGCACAAGACCTTGGCGAGCAACGCCGACAACCTGGACAGGACGAGCGCCTATCTGACTTTTTTTCGCAAGCATCCGGAAGTTCACTGGGCGTTTTTGGCGCACCTCGTCTCGCGCAACGCCGGCTGGAGCATGACCGATCTTCGCGGCGAGCTATTGCCGCGGCTGCTTCCCGTAAAAGTGCAGCATGACTACTTTTCATTTCTGGAGCGGGGCAACTGGCTGATTTTTCACGATGCGTACCCTCAATTGTTACTGTATGAGGAAAGTGTGAAGCGACAGACCAACCTTTTTCACCTGCTTGCTCGGCTGGATGTCTCCCTGTTCATGCAGGCGGTGTGGAACCATTTCTGGAAAACAGGCGACAGCAAGCTGCTTTCCATCAGCCTGATTGTGAACGAACAGCATTATTTGGAGACGCACATGATGAGCGACGAAGCCTATCGGAATACGGTGGTCGAGACGCTGCCGTTTGCTTTGCAGGAGGTACTGCGGCTCAACCTGATCCTGCTTCCGTACAGAGGGAAGGAGGACGGTGCTTTGCGGCTGGCAGGCGAACCCGTCTTTCATTTTGCTTCCCTGACCGAGCGCATCGAGCTGGGCAAAAGACTGTACAGTCTGTTGTTCGGCGACACCCCGATCAAGGAAGGAGCCATGCGGTGGGCCGGCGACAAGCCCCACACCGGCTCGCGAAAAGATTTTTGGCCCCATTTGTTTCACGACTTGCGCGAGACGACACCAGGCGAGCCGTACCGGAAAAGACTGGGGAACTGCCAGCTGCTGCCTGGCGGAAAGCGGCTGTATTCCCCGGCGCTGCGCCAAGTCTGGAAGCAAGTGCGGCACGAACTGCCAAAAGCGGTGGATTGGTACCCGGCGAAAAAAGGCGTCGTCATGCGCCAACTCGTTTTGGCTCGGAACCAGCCCGCTTTTTCCCGCGCGGAAGAAGCGTACTGCCAGGCGCTTGAAAAAATCGAGCTGGCCGTGCTGGCAAAAGGGAGGCTGCTCGGCACGTAACGAAGGGCATGATGCGCTTCTGCCCATTTTTTCAGCTTCGCTTGCCGGATGTAGTAGAATAGAAAGAGAGATTACAGATGACATGTAGGAGAAGAGCAGGCATGAAAGTCGTCATAGCAGAAAAACCGGACCAGGCGATGAAGCTGGCCAGTCCGTTTCCCCATAGAAAACAACAAGGCTTTGTCGAAGTGCACCCCAACCGGCTTTTTCCCAAGGGGGCCTTTTTTACCTGGGCGGTTGGGCACATTTGTGAGCTGGTGCCGCCAGAGGCGTATAACCCCGCGTGGAAAAAGTGGTCGCTCTCCACGCTGCCGCTCATTCCCGAGTCGTTTCAGCATCAGGTGATGAAGTCAAAAGCAAAGCAGTTTGGCATTATCAAGCAGCTCTTGAAACGCACCGACGTTACCGAAATCATCCACGCGGGCGACGCGGGGCGGGAAGGTGAACTGATCGTGCGCACCATCGTCGAGATGTGCAAAGTCCGCAAGCCGATGAAGCGGCTGTGGATTTCTTCGCTGACGGAGCGAGCCGTTACCGCAGGGTTTGCCGCTTTGCTCGACGAGACGCAGACGCGCAACCTGTACCACGAGGCGTACAGCCGCTCTTGTGCAGACTGGCTGGTCGGGATGAACGCTTCCCGTGTCTATACGCTGCTGCTGAAGCAAAAAGGGATCAACGATGTGTTTTCCGCAGGCCGGGTGCAGACGCCGACGCTCGCGCTGGTCGTCAAGCGGGAAAAGGAGATCGCTGCATTCAAACCCGAGCCGTTCTGGGAGGTCAAGGCGACGTTTGCAATCGGCAAGAAGCGCTACGAAGGCGTCTGGCACAAGGACGACGGGGAATCGCGCCTTTTCGATCCGCAGCTCGCGGAGCGAATTGCCGCTTTTTGCCGGGACAAGCCGGCAGAGGTGAGCGAGGTGGAGACGGAGCGCAAAGAATTTTTGCCGCCGTACTTGTTCAACCTTTCCTCGCTGCAGGCCACCGCGAACAAAATGTTCAAGTTCTCGCCGCAAAAGACGCTGGAAATCGCACAAAAGCTGTATGTAAAAGGGTTATTGTCGTACCCGCGCTCCGATTCGTCGTTTGTCACGCAAGAAGAGGCGAAGACGTTTCCCGACATTTTGGCGAAGCTGTCCAGGCAGCCTGAGTACCAGGCGCACTTTCCGCTGGCCAAATCGTCGATTGCCCAGGACAGGCGGTACGTGAACCAGAAAAAAGTGACCGATCACTATGCGATCATTCCCACCGAGCAGGTGCCGACCGTCTCCAGGCTGAGCGACGAGGAGCGGAAAATTTACGACCTGGTCGCGAGACGGCTGATCGCCGCGCATCAGGAGAGCGCCCTGTTCGATTACACGACCGTGACGACGCTCGTCGATGGCCGCGCCATGTTCATCAGCAAAGGCAAGGTGCAAATCCGCGCAGGCTGGCGCGAAGTATTGTTCGATGAGGAAAAAGACGACAAGGAAACGGTGCTGCCGCCGCTGACCAAAGGTGAGACGGGCAAGGTGCACAAGGTAGAAGCCAAGGAGAGCAAGACCCAGCCGCCCAAGCGCTACACGGAAGGCCAGCTGATTACGCTGATGAAAACAGCGGGCAAGCACCTCGACAACCAGGAGCTGGAAAAGGTGCTGATGAAAACGGAAGGGCTGGGCACGGAAGCGACGCGCGCCGGGATCATCAACATGCTCAAAGAGCGCAAGTACATCGAGGTGCGCAAAAACCAGGTGTTTGCGACACAAAAGGGGATGCTGCTCATAGACGTGATCGGCGACAAAATTCTCGCCTCCCCGGAAATGACGGCAAGATGGGAGCAGCGCCTCCAGGAGATCGGGCAGGGGGAGGCTTCCGCGCAAGTTTTCATGGAACAAGTGCGCAAGCTGTCGCATAAAATCGTCGCAGATGCCATCGAGCAGTCGCGCGAGTGGAAGCTGGATGGCTACGACGTCGAGGCGCTGCCGAAGTCGAAGCAGGCGACGAAGTTTTCGCTCGGCTCCAAAGTGGCGACCTGTCGGGCTTGCGGCGGGGAGCTCGTAGACAAGGGCGATTTTTACGGGTGCGCGAACTATAAAAAATTACAGTGCACCGTGACCGTATCGAAGACGATCATGGGCAAAAAGATCACGCCCGCTGCCGTGAAAAAGCTGATGGAGAAGGGCAAGACAAACCTCATCAAAGGCTTTGTCAAAGGAAAAGAGCGCTTCGACGCCTATTTGCAATGGGATGAAGCAGACAAAAAGGCGAAAATCAGCGTGCCGTCGTTGGTAGAAAAAAGTTCCTGAAATAAATCGGCAGCAAATTGAAACTTGCTAGCGCAAGTAACGTAGATACATGTAGAAAGGTGCGGCGAAACTGGGCCGTACTACCCATTGAAGGAGGAAAAACCATGTCCATTTTTAAACGCCTTCGTGACTTGACCATGTCCAACCTGTATGCCTTGATTGAAAAAGCAGAAGATCCGATCAAAATGACCGATCAATATTTGCGCGATATGCAAGACGACCTGAATGAAGCAGAAAAAGCGGTCGCTGCGCAAATCGCCCTGGAGAAAAAGTTCAAGGTGCTGTATGAAGAGCAGGAAGCGCTGGTGAAAAAGCGTGATGAGCAGGCACACGTAGCCGCGCAAGCGAAAAATATCGATCTGGCCCGCCGCGCCCTGGAAGAGAAAAAAGCGGCTGAACAAAAAATGGCCGAGTACAAGGAAGCATACGAGAAAAACAAACTGGCAGCAGACGCGCTGCGCGACAAGCTGGCGGAAATGAAGAAACAGATTACCGAGCTGAAAAACAAGCGCGAGACACTCGTTGCCCGCGTCAATGCGGCCAAAGCCCAGAAGACGATCAATCAGACAATGGCTGGCTTCGACAGCAACTCGGCGATGGCTGGCTTGAAGCGCATGGAAGAAAAAGCGCTGCAAATGGAAGCGGAGGCAGAAGCAAGCGGGGAGCTGTACAAAAAGCAAAGCTCGCTCGACGAGGAAATCGCGAAGCTTACCAAAGACCAGCAAGTGGAAGACGAACTGGCCGCGCTGATGAAAAAATACGAGGGGTAAACCGCTTAGTCGGTGCCCCTTTTTCCTTGGTCGAAAGGAATTTGTAAAATTTTACCCTATCGACATAAGTGAAACGACGGCTCTGCTGTCGCCAAAGGCTCGGCAATCGCCGAGTTTTCTAAACGAATGGAAGTGACAAACGAAAAAGCTTCGTCCCGGACGGGTGACGAGGCCGAACTTTCTCAACTTTTTTTGCTACGGGGGGATTGACGTGGAATTGCAGCAAATACTGGCGATGCTCGTCTGGACAGTTGCCGGCGGCATTCTGCTGTTTTTGTTGATGTGGATTGATACGCTTTTTACAAAATACAAGGATATTGCTGAAATCAAAAAAGGCAACGTAGCGGTCACGACGCGATTTGTGATGAAGCTGTTTGCCCAAGGGTACATTTTGTCCCAGTCCATTTCGAATGCAAACGATCTGTGGATCGCGCTTCTCGTATCGGTGCTATCATTTATTATTTTGCTCTTGTTGGAGAAGATCGCCGAGCTGTTGTTGAAAACCTTTACCGGACTTGACCTGGAGCGCGGAACCCAGCAAGGCATGGTAGGACATGCCATGGTGGCGGGCTCGCTGCACGTGGTCGGTGCCCTCATCCTGGGCGCATTGGTCTAGGAAAGGCGTAGGAAGGAGTAGGACCTGATGAGTTTGTTCAAACGCATTAAAAACTTGTTTGCCAAGCATGAGCCGCCTGCACCGGAAAAGAGCATCCTGACAGTAGGACCCGGTGACGTGGTGGAAGTTTCGCTTGTCACCTACCAGGTCACGGGCAAGGCGACCAATGCGAGCCGCAACGCGACGATGCTGACTTTGCAGGATGGAATGACCATCCGCTATTTACACATTGAAGAACGCGAAAAAACGGTGTATCAGCTGTACAGCGCCATCGACGGCCGCCTCGACTCGGTGGACGAAGTGCCGACCACGATTGAAATGGACGATGTAACATACCATCTGGAGGAGCAGTACAACGGAAGAGTCCAGGTAGTCGGAAAAACGCCGTTTCATACGTCCGGCGAGCAGTACATTTGGCAGTTCCAGTCCGACGGCCGCGAGCTGCTGCGGATCGAATGGCAGGACGGAAGATTCATGCTGTATGAGGGAGAGGCGGTATTGCCAGCAGATGTGCAGGTACTTCGCGGAACGTAAGGAGGGGTGGACATGCCGAACTTTTTGATGAAATGGATCAAGGCCCTGCTGATTTTGGCGGTCTTCCTGCTTATCGTTGCTAACTTCGACAGCCCCGCGATTGGCGACAGCTATCCACTGGAATCTGTCTCCACCAAGGATAATGGGCAAACATCGCGCATTTACCGCGCCGAAGGCAAGACTGTGCCTGAAGTGGCCAAGGAGCTTGCGGAACAGAAGCAGCCGGACGAGATTTCCAAAGAAGATGCCGAGCACATGTTTCTCATCTATCCTGACGAGCTGTACCATTTGCAGCAAGATCAGGCGAAGCCGTCCGACACGCTGATCGAGGTCGATTCGAAGGAGTACGTCCGGGAAAACTACGATTCGTCCTTTTTACAGGGCTACATTTTGGCCAGCGTCCTCGATGACCTGTTCGATGGACATAAAAAAAGCTCGACCGGTAGCTATCGCGGCTATTCGAGCAAGGACATCTACAAGCCGCAAGGGAGCTACCACGTACCGTCCGAGGCGGAGAAAAAGGCGGCGCCGCCGATCACGAAGGAAGGCACGGGCAGCATCACAAAGCGCAGTGACAGCAAAAAGAAGAGCGGCGGCACAGTCGGCCAGGACGGCAATCTGTTCAAAAAGCAGGACACGTCGTCTGGCGGAAGCACAGGCAAAATTATTCGCTCGTCCGACAGCAGCTCGTCCGTTTCCCCAAAGAAATCGTCGGTGTTTTCCAAGCCAAAAAGCAAGTCGCCGCCGCGCACGAAAGCAGGAAGCTCAGGCAGAATTACGAAACGCAGATAAGAGTAAGGTCAAGACAAACCCGCTGATAAGGCGGGTTTTTTGAGCGAAGTACCAATAGGTGTCGATTATTTTAGATTAGCATTCCTAGCCAAGCTCAGTTGCCTAGGCTAAAAAACATGGTCGACAGATACGGCGATACAAGCCAAATCAGTGAAACAGTGCCTCTCTGTTATACCCGTATGCTCCCGTTCTAATTTATCCCTATCTTTTAGACGAATGTAAAGTTCTAGAATAGAAAAAAATACAGGAAAATATTGACTAACGCAATTTTTTGGTAAAAATAGTATTTGGAGTATTAAATTAACGGAAAGAGAAGTGTTCAAAGAAGAGAGATTTTGGAAGTTACTCAAAAAATCATATATGGGAGGTAAGAGGATAGGATGAATAATAAGAAAAAAGTGGTCAGTATGATGTTAGGAGCCTTGCTAGTTTGTTCCTCATTTACTTCACAAGCTTTTGCTGCAGACACCAAAAAGGTTACAGATAAGTTTGAAGAGAGTTATACAGTGAAAACTTTTGAGAATTTTACAAAGAGTGGTTATGAGCAACATGATACAATTTTAACATATTTTAATGATGGCAGTTTCACTCATGTAGACGAGGTAACCATATATAATGAGGCGGATGAGATAATTGATTCTTACGTGATTGAAGAATCTTCAAAGCCAAAGATAAAAGGCAAGAAGCCACTAGCGTTGCATTAATATAACCAGAACAAACATAATATTCAGTATTTTTATGTTGAATATGGAAGACACAAA
>NZ_RHHS01000045.1 GCF_003710935.1 Brevibacillus gelatini
GTAGTTTGAGACAGCCCCTTTCGCTTCGTTCAACTATTGTTTTTCGTTAGCTTCATGTGATACGATTCACCGCACTGCCTATAACGCCAGTTTAAAGAGCACCCCTCTTTGGGTGCCCTTTCTGAGCCTATATAGGTTGGGTTAGCGACCGCGGTGCTTTTCTTTTGCCTTTTTGATTTTCAATTCCCGTTTTCGTTCCAGCTTAGCCAAAAGCTGCTGTTTTGTAAGGGCCCGCCTCTCCCGCTTCCGCTTCTCAAGCTCCAACCGAATAGCTTCTTGCGCATAAGAGGAAACTCCCTTATTCCGCATTTCTTCTGCTGCACGCCTTGCAAGACGCTTGGGATTGATCCTTTTTGCTTCAGAAGGCTTGACAGCTACTTCCTGGGAAAGTCCACTAACTATTTGCATCATATCTCGGCAGACGAACTGCAGAATCTCTTCATCTTTCGGTTCAGTGCCAAAGATATATTTTGCTGCCCGCAGCTTACCTTGAAATTGCTCCTCCAAAACCCCAACCCAATACTGCCCGTCATGAAAAACTGTAAGCTTCATAAAAATCCCCCTCTAAATAAATCGAAACGATGGACATCCCGAGGGGGGAAGGTTACTGACATGCGGTTCCAAGGAGGATGGAACCTGCATGCGTCTGGACTACCAACCAGACCGTGTTTTTTCGTTTCAAAATCATTATATCGAGTTGCCGAATTTCCATCAATTGGTCGAATGTGTTGATAAGCTTACTCCTACACGGTTTTCTAAGAACGTGCCATTACTTACGAAACGTTTCACCGTATCACTTGATATGTTAAACCAAAGAACAAAGGAGCGGCAAAGATTCCCGCCTCTCCTTTGTTTTCTTATCTTTTTCAACTTAATTTACAACTTATTTACTACTTAAAAACCCACTTAAGTTAAAACCCATTTTGGTCGTTTCGATGACCCAGTATTAACAATGGTGCCGTCTTTCTCAACAGCATAGGGATGAAAAACCCTCGCGGTTGCTTTTTCAAAGTCCATAACAGGAAGTTCACCGTATCAGTTTGAGCACGATCATTTTACAGCTATAGTTGAACTTCCCGGCTGACACTCGAATTGCCGACAAGAAAATCCACTATATCGTTGTACAGTTTTTCCAAAAGGGATTCCTGATACACCGGTTTTTGATAGCGCAGTGCGATCTGCAGCGTTTGGATGAAATCTGGCGGAAGAAGTTGACTCTCCTCTTCATGCATCAATTTCTCAAGAGTCTTCCATCTCCTCTCATCGATATAAATATTCTGAGGCACGGATGTGTAATCCTCCGGAGAATAGCGCCATAACGTCACATGTTCCGCCCCGTAACGCCTCCACAACCGAGCGGCCATGTGAAAACCTTCTGGATCAAAATCGCCCGAGTAGAGCAATTGGCATCCTGCCGATACCAACCGATCACAAAGAGCGAGAACAGCCAATGAGAACTGGCCATAAGAACAAACCAGGGGAGGAAGTGGGTCCCCGCCGTACTCTTGTTCCCATCGATCCAAGAGAGAAGAAAATACAGCAGGGTTTTCTAAAATCCACACACGTTTCTGACACCCAACCTCCAAAAATGGCTTAAATTCTGCATATTTGACGACAGTGCGAAGCGGAAGGCCAATCACTTCTTTTTCGCTTCCGACATCCCAGCACCGCTCTGCCGTTTTTTTACCATATCTATTTGCTAGTTTGCCGAAAATCCCGCTCACCACAACTTGCGAAGACAAGTCATCCCGCAAAATACGATGTTCGTACAGGATTTGCGCCATCTCTTCTGTATTCGTCGGTACGTTTTTCCCACTCACGTAACAAAGCGCATAAAGCAATAATCTGCCTGAAGGCGTATTCATGTCAAAAACATGCGGGTTCCCTGTCGTATGAGTAGCCAGCATGGCCAGACGAATATATTCATTCTGCTCCATGCAGCCAAGATGATGCAACGCCTTTGCCACTGTAAGCAGCCATTGCTTGAGATCTTGAGGAGAAGAGTTCCACCATTGCCGAACTGCCATCGCCCCAGTTCCCCGGTGCCGTGACAGTGCCTGGAACCACTTGTGCGCTTGAGGATGGGAATACTCGCCCATTTCAATCAATGCGCAATTCCAGAACTCATTCCATGTCTGCTCTTGTTGAAGTTGTTCCTCCTTTTTGCTGACTACAGATTCCCCGAAATATCCCTCCAGAATGGATAGCAGGTCAACTCCTGAAAATTTTGTTTTCCCTAATCCCTGTTCAATCTCTGTTACACGGATGGACTCATCGGTATTGGGATCAAATCGCCGATTTAGCAAGCCTGTCAGGGCATCTGCCTCTGCCAATGTTATTCCCCGCAGCGTCACTTTTCCTCCCAGATACCCCAAACTCCTGTATTTCCGCTTTATTTCCCGAAACAATCGGTCATATCCCTGGAAATGTGTGCGAAAATAGGTGACAGCTTGCTCTTGAAGTTTACGGTAATCTTCCGGTGTCATCTTCCATCTTCTCCTCTTCCAAGCTGACAGCTACTTCCGATTCTCCCCACTCTTCATTCAACACATGAAACGTGCCGCCGTCCCATAGGTATCGGGCTACGGATACGAAGTCGGCATTTTTGGGGCGTATCAGTTCGCAGATGGCTAGACGGGAAACCGTGTCATAGTCACCCCACAGCGCTTGTGAGTTCATGATGTAGTTAAAGCCCAGTTGCTCTACCAGCATGAACATGTCACGAATGTTGTTTTCGTCCACACCCGCAAACGCTTCGTCGAGAGAGATGATCCTGGGTGCCAACGGGTCTGCTTCCATGTAGCGGGAATAGGCAGCGGAGAAGAGAGGGATGTACATGGCCATTGCTTTTTCCCCACCACTAAATGTAAAGAAGATGCGATCCGTCAACTCTTTGTTGGCTTCCCCTTCTCGCCTGTGAAAGAGTTTAAACGTGAACCAGTGACGGTAGTCCAGGATCCTTTTCATGATTTGATGCAGGGTTTCCCCTCCACTTGCCGGGGAACCGAAAACATCCCGCTTGGCCCGCTCGATTCGGGAACGGAAATGGTTGGTGATCCGTTCGATGTCTTGTTCCCTCATCAGGGCAGGATCTTTTCGTAAATACTCCACCAGTTCAGCCGTGTCCATCTGGGACTCATCTTCCGCTATTCGGGGAATCCACTTCAGGGAAAAGGTAAGGCCACTGGAGCTGTTTCGTTGTGCCATCAGTTCATTCATTCGCTCTACCCATTTTTCCGCGCGATGAATCCGCTGTTTGATTACCCGTCCAACACTCTGTAAAATCACTTCTTCGAATAGTTTCCGATCCTCCGCGGTCAGATAAAGGCGGTGCATTTCGATCTCATGCCCCAATTTATCCAGCAAGTCATAGGGATGACAACGCTTGCCTTCGTACTCCATCAATACAGTCCGCCGCCTTGCTCTTGCTTTCAGATCATTCCAAAGATACCCCAATGACAGTATCTCTGCCTGTTCCTCCCACGCTTCTTCTACATTGTAATCAAGCACGTAATCAAGTGACGGCTGGTACTCCAGCAAGTTGATTTGTCGTTCCGTCTCAAAGACTTTCTGCAGTTGCTCGTTATAGTTATCTCGGTTGCGTCCTGTCATAGCCGCTTGCAGCTTTTTCAGCACACGAAGCGCTACGTCATCCAGCCGATGCAGTTGGCCTTCGATAGCTTCGGTTTCTTCCTTACATTCGTCAATATAACGCCAGAGCCCCAATGCAAATTCGTCAGAGAATACTTTCCACCAGGCGGCCTGCAGTTGTTGATGGACTTCTGCGACCTTTTCGGATTCCGTCAATTTTTCCTGATACTGCTTACAATTACTTTCTGCTTCTCCAATCGCACGCGCTGTGAATTCACGATCCTTGGGAATCTTGCGCAACCTCTCCATGCAATAGCGGATTCTCTCCCGAATCACCTCGGCGCCTTGGGTTGCCAACAAACGTTCAATTGCTTGCAAGCGTTGTCTTTGTTTTTCTACTTCCCCCTGAGCGATATTTTCTTCGCCGCGCAACCGGTCCCACTCATAGATCGCTTCATCCAGCGAGTCTTCTGCCACACGATGTCGCTGAAGCAGATTCAGTTTGTCGCGATACGCGGATTCTAGCATACGCAAATTGTCCATGTAGTCCTGCATCGAACGAAGCGCATGGCGAAGTGTCTCCGTATCCAGCGGGATCGTCAAGCCCGCAGCTGCTTGCTTTAGGAGTTCACGTTCTCTATACAGCCCTTCTATCGCTTCCCGGACTTTTTGATTCCGTTTCTTTACTTCCTCCTGCCACACCTCCAAACGCTGCTTGGACTGTTCCACCGTTTGCAGTGCATCCTGCAGATCTTTTCCGGATGGGAAGCTCTCAAACTCATCGACGAGAAGCTGAAGTCGTTTTTCTGTATCGTTTAACTCCTGCTGAAGACGCTCCCGTTCTTGGTTCAAGTCTTCCAGACGGTGCCTCCAGACAGCCAGTTGTTCCTCACGGTACCTGCGTCTAGCTTCCCTGCCCACATACACCGATTTATCGATAATAGGAGCATGTCCGTTGAGAATACCCATTCCAAAACTTCCGCCTGACGTAACAAACGCGGAAACCGACCGCTCGTCTTTACTTTCCGCCTGAATTGTCTGCAGGACGGCTTCAATGTCTTCTTTACTGACACCCGTCTCTACGACAGGAGTAGGCATCAACCATTCGCTAATCGTATGGGCTAGCAGTTGGGGAGCAGGCAAGATCACCCTGTCTTTTACATATTCAGCCCAAACCTCGATTCGATCGAGATACGATTTGGGGATGATCAACGCATCAAGCAACCCGGCTTCCGTCAATGCGGATTCAATGGCAGCTCGTGTTTCTTCCGGTACTTCTTCGCGAAACTCTACCGCGGCAAACAGGGGCACATGGGGTATCCCTTGTTCACTTAGCCACTTCCTCGCATTCTTGGTTTGTTCGTGACGTGGCGGTTCCGGATCTTTTTTGGCTTGCCACATCTGGTACTCTTCTTCCGCTCTTTCACGTTCCCGGTTCGTTTCCTGTTCCAGTCTTTTCACATCGGCGTATCGATCCCGTAAATCCTGTCGCAATTGCTGATAGGCGTGAACGGCCGGTTCTCTTACGGTTTCGTACATATCAGACGCTTCAAAATGGGAAATCCGTCTAATCGTTTCCCGTACCGTCTCAGGAGGCAACTGCAACTCCCTTACTTCTCCCTGCCATTGGTGCAGAAGGGCAATCAGGTTCTCTTTTTCTTCCTCGACAACTCGCTCCCACTTCTCCTTTTCCCGCTGCAGTTCATCCACCTGCTTTTGGGCATCCCCCAAAGCACGCTCCGCTTCCATGCGAATCCGTTTGGCTTCTTCCGTTTTCAGAGATTGTTCCAGGGTAGATTGCAATTGATCGCGATACTGCCGAGATTCCTTTTGCCACAAATCCATGGAGTACCCTTCCTGTTCCCGCTCAAACTCCCCGCGAGCCATCTCATGCGTGGGAAACCCATTGTCTTCCACTTCCTGCTCCATACTTTCCAGCAAAGCAGCTATCTGATTCTCCGCTTGTCGGGTCTTCGCATGGATTTCATCAATCGTCCTGCGCAGTTGGTTTACTCTCTCCCGCTTGGCTTTACTTTCCTCCTGTTTTTCATCCCAGCGTGACTGTTCCCGCTTCAATTGCTCCAAAACCTCGATCCGCTCTGCTTCCGCTTTGGCGATATCATGCTCCTGCAATCGCTCATGTTCTTCTGCGAGAGTTTGCTGCTCGATTGTCAAAGCTTCCAGGTTTGAGCGTAGCATTGCTAGTTCTTTTTCCTCATGGGCAAGCAGTTGTCGATACTCATCTGCTTTTTTTTGCGAAAGGCGAGCCATATTGACGGCATCAGCCAATCCCTTGGCCTTGTCGTACCAGATATACTTGTTGTATTCGGTGAACTCCCTTGCGATCCGCGTCAACGCCTTCTGATCCCGCTCCAGCTGTTCCAGTTGAAGTTTTGTGCGATCCATGGACTCGATAGCGTCTGACAAGGGGCGCAGCTCTTCATCAGACAGACCGGGCAGGGAATTTTCCAGAATACTATAGATAACTGTTGGTTTAAAATCTTTGGACAGTTTCGGACTGCGCAACTGGATCAGCAACTTTATCAAATCTTCGTAAGCATCCAGTGACGGGAACCCAAACAGCAGTTTGTTCACCATTTCCGCGTAATCGCTTTGTGAGAAAACCACCCGGCCTCCCAGTCCAATCTCCCGCTCCAGCTCCCGTTTTCCCAGTGGAACTCGCTCGTGTTCCTGCGTTTCCGCATTGTACACAAGCCGGTACAGTAGCAGGTCTTTCCCGATTCTCCTGTTGTCCTGGATGGAAAAGCCCCAAAAATCCATCTGTGCGTTGCGTTTGGCCCTCAAGCCGATCCCGATCGTTAAAAATTGAGTGGTGTACGGCTTGCAAAATTCCAGATACAAATAACCGGTTCTCTCCTCCCGACCAGTCACTTCCTTTTCACCCAGCAAGTAATCTTCCATTCGCCTGGCCTTGGAACCAAAGGGGTCCAGACGATCCGGACTCTTTTTGCCATCCAACACAACCGGCAATAAACTTTGCATCGTTACCGATTTTCCAGAACCATTGGTTCCACGCAACAGCAGTTTTCCGTCGGCAAATTCAAAACACTCATCATCGTAGTACCAGAAATTTATCAAACCTGCTCTGGATAACTGCCATCTATTCGCTTCCATCTGTCCATCCGTCCCCTTCCTTCCACTTTTTCTCGTAGTCATTCGGATACCGGGAAACGATTCTTCCCAATCGGGGCATGACCGTGATCAGTTGCTCGTTTTCAGACTGACGAACCAATCCCCATGCCTCCAATTCCTCCAGCACCTGATAAGCCAACTGCTTAATCGACATCTCACGCAGCGCTTTTCCCCATCCGTGTCCATAACGTCCACGGCATTGGTTTAGCAGTTGCTCATAATCTACTATTGTCAACAGAACCAGACCGTCCTTTTGGAGGGAAAACGCTCCGCTATCAATTTGCTCCCGGATGGTACGGCCAAAAAAGAACACCACATCGCTAATCGCTCTCATATCAGGAAATAGCGTGGCTCCCTGTCTTCTCCCATGCTGAACTAGCATCGCATCTTGCCTGTATAACTCCAATGAAAGTCCTACTGTCTCTTCAAAATCACGAGCGATCACGTTCCTCTGATTGCGGAGGTATGTCCAGTCTCCTTCGGCCATGTCTTCCTCGCGAATCCCTGGAGTGAGCAACAATTGCCGGTATACGCGATGTCTTCGAACCAATGTTTCATTCTCCGTGTCAACGATTTTCAGAAGATCTTCAATTGACCTGAATTGCATCAAATCACGTGGATACGCCCGCAAGAAATATTTGACCAAAGGTGTAGCCTCATACAGGACATCGGCGTGTTCCGATGCCGCAAAACCCTGATCGTCACCGTCCACAACAAGAAGCAGTTCCCACTCGCGGGCAAGCTGCAAAACGCGGACAAGTGACTTGCGGTGATCATAGTTCGTCCAATCAACCGTACCCGGACCTGGATAGGAAACCTTTACTTCCTCGCATATGTCAGAGAGCAGGAATTGTTCGTCGACGCTTTTTGCCTCCAGATAGGCCATCAGCAGACAGAAAAACACGTAATCCCGTACATCTCTTAGCCCCGGCAATCCCATCCACGGTTGGATGTGTCTGCTTACAAACTTTTCCAACTTTACAAATTCATAATGAATCAGAAGACGAAACCCTAGTTTCTCATTAAAAAACGGTCTAAGCACGTGTTCGCGGTCTCGAACCGCCTGATACCAGTTCATGTCGCTGCGTGGAATCCAGAACCGCTCCAGCAATTCCCTGGCAGCTTGTTCGGCCAGCTCATCAAAACGGGGCACATACCTCGTATCGGTACGCTGCGGCTCGTTCATTTCTTCACCTTGCCTTCATCCATAAAATAGATCACATAATCAGGCATTTCCAATACACCATCGGTACACTGCAAACGAACCCGTTCTCCTGTACCTGATTCAATCAACTTAAACCGTCGGCCATCGTCTGTCTTTCCTTCTCTTGTAGGTGACGCCATGCTTTTTCCGATCCAGCCAAGCAAGGTTTGCCGGACAAATGGTTCCACAATCGGAAGGTCACGGACACTCACCCGAGCCCCTGCGAATACCTGACGCAATCTGGCTTGTTGGTCGGCCTTCTGTTTCAAATATTCCTTAAGCATGGCTTTTTTCTCCACGCTTTTCGGTTCGATCTTGCTCGGCCTCGTTCTCTCACGGTAACCTTGGATACGAGGTTTCACCGCAAAATCGGCAGGCTGCATGTCCCAGATGGTGGAATGTATGTCCTCAGTCATCTTGGGCGTATCCACCCAGATGTGCCTCATCTGGGAAATACCGAATACTGCCGCAGACAAACAATGCGCCTGATTCACATCTTCCAGGTTAGAAAACCAGTTTGCCAAATAGAGGTAGTCCGCTCTGCGGCTCCGCATGCTGGATTGACGTTCTCCCATCCGTTGGGCATAACGGGCAATACGGCGTATCGCTTCATTCGTCTCCCGCTGCAAATCTTCAAGGTCACTCCCTCGGCCGCTTCCGTCCCCCAGAAACCATTGCCGAATTCCTTCCCACTGATCGAAATAGCGCTTTACGATATCTTCCTGGGACAAGACCGTCTGCTCAAAACGAGGGATTGAGACTTCATACCTCGCTACCCGATGCAAAATGTCGTTCAACAAGGCATGATCGACCTGGGCGAGCATGCCTTCAATTTGATAAGAACTGCGCTGCAGTCCCATCATGAAGCGTCGAAGATAATCGGTCACTTTGTCTTTATATAGAAGAAACTGTTCTGTCATCATTGCATCTTCGACCTGTAAACTATCGAGACTTGCCATATAGTCTCGCGCATTATTCGTCACCTTGCGAAACTGTTCATACAATTCCGTCCACCAGTGATACAGTTTCTCTTCGCTCCAATCGTCCATCTCATACCTTGGACGCTCACCAAGTTTATGAAAGGAAACAGGCGCCAGTCTGGTCAAAAATTTCAACGTTTCCACCAGCTTCTCAAACTGGGTAACTTCCAGGGATCCACCGTACGTATCGCCCATCTCCTCCAGTTCTTCGATCAGGCGCTCAAATTTGATCGTATAAGGTGTTGCTTGATAGCGATACCTTTTTTTCTTGAAATCTTCTATTTTGTTCACCTTGCCGGACTGTTTTCGCTGCAAGTTCCCCCATTCATACAACTGCTGTAAATCAAGTTGAAGCAAGTCTTCGGTGTACATGGACGCCTCATTGGGGTCCATTCGCTCTTTGACATCCTGCAAAATTTCTTCCGGTCTCAACCAGTAGCGAAGTCGCTGCTGTTGTTCGTAGAAATAACGCAAGATTGACCTGTACCGAGGGGCGTTCTCCACCGCCAAGTATTTCGCCTCTGTCACCGCTTTGTAGATGTTGATCGGTCTTTTTTTTGACATGAGAGAATTCCTCCCCCGAATGATTCTATACGAGAAAACCAATATTTCAATAAATTTCCATTGGCAATGATTACAGATTATCAGGGCAATCCTTCTCCCTATAGGTGTTGCTTTGATTATTATCATACCATCTCTTCCAAGCCTACTGGATAGTTTTGTAAAGAACCACTTGTACCCTGTAGCTGGAAAGATTGCAACGAAACTGGAACATGTGCTCTGAAAGTGAGGGGGATGATATCCATAGCAATTGACGATCGATAAAAAACCGGGCAAAGATCTCCGATTCATACTTAATTGCGCTTGAGACGCTTTACCGATGGAAAATGGCTTCATCTGCATCGTTAGTCCTGAAATGATCGTTCAAGTCGCCATTTATGATACGGTCCACCGGGCCAACCCAAAGCAAATGAAAATGGCGCCCGATTGGACGCCAGCAGCATTAGTGAGTTTCCGTATATTTTTTGAAATTGTCCAGAATCGCTTGCCAGCCCGCTTGCTGATACTCAACGGGGTGAATGTCTTCCGCGTCGAACGTTTCAACGACCTCGGTTTCGTTTCCTCGGGCAATGAAGGTGATCTCAACTTTTCTCCCGTCCCCCATTGTGTATGCGATTTCCTCATGTAATTTCACGACATCGTATGTTCCCCCAAAATCAAAGCCCATACTGCCATCTTTCGCTTCCATCCTGGTGACAAACTTGCCGCCGACCCGCAAATCATTTTCCGCTCTTGGCGCATGCCAATCATCCGATGCCTGATTCCACTTCGTGATGTGTTCCGGCTCGGTCCAGTACTCCCATACCTTTTCCACCGGCGCCTGAATGACTGCCTGTACAGTTGCTCTCTTTGGTTTGCCAGTTCCCATTTTAAAGTACACCTCTTTCATCAGAATCGGATTTTTGTCTCTCATATCATTAGACGAAATACTATTGTGAAATTCATCGGTGTATTTGTTCGGGAAGCCCAAATCGAGTAAATAATTTTGCGTGAATGAAATTTTGGGTGTGCAAAATTTTACCGTCTTTTATTACCAGGACGTGAATGCCCCAAGGCACCAGGATGGATTTATTGTCACTTGGCATATATTGCGCAAATGCGGGATAACCGCCATTCACCGTAATCGGCAATAATCGGGAGCCTTCGCAATGCCAACGAGTTGCTGTAAAAAACTTGAACAGATTGTCCTTGCCGCGGACCCACATCTCGAAAGGCGGCATGGACAGGCACCCCTCTTCATGAAACAACGCCACCAGCGCATCAATATCAAATTGTTCAAAAGCATCCACATACCGCGAGAGCAGCTCTTGGTCCGGTTCGGCATCCATCATGCAGAGCTCTTCGGAGCGAAGCTCGGCCCGGCCCATCGTCTCTCGCGCTCTTTGCAAGGCACTGTTAACGGCTGCAGGCGTTATCCCTAGCGCCTCCGCGATCTGCTTTGCGGACCACTCGAACACATCCTTCAAAATAAGCACGGCACGTTGGCGGGGAGGTAGTGTTTGCAGAAGGGCAAGAAAGCAAAGCTGCAGCGTATCTTTCCGCACCACTACATGTTCCGGATCACCTGCAAAATCTGGAGCAGGCCAAATCCATGACGATTCAGGCAACGTCTCGCGAGGCTCGATGATCGAAACAGCCGGATCAAATATGTCAACAGGAAGGGCACGGCGTTTGGCTTGCCTCAGCTTGTCTATACATACGTTTGACGCGATGCGGTAGATCCACGTTTTGCGCGAAGATTGTTGCCTGAATGAATCCCACCTCCGCCAAACGCGAATGTAGGTTTCCTGAACTGCATCATCCGCGTCTACGATCGATCCCAGCATCCTATAGCAGAACGATGTCAATTCCGGCTTTAGCTTTTCAAAGATTTCAAGATCAAGTGAGGATTCGTTCATCTTAGGCCTCCTTTTGGGTGATTGCCTGATGACGATCTAGGTTCGTGCTACATTCGATAAGTACTTACAAATTTCCTTTGAAAAGTAGTAAATGTCATGCCCGCTTATTATTAGCTATCTTGGATTTTCAAATGATTCCTTCCTTAGCTTTCTGATTGTCGGTAAATCAGCTGGAGCCCATTCCAACTTCATCAAATCCTCATGGCCAACCCACTCCAGCTTTTCATGCTCTTTTGGAACCGGAGTGCCTGAAATCACTTTAGCGAAATAGGTAATCAATCGAACCGCTACTGTTGGGTATTCATAAACATCATCCGTAATAAATTCTCCTACCTTAATCTTACATCCGAGTTCTTCTTCAATCTCGCGAACAAGTGTCTCTTCCGGTGTTTCCCCCTGCTCAATTTTTCCGCCAGGAAACTCCCACATGCCTGGCAGAGACATCTGCTGCGATCGAAGTGCACAGAGTATTTTCCCTTCTTCGTTTGTAATAACAGCACCTACTACGTCAACTTTTTTCATGATTGACTCCTTTCCGTTTAGCGGACAAAATCAAGGAAGATATCGTATGGGAGTTGTTGTTTCAGCCTCCATGTGATGTTCATTGGGTTATCACCGTGGCTACTTATATATTCTAATTCACCTACGTACATAAAGGGTAATGTTTTACCATGCATACTTCCAAACTTCCGGACAAATAAATGAATGTGAATACCTTTCTCCTGGTGGTGAATATAATCTTTCCCTCTTTCAGAAGAGTGGGAGGTTTGATTCGCACTTTGCCAATGGAAGTGATTCTGATCTATAAAGTAATCATGGTAATTAAGATGTTCCTCTGTATCTTCACCTTTATTTAAGGTAACAAAGTACAAATAGTGGTTGTCCACCTTACTAATCCCTTCTCGCCAAGAACCTTCCTTGGCTGGAGATTGGAAAAGATACATGAGTTCATTTCTCGTATAGTTCTGATACAGTTGCACTTGCTGCTGGAAATGGAAATACGAATGGACGTGGAACGTTCTACGGAACTCAGTCAATCCATATTCCAATCGTTTCTGAACGTATGCGCTGAATTGCTGCTGCACCCAAGTGCTTTTAATGAGGTCATCCATAACAAAGGTATCGTCTTGAACTGATCCGAAGGACCACTTCTGTCTTTTATATGGCTCTGATAGTTTTTGCATCGAACGGAGAATATAACCCTGGTGCTTGGTTTCATCTACCGTTATTCCAAACTTCTCACTAAGGAACGCTGCCACTTGTGACACATTCACTTGCTCATATCGTGTTGCCAAAGAGAGGATGGCTAGTTCATACGGCCATTTCACTGGATACATCTGCTCGATCCGTTGAATAATTTCCAGTTCTAAGGGGAGAGTAATTAGTATTTTGTCCCACTCGTTACAATCGTCCATCTTCTTTTTCGTTTCCACCCAAGATCCATATTTCTGAATAAAAAAATGTAATCCGGGAGCCACAGCTGAATAAAGGAAGTCCTCGATTTCAGGAGATCTCCCTAATTCCTTTTTGAACTCTGAATAAAGATTGGCTAGCATTTGACTTTGATCCATACGAATACTTTTTATTTTCTCTAATATCTGTTGACGAGTGATTTCCTCGAGATCAACAAAGCAGCCGTCTGGAAGATTAGCAAATTCCGTTTGGATCGCTACACGTAGAGCATCCCGATCAAAAGCCCGATGGTTTGTTTGACCTGCCAATGCAAGCGGGATAATAAATGATTTTTGGTAATTTCCGATGAAATCTAGAATGGTAACGTATTCTTTCCCTTCCCATTTTCGCAATCCTCGCCCCAACTGTTGGATAAAAATCGTTGGTGATTCGGTTGGTCTTAAAAATAGCACAAGATTCAATGAAGGAATATCGATTCCCTCATTAAAAATGTTGACTGTGAAAATGAATTCAAGTGGATCATGCTCACTTTCTAAGCGCTGAACCATTTCTTCCCGATAATGGGGAGCATCCTCACCTGTAAGATAAATGGCCTGGTATCCCCTTTGACAAAATTCCTCTGCCATAAACCGGGCATGTTCAATAGAGGCACAAAACCCTAGTGCTCTGCGTTTTTCTCCGTCATGACCAAACTTCCTGATCATTTCTAAAACATAGTCAACTCGTTCATGCGTCTTTAGGGCACTAACTAACGATTCCTCAATAAACTGCCCATTCTTTATATCCACTTTTTCATAGTCAACGGTATTATCCGCCAGTCCAAAATAATGAAATGGTGCTAGCAGATTCTCTTCCAAAGCCTGATGAAGGCGAATTTCATACACGACATTATAATCACACAGCGCTAATACATCTTTACCGTCCATCCGTTCCGGGGTTGCAGTCAGTCCCAAAAGAAATTTTGGTTTGAAGTACTGGATGATTTTTTTGTAAGTATCTGCTTCAGCATGATGAAACTCGTCTACGATGACATATTCAAAATAAGTGGGATCGAATTTGTTGAGGATTTCCTCACGATGTAAAGACTGTACCGTGCTGAACAGAAAAGGTTTATCCCACTCTTTCGTGGTACCCGTAACTTTTCCCATAAAGTCATCTGTACCAAATACATTAGCAAACGTTTTCTTTGCATTTTCTAGCAGTTCGTCTCGGTGTGCCAAGAATAAAAGGGTTCTTGCTTGAGCTTGTTGTACATCAAAGGCGGAAAGATACGTTTTCCCCGTACCGGTCGCCGCGATAACGATTCCTTTTGTGTTTCCATTCTCTCTTGTTTCCCGAAGCGCTTTTAATGCCTTTTCCTGCATTGCATTCGGTGTTAACTGGGTTTTATGATTAACCATGTAGAGAGCTTTTGATTCAGCTGCTTTCATGGGGTTTTGTATTTCTTTTCCCTTTTGATAAGAAAATGGATTTAGTGGTGAGGTGTTGGGTGAACGAGATGCCCGGTAAAAGTCCTCATACTGGCTGATAAACGCTTCCGTCAACGGAACGGCTCGTGCATCATTCCACAAGTCTTCAAATAACTGTCGCGCATGTTGGTAGATGGGAGTATGATGAGCATCTGGCAATTTTACATTCCATTCATATCCAGAACTGATTGCTGCTTTTGAAAGATTGGAAGAGCCGATTATTACTGTATGTAAGCCTGATAGCCTTGAGAATAGGTATGCTTTCGTATGGAAAGATGTATGACCCGATTGGAACATCCGCACCTCAACGTGGTCCATTTCCATGAGCCTTCGTAAAGCTTTTGGCTCTGTGATAGACATGTAAATAGAAGTAAGAATGCGAGCTTTCTTACCTTTCTTAAGAAGTTCATCGAAGGGACGTAATAAAAGCTGTAGTCCAGACCAGCGTATAAAGCTGACTATAAAATCTGCTTGGTCCGCTGTTTGTAACTCTGTTTTTAGTGTTTTAAAGAAGTTATGAGTATTCTTCCCTTGATTGGTAATCAACATAGGGTTGGTGAAAAATAGCTCTGGGTAGATGCTTGGAAGTACGCTCTCGTCATAACGATAGTGCACGGCTGATAAGGGCGAGTATAAGTCTAATTGAGAATGCATATCTATTTTTTGATCGATTTCTCGGATAAGGTTGAACATTTCTATGTACTTTTCGTCACTTGCTAGTTCATGAAGTACGTTCCCAATACGCTGAGCCATTAGTTGTGTTAATGCATTCGCGTAATTCCGCGGGTGGATTGGGGTTACACGGCTATTTTTAGGGTATTCTTTGTTTTTTCGGTATAGCTCTTCAAAAAAACCTTCTAGAAACGACATAAGAGGTGCTCCTTTTGGTTGGATTACCTCCTAGTTTACTATATTTTGGTGATAGTTCGGCAGATTTGTACCATTACGGCTAAGCCTTGTCAACTTCTACTTTATTTTGACCCACCCTCGCCAGTTTAGAACTGACCCACTCGGCGATTTTTTTGGTTAGGGGGGTGAGGGAGAGCCGTAGGCTCCAGTCCTCATTTTTTCATGAAGTCGTTAACTATTCCCTCTAATGTTAACTATGTGGGAATGGTGTAAGAATCGATCTGGAATAGCTGTAGCAAGTACCGGTACCGTCCAAATCTACGTAATCACACAGTCCCCAGTCGACTTGTGCGTATTACCGGGTTTCGTCTCGTAACGAAGAACAGCAGGAACTTGTTTGGGAGGACGTAAATCCTTCACATAGTCTTTCAAGATAGTACGTCCCCCGGTATAGCCCTTTTCTCGTAGAAGATCGAATAAAACCTCGCAGTTATAGATACCTTCTTGAAGACGTTCCTCCAGGAACGGTTTATACGGATCAAGCTTGGAACCACGAGATTTACGGGTTCCTTTTTCGGGAAAGAATTTACCTCGAAGATATCGACGAACTGTATTTCGGGAATGCCCCGCAAGGCGACTCTGTTCTCTACTGGGCAGTTTTAAATGGAAATATCGAATTAGTACGTCTTTTACTTGATGCAGGCGCTGACCCAAATGGGAAGTACCGAGATGGTTCTACTGCATTGCAAGTGGCTGAGCCGTTTCCTGAGATCGTTACTCTATTGCATTCTGCAAAGGGCAAAACAACAACAAGTGACACCAATGCTACAGATATTGAAAATCTACCGAGTATAACTCTTGAACTAAAAGGCGTAGACTCTAGCTTAGAAGAGATTTTCAGGAAAAACTTCTCCATTGTTGAAAAAGGACACAACAATTTGATTTATCGGAAATCTGAGATCGTTCAGAAGCTAAAAGAGGCATTCCCTCAAGATCGACCTGACTTGGCAAATGCTAAATTAACTTATGACGCTGCCAGTAATGAAGCTTATTTTACCTTTCAGTACTCACCAAATCCACAGGACTTGGACACGAACTATAATAAACACTTCATGGATGTAAAAATCGCTTCTTACTATTTCATCGAAGAGTCCCTTATTAGCTATTTTCGTCAATGTCAGCAGGAACTATCGCAGAAGGGTATTCAGATGAAGATCCCAAGACGTTATGTTGTCTTTTCTGCCAATGATAATCAGTACCTCCTGTTAAATAGGGTCGCTGACTTTAGGATTGAACTGGTTGTAAAACTAGCTGATAAACAGCATCCCACATCCTTTTTTGCTAATCTTGCTACTGGGACGCTAAAAGTAACCGTGGAAAAACCTCAACGTCAAGGTACTGGCAAAAACAGTCCAGAAGCTGATCTTATAGCTTTTTTCAATGCCCAATAAGGAAGTAATCTGATAATGCGGTGTACAAATTGCGGAGTTACTATACCTGACAATGCCCGATTTTGTTCTTCATGCGGTCTACAAGTTCCGTCTGAATCAGTATTTGAAGAGACTGTGGCAACGACGGCTCAGGAACTACCACTTTTAGATGAATCAACTAATCAAGCCATATCTGTATCCCAGTCTGAACATATGATTCTGAATCAAGATGAAGCTTTCCGGCTATTTATCGGGCATAATGCTGATTATTACCTGTCAAAATGGTCAACTTCATCTGACTCAACCAAAAGGGCAGGTTGGAACTGGGCTGCCTTTATCGGGAATGTCTACTGGATGGGGTACAGGAAGATGTATCTGCAAGCACTCATTCTTACTGTTTTTTACATCATTGCTTCCGAATTTCTTTTCTCCAATGCCCTGACTGCCTCCATACCTATCATGCTTATCTGTGGTTTTCTTGGCAACACCGTGTATTATCAATATGTGAATAAGAAAATCACCAGCATTAGCAGCCTATATCGAGAACTACCCACGCAACGAGAGAAAATCAAAGAAGCTGGAGGCACCAGCTGGAAAGGTATCGGTGTTGTACTCATACCCGTTATTGTTACTGCTCTATTTTTGTCTAATGGTTACATGAAAGTAGACGAGCAACAAGTAAAAAGCATGGTTCAATTTTATGAACGAGAAGGCTTTCGTTACCAAGATGGCGGGGAGACTTTCTTCCTATTTATGAAATCACCCTTTGGTTTTTCCCTTGCCCTTTCTGGAAAAGACCTCAGTAAAATTGAATCAGCCAACGCTTACATCCCACTTGGAGCAGATGCCAACTGGATTTACACTGGTGCAATGATTCGTGGCTTTTTCGATGATGATCGAACTGTAGAACAGGTGAAAAGCTGGGTATCAAAGCAGTTCCAAATATTTAGAAGCGAAAGATACTTTCCAGAACCAACCAAATACATACAGAACAAATACGTCAAAGTACTCTCTGTTGACCCTGGTACAGTCATGCTAATCAACTCCAGCAAAGAAACTGATTAAAAACATAATGAGGGAACCGCTCATCTTGAGTTGGTTCCCTTTTTGCTTAGCTTGCGATCTGCTCAGCATTTCTCTTGTTGACCTCTTCTTGTATCAAATCAGCTAGGAGCTTAATAAACAACAGATATTGTTCTTTCTCATCCCATTCTGTCATAGCTTGGCTCACTCCTTACCAGTCTTGATCTTCTTTTGCTTCTGTTTCTGGAACAATGGTAGGGTCCAATGGTGTAGGTTCCGTTCTTACACTGCCAAGTAATAAATTGATGTTGTTCCAGTTCATCTGCATACCTAACCAGATTTTGTACGGCTCTATTACGATTTTTGCCAATCTTAATCCCCAGCATGGAAAGTAGTGTATCTTCCCTACGAATGAAAACGGGATTAGGAAATACCATGACTGTCATGAACAGATTCTTGGCCCCATTTGAAAGAATAAGATAATCTGGTGTATATATTCGAATGAGGTTTCCCCACTGGACATTGTGTAAATAGAGTCGCCCCCATTGAGTCGCAAAATAGATATTGTACACGATACTACGGTTACTCCCTGTCCCTATCTCAAAATGGAGTAGCGTTCCATTAATCGGAACATCAAGTGTTCCCTTTTCAGATCGTACCTTATAGATTCCCTCCACTCTCATCTGTGAAAGGCGTTGTAGGGAACGGGTAATGGTAGTTGTAGGAAGCTGTTTATTTGTCACGTTGCCGAGCCGCTTCCGTATTTGTTCTGGAGTAATGCCTATCGCAATGGCTTTTCCATCATGCCATAAGTCAAAAATGTCTGAGGAATCTACTATTTTTAACTGGGCACCTGACAATGATTCATCGACCCACTCCGTAGGGTCTGGTGTGGCAAATGGGCAATGTATTTCCTTTATCTCTGCATAATGGGTCGTGATCGCACGTAAAACATCTAGATCATTTTGCGTAATTTCTTCGTACTTTCCGTCTATAAAAGGCAGTTGTAACCTTATCTCCTCTTTATTACTGGATTGGTATACTCGTTCTGCTGGCAAATTTCCTTTAGAAAGCCTGCCCCGATTGCCGCATAGATTCATGGCATCCAATGCTCGCTCACTCAAGAGATGAAAAGCTAGATGCCCTCTTGGCTTGCTTGAGGATATAATTTCCATATTATGCACCCCGATACTGTTTTTGATGATAATGAAAAAATCAAACAATCTGGCAATATATCTTATAAAGTTAGGCTAGGCACTTCCCTGCATTCTTACGGAAGCATACCTTCCTCCCAATATCTCCACGTCCTGATTCCCCACTGATTGCATTACCTTTCACAAGTGGAAGATTTACGAGGACAGGTGTAGAAGGTAAGCGGACAGGTGGTGGATGTAAGAGGGTAACTGGAGGATTTACGAGGAAATCTGCCCCTTTCCCCATACGGAACGGCAATAGGTGAATCCTTAAAAGAGTTTAAAAGAGAAAATAAAAGAGAAATAAAAGAGTTTTACTGATTCCCCTGCGGGGTGGGGGCTGCGCCCCCATGTCCGCTTGGTTTTCTCTTCTTTTTGGGACTGTATGCTCTCCTGTACCCTCTCCAGCTCCCTTTCCTCTCAGAGCTACTTTTTCCCGTTCAGCGGTAATAGGGCTGGTATCGCCCGTTCCCCCGCTGATCCCAATTTTTAAGGCTTCACGCAACCTTTTCCTGTTTTCTGGCGAAGAATCTCTTTGATTCTCTCTGCTATCTCCTCATCTGTCTCATCATCGGATGCAGGAATCTCGGTATCTTCACTGAGTTCTAGCCCTTGTTTGTACACACTGATACGCTCCCGAATTCTGTCAGGATTTTTATTGTCCGGCTCATTAACTACCTTAACCTGTACAGGTTTATTCAATATAAGGTCTCCAAACTGCTCCAAGGAAGTAATTTCTAATTCATCCGAGAACCCTGCAGCCTTTGCCACCATTTCAAATTTGTACATAGCATTCTTTGTAAGAGTCAGATTGTCGAATAGCTTACGATTTCTATATGGTTGGTCAACATCATCTCGGATTGTAAGCATGAGTTTTATCCCTGGGTTACCGGTTCCGAAATTCGTAACTGTTGCTCTAATTATCAATGCTTCATAGACTCCCTCAGGAATAGGAGTAAAACCGCCACCTCCTTCACTTGTAAATCCATTAATGTTGAACTTTGCCATACTAATCAACCTCCACAATTTTGTATTTGTAGACGGAAAATAGAGCGGTCATTTTGTCGTACAAAACGTAGCCCAATTAAAAAATCCATCTTTCTACTAAAAGCACGAAACTCAAAATTTACTCCCTCGTACTATGACCAGTGTGGAGAATACTGGGCTGAGCGATTTGGTAATTTTTATATAGAGATGTAATAAAAAGTAATTATTTACCTTTCATTTCCTCTATCTTCCTTTTATTGCATAATTGAAGCCGCCCTTATGGACGGCTTTGGTCGGTAATCATTGTAAACCTTTCCTCCAGTGCTTTTACCTTCTGGATAACTTCCTCGGTTTCAAAGACTTTGAGCAGAATATTCGCCAGATAACCAATCGAATTGGCACTTTTACTGTCTATCTCGCCATTCCGCAGCTCATTGATGGTATTGTTGAGCAGCCGCTTCACATCACTGGCAGACTGCACATATACATTCCGCTTCTTCGGCTTACTCTCTTCCGCTTTCACTGGGATACGCACAATATTGCTCATTCCAATTCCACCCTTCCATTGCTTTCGTTACTCTTTAAAATCAATCTGTATCTGATCTCCCTCTTCAGCACATCACCAGACCGATTTTAAGATAGGAACTTTGTAGGCGATCTGCCTCGACTGGTATGTTTTATCGTCCCTTACCGTTTCGTTGAAAATTGCCCTATAAGTCCCTAGGAAGTCCTGCTTATCACACCTCATCCACATACTAATGATATGATCACGGCAGAATCACCTTGCTTTTCACCTGCTCGATCTGCTCAGATCGGAAGCCCCCAAACCAATTCGGCTCCGATTTGGCGATTTTTTTCCTATCGACTTGCCTAGCCGATTGGTTCGGTCAAGGTGTTCCGTCGTCAGAAATTTTTTCTGCGAAAATCGGCTACTTTCTCTTTATCATGAGCGGCACAACCCATCCCGCTTATCTGCCACATAACGGGGGGATGGGCTTACAATTCCAATACCCAGCATAAGAAAAAGGCAAGTTTCTCATGGTGAAAAACCTGCCTTTTTTGATGTGGACTGTGTATTGTTTGAACTCGTTTCCATCATGGGCGGTACAGCTGGCATGGTAGTACCTAAGGAAAACATAAGTTTCTTATCCAGTAAAAAGAAAAATTTAGGGGGGTTACTTCTCCACTACAGCCGCTATTGCTTTCAACAGAGTCGATGTTTCGGTACGATTCAGCTTCTTCCCATGAAGCACTTTGTCAAATATCTGCTGTAGTGCCGCTTGATTCCCTGACCGTTTCGGCTTATTGAGAGCGTAAAAAGTTTTG
>NZ_RHHS01000046.1 GCF_003710935.1 Brevibacillus gelatini
CCGAAGACCTTCATCGTTCACGCGGCGTTGCTCCATCAGACTTTCGTCCATTGTGGAAAATTCCCTACTGCTGCCTCCCGTAGGAGTCTGGGCCGTGTCTCAGTCCCAGTGTGGCCGGTCACCCTCTCAGGTCGGCTACGCATCGTCGCCTTGGTAGGCCGTTACCCCACCAACTAGCTAATGCGCCGCAGGCCCATCTCCCAGTGATAGCAAACGCCATCTTTCCTTTTCAGATCATGCGATCCAAAAACCTATCCGGTATTAGCATAAGTTTCCCTATGTTATCCCGGTCTGAGAGGCAGGTTGCCTACGTGTTACTCACCCGTCCGCCGCTAGGGTTCGAAAACCCTCGCTCGACTTGCATGTATTAGGCACGCCGCCAGCGTTCGTCCTGAGCCAGGATCAAACTCTCCAATAAAGTTTGGTACTGGTTCGAAGCTGGTAAAATCATTTAATAATGATAGACTCATCAACGCTTTCGCTGTTCAGTTTTCAAAGAGCATTTTTTGTCGAACGTTTTATATCTTATCACGCTCGTCATTTACGAGTCAAGATTTTTTTATCAAAACTTGTTATCTTTTCTCGTGTTTTGTCGTCCCTCTTGGCGACAAGGAATAATCTATCACATCCAAGATGCGAAATCAATAGCATTTTTTAAAGTTTTTTTCTTCCAGTCCAATTTTGAAACCTCCGCTGAAACCACAACAAAAAACCACTCTTCGATCACAGAGTGGTTTTCTCGCAAGCAGCACCAGCGCCTCACCGCCGCCTTTGCAACTCAGCCAGCACATCATCCAGCGGCAGCTTCTGCTCGCGCAGCAGGACAAGCAAGTGGAAAATCAAGTCGGAAGCCTCGTAGCGCAGTTCTTCGTGGCTGCGATTTTTCGCGGCGATAATCACCTCGGCGGCCTCTTCTCCGACTTTTTTCAAAATCTTGTCGACGCCTTTCTCGAACAAATAGGTCGTGTACGACCCTTCCGGACGCTCGGCCTCGCGAGCAGCGATCAGTGCTTCCAGTTCGCCCAGAATCGCAAAGCGGTCGACTGTCGCGCCCTTATCGGCTGTAACAGCTTTCTCACTGCTCTCGCCTGTTTCCCGCTCCTGCCCCCCTGCCAAAAGCTCCCCGGCAAAGCAGCTATAGGCACCTGTATGACAGGCTGGCCCATTCGGCACGACTTGTACAACGAGCGCATCCCCGTCACAATCCGCCTGAATGGAAACAATCCGCTGTGTATTCCCGGATGTTGCCCCTTTGTGCCACAGCTCCTGTCGCGAACGGCTCCAAAACCACGTTTCTTTTGTCTCAAGCGACCGTTGCAGCGACTCTTTGTTCATATAGGCAAGCGTCAGAACAACCTTGCTCACCGCATCCTGTACAATGACAGGAACCAGTCCTTTTTCGTCAAAGCGCACGTTTTCTGCTGTAAAAAGCTCTACTGTCATGGCCGCACCACAACTCCTTTGGTCTGGAGATATTCTTTCACCGACTGGATGGACGTCTCATCATAGTGGAAAATGGAAGCTGCCAGCGCCGCATCTGCCCGCCCCGCTGTCAGCACGTCGTAAAAGTGTTCCTTCGAGCCTGCCCCTCCGGAGGCAATGACCGGGATGTTTACCGCTTCCGAGACGCGTCTGGTCAATTCGATCCCAAACCCCTTTTTCTCGCCGTCATCATCCATGCTGGTCAAAAGAATTTCGCCCGCTCCCAGCGCTTCCACTTCCTGCGCCCAACTAACGACATCTTTTCCGGCAGCATTGCGCCCGCCGTGCGTGTACACTTCCCAGCGCCCTTCCCCTACCGACCTGGCGTCAATCGCGACCACGATGCACTGGGAGCCGAACACATTCGCTCCTTCGCGAACAAGCTCGGGACGAAGCACAGCAGCTGTGTTCAGCGAAATTTTGTCCGCTCCGGCGCGCAAAATCCGCTTCATGTCCTCCACGCTGTTGATGCCGCCGCCAACGGTAAACGGAATCGTAATGTTGGCCGCCGTACGCTCGATGACATCCACCATCGTCTTGCGCCCTTCGTGGGAGGCGGAAATATCCAGGAACACCAGCTCGTCCGCACGCTCTTCACTGTACTTTTTCGCCAGCTCGACCGGATCTCCGGCGTCGCGCAGCCCGACAAACTGGACCCCTTTTACAACCCGCCCGTCTTTGACATCGAGGCACGGGATAATTCTTTTAGCCAACATCCGGCTCACGTCCTTCCATGCGGGCCAGCGCTTCTTCCAGTGTGAAAGCGTCCGTGTAAAGAGCTTTTCCGACAATCGCGCCGGACACTCCGTCTGACGCATGCTCAGCCAAAACGAGCAGGTCATTCAGTTGGCTCACGCCTCCAGAGGCAATGACCGACTTGCCTGTCGCTTGCGCAAGTGCTGCGATTTCCTCGACGTTTGGTCCTGTCATCGTGCCGTCGCGGGCAATATCGGTATAAATAAACGTTTCCGCGCCGTATGTCACCAGCCGTTTTGCCAGCTCTGTCGCAGCGACGTCTGTTGTCGTAAGCCAGCCACGCGTAGCTACCAGACCCTTGCGGCAGTCCAGGCCAATCGCGATTTTGTCGCCGTACGCCTGCAAAATCCGTTTCGTAAAAGGCTCGTCTTCAATCGCGGCGGTCCCGACAATTACCCGCGCCACGCCTGCATCCAAATAGTCCTTGATCTGCTCTTCCGTCCGAATGCCGCCGCCAACCTGTACTGGGACGGACACTGTGCGGGCGATTTCCTTGATGATGGACGCATTGACCGGCTTTCCTTCCTTGGCACCGTCCAGGTCAACGAGGTGCACCCACTCGGCTCCTTGCTCTACCCAACGCTTTGCCATGGCAACAGGCGAATCCGCATACACAGTCTCCTGGGCGTAATCCCCTTGAAACAGCCGCACACATTTTCCACCGCGAATATCAATAGCTGGATAAATGATAAAACTCACGCCAAAACCCCCTCGCATTGAACGGCAAAATTGCGCAGCAGCCGCATCCCCGTCTCTCCGCTCTTTTCCGGATGGAATTGCATCCCGTACACCTGGCCGCGCCCGACAATCGCCGTGACCTCCTGATGATAGTCGCTCGTCGCCAAGAGCACGTCCGGTTCGCACAGCACATGGTACGAGTGAACAAAATAAACGTACTCGCCTTCACGCACGCCCTCCAGAAGCGGATGCTCCTGCTTTGGACGCAACTGGTTCCAGCCCATGTGCGGGACTTTGTAATCGCCGCGAAAACGCACTGCCTCACCGTGAATCAGGCCGAGTCCGGTGTTTTCGCCGTTTTCCTCGCTTTTGTCAAACAAAAGCTGCATCCCCAGGCAAATGCCCAAGATCGGCCGTTCGGAAGCGACGTATGCTTCAATCGCCCGATCCAGCCCCAGCTCCCTGATGTTTGCAATCGCGTCGCCAAAAGCGCCTACCCCCGGCAAAATCAGCCCGCTGTACTCCTGCAGCCGCTCAGGCACCGAGACGAACTCATACGAATATCCGAGCCGCTCCAAAGCCTTGCTCAAGCTGTACAAATTGCCCATGCCGTAATCAATGATGCCGATCATTCTACAAAACCCCTTTGGTAGACGGGACCCCTTTTACACGCGGATCGATCGTCGTCGCTTCGTCCAGAGCGCGGCCCAGCGCCTTGAATATTGCCTCGATCATGTGATGCGTATTGTGGCCGTAGTGCAAGATCACATGGAGGTTGATTCGCGCTTCGAGTGCCAGCTTCCACAAAAATTCATGCACAAGCTCCGTCGGGAATTGGCCGACTATGTTTGTCGGATAAGCTGCCCGGTACTCCAAATGCGGCCGGTTGCTGATGTCGATCACAACCTGCGCCAGTGCGTCATCCATCGGAACAAAGGCGTTTCCGTAGCGCTTGATCCCTTTTTTGTCACCCAACGCCTCACGGATGCAATGTCCGAGACAGATGCCGATGTCCTCTACCGTGTGGTGGTAGTCGATTTCGATGTCTCCTTTTGCTTTTACCGTCAGATCGAAATGTCCATGCCGGGTGAACAGGTCCAGCATGTGGTCCAGAAAAGGCACGCCCGAATCCTGCCTGCTTTCGCCTGTCCCATCTATCCCAAAGGAAAGGGCGATTTGCGTCTCATTTGTATTGCGCTCAATAGCTGCTGTGCGAATTGTACGCTCACTCATCACTGGTCACTCCTGCTCTTCGCGATCAAAGTCGCGCAGTCTCTCGGTTATGGCGCGTCCATGCCCGGCCAGCCCTTCCTGTTCGGCCAGGGTCACGATTTTTGGCCCGTTTTTCATGAGGTCGCTCTTGCTGTAAGAGACGACACTGGACTTTTTGATAAAATCATCCACCGACAGCGGCGAGGAAAAACGCGCCGTGCCGTTTGTCGGAATCACATGGTTGGTTCCGGCAAAATAATCTCCGACAGGCTCCGAGCTGTACGGACCGAGAAAAATCGCCCCGGCGTTTTGTACTTTGCCCAACTGCGAAAACGGCTCTGCAATCATGATCTCCAAATGCTCGGGAGCGATCCGGTTGATGACGGCGAACCCTTCGTCCAAGTCTTCCACGAGCAAAATGGCCCCGTAATCGCGTATCGCCGCTGCCGCAATCGACTGGCGCGGCAGTTCGGCAAGCTGCCGCGCTACCTCCAGCGCCACCTGCTCGGCCAGCTTCCGCGAAGGCGTGACCAAAATCGCAGCCGACATCGGATCATGCTCCGCCTGCGACAGCAAATCGGCAGCGACATAACGCGCATTGGCGGTATCATCCGCCAGCACGGCAATTTCGCTTGGCCCGGCAACCATGTCAATGCTGACCAGCCCGAACACCTCGCGCTTTGCCAATGCGACAAAAATATTGCCCGGCCCGACGATCTTGTCCACCGCCTTGATTTGCTCCGTGCCATAGGTGAGTGCCGCGATTGCCTGCGCTCCGCCCACTTTGTAAACCTCCGTCACCCCCGCAATCTGCGCCGCTACGAGAATCGCCGGATTGACCTTGCCGTCCGCTCCCGGCGGGGTAGTAATGACCACCTCGGGAACGCCTGCAATTTTGGCCGGGATCGCATTCATCAGGACACTGGACGGATAGGCGGCGGTGCCCCCCGGCACATACAGTCCCGCACGCTGCAAAGGGCGAATCAACTGTCCCAGCATCGTGCCGCTCTCCTTTGTCACAAACCACGACTGGCGCACTTGGCGGCTGTGGTAATCGCGGATGTTTTCCGCCGCCTCCTGCAAAGCCGCTTTCACCTGCGGGGAGACTTGCTCATTCGCTTCGGCAAACTCCGCTTCGCTCACCCGAAACGTCTCCAGCCGCACCCGGTCAAACCTCTCTGTATACTCCCGCAACGCTTCGTCCTTTCGCTTTCGAACATCGGCGAGAATGGCCCTGACGGCTTCCTGCTGCTCTCTCGTTCCCGACTCCACCGACCGCTTTCCGTCAAACTGACTCGCTTCCATAATCCGCATGATGCCTCTCCCCTCCTGCTCTCTATTTTTTACCAGGAATAACCTCCAGAAACTTTCCGGCGATTTCATCGACCGCTTCACTCTTCATCCGGTAGCTGGCACGGTTGGCAATCAGCCGCGTCGTAATCTCGCAAATATGCTCCAGCTCGACCAGGCCATTTTCTTTTAAGGTCCGGCCGGTAGAGACAATATCGACAATCCGGTCTGCAAGCCCGATCATCGGTGCCAGCTCCACCGAGCCGTTCAGCTTGATAACCTCCACCTGCTGCCCCTGCTCGCGAAAATAGCGGGAAGCGATCTTCGGATATTTGGTCGCCACTCTCAGCGCTTCTGTCGGTTTCCAGTCAGGCAGTCCGGCAACCATCATCCGGCAGTAGCCGATCTGCAGGTCCAGCAGCTCGTAGACATCCCGTTCTTCTTCGAGCAAAACATCCTTGCCGACCACACCTACGTCCGCCACTCCGTATTCCACATAGGTCGGGACATCGGTAGGCTTTGCCAAAATAAATTCGAGCCTGGCATTTTCCACGGGAATGACCAGCTTGCGCGAATCCTGCAGTTCAGCCGTTACCTCCAAACCCGCCTGCTGCAAAAAGTGCACAGCCTCTTCAAAAATTCGCCCTTTGGGCATGGCAATCGTCAGCTTTTGCTCATTTGCGAAAAACGCCATCTCCTACTCCTCCTGTTCCGTCATGCAGATCACCTTGCTATAGCCTTGCCCGCTCTCTGCCATTATCTCCGCTTTGCCCGCTACGAGCCGGGTCACGACCACCTGGGAATCCGCCCGCAACTGCTGCGCCTTTGCCAATGCTTCCGACCGCCGAGCCTCTGTATAAAGCAGCAAAATGCGTTTTGGCTCTTGGTCTCGCAGCGACGGCGTGACTGTCAGCAGCCGATCCATTTTGATCGCAAATCCGGTGGCAGGTGCAGAGCGCCCAAACTGGGCCAAAAGCTGATCGTAACGACCGCCGCCCAGCAACGGAGAGCCGAGATCGGCGGCGTAGCCTTCGAAAACAACGCCTGTATAGTAGTTCAGATTGATAATCAGATTGAAATCCAGCAGCAAATCATCGGTAACTCCGTATGCTTCCAGCGCTTCCCACAAGGAAGCAATCGTCTCAACCGCCCGCCCTGCTTTTCCGTCACCCGCAAGCTCCCGCGCCTCGGCGATTTTGCTTTTTCCGCCGCGCAGGCGAAGCAGGGCGTCCAGCCGTTTTTTCCCCTCAGAGTCAATCGCAACCGTCTCCAGCAATTGGCGGAAGCCGACAAAATCACGCTCGTGCAAATACTGGCGAAATTGCTGGCGAACCTCCTCTTCGGCGATCACGTCTTCCAGCAGTCCGTCAACAAAATCAACGTGCCCGATCGCAATCCGAAACGTCTCCACACCGGCCGCCCGCAAACAAAAAACAGCGAGCGCGATCGCTTCCGCATCGGCATCCACAGAGCCATCGCCAATCAGCTCGATCCCTGTTTGGAAAAACTCCGCGTTCCGGCCCGCTTCCTTCTCCTGGGCGCGAAACACGTTGGCCTGATAAAACAGGCGGATCGGCAACGGCACATCTTTATATAGAGAAGAAACAACGCGAGCGATTGGGGTCGTCATGTCCGGCCGCAGGACGACCGTATGCCCCTGTTTATCCAACAGGCGAAACATTCGGTCTGTCAGCGTTGCACTCGCCATTCCCACCGTATCGTAATACTCCAGCGACGGCGTGGAAATTTCCTCGTACCCCCACCGTTCGATACAATGCCGCAGCGCCCACTCCAAATGCCGTTGCTTCGCCAGTGATTCTGGTAATATGTCCCGCATCCCCAGCGGTTTTTCAAATCCCAACGGCTTCGCCATCGTCATTCCCTCCATCGTTCCAGTTCGCTTTACCCTGCTAATATGGTAGCAAACTAAAGTGTTATGTTGAAGATTAACACGAAGACAGCTCGCGGTCAACGGAGATAAGAATAGTCGGAAGATTCTTGAATATATTCCTGTACGCCGCCTTCCCACCAAAAGTCCCGCTCTGGAAGCGGAAGCGATTGAAAAAGGAGCCCGCCAAAACGGACTCCTTTTCTCCATGCCCATGTTCTTTCCCTGCCAGGCGATACGCAAGGCTATTTTTCTTCAGGCTCTCCAGCCCGAATCACGCGCATCGGGTTGCCGCCGACAAAAGACCCGGGCGCCACGTCCTTGTGGACCACCGTTCCCGCAGCCACAATCGCCCCGTCCCCAATCGTCACTCCCGGCAAAATCGTCGAGTTGGCCCCAATCAGCACCCTGTCGCCAATGCGCACTTCTCCCAGCCGGTATTCCTCGACGAGATACTCGTGGGCGAGAATGGTCGTATTGTAGCCAATCACACTGTTTTTGCCGATTTTTATCAACTCCGGAAACATCGTGTCCATCATGACCATCAGCGCCACTGCCGTTTCCTGCCCGACCTCCATCCGCAAAAAGGTGCGGTACATCCAGTTTTTCCATGACGGAAAAGGCGTGTAGCGGGCAAGCTGGATGACGATGAAGTTTTTCACGACTTTCCAGAAGCTTACTGTGCGGTACATTTGCCAGAGCGGGTTTGGCCCCTGGACCGGATAACGTGTAGTCTTCCTCATGCGCCACTCTCCGTCCTAAAAGTCTGAATCGGCATCTTCCAGAATGGCGTTCGACTGCTTGCGCGAGAAGTGCATCGCTGCATTGTAGCCCATCCGCTTCAAGCGGAAGTTCATCGCTGCCACTTCAATGATGACAGCCAGATTTCGCCCAGGCCGCACAGGTACGGTAATGATCGGAATGTCCGTATCCATGATTTTCAGCGTTTCTTCGTCCAGTCCAAGACGCTCGTACATTTTGTGCGGTTCCCACAGCTCCAGTTGCACGACCATCTCAATATTTTTCACGTTGCGGACAGCCCCTGCCCCGAACATGGTCATCACATTGATAATCCCCACGCCGCGAATCTCCAGCAAATGCTGAATCAGCTCAGGTGCGCTGCCGCTCAGCTGCCCGGCCTGCGTCTGGCGAATTTCGACTGCATCATCCGCCACAAGACGATGGCCGCGTTTGACCAGTTCCAAAGCCGCTTCGCTTTTCCCGATTCCGCTCGATCCCATAATCAGGACGCCGACCCCGTATATGTCGGTCAGCACGCCATGAATGGTGGTGGTAGGCGCCAGACGGTTTTCCAGGAAGTTGGTCATTTTGCCCACCAGGGTCGTCGTCGCCAAAGGCGAATGCAGCACAGGCACTCCCCAGGTGTTCGAGGCTTCGATCATCTCCTCCGGGACAGGCTGGTTGCGCGTTACACAAAAGCAGGGAGTCTTCCCCTGCATCAAAAAGTTCATGCGCTCCAGTCGTTCCTCCCGGCTCAATGTCTGGAAAAAGTTGATCTCCGTCAAGCCGAACAGCTGAATCCGTTCCTCCGCGTAGTAGGAGTAGTAGCCTGCCAGCTGCAAGCCCGGACGACTCAAATCCGTTACGGTAATTTCGCGCCCAAGCCCCTCTTCCCCACTCAAAACTGTCATATTGAAATGTTCCGCAAGGTGGCTCACCTTTGTCTTGCGCATGAAAGCTTCCCCCTTTATCTGGGATGATCCGTCCCCGGTTATGTGCCTCTATTGTATCGAAACCGTCAAGCCCCCGACAACCTTTGCCTCTCGTCACGGAACTTGTCTAATCTCGCGAATTGTCGTATCATTTACATTTTTCACGTTATTTCTTAAGATAGAAAATGAGGTTGGTATTAGGCAAAATCTGAGGTAAAGTGCAAATATAGACTGTTTTACTCCGAATGTCGGAAAAAAAGAGGAGGCAACACCTTGGACTTTATACTTCGCTTCTTACTCGTAGACCTACCCGAAGCCTTCTTGCTACTGACGATTAGTTTGGCTTTGTTCAATATATCGGTGTTCGAAAAGAAGAAACAAGCCATTCTGTTTAGCTTGCTATTTGCACTGACAGGCGAGCTGCTTACATTGTTGGAAGTGCTTTATCAACCGAAAGTGCTGTTGATGTTTTTATGTACAACTGTGCTCTTGCTCCTTATTTACCGATTCAATCTATTAAAATCGGTCTTTATGGGAACAGTCGCTCTCGGCGTCATGATTCTTAACGAATCCATTATTCTCGCTATTTTTAACAGTCAACAGTTATTCCTGGAAGAAATCTTGTCTACTACAATGCTGGCAACACTTGCCCGTTTACTATATATAGGGGTATTTCTAACCATCGCGATCGTATTGCGAAAAACCAAATTCGACATTCATCAGCTATTTCAGCACAACCGCTTAAATCGTTATTTATTCCTGCTGATACTATTAGGCAGCATTGAATTTTTTCTTATTTTATTCATGAATACTTCATTCTTTCTGCGGGGAAACAATACATCCATATTCGCCTTGTATACTCCGCAATTCCAACTGTATTTCCAGTTGGCCATCCTGGCTTTGTTTATTGCAATCGTGATCTTGTTCCGGATTTACCTCAATCTGACGATCAACCGTGTGGAAGAAGAGACCGGTACCCCTTATATGAACAGCATTCAGGACCTCTTTACTGCTGTTCGTTCAATCAAACACGATTCTTTGAACCATTACACGGCTATCAATGGATTTTTGAAAAAAGAATTACATAGTCATGCCAAAGAATACGTAGAGCAATTATTAAAGGAAACGGTACTGATTGAAAGATCAGCTGACTCCAGCTCACAAGTATTGGAGCGTATCAAAAACCCGGCTATCGCTTCCTTACTGCAATCAAAAATGGTAGTTTGTCTGGCTGAACGGATCTCGCTTACGATGGAAATCAAGGAGATCAGCCAGTTCTCCCACTACAAAACATACGATTTAATCAAAATCCTGGGTAATTTGCTGGATAACGCCATACGCGCAACCTCCTACGAACTGGAGGAAAACCGTTACATACGTCTGGAATGGGGACAGACCGAAGATGAACACTTCCTGTATATCGAAAATAGCGGTCCGACAATCCCGGAATGTCAACTGCAGGAAATCTTTCATATGGGCTATACCACAAAGAAGAAAGGAGAAGGCGGGCTTGGACTAGCCATCGTCAAAAACGTGGCGGAACGCTACAACGGTAACATTCAAGTCAAATCCACTGACGGTATCACCAGTTTTCGCATTTCTTTTGCAAATCGCTAGCAAGGGGGCAACCAAATGACCTGGACAGAAAAATTGTCTGGAAAAATTGCCCATGCGATTAAGACAGAAGGTTCACCGTACACCGTGGGACAATTGGCGCATGGAATTGAAATCTTTTTGCTCAATGTCATCAATCTTTTCGTTATCGTACTCTTTTCTGCGATATTCAACTTACTAGGAGAAGTCTTGCCTCTCCTTTGCTTCTTTTTTCTACTCCGTTTTTTCACAGGCGGCGTGCATTTTAAAAACCCATGGTCCTGTCTAGTTGCGACACTCCTACTCTTACTGATTGGCGGCGCTATTATCAAGTATGTTTCCCTGGCTTCTGTTGGCATCATGTCGATCCTCATACTTCTCGTTGCAGGGGTAGGAACGTTCATCAATTATGCTTATGCTCCAGCTAAACATACATACATGCCAGACAACCCAAATATCCGGAAAAAGCATCGAACAATTGCTATTCTACTGATAGTTGTTGGTTGCATTCTCTCACTCTTTTTGGTAAGATATTCCTATAAGTTGTCTATGACTTATACACTAGCAATTACTTATCAGTCTCTTCTTCTCATGCCTGTTTCGTTTCGCTTTGTATCTTTCTTAGAAAAAACATTTTCGAAAGGATGATACTCATGAAGAAAGTGCTTTCCTCTGTTTGCAGTTTCTTTGGTGCTTTGTCAGTCCTGAGCGTCGCAGGTGTTATGAAAGGTGGATTTTTATACGAACCAATTCCACCTCATATGCGAGAAGATGTTAAGACAAATAAACAACCATAACCCCATCACAATAACAACCCCGCGAACTCTTCCAACGAGTCCGCGGGTTTTTTTGCTTTCTACCTTCTCTCTTTTTTCATACCGACAACCATCTCAATCAACCAGCCAAAAAGACTCATAAGCGCGGCTGCCACGATGACGATGCCGATATTGTCCGGCCACGGTCCCACTTCGAATCCGTCAATGAAATAAGCTGTCAGGGCAAATGTCACAGCGTTGATGACAAACCAGAAAAGCCCCATCGTCAAGATCGTCAGTGGAAAAGTAAAAAACATCAGCACCGGGCGAATCAATGTGTTCACGACACCCAAAATCAGAATGGCCCACAAAGCAACGGTAAAATTTGCAACGTAAATGGACGCAAACCATTTGCTAATCAAAAGCAGGGCGGCTCCGTTCAGGAGCATTTTGATTATCCAGCGGATCATTCCCATTCCTCCTTCCGCCAGTGTCCCCAGCGTCTACTGGAGCCCTTTCACTTCCAACTCCCACTGTTCAAAAAAGCGGGCCATGAACGCGTGCCGCTCCTGGGCAATCTCCCGGGCCGTTTTGGTGAACAGCCTGTCCTTGATGCGCGTGAGCTTCCAGGCGTATTCCTTTGCCGGGGTATGCTGCTGTGGGTCGTCGGATTGGATAGGACCTCCAATAACCCCAGTATAAGCAAAAACTCGGGCAACTCCAATAGCGCCAATCGAATCGAGCTTATCCGCATCGAACAAAATTTGTTCTTCCAAGCTTACAGGCGGGCGCTCCTTGCGAAAGCGATGGGCAAGAATCGCTGACTGCACTCGCGCGATCACATTCTCTCCGTGCCCCCGCTCGCGTAGCCATTTTTCGGCCACTCTTGCGCTGATCTCAGCGTGACACTCACCGGTACGACGCTCCTCCGCTCTCCCGACATCGTGCAGCAAGGCAGCCAGGCGCAACACCAGCATGTCCGCCCCTTCCTCTTCGCCGATCCGTTCGCACATGGCCAGCACACGCAAGTTATGCTGCCAGTCGTGTGCCGGGTCCTGACCGTCAAAGCATTTTCTCGCTTCCTCCACCAGATCGGCTGGCAGGGCCGCAATCGCTTTTGCCGCGTAATCCATTTCTTCTCCCCCGTCTCTTGCTACGTTTTTTGGACAGAAAAAGACGCCCCCCTGACCTACCCAGGGAGGCTATCCTTGTTTATTTCGATACCAGTTGCTCCAGCTTGGCAATGGTTCTCGCTTTATCCCGTTCCAAAATCGGCTTCAAGTAAGTTCCTGTGTACGAGCCTTCCAATTGCGCCACTTCTTCCGGCGTACCTGTGCCGACAATCTGTCCGCCGCGCGTACCGCCTTCCGGTCCCAGATCCACGATGTAATCGACTGTTTTGATAACATCCAGGTTGTGCTCGATCACAAGGACAGTGTCGCCGTTTTCCACCAGACGCTGCAACACTTTCAGCAGACGGTCAATATCATCGGTATGCAAGCCTGTAGTCGGCTCGTCCAGAATGTACAGCGTGCGGCCTGTGCTGCGACGATACAGCTCGGAGGCCAGCTTGACGCGCTGCGCTTCCCCGCCGGAGAGTGTCGTTGCCGGCTGCCCCAGCTTCATGTAGCCAAGGCCGACGTCCACAATCGTTTGCAGCTTGCGCTCGATCTTCGGCAGATTGCGGAAAAACTCCACTGCATCCTCAATCGTCATTTCCAGCACGTCCGCGATGCTCTTGCCTTTGTATTTTACTTCGAGCGTCTCGCGGTTGTAGCGCTTGCCGTGGCACACCTCGCAAGGCACGTATACGTCCGGCAAAAAGTGCATCTCGATCTTGATAATCCCGTCACCGCTGCACGCCTCGCAGCGGCCGCCCTTGACGTTGAAGCTGAAGCGGCCTTTTTTGTATCCGCGCACCTTCGCTTCGTTCGTCGAGGCAAACAGATCGCGAATGTCGTCAAAGACGCCTGTGTACGTCGCCGGATTGGAGCGCGGCGTGCGGCCAATGGGAGACTGGTCGATGTCAATCACTTTGTCCAGGTGCTCCAGCCCCACGATGCGGCGGTGTTCGCCCGGCTTTACTTTGGCGCCGTTCAGATCGCGCGACAGGGCTTTTTGCAAAATTTCGTTGATGAGCGTACTTTTCCCGGAACCCGATACGCCTGTCACCGCGACGAACAATCCTAACGGAATTTTCGCCGTGACATTTTTCAGGTTGTTTTCCTTCGCACCCTCAATCTTGAGCCACTTGTCGGCAGGCTTTCTGCGCTCCAACGGAACCGGAATGAATTTGCGCCCGCTGAGATAGGCACCAGTGAGCGAATTTTCATCCTTCATCACTTCTTCCGGCGTGCCCGCAGCCACTACCTGACCGCCGTGAATACCCGCACCGGGCCCGATGTCGATAATGTAGTCACAAGCCAACATCGTATCTTCGTCATGCTCGACCACGATCAGAGTGTTCCCCAGCCTGGTCATATGCTCCAGGGTTTTAATCAGGCGGGCGTTATCCCGCTGGTGCAGCCCGATGCTCGGCTCGTCGAGGATGTACAGAACCCCCATCAGGCTGGAGCCGATCTGGGTGGCCAGCCGTATCCGCTGCGCCTCTCCCCCGGACAGTGTACCTGCGGCCCGGCTCAATGTCAGGTAATCCAGTCCGACGTCGATCAAAAAGTTGAGTCGAGCCTTGATTTCCTTCACGATCAGGTTGGCAATTTTCGCTTCCCGTTCGGTCAACACCAGTCCATCAATGAACTGGTGTGCATCGAGAATCGACAGTTCCGTCAGCTCGGAAATGCTGCGCCCTCCGACCTTTACAGCCAGACTCTCCTGGCGCAAACGATGCCCTTTGCAGACGTGGCAAGGTTTCTGGCTCATGAAGCCTTCGATTTGCTCGCGGATATAGTCCGAACTGGTTTCCAGATGGCGGCGCTGCAGGTTGGGAATGACGCCTTCAAACGGTACAACCGCTTCCCGCACTTGCCCGAACTCGTTTTCATAGCGGAACTTGATTTTCTCCCCTTCGCTGCCGTACATCAAAATGTGTACCTGCTCAGGCGACAGCTCCTCAAACGGGATGTCCATGCGAATATGAAAATGGCGGCAAGCCGATTCCAGCAGCTGCTGATAGTAGGTCGACGACTTTGGCTCCCAGGCGCTAATCGCGCCGTCTTGCAACGTCTTGGTCGCATCCGGAACGACCATGTCCGGGTCTACCTCCAGCTTTACGCCCAAACCGTCACACTCCGGGCACGCGCCAAACGGACTGTTGAAAGAGAAAATCCGCGGCTCCAGCTCGCCGATGGAAAATCCGCAAACCGGGCAGGCGTGCTTCTCGCTGAACAACAGCTCCTCCTGCTCCAGCACGTCGACAATCACCTTGCCATCCGCAAGCCGCAGCGCCGTCTCCAAAGAGTCCGCGAGACGCGACTGCACATCCGGCTTCACGACAACGCGGTCCACCACGACTTCGATGTTGTGCTTTTTGTTTTTCTCCAGCTTGATGTCCTCGGACAAATCGGTAATTTCGCCGTTCACACGTACGCGCACGAAGCCCTGCCTGCGAATGTCCTCCAGCAGTTTGACGTGCTCGCCCTTGCGTCCCTGTACCATCGGCGCGAGGATTTGCATTCTCGTGCGCTCCGGGTACTCCATCAGGCGATCGACCATCTGCTCAATCGTCTGGGATTGAATCTCGATGCCGTGATTGGGACAGATCGCTCTGCCCACACGCGCATACAAAAGACGCATATAGTCATAGATTTCCGTCACTGTACCGACAGTGGAGCGCGGGTTGCGGCTCGTCGTTTTCTGGTCGATGGAAATAGCAGGGGAAAGCCCTTCAATCGAATCCACATCCGGCTTGTCCATCTGCCCGAGAAACTGGCGGGCATAGGCAGAGAGCGACTCCACGTAACGCCGTTGTCCCTCTGCGTAAATCGTGTCAAAAGCAAGGGAAGACTTTCCCGAGCCGGACAAACCCGTCAGCACGACGAATTTGTCCCGCGGGATTACTACATCAATGTTTTTCAGATTGTGGGCACGCGCGCCCTTGACGACAATATGTTCCAATGGCATGAAAATACCTCTCCTTAGAGTTCCGCCTTCAGCTCCAGAATCAAATCACGCAGCTCGGCCGCTCGCTCGAACATGAGGTTGCGCGCCGCTTCCTTCATTTCTTCTTCCATGCGTTCGATGACAGCCAGTCGTTCCTTCTTCGGCATCTTCTTGAAATCGGCGTGTGGCAAATAGTCCGCTTTTTCCTCTGCCACCTTTGTCGCCTCGATCACTTCGCGCACAGCTTTTTTCACCGTCTGCGGAGTGATGCCGTGCTTCTCGTTGTAGGCAATCTGGATGGCACGGCGACGCTCCGTCTCGCGAATGGCCGCGTTCATCGAGTCCGTCATCTTGTCCGCGTACATAATCACGCGCCCCTCGGCGTTCCGGGCTGCCCGCCCGATCGTCTGGATCAGGGAGCGCTCGTTGCGCAGGAAGCCTTCCTTGTCGGCGTCCAATATAGCGACAAGGGAAACCTCGGGCAAGTCCAAACCTTCCCGCAGCAGGTTGATCCCGATCAGCACGTCAAATTCACCTAACCGCAAGGATCGCAAAATCTGCATCCGCTCAATCGTCTTGATGTCGGAGTGCAAGTAGCGAACCTTGATCCCGATCTCTTTCAGGTAATCCGTCAGGTCCTCCGCCATTTTTTTCGTCAGTGTCGTGACGAGGACGCGCTCGTTTTTGGCAATCGTAGCCTGGATTTCCCCGATCAGATCGTCGATTTGCCCTTTGATCGGGCGCACCGAAATCGTCGGGTCGACCAGTCCTGTCGGGCGAATGACCTGCTGCACCAGCACCGGGCAGTGCTCCAGTTCATACGGACCGGGCGTTGCCGAGATGTAGATCGCCTGGTTGATTTTTTGCTCAAACTCGTCAAAGCGCAGCGGTCGGTTATCCTTCGCGGACGGCAGGCGGAAACCATGCTCGACCAACACGTTCTTGCGCGCCTGGTCGCCGTTGTACATCCCCCGCACCTGCGGCAAAGTCATGTGCGACTCGTCAATCAGAAGCAGGTAGTCGTCCGGAAAGTAATCCAGCAACGTGTACGGCGCGTGTCCCGCCGGAAGTCCGGTCAGGTGGCGCGAGTAGTTTTCAATCCCGGAGCAGAAGCCCATCTCCAGCATCATCTCGATGTCATAGCGCGTCCGCTGCTCCAGCCGCTGCGCTTCCAGCAGCTTTCCGGCCGCGCGCAGCTCTGCCAGACGCTCTTCCAGCTCCGCTTCGATGCTTTGGACAGCCAGCTTCATTTTTTCGTCGCGGGTAACATAGTGGGACGCCGGGAAAATGGCTACGTGCTCGCGCTGGCCCAAAATCTCTCCGGTCAGCACATCAATAGCGGTGATCCGCTCAATTTCGTCTCCGAAAAACTCCACGCGAATCGCCTGCTCGCTCTCTGACGCCGGAAAAATCTCCAGGACGTCTCCGCGCACCCGGAAGGTCCCCCGCGTGAAGTTGATGTCGTTGCGCGTGTACTGGATGTCGACCAGCCGATGCAAAACCTCGTCCCGGCTTTTTTCCATGCCGACGCGCAGCGACAGCAGCAGCTCCTTGTACTCCTCCGGCGAACCCAGGCCGTAGATGCACGATACCGATGCCACAATAATGACATCGCGCCGCTCAAACAAGGCACTGGTCGCCGAGTGGCGCAGCTTGTCGATCTCGTCGTTGATGCTGGAGTCTTTTTCAATAAACGTATCCGATTGGGGAATGTACGCTTCCGGCTGATAGTAGTCGTAATAGCTGACGAAGTATTCCACCGCGTTATTCGGGAAAAACTCCTTGAACTCTGCGCATAGCTGGGCAGCCAGTGTTTTGTTGTGCGCCATCACCAGTGTCGGCTTGTTCACCTGGGCGATCACCTGGGCAGCCGTATAGGTTTTTCCCGTACCAGTAGCCCCGAGCAACGTCTGGTGCCGCTTGCCTGCCCGGATTCCTGCCACCAGTTCGGCGATCGCGGTCGGCTGGTCACCGGACGGTTGATACTCCGAAACCAATTCAAAACGGTCCATTCCCACGCTCATCTCCTCGTTGCATAACAGTTTCTATTTCCATTATAACACAATTCGGGCGATGATAAGCCGAAATTCGAACAAATGTTTGTCTTCATCCTTCGACACATTATACCGATAATAACTAGTAGTGTACAAGCACATACGGTTAGACTCGCCACCTTCAGGGAGGATCGACATGTCAGATATCGGAACTACCGTTAAAAATAACCCGTATATTCAGCCACACATGAGCTATAAAGGCAAAAAGGAGTTCACTACAGAGCTTGACAACAACGCCTTCATGAAGCTTTTGCTGGAGCAGTTGAAGCATCAGGACCCGATGTCCCCGATGGACAACTCCCAGTTCATCCAGCAAACGAGCATGATGACGATGGTGGAAAAGATCACCAAAATGGCGACGCTGATGGAGCAATCCAACAACAGCATGCTGACGCTGGAAAAGTATGAGTCGCTGATCGGCCGCACCGCAACCTACTACCTGACAACCAAAGACGAGATGACAGGTGAAACCGCGACAGAGACGAAAGAAGGCGTACTCGAAGCCGTTTACATGGACAGCGGCAAGATTTACTTCCGCATCGCCGGAGAGTCTGCCCCGATTCCACTGGCGGACATCAAAGGTCTGGAGTCCCAGGGCATGACCGGAAATGCGCTCGATAGCAGCGTGAAGTTCATGAACATGATCGGCAAGGAAATCTCGTACAAAACGACCAAGGAATTAGACAAGGACGGCAACCCGGCGACTACTGACGACATTGAAAAAGTAGACGAAATCGCGAATGCAGTCATCACCGGCTTCACCATGAAAGACGGCACGGCGCAGTTTACTTTGGATAACGGCACGACCGTCAAGCTCGATCAGGTCGTGGGCATGAGCGTCAAGCCGGACAGCAACGCCATGAGCAACTCGCTGCAGTACGCGCAAATGATCGGCTACAGCATCACTTATACCGAAAAGCAAACCAATCCGGACGGCTCGACCACGGACAACAGTCTGAACGGCATCATTAAGGCCGTCAGCATGAAAAACGGAGTCGTAGAGTTCGTCTTGACCGATGACAAAAAAATTGCGCTGCATCAAATCACCGGATTTGAAGCGAGCGCCTAGTCTGCCACATACGCAAAAGCCGCACTTGCTCCACATCAGGAGCGTGCGGCTTCTTCTTTTGCCCGGCCTTATTCTTTTACGATGGTTTGCCCCGTGAGCGCATCGACATACACCGTCGTGTCAATCTTCGCCTCACCCCCGCAAAAACAGTGCGAACGGGTTTGCCGGAAGGACAGATCATAGCCAAGCTTCCAGGTGATCGCGCCTGTTTCCCAGTCTTTTTGGTGAATGTAGGTCAACTCAAGTGGCAAGGCTTGCAACAAACGCTCCATCGCTTGCTGTTCATGGAGCGCTTTGGCGCGATCAGGGAAGACGATGTGATCCGGGCGATTCACGCTGACTTCCTCCACTTTGCCCGTCCACGAATTCACCGTAATCGTATACATGCCCTCTTCTGCCATCTGTCCGATCCGGTAGACGGGAATGCCGCCAACGAGTGGGTCAGCAGCAATCACCGTGTACTTGTCGTGGTCGATGTCCGTGATCCTCAACTGCTGGCTTCCGGAAGGTACAAGCCTTTTCAGCACGCCTTCCGCTTCCTTGCGATCCCGGCTTTTGTCCGTCTTGGCCGTCGACCACTGTTCCTCTGCCTGCTTGTAGACAAAACGGATGAGTCGCCCCGTCCCGGCATCTATTTCAAGCATCATATGCTGGCTTTGTCCCTGGCTGATCCCTTCCGGAAAATTTCCGAGCTGGTATTTCTTGTCCGAATCGGCGACTCCCTCCTGGAAATAGCCCCAAACAAAAAAGCGACGCGCCTGACCGTCATCGTACGTTTCCTCAAAGACCGCAAGCGGCAACGTTCCGGATTCGAGCTTGAACAAGATGCGCAACAAGTTGCGGGCCTCGCTCTCGGTTAGCGCACGCCAGTTTTCCCCGGTCCCGGTCACGTTCAATATCTGTGCCTGAGTTGCTGGTGCTGCCAGCCTTTTCCCGCTGAACGCGTCCAAGGCGCTGCCGGTATACTCCTGCGAAATGATTCCGTCCTTTACGATATAGGCGAGACTCGCGGCCACCTGCTTGCCTTGCCCCTGCTCATCAGGCAGCAAATAAACCAGTTCCAGCGGACGCTGTGCCTTCCAGTTCGCTACTGCTTGCGCAGCCGAAATGACGCTCTTTGGTGCAGGCAGTGCCGCTGGATTCACCGCTTCATACAACCGCCCGTCCAACGTCGAAAAGCCGACCAGCCGCCCGGAGGCGTCGAAGCTGACAAAGCTGTCATAAGCATCGTCGAGCACGACATTGTTCACCTTGCGAACCATTCGGACCGTCAGCCTGCCCTCATCCTCCGTTACCGCTCGTGCCTGATACGCATTTCCCGCACCAACCAAGCCCGCTATGAAGTTTTCCGCTCGCGTTTTCGCCTGCTGCTCAGTCGGAAATGCAGGCTTCGCCCCGTTGGCGGGAACAAGCTCCAGCCTGAGCAAATGTCCGGTAGCCGGGTCAAAAATTGCACTGTCCTCCCCCTGATCTGCTCCGTTGACCGCTCGTTCAAAAGAAACCTGCACACCGCTAATACCTGGTCCGTCCACATCACCGCCGTACACAATCTTGCGCGATGCCAACTCCGGCAACAGCCGAACCAATTTTTCGATCCCTTTGGCAACAGGCTGAGGGACAACGCCCTGGGCATTCGCGGCGATTACCGAACGAGCCGACTGATCCGTACTTGCTCCCGCCAATGGCGCAGCGATCACGCTCGTCACCGTTAAGGCCCCAGTCAGTACACACAAGACCGTCTTTTTCAGATCGGACAAATGACTCACTCCCTTCATTTTTTTGTACAATATGACGCGCCACCCGCACATAAGTTTTGTGAGTAGGCGAGCGTTCATCAAATTTTATTATTGAATCTCTCCCTATAGGCAAAAGAAGGTACGCAACCTCTGTCGCATACCTTCTTCCCTCTGGCCATCAAGCGCCCACATTCAGTTTTTCCAGCTTCTGCCTGATAAGCTCGACGACACTGGATCGTTTCAAATCGACAAATACGCGCGTCGTCGCATCCGGCACCACGATGATCCCCAGCTGATGGTGGTTCCCTGCGTAGACAGCACACTGCACAAACTTCAGCTCGCCTTCGCGCGTGAGAACTTCCATTTTGCAAAAAGCCGGATTAGCCTGCAACGCCGGATACAGCTCTTCCTTGTCCCGCACCGGAATGCCGTTGACCTTCACGATGATTTCTCCTGTCGTAATCCCGATCTCCTCAGCCCGCGTACCCGTGATGACCCCCATGACCTTGACGCCGCGAGAAGACTGGATGAAATAAGGAGAACGCTGCCTTTCTTTCCACTGGCTCCAGAAAAACAACGCTTCGTGCCCGAACAAAGCAAACAGGGCAGCGAGCAAAACAAGCGGCGCGAACAAAACAGACAGGGCGCACAACGCCAATAGCCCGACTGCGTACCAGGTGAGATTTTTGGAAATTTGTCTTGCCTTTTTCATCGGGGTCATCGTCTGGGTCATATCCGAAAAACCCGTAACCGTTGGCAGCAGCATCAGTCCGTAGGAAGCCAGCTCGCCGGAAAAAAACGGCCAGCCCGGATAAAGGGTACCACTGATTGTCCCCGGCTCCACCTGGACGAACAAGGCAAGCGGAGTCAGCCAAAACGAATGCAGCAGGTACGCTCCGACAATCCGCCCGCGCTGTCCTTCGACAAACAGCGGAGAAGCGTCCTTGCCCCCGTTCCAGCGGACGAGCATCGCTTCGATCAGATGCATGATCGCCACCAGAGCCAAGAGCGGGATCGGCTTCGCCTGCAGCAGCATTTCCCACACGCTGCCGAGTCCCGAAACGTCCCTCACCCCTGGGAATGCTTGAGCAATCGCGTGCAAAATGGATAAAAGACCTGCCGCATAGGCAAAGCAAAGAAAACGCAAGCGAATCAGCGCCAAAAAAAGAGCCAATGCCCATAAAATCCATAAATCTTGTGCCTGCACGACAACTCCCAGTCCCGCAGCAAGAAGCGAGATGCACAACCCTCCTGTTACGCCCATTCCTACTGCCCGGAATGTCGAAAGGAGCGGAGACTGCATGCGGGCGGCAAATAGCTGTCTTTCCAGCTTCATTTGTCTGCGATAGTGCAAGTAAATGAACCCGAGAAAGAGGTAAAAAACGGGATTGAGAAAAAACGCGGCAAAGCCATATGCAATAGAAAGCATATCTGCCTGAATCGCCAATTGCCTCACCTCAAATAAAAAAAGAAAACCACGACATGTGATTTGCCGTGGTTATGATTTCTACGGAATAGAGGGAATTCCCTGCTTCCTAATCCTTGATTATTTTCCCTGTTTGCCAGTAACAACATCCAGAGCCTTCTGCAATTGCAGGTCATTCTCCGGCTTGCGCATGGTTTCACGCAGGCTTTCTTCGAGCTGACTGCGTGTCGCCGCGTCCACTTTTCCGGTTACAGGCAGCTTTTTCGCCGTCTGGAACTGCTTGACCGCCTGTTCGGTCTTTTCGTCAAAGTAGCCGTCATCGCGGCCTGGCGACAATTTCAGTCCGGTCAGGATCAGTTGCAGATTCTTCACATCAGCGCCTGCCATGTCACGGGCCAGCTCCTTATCGGCTGGCAACTGTGTGGCATTGAAATAATCAGGCTGCGCCACCTTGAAGTCCGGCTCGATTCCTTTTTGGTGAATCCATTCGCCGCTCGGCGTAAGCCATTTGGCAATCGTCAGCTTCAATTGGCTCTTGTCCGTCATTTCCATCGTGCTTTGGACAGTGCCTTTGCCGAAGCTCTTTTCACCGACCAGCTTGTAGTTGCCGCTATCGCGCAATGCCCCCGCCAAAATTTCCGAGGCGCTGGCACTGCCGCCGTTAATCAGGACAGAGATCGGATACGGTTTGGCAGCATCCGTTGTCGAGCGGTACTCTTCTTTTTGCTGCCCGCCCGCACCGTACTCAATGGCAACGATGACGCCTTTTTTCGGTACGAGCACCTCGCCGATTTCCTTGACGGCGAGCAAATAGCCGCCCGGGTTGCCACGCACGTCGATGACGAGCCCGCCGATCCCCTTTTTCTCCAGGGCAGCAAGCTGCTCCTTGAAGTGCTTGGCTGTTTCGGTCGAGAACTGGGTAATGCCGATCACCCCGACTTTTACGCCGTTTTTCTCGATAATTTGGCTGTTAACCGTTTCGATTGGAATATCGTCACGAATGCACACGATGGTGAGCGGTTCTGCCACGCCTGCACGCACGACCTTCAGAACGGCTTTCGTTCCTTTGGGGCCGCGAATTTTGGTCACGGCCTCGTGCAAGTCCAGACCCTCCAGCGACTCTCCGTTGACGCTCAAAATCTGGTCGTTCGGTCTGAGGCCCGCACGCTCGGCAGGAGAGCCTTTGAATGGCGAAACAACAGTGACCCGTCCGTTTTGCATGGTGACTTCTGTGCCGATCCCCTGGAAAGTAGAATGCAGCGTCGAAGTAAATTCTTCGGCTGATTTCGGGTCCATGTAATCGCTGTACGGATCTTCCAAAGCGCCGACCATGCCGCTGATTGCGCCTTCTACCAGCTGTTCATTGGTAACCGCTTGAATGTAGTCTTTTTTGATCGCCGTAAAAGCTTCATACAGCTTTTTGAACTCCTGGGGATATTCCAAGCTTCCCGAAAACATCGCACGGGTGGAAGCAGTCAATGCCCCAGTCTGGGTTGTGTTCGCGCTGGCTGATGTCTTCATCAACGCGATGGTCAAAAAGCTGCTGGCCACCATCGAGATGAGCACAAGCGCCAATACGGTACGTCCTTTCCATCTCACTACTCACGTCACCATCCTTTGTGCTCCCGGCAAAAAGATATGCTGCTAGTGTATGCATTTGCCGTTAGCAATATTTGTCTGGCTGCCCGCTGCTGGACTATTTCAGGTACGGCATAGGATTGACGGCAACGTCGTTTTTGTAGACGGTAAAGTGAAGGTGGTTTCCGGTAGAGCGGCCAGTAGAGCCTACTTCGGCGATTTTTTGGCCTCTCGATACGGATTGTCCCACAGAAACCTTGATGCCACCCTCGCGAATGTGTCCGTAAAGCGTGGTGATCTCCGCACTGTGTTTAATCATTACCGTATTCCCGAAGCCATTGGAATACCCTGCAAAAATGACGACCCCGTCAGCCGCAGCCAAAATCGGCGTTCCTTTTGAAGCTGCCATATCTACACCATTATGCCCAGCTGAACGGCCTGTAAACGGGTCTTTCCGCATCCCGAAGCCTGAACTGAAGCGAAATAGTCCATCTGCAATCGGCAAACCGAGCTTGCCGCCCTTGTACCCTGTACTGGACGCGCTCATCGCCCGCACACGCTCCGCATACTTCGCGGATTCCTGGCGTGTAAGCTCAATCAGTTGCTGTCCGTACTGCTCCAGGTCTTCTTCCAGTGCAGCCTCTTTCTTCTTCAGCTCGGCCTTGACCACAAGACTTTGCTTGTACTGCTTGTCCAGCTCAGCCTTGAGCGCTTCCGCCTCGTCGAGCATTCCCGCGTACACGGTCAGTTGATGCTCGATTTCTTTTTTCTTCGTCTCAATCGTTTCTTTGTCGCGAATATTGTCTTCTAGGATACGCGTATCCTGCTCAAGAATCAACTGCAACCCTTCCATGCGGGTCAGAAAATCGCCAAAGTCGGTCGACCCGAGCAGCACGTCCAGGTACGAGACATTTCCGCGCTCATACATGGATTTTACCCGGGTTTTCAAGAGCGTTTCCCGCTTCGCTACCCGTTCCTTCGCCTCGTCCAGCTGATCTTGCGCCTCGGCCGCTTTTTCCTTTGTTTCATTCATTTGCTTTTCGAGCTTGTCCAGCTTGTTTTGCGTCTCGTTGCGGCGCAGGTCGATCGTCATCAGCTGTGTCTGCAAGTCCTGCTGTTCCTTTTGCACGAGACTGATTTGCTGTTCGGTCTGCTTCATTTGCTGTTGCTGTTGTTTTTTCTTTTGCTGGATTTCCTTCAACTCGCGGTTGATCTTGTCCAAAGAAGCCTTGCTGGCTGCCCAGCTCACGTTAGTCGGGATCGCAGAACCAGCCAGAAGGCCGGTGATTAAGAGTGTGTATAGGATTCTCTTTCTCATGATACTCCTCCCACGTTTTCCAATGTTAAATTCGCAAGAAGCGGCGCACGGACACCAAGCTTCCCCAGATTCCGATAAACGCGCCAATCGCCAGCAAAGCGAGGGCTACCTGATACACCAATGGGAACAGTGGCAACAGTTTGAACAGTTGGGAGGCTTCGAAGCTGGCATTGATCGCGTCCAGCAAGTAGTAATAGCCGATTGTCAGCATGATAATCGGGATCAATGCCCCGCACACTCCCATCAGCAGTCCTTCCACAAAAAAAGGCCAGCGGATAAACCAGTTGGTAGCGCCAACCAGCTTCATGATCTCGATCTCTCGGCGTCTCGCAACAATCGTCAGTTTGATTGTGTTGGCAATCAAGAACATGGCGGTAAAGCCAAGACCGATGATGAAGGCAATTCCGACGTTTCTCAAGGTGTCAGTGGCAGCGAACAGTTTTTCAACCGTCCCCTCGCCGTAATTCAAGCTTCTGACCGATTTCATCTGCTTGATTTGACTGGCGACAACCGGCGTATCCTGCGGCTGCTTCGTCTTGACCACAAACGAATCCGGGAGCGGATTTCCGTTTTCCAAGCCATCAAACAGGTATGCCTTGTCGCCCATGCTCTCCTTGAAGCGCTTCAAGCCTTCGTCCTTGGAGATGAACTCTACCGACTCCACAGCCGGCATGCTGCGCACGCTTTGCTCAAATTTGTCCAAGTCTTCCTTGGGGGTAAGATCGGCCATGAAGACGCGGATTTCCACTTGTTTTTCGACCGATTTTGCAAAGTAGTTGACATTCATTGCTAAAATAAGGAAAACACCCAAAATGAGAAGGGTGATCGTAACGGCACTGATTGACGCGAACGACATCCAGCCGTTCCGACCGAGGTTTTTGACCCCTTCACGGACATGGCGTCCCAGCGTTCTAATCTTCATAACCGTAATCCCCTCTCTGCTCATCACGGGCGATCTGTCCTGCCTCGATGGCAATGACCCGCTTTCTCATCGTGTTGACAATCTCCCTGTTGTGCGTCGCCATGACGACCGTCGTTCCGCGCTGGTTGATTTCCTCAAACAGCTTCATAATCTCCCACGACGTCTCCGGATCGAGGTTTCCCGTCGGCTCGTCAGCGATAATGATGCCTGGGTTGTTCACCAACGCCCGCGCGAGAGCCACCCGTTGCTGCTCGCCGCCAGACAGCTCGCTTGGCAGCATTTTCGCCTTGTGCTTCAATTTGACCAATCCGAGCATGTCCATGACACGCGGTTTGATCTGCTTTGGACTGCTCTCAATCACTTCCATCGCAAATGCGACATTTTCAAATACCGTAAGTGTCGGCAACAGTTTGAAATCCTGGAAGACAACCCCGATGCTGCGGCGAACGAGCGGAATTTGCCGCTCCTTGATCCGGCTGACATTGAACCCACCGAGAAAAATCTGGCCCTTGGTCGGCTTCTCTTCGCGGTACATCAGCTTGATGAACGTCGATTTTCCCGCTCCGCTCGGTCCCACCACATACACGAATTCGCCTTTTTCAATCCGAATGTTGATACCCTTCAATGCATTCGTGCCATTCGGGTACGTTTTCCAAACATCAAACATCTCGATCAAGCAAATCACATCCTACATAGTCAGATCCTTCTATATTCTCTTGATCCTGATTTTTGTTTTTCCGCCGAAAATGCTGCTTTTTCAGGCAAAATCGACAAAACCCCTCTTTCCCTTGGGCAACCGTTGCCATACCTTGTTGAAAAACGGCCGAGTTACCCATCTTATTTATTATACCACCCTGTTTCGCGGATGGTATCCACTAAATCTCTCATTTCTTGTCGAAACCGCCTCATTTCCCTGCCATCCGACATGAAATGTGCAAAAAGTCGCGGCAGCACATCGCTTGCTGGTACGGATCAGGGCAGTTCGTTACAATAAATGTATGCAAGATTGATGGGAGGAACTGGAAGATGGAAAATTTCGTTTACTATAACCCGACACAACTCATTTTTGGCCGCGGACAGTTGGCCCAGCTGGAGGAAAAAGCCAAGCAACTCGGCAGCAAAGTTTTGCTCGTATATGGCGGCGGCAGCATCAAGCGCTCCGGTCTGTACGACAAAGTCATCGCGCATCTGCAAGCTGCCGCCTGCCGCGTAGTGGAACTGCCTGGCGTGGAGCCTAACCCTCGGCTCAGCACAGTGAAAAAAGGCATTGACCTGTGCCGGACAGAAGGGGTCGACTGGATTCTCGCTGTGGGCGGCGGCAGCGTGATTGACGCGGCCAAGGCAATCGCGGTCGGCGTCCCCTACGAAGGCGATGTGTGGGATTTTTACTCGCGCAAGGCAACAGCCGAAAAAGCCTTGCCGCTTGGCACCGTCCTGACGCTTGCCGCAACCGGCTCAGAAATGAACAGAGGCAGCGTGATTACCAACTGGGAAACAAAAGAAAAGCACGGGGCTGGCACGACCTTCCCGACCTTCTCCATCCTCGATCCGGAAAATACGTTCAGTGTCCCGCGCGATCAGACGATCTATGGCATCAGCGATATTTTGTCGCACGTATTTGAACAGTATTTCACACATACAACCGAGATTCCGCTCCAGACGCGTTTCGCCGAGTCGATCATGAAGACGGTCATTGAAAACGCAGAGCGCGTCCTGGAAAATCCGCACGACTACGATGCCCGCGCCAACATCCTGTACTGCGGAACGATGGCACTCAACGGCACACTGCCTGTCGGCGTGACAACCGACTGGGCTACCCACTCCATCGAGCACGCCGTAAGCGCCATTTACGACATTCCGCACGGCGGCGGTCTGGCGATCATCTTCCCGAAATGGATGCGCTATGTCTATCGCGAAAACGTAGCTCGCTTCGTCCGCTTCGCCGTGGAGGTGTGGAATGTCGATCCCGCCGGCAAAACCGACGAGGAAGTAGCGCTGGAGGGCATTGCCGCGACAGAAGCGTTCTTCGCCCGCATCGGTGCACCGACTCGTTTGGCAGACTACCAAATTACGGACGAGCATTTGGAAGAAATGGCGGAAAAAGCGACGCCGTTTGGTCCGATTGGTCAGTTCAAATCCTTGACCAGTCAAGACGTCCGCGAAATTCTGCGCATGTCATTGTAAAAAGGAAAACAACGCCGCACTCTTCACACGAGAGATGCGGCGTTGTTTCGTTTTCTCGTTACGCTGGTGATCCTACGTCAATCAGCGATTCAATCATCACTTTTTGGCTGTTTTTATCGACCCAGGCATGTGTCTCTTTCAATTTTTCCTGATACCAGGCAATCTGCGCTTCTACCTGATTGCGCGCGGTTCCGCCCAGCACGTTGCGGGCGTTCACGACGGTTTCGACCGCCAGCGCGTCGTACACATCTGCCCCGATGACGCCCGAAAAGCTCTGGAACTCTTCCAGCGTCAAATCCAGCAAATACTTTTGCTGTTCAATGCAGTACAGGACCGTTCTGCCCACGACCTCGTGAGCCTGGCGGAACGGCATGTTTTTGCGCACCAGGTAATCCGCCAAATCAGTCGCGTTAGAAAAGTCGTTGGTGACAGCCTGACGCATGCGCTCTGTCCGCACCTGCATCGTCTTAATCATCGGCGTCAGCAAAGCGAGAGCGCCGTGGATGGTCGCCACCGTATCGAACATGCCTTCCTTGTCTTCCTGCATGTCCTTATTGTAGGCGAGCGGCAAGCCTTTGAGCACAGTCAACAGACCAAACAGGTTGCCGTAGACACGTCCTGTTTTTCCGCGTACCAGCTCGGCTACGTCCGGATTTTTCTTTTGCGGCATGATGCTGGAGCCTGTGCAGAACGCATCGTCCAGCTCCACGAAAGAAAACTCCTGGCTGCTCCAGATAACCAGTTCCTCACACAGACGGGACAGATGGGTCATCAGCAAGGAAGCATCCGCCAAAAACTCCACGATGAAATCGCGATCGCTCACCGCGTCCATGCTGTTTTGGTAAATGCCGTCAAACTGCAGCATGTCCGCGACAAACGTCCGGTCAATCGGGAAGGTCGTGCCTGCCAGAGCGCCAGCGCCAAGCGGCAGCACATTCACCCGTTTCCATGTTTCCGTCATCCGTTCAATATCGCGCTGCAGCATGGAGACATACGCCATCAGGTGGTAGCCGAACAAAACCGGCTGCGCACGCTGCAGGTGCGTATAGCCTGGCATGACCGTATCGAGATGCTGTCCGGCCTGCTCCAGCAGCGCTTCCTGCAAATACATGGCCAGCTGGATGATCTCCATCAGCTTTTCTCTCAGGTACAGGTGCATATCGAGTGCGACCTGGTCGTTGCGGCTCCGTCCGGTGTGAAGCTTGCCCCCCACCGGACCGATTTCCTCAATCAGCATTTTTTCGATATTCATATGGACATCTTCGTGCGCAACCAAAAATTCCGCTTGCCCGCGCTCGATTTTGTCTTTGACTTTTTTCAAGCCGGCGATAATTTGACGTACTTCCTCCATCGGCAGGATGCCGCACTTGCCCAGCATGGCAACATGAGCCAGGCTGCCGACGATGTCCTGCCGCCACATCTTCTGGTCAAAAGAGATAGAAGCTGTATATTCTTCTACGAGCTGATTCGTCGGCTTCGTGAAGCGTCCTCCCCACAGTTTCATTGCGTGATCGCATCCTTTTCATCCAAAATCTTGATCGCGGTGTTTTTGTTTTCATGCAGTACGCCTTCGTTCACTTCTGCGTACACTTTTGTTGGCAAGCCCCACAGCTTGATGAAGCCGAGCGCCGCTTTATGGTCGAACTGGTCGCCAGCGTTGTAGGTTGCCAACTCATGGCTGTAGAGCGAAGAAGCGGACTTGCGGCCTACGACGATGGCATGGCCTTTGTGCAGTTTCACGCGCACGACGCCCGTTACATGCTTTTGCGTCTCTTCGATGAACGCCTGAATCGCGTTGCGAATTGGTGAATACCACAAGCCTTCGTAGATAACTTGCGCCATTTTTTGTTCGATAATCGGTTTGAACTGCGCTACTTCACGAGGCTGGGTCAAAAATTCCAGCTCGCGGTGCGCCAGGATCAGTGTAGTGGCAGCAGGTGTCTCGTACACTTCACGGGATTTGATTCCCACCAGACGGTTTTCCACATGGTCGATGCGGCCAACGCCGTGATTTCCGGCAATTTTGTTCAGCTTCAAAATCAGTTCGGACAAAGGCAGCTCTTCGCCGTTCAGGGCAGTCGGCTTGCCTTGGACAAACGTGATTTCGATTTCCTCTGCTTCTTCTGGAGCATCTGCAATCGACTTCGTCAGATCGTACGCGCCTTCTGGCGGCGCTGCCCACGGATCTTCCAGAACGCCGCACTCGCAGCTTCTGCCCCACAGGTTTTGGTCAATGCTGTATGGATTGTCCAGGTTGATCGGGATCGGGATATTGTTCTTTTTCGCGTATTCGATCTCTTCATCGCGAGTCCAGCCCCATTCGCGAACGGGCGCCACGATTTTCAGGTTCGGATTGAGCGCTGTGAAGGATACGTCGAAGCGCACCTGGTCGTTTCCTTTGCCCGTGCAGCCATGCGCTACCGCAACCGCGCCTTCTTTTTCCGCGATCTCAACCAGCACGCGGGAAATCAGGTAACGGGACAAAGCGGATACGAGCGGGTACTTGCCTTCGTACATCGCGTTTGCTTTCAGGGCCGGCAGAACGAATTCTTCTGCAAAAGCTTCCTTCGCATCGACGATGATCGATTTGAGCGCGCCTACTTGCAGCGCTTTTTTCTGAACGAAATCCAGGTCTTTTCCTTCGCCTACATCCAGCGCAACCGCGATCACGTCGAAATTGTAAGTGTCTTGCAGCCATTTGATCGCTACTGATGTATCTAAACCGCCAGAATAGGCCAACACAATTTTATCTTTTGCCATCATTCTCTCTCCCCGTTTCGAAGTATCACTCATGTGAGTAATTATACAAACGAGTTAATAAAAATACAACCATTTTTCTTGTTTATTCGCGATATTTTCGCAGACAAAATCAGGAAGCGCTTTCCCGGTGAAAAGGCGGTATCCTGTCTGGCGCTTTTGCTTTTCGGTTTGTCGTCCTGGTTTCGCGGTGGCTTGTTGTGGCTTTGTAGCAAGGAATGCGGGTGCCTAATTGCTGCTCTCGGTTTAGGTTTTTGTGTATGAATATTCTGTTTATTATGGATCTGTATTCTTTATTTATTGATTGAGCGCGCAATCAAGTGCCTTGTCCCATGCATAGAAACGTTTTTATGCAAAAAAGGTTGTATTTATGCACGATGTTGCTCTCCTGATCTGCCAGCTCTCCCGAATCTGACCGTAACTTAAGAAGCGCCCAAACAAAAAACAGTTACAAGAGGCAGCTAGCTGTTTGCCTCCTGTAACTGTTTTTTTGGATTCGATTCTTGCCCAATAATGCGCTGCAGTTCCTCTCGCGGAAGTCTTTCCACTATCGCGACAAAATGGCTGGCCAGTTCCGGATCGAACTGCGTTCCTGCTCCTCTTCGTATTTCCTGAAGGGCTTCCTCGACCGGCAATCCTTTTCGATAAGGCCGATCTGCCACCATCGCATCGAACGAATCGGATATGGCCAAAATTCTCGCAATGAGCGGGATCTCATCCCCCTTCAAACCATCAGGGTATCCTCTGCCGTCCATTCGCTCATGATGGGATCGTATCGCAGGCAAAAGCTCATGAAACATGCCCGCCTGCAAAATAATTTCATATCCAATCACCGTATGCTGTTTAATCTTATCGTATTCCTCAGGTGTTAATTTTCCTTTTTTATTGAGAATCTCATCTGCGATGCCAATCTTGCCTATATCGTGCAGGATACCCCCAACATACACTTCCTCCACCTTATCCGCAGGCAATCCAATTTCTACGGCAATTTCCTTTCCCCAGTGAGCAACCCGTTGAGAATGTCCGCTGGTATAGTGATCGCGGGCGTCAATGGAGGCTGCCATGGCTGTCAAAAAATTGTGGTTAAAAGATTTGACCTCTTCAACCTTTTGTTGAAGCCTTTGAAGATTCTCGTAGTAATGATGAAAGACATGGCTAATTGTATAAAATGCAATCATCATCGGAATCAATGTCAGTGGTCCGTAAGTCTCTACCAGCCTGGCACCTACGCCTGCTAAAATCATAAGCAATAAATAAGTAGAGGTGAACCCCTTGGCCATCGCCTTGACTGTTTGGATCCAACTGTTTTGATAGAAGTAAGATATCCCTAATCCACATAACATAAGGTTTACAAACCAGTAAACTACTGCCAAAAATATATCCGATATGATGGGAGAGATTGTACCGAAACTGTTAATCCACTCATTCAAAGTAGCTACTACCCAAATCGTCATTAGTAGCTGCCCAATGTTAAAAGCTGCTTTTAAAGGATGAATCCTTCCCAGAAAAGCAATGATAATCGATTCAATTAACGCAGTCCATACCCCTACCCAAACACCGTATAACAAGATCCCCGAAAAAATGACAGCATTATTTACTGTCAAAATAGTGTTGGAAATTCGCACAGGCGAAAAACAGGAAAAGATAGTGAGGAGAGTATAGGTAAACAATACTCCCCAATGTTCTCTGGGCTCCCATTCCGATATTGAGCTGTAAGAAATACAGATTGCAGCTATAACAAAGCCAAACTGCACTACAATGCCCTTTATCAGATTTGAGAGATTAATTTTTTGTCGCATATCTTTTACCTTCATGAAGCTGTAATAGCGAGATAGGTTTATTCATCAAACGCTGAACTAGCAAAAAGGCTCCTAACATAATAAAGATATCCCCAATACTGATTACCCTTGGAATAATCAAGGGCATGTAAATTACATCGGTTAAAAATGGCAAATTCGAACTTTCCGTCAATACACTGTGCTTAAAATTCGTTCCGTTGATAACAGGCTCTAAATCATATGGTAACTTTTTTGCTTGCTCCAAATCTATAGGCATTTTTCCATTGTTTGTCCAAATAGCAATAGCATTTAGAAACCATCCGATCAAAAATATGCGCATGTCTTCGAACTCTCTGTTACATATCAGGAACGCTAATATAAATACATACGCGATCGAAATGAAAATGCCTCCCACTGTAGGAAAAAATGCAGCGCAAACTTGGAGAACAATCGTAATGACGAGCAATACAACTTTCTTAAACTTGGGAAATTCCTTTATTCTCCCCCCTCGTATTAAAGCAACAATAAAAGATAAACAAATTACATCCAAAAGCATGCCGCTTGCCTCCAAAGATTTAAGAAAAAACACCACTCAAGCAAGCGGTGTTTCCTCGAAAAATTTATTATCCGACATGGAAGTTTGCAGAAGTAGCAGCAACAATCGCTACCACCATCAAGATCGCTGCGAACCATTTTTTCATCTCGATTTCCCCTCCTTACGTGCATAGTGGAGAAAGCTGGCTTCGCTACTGGTTTTCAATCAGAGGCCAAGCGACCAGGTACAGCCTCTGCACCGTCTTTCCTTTCGCACTGGTTGCGAGAAGGGCGGATTCGCTACTGGCTCCATACAGACCAAGCGACCAGGTACAGTCTGTATTTCCTCGCAACTTTCCTGACTATATTTTACACATAAGTGTCAAAATTCGGCAATGATAGATTCGTAGTCTATTGGATTTAATTCCGATTAGTTCTATCCGACTGGCACTATGTTCACACCAGCGCTGCCAAAATCGCCTTTTGCGCATGCAGGCGATTTTCCGCCTGATCGAAGATGACGGAGCGCGATCCGTCGATGACGCCTGCGGTCACTTCCTCGCCGCGATGGGCTGGCAAGCAGTGCAGGAAAAGGTAATCGCGGTCTGCTTCTGCCACCAGTTCTTCATTCACCTGGTATCCGGCAAACGCCTTCATCCGCACTTCATTTTCCGCCTCGAAGCCCATGCTGGTCCAGACATCTGTGTATACAGCGTCCGCCCCTGCGACTGCTTCTTTCGGATCGTGCGTCACCATCATTTTTCCGCCGCTCTGTTTCGCGTACTTGGCGGCCTTTGCCACGATGGCCGCATCCATCTCATAGCCGGCAGGTGTCGCCACACGCACTTCCAGGCCGAGCAAAGCGGCTGCGAGAACGAGCGAGTTGGCTACGTTGTTCCCGTCGCCCACATAGGCGAGCTTGACGCCTTTGAGCTTGCCTTTGTGCTCCCAAATGGTCAGCATGTCGGCCAGAGCCTGGCATGGATGGTACAGGTCGGTCAAGCCGTTGATGATCGGGATCGAGGCGTGCTCGGCAAGCTCTTCCACATAGGAGTGGGAGAACGTGCGGATCATGATCGCGTCCACGTAGCGGGACAGCACCTTTGCCGTGTCGCTGATCGGCTCTCCGCGGCCCAGTTGCAGCTCTTTTCCGCTCATGAACATGCCCAGCCCGCCGAGCTGGTGCATCCCTACTTCAAAGGAAACGCGCGTGCGCGTCGACGCCTTGTCAAAAATCATTCCCAGCGTCTTGCCCTGCAAAGGCTGGAACGGCTGTCCCAGCTTTTGCAGCTGCTTGATGTGCGCCGCGAGATGGAGAAGCTCCATCAGTTCGTCGCCGTTAAATTCATCGACACGCAGAAAGTCTTTTCCTTTATGCTTTTGCAGGGGCAAGTTTTGAAAGTGTTCCAATATCTTCACTGGCTGCATGAGAGCCACCTCTTTTCATCATAATGGACTTCACATATAACGAGAATGTATCTGTTGCACAGAACAGCGGAACTCCTTGCTGCACCATCCGGCTGCGCAAGGCAAATCCTCTTCTGCCCTGTTGATTTCCTTTTGTAGCGGTGACTAGTGCAAAGGCTGCCTGTTCTTTTTGCAGCAGTTGGTTCCAGGCTGCCTCATCTTCCACGACATGCTTGACCGCAACGCCGGATGCTTTCAGCCAGTTGGCCGTGCCCGCCGTCGCTGCGAGCGTGGCGCCATCTGCCTGAAGCTGCCCGATCAGTTGACCGATCTCTTCCTTCTTGTCCGCATCCGCCAGGGAGATCATGACGAGCTGACCGTTTTTCCAGTCGCCGTACAGGTTGTCTTTGAAGGCAAATGCTTTTCCTGCCGCTTCCTCAAACGTCCGTCCGAGTCCGAGTACCTCTCCGGTCGATTTCATTTCCGGGCCGAGTACCGGGTCCACGCCGTTCAGCTTGATCGTCGAGAACACAGGAGCTTTGACGACGGCAAAAGGAATCTCAGGCAACAGCCCGGTTCCGTAGCCCATGTCCGCCAGCTTTTCTCCCAACTGGGCGCGCACAGCCAACTGGACCATCGGGATGCCCGTCACTTTGCTCGTGATCGGCACCGTCCGGGATGCACGCGGGTTAACCTCCAGCACATAGACGGTATCGTTGTCGATGACGAACTGAATGTTGAGGAGACCGACCGCTTCCATTTCCCGTGCGATTGCTTCTGTGTAGCTGGCAATTTTGTGCTTGATCTCATCCGAGAGCGCCGGAGCCGGGAACAGCGCCACGCTGTCGCCAGAGTGAATGCCCGCTTTTTCCACATGCTGGAAGATGCCCGGGATAATGACGGACTGCCCGTCGCAGACCGCATCGACCTCTGCTTCCCGGCCTGGAACGTATTTGTCCACCAGGAGCGGGAAAAATGCTTCGCTTTGCGGATGATGGAGCCATTCGTTAATCGTCGCTGTCAGCTCTTCGAGATTGTTCACGACTACCATGCCTTGCCCGCCGATGACGTAGGAAGGCCGCATCAGAACCGGGAAGCCGATTTCCTCCGCAATCGCTGTTGCATCTTCCAGGGACGAAACACCTTTGCCCGGGATATGCGGGATGTTCAGCTTGCGCAGCATCGCGTAAAACAGCTCGCGGTCCTCTGCGCGCTCAATCGCGGTCAGCGCTGTGCCCATGACCTTCAGCCCTGCTTGCTCCAGCTTTGCCGCCAGATTGATGGCCGTCTGTCCGCCGAACTGAACCATGACGCCCTCTACCTGTTCGCGCTCGGCGACATGCAGCACGTCTTCTACATGCAACGGTTCAAAATAAAGGTGGTCGGCTGTTTCGTAGTCCGTACTCACCGTTTCCGGGTTGTTGTTCACCACGATGGCTGCGATTCCGCTTGCTTGCAGCGCTTTGGCGGCATGCACGGAGCAGTAGTCAAACTCGATGCCTTGTCCGATGCGGATTGGCCCGGAGCCGAGCACGAGCACTTTTCGCCCGGTCAGCGTTTCTGCTTCGTCTACACCTTGCCAATCCGAGTAGTAGTATGGAGTCTGCGCATCAAATTCGGCTGCGCACGTATCGACAATTTTGTAGGTTGGCGTGATGCCTGCTTGCTCGCGCTGTTGTTTGATTTGCTGCGGCGTTGCTCCTACCAGCGAAGCAATCGTTTCATCCGCGAAGCCGCTGCGCTTTGCCGCAAGCAACAGCTCTGGCGAAAGCGTACTGCTGTCGTGTGCGGACAGCTCTGCCTCCAGATCGACGATTTTGCGCAAGCTACGCAGGAAAAACGGATCGACGCCTGTGAGGCTGTGCAGTTCTGCTTCTGTGAAGCCTTTGCGAATCGCTTCGGCAAAAACGAACAGGCGGATGTCGGTCGCGTCCTGCAACGCCTGTGCAAGCTGCTCGCGCGTCCAGGTGGAAAGCTCCGGACGGGACAGGTGCGTGCAGCCCTGCTCCAGCGAACGAACGGCTTTCAACAGTCCCGCTTCCAGATTGCGGGCAATCGACATGACTTCGCCTGTCGCCTTCATTTGTGTCCCCAGCTTGCGATCCGCATGCGGGAACTTGTCAAACGGGAAGCGTGGAATTTTCACCACGACGTAGTCCAGTGCCGGTTCAAAACTGGCGTAGGTGTAGCCGGTAATCGGGTTGATGACCTCATCCAGCCCGTAGCCCAATGCCAGCTTGGCCGCGATCCGCGCGATCGGATAGCCCGTCGCCTTGGAAGCGAGCGCACTTGAGCGGCTCACCCGCGGATTGACCTCAATCAGCACATAGCGGTCTGAGTGCGGATCGAGCGCAAACTGAATGTTGCAGCCACCGACGACACCGAGCGAGCGAATCACTTTTGTCGAGGCGCTGCGCAGCATCTGATACTGCCGATCTGTCAGCGTCTGCGACGGCGCGACGACGATACTGTCTCCCGTGTGAATGCCTACGGGGTCGAAGTTTTCCATATTGCAGACGATGATGCAGGTGTCGTTTGCATCCCGCATGACTTCATATTCGATCTCTTTCCAGCCTTTGACACTGCGCTCGATCAGAACCTGCCCGATGGGGCTGGCAGCAATTCCGCCCGCTGCGACCTTGCGCAAGGCTGCCTCGTCTTCCGCGATACCGCCGCCTGCACCGCCCAGCGTGTAAGCAGGACGGACGATGACGGGATAGCCGATCTTGTTGGCGAATTCGATAGCCGCCTCGACAGATTCCACGGTATCGCTCTCAGGAATAGGCTCGCCGATTTGCTGCATCAACTGCTTGAACAGTTCGCGGTCTTCCCCGTTTTGAATGGCGGCAAGCGGCGTACCCAGCAGTTGGACGTTGTACGCTTCCAGCACGCCTGCCTCTGCCAGCGCAACAGCAAGATTCAGTCCCGTCTGTCCGCCCAGTGTAGGCAAAAGCCCGTCGGGACGCTCTTTGGCGATAATCGCTGTCACCGCTTCGACCGTGAGCGGTTCCAGGTAAACTTTGTCTGCGACCTGCTCATCGGTCATGATCGTCGCCGGGTTGTTGTTCACGAGGACAACCTGCACGCCCGCTTCCTTCAGCGAAAGGCAGGCTTGCGCGCCGGCGTAGTCAAACTCTGCTGCCTGGCCGATGACGATCGGGCCGGAGCCGATGACCAGAACTTTATGAATGTGTGGCAATTTAGGCATATCTCTTCGCTCCTACTACACGCATCGATTGCAAGAATTGGTGGAATATATGGGACGTATCGCTCGGTCCTGGGTGCGCCTCCGGGTGGTACTGCACGCTGAAAACGGGCAGGCTCACATGGCGCAGCCCTTCGACAGAGCCATCGTTTACATTGCGGTAAGATACGGTGAGCTGGCGTTTGTCCAAAGATTCCTCCTTGACGACGTACCCGTGGTTTTGCGAGGTCATGTACACCTTGCCAGTCACCAGGTCTTTCACCGGATGATTGCTGCCGCGATGACCGTACGCCAGCTTCTCGGTTTTGCCGCCGTACATCAGCGCCAGCACCTGGTGTCCGAGACAGATGCCCAATGTCGGGTACTGCTCAACCGCTTTTCGCCATTCGCTGCAATACGCCAGCAGGTGCTCCGGGTCGCCAGGGCCGTTGGAAAACAGCAGGCCGTCCGGCGCGAGCGCGTTGATTTGCGCAAAAGAAGTGTCGAACGGTACAACCGTCACACGGCAGCCCAGCTCCAGAAGCGAATCGAGAATCGATTTTTTCATCCCGAGATCGATCAGCACGACATGCTCTCCGGTTCCCGGGTAACGTTCGATTTGCTGGGTGGATACATTGGCTACCAGCGATTTTTTCGCATGCTTGTAGCGCAGGGACGCAACCTCTGCCGCTTGCATCGGCTGATCGGAAATGACCCCGAAGACCGGACCGTTTTGCCGGACGCGCTTCGTAATGGTTCGGGTATCGATTCCGGCCAAAATCGGGAAGCCGAATTCTTCTGCCGCCTGGGCCAATGTTTTCGTCGATTGGTAGTGACTCGGCTCGGTGCACAGCTCGCTGACGATCATCCCCGTCAGAGCCGGCTTGGCCGCTTCGTAGTCGCTTTCGTTAATGCCGTAGTTGCCGATCAGCGGATACGTAAAAGTCACGATCTGGCCTGCAAAGGAAGGGTCTGTCATGACTTCCTGATAGCCAGTCATTCCTGTATGAAAAACCACTTCGCCGAAGCCGTCAATCGGCGCTCCGTAAAGCTGGCCCGCAAATACTTCTCCGCTCTCCAGCGTGAGGTATCCCGTTCCCAGCGATTGATTATCTCTAGTCATTGATGAAGCCACTCCTCTCCAATAGGCAAGAGCCAACGCCTTTTGGCGCATCTGTTCAGGTGTATAACTCATTCACGTTCATGTCGTTCATACCGAAACTTTATGCAACTCTTTGTATTAATATACATTCAGCATTATAAAAATGCAACGAGTTTTTTGACTTTGCGTACTCGTTGCATTTTGGAAAATCAAGCCATATGCGCGGTCAGGCTTGGGACAATGCCTCGCCGAGCGCCGCTATTGCCTGCTTTACCTCTTCGTCAGTCGTGATGAAGGAAGGCAGCAGACGGACTACTTGCGGACCGGCTGTCAGCAAAATCACGCCTTTGCTGCGTGCATAAGCAACCACATCTCCTGCCGGAATCGCAAGCTCCACGCCGAGAAGCAAGCCTTTGCCCCGAACGGCGACGACCTTGTCGGGATGTTCGGCATGCAGCTTTTCCAGCTCATGCATCAGCACGTCGTGAATATGGGCTACCTTCTGCAAAATTTGCTCCTCTTCCATAGTCGCCAAGGTAGCGATTCCCGCCGTCGCCGCCAACGGATTGCCGCCAAACGTCGTTCCGTGCGACCCTGGCGAAAAGGCTGCTGCCACTTCCTTCGTGGCGACTACAGCGCCAATCGGGAACCCGCTGCCCAATCCTTTTGCCAGCGAGATCGCGTCCGGCTTTACTCCGTATTGCTGAAAAGCGAACCATGTTCCGGTGCGGCCAATTCCTGTCTGAATTTCGTCCACCAAAAGCAGCAAGCCGTGCTCGTCGCACAAGTCGCGCAGCGCTTTGACCCACGCTTCTTCTGCCGGATGCACGCCGCCCTCGCCCTGAACCAGCTCCAGCATGATCGCGCACGTCTTGTCCGTGATCGCTGACTTGACCGCCGCAAGATCGTTGTACGGTACGGTAACAAACCCCGGCGGCAACGGCGCAAAGCCGTCCTTGACCTTTTCCTGCCCGGTCGCCGTCAATGTCGCCAGCGTCCGCCCGTGAAAAGACTGCTCAAAGGTAATGACTTCGAAGCGATTCTCACCCTTCACCTTTTGCGCGTAGCGGCGGGCCAGCTTAATCAGCCCTTCGTTGGCTTCCGCCCCGCTGTTGCAAAAGAACGCCTGATCCAGCCCGGACAGACGGCTCAGCTTTTCTGCCAAAATCTCCTGCTGCGGAATGTGCACCAGGTTGGAGCAGTGCCACAGCGTATCGAGCTGTTCGTGCAGCTTGGCTGTCACTTTTGGCGGAACATGCCCCAAAGACGTCACCGCAATTCCCGAAGTAAAATCGAGATATTGATTCCCCTGGTCGTCCCACACCTGATTTCCCTGACCTTTGACCAGACTGATCGGCCATCTCGCATAGTTATTCATCACATGCACAGGCGCTGTCACTGTACTCATGTTCATTCCCTCCCTAGTTCGCGTGATTCACGTTCATTCTGACTGTGGTTCCGACTGCTTCCCCTGCACATACGCCGAGAAGATCCTCCGCCGTCCCCCGGCAAATGACCACCTGGTCTACTCCCTCGCCGAGCGCATCCAGTGCTGCCTGGACCTTCGGGATCATTCCGCCGCTAATGATTCCGGACTGAATCATGTCCTGAATCTCCGCCGCGCTCGTCTGCGCTACGACTGCCTTGGTGCCGTCTGCTTGCGGACGCAGAATGCCGGGAACGTCTGTTACCATGATGAGCTTTTCCGCCGCGAGTGCGGCTGCAATCGCTCCTGCGGCCACATCGGCGTTGATGTTGTACGTATCCGCTCCATCCTCGCTGACGGACAGCGGCGCAATCACCGGCACGTAGCCTTGCGCCAGAATCGTTTGCGGTATCGTCGTATCGGCTTTCGTAATTTCTCCTACCCAGCCGAGCGGCTTTGCCGTTTTTTGCGCGATGAGCGTCTGACCGTCAATTCCGCTCACGCCCCACGCCTTGGCACCTGCCTGCGTCAGCCGTCTCACCAGCACCTTGTTGATGCTGCCGCACAAAACCATTTCCACAACGCGCAGCGTATCCTCACAAGTTACACGCAGCCCGTCGACAAACTGGGGAACGATCTGAACGCGGTCCAGCATGTTGTTAATCGCGGGCCCGCCTCCGTGTACGATGACGATCTGCCTGCCTTCCTGCTGCAGCCTGGCGATCGCCTGAAAAAAAGAATCGGGCAGCTGATCCATGGTGCTTCCGCCGCATTTGATGACGATGATTCCCTGCATTGTTTCTCCCCCTCTACGGATACACCGGAACGAGCGGCAGTCCCGTTTTTTCCGGCAGTCCGAACATGACATTCATGTTTTGCACGGCTTGGCCTGCTGCGCCCTTCATCATGTTGTCGATCACCGACAGCAAAACAACGCGCCCTGTGCGCTGGTCCACATGAATCGCAATATCGCAGTAATTCGAACCGTAAACCTCTTTCGTCCGCGGATGGCTTCCGGCCGGGCGCACACGGACAAACGGCTTGTCGGCATAAGTCGCTTCATACAGCTCCTGAATTTGCGCCTGGGTCACATCTGCAGTCAGTTGTCCGTAAGCAGTGACCAAAATGCCGCGCGTCATCGGCACCAGATGCGGAGTAAACTGGACGACTGTCTCCACGCCGCTCTGCTTTTGCAGCTCCTGCTCAATCTCTGGCGTATGCTGATGGCTGCCTACCTTGTATGCGTGAATGCTCTCATTGATTTCGCTGTAATGCACGCCAAGCGACACCCCGCGGCCAGCCCCGGACACACCTGACTTGGCGTCAACGATCCAACTGTTTGACTGCACCCAGCCGCTTTTCATCAAAGGAATCAAGGCGAGCAAGGTCGCTGTCGGATAGCAGCCCGGATTGGCAATGAGTCTGGCCCCCGCAACCTGCTCCCGATTCCATTCTGTCAGGCCGTATACGGCTTGTTCTACGTAGCTTGCGGGCGCTGGCTGCTTTTTGTACCACGCCTTGTACACCTCGCCTTTTTCCAGGCGAAAATCTCCGGACAGATCAATCACCTTCACGCCGTTTTCTACCAACTGCGGAGACAATCCGGCACTCACGCCCGCAGGTGTAGCGAGAAAAATAAGATCGTTTGCGGCGCTCATGCTTTCTGCGTCAATCGGCAAAAGCTTTGGCAATCCCAATCCCGCTACGTGAGGAAAAGTTTTTTCCAATCCCTCTCCCTCTGCGGAGCTTGAATAAACATTCGCTATTTCAACATGGGGATGTCCAGCCAGCAGACGGATCAACTCCGCACCGCCGTAACCGGTTGCCCCAACGATTCCGACCCGAATCATGCCCCTCTCTCCTTCTTCCTATCACCGACTTGTATTTTTATACATGAATAATAATAAAAATTCAAATGAAATACAACTGGCAAATCTGACGCATGCAGGGCAGTTTCATGCAAAAAACGCCCAGGTACTGTACCTGAGCGTCCTTTGTCCAACTCACCATTATTTTTTGTCTGCAAGCCAGGCAGCGATGTTTTCCGCGTCTGTCCCTTTTACCAGACCAGGCGGCATCGAGCCTTTTCCGTTATTCAGCACTTCCAGAATCTGCTCCTTGCTCAGCTGGCTGCCAATTTTTTGCAAATTCGGCCCGACAGCACCTTCCAGCGATTGTCCATGGCAGCCTGCACAGTTGTTTTTAAACAACGCTTCTGCCGTCGCCGCATCGTAGCTGCCAGATGGAGCTGTTGTCGAAGGTGTTTCGGCAGCAGGGGTTTCAGCAGGGGGCTGTGCCTGCTGATTACCGCCACAGGCAGCAAGCGAGAATGAAAGTACAGCCGCAACCGTAATCAGTGGGATGCGTTTCAAGGCTGTTCCCTCCTTTTTATAGGAATTCTTCGCTCAGTATACCTCCACGACGCGCTCTTCATTCCTGTCACGCTGCAAATTTCAGGACAAGGGCAGTTCGAGCGGATTCCATTCCCGCAGTTCCAGTGTCCGCGCGCCTTCTACAATAACCGGATCGCCTTCTGCCAGCTTGCGTGCTTCCTCCAGAGACTCGGCCTTGTAGATGACCATGCCTCCCTGCTTGTCTGTGAATGGACCAGCCATCACCACTTTCCCCTGCTTGTACAAATCATTGATATACGCCAAATGAGCCGGTCTGATTTTCGCATTCAATTCCTGATCGACAATCGGCAACAAAGCGACATACAACATGGATGAGCCCTCTCCTTTATTTTGCGTATTTGATTGCAGTATAACATATTTGCCAATCGGGGCATCGCAACACCGTTTCCGGCAGCTACTTTAAAGCGCACTTTCGGTGTGGAGTATTCAATCAGGCATCACCAAAAGACGGCATGGAAGCCATGCCGTCAGGTGGGATTTTTCGCTCAGAACGCTGCCAAAAGCATAAGCCTTGCAGCAAAGAGCGGCTGTATATACAGTTCTAGCGCTTGATCTGCGCGCGCAGGTAGGCGTCGATAAAAGCGTCGATTTCGCCGTCCATCACGGCCTGAACGTTTCCTACCTCCATGTTGGTCCGGTGATCCTTCACCAGACTGTACGGATGGAAAACGTAGGAACGAATCTGGCTTCCCCAGGCGATATCCTTCTGTTCGCCCTGGATGGCAGCCAATGTTTTTTCCTGTTCTTCCCGCTTTTTCTCGAACAGCCGAGCCGTCAGCATTTTCATGGCCCGCTCCCGGTTTTTGATTTGCGAGCGCTCGGTTTGGCATGTCACCACAATGCCTGTCGGCAAGTGGGTAATCCGGACAGCGGAGTCGGTCGTGTTGATATGCTGACCACCCGCACCACTGGAACGGTAGGTGTCGATCTTGAGGTCTTCCGTGCGGATGTCCACGGCATTGTCGTCCTCGATTTCCGGGAGAACGTTGCAGGATACAAACGATGTATGACGGCGACCGGAAGCGTCGAATGGAGAAATGCGCACGAGGCGGTGCACACCTTTTTCCGACTTGAGGTAGCCGTAGGCGTTGTACCCTTTTATCAGGAGCGTCACGCTTTTCACGCCTGCCTCATCCCCAGGCAAATAGTCCAAGGTTTCGACTTTAAAGCCTTTGGCATCTGCCCAGCGTGTGTACATGCGCAACAGCATGGAAGCCCAGTCCTGCGATTCGGTTCCACCCGCTCCCGGATGCAGTTCCAGAATCGCATTGTTTTTGTCGTACTGATCGCTCAGAAGCAGTTCCAGCTCAAAGCGTTCAAACGACTTTCTCAGCTCCTGGGTGCTGTCGTACAGGTCCTGAATGAGCGACGTGTCGCCTTCTTCGATGACCAGTTCCAGCATCACCTGGAGGTCTTCGTATTGGGAATCCAGCTTGCCCATCGTTTCGACGAGACTTTTGATGGCGTTCAGCTCGCTGATTGTCTTTTGCGCAGCTTCGTTGTCATCCCAGAAGTCTGGAGCCAGCATGCGCTCTTCCAGCTCGCCGATCCGCTCCTGTTTTGCAGGGAGGTCAAAGAGACCCCCTGATATCCGCTAAACGCTTAGCCATACTGGACATCTCTTGTTTGATGTCCGCAATATCAATCAATGCCATTTTTGCGAGTCACCTTCTCTTTACGTAAGCTACGTTTATTGTAACGTAATTCGCCAGATCCGCAAACCTGCCAACCTGCCGTGCGTAAAAAGCGTGAATCGCCGCTTGTCCGCCATCTGCCCTGCTAGGTAGCCATTGGCGGTGATGGCGAGGATCGCAAGTCGCGGACTTCGTGCGGTTGTTTGCTTTCCGGCTGCGGTGCCGCAACCACAGACAGATGCGACGGGCGAATTCGTGTCGCTTTCTTGCGGATGTTTTGCTGCATGCGCGATTGCTTGCGTCGTCCATGCTCTGCCGCCGCCGGACTTTGCTTTTGCTGATCGAGCATGCCTTTTGGCGAGATCAGCACGCCTGGCGTCCAGTTCGGCTCCGGTATCTCGGTTTTCAGCCGTTCTTCATAGAATACAGGATCTTCAGCCGTAAATACTTTTGGCTGCTCCCCTCGTTCCCCTTTGGCAATCCATTTTACTTTTTTATGCTCCGCTGCCGCTTTCAGCACAGCTTTCAGTGTATTCCCGATTCTTTCCATCACATTTTTGGTTTGTATGCCCATCACGTTGACTGTCGCTTTCATTGCCATTCCCCCGTCCCCGTGTATTTGGTAAAAAGTGTTGTACCTATGATTCTATGGATTTTTCCGGACATTTCCACCTGAATCGTTCGATGACTTTTACCAGTGTTAGACAAATAGGCCGATCATAACAAACACGGAAGAACAGATCGGGACGAATACTGTCTAGGCATCAGGAAACAGTAAGAAAATCTCTTGGGCGGGTTTTACCAGTCTACACAAACGGCGCAACTGCGCTGCACACAGAGCGTCTCCTGTCGATTGGAAAAGAAAAAAGCATCCCTCCCGAAAGCGAACTGGCCGCTGTGAAGAGGAATGCTCTGCTTGCTATGGTCAGGCTTAAGCCTTTACTGCTTTTTGTTTTGGCGACGGCGCTCCTGCTCCTGGGCACGGCGCTGTGCGCGGTTTTTCGGATCTGCATCGCCAGACGTCTCAGGGGTTGGGCGATCGGACGGACCTGATGTTTGCAACTGGTTCGGGTCGATGCCCTGGCCGCGGATAACATCCTGACGCTCCAGGTTTTGGCTCACTTCGGCCTTCATGATGTACATGGCCACTTCTTCCTGTACGGAAGCCAGCATGGCTTGATACATCTCGTAGCCTTCGAACTGGTACTCACGCAGCGGATCGTTTTGCGCGTAGGCACGCAGGTGAATCCCTTGGCGCAGTTGCTCCATCGCGTCGATGTGATCCATCCATTTGCTGTCGACAGCGCGCAGAATGACCACTTTTTCGAACTCGCGCATCATCTCGCCGATTTGCGCTTCCCGCTCCTTGTACTGTTTGACCACTTCGTCTTTCAAAAGCTCGACGATTTCTTCCGCTTCCTTGCCTTTCAGCATGGAGACGGTAATGGTTTCATCGTGCAAGAAGCCGTTGTTTGCTGCATCGGCCAATGCTTGCAGGTCCCAATCCTCCGGTACCTCTTCTTTTGGACAATGCTGCTCGACCGCACGCTCCAGCACGCTGAAAATCATGTTGAGCGCAACTTCGCTGAGATTATCCTGCTCCAGAATTTCCTTGCGCTGCTTGTAGACGACGAGGCGCTGCTGGTTCATCACGTCGTCGTACTGGAGTACGCCTTTCCGTGCATCGAAGTTGGAGCCTTCGACGCGTTTTTGCGCAGATTCTACCGCGCGCGTAACCAGGCGGCTCTCAATCGGCATGTCTTCTTCCATGCCCAGGCGATCCATCATGTTCATGATATTGTCTGCCCCGAAGCGGCGCATCAGCTCATCCTGCATCGACAGGAAGAACTGCGAGGAACCAGGGTCCCCTTGACGCCCGGCACGACCGCGCAGCTGGTTGTCGATCCGGCGGCTCTCGTGACGCTCGGTACCGATGATGTGCAGACCGCCCAACTCGGCTACGCCTTCGCCCAACTGGATGTCCGTACCGCGACCGGCCATGTTCGTAGCGATTGTCACCGCACCGTACTGACCTGCACGTGCGACGATTTCTGCCTCCCGCGCGTGATGCTTCGCGTTCAATACGTTATGGGGAACGCCTTTTTGCTTCAGCATCTGCGACAGACGCTCCGAGTTTTCAATGGAGATTGTACCGACGAGAATCGGCTGACCTTTTTTATGACGTTCGACGATGTCGTTCACAACCGCGCGATACTTGGCCGCTTCGGTTTTGAAAACAAGATCCGGCATGTCCTGACGGATCACCGGCTTGTTCGTCGGAATGACGACAACATCGAGACCGTAAATCTTTTTGAACTCTTCTTCCTCTGTCTTCGCCGTACCGGTCATTCCGGCAAGCTTTTCGTACATACGGAAGTAGTTTTGCAGGGTGATTGTAGCGAGCGTCATGCTCTCGCTTTGTACACGCAGACCTTCCTTGGCCTCAATCGCCTGGTGCAAACCGTCGCTGTAGCGGCGTCCCACCATCAGACGGCCCGTGAACTCGTCGACGATGACAACCTCGCCATCCTGCACCACGTAGTCCACGTCACGCTTGAACAGGACCTGGGCTTTCAGCGCCGCTGTAATGTGGTGGTTCAGGGTGATGTGTGCCGTGTCGTACAGGTTGTCGATGTTAAAGGCTTTCTCGACCTTGCTCACACCCTCGTCTGTCAGGTTGACGATCTTGAGCTTTTCATCAATCGTGAAGTCTTTTTCCGGCTCCAGCCGCTTCACAAAGTGCGAGCAGATGTAGTACAGCTCTGTCGACTTGTTGGCCGATCCGGAAATAATCAGCGGTGTCCGCGCTTCGTCGATCAGGATGCTGTCCACCTCGTCAATGATGGCAAAAAAGAGCGGACGCTGCACCATCTGTTCCTTGTAGAGAACCATGTTGTCGCGCAAATAGTCAAAGCCGAACTCGTTGTTTGTACCATAGGTAATGTCACAGGCATAGGCGGCCCGCTTTTCTTCCGGGCTCAGTCCGTTTTTGTTCAGACCGACTGTCAGGCCAAGGAAGTTGTACAGCTGCCCCATGATCTGCGAGTCGCGCTCTGCCAGGTATTCGTTGACCGTTACGACGTGAACGCCTTTGCCAAGCAGGGCATTGAGGTAGGTCGCCAAGGTAGCCACCAAGGTTTTCCCCTCACCGGTTTTCATTTCAGCAATGCGGCCTTCCTGCAGCACCATACCGCCAATGAGCTGAACGTCGAAGTGGCGCATGCCCAAAACGCGCTTCGACGCCTCGCGCACAACAGCAAACGCTTCGTTCAGGATTTTGTCCAGCTGTTCGCCTTGCGCCAGCCGAGCCTTAAACTCTGCGGTTTTCTCCCGCAGTTGCTCGTCGGAAAGCTGGGATATGCTTGGTTCAAGCGCATTGATCGCTTCCACGCGCTTGAACATTTTTTTTACTTCACGTTCATTGCTGTCGCCAAATATCTTTTTAACGAGTCCTAACATGAGGACACCCCTTCCATATGCTTCCAAACAAAAAATATCGCACCACCTGGCGCGCCAGAAAAAAAGATGCCGATTCTACGAAAATAATACTTTCTAAAAAGCTATTTTAACAAATAGAGGCTGACATACACAAGTAAAGGGAGTTGCCAAAAGCAACTCCCTAGTCTTATACGAGTGAAGAATTGTAAAGTTTCGTTATTTTGGTTCAATCAAACCATAACGTCCGTCATTGCGGCGGTAGACCACGCTGACATCGTTGGTGTCACTGTTTTGGAAAACGAAGAAGTTGTGTCCCAGCATATCCATCTGCATGACCGCTTCCTGCGCATCCATCGGTTTCAAGTCAAAACGCTTCGTTCTGACAATATCGATGTCAACATCTTCATCATCGACATCATGTATCATCACAGCTACTTGTTGACTGTCGCGCTGTCCGACTTTTGCAGCGGAATCAACTCGCAGCTTACGCATCAATTTCGTTCTATGCTTCCGAACTTGACGGTCCAGCTTTTCTGCCACCAGATCAATAGCGGCATACATGTCCTCTTGCGTTTCTTCTGCCCGGATAATCACCCCGCCAAGTGGGATTGTTACCTCGATGGTACCTTCACCGCGACGTACATGCATGGTAACTTGTACATCTGCGGACGTAGTATCGAAGTATTTTTCGAGACGGCCGACTTTCTTTTCCACATACTCTTTTAATGCTTCGGTGACTTGAATGTTTTCTCCACGAATATGAAATTTCATGGTTCCAACCTCCTTCCGTCTATATATAGGTATTCGGCACCTCTGTAAATAATCCTGCTCCAGGCTTAAAAAAATCTTCGTAATTTTATTACAATCCGGCAAAAAGCGACAGAATTTTACCAATACTCGCTAGTTTCCCTATGCTATAATAATGGTGGTAGTCACTCAATCCTATATCAAGGTCGTCATCGCACTGGAGGAATCCTCATGGCAGAGGTGAAACCTTCTCATTCCATTATTGGCACTACGCTCGCGAAAGATGTCTACAATGAGTACGGCCTGCTTCTATTGCCCGCAGGGGCAGTTCTTCATCCGAGTGACATACGTCTTTTGGAGGCACATCATGTTCAAGCTGTGCACGTCACTTCTGCGCCGGAAGCTCTTAGGCCGCCTCTGCCCATTCTGCATTGGAACGAGGCCGAAGCAGCCCGCGAGTACATTGCAGCTGTCAAACAAACCGAGCACCTTTTCAAACAGATCGCTACAGGTTCTGTTCCTCCCTTGCATCAGTTCCACAGCACCTTTTATCCTCTGCTGGACCAAGTGCTCCAGCGAGTGGGCTTTCTCCGGTTCCTCTACATCAAGGAAAGCTCGGAAAATTACACCTACCGCCATTCTCTCAATGTCGGAATCGTAGCAGCCCTCATCGGTAAAATTGTAGGACGACCCCCGGACGAAATCTATCGCTTGGGACAAGCCGGCCTCTTGCATGATGTGGGGAAGATCATGATCCCCGACGAGATTTTGTCCAAACCCTCACGTTTGAGCGATGAAGAGTACGAAATCATGAAGCGCCACACGAGCTACGGCTACGAGCTGATCCTGTCGATGGAGGACGCTGACGAGTGGATCGCCAGGTGCGCCCTTATGCATCACGAGCGGCTGGACGGCAGCGGCTATCCTCATGGCTGCCAAAAGGAAGACATTCCTCTGGAGTGCCAGATCATCAGCGTAGCTGACGTATTCGACGCCGTCTGCACAGACCGCGTCTATCGCCGCGGCACTTCGCCTTTTCACGCTGCCAATGTATTGTGGGAGCTGGCATGCCAAGGTAAACTGAACCCTTTGGTCGTCTCGCGTTTTATCCAGTACATTATTTTGCTTTACGTCGGTTCGCAGGCGTTGCTTAGCAACGGAGACCGTGTCGAGATCATCATGGTTCATACCGATGAACCGATGCGTCCACTCGTTCGCCGTGGAGACGAATTTCTGGATTTGCGCGAGCACCGCACACTTACCATCACCAGAATGATTAGCTAGACGTAAAAATCCCCCTGCGCCCGATCTGGCCAGGGGGATTTGCTGTCATCGTTATGATTTACAGTTTGACGACATTGGCTGCTTGTGGGCCGCGGTCGCCTTCCACAATATCAAACTCTACAGCTTGTCCTTCTTCCAATGTCCGAAAACCATCCGATTGGATCGCGGAAAAGTGAACGAATACGTCATCTCCATCTTCACGCTCGATAAAGCCAAAACCTTTTTCTGCATTAAACCATTTTACTTTGCCTTGCATGAAACAGCACAACCCTTTCTGTTGTAAAAATTTGGATAAAAATCCTGTGTGTACACTTCTAGTCTCTCCAAAATCAGGAGCCGCATTCTTCTATCTTGTTGAATATTTTTTCTCCAATCCTCTTACAACTACCCGTGACAGGAACAACGTGAGCACCAGGTACACGGCCGCCTCGGTCATATACGGCGGATAGCGTTCAAACGTACTCTTCGCCACGTTCATGGCGGCGTAGTTCAACTCTGGTGTCGCAATGACAGCGCAAAGGGAGGAATCTTTCAAAAGGGCAATAAATTCGTTCCCGATAGCGGGCAGCATCCGGGTAAACGCCTGCGGCAAAATAATGAGCCGCATCGCCATCCCCTTCGTCATCCCGAGTGAGCGTGCCGCTTCCATCTGACCTGGATCGATCGATTGAATCCCTGCACGAAAAATTTCGGCGATGTAGGCCGCTGCGTTAAGCGACAGCGCCACAAATCCGGAGTAGATCGCTTCCGGACTGCTCTCTCCAGGGTAAAGCAGGCCCCAGATGGACGGAATGACGGCGAAGTGGATCAGCAAAATTTGCACCAGCATCGGCGTCCCGCGAAAAAGTTCTACATAAATCGAGCATATCCACCGCCAAAAACGGTTCGACGACATTTTTCCCAAACTGATAAACAGTCCCAAAAACGTTCCGCAAACGGTAGCAACCGCCGTCAGTAGAATGGTATTGATAATGCCTCGGATAAACAGCTCGCGATATTCATAGATGACGCTCCAGTCCAATGGCGAGTCCTCCCTTCCTGTATGTCAGCACTGGAGTCATAAACACCGGGTACGTCCCGCGACGCACCCGGCTATTGACTAGTTGGTGCCAAAGTACTGGTTGTAAATTTCCTGGAGCTTGCCGTTTTCCTTGATTTTCTTCAGGCCTTCGTTGACTTTGTTCAACGCGTCTGTGTTGCCTTTTTTCACCATGATGCCGTAGTATTCTTTTTCAAACGAGTCGTCCTTAATCAGCTTGAACTTCTTGTCTTGGATTTTTTTCACGTAATATTGCAGTACGCCATTATCGCCAACAACGGCATCGACACGGCCGTTGAAGAAATCGTCCACGGACGAAGGCATGTCGTCATAGCCCATCAAGCCTTGATACGTGTCGCCAAACGCCTTTTTGACCACTTCTTCCCCTGTGGTTGCAGCCTGTACCCCGATCTTCATGCCTTTCAGATCGGCCAGCTTGGTCACTGGAGAGTCTTCTGCTACGAGAATGAGCTGATTGGCTTCAAAGTACGGTTCCGAGAAGTCGTATTTTTCCTTCCGCTTGTCCGTGATCGTGATCGACGAAATCCCGATGTCCACCGTCCCTTTGTCCAGCCCGTCAAACAGCGGGTCCCAGCCTGTGTTTTTCCACTCGATCTTGAATCCGCCCGCTTCTGCGATCGCATTCATCACATCAATGTCATGGCCGCTGATTTTGTCCGCCTCCAGCATTTGGAACGGCGGATACGCTGCATCTGTTCCCACCACGTACACTTTTTCATCCGCGCCGGAGCTGGAGCCTGAGCCGCTCGCGCCAGTTCCCGAGCTTTGCTGGCCACCCGATCCACAGGCCGAGACCAAAAGCCCCACGCCTACGACCAGCACTAGAGATTTGAACCACTTTTTCCCGATACGCATTAAAAATCCCCCTTGTTTTCTCTCTGTATGCTTTACTTTTCCCCAGCACTGTCCACATGGAAATCACGTGTTTTTTGCGTTCTCCACAAAGTTATCCACAATATTCACATGATTTTGTGCACAAGCTGGGTATAACTTTTTTCCTGCGCGTTCTGCGGCTCTGGTACTATGGTTACGGAGATGAGCTTTGACGTAGAACTGGAACTAGCAGCAAAAAGGCAGGATTCGTATATACCGGATATACTTCGATCCTGCATATAAAAATCCTGCCTGTTTATCAGAAAAATATGAATTATTCTTTTTCCGCCAAAATAATAACTTCTACCCGACGGTTGCGCGCCCGGTTCTCCTCGTTCGAATTATCCACGAGTGGCCTGTATTCTCCCCAACCTGCCACGGTAAAACGGGAAGCCGGCAAAGAATATGCATCAACCATTTCCCGCATCACCGCAATAGCGCGAGCAGAGGACAGCTCCCAGTTGGACTTGTATGGGCTATGTGAGATCGGCACGTCGTCTGTGTAGCCCTCAATCCTCACTTTGTACGCGTAGCGCTGCAAGACACGTGCTACTGTGCCTACGACCTCTTTCCCCTGCTCCTCTAAATCAGCAGAGCCACTGGCGAACAGGATTTTCTCCGGAAGCCGGATGCGCAAGCCTTCTTCGGTCTCCTCGTAGTCCAGGTTCAGCTCGGCCAAAGCGGACGAGAGCTGGGTGTGCAACGTCTCCATGTCGCGCTCGCCTGTGTCCGGCATGCCGACAGGCGGTTTCGGCAAACCCGCTTGCTCCTGTTCCTCTGCGCCGTTCTTTTCCCCTGTGCCTGCAAGCAGCTTTTTTTGTCCCTCCAACTGGTGAATCTCGCGCTCCAGCTCCAGCTTTTGCAGATTCAGCAGATCGAGGCTCTCATGCACCTGCTTCAGGTTGGCTTGCTGCTCGGCCTGCTCCTTTTTGGCCGCTTCGCGCTGGGTCTGAATCTTCGTCATTTGCGTCGCCGCGATAATAATCACGATGACGAACAGCAGCGTTATCAAGTCGCTGTAGCTGATTAGCCAGCTTTTCTCCAACTCTTTCTCATCGTACAACCGATCGTCAAGCATAGCGATCCTGCCTTTCAATCTTGCCCTTCATGCTGCCAGGCTCTTTGATGAGCACCAGCTTCTGATCGCCAGGCAAAAACGAGTTGAGCTTTTCAAACAACAAACGCGGCGTCTCCATCCGCTGCAAACCGACACAGCCCTCGATGTACAGCCGTTTTTCAAACATTTCCCGGTCGTACAAATCCATCATCCGGTAGTAGCAGGGCAGCGCGAACAAGTTGGCAAGGAGCGCACCGTAGAGCGTCGCGACAACGGCTGCGCTCAGGCTGTGCCCTGTGAGTGCCATGTCTTCCAGCGATTTGAGCACCCCTGTCATCCCGAGCAGCGTCCCGACCAGCCCCATCCCTGGCGCAAGCAAGCTGATGAGCCGAAAGAAGCCTGCTGCCTGTTGGTAGCGATACTGCTCGCCTTTCAGCTCGTTCTCCAGGATCATTCGCAGTTCTTCCTCAGGCACACCCTCGATCGCCAGCAAGCTGCCGCGCTGCACGAACGAGTCGCGCTCCTGCTGCAGCTCGCGCTCAAGTGCGATATATCCCTGTTCTTTCTGGACGAGCGCGTAGTAGTAGAAGCGCTTGATCGTCTCCTCGACATTGCTTTCCCGCCCGTGAATCAGCAGGCGGATGATTTTTTTCAGGTCGAGGTGCTTGCGCTTGATCGCGTAGGAAACCACTACAGCAAGCGCGACCAGCTCGATGGCGGTCACGTTCAGGAGGTCGGCGAGGTTTCCATTCAGGTAAACCGCGTGTATGAAAATGAGCAGGACGGCTCCGATCAAGGCGAGTGAGCGGCGTTTTGTGGACAATGGTGTCACCTTCCTAGCTTTTAAACAGTTGTCTTTCAATTATAGCAGATGGAGTTTGCTCAAACCGACAGACAAATGATTGAAATGAAAGCATTGATTCAAAATGTCGATAATAAAAACGTAAGGAAATTCTCGAAAAGAGGTGACCTATGTGAATGCTATCCAACTGCAGCAAGCAGTAAACATCAGTGTAACCAAACAAGTGCAGGAGACTGCGCAAGCCCAGGCTTCCATACTGCTGGAGGGCTTGGCCGAAACTCAGAAAAATATGCAAGTGGCTCAAGCAAGTCATCCAACCTTGGGGAAAACCATCGATATTCGCGTGTAAAATAAAAGAGGCCGGTTCTCCGGCCGTTTTTTATTTTTTTCGATCAAAAAATGCCCCGTAACAGTTCGGACCATCCTCATTGTAAGAATTCATGGCGAGCTTTGTGCGCTGGAGGTTGTTTAGCTGTTTTTGTACGGCTTGTTTTCGGACATCCATCTTCGGGATAAGGCGCTGGTTGATTTCGTATATTTGCTCTAATTGTTGCTTTTGCGAAAACGATAGGGATTCGCTTGCCAACTCGTGTTTTTGTATTTGTAAAATCAGATTTTCTCGTTCATCCAACAAAGATAACCACTCTTCTGGTTCCGATCCCTTCACACTCACTACTTCTTCCAAACGTTGTGTTACCTTTAACAGACCATCTAAAAGACCTTCTACCGTCTTTTCCATTTTGAGCTCCTTAACCTTGTCTTTTAGCCAGCAGCATGGCCTCTTTCCAAGTATCCCGGAATTGAATAAAGAGATCTTCGACTTCAAGAAGTATCTCTACATCTTTACGTATATTTGCTTCAATTGTACGCTGAAGCATATACTCGTAAAGCCTGGCAAATTCCTTAGATATTTCATAGTCGCTGTTTAAGGTAGACATGAGCTCATATAGGATGTCCTGTATTTTCAATGAGCCCTCGTGTGCTTTTATGATGTCTTTCTCTTCTAGCGCTATCTTAACTTGTTTAATGAATTTAAGTGCGCCATTGTAAAGCATCAGGGTTAATTCTGCAGGAGTAGCTGTCGTTACCTGATTAGATTGGTATGTCTGAGCAGCATTTTGTAACATCTGCATCACTTCCTAATCATTATTGCCCTAACATTTGAGCAAACCATGAGCCTTGGGACTGGGCTTTGGACATTGCTTGTTCCATGGCGGTGAATTGCTTCCAGTAGCGGTCTTCTATTACTTTCAGACGGTCTTCCCAACGATCTATCTCGTCAGATGTTTGTTTGAGTTTTTTCCCTAAGCTGCTGTCATCATAACCGCTGCTAACTGATCCCGCCTCTTTGGTTACCTTGTCCATAACCTTGTTCAGCGCGCTATACAGCCGTTCAGCTACACCGCTTTCTTTGTATTTATCCGAAGTGTTACTTGCACTGCTATAGTTTGTGAACAGTTTCAGGACGTCTTCCCCATTATTTCGAATGGCGTCACGCAGTTTTGTCTCGTCAATATAAAGCTTACCGTTCTCCTGATAAGCAGCCTTACCGCTTGGAGGACCCGTAATTCCTATTTGAGAAAGAGACAATGTTTGGTCTGCAGCTACTTTTACCGGTGTACTTAAAGCGGCTCTAAGATCATACAAACCATTTGTCAATATTGGATCCCGCAAAAGAATGCCACTTTTGGCCATAGTTTCCAATTTTTCTGCGGTTTTTTCCGGCAACGCTTCTTTTTCATCGTCCAGTAACGGCTGGTAGCCTTTATATTTAGGCTCCGATATTTTCTTATTGATTGTCTCAATAATAACATTATACTTGTCTATAAAATCTTTTACTGTATTAAAAATTGCATCTTCATCTGCTTTTGTACTAACTGTAATCGGGGAACCCGTATTTATCTGTTTTAGCGTAAAATCAATTCCGTCATATTTAAATGTATTGGTTGCAGAAGTATATTCTACGCCGTTAATCTTGAATTTTGCAGGAATACCTGGCGTTTGTGACGAGTAAGTCTTGTTCGCATCCAAATTTAAGCTGTTAGCCGTGCTGGCTACATCAAAATCTTTGCCGTCTTCGGATGTCAAAACCAGCTTGCCATCAAAAAAGCTCGCTTTTACTCCTGATTTGGAGCTGTTGATTTTGCTTACAATACTATCGATAGAATCGGTACCTGCGAAGTTAAGGGACACCTCTTCCAAAGTCCCGTCTCCATTTGTATCCTTCTTGATGGTCATGGTAAAATCTGAACCACCAATCGCTGCCTTGGAATCCGTAACATTTGTCAAAAATTCAGCTCTCGCAGGTATGCTTGGTTTCGCCAGTTGATCTACCTCAACAGTATAAGAAGACAGGGAAGGACTTCCCACTACTTTTGCAGAGGCTACACTCTCATTATCGGATGTAACAGTTTTCTTGTTAAAAGTGCTTGACATCCTGAGAGTCTTCAGTGAGTTTTGCAAATCTGCAAAAAGCGAGTTCATTTCACGATAAGCATCGCGTTTCCATTCAATAGAATATTTACTGCGCTGCAATCGATTGACTGGCTCACGATGTGTTTTCATTAAATCCTTAATAATTTTCTCAGTGTCCAGTCCAGATGCCATTCCACTTATGCGTATCCCCATATTTTTTACCCCCTATCTTTTTTCGTCTACTAGTAACCCGATCATTTCGTGCATTTTGGCCACCATATCCATCATCTTTTTAGAAGGAATTTCCCGCACAACAGTATTATCAATGTCACTTACTACTTGAACATAGTACTCATTTAGTTCCTCATGCAATGTGAATTTGAGATGAGTTGTACTCGACTGCATAAACTTATTCAAACTCTCTACTTGTCGTTCGATATCAGCCTTAGAAAAATGCTTATCCGTTTGAACTGGGGCCTTGTTTTCTTGTTGTTGGACTCCATGCTGGCTTCCAGATCCCCCTGCAAGCTTCTCCACATATGGCACTCTTCCGTTTGCAGCCATATTGCTTCCTTGGATACTCACAATTTTTCCTCCCCTACAGTTCCCTTTATCATAAGTATCGGAAAAATGTGGTGAAGTATTTACTGTTCTTCATCGGTTAGTTTTGCCTGGCTTAGTATTGTTTCAATAAATAAAAAGTCCAAGTAAGTATCCACATCTATTGAACGCTCCTTGGGCATAACAAAACCAATCGTATCGTCGCATAAAAAAGACTTTGTATTTATTAGCCACTCGGTTTTGGCTACATAAATTGCTCCATTTAACATATATATATCTGGAGCATCTTGTCTCCTGAGTACTCGCTCATTTCCACCTATAACTGGCTTTAACTCACATTCATTTGAAAGGTGATACATCCAATATGGAGGCTTGTCCGTAATAGTGACTGATACGCAGGAGTTTGCATTTTGTTTTACGCATTGCTCCAAACATTTTTCAATATCTCCAACATTTCGGAGTGGAGAGGTGGGTTGAAGATTAACGATATAATCGTAACCAGGCAGCTTAGATATAGCGTGTAAAACTGGATCAATGCCTGGAGTTTCATCTTTAGCCAGCTCGGAAGGCCTTATGAAAGGTACCTCGCACCCCCACTGCCTTGCTACGTCTGCAATCTCCTCGTCATCTGTTGAAACGATCAAACGGTCTATATACTTTGATTTTATTGCTTCTTCTATTGTCCAAGCGATAAGAGGCTTTCCTGCCAAATCGCGAATATTCTTCCGGGGTACTCCTTTGGAACCTCCGCGAGCTGGGATGATTGCTAGAACGGATTTATTCCCTATCATCCGAATACCTCCGCAAATTCCAGATTCGCTTTTTCAAAATCAGCCATACGTCCAATATCTAACCAATATTCCCGGATTGGAAAAGCAATGGCCTGCTGTTGGGAATCTTTCATTACATGCTCAAACAAGCTCGGCATGTCAAAGAACTGGTTTTGCGGAATATATTCCAGAACGGCAGGATTTAAGACATAGATACCTGCATTTACAAAGTAGCGTTGTGTTGGCTTTTCCTCAATAGAAATAAGTCTATGTTTATCCAGCCGCACAACACCATAAGGAACTTGGTAATCGTACTCTCTTACACACATTGTTGCTTGAGCTTGATAGGTTTTATGAAAATCTAGCAACTGCTCAAAGTTTACCTTGGTCAAAAGATCACCATTCATAACAAAGAAGGGATCTGACGGCTTTTCTGGCAATAAACTAAGTGCTCCTGCAGTTCCTAGCGATTCTTGCTCCTCAAGATAGCGGATCGTGACCCCCCATTTGGAACCGTCACCAAAATGTTGCTGAATCATTTCTGCTTTATATTTCACAGAAAGGTAAAAGCGATGGAAGCCCTGGTCGATAAAGCTCTGCAAAATCGTTTCCAGTAACGGCTTGTTTCCTACTTTGAGCAGCGGTTTTGGGCAATCATACGTAAGCGGATGAAGTCTTGTTCCTAAACCACCAGCCATAAGTACAACCCAATTGTCTTTTTTGACAGGGCGCAACAAATCGTTTAGTACTTCCACATGTACGATGAAGCCGTCTTCATCAACAATAGGAACCTGATGAATTTTTTTAATCTTCATCAGAGCCAAAATATTTTCTCTGGTGTCATATGGCGAAGCAACGGTAGGAAAGGAATTCATAATCAGGGACGTGGAATCTTGCAAGGTTAATCCTTTCAAAAGTCCTCTTCGAATGTCACCATCCGTTACTGTCCCTAGCAGCTTGTTATTTTCATCCACTACCAAAGCAATTTGCCGGGCGCTTTTATCGATAATTTCCAAAGTATGACGAATAGGCGTATGTGGTGATACCAACAAGTCTCTCCAGTCCATCATTTGTCACACCTTTCTTGCCACTTTATCTCAGTTCTTTTGCGGGAACTCCTGCCACCTTCCGATTGGGCAGTACATCCTTTACGACCACCGCCCCCGCTCCTACGATGCTATTTTCACCTATGGAGATTCCTTGTATGACGGCAGCTCCCGTCCCTATATGGACATTGTCTCCCACCACTACGCTCCCGGACAAAACAGCGCCAGGGGCAATATGAACGTGATCTCCTATCCTCGTATCATGATCCACAACCGATCTGGTATTGATGATCGCATTGAAGCCTATATGTACGGCTGGCTGAATCACAGCTCCAGCCATAACCTGTACTCCCTCTTCCAGCACCGCGTATGGTGAAACAACAGCGGTTGGGTGGATGACATTGGCGAAAAAATAACCTTTGGTCTTCCAGTAATCAAAAACGTGCTTTCTCCGTGTATTATCACCTATAGAGCCTAACCCGTTTACTAACAAGACATCTGTAGCCAAATACTTTTCAAGAATTTGATCGCTTCCCAGCCAGGGAATTTGAAAAATCGCCTCGCCATTTTGGGGATCTGTGTATCCGATGACTTCCCTCTTCGCCAAAAGCAACGCTTCCATGAGCACCTTTGCGTGGCCTCCACCGCCTATCACAATGATCGGCTTCATGGCTGAATTACATCATCCTCATCATAGTCTTGGCTGGCTACTTTTCCGATATAGTCCCAATACAGCATGGGTGATACCCCCGTTCCAGGCCGTTTTGCAGTCATGTTTTTCTCCGTAAATCTTTCACCCTTTTGTATGGATGTTGCAGCAACCAGACTTTTTCGTACGACAGCAATATTACCTCGTTCAGAGGGAACCGGTAGTTTCATCGCTTGACCGATTGCCTGCTCTACCTGCCGAATGGAGGTGACCATTTGAATCAACTCAGCCGGTTCGATAGATGCCCGGTGATCCGGCCCTGGCAAGTTTCTATCCAGCGTAAAGTGTTTTTCAATAACTTGTGCGCCTCTCGCTACCGCTGCAATTGGAATAGCAATTCCTTCTGTATGATCAGATAAGCCTACAGGCAAGCCAAATGCAGTAGATAAAGTGTCTATTACCCGAAGATTCACATCCTTAAACGGCGTTGGATATTCGGTAGTGCAATGAAGCAGAGTAACCTTTTGCTGTAAGTGGTGTTGCCCCTCTTCTGAATAAAAAGCCTGGAAAAAGCTGCTTTTCGATGGAGCGGCATTGCTTTGGCAATACCCAAAAGCCAAAACAGCCAGTGCCTCTTCAATATCGCCAAGTGTACTCATGCCAGTGGAAAGAAGGATTGGTAATCCTGTTTGGGCTGCTTTATAAAGTAACGGGGCATTTGTAATTTCTCCGGAAGGAATCTTCAACTGGCTTACTTTGATTTCATTGGCAAGTAGATCGACACTATCCAAATCAAAAGGTGTTGAAAGAAATTGGATCTGGCACTTTTTACAATACGCCACCAGTTCCTCATGCATTGCACGATCCATTTCCAGTTTCTTCACCATTTCCAGTTGAGACTCTTCCTTATCCGTCGTTTTCTTTTGATATTCTGCTTTTCCAGCCCTTTTGCTGATGATTTTTTCTGCCTTAAACGTCTGGAATTTCACAGCATCTGCCCCTGCTTCGGCAGCACGATAAACCAACTCTTTTGCCATTTCTAACGAACCGTTGTGATTGACTCCTGCTTCCGCGATGATAAATGTTTTTTGCATTATAAAACCTCTTTCAGTAACATAAAGGCTTCTGCTGCTTTAGTGCCCGATGCTGCCCCGCGTAACGTAGCTAATGCCCGAATCGTTTCTTCACTTCGCGGGAATGGGAACTCCCCTAGTTCGCTTTCAAATACCCTCATAATCTCTAACTTTCGTTCAAGGTGCTCTTCAATATTAGAGAATATATTTGGTCGAAACCCATTTGTATCCGGATTCAATCCAAAATCGGTCTCAGATAATGTCTCGTACACCATGGCTTTTTTCACACTAGGATATCGAAACCACTTGATGCATGATACCGCTGCGTCAAAAACAGCCTTATGATCAGAATGCGCATCGCCCCGGTACGGCAGATAGACGACATCAGGTTGTATTTTCTTAATAACGTCACCGATGCTCTGCACTAATTCGGACATAGGGATCGTATCAAGTTTGGTTGTCGAAAATGATAATTGCACAGTTTCATCAAATCCATACATACTGGCAACCGTGTCAATTTCCGCTTTTCTCTGGAGAATACGTTCTTTTGAAAACATGGATTGATCCATCGAGGTCATAATCAACCATGTAACATGATCATTTGCTTGTTTGTGCTTCAGCAAAGTCCCACCGCAACCAAGTGTTTCGTCATCAGGATGTGGTGCTACTACCAAAACTTTTTTCAAAGATAACACCCTTCCTCAGGCAATTCGGCAAACTCATGATCTGTGACTCGAATCGCTCCTACTCCGCATTTAATGAGGATAGATCCGTTCATTACATTCAAAACTTTTCCAGGCTCTATGTTTTCATAGCCGTCAATCTCATCAACCAATTCCGTTTTCCAGATCTTTACTTCTTTTTCTTTATACATGCAGTGCGCCCCAACGTACGGTTTCGTTAATGCTCTGACCAAGTTGTGGATAGATGTGGAAGCCATCCTCCAATCAATTTCCCCGTCCTTTTTCCCTCTTTTTCTCCAGTAATTGGACTGGCTATGATCTTGAGGCGTACGTTTGAATGTCCCAATAGACAACTCTTTAGTAAATTGCAGGATCTGTTTACAAGCTACCCTAGCCAGTTTTTCGTACAGTGTCGCCGCATCATCTGATGGCTCAACTTGCACTGATACCTGACTCAAAATATCACCCGAATCGGCCCCCTCATCCATAAAAAAGAAGGTCGATGCCGTTGTTTTCAGACCCAATGCCAAAGCCCATATAATAGGGTGTCTCCCACGATTTTGAGGCAATGCCGCTGGGTGGTATCCAATTACACCCAGTGGTGGAATGGTGAGTATTTCGTTGGGTAAGAGATTTGACCACCCAAAACAATAGATCACATCTGGCTGTAGGGAAGAGATCCAGTTAACCATTTGTTCGGATGAATGTCTTTCTAACGCCAAGCAAGGTATGTTGTTTTTCCGGGCAATTCCCTCAAGTGAGCAAAAGTCCGCATTAAACGACGATTCTCTTTTGGTTATGATTCCAATTACATCGGCACCTGGGCTAGCCAACACTTGTTGTAAGGCAATAAGACTAAACTGAACACTGCCTATAAATATAATTTTCACTAGTAATCACCAAGATCATAGAAGGATTTCATGACGATCCCTTCTAATTCGATGTTTGCCAAGATATCTTTAACTTTAACAGCCGCAAAACCATCACCAAACGGGAGTTCCACTGTCCTCAAGCTTTCCTGAAAAGCAGGAGTGAGTGCTTTTTTAATCGCAGCAATGATATCCTCTTTCGATTCATTGCAGTCAATTACTGAGCCAGGTTTAAGTCGGCCTTGTTGACGAATGCCTATGTTTACAGTTGGCTTTTTAAAATAAGGGACTTCAATCAAACCGCTTGAAGAATTACCCAGCACGATATCACAATGTTGGATTGCACTTAAATATCTTAGCTGCCCTAAAGAAGTAACCGCGATTGCTCTCGACTGATTCAGACAGACATATTCATCAATCATTTGAGCAATAACGCGACCATCTGTATCAGAGTTTGGTTTGGTAAAAATAATTTTGCCTTCCGGGAAATAATCAAGAGCCTGAAAAAGCTGTTGTAAATGCTCTGCTGGGCTCTCTTCATTTAATGTTACAGGGTGATAGGTGACAAGAAAATTAAGCTGTCCCAATTTAAACCCTATGGCTTCCTCGAAAGCTTCTTTGGAAAGTAAGGTTAGTCTTCGTATCTGATCAATTCCCATAGCCCCGACATTATAGACTCTGGACGGATCTTCTCCTAATTGGATGACCCTTCTCCTGTAGTCTTCAGTAGAAACAAAGTGTAAGTGAGACATCTTCGTTACAGAATGCCTTATCGCTTCATCAATGAGTCCCTCTGTTTTTTCTCCACCATGTAAATGCGCCAATGGCAATCGAGCCACCATAGCAGCTTGGGCAGCTGCAAGGATCTCATATCTATCTCCCAGAACCACCACTATATCCGGTTTAAGCCTGTGAAATGCATTTGCAAAACCGATCGTAGCAACACCGATCGATGTCGCAATCCCTACCGGAGAGTCACTGGATAGGAGCATCTCTACTTTTTCATCAATAGTGAATCCGTCTTGCTCGATTGTTTTATAAGTGAGTCCAAACTCGGGTGACAAATGCATTCCTGTAACGATGATTTGCAGGTGTAATCTGGGATCATCCTGAATCTCACGCATCAACCACTGAAGAAGTCCATATTCTGCCCGCGTCCCAGTCACTACACATATTTTACGCCTCGACATATGTCCCCCCCAGGTGCGCACTACTCGGGATATTCACAATGCTTTGCTCCAACTTCTTGGCTACAGATAAATCCATTTGCGGAGCATCTGCGTACATAGGCAAGCTGCTCAACAGTCGCCATACGGGGCGTGTCATCATCCCCTGCTCGTTTGTTGCTCTCAAGATTTCATCGCGCAAATTCATATAGTCCGCTGACAGACGAATTGCGTTTAACCAGTAGTTACTCCTGCAATGTTTGGGCTCACTTACAAATGAAGCACCTTCAAAATGTAAAAATTGATTTTCGTAGAACTTGGCCAATGCGCGTTTTTTCGGCAGAAAATCAGGCAATTGCTCCAACTGCGCACAACCCAGAGCTGCATTGATGTTCGGCATGCGATAGTTATAGCCTATCTGATCGTGAACAAACTCCCATTTATGCGGCACTTTTGCGGTTGTCGTTATATGCTTAGCCAATCGACCTAACGTCTCATCGTTGGTCAATATTGCTCCTCCGCCACCAGTGGTCACAATTTTGTTTCCGTTAAAGCTCAGTGCCGACACACGTCCCCAATTTCCCGTATGCGTTCCTTTATAATACGATCCCAGGGATTCAGCTGCATCCTCCACCAATTCCAAATGATAGCGTTGGCATACTTCTACGAGTGTGTCCAGCTCAACAGGATGCCCAAAGGTATGCATTGGCACTACAGCTTTTATTCTTCTACCTGTCTTCTTGTTAAAGCAGGTATGATTGCGTACTTCCGCTATTTCTTGCAAATAGTCGCCTAGCTTCAGCGGATCCAGTCCCAGTGTTTCCTCACTGCTATCCACAAAATGAGGAATTGCATCGCAATATGTTACGGCATTAGCAGTGGCAATAAAGGTTAGCGCAGGAATGATTACTTCATCATCCCGTTCAACGCCAACTAACTTCAAGCATATATGCAAAGCCGCCGTGCCATTTACTACGGCCACAGCGCGCTTTACACCCGTAAATTCCTGGAGCATCTCCTCGAGACGATCCACGTATTTTCCTACTGAAGAAACCCAGCCCGTATCCAAACAATCTTTGACATACGTCCATTCATTTCCCTGAAAGCTCGGTTCGTGCAATGCAACAAAATCTTTGTCTGAAGAAGTGACTTGCTTCAGCATGGATACGATTGTTTCTGCCGAGACCACCTGCTTCATACGTTATACATCCCCGTTTTGTACTGACTTAAATGAGCAGGATTGGTGAACCATTCGATTGTTTCTGCCAACCCTTGTTTGAACCCATCGATACCACCGTAGACAGGCTCCCAATTGAGAAGTTCTTTTGCCTTAGCGTTGGATGCCCACAGACGCTCTACTTCACTTTTTTCTGGGCGCAGTCTCTTATCATCCGTCAAGATTTCAATTTTCTTCCCCATTAGTTCAGCAATTACATCAACCGTTTGACCAATCGATACTTCATAATTGCTACCGATATTGATCACTTCACCAACAGAGCGATCAGATTTTGCTACAGCAATGAATCCTGCAACCGTATCCTTCACATAATTAAAATCTCTTGTTGGATGCAGTGATCCAAGCTTGATCGACGTTTGCCCTGCAGCAATCTGCGTAATGATTGTAGGAATCACCGCACGAGCGGATTGGCGTGGTCCATACGTATTAAACGGACGGATGATAGAAACCGGAAGATCAAACGAGCTATAAAAAGCAAGGGCCAGTTGATCAGCACCTATTTTACTTGCGGAATAAGGGGATTGCCCTTGGAGTGGGTGCTCCTCCGTTATCGGAACGAAGCGAGCCGTCCCATACACTTCACTGGTCGAAGTATGTACGATTTTCTCTACATGAAGGTCACGTGCAGCTTGTAAGATATTTAGCGTCCCTTTAATGTTTGTGTCCACATACGTATCCGGAGAATGATAAGAATATGGGATCGCAATAAGTGCTGCCAGATGCAGAACAACATCGCAGCCCTTCATTGCTTGTTTGACACCGTAAGGATCACGAATATCACCAGCGAATATTTCCAACTCATTCAGTACTTCTTTGGGCGAGGCATCCAGCCATCCCCAAGAGTTAAACGAGTTATACAAGACAAACGCTTTTACATCGTGCCCCTGTCGTACAAGCTCTTCTGTTAAATGGGAACCGATAAATCCATCTGCACCGGTAACCAAAATTTTCTTCCCTTCGAGGTTCATCCTCCACCCTCCATCTCTGTTTAAGAAATGCTTTCTACATCCCAAATACGCTCCTGAGCCTCTTTGAGAAATTCTTTCATTACCTCCAGGTCATTCTTGCAGCTCTCAAGATATTTGGAGAACTGATTCACTACTTTCTCCGCCTTTTCAATTGGTCCTGTATGATAACGTACTTGCTCGAACACCTTCATGACGATTGCAAATCCCAAACTATTCATTCGTTGAATGATAAGGAGGTTGAACACATTTTGCTGCAGTCGATCAAATAACTTGTCGAATTTGTTAAACGTATTTTCCAATTGAAGTTCATTCTTGGTTGTAACATAGCTTGACATTTCATCCAACAAATCAGTAAAACGTCTGAATATTTTTCCAAGTTCTTGACAAGACTGGTTTAATATCCGATATTGCCGTTTCAAATAGTCTTGGTCAACTTCCAGCACATCCTCTAATTCTGTTAACCAATCACCGTTAATTTTGTCTTGTCTTTGCAGTTGTTCTGACATAATGCGTTCAAGCGGGATAAATTCAGTGCCCTCAATATGCGCTCCACCCTTGGTCGCATTTAAAATGGTAACAGGCTGGATAGATTGAATAAACTTCTCCATTTCCAGTCGCATTTCAGTATGCCCACGACTGCTGAGTATCGTATTTCCATAGACGTCTTTAACTTGTCTTGCTGTTTCCTTTTGTTCTTGCGTAGTTTTGGTATCGATATACGAAATACCATTAGCATAGTATTCGTCCCCGCGGTAGCCCAGATTTTGACCAACGAGAATAATAGGAGAGCATCCGATTTGGTGTAGCACGCTCATAGCTATGCTTGAAATGGTTGTTAATCGTTCCGTTACCAAGACTTGCTCGTCATTTTTGGGTTTTATCAGAAAATCAACGATAGAATCGTTTTTGACGAAAAAGCTAATCAGTTTTCCAGGATAGTTTTCTACTGTTTCATATCCAATAGTTGAACCGAAAATCAGCGGAATATCTGTAATATTCTCCTCTACGATTTTCTCAAAAACTTTGGCATTCATGACACTACCATCATAGGAAAACGCAGCATCTGGATAAATACCATTTGAAATAAGCGAGTTAACAGCAGACCCAACCGAAAAGATGTAGGCTAAACCTTCTTTTTTTATTTTTTTCAGATTTTCATACTCATCATTGAGAGAAGGACCAGCTGCTACAATAATTGCAGGCTTATTCTTGAAAATGCCTTTATGCCCATGTAAAATATTTGGCGATTTCAGCATATACGGGAGATTTTTAAACCCATTGACTGCCTCACGCTTAGAGAATATCAGGCGAGTAGCAATGATTTCTTTGTTTTCATAGATGGATTCCCGAAATTCTTCAACAAACTTCTGAGTCTGTTCCCTATATATTCGATCATAACTACTCAAAATAACAGTCTTGACCTCTTTATCTAAGAAATGCGTAAACTTACGCAAATTTACCCTTAGATCTTCGCTGCCGTTTTCAGTCATTACATGCAATAATTTTTTATTGGGTTGCCACTTGTTCAAATCAAAACAAGCTAAAAATTTTCTAAAAATCGAGATGTTAGGTTCATAAATTGAAAAACTGACTTCGGGGTTCCTCTTTAAAAACTCCTCAATATGGTAACCTAAACCTACCCCATAAAATAAAACGTGTTGATTAGGTTCTACTTCTTGAAACGAACTGACAAACCTTTCCGCTTCAGCAACCGGATCGTATTTACTGTGGATATAATTCCAACCTGTCTCAACATGGACAGCCAACGTTGGTACCTGCGTTTTGGCTGTCTCCAGACGTATTTGTTCCTCATTTTCTGTTTTCTCTAAAACCTGCTGCCATACATCAGGAAAATAAGTTTTTAGCACCTGTATGTTTTCAGTTAATATCAACGTGAACTCCCCCAACCATGGCAACCAAAGTATCTCGTGCCTTTTCAAAACGCGGAATGATTTCAAATTGAATAATGTCTCCAATTAGCCCCGTATCTTGCTGGGAGACTGCTATTCCTATATTACCAGCCTCTTCGCGATAATCCAAAAGCTCACGTGAATCTGTAAATTCTGCAGCCTTGCTGATCCATTCCAAGCCCTCAACAAGTTGCCCCAGATCATTCCACGTTTCTTCAGAAGGACCATTGTAAAAATCATTATACAGCTTGTCGAGAATAGGCAATGCATTACGTATGTAACTTTCAATGGAAATCAATGTATCCTGTTTCAATTGATCTTCAGTCAACAAAATGGCAACAACAGACTCAATGGATGTTCCTCTCTCCATAAAAAATTCAGCCAAGTCACCATAAAACTCTTCCCCATCTATTTGAAAACCGCAAAACACCAACGATTGTTCCTTTACAATTTGCTCAACAATATTCATGATTGTAACTGCTATATCAGCTTTATTTTCGATAGCGTACTCTTGTCCCGCTGCATACAGTCTCATCTCATCCTGCCCCCTCAGCATTGTTCTTTACTAGTATCGGCTAATCAATTTCTCACGTTTATATGATAAACATGGAAATAAAAAAAAGGCATGGACATCCGAAAGGATATCCATGCCTTTTTCGTACGATTAGCGGAGAAGTTGCAGAACACCTTGTGGCAATTGGTTAGCTTGTGCCAACATTGCTTGAGAAGCTTGAGTAAGAATGTTATTCTTAGTGAACTGCATTTGTTCTTTCGCCATATCCACGTCACGAATACGGGATTCAGCTGCAGTCAGGTTCTCAGCAGTGATGTTCAGGTTGTTGATAGTGTTTTCCAAACGGTTTTGGTTAGCACCCAAGTAGGAACGCGCAGCACTTACCAGGTTGATTACAGTATCAATGCTGCCCAGTACTGTGGAAGCTTTAGCTGCAGTAGTAAGCTCCCAAGCTTTGATTGCAGTATCAACTTTAGCAATGGAGAATTTGTCTTTTGCCAAAGTCAATTTTTGACCTGCTTCTTGACCGATTTGGATGTCAACAGATTTGCTACCGTTCAGCAGTGTAATTCCGTTGAATTTGGTGTTGTCTTTAATGTTAGTAACCTCTTTGGACAGCTCTTTCAGCTCTTCGTCCAGACGAGCGCGGTCAGCAGCGTCATCGTAAGTTCCGTTTGCAGCTTGAGTAGCCAGTTCTTTAATACGAACGAGCATGTTGTTTACAGTTTGCAGTGCACCCTCAGCAACTTGGATCAGGGAGATACCATCTTGGGAGTTGCGGGAAGCTTGTTCCATACCACGGATTTGTGCGCGCATACGCTCGGAAATGGAGAGACCTGCAGCATCGTCAGCAGCACGGTTGATACGGTAACCGGAAGACAGTTTTTCAACGTTTTTCGACAGGTTGTTACCGTTAATTCCCAGTTGACGGTGAGTGTTCATTGCGGACATATTGTGTTGGATAATCATGTACATTTCCTCCTTGAGTTGTACAGTCACGTCCCTGTGACTGTTGCTTAATACGTTGGACAAACTGCAACCGCGCGCTTGCAGCTCGCCCTACACTAAATATATCGGACGTCCGGTTGATTAGGTTTAGTAGTTTTTACTCACTTTTTTATTTTTTCCTCAGAATCTTATGCACTCAGCCAGAAATACCGATTCATATAAAAGTAGACTTAAAAAGGAGGCCGCAACATGGCTCAAACCAACCCGATTATTCTGGTCCCTACCTATATGGATAAATTCCAATGTATAGGTTCTGAATGTGAAGACACTTGTTGTGCTGGATGGATGGTAACGATAGATAAAGCAACCTACAAAAAATATAAAAAGCTATCTGATCCTTCACTTGCCAAAAAGTTAGATAAAATCGTAACGAGAAACAGGAAAAACCCAACAGATAGCAATTATGCAAAAATATCAATGGAAATGGATGATTGTCGCCGATGCCCCATGCTCTCTGCTGAGAATCTTTGCGAAATTCAGCTAAAGGCCGGAGAAGACTACCTCTCCAAAACGTGTGCTACATATCCTCGGGTAACCAATATAGTTAACGGCAATTTGGAAATGTGCGCCACCCTGTCGTGTCCTGAAGCTGCCAGACTGGCTTTGCTTAACCCGGATCCTATGGAGTTTTTCGAAATTACGCTTCCCAAAAACCACAGGCATAGTTATTATGCCCAACATACACCCAATAACTATGCCGCTCACCAAATTGAATTTTACTTTTGGGATTTACGCATCTTCTCTATCGGTCTTATCCAAAATCGAACTTACGATATAACAGAGCGCCTTTTATTACTCGGGCTCTTCTATCACAATTTGCAGGAACTAGTCTCATCCGGAAAAGCCGCTGAGACTCCAATCTTAATTGAAAACTACAAAAAGCTTATTCAATCCGGCTCGTTACGCCAATCGCTTGCGCAAATCCCTGTTGAAGCATCTGCGCAAATCAAATTATTAAAAGAGCTAATCGACGCACGCGTTTATGCAGGAAAAGCCAATAACCGATATTTAAACAACTTTGAAACATTCCTCGCAGGCATAAATTATACGGATAGCGACGACATTGAAACACTTGCATCAAGATATCAACATGCACACGACATGTACTATAAGCCATTTATGGATCAACATTCTTATATTCTCGAAAACTATTTGGTTAACTATGTATACAAAAATCTCTTCCCTTTTTACGGAATAAACTTCAGTCTCCTGGACAATTATGTAATGCTAGCTCTTCACTACAGCTTGATCAAGATGCATTTAATCGGGATCGCTGGTTCCTACAAATCTGATCTTAACTTGGACCACGTCATCTCCTTGATTCAAGGGTTTGCAAAAACGATAGAACATAGCCAATCATACCTGAAATTTGCCTATGATTATCTACAACAGAAAGAATTCACTTCGATTGCTGGAATGGCGATATTCCTGAAAAACTAGTTGCACAAGAAAAGGGGCTATCTCAAAAGTCATATCCGACTTTGAGATGCCCCTTTTGTATTACTACTAGTCTGTCTTATTCTGAAAAATTTGTTTTAACGCTCCCCAATCCCTCTGATTCAGAGTCGCCAGCCGATTTTCTTCCTGGATAGCATCAAAAATTTCCTTGCGATGCACATCCAAATTACGTGGTGCCTCAATCCCGATTTTGACCTGATCTCCCTCAACCGCTATTACTTTAATTTCGATGGTGCTTCCGATCATGATCGATTCGTTTTTCTTGCGAGAAAGAACCAGCATCCAAACACCACCTACTTTCGATCAGCAGCTTGTTGTTCAAACAACGGCTGACGTATAGAGTAACTGTCTTCCTGTAAGATAACCTGTCTTGCCATGCGATTGGAGAGATTGACGACGAGCGGCGCCTTTAGATTTACAGTTATATGGCTATTTCCGCGAATGGTGACAATTGAAAATACCGCTACCTCAGCTTCTGTGTCAATACGTAAAGCATCTTTTACAAAGCCGGGCAACTCAAATTTGTAGTCCGGAAAAAAGGAAAACGGATCTATCACCCAAAATCCGACTTCCCACTCTTCCGTTGACTGAATCAAAAAAAATGGACTCTCTTCCTCCTGCATCAACTGAAAAAACTGCAAATGGGAGAACCCAGGGATGCCATCCTCAAAAAAGAGCTTGCCCAATTCCACTTGTTGCTTTACGCTCATGTTTTCCCCTCGCTCACATCATTTGATCCAGTTGACCGCCTACAACCTCTATCTTCAAGCTATTATATTGTATCATATACGGCTCTACTTTACCGGGTGTATAGGATAACTGGGGAGGATTTAGTACAGGATCCATTTTCATCCCGTTTCGCTGCACGTTAATCTCAGCCGGCTTGAATTCAATACTTACATCTACGCCTTCATCTGCTGAAGCCGCTGGAGGAGTATATCCACCCTCCAGCGCTCGCAACCCTTTTTCTCTGCCTATTGATGCGATTGCATTCTCTTTCGTATAGATTCGCATAAGCCTGTCACCCTCTTGGTTCTTCTCAGCAATTGCTTGCATCGCCTTCTCCTTACCATAGGCTGCACAGCTCTCACTGAACTGCGTGGAAGTCATAATACCAATGTTGGCTCGAGCCTGGCTTGAATCAATATGCAATGTCGTTCTGGCTTGTTCTATTGAAAGACTAGCAGGTACTTGCCGCAAGTTCAGTTCTGCTTTTGGCTGTTTGATTTCTTGGACTGGCTTATTTATTTGTAGCCCTAACTGAGCAAACTGGCTCTCCATCCAGATTTTAGGAATTTGCATTTGCTACTCCCCTTCATTTTTTACCTAGCGAAGGAAATCCAACAAAGTTGGCTGAATAATTCGAGCACCGGAACCTAAAGCAGCCATGTGAACACTTTCCTGTGTCTTTAAATCTGTCATCACTTTGGCCATATCCGCATCTTCATTCTTGGACATTAACCCTGTAATATTCACCTCTTGCGCATTTAAACGCTCCGCGATCAGTTCCACACGGTTTACACTTGCCCCAAGGGAAGCGCGTTCTGCCAGCAAATTGTCATATTGCTGATCCATATCCGCGATAAATTGCGAAGCACTGTTGCCATTACTCAACTCTGTAATGATATTGTCCAACAGTTTGAAAATATTATTTGCATTGTCAGGGAAATTAAACACGTTTTGTGCGTTAATGTTTGAGGTTACAAAAACGTTTTGACTCACTTCCAAATTAATAGGCGAACTGTTTGTGTTAACGAAATCACCTTTGCCACCATTGGCAGAAGGATCATAAGGTGCTTTATTTGTATCTGTGCCGGCAAAAATATATTTCCCATTTATTTGCTGATTCGCCAATGTCCCTAAATGAGCTTTCAATTCCTGCACTTCGGAGGACATTGATTGCAAGTCAGCAGGTGAAATTGCCCCGTCACCCGAATAGATAAGCAACTCCTTAAGGCGCTTCATTACATTCCCGACTTCATCCAACGTACTATCCGTCATATCCATCCACGACTTCACTTCGTCTACATTTCGCTTATACTGCTCATTCTCCATCAACGAAGACCGATAAAACATCCCGCGCGCAGCGACGACCGGATCATCGGATGGCTTTGCAATTTTGCTTCCGGAAGAAAGCTGTTGCTGCAGTTTGTCCATATTGCGCATGGAATTATGCAAATTTCGCAGCATATTGCTATTCAACATGTTCTGCGTTACACGTACCGCCATGTACTACTCCCTCCTACTAGAGGCCAACTCGGCCCATGCCGTTGATGACTTTGTCCAAAATTTCGTCCATGCTTGTCATGACGCGCGCAGATGCGCTGTACGCATGCTGGTACTTCACCATCTCAGCCATTTCATCGTCGATAGATACACCAGATACGGATTGTCGCTGGTTGTCTACGGTGCCGACAAGCATTTCCGAGTTCAGCTGGTTACGGGTAGCCTCCTGGGCGTCCACACCCAATTGGCTGATCGTATAGCGATAGTAGTTATCCAAAGTTGAGCTTTCAGCCAGATCGGTTGGACCTGTTCCGGCAGGCAGAACCTTGAATTTGATCGACGCAATGGCCTGCGCGTTTTCGTTGTTGCCGACCGGCGTAGAGGTCGCTTCCGGTTTAGCCGCAGCGATTGCATCCAGACTCATCATAATCGCGGGATTAACGACAATCGCCGATGCGCTTTTCGGGTAATCCTTGGTGGCGGCATTCGTGGCCAGAGCGTTTGCATCCACAAAGAACGGCAGATCCTGTACCGTCCCGTTATTGATGTCAGTCAAGCTTCGGCCTGTCCTGTGCAGGTCATTGATTTCCTTCGTCAAGTTTACTGCCAGAACATCCAGCCGTTTTAGCAAATTCGGTACAATTTGGTCGCGGGATTCCAAAGTGCCTGCCAAATATCCGCTCGTCGGGACAAAAGCGGCTCCGCCCAGAGTGAGATCGCTCAAGCCTGTGACTGGATTTTGCTGGGCGACTACCGGCTGGGATGTGGCACCGTTGACAAATTGGCGCCCTTCAATCGTTACATTCACCATACCTGCCGTGGCTGGCGTCACTTGAATGTCGACCAGCTTGGAGAGCTTGTCCAGGAGAACATCGCGCTGGTCGTACAAATCATTCGGCTGGTAGCCATGCGGTACGATGTTGGCAATCTGACTGTTCAGGCTGGCGATCTGCTGACCAAGGGAGTTGATCTCCATCGCCTTCACATTCACTACGTTGTCCAAATCGCTTTGCACTTCTTTGATATGGTTCGTCAATGTGTTAAACGTGTCCGCAACCGCTTTGCTGCGTTCACGAACAACAGCGCGTGCAGATGTATCCGTAGGGTCTTTGGCCAAGTCCTGCCAAGCTTGCCACATCTGGTCCATGACTTTTTGCAGCCCTGTTTCGGAAGGCTCATTCATGATTCCTTCCAGCTTTTCCAGTGTTTCCAGGCGTGCATCCCAATATCCCTGGCGTTTGTGCTCATTGCGATATTGAATATCCAGAAACTCTTCCCGCAGGCGCTGAATGCTGGTAGCCTGTACACCTGTTCCGAGCAACCCTGGCTCGACAGCCGCTTGCAGCCCGACATACGGCAGCCCCGTCGTCGCCTGCATATTGACCCGCTGCCGCGTATACCCTTCCGTATTCGCATTGGCAATGTTGTGTCCGGTCGTATTCAATGCGGACTGCTGTGCGAACAGGCCGCGTTTGCTTACTTCGATTCCATGAAAAGTCGAGCGCATGTCAGCACCTCTTTACGCTTTTTTGTTAAAAAAAGTTCGGCTCGCCTGGCGGTACGTGTCCGTGTTCGGGTGCCCGTAAATAAAGTCGTCCTCCGGCGCGTCCGTAATCAGGTCGAGTGTCATGTTTACAAAAGAAAGGGATTGCTCCAGCAACTGCTGATTCAACTCATTTGCCTCACGCAGTTCGGTGACAATCCGCACAAGCTCGTTTCGATAGGACGCAAGCCGCGTCTTCTCTTCCGCACTGGTCGTCAACTTGATTAATTCAGCCAGTGTACCTTCCTGAAGCGCAAAGCCTTTCTTTTCGGTCAGTTCCTGCACCAGACTTTGGCGGGCTGCTTCTGCTGCTGTGACGCCCTTGATTAGCTTTTGTTCCTGGCGGGTAATCGCCACCAGCTCATCTACTTTTCCCTTCACCAGCACATCTTTTTTCTGGCTGGCCAGGGTGTACAAGGCTTTGTGCAACTGGATCAAGTTGTCGAGCAGATCGTAGAGTCTATCCATGTTCACGTTTCTCCTCGTCTTCCCTAGAGAACTGGTTTATCGCTTTTTCCAAAAAGACAGCAGTTTATCGGCAATCCGCTCGCTCGGGACGTGATATGTGCCTTCCTCGACTTGCTTTTTCAACTGCTCTACCTTTTCGCGGCGCTGTGGCGCGTTTGCATCCTCGATTTGCCGCTGCATTTCCAGCGCTTCCGTGGAAATGTTGACCTCATCCTTGCCCATCGGGATTTTTTGGCTTTTGCCTACCTGGTTGTTGGCCGTCTTGTTGTAAGCATTAATCATCCCGACACGGTTCGGTTCATTAATCCGCATCTGATTCCCATCCTCTCAAACCACCGGACATTTCTTGCAGGAACACATCCCCGCCAACAGAAAAACCGATGATACCTCTTAGTAGTATCATCGGCAATTTCCTGATGGACGATTAGTTTTTTTGCGCAAAACTATTCGTCATGATTCTTCTTTCTTTGATAGGCGATCGCTCCCGCCTGACGCGCACGTGCGTCCTCCTCCAGACGCTGGTCCAATTCGAGCTGCTGCGATATTTCATGCTTCAAGCCCTTCAAGCAGTTGTCACATACGTTACCAACGCGGATCAATATCCCGCAAACTTCGCACGGATAACCAAGGTTCGGGTTGCCCTCTATTGAAATACGCCCTTCCTTGATAAACTTCGTAATTTGCTTCACGCTCACCCCTGTGGCTTCGCTTACCTGATGAATCGTTGCTCCGCGATTTTCACGCTTGCGCAAAAAACGGGCGCATTTGTCATACTCCTGCTCCACCTGTTGATAGCATTTGGGGCAAATATCACGAACTGTTTGTACAAATAAAGCATCACACCGCGAGCAGTTTGCCAGTTTGCCCAGAGCCATATACAACAACCCCTTCATCGTCCAGAGAGTTCATTCGGTTCCGATAGCTGTATACTTTCATGATAGCGTAATTTCTCCCGACTGGCTATCTGTATATTGTCAAGGTGTGAGTCAAGCCATAGT
>NZ_RHHS01000047.1 GCF_003710935.1 Brevibacillus gelatini
TACACCCCAGTACCATTGCCGAGCGGATCGCCCGTCTGGATCATGAAATCTTTGATAACGCGGTGGAACGTAAGACCGTCGTAAAACTTGTCCTTGGCCAGGAAGACGAAGTTGTTTACAGTGATTGGCGCGTCTTTGGCAAACAGCTCAATCGTGATGTCTCCCATCGTGGTAGAGATTTTCGCCTGATAAGACTTGTTTTTGTCGATCTGCATGTCGGGAGCTTTCTCGTACTTTTTCTCGCCAGTAGGTCCTGGTGGCTGGGCTGGCTCTTTGGAATCAGGCTTTTCAGCTGGTGTAGTCGTCTGTGTGGGCTCTGTCGGAGCCGTTTCGTTGCTTGCACTGGAACAACCCGTAACCAAGGCGACTGCCATCAGACATGTGAGCAGGGTCATGAAATACTTCTTCATCTTTTGCACCTTCCTTTGTTCTTCCCTGTTGGGTAGTTCGGTTTCGAATTATAGCACAAATAGACTGGCAAATGCCAATCAGGTAGTCGGCCCAGCATCTGGCATGGTATGATGGTAGAAAAAGGGTGATCGATGTGAGCGAACGATTCGAAACGACTACGGTGCATATTGGACACAAGCCACTGAGTCGGGCAGCAAGCAAGTCTACTCCGATTTACCAAACTTCTGTTTTTGCCTTCGACAGCCTGGAGGAAGTCGAAAAATATTACGAGGGTGAAGGCGAATATTTGTACACGCGCGAGGGCAACCCGAATCAGGTCGAGCTTGCTTCCGCTGTTGCCCGTCTGGAGCAGGCGGAGGCGGGAGTCAGCGCCGCATCCGGCATGGGGGCGATCATGGCGGGCTTGCTATCGATTCTCTCCCCCGGCGATCATGTGCTCGCCTCTCACGAAATATACGGCGGCACTTACGCGTTGCTGCAAAAAGAACTGGCGCGTTTAGACATCGAGCTGGAGTGCATCGTGCTCGACTCCGGGACGAGCCTGGCAGATCACGTGCGGCCCACGACAAAATTGTTTTTTCTGGAAACGATCACCAATCCGCTGCTTACGGTAGTCGACCTGCCTTTCTGGATTCGCCAGGCAAAAGAGCTGGGGCTGTATGTCATGGTCGACAATACGTTTGCGACGCCATATCTCGTTCAGCCGATCACCTTTGGCGCGGACCTGGTCGTTCACAGCGGCACGAAATACATCGGCGGGCACAGCGACGTGACGTGCGGTGTTCTCGTCGGGAGCCGTCCGCTCATCGCACGCGCGACGGAAATCGTCGTCAACTATGGCGCTTCCCTCAGCCCGTTCGAGGCCTGGCTTGCGGCGCGCGGACTGAAGACGCTGGCAGTCCGAATGGAACGGCAATGTGACAATGCGAGCGAAGTGGCCCGTTTTTTGCAAAACCATCCTGCGATCAGCCGCGTCTACTACCCGAGCGAGGAGGCAACGGCGTTTTTCGCCAGACCGAAGCAAGGGGCGATGGTGTCATTTACGCTCAAGGATGAGCGCAAAATTTACGACTTTTACCGGGCGCTGGACTGGATCAAGTTCGTGCCGTCGCTGGCCGGAGTAGAGACGAGCGTGTCCCACCCGGTTACGACCTCGCATCGGGCTTTTTCCGAAGAACAGCGAAAAGCGGCAGGCATTACGATGGGACTGGTACGCATGTCTGTCGGGATCGAGGCAATTGACGACATCGTGAGCGAACTCGCCCGCGCTTTGGAAAATTAGTCAAAAAAAAGGAGTATACCCTTGTAACTTCTTTGAGGGCCGCCCGTATAACGTAGTAGGATGGGGCCGGGAGGATTGGCACTCCAATATCCCGGCTCAATAGCAACAAATTGAGAGAAACCGAGGAAACCACAATGGGAATGGCCATTAAGCGTTCCGCGCAACCATCGGACCCTGCGTCTGGAGACTATTACGAATCTCGTCCGTTTACAGAGCTGTACGACGAGTATTTTGATCGCGTGAACCGTTATTTGCGCTGCCGTGTCCAGAGTACGTGGGATGCCGATGATCTGACCACTGTGGTCTTTTTGAAAGCGCTGGAAAAATTCGATCAATATAGCAGAACAAGTCCGTTTGCTTCCTGGATATTCCGGATCGCACACAATACATATGTGGACTTTATGCGAAAAAACAGGGAGCTTCCCGTCGATCAGGAGGAATTTTTGGGAAGCGAGCCGGATGATACCTGGCAGCCGGAACGACAGGCGTTGACCAATGAGGAAATTCGTCTGCTTCGTGACCGGCTGGACTTGTTGTCGCAGGACCAGAAAGACGTCCTCATGCTTCGTTATTTTGCCGATCTGAAAATCAGTCAGGTCGCTGAAGTGCTTGGCAAGTCAGAATCTAGCATCAAAATGATCTCCTATCGGGGCTTACAAAAACTTCAGAAGATGTATGAAAGGGGGGACTCCGAATGAGCGAGAAGGAGAAATACCCCCAAGATCACACCGACGATCAGACTGTATCTCAACTCTTGACCCATTTGAAGCGAATGCGCCGTTCTGTCCCTGTCAATTATCAGTTGAAGGCTGATTTGAAAAAGCAGCTGCTGGAGCGAATGAAAGAACTGGAAGCACAAAAAGCGCAGGCTCCAACAGGGGGACAACCGCTGTGGAAATCACGCAAGCTGCTCTGGATCAGCTGTGCGGCGATGGTCGTCGCGCTGTCTGTCGGAGCTTTTCTGTGGTGGAGCGACGGTGCCGTGACGATAAACAGGCACGAGGTGCTTGCCTTGCCTGCCGAAGCATCCGTGGAGCAGGTGGATATTGACGGGGCAGCGACACAGATTGCCTACATTGCCCAGCAGTCGGAGCTCAGGACGATTCCGATTGATAGCGATACAAAGCCTGTCACTGTCAAATTGCCTCCGACAAACGGCAAGTACGTGGCTTTGGCCTGGTCCAATAAAGGGAATCAGATCGCGGTTGTCGAGCAGGCTGGACAGCTTTCCCGCCTGTGGATTGTCGAGATGCCAACGGCGTACAGCACGGGCAGCAGTCGCCTTTTAAAAGAAGAAGAAGGCGTTGCATACGGCTCCCCGAGCTGGTCACAGCATGACGATTCGATTGCCTATACCCGCTCGAAAGGCGGCAACGATGAAATCTGGGTCAGCAGCACCATCTCCTATCAGGAGTGGAAGCTGGCCGAGGGCTCGCAGCCTGAATGGTCGCCGGACGGACGCTTCCTGGCGTTTCGCAAGGCGGGAGCGGTGCAGGTCATGGAAATGCGAACGGGGCTGATCGCGATGCTGGGACAAGGGCAGTGGGCATCCTGGCGTTCAGAGCAGGAGCTGACCTACACGCAGCCGGACGGACAGCTCATGGAAGCCAACGTGGCAGACGAGCCTTTCGTGACAAAAGAGCTGCCACTGCGCAACCCGTATACAGCCGAGCTGATCCGCGGAAACTGGGCGGCAAACGGAAAGCAAATCCTGCTGGTCTTGCGTGAAAATCAGCCGCAGGAGCTGGTAATCTCACTGGCGTCACGATAACGAGCGGAGGAACAAGCATGAAATGGAAATGGGTGTTGGTCTTTGCCGTCGCCTGGTTCGGCTTTGGTTTTGCCGGACAGCCGGCGCAAGCGGAGAACAACATGAATATAGAAGTGAAATTGCCCATGGGAGGCATCAGCAAGTACGAATCATGGATGCGGCTTGAGGTGACGATCACGAGCGAAGAAAACGATGTTGCGGGCTATGTGGAGCTGTCGCGCAGGGCACTGCCGAAAAATTTGCGGCAAGCGAACATGCGCCAGCCGGTCAAGCTGGAAAAAGGCAAGAGCACGACCCTGTTTTTTGACTTGCCGATGCAAATGCTCGTCCATGACTGGTACATTCACGTCACGCAAAACGGACAGGTTTTAAAGTCCGAAAAGCTGCGCATCCCTTTCCCGAAAGACGGGCAGACAATCGGTGTCGTGGATGAGGGCGGAAACACGTTTCACTTTCTCGCCGTGAACACCTCGCAATCGAAAATGAATCAACCGATTTCTGTGCATAACCTGACCCCGGACATGCTCCCGGACAAATCGTGGCTGTACGACAGTCTCGACGTGCTGGCGATCAGCAGCAAGCAGGGGGCGTTGATTGACGACGCGCAGCTTGCCGCGATCAAGGAATGGATCAAGCTCGGCGGTGTCGTCATCTTGTCGGCGGGGCCGGATCAGGATGCACTGGTGCAAAGGTTCAGGGACATTTTGCCAATCCAGACGGGGCAAAAAGGGAGCGTGCCGCTCGCGGAAGCACTGCGCGATTATGCGGGCGGCAAGCCAGCCCTTCCCGGCGACCTGGGAGTGTACAACCGGAACCTGCCGCTATATGTAGCGAAGCAAAGCGGCAACGGCCTTTTTTTGTTCGTCAACTACGATGTGACAGCCGAGCCTTTGGCTTCCTGGCAGTACAACCCGCTGCTGTGGCAAAACGTCATGGCCCAGCAAGGCGTGACGACTGTTTTGGAAAACAAGCGCCATTACGACCCGCTGTCGCGCTCTTTTTTGGAGCTGAGCAAAAAAATTCCCGACGTGCAAACTCCGCCCCCTGTCTGGATGGTGGTCATGTGGGGCAGCTACGTGCTTCTGGTGGCGCCGCTTGCCTATTTGGTGCTGAAAAAAGTCGGCAGGCGGGAATGGGCGTGGGGCATCATTCCGGGGGCCGCGATTCTGATGGCTGTTGGCATTTTTGCCATCGGAAAGCCGCTGGTGGTGAAGACGAATGCCAGCTACAGCATTTCGGAAATCAGTATTTTGGATGAAAAATTGGCCAAGGCCCGAACGGCGTCCACCTTTTTGGCTGTCGACAAGGACGGGTATGACGTGATCGTCGAGCCATCCATTGTCGCTGTCCCTTTGTCGCAGGGACGAAGCGACTACGAACCGGAAGGACTGACAGACGGGTCACGCCTGTTGTCTTACCGGAATCTGCCGTACCTGACTCCGAGACAGGCCCTCGGCTTTGGCGTGCTGCAAAATATCGGCGCATTTGACGTGGATGTTCGTGTCGAAGAGAACCGACTGGTCGGCAAAGTGAAAAACAATACGGTCTACTCCTATGAGCAGACATTCATCGAAGTCGGCTTGCAGCGCATTTCGCTCGGAGCGCTGAAAAAAGGGGAAGAAAAGCAGATCGACAGTGTACTCGAATGGCTGTTTATGCCGCGGAATCTGGAGCAGGATTCGCCGGATTCGCCGGAAGAACGGCGCAAGCAATTGCAGGAGGGCGTCATTGGATATGCACAGGGTGGACAGGTACGGCTGATCGGGATTACGACAGAGCCTGTTCCGCTGATGAAAATGCAGGAGCCGCATCAGGCTCATTACTGGAATGTCGTCAACCAGAACGTACAGCTCCAGCCGCAAGCGGACGGAAAGGTGATCCTCCCCTATGGATTGCTGAATGCGGTGCTGTCAGAAGCGAGCGGAGACTATGAAACGAACACAGGCTACCTCTGGCAGCTCGGAAAAGGCAGCATTACGTTCGAATTGGAGACAGACGCGACGAACCTGGAGTTGAAGCGGTTGCTCGTTCCGCTTGACCACAGCTCGTACCGCCCTTTCCACATCGAATACTTCCACCAGAAGAGCGGGAAGTGGCGGACAGTGGAGCGCGGAACAAAGCTGGTGCTGGCGCAAGAGCTTCACGATGCCTTGACAGCCAACCGCACGTTGTTGCTGCGTTTTACCAACAGCACAGCTACGCGCCTGACGCTGCCGACGCCGTTTTTCCAGATGGAAGGGGTGAGAAAATGGTAATTGAAACCGTGCATCTGGGGAAGCGCTACGGCACCCTGCAAGCTTTGTCTGACTTGAACCTGTCGATTGCGCCGGGAAAAGTGTTCGGCTTCATTGGGCCAAACGGCGCTGGAAAATCGACGACGATGCTGATTTTGTCCACTTTGCTTGAGCAAAGCGAAGGCGAGGCGTACGTCTGCGGCTATAACGTTCGCAAAGACCCGGCCAGCGTACGCCAGTCGATCGGCTACATGCCCGACTTTTTTGGGGTGTACGATAATCTGACGGCGGTAGAATACCTGGAGTTTTACGCGGGCGCCTACAAAATTCCGGCAGGCAAAAGACGGGCGCTCGTAGCCGATTTGCTGGAACTGGTGAACCTGGCGCACAAAGCGGATGCGTTTGTCGATTCCTTGTCGCGAGGGATGCAGCAGCGGCTGGGGCTGGCGCGATGCCTTGTCCATGATCCGGCAGTGCTGATTCTGGACGAGCCGGCGTCTGGCTTGGACCCGCGAGCGCGGATCGAACTGCGGGAGATTATCAAGCAGCTGAGGGAAATGGGCAAAACGATTCTCATCAGCTCGCACATTTTGCCTGAGCTGGCCGAACTGTGCGATGAGATCGGGGTGATCGAGCGCGGGAAATTGATCGCGTGCGGCTCTGTCCACGAAGTGAGCAGCAAAGAGACAGGCGGGAGCGTCATGCAGCTTCGGGCGCTGCGCAACCTCGACAAAGCGGCGCTGCTTTTGGAAAGCTCGCCGCATGTGAACCAGCTGGAGGAATACATGGGCGGCTTCCGCTTTCATTTTCAGGGCAGCGAGCAGGAAAAGGCCGATCTTTTGCAGGAGCTGATCGACGAGCGGGTGGCAGTCGTCTACTACGGTGACACGAAGAAAAATTTGGAGGATGTTTTCATGGCGATTACGGAAGGAGTCGGTATGGAGTGAACGGCTTCCTTTTCAATCCGATCCTCGTAAAAGAATTGCGCGAACGGTTTCGCTCCCGGAAAACGGTGTGCATTCTGGCGGTTTACCTGCTAGTCATGGGCGGGATTCCGCTTGGCTTTTTGCTGACCGACACCTTGCGGGCAGAAGCGTTGGGCGAAAACCGCAACCTGTTCCTCATTTCTGCGGCGATTCACTATGCGATGGTCTGCTTCGTCGCGCCTGCCCTGACAGCAGGGGCAATCAGCGGCGAGCGCGAACGGCAGACGCTCCACATCCTGCTGACAACGCAGCTGTCGCCAACGACGATTGTCTGGAGCAAACTGATTACGTCGCTGGCCTTTTCCACACTTTTGCTCGTTGCCTCCATGCCGCTGTACAGTATTGTCATGCTGTACGGAAGCGTGTCTCCCGAGCAGATGGGGCAGTTGATCCTGTTTCTTTTCGTCAATATTTTCTTTTTGGGCTCACTTGGGCTGTTTTGCTCCACCTGGATCAAGCGTACCTCGATCAGCACGATTACTTCTTACGGAATCGCGTTCTTTTTTGTCGTTGGAACGGGGCTGTTGTTTTTCTTCATAGGCGAGTGGCTGCAGCAAAGCTACCCGGACCTGTACCCGAATCAGGGCGTCTGGAATTTGCCGGAGTTGCAGGTGCTGGCGGGGATGAATCCGGTTATCGTCCTGTTTGGCATACTAGGTGAGACGCTGGAACTTTGCGAGCAGCACGCTTTTTCGCCGTGGCTGTTTTTTTCCTGCTTTTACGTCGTGCTGGCGTTGCTCTTGATGGTATGGAGCGCGTATTTGCTCAAACCGATCCGGCGAAGATGGTGGAGTTGGAAGAAATGGTTTGTTCGTGTAAAATAAACAGTGTGTGTCGAAAAGGGAGGTCTTTTTGTGAGCCAACGGGAAGAAGTGCAAGTGATTGATTTTGAAGAAATGCTCAGATCGATCGAGAGTCGTCTCGCTTCTGCGGGCATGTACGTGAAGCGCGAGGCGATCATTGCGATTCTGCAAGCAGAGGAAGCGTTTTTGCTGGAAAAAGGCGTGCTTCAAGAGTATAGCGAGTAATGCCATTCGCCTGTTTGCTTCTGCCGGAAAAAAACAGTATGATGGTGTAGAGAACCAATATCAGCATAAGGACGTGAACGCATTGACAGAAGATAACAAAGACCTCGAATTGGGCGATATTATTACGCTGGATGATGAAAACGGTGAGCCGTTGGGTGATTTTGAAGTCGTGGCGATGTTCGACCTGAACGGGAAAGAATACGTTGCTCTGACAGAAGCGCTCGAAGACGAGGATGCCGAAGAAGAGCTGGATGAAGAAGTAGACATCTTCGTATTCCAGGTCGATGGCGGTGAAATGGTTCCACTGGAAGAAGACGAGGAAGACGCTGTATACGCAAAGCTGAACGAGGTTCTGGAAGGCATTGAACTGATCGACAAAGGCGAATAATCGGGTTGCCGCGCAGCTGCGGGATGCTCGTAAGCGTACGAAAGCCACTGCTTGGTTTAACAAAAACCGGGCAGCGGCTTTTTTGATGGGCCGATCAGTCATTCATTTTGATAATGTTGTCCTTCAAGTCGCGGACGACCAAAAGGCAGGTGTAGTCCGTTTCTTGCAGCTCCCTGACCAGTGCAGAGCTTTCATCCTTGGTCAGGCCGAGCTTTTCCAGACGGGTGCGCAGTTCCTCGCCGCCGTTGTCGAAGAAATGGGCCTTGCTGTCGATGTCACCTACAGCACTTTCAAAATGCGTGCTGTATTTATAAAAATTGTCACGTTGATTCGAGTGGTTTTTATCGGGATTCCACTTCAATACCCATATGTCATCCTTATGATACCCGGACGAGTTCAACGCCTGAATGTCCGAAACCAGCTCCTGGTCGTACCGATGAAACTTGACAAACGGCTTGGTCGCACTAATCAAAGTTATTCCCTCCTAGTCGCCTCAGGAATCGATGCCCTAATAGGTTGCCCGCTCTGGCGGCATAGATGAATGGAAATAGTTGCGTCCCGTGCAGTCAAAAATTCCTTATGGCGGGCAGGGATTTTCCGACACAAGCAAGAAATTAAGTAGGGAGCGGCAGGCGAGACTGATCCGCTTTGACCTTGCTTCCCTGAAAAATGCTACACGATTGCTGAACCGTCATCTGCCTGGGCTATGTGGTTTTGCCTGACGCCAGTGGAACGAGGAATATTGTGCAGGATCGGCCATCTCGCTTCGGGCGGGGTGTTTTTTTTGCCCCATTTTGTGACTGGCGTTGAATACTATGGGAAGCATACGGTACAATAGCGATTAAGTGTTCGCTTTTTTTGTGAAATATTCCCTTTCGCACGGAATGGATGTTTTTCAAAGAGCAAGGCGATGACCTGTGCGTTTACCAAAACGAAGGGATGTTTTGGACGCTTTTTCGAAAAGTAGAGGGGAGAGCGCGATTGAAGGAAACAGATACACTACATACCATGACCTATACCGAGGAAGATATCCAGGTACTGGAGGGCCTGATTGCTGTCCGCAAGCGCCCCGGAATGTACATCGGCTCGACCGGAAGCAGAGGTTTGCACCATCTCCTGTGGGAAATCGTTGACAACGCCAAGGACGAGGCGTTGGCTGGCGCGAATGATACGATCATCGTCACGCTGTACAAAGATGGCAGCGTCAGCGTCGAGGACCACGGTCGGGGGATTCCGACAGGCATGCATAAAACGGGACGGCCCGTTCCCGAAGTCATCTTTACAACTCTCCACGCCGGAGGGAAATTCGGCGGCGGTGGCTATAAAAAAAGCGGCGGCTTGCACGGCGTAGGCTCCAGCGTCGTCGTGGCCCTGTCCAAATGGCTGGAAGTGGAGATTCACCGGGATGGCAAAATCCACAAGCAGCGTTTTGCCTACGTCGTCGACGAAAAAGGCATCGAGCACGTTGGCAAGCCGGTCACAGGACTCGAAGTGACAGGAACGACCAAAAGGACGGGTACGACTGTGCGCTTTTTGCCGGACGAAGCGGTCTTTGGCAACGCGCGCTTTGACTACGAAACGATTCGCGACCGTTTCCGGGAAACAGCGTTTTTGCTCAAAAAGCTGCGCATGGTGCTGATCGACGAGCGCGGTCCGGAGAAGAAGCAGGAAGAATTTTACTTCGAAGACGGGCTGAAGTCGTACGTCTCCTATTTGAATGAGGGCAAAAACACACTGCACCCGATCGTCTATTTCGAAGGGGAAAAGGACAACGTCTACGTCGAGCTGGCTTTTCAATACAATGACGGCTATACGGAGACGCTCGTGTCGTACGTCAACTCGATTGTGACGACAGATGGCGGTACACATGTAACCGGCTTCCGCAACGGAACGACCCGGATTTTCAACGAGTTTGCGCGGAAAAAAGGGTATTTGAAGGAAAAAGACCCCAACTTGACAGGAAATGACTTGCGCGAAGGTTTCCTTGGTGTGCTGTCCTTGCAAATGGCGGATGTCCAGTTCGAGTCGCAAACCAAGGACAAGCTGGGGAACGAAGAAGCGCGGACCATCGTCGAGCAAATCGTCTCCGAGAAGCTGGGCTTCTTCCTGGAGGAAAATCCGGAAATCGGCAAGCTTTTGATCGACAAGGCGTTGCGCTCTGCGGAAATTCGCGAGGAACTGCGCAAGCAGCGGGAAGCGCTTCGCGGAGACAAAAAAGGCAAGGCGGCGAAAAAACGCAAATCGATCTCGGAAAAATTTACGCCGCCGCAATATCGCGATTCCAAACGCAACGAGCTGTTCCTCGTCGAGGGGGACTCTGCGGGTGGCTCTGCGAAGCAGGCGCGCAACTCCGAGTTCCAGGCGCTGTTTTCGCTGCGGGGAAAACCGTTGAATACGGAAAAGGCCAAGCTGTCGGAAGTGTTGGCGAACGAGGAGTTCCGCACGATTCTGGAAGTGCTGGAGACGGACATCGGGGAAGACTTCGATATTGAAAACTGTGCGTTTGACAAAGTCATCATCATGTCCGATGCGGACGTGGACGGCTCGCACATCCAGACGCTTTTGCTTACGTTTTTCTTCCGCTACATGCGCCCGATGATCGCAGCCGGGCATCTGTACATTGCCCAGCCGCCTTTGTACCAGGTGAAAAAAATGGTAAAGGGCAAGCAGACGGAGTCGATCTACTGCTGGAGCGACCAGGAGCTGGAGCAGGCGTTAAAACGGGTTGGACGCGGCGCAGAGGTACAGCGCTACAAAGGTCTGGGTGAGATGAACGCCGATCAGCTGTGGGAGACCACCATGAACCCGGAGACGCGCAAACTCATTCGAGTCGAGCTGGAAGACCTCGCTCACTGTGAAAAGCTCGTGACGGTCTTGATGGGGGACAAAGTGCCTCCGCGTCGCGAGTGGATCGAGAACCACGTTACTTTTGAAGTGGGAGAGGATGAATAAGCATGTTGTCCAATCAGATCATTAACCAGAGCTTCGCGGAAATCATGGGGAAGCGGTTCGGGGACTACGCCAATCTGGTTATCCTCTCCCGTGCGATCCCGGACGCCCGCGATGGCTTAAAGCCGGTGCAGCGCCGCATTTTGTACGCGATGTACCAGGAAGGCAATACGCACGACAAACCGTACCGCAAATCGGCGAAAACAGTCGGTTACGTGATGGGTACGTACCATCCGCACGGCGACTCGGCGATTTACGAGACGATGGTGCGCATGGCGCAATGGTGGAAAATGCGCCAGGTGCTCATTCAGGGCCACGGCAACTTCGGAAGCCTGGATGCCGACCCGCCAGCGGCGATGCGTTATACGGAGTCCAGACTGTCCGCGCTCGCCAACGAGCTTTTGCGCGATATTGAAAAAGACACCGTCGTGTTCATCCCGAACTACGACAACTCGGCCCAGCAGCCGGCCGTTTTGCCGTCGCGTTTTCCAAACCTGCTGGTAAACGGCGCGTCCGGGATTGCCGTCGGTTTCGCCACCGATATTCCTACGCACAATCTGGGGGAAGTCATTGACGCGACGATCGCGCAGATGAAAAATCCGGACATCTCGCTCGACGAGCTGATGAAGTACGTCAAAGGCCCGGACTTTCCGACCGGGGGCATCGTCCAGGGGGTGTCGGGGATTCGCAAGGCGTTTGAGACAGGCCGCGGCCAGTTCATCATTCGCGCGAAGACCCACATGGAAGAGCCGAAGGGCGGGAAAGTGAAAAAGATCGTCATTTCGGAAATTCCTTACGAAGTGGTCAAGTCCAAGCTGGTCGCGCAAATGGACGAGCTGGTCATGGACCGCAAAATCGAAGGCGCGCTGGCCGTCCGCGACGAGACAGGCCGCAAGGAAGCGGAAATGAACAAGGTCCGCATCGTCATCGACATTCGCAAGGAAGCCGATGAACGGGCGATTCTGAATTACCTGTACAAAAACACCGACCTGCAAATTTACTACAACTACAACATGAACGTGATCCACGAGGGAACCATCCGCCAGATGGGGCTCAAAGGATTGCTCGGCGCGTATATCGACCACCAGAAGGAAGTCGTGACGAATCGTTGCCAGTACGATCTGGAGCGCAAGAGCAAACGCAAGCGTATCGTGGAGGGGCTGATTCGCGCCAAATCGATTTTGCGTGAAATCGTCGACACGATCATGGATTCCGAAGACCGGGCCGATGCCAAGAAAAACATTATTGAGAAATACGGCTTTACAGACGAACAGGCTGAAGCGATTTTAAGCATTCAGCTCGCCTCCCTGACCCGTCTTGATATTATCAAGCTGGAAAAGGAGCTTTCCACCCTGACAAAAGAAATCGGGGAGCTCGAAGCGATTCTTGCCAGCGAGAAAAAGCTGATCCAGGTCATCACAAGCGAGCTGAACGAGATCAAGAAAAAGTACGCCGAAGCGCGGCTGACAGAAATTCAGGGAGAAATTGAGGAAATCAAGATCGATATTGCGATGCAAATCAATGCAGAAGATTGCATCGTTACCCTGACCAACGAAGGATACATCAAACGGACGAGTCCGCGCTCCTTCCGATCGGCGGGCGGGACTCTGGAGACGTGCGGAGTCAAGGACGGCGACAAGGTTCGCTACTTCGTGGAAACCAATACGTCCCATACGGCGCTCTTTTTCACGCAGGACGGGAAATATTTCGCCACCCTCGTCAATTCGTTCCCGGACGACAAGTGGAAAGACATCGGCTCCGCGCTGGTCAACATTATCCCGCTGGAAAAAAATCAGCGCATCGTCGGCTTTACAATCGTGGAGAACTTCAAACAGCCGTTGTTTGTTTACCACATCAGCAAAAACGGCCTGATAAAAAAGACGGCGCTGTCCGAGTACGAGACCAACCGTTCGAGTGCACTGGTGGCGGCCAAGCTGAAATCAGAAGATGATGAATTTGTCCATGTGTTTGTGGCAGGCGAGTCAGGCGGCATTTTGGGCGCGACCCGAGAAGGCATGGGCATTCGCTTCCCGAAAGCAGAAGTCAGCCCGACCGGCCGCGCTTCCAGCGGCGTCAAGGCGATTACGCTTGCGCCAGGTGATTCTGTCGTCACCATGCTGCCGATTGAAGAAGAGGACAGCCGAGTCTTTACCCTGTTGACGGTTGAAGGTGTGGTCAAACGGACCGCGATAGCAGCCATTCCGCTGCAAGGCCGGGCCGGAAAAGGCGTCCAGCTGATTCGCAAGCGCAAAAACAACCCGCACCAGCTTGCGGCAATGTTCATCGACGAGAACGTGTACGCGTGGACGGCGCAAAACGAATGGATGCTGGTCGACACGAGCCAGATCAACGTCAACGAACAGGGCGGAATTGGCCGCAGCCTCGTAGAAGGCGGCGTCAAATCCGTTGTGTTCGAAACCGTTTTGCCGACAGAAGAAGCAAAAGAAGAAGCAGCAAAAGGCTCTGGAGAGGGCGAATCCGCGAGAGCGCAACAAAAGGGGACAGCAGAGCCTCTTACTTTGTTCGATCTCGAACCTGGCGAAGAGAAGGAATGATGGAAAATGGCAACTCCGTTTGAAGCTTTTGTATCACCGTTGAGCTGGCAGCAGGTGTCGCTTTTGCTCGATACCGTTGAGTATTTTGAAGACGCGCCCAAGCTGCTCTCGCTTCCGCAGGAGGAAGGTCCGAGCGTCGCGGTTCCGGTAACAGCAGACACGCTGAAAAAAATGCTGGCGTGTCTGGATGAGAACGATGCTTTCCAGCGCAAGCCATTTGCGCTGCGCTGGGAAGGCGGCGAGGATGGAGACAGCGGCCACCTCATCGTGGAACTGCCGAATGACGAAACCGTGAGACAGCCTGCCGTCCTGTCGGCATTTTCCCCTGTCTAGGCAGGCAATATCCTGCCAAATGGCACAAAAAAACGCTTTGGCTGATGCCCAGGCACTTGTACGCTCTCTGTACGGGTGGCTGGCTGTGCCAAAGCGTTTTTTTTGCGTTCTGGACAAGCTGATGTGGATTCGCATCGAGCGAAGTTTTCGAACAGAGGTAATATCTGTATAATAAGAATATTGGGAAATCCATTATCAAAAAAGCTGGACAACCTGTGGCTTCACCCTTGCATCTGCCAAAAGTCGGACAGGAACCAGGAAAAGGAGAGAGGATACAGTGACACTGAAAGTTGGCATTATCGGTTGCGGTTCTATCGCTACTCATCGTCATGCACCTGAGTACAGCAGCAATCCTTACACACAAATTCACCTCGTCTACGATCCGAATCCCGACCGCGCGCAAAAACTGGCGGACCAGTACGGCGGACAAGTAGCGGAAAGCTGGGAGGAAGTCGTCCATCATCCGGACATCACAGCCATCAGCGACTGCTCGACAAACGAGATGCACCACATCATCACCACGCAGGCGCTGCTCGCGGGCAAGCATGTGTTGTGCGAAAAGCCGATGGCGACGACCATCGAGGGGGCAGAGACGATTCTCGCGGCGGCACGCACTTCGGGGAAAATCTTGATGATCGACCACAACCAGCGTCTCGTACCCGCCCATCAAAAGGCGCGGCAGCTGATTGAGGCAGGCGAGCTGGGGAAAATTCTGTCGTTCAAGACGAACTTCGGGCATAAAGGTCCGGAGTATTGGAGCGCCAATCGGACAAAAGGCACGTGGTTTTTCAAAAAATCGCGCTCGGCGCTCGGAGTGGCAGGCGATTTGGGCATTCACAAGGTGGATCTGCTGCGCTATTTGCTGCAGGACGAGATCGTGCAGGTCAGCGCATTTGCAGACGTCCTGGACAAAAAAGACGAGCACGGCCAGCCCATCGAGGTGTGCGACCACATGGTATGTCTTTTGAAAACAAGGTCGGGCGCAGTCGGGACGGCGTCCTTTAGCTGGAGCTACTACGGCGATGAGGACAACAGCACCATTTTGTACGGCGAGCGCGGTATCATGAAAATATTTGCCGACCCGCAAAAAGACATCGAGATTGTGAACGCTGGCGGCGAGCGAGTAGTATACAAGATCGGCGCGATGCAGACGAATGACGCGCAGACGAAAAGTGGCGTCATTGATGCGTTTGTCGAGGCGATTCGCACCGGAACGGCTCCGGCTGTGACCGGAGAAGACGGGCTTCAGGCGCTGCGCATTATCGAAGCGGCGATGGAGTCTGCTGCGACAGGCAAACGCGTCGAGCTTTTTGTCTGACGGCAGCATGACGGAAGAAAGCGTTGGTCACACTAAAAGGGGAGGTGTGACCACTGTGGAAGGAAACATTCACGTCAACGGCAAGGACTACCAGTGCGAATGCACGTACGATGGCGATTCGCAGTACAACGTACAGGTGCGTAAAGGCAAAAAGGTGGTTGCGAACTACAAAATCTCGGCAGGCTCGGAAGGCGAAGTGCTGGAGTCTGCGCGCGCCCATTTTGCCGCAGATGTGGAACTGGGAAATGTACAAGGGTAACACGCAAGCAAAGACCGCAGCGCAGGCAAGCAGGGCTGCGGTTTTTTTGCTTGCCACATGTCTTTTGCCATGTTACAGTAAAAAATGTTTCCGAGGAAACAAAAAGTCGGTAAAGGAGCTGACTTCTGAATTGGATCAGAAAGCAAAAGTCTGGAATCAGTGTCTCGCACTACTCCATAAACAGGAGGAACAGAGCAAACGCCGCGAAGCATTGCTGCTGCGCCAGATCCAGGACAGCATTCCCGACTCCCAGCAGCTGGGTAGCCTCTCGGTTACGGAGTTGCACGTTATTTCCGTGATTGGCAAAAATACCAGGATGAACGTAACGACGATTGCGCAAAACATCGGGGTCACGAAAAGCGCGATTTCAAAAATTACGGTAAAGCTGCTTAAAAAAGGGCTGCTGGAGCGCTTCCAACTGGAAGACAACCAAAAAGAAGTTTTTTTCCGGCTGACCAAGGTGGGCGAACTGGTGAACAGTATTCACGATAGCTTCCACGCCCAGTTGGAGAAAAAAATGTACCGTTTTTTGGACAACTTCAGCGAAGCGGAGCTGACGTGTATCGCCCGATTTATTGGCGAGGCGACAAAAGAGCTGGAAAAGAACTGGACTGAGACGTGATGGGAGATGGAACAGATTCTCCCTGACGTTTCGGGCAGGATTGTTTCCCTGGACACAATAATAAGTTTGAGGTGAAGCCGTCAATGAATACGAAAAAAGTACTTGTCTTGCTGGGCGTGACCATTTTGCTCGGTACGTTTGCCCAAAACTTGTTTATGCCGATTTTGCCCGCCATGCAAAAGGCGTTTGCAACAAGTGAATACGGGATCAATCTGACAATTTCTGTGTTTACGGTCATGTTGGCCGTGATGCAGATTGTCTACGGGCCGCTCGTGGATCGGCTCGGTCGGAAAAAGGTGATGATTCCGGCACTCGTCTTGTATGCAGTGGCCTCCGTCGGCTGCTATCTGGCTGAGTCGGTTGCCGTTCTGCTCGTTTTTCGCGCCATTCAAGGCATAGGCTTTGCCGCGATCCCGATTGTGGCTGCCACGATGATTGGTGACCTGTTTACGGGCAACGAGCGGGCAAAAGCGATGGGAACATACCAGATGATGCTGGCAGTAGGGCCGGCTATCGGCCCATTGCTCGGCGGCTGGATCGGAGGAGTGGGAGGACATCCGGCTGTCTTTGCGTTTTTAGCCGTGACCGCGGTTCTTTTGCTAATCGGGAATGGACTGTTGCTGCCAGAGACGAAAAACAGCCATTTTGCTACGAGAAGCTTTCATTTGCGCGCTTACAGCGATATTTTCCGGCATACAGTGGGAGCAGCGGTGATATTACTTGGTTTTACGCAAATGTTTGCGTATTACTGCTTCCTGCTGTTTATTCCGGGTGAGCTGACGCACCGCTACCACTTGTCCAGTGAGCGAATCGGGCTGCTGTTTTTGCTCACCTCCGTCGTCTTGATGATTGGCAGCAAGCTGGCTGCTCGTGTGCAAAAGCGCTGGGGAGTGCGGAGAGCTCTTGTCTGGACAACTGGAATGCACGCTGCCGCGACTTTTTTGTTTATGACAGCGGCAGACGCATCACTCGTCATGCTCGTCGTGACAAGTACGTTGTTCGCTTTGGCGCTCGGAATCGGGATGCCGGTGCATACGACACTCTTGACGGAAGTGTTTGAACAGGAACGGGCCACGGCACTTGGCGTCTACAACCTGATCCGCTATATGGGCATGGCGGCCGGCCCTGTAGCGGGAGCGGCGCTGTACGAAGCGGGCGGCACTTGGCTGGAGTTTGGCGTGGCGGGACTGCTGCTCGTACTTGCGGTTATGTTCGCTGTAAAAAACGTAAACGGCTTGCGCTTCGGCAAAAGCGCGTGATGCAAGTTTGCGAACGCAGCCTTTTCTTCCAGCGGCAAATGTGCTACAACAAAGAATGACATAAAAGCGGGAGGAGCAAAAAGTATGCAGCAACAACACGAGCGAGATTTGCAGCCTGCAGGAGACGGCGCGCTGGTCGACCCCGCAAAAATTCAAGCATATACCGAGGCCGAATGTTTGGCCCTGTTGCAAAAAATAATAGAAGAGACACGTTCGGACAGTGCAAACGGGCAGCATGATCGTGCGGAAGCGGCTGTCCTGACTAGACTGTCTGTTTTGCGCATGGCGAAAAAAGGCGGCTTTGCGCTGGCGCAAGAGTGGCTGGAACGGGCATTGACGCTGCAGCCGGACGATCCCTATGCACTGGAGGTTCGGCTGCGGCTCGCTTTTTCCCAACTGCGCAGCCATGAGCTTGAAACGGCGTTTCCAACCGTGCGCGAGACGGATAATGTCGTCGCGAAAAGACGGGCCGTAGAGGTCGTGCAGGAAAAGGCAACACATGCGCAGGCGGAAATCGAACAGTGGCAGGCAATTGCCAAAGATGCGCTACAGACGGCAATAAAGCTGGGGGACGAACGGGCGCAGGCAACAGCGACAGGTCTGGTCGAGCTGTATGACAGGCGGCAAAAGCTGCTGTCCGAGCTGCTGGAGCGCGTCCAGGCGTACGGGGCATCGCTTTCTGGCGTCTTTTTCTCGGCAGAGCTGTTGACCCAGCTGCAAGAGACGATTCGCGCCCTGAACGGACAGGCACAGGAAAAAGAGCAGCTGTTGCCGGAGGAAGAAACGGATGTTGCCAGCCAAGCTCCCGAAGCAGAGCGTCACGGCGAACTGTCCGCGCTGGAGCAGTTGGAGAGCCTGATCGGGCTTCGCGACATCAAGCAGCGCGTGCGCCAGCTGGCCCAGTTTTTGCAATACCGCAAACTGCGCGAGGAAAAAGGCTGGCACATGCACGATCAACTGCCGCTTCACCTCGTGCTGATGGGCAATCCGGGCACGGGCAAGACGACGCTGGCCCGTTTGATCGCTCGCCTGTACCACGAGCTGGGGTTGCTTGCCAACGGGCAGTTGGTGGAAGTGGACCGCTCCCATCTGGTGGGCGGTTACGTTGGACAGACAGAGCAGCGAGTCATGGAGGCGATCAAGCAGGCGGACGGCGGTGTGCTGTTCATTGACGAAGCGTACAGCTTGAAGCGGCCGGACAGTTCGGGCAGCGACTACGGCCAAAATGCGATTGACACGCTGGTGGCGGCGATGACGAGCGGAGAGTACGCCGGGCGGTTTGTGGTGATACTCGCAGGCTATCCGGAAGAAATGCGGCAGTTTTTGTACGCCAATCCGGGCTTGTACAGCCGCTTTCCACAGGCCGGGCACTTTGTATTGCCGGACTACGACGCGGACGAGCTGGTGCAGATTGCGGACGCGGTAGCAGCGCGAAACGACTTTACGCTGACAGAGGCGGCCAAGACGGCTTTGCGGGAGCGCATCGAAAAAGCGCAGGTGGACGATACGTTCGGCAATGCCCGCACCGTCACCAATCTGGTGCTGGACGCGATTTTCGCCAAAGGGCGGGCGACCGCAGGCAAAGCGCTGCAATGGGACGACTTCACCATTTTGCGGCCGGAGGATGTCAGCGAGGCACCGCAGCCGACTGCGGAATCGTCCGCCGAAGCGACGCTGCAATCGTTGATCGGGCTGGAAGCGGTGAAAGCCGAACTGAAAAAAATCGCCGCCTATGTCGCCGTGCAGCAGGAGCGGGCGGCAAGAGGCCTGCCCAGGAACGCGATTGAGCTGCATGCGGTATTTACCGGCAATCCGGGTACGGGCAAAACGACGGTAGCAAAGCTCTATGCGCAGATGCTGCAGGAGGTCGGCTATTTGAAGCGCGGACACCTCGTCACGGCAAGCCGGGCGGATCTGGTCGCAGGTTTCGTCGGACAGACGGCGGCGCTCACTCGCAGGAAAGTGCGCGAGGCGTTGGGCGGTGTGCTGTTTATTGATGAAGCGTACGCTCTGCTCGGACCAAGCCAGCAAGACTTCGGCCAGGAGGCGATCCACACGCTCGTCGAGGAAATGACGCGACACGCGGAAAACCTGGTCGTGGTGCTGGCAGGCTACCCTGGGGAAATGAACGGGCTGCTCCTGAGCAATCCGGGACTTTTGTCGCGATTTAAAAAGTACATCCACTTCCCCGACTACTCGGTGGCAGAGCTTGTGCAAATTTTGCAGCAGGCTGCCGACAAGGCGGGCTATGTGATCGAGGAAAGCGCCGTGGCGGCGATTGTGCAACGTTTGGAACAAGCCTCCAAGGAGCAGCGGCTGCATGGAAACGGGCGGTTCAGTCACAATCTTTTGCAGGAGGCGATCCAGAACCAGGCGATGCGCATCACGGGCGTTTCCCGCGAGAACTGGGACGATGAACTGCTGACGACGCTTTTGTGGAGCGACTTTCAGCCTCTTTTCACATGGGAAGCCGAAGAAAACGGGACAAAAGTCTAGTTTTTGTCCCGGACAACGGTCTTCCTACTCTTTTGACAATTCACCCTTTCCCGTATAATGGAAGAACAAGGACATGAGGGGGAAGGGTGTTTTTTCTTTGCAAAAAAAATGGCAAGCAACCTTAAGTACGACTATCGCTTTGGGCATGCTGTTGGCAAGCGTGCCGGCCGAGGCCAGTCAGCCGGGAGAGCGACGGGGAAATATCGAGATCGAAGCGCAGGAAGAGCTGGCGCTTGAGAAAACATCGTCCAGACCAAGCGCCAGTGACCTCGTCGTCATTCAGTTGTCCGGTCCGGTGCGCGAGCAATGGAAGGACGAACTGGAAGACTTGGGGGTCAAGCTCGGCGATTACATACCGGATTACGCCTTTTTGGCCAAGCTGCCTTCCGCGGAAGAGCGAAAAGAAATCGAGCAGCTTTCTTTTGTGAAAAAAGTGATTCCGTATCATCCGCAGGCCAAACTGGCACCGCAGTTGCGTTCCACGCTGGGAAAAAACAAGCCGGTAGAAGTGGCGGTGATCGGCTTCGACCAAAAAGTGGACATGCTGCGAACCGTCAGCCGCCTGGCAGACGAGGCGAATATCAAGGAGATCGAGTCGCCGGAGATCGCTCCGCACATTTCGATTGTCACGATGGACGAAGAGGCGATTGGACAAGTCATCGAGTCGGAGGATGTCATCGCGATCATCCCTGTCCCGGAAAATCAGTTGCACAATGACATCGCGGCAACGATTGTTCACGCGGACGAGCTGGCATCTACAGGTTACACAGGCAAGGGACAGATCGTCGGCGTGGCTGATACGGGTCTGGATACAGGCGATGTAAAGTCGATCCACCCGGATTTTCAAGGCCAGGTCAATAGCTTGTACGCCATGGGCAGACAAAACGATGCGAGCGACCGGCACGGGCATGGCACGCATGTAGCGGGCGCGGTTCTTGGCACAGGCCAGGCATCGAATGGGCAGTACAAGGGAATGGCTCCAGATGCGAAGCTCGTCTTTCACTCGATTGAAGATCGCAGCGGCAAGCTGGTCACTGATGTCGAGACGATTTTGCAGGAAGCGTACGAGGACGGAGCCCGGATTCATTCCGATTCATGGGGAGCCGATGACAACGGGGCCTACAGTTTAAGCTCGTTTCTTTTCGACCGCTTCCTGTGGGAGCATCCGGACATGACTGCGCTGGTCGCAGCCGGAAACGCTGGTTGGACAGGCTATCAGAGCGTCGGGAGTCCGGCGACCGCCAAAAACGTGATCGCCGTTGGCGCAACGGAAAACGTCCGTCCGAACCTTGGCAGCCACTCCGACAACAAAGACGAGGTGTGGACAGACAGCAGTCGCGGGCTGACGGAGGACGGACGCTTGAAGCCGGACATTGTTGCACCGGGAACGTCGATTTTGTCGACCCGCTCGTCGCTTGCTCCGAGCAAAAATTTTGACAAGCGCTTCAACGACTACTACGCCTATATGAGCGGTACGAGCCTCGCCACACCGATTCTTGCAGGCGGTGTCGCGCAAATCCGGCAGTTTTTGGACGAGCAGGGGGAGAAGGAGCCGAGCGGCGCGCTGCTCAAGGCGATACTTTTGACGAGTGCAGATGATCTGGGCGAAGACATGCGCAAGCAAGGCTTCGGACGGGCCAATCTGGCGCGGGCGATCCAGACGAGCTACAAGGACGTCAAGGACGGGCTGCGCACGCGGGAAAAGGCAGAGTACGCGGTAAAAGTGACAGACAGCTCGCAGCCGTTCGCGATCACGCTTGCCTGGACGGACTATCCCGCATCGTTTGCCGCCCGGCGCACGCTCGTCAACGACCTGAATCTGAAGGTCACGACCCCGAGCGGCGAGCGTCTGAACGGAAACGACTTTTTCGAAGCGCCGTACGACGACCAGGTAGACAACCTGAACAACGTCGAGCAGATTTGGATTGTGGAGCCGGAAAAAGGGACGTATACCGTTACAGTGGAAGGCTACAACATTCCAAAAGGGCCGCAGCCGTACGCCATCGCCACGACAGGAACATGGGCGAAGGTCAAGGATGAAGAGGAGAAGGAGGACGGCAAGGACGACGATAACGGTCAGGAGGACAGCGAACCTTACGAGGTCAGAAACGAACTGAAAAAAGGGACGCTGAACAAAAAGACTCCTTACAGGGAGTACGTCATCCGCACCTTTGTAGCGGGCGAGCTGAGCTTGTCGCTGGAGTGGGATGAAGACGCCGACCTCCAGATGTACGTGTACGACAACAACGGGAAGGAGCTGGCTGCCGCGACGGGGACAGACAATCCCGAAACGTTGAAGATGAAGCTGCCAAAATCCGGTCTGTACAAGATACGGCTGGAGCTTGCGGACGGCAAGGAAGCGAAGTATCGTCTGGACCTCCGCTACCCAGGCAAAACGAAAAAGCGGTAGTCCGGCAATCAAAAGACACAGCCTTTGCTTTTGTGCGAGCGAAAGGCTGTGTCTTTTTGTGTCCGGTTTCAGTTGTGGGGCGGGCTTTCCAGCATCGTGGCGCCGTCCTCTTCTTTTTCCAGCCACTCCCGCGCACGCAGGGCAATCTCCAGGCAGATGCGACGCTCAGGGGAGGTATAGTCGTCGCCGATCAGTTCCGCGATTTTTTCCAGACGGTGATAGAGCGTCTGCCGATGGATGAACAGTCGCTCGGCAGCCTCCTGCTTGGACAGGTTGGCATCTAGGTAGACGCGCAGCGTGTGCACGAGGGCAGAACCATGCTTTTCGTCGTGGGCAAGCAGCGGGCCAAGGTAATCGGTAATAAAGCTCATCAGCACAGGCTCGGTCGGGATGTGAAACAGCAGGCGAAACAGGCCAAGGTCCGCAAAAAACGGACTGGTGGCTTCGCGCTGGAAAGCGAGTGCCTGTTCGGCTTCCGCGAGATGTCTTCCGGCGTCAGACAACCGTTTGCCCACACGTCCGATTCCGCACGAAATCCGGGCGTCTGCTCCGAGCATCTGTCCGGCAATCCGCTTCATCTCCGCCCACGCCTTTTCCAGTGCCCGCCGAGCGTTCGCTGTTGTCTTCCGGTCGATGAGCAAAATGTAAAAGCGATTGCCCGTGCAGCGGATGAACGGCCGAAATCCTTGCCGCGTCAGCAGCGAGCGGAAAATGGCCGTCAAATCGTGCGGCGGGAGAGCGTCATCTGACAGGGCGGTGCTTTTTTCACAGGAGATGATGAGCGTGTAGTAGGCAGGGGTCTTGCTGCTGCCGGACAGACCGAGTAGCGTACGCATATGCTCTTCCGGCATCGCGCGATTGGCGATAAGCTCGTCGAACAGGCGGTTTTCCATGGCGCGCGTCTGTTCCTCCGCAAACATTTTCCGCATGAAAAACTGGGCCATCGCCGAGACGGTATTGTCCAGGGTCAACAGCAAATAATCGTCCGCCTCCCGCTCGTACAAGATCAATCCGACGTAAGCGAGCAGATGGCCCATTGCCATGACAGGCTGATAGATCAACTGCTTCGTCGCAGAAAGCGGGTGAAAGCGGACGCTGGCATCGCTCGTGTCAGCCTGCGCAAAATGGGTGCGCAGCAGTTCGGTCAACTCCTGCTGGACCGCATGCGGCAGGGCCGGGACGTACTGGGCAGCGGCGTCTGGCGAGTAAAACAGCACCTGCGTCTTTACCGCTGACTGGAAATGCTGGAGCAGCTTGGGGATGCCCGCAGCCTGCAGACTGAGCTGCTGCAGGCCGCGAGAGTACATTTCGAGCGCTCGCAGTGCCTGCATTTGCCGATTGATGAGGTGCTCGTGCAAATCTTGCGTAATATCGACGAAGCGCACAGGCTGGTGAAACACAATGAGCGGAAATTCGTGATGGTTGGCCATCTCCAGCATGTCTTGAGGGATCGACGGGATGTACGCGCCCAACTCCACGCACAGTCCCGACGCCTTGCGCCGGATCAGCTCGGCCAAATAGGCGAGCCGCTTTTCTTTTGCCTCCCCGAAGCCGAGTCCGGTAGAGAGAATCAGTTCGCCGCCATTCAAAAATCGTCCCGTATCGGCAGTCTCCAGGACGTGGACCCAGCGCACAGGCCGGGACAGACCACGCTGCCCTGCCACGATCTCGGCATGCTGAAACAAAGGGCGCTTGATCGCCTCGGCAACGGTCAGTCGCCAGTCATTGCTCATAGGCTTCTCCTCTCTCTGCCCGTTTCCCTATGTGCTTTGCAGCCGGGCAATTGACATCATGTATGATGAATGCTATCGAATGATTGACATTTTGTCTAGTGATGGCGCGTTTTATTTTTGGATAAAATGGAATTGTCAAACAAAAGATGGCAAGGAGTTGAAAGGATGAACACAGCCGCTGCTGGTACTCCATTGAAAAATTACATCGGGGGACAATGGGTGGAATCGCAGGCAGCCCGCTTTGAGGACGTGCCGAACCCGGCGACAGGCGAACTGCTGTCCCGCGTGCCGCTGTCGACGAAAGAAGATGTGGACAAGGCCGTTGCTGCTGCCAAGGAAGCTTTTGCCGGATGGAGCGCAACTCCGGTCGTGGAGCGGGCTCGCATCATGTTTCGCTTTCACAGTCTATTGATGAAGCATGAGGACGAACTGGCCCGGATGATTACGCTGGAGAACGGGAAAAATCTCCCGGAAGCGCAGGCAGAGCTTTTGCGCGGGCTGGAAATGGTCGAATTTGCGTGCGGGATGCCGACGCTGTTAATGGGCGAAACGCTGCCAAATATCGCGGCCAATATCGACAGCCAGGTGATTCGCTTTCCGCTGGGCGTCGTGGCCGGGATTACTCCGTTCAATTTCCCTGTGATGGTTCCGATGTGGATGTATCCGATCGCCATAACAGCGGGAAATACGTTCGTCCTCAAGCCTTCGGAACGCACGCCGCTGTCCTGCATTCGCATTGCGGAGCTGCTGAAGGAAGCGGGCTTGCCGGACGGAGTATTCAACGTCGTGCATGGCGCTCACGATGTCGTCAACGGGCTGTTGGAGCACCCGGATGTGAAGGCGATCTCCTTTGTCGGCTCGCAGCCAGTGGCCGAGTACGTGTACAAGACCGCCGCCGCTCACGGCAAACGGGTACAGGCGCTGGCTGGCGCGAAAAACCACCATCTGGTCATGCCCGACACCGACCTCAAGCGAGCCGCCAAAACGATTGTCAGCTCCGCGTTCGGCTGTGCGGGCGAGCGCTGTATGGCAGCGAGCGCAGTCGTCGCTGTCGAGGAAATCGCTGACGAACTGGTGGCGCACCTGATCGAAGAATCGAACGCGCTGACGATGGGCAACGGGCTTGAGGCTGGCGTCGATCTCGGTCCGGTGATCCGCGATTCGCATTTGGCCAAGGTGCACGGCTACATTGAAAAAGGGCTCGCAACCGGTGCAACACTCGTACGCGACGGCCGGGAAGATGCGAAACAGCACGAAAAAGGCTACTTCCTTGGCCCGACGATTTTTGACCAGGCCGATGCGGAAATGGTGATCGTGCGCGACGAAATTTTCGCTCCGGTACTCAGTGTCATGCGCGTGAAAAATTTTGAAGAAGGACTGGAAACGATTAGCCGCTCCCGCTTTGGCAACGGGGCGACGATTTATACCAACAACGGAAAATGGGGCAGGGAGTTCGTGCAGCGCGTCGAGGCCGGGATGGTCGGCGTCAACGTGGGCGTGCCTGCGCCAATGGGCTTTTTCGCCTTCTCGGGCTGGAAGGAATCGTTTTACGGCGACCTGCACGCCAACGGCAAGGATGGCGTCATGTTTTTCACGAAGAAAAAGACAGTTACCTCCAGATGGTTTGAAGATGGCGATACGAGCATCGGCTCGCAAAACGTGTTCGTGAAATAAAGGAGGCGTAGGCGATGGAGCAAGATCAACTGTTGCATGAGTACGACAAGGAAAGCTTGCTTGCGGCAGACCGCGAGCACATGTGGCACCATATGTCGCCCTATAATCCGAATCCGATGATTGTGACGGGTGCCCAGGGCTCCTGGGTCACGGATATTGACGGCAACCGCTACCTGGACGGCATGGCTGGCCTGTGGTGCGTCAACGTCGGGTACGGACGGCAGGAACTGGCAGATGCCGCCTACGAGCAGTTGAAGCAGCTCGCGTACTTTCCCCTGACGCAAAGTCACGTGCCGGCCATTCGCCTTGCGGAAAAAGTGAGCGAGTGGCTGGGCGAGGAGTATCGCGTCTTTTTCTCCAACAGCGGATCAGAGGCGAACGAGGTCGCGTTCAAGATCGCCCGCCAGTACCATCACCAAAACGGCGAGCCGGGCCGCTACAAATTCATCTCCCGGCACCGCGCCTACCACGGCAACACGATGGGAGCGCTCGCCGCGACGGGCCAGGCCGTGCGCAAGGAAAAGTACGAGCCGCTTGCGCCAGGGTTTTTGCATGTGCCGCCGCCGTACTGCTACCGCTGTCCGGCGGGGAAATCGTACGGTAAATGCAACCTGGAATGCGCCGGGTACTTCGATCAGGTCATCAACTGGGAAGGCGAAAAAACGGTCGCTGCCGTCATCATGGAGCCGACCATTACAGGCGGGGGAGTGATCGTGCCGTCGCCCGAGTACATGCCGAAGGTGCGGGAAATTTGCGACAAGTACGGCGTGCTGATGATCGTCGATGAGGTCATCTGTGGCTTTGGCCGCTCCGGCAAAAAATTCGGGCATCAAAACTTCGGGGTCAAGCCGGACATCGTCACGATGGCAAAAGGAATTACGAGCGCCTACCTGCCGCTGTCGGCAACAGCTGTGCGCGCCGACATTGCCGACAAGTTCAACGAGCCGGGCAACAATCAGCACTTCCGCCACGTCAACACGTTTGGCGGAAATCCGGCGGCCTGTGCGCTCGCTTTGAAAAACATTCAGATTATGGAAGAGGAACAACTGGTGGAACGCGCCGAGCAGCTCGGGGACGAATTGCGTGCCAAGCTCGCTTTCCTGGCCGATCACCCGAATGTAGGAGACATTCGCAGCTTCGGCTTTTTGATGGGCATCGAAATGGTCGAGGACCGCAAAACAAAAGAGCCCGCGGCCCCGGCGAAGCTTACGCAAGTGATCGCCGAGTGCAAAAAGCGCGGCCTCATCATCGGTCGCAACGGCGACACGATCCCCGGCTTCAACAACGTCCTGACGCTGTCACCGCCCTTTTCGACCACGAGCGAGGACATCGACTTTATTGCCCGCGTTATGAAGGAAGCGTTCGACACATTGGGATAGAAGTTTGAAAGAAAGCCTTTTCAAGTCAAGAAAACAGCAGAAGCCCCCACGCTCTTTACGGGAGACGTGGCCGGGGTGACTGCTGTTTTTTTCGCTGCAATCTTCCTGATGCTATCCTTGTGTCTGTGTTTTTCTACGTTCGGCAGCGTTCCCCATAAATTTTCCTGCCTGTTCCTGAAATTCCCTGATATTCACATGTATCTGTCCTTTCCAGATTTTTGTATAATGATCCAGTACACAAAAAAGTGGTGCCAAAAGCCACGCAACTTTGATGGATCTAGGAGGATGGCATGAAACGTATCTGTGTTTTTGCAGGTTCCAATCCAGGCGTAAATCCGGCCTATGCCCAGTATGCCGAAATGCTGGGGAGAGAGCTTTTGGCAAGAGGGCTTGAGCTGGTTTACGGTGGTTCCAACATGGGGTTGATGGGACGAGTGGCGAATACGGTGCTCGAAGGCGGCGGCAAAGTGATCGGGGTCATGCCGACCGGACTGTTTCGCGGCGAGATCGTACATAAGGGGCTGACAGAGCTGCATGAGGTCGTCACAATGCACGAGCGCAAAGCGAAAATGCACGACTTGTCCGATGGATTTATCGCCTTGCCCGGAGGCTATGGCACGTTTGAAGAAATTTTTGAAGTCGTCAGTTGGGGACAAATCGGGATTCATTCGAAACCAATCGGGCTTTTAAATGTAGACGGCTTCTATACGCCGCTGTTGGAAATGGTGCGGCACGCTACAGAGGCAGGCTTCATCCCGCAGATGCAAGGAGAGCTGGTCGTGTGCGAGAGCGATCCGGCTGTTTTGCTCGACCGTCTGCGCGACTACAAGCCGCCAGTCAAAGGGAACAAATGGTCGGAGCTGACTGAAGAATAGGGGAACAGAAAAAAGCAGTTCGCTTTGGAAAAACGGCAGCGAGCTGCTTTCTTGCTTTTTGGAACGGCACTTTTTCATGGAACAAGAAAAGATTGACAGACAATAAGAACAGGTGATAAGGTAGATGACAATATATCCTAGTTAACAAATAGGAATAGTAAAAATATATTTTGCTTCGTACATAAGGAGGAACCGACATGAGAAAAACGAACAAGTGGCTTCAGCTTTCCACCACAGCGGCGCTCATCACCGCGCTGGCTCTCCCGGCGACAGCGGGAGCAGCAGCGAATCAGCCTGTTGCGGTCCTGGCCAAAGAAGCGGCAAGCGCAACGGCGCAGGCAGAGTACGGCAGCTTTTTGCTGCAGCAATACGGCATTTCGCTTGACAAGGCAGTGACCCGCGGGCAATTTTCCCAGGCACTCGCCAAGGTGGTTGCGGCTACCCAAAGTATAACGGAAACAGAAGCGAACGCGAAAGGCTACGTTCCGCAAGCCGCAGGTACGGCGAAAATCGCCGCCTGGGAAGCGATCAGCGCCGCTGTGAAGGCGGCTGATTTGGCCGAGCTTGCTTACACGTACAGCGAGGACAAAGTGGCGGCGTCCCTGAAAACGGCGGGCATTGCCTATCAACAGGGTGGAGCGCTTTCCTGGCAGGCTGCACAGGAAGTAGCCGTTGCCCTTGACACCGGGCTTGTTTCTGCGGGCACGCTGGCCGCGATCAAGACAGACGGTGACACGACCGGAGAACTGGCCGTACAACTGCTGGGGAAAGTCGTAGAGTTCCACGGCGACTACAAGAACTACCTGGGCAGCGTGCAGGATGCGGATATTTACGGAAAGCTTGCGCAAGCCTGGAGCGAATCGTCGATTATCAAGGCGGGAGAGCTGCAAGAGATCATCGACACGGGCCTCAAGCAAAACCTGATTACCGGCTACAACCTGAAAGACGCTGCCTTCGATCCGCACTTTGATCCGGAGCGCACGATTACTTACGGACACAGCGATATTGCTCACGCCATTCAACTGATCGGTCTGTTGAAAAGCGAAGGCATCCACGCCAAAGTCCAGTTCGAGCCGAAAACATCCGCCTTCATCTACTTGAAGGAATGGGGCGAGCCTACCCAGTCGGATGATTATCAGGTCGTGCAGATTGAAAATGGCAATTTTATCGCCTATGCAAAAGAATACGACCTGAGCTTCGAGTTTGCGAGCAAAACCGAGAAGGAACGCTTCCAGCCATTGGTGCTGAAGTATGCGAAACGAAATCAGGAAGACGTGACGGGCCTGCTGAAAGCATCCTGGTGGCAGCCGCTCTACCACTCCCGTACGGAGCTTGCCGACTATCCGGTAATCACGAACAACCTCATCAAGGAAGGCCGCTACATCGTCCAGACGTTCTCCCTGAACGAGGAGTCGCCAAAAGTGGTGGCGGGGCTGAAAAAACTGAGCGACAAGCTGAACGTGGAAACGTACAAGTTCTGGGTTGACCAGCCATTCTACAACTATCTCCACGGCGAATCGAAATAGGCCTTTTTTGTCTAGGCAAAAAAACCGATCAATCGTGAAAAGCCTTGCTTTGCCCAAGCGGTGGGAGCAAGGCTTTTTGCAGCAGACCCGCCAGGAGTCAGGAGAAAATATTGGCAATCATTCGGTATGTTTTGCTAAACTGGGAAAGATAGACAAGGAAAGGTTGATCGGGGAGGGATTACCGTGTTGGCGAAATACATGTTTCTTTTGCTTGCAAGCTTTGGGTTGCTTGCAACCGGTTCATTGGCCGGTGTGGCTACGGGCATGCAGCAGACCGTACCGGGCCAGATCGGAACAGATCAGGCGAATGCAGCGCAGGGGCAGACGCAAGCTTCGCTTGTCCACGTGTTCCAGAGCGGACAATGGCAACGGGACGCACTGGGCAAATTTTTGGGACAAGCCGTCAAGTCGTTCGACGATTATGCGTATTATCAGGCGGGGATTGCCGTCAAGTGGGATGAAAACGGGCAAGCGTTTGGCGTGTTGGCTGAGCCGGGCTACCAGGGAGAAATCGTTCCGGGCATCACCGTTCAGACGCCCAGGCAGGAGATTTTGCGCAAGCTGGGCACGCCAGCCTTCACTGAACAGGAATACGGGCTGATCGGCTATTCCTATCAGGATTACTACCTGTTTGTCACGTTTGACGAACAAAAAGTGAAGGCGTTTTCCCTCTATCGCCGCGATCGTGTGCCAGACGTGGGGGCGTTTGTCGATATGGCGCAGCATTTGCAAGCGTATGGAGAGAAGCTCGCTGAGCCGGCTGCTTCCGCTGCTTTTTCCATTTTTGGCGTCTGGGGCCAGCCTGACTTTACTTACCATCTGCACGGAATTGGCACGTATGCCTGGGAATATCCGTCGATTGGCATTGCCTACGACGGTGCGCCGGAAGAGGGGACATTGACGATCTACAGCAATTTCCCGGCAAAAGATGTGCTGTCTTCCCTGGCGAAGCTTCCCCATGTCAGCCTCTCTCCGGAAGATGCGCTCGTTGTGGCTGAAAAGCAGCGAATCGAGCAAGAAAAGGCCAATCTTGTAAAATTGAAAAGCGAGGGAATATTTTCGCCAGACCGAAAAACGGTGGCCGTCATCGACTCGGAAGGTTTGTACAGCTCCGCCAATATCCGTTTTTACGATTGGAAGGACAAGCCTGTCGCCCAGTTTTTCCCCGGGCATTTCGTGGAGAAAGTTGTCTGGTTGGACCACAGCTGGATCTATTATGAAACGATGAACGAAGCTGGTGTCTACCATGTCCCCACGCAAAAGGCAACTGCCATTTTGTCCTGGGACAAGCAGCAAGCGGTGCCGATCACGATGTTTGATGTCAATGAAACACAGCTCGATCTGGTGAAAAAGGAGATTGCGTTTGTGTGCGGGGACAAGCCAGAAAAAACGTACACGGTGCAATACCAGCTTGCCGGAGAGCGTATCCAACTTGACTGGAAAAAATGAAGCCGCATCTAGTCAGCGGATTGTTCGGCTTTCTTTTCCGCCAAATAGGCGCGCATGCCGCGTATGAACAGCTCGCGGATTACCTCTTGCTGTGTCTTGCTGCTGACGAGCGCGCGAATTTGCTCCAGCTCGGCTACCAGCTCGGAATCCAGGTGCAGGTTGACGGTCTTCCCTTTGTGGCGCGGGTGAATTTCCCCATGTCGGCCGCTCGCGTTGATCTGTCCGTCCACAACCGTGCGCGGATCGAGCTGCTTGGGGTCTGGTATATACAGGCATGGTGCCTCCAAAATAATATGGGTCAGTCCTTCGCTGAAACGGATCGCGAGGGGCTGCCCCTTTTTTTTGTGAAAATCGCGAATTTGTCGGGACAGCTCCTGATTGTCCGCATTATTTTCCAGCATGATAACGGCCAGTTCCATAGTGCCTCCTTACGGGAGAAACAAATCTTCTTCCGGTACTTGAAGCACGACTTCTCCCGTTGTCTCCAATTGAACGTCGTAAAAGAAGCGCAGGTCGCGGCGCGAAACGGCTGTGACCAATGCCCAGCCTGTGTCCCGGCAGGCATGACGGAAGCGCACACGGTCCAGCACTTCGTACGCGGGGGCGAGCAGCCCTTTTTCATACAAAAACGACAGTACTGTTTCGCGCGGGTACAGAAACCGCTTGTTCCCCTGTTTGCCCGCCAAAAGCGGAAAAGCTTCCCGTTCGTCCACACCTTCACCCAGGCAGCCGCGATCCGACCACCGTTTGATCGTGGCCATACTGCCGATGCGGACCTGTTTTTGCTCCAATAACGCAAGAATTTCCCGTGAAGACATGTACGCTTTGCGCTGCGCCAACTGCTCGTGATAGCATTGTTGCTCGTTTTCCAGTTCGGCAAGCTGCATGGTCAGCTCTGCCATTTGCTGTTTGATTTGCGCGATCTTGCTGGCGTAGTCTTTCATCCTGACAGACTCCTTGACAGACGTGGTTACTGTTAGCCTATTCGGGTGTGAAATCATTCATGACTGCGAGCGGCGATTGATTGCACGAAAAACATATGTCGATAGGAAACGAAACAATCATAAAACGGCGCTGCTGCACATTGATTAATAGCAAGCATCTTATTTCCGCTGGCAAGGAGGCTGTGTATGGATGAGCGTCCCGTACGACTTGCAAAAAAATTTCAGCGAAGTGGTGAGCGCCTTAAAGCCGAAGGAAGCGATTGATGAAGCGAATCGTTGTCTGTTTTGCTACGACGCACCCTGTATCAAGGCTTGCCCCACGTCGATTGACATTCCGATGTTCATTCGCAAGATCGCAACAGGCAATCTGCTCGGCTCCGCGAGGACGATCATGGAAGCCAATCCGGTTGGGGCAAGCTGTGCGCGCGTATGTCCGACAGAGGAACTGTGCGAAGGAGCCTGTGTGCTCAATCACGCCTCCAGACCGATTATGATCGGGCTGCTTCAGCGCCATGCGACAGACTGGGCGATCCGCAACAACGTGACCTTGTTTGAAAAAGGGGAGCCAAACGGCAAGCGGGTGGCGATTGTCGGAGCGGGGCCAGCCGGACTGTCGGCGGCGCGGGAGCTTGCCCGGCTTGGCTATGCGGTCACGATCTACGAGGCAAAAGAAAAAGCGGGCGGGCTGAACACATACGGCATCGTGTCCTTCCGGCTGCCGCAGGAAATCCCGCTCTGGGAGGTTGAGCAGGTCGAGGCCTTGGGCGTTACCATCAAGACGAACACGCGCGTTGGCGTTGACATCATGCCAGACGAGCTGGTTGAGAGTTACGATTCGGTCCTGCTGGCAGTCGGCATGGGCAGCGTGCCTGCCTTGCACATCCCCGGAGAAGAGCTGGAAGGAGTATTGGACGCGATTGCCTTGGTGGAGGAAACTAAGACCAGGCCGCTTTCTACAGAGATGGTCGGCAAAAAAGTGGTCGTGATCGGCGCGGGAAATACAGCGATTGATGCTGCGACCTGTTCAAAGCGGCTGGGAGCAGACCATGTGCAGATTTTGTACCGCAGAACGGCTCAGGAAATGAACTGCTACCAGTTCGAGTACGAGTTTGCCAAGCAGGATGGCGTAGAGTTTCGCTGGCTCGTGGCCCCGAAGCGCGTTTTGGGAAACAACGGGCGCGTGACGGGGCTCGAGCTGATCCGGATGGAGCTGGGTGAGCCGGATGCGAAAGGCCGAAAACGCCCGGTACCGATTCCGGGGAGCGAGTTTTCCATCGAGGTCGACTTTGTGGTCAAAGCGATTGGCCAAAACCGCCACGTGGCCTTGGTTGAGCAGTTTGGCCTGCAGCATGAAAACGGCATCGTCAGCGTCGAGGAAGGCACGTACCGGACTTCGCACCCGAAAGTGTTTGCCGCAGGGGATGTCATTTTTGGCGGAGGAAAAACGGATGCGATGGTCGTCGACGCGGCCAATCACGGAAAGCGTGCCGCTCATGCGATTGACAAGGCGATCCGCGACCAGAAACAGCCTGTTTAGGGAATCAATATACAGAACATTCTGACCTTGTTTTGCAAGCGCTTTATTGCAGAGTGTGAGTCTGGCAGGGGAGTACGGCGTGCCTGTGGCAGCGCCAAAAAGATGGAGGAGAGCAATCATGGCCGATCTTTCTATCAATCTGGCAGGGATTCAATCCCCGAATCCGTTCTGGCTGGCATCCGCGCCGCCGACGAACTCGGGGTACCAGGTCCAGCGGGCTTTTGAAGCGGGCTGGGGCGGAGCCGTCTGGAAAACGCTCGGGGAGCCGATCATCAACGTCTCGTCGCGGTTCGCCGGACTGACTTTTGGCGGGCAGCGGGTATTCGGGTTCAACAACATCGAGCTGATTACCGACAAACCGCTTGAGGTCAATCTGAAGGAAATGGATGAGACGAAAAAACGGTTTCCCAAGCATACGCTGATCGCCTCGCTCATGGTCGAGCACAAGCGGGAGGCGTGGCATGAAATCGTCAAAAAAGTGGAGGCAATCGGCGTCGATGGTCTGGAGCTGAACTTCGGCTGTCCGCACGGCATGGCGGAGCGGGGCATGGGTTCAGCTGTCGGGCAGCACCCCGATCTGATCCGTCAGCAGGTCGAATGGGTCAAAGAAGTTGCAAAGACGCCTGTCATCGTCAAGCTTACCCCGAACATTACCGACATTCGCTTTACCGCCAGGGCGGCTGCGGAAGGCGGAGCCGACGCGATCAGCATGATTAACACGATCAACAGCCTGATGGGCGTCGATCTGGACAAATGGCTGCCGATTCCGCACGTCGATGGAAAAGGAGCGCATGGCGGCTATTGCGGGCCAGCGGTAAAGCCGATTGCCCTGAACATGGTCGCTGAATGTGCCCGCGACCCGTTTGTAGGCGTGCCGATTTCCGGCATCGGCGGGATTTCCAACTGGCGGGATGCGGTCGAATTTTTGCTCATGGGAGCAACCGGTGTGCAAGTATGCACAGCTGCGATGCACCACGGCTTTCGGATCGTGGAAGACATGATCGACGGCTTGAACAACTACCTCGACCAGCGCGGTATTGCCTCGGTCATGGACATCGTCGGCAAGGCCGTGCACACGTATTCGGATTGGGGCAACCTGAACCTGAACTACAAGGTGGTCGCCCGCATCCATGAAGAAACCTGTATCCACTGCAACAAATGTCATATCGCCTGCGAGGACACCTCCCATCAGTGCATTGAGATCGTAAGGGACGATGCGACGGGGAAGGAGCGGCTGGTGGTGCGCGAGGAAGACTGCGTCGGCTGCAACCTGTGCTCCATCGTCTGTCCGGTGGAAGGAACAATCGAGATGGTGGAGATTCCGACAGGCAAGCCGCCGCTTTCCTGGAACCAGCGCCAGGCGGCCTTGGCGGGCGGGGGCAGCTGCGAGACGTGAACAACAGGCTGTATGGCATGAAGAGGACATCGGCGGCATAAGCATGTACGAGGGAAGTGTTGTCTCATTCATGCACGCCAGGGAAAGGAGCGAGGAAGGTCATGAAAAAATGGATTCGCAACGGCACGATTGTGACCGCGTCAGACACGTATCAGGCAGACGTGCTGATCGACGGCGAAAAGGTAGTCGCGATCGGCACGGACCTGCAAGCCACGGATGCAGAGGTCATCGACGCAACCGGGTACTATGTGCTTCCGGGCGGGATCGATCCGCACACGCACCTTGACATGCCGTTTGGCGGCACGGTGACATCGGATAACTTTTTCACCGGAACAAAAGCTGCTGCATTCGGGGGGACGACGAGCATCATTGACTTTTGCCTGACGAGCAAAGGCGAGTCGCTCCACTCCGCAATTGCGACCTGGCACGAAAAAGCGAGGGGCAAAGCCGTCATTGACTACGGCTTTCACCTGATGGTGTCCGATGCCAACGACCACGTGCTGGAAGAACTGGAGTCGGTCGTGAACAACGAGGGAATTACCTCGCTCAAAGTGTTCATGGCGTACAAAAATGTGCTGATGGCCGACGACGAGACTTTGTTCAAGACGCTGATCCGCGCGCGTGAGCTGGGGGCATTGGTCCAGGTGCATGCGGAGAACGGAGATGTGATCGATTATTTGACGAGGAAGGCGCTGGCCCAAGGGAATACCGATCCGATCTACCACGCCTACACCCGGCCGCCTGAAGCGGAGGGAGAGGCGACCGGACGCGCTATTGCCCTCACCGCGCTGGCGGATGCGCAGTTGTACGTCGTGCACGTTTCCTGCGCCGATGCCGTCCGCCGCATTGCCGAAGCGCGCGAAAAAGGCTGGAACGTCTACGGCGAAACATGTCCGCAATATTTGGTGCTCGATATTACCGCACTCGAAAAGCCGGACTTCCAAGGGGCGAAATACGTCTGGTCTCCGCCGCTGCGGGAAAAGTGGAACCAGGACGTACTGTGGAGCGCCCTGAAAAACGGCATTTTGCAAACCGTCGGCTCCGACCATTGCGCGTTCAACTTCTCCGGGCAAAAAGAACTGGGCCGCGGAGATTTTACGAAAATTCCGAATGGCGGACCGATCATCGAGGACCGCATGACCATTCTCTTTTCCGAAGGCGTCCGCAAAGGAAAAATCAGTCTGAACCAATTCGTGGACATCACCTCCACCAAGGTCGCCAAGCTGTTCGGCATGTTTCCGCAAAAAGGCACGATTGCAGTCGGCTCCGATGCGGACATCGTTTTGTTCGACCCGACTGCGGAGCGGACGATCTCAGTGGAGACACACCATATGAATGTCGACTACAACCCGTTTGAGGGCATGCAAGTATGCGGCGATGTCATTTCCGTCCTGTCCCGCGGCTCGTTCGTCGTCCGCGACAAGCAGTTCGTCGGCCATGCCGGGGCGGGCCGCTTCGTGAAGCGTTCGACATTTGCCAGACCATAGCTGTTCAAAATGCTTGGGTGAGGAGGAGCAAGATGGCAGATAAAGTGACAATCGGTCTGATTCAGGCCAAAAACGACGTGCACGGCGATGAACCTGTTCATCTCCACAAGGAAAAAGCAATCGAGAAGCATGTGAAAATGGTGCGGGAGGCGGCTGGCAAAGGGGCGCAAATCATCTGTCTGCAGGAAATTTTTTACGGCCCTTATTTTTGTGCGGAACAAAGCACGAAATGGTACGACGCGGCGGAAGAGGTGCCGAACGGACCGACTGTGCAGCAGTTTTCCGCGCTGGCCAAGGAGCTCGGAACCGTTCTGATCTTGCCCGTATATGAAAAGGTTGGCATCGGCACGTATTACAATACGGCAGCCGTCATTGATGCAGACGGCACGTACCTGGGCAAGTACCGCAAGCAGCACATCCCGCATGTCGGGGTGGGCAGCAGCGGCTGCGGCTTCTGGGAAAAGTTTTACTTCAAGCCGGGAAACCTGGGCTACCCGGTGTTCGATACGGCTTTTGCCAAAGTAGGCGTGTACATCTGCTACGACCGCCACTTCCCGGAAGGGGCGCGGCTGCTTGGCCTAAATGGCGCGGAAATCGTCTTCAATCCTTCCGCTACCGTCGCCGGACTGTCCGAGTATTTGTGGAAGCTCGAACAGCCCGCACACGCGGTGGCAAACGGCTACTACGTCGCCGCCATTAATCGCGTGGGGACGGAAGCGCCGTGGAACATGGGGGAATTTTACGGACAGTCCTACCTCGTCGATCCGCGCGGACAGTTTGTCGCTGTCGGCAGCCGCGACCAGGACGAGGTGATCGTGGCGGACATGGATCGCGAAAAGATCAGGGAAGTGCGGGATACGTGGCAATTTTTCCGCGATCGTCGCCCGGAGACGTACGGCGATATGGTCAAATTGCTGCCGTAAAACAAAGGTGAGGGAGACGCCAGACACGCGTCTTCCTCCTTTTCGCATCTCGGCCTGACTGTTGTTCACGAAAAACGGCAAAAAGGAGCGGCCAGATAATGAAGCAGACGGTTTATCGGGGAGTCGAGTACGAAGAAGCGCTGCGGGTCGTCAAGGCGCAGCGCTACGAACGGGCAGAACGCCGCCAGTTTACCAACGGAGCGAGTGCGAAGGCGGTGTTTGGAGCGGGTGTCTATCTGGTGAGCAATCCGCTTGTGGCCGCCCAGTACGCGATCTGTCACGCCGAGACGATCGGGGACAAAGCAGCAGTGCTAAAGCAACAGCTCGCTTTGCCGGGACTTTTCTGTTTGGACGAGCGCTACGGCGAAAATGAGCTGCGCAACGAGGCGCTGCAGCACAGACATGGCGCGGAGGAACTGGAGCGGCGCGCCGCTGGGCTTTCGTACGAGGAATGGCTGGAATGGACCGGGGATGAGGTGCGGGCTTACGTGCTTGCCTGTGGATACCGGGGGATTCGCTATCGGATCAGCCCGGAGCTTACGTACTATGTTTGCTATGAGCCTGATTCGCAAATTGAAGACATTACGCTTCTTTCGGTGCTTGAAGTGTGAGAGATCAACCGAGGCGATCGACGGATGGAGCGCAGTACGGGGACGATGAGACTGTCATAAAAAGGTCCAGGTTGCCAGTGTGTTTCGGCATTGTACCGGGACACACTGGTTGGGACGTTTACCTTTTATGGCGGATCCATGAAAGTTCTGCTTAAAGCTTCCGCTTCGGATGTATGGTTTCTATTTTCTTTTCCGGCATCATGATTTTCATGATAATAGATTTTCTTTTTGCGCTGTCTGTCAGCCACATAGCCAAGAACAAGCACGGGTACGACAAAAGCCAAAATGATTCCCCAAAACATGCCATAACCTCCTTGTCAAACGTTACTTTTTCCATAACATCCTATGATGAAACATTTCTCAGGATTTCTGTTCGCATGACAATCCGTCTGAAAAAAAGCCCCCTCCAGGTACCAGTGTCGAACCAAGCTTGGGAAACTTGGTCTTGCTCACTGTCTACCTGAAAGGGGTAGTGAACAGGTGTCATTTTTTATCCTGCTTCCGTTTCAGGAAGCGCGCGACTCCTGGGCTTGTGACGTGATCTGGTCGTACTCTTTTTGGCTCAAGATCGAGGCGTCGTTTTTCATCATCCACGTGTAGATCGCAAGCGAGATTAGTAGCCCGACCGTCCAGGCGTTGTCCCAGATGAGATGGAGGCCGGGAATGAACTTGCTGATAAACGGAATGGCAATCCCGATCAGCATCGCCCAGATCGCTCTTACGTTAAACCCTGTCTTGTAGGCGTACATGCCGTTATGTTTGTACAGCTCTACCAGGTGAATGCGCCGTTTGCGTACGAGCCAGTAGTCCGCAATCGCAATCCCGTCAATCGGGCCAAGCAGTGCGCCATACGTGCCGAGCCAGAGGAAAATGTAATTGCTGAAATTTTCCAAAATATACCAAGGCTGCATGAGCAGGGAGACGACTCCCGCGATAATCGCTCCGGCTTCGTAGGAGAGTCGGCGTGGCGCGAGATTTTCCACGGCACGGGCGGGGGCGACGATGTTGGCGGCTACATTGGTAGTCAAGGTAGCAAGAACGATCCCGATTGTGCCAAGGAAGATGGCGAATGGCGAGAACTTGGCCAGGACGGCGGCTGGGTCCCAAAGGGCTTCTCCGTAGATCACCACGGTAGCGGAGGCAACGGCTACCCCGATAAAGGAGAAGAAACCCATGGTCGTCGGCAGAGAAGAGGATTGCCCAACGATTTGCGCTTTTTGACTTTTGGCGTAACGGCAGAAGTCGGGAATATTGAGCGCCATGGTTGCCCAGAAGGCGATTGCTCCTGTCAGGGCCGGGAAAAAGACTTGCAAAAATTCGCCAATCGAGGTGAATTTGGAAGGAGCGGAGAGCATCGGGCCCCATCCGCCTGCTTTGGTCAAAGCCCATACGAGCAAGGCGAGACTCATGATAATTAGAATCGGCGCTGCCCAGGCTTCCATCTTTTTGATGGTTTCCGGACCGCGATAGGCGACCCATACGTTCAGGAGCCAAAAACCGAAAAAGGAGATCCACAGATGGCCGGGGACACTGGCCCAGTCTGACATCGACATGAGCAGCGTATCGATGGCGGCACCGCCAAACCAACAGTTGATGCCAAACCAGCCGGCTCCGATCAGGCCGCGGGCGACTGCCGGGATGTGTGCGCCTTTGGAGCCGAACCAGAGTCGGGCGAACACAGGGTAGGGGATGCCGAATTTCGTTCCGGCATGAGAGTTGAGAAGAATAGGAATAAGGACAATGCAGTTTCCGAGAATAATGGTCAAAATCGCCTGCCACCAGCTCATGCCCAACGAGATCAGCCCGGCTGCCATCGCGTACGTGGGAAGACAGATCGACATTCCGATCCAAAGGCTGGCAAAGTTGTACGCCGTCCACGAATGCTCAGCTTTGGTAGTCGGCCGCAGCCCTTCATTATAGAGCGAGCTGTGACTGATGAGCTCTTCCCCTTCTTTTGTCAGGGTGACGATTCCATTTACTTCTTCCTGCGTCTTCATTTTTTCCCTCCTTTTTATTGACAAAATCACTCGTATTCTGACAACTGCCCCCAGGTTGTCTGAAATACAAGTTGTAACATTATATTGGGGGAAGGAAGACCTAATTCCAGCTTTTTTCCTGGGTAAAAAAGAACGTCCGGAACAGTTCGTTCCAGACGTACAGCAGGTGGCCATGCTATGCTTTTGGGAAATATTCGTTCCAGCGTTTGTCGACCAGTGCCGAAATTTCCGGCAGTGTCTCTACTTCATCCGGATAGAAAGGCTTCATCCGCGCATCGACGACCAGCGGCCCTTCATAACGGATTTTGTTGCGGACAATCGTCGATTTGGCGTACAGATCGTGGGCCGGGTCGAAGCGAGTGAACACGGTCCACAGGAAGCTGCTTTGCTTCTCGGCAATTGCCGCATCATCCACGATGCAGATCATCGGCCATTCCGCGAGATGTTCGTTGAGATAGGGCAGCAGCTCTTCGCCCAGCTCCGGTCTATCGTGGAAGCTCGGCCCGGAAATGACCAGACATCCGGGGCAAAAAGCGCGAATATCGGTCATGCCTGGGATGCCTTGTCCTTTGTACTCGCGCGGCAGCTCACGGACCGGATCGCCGATGCCCAGCATGATCCCTTTGGAGCCGTGGTTCAGCTTCCGTCCCGTATAGTCCAACGTATCGTTCGACGTATCGTTGACGATCAACAGGTCGCGCTCCGGCTGGAAGCGTGCCAGGATGATTTCGAGAAATTGCTTGAAGTTGCCGAGGTCACACGGCTCATCTGTCACCATCAAAAACTTGGTCAAGGTGAGCTGGCCTTCTCCCATGATGCGGAAAGCGTGTGCCATCGCTTCCTTATAGTAGCTTTCGCGCACAATCGCGCCGGCGAGCGCGTGGAAGCCTGTCTCGCCATAGGTCCAGAGCGCCTTGACACCCGGCATGACGACCGGGAATAACGGGGAAAGCAGTCGCTGCAAGTATTCCCCGATGTAGTAGTCCTCCTGGCGCGGCTTTCCGACGACAGTTGCCGGATAGATTGCGTCCTTGCGGTGCCACATTTGCTTCACGTTGAACACCGGGAAGTCATGTGCCCAGGAGTAATAGCCGAAGTGATCGCCAAAAGGCCCCTCAGGCCGTCTGATGTGCGGCGGAACTTCTCCTGCGAACACAAACTCGGCCTCCGCAACGATGCGGTGCGGATGGTTCGGCACCTCTGTCATTTTCAGCTTGTCGCCCATCAACAGCGAGGCGAAAACCAGCTCCGGCACCATTTCGGGCAGAGGCGCGATTGCGGAGACGATCAGGGCAGGCGGGCCGCCGATTGTCAGCGTAACAGGCAGTGGCTGGTTTCGTTTTTCCGCTTCGTGGTAGTGGAAGCCGCCGCCTTTTTGAATTTGCCAGTGCATGCCTGTCGTGTTTTTGTCGTAAATCTGGATGCGGTACATGCCCAGGTTGTGCTCTTTTGTCTCAGGGTGCTCTGTATACACCAAAGGCAAGGTGACGAACGGACCGCCATCCAGGTGCCAGCTGGTCAGGGCAGGCAGTTTGGTCATGTCGACATCGGTTGTTGCGATTTGCGTCACAGGCGCTTGGGAGGCAGGCACGGTTTTGGTACCGGTGCGCATGACTTCCAGGAGCGGCTGGCGCAGCTCCCACAAGCCGGAGAGCTTTGGCGGCAACAGCTTGTCCATCCCGTGCACCAGGCTGCGGACAACCGCCTCGGGCTTAGGCCCAAACGCCATGTCGACCCGCTCTACGGTCCCGAACAGGTTCGTGACCACGGGAAACGATTTTCCTTTTACATTGGTGAACAGCAGAACAGGTCCGCCGTCTTCAATCACTCTGCGATGAATCTCGGCCAGCTCCAGATAGGGATCGACTGGTGCGTCAATCTCCACGACTTGTCCGGCGCGGCGCAATTGTTCTATGAACGAACGAAGGTTCGCGTGCATCTGTAGATACCTCCACATCCCCGTAATTCCCTTTTAACTGTACACGAACAATAGCAATGAAGCTACCTTTTTATCCGCTCGGGATGGTAAGATGAAGCTGGAGGTGAGCGATTTGTGACCACAGCCGGAAAAGTATTGTCTTTGCAAACGAGAATGATCTTGCTCATTACCATCGGAATTATTTTGATTATTTCGTCAGTTGGTGCCGTGTTCTCGTCCATCGTGGCCTCGTCGATTGAGGAGCAGATCGGGAAAAGGGCGCTGAGCGTAGCCAAAATCGTCGCCCACGACCCCGAACTGCGCGGGGCTTTTCAAAGCAGTTCGCCGTCCGAGCTGATCCAGCCGATTGCAGAAAACGTCCGGCTGCAAACCGGAGCGGAATTTGTCGTCGTCGGCAACCGGGACGGCATCCGCTATTCGCATCCGCTGCCTGACCGCATCGGCAAGTCGATGGTCGGCGGAGACAATGAGCCGGGACTGATCTATGGCCAGTCGTACATTTCCAAGGCGATTGGGAGCTTGGGTCCATCCTTGCGCGGCAAGGTGCCGATTCGCGACGACAATGGCGCGGTGATCGGCATCGTGTCGGTCGGTTTTTTGCTGGAGGACATTGAGGAAGCCATCGACGATTATCAAGAAAAGGTTTTCCTCATCACGCTGATTGCGCTCGTCTGCGGGATTGCTTTTGCCATCGGGCTGAGCCGCTATTTGAAAAGGCTGACGCTCGGGCTGGAGCCGGAAGAAATCGCCGCTTTGTACGTGGAGCGCAACGCCGTTCTCGAATCCGTCCGGGAAGGAATCGTCGCGATTGACCGGAACAGCGAGATCACGATGATGAACAAGGCCGCGATCCGCATACTCGAATTGCCGGAGGAAGACATTCAACGCAAGCACATTTTGGACGTGCTGCCGGATAGCCGCATGCCGGAGGTGCTGGAAACCGGGGAACAGCAGCTCGACCGCGAAACAATCACGAGCGGCAAAGAAATTATCGTAAACCGCCTGCCGATCAAGCTCGGGGACAAAATCGTCGGTGTCGTCAGCAGCTTTCGCCCGAAGTCGGAGATTGACAAGCTGACCTCGGAGCTGTCACAAGTCCGGCGCTATGCCGATGTGCTGCGCGCCCAGACGCACGAGTTTCACAACTTGCTGTACACGATCTCCGGGCTGTTGCAGCTCGGCTCCGTGCAGGAGGCGATTGAACTGATAACGAGCGAGACAACGGCACAGGAAGAATTGCTCTTGTTCGTGGCAAGACGAATTCCGGATCCGATGATTGGCGCGCTTTTACTGGGCATGCACAACCGGGCCAAAGAACTGAAAATCCAGCTCGTGATCGATCAGGACAGCCATCTTAAAGTGCTGCCGGCACATATCAACCGCCAGCAGGTGATCGTGCTGCTCGGCAATTTGCTGCAAAACGCGCTGGAAGCGGTTAATGATGCAGCCGTTTCGCAAAAGCGCGTCGACGTGTATCTGGCGGACACGGAAGAAGAGCTGCTGTTTGAAATTGCCGATTCCGGGCCGGGGGTGCCCGATGAATGGCGCGAGAAAATTTTTGCCTACGGTTTTTCGACGAAAGAAGGCGAGGACCGGGGACTTGGTTTGGCAAAAGTGCGCGGAATCGCCGAAGAGATGGGCGGCTACATTGTCGTCGGAAAAAGCGACTGGGGCGGTGCGCTGTTCACCGTTTCCTTGCCGAAAGAAGGGAGGATTGGCAGTGAAGAAGCTTGAAGTGCTGATCGTCGAGGACGATTTGCGGATTATCGACATTAACCGAAGATTCGTGAACAAGATCGAGGGATTCGAAGTGATTGCCACCGCCACCAACGGCAGTGACGCCAAAGAGCTGCTCGCTGTCACACGCCCCGATCTGGTGCTTTTGGACGTGTATTTGCCCGATATGCTGGGAACCGAGCTGGTCTGGTACATCCGCCAGCACTATCGCGAGGTGGACATCATCATGATTACGGCTGCGAAGGAGATGGAGATGGTCCAGGAAGCGCTTAGGGGCGGCGTTTTTGACTACATCGTCAAGCCGCTGGTCTTCGAGCGTTTCCGCGAGCGGCTGGAGAGCTATCGCGCCCATGTGGCCCGGACGGAAGCGGCGACAGAAGTCGATCAGGATGTCATCGACCAGATGCTGACCAGGCGTCCGCTCAACCCAAAACAGCGCGAGTTAGCCGTGCCAAAAGGCATTGACCAGCTGACCCTGGAAAAAGTCATCGAGGCGATCAGGCAGACAGGCGACAAAGGCGTCTCCGCAGAAGAGATCGGCCGCGAGATCGGCACCAGTCGGACGACAGCCCGCCGCTATCTGGAGCATCTGGTGCAGGAAAAAAAGGCGAGAGCCGAACTGATTTACGGCAGTGTTGGCAGGCCAGAGCGAAAGTACCGCTTTTTGCCTGAGCGGGCATGAACAAAATGAACAAAAAGTTGTTAATTTTCTAAATGTATCTTATGTTCGAAAACTATCCCCGAAAGACCCGGCATGATACGTTAATGGCAAGCGTGATACCGCTTACAAAAACGACGGGTTCGAGGGGGTTTTTTGTTTGAAAATGAAAAAAAGTGCACTCATTGTTTTGTCCGCTTTCCTTACGCTCGCGCTGGCCGCCTGTGGCGGGGCGAACAGCAGCTCGTCCGGCTCGGGAGCGCAGCCGGCGTCTACCGCATCCAGCTATCCGGAGAAGCCGATTGTGTTCGTCGCTCCATCCGGGGCAGGCGGAGGCTGGGACAAGACAGCCCGCTCGCTTGCCAAGGTACTCGCCGAGAGCAAGCTGGTGACGGAAGCGATTACGGTAGAAAACAAACCAGGCGGCGGCGGGACCGTCTTCATGGCGGAATACGTCAGCAAGGACAAAGGCAACCCTTACAAGCTGTTTGTCAGCTCTCCGCCGATTCTCATCAACCATAACAAAAAAGAGGGGAACAGTCCGTTCGGCTTCCAGCATGTGACGCCGCTTGCGCAAATGACGAAAGATTTCGGCGCCCTGGTCGTGCGCGCCGACTCGCCGTACCAGGATATGAAAAGCTTTTTGGACGATTTGAAAAAAGACCCGACAAAAATGACGCTGGCTGGCGGTTCGGCTCCGGGCTCGATGGACCATCTCGTCAGCGTGTTGCCAGCAGCCAAATACGGCATTGACCCGAAAACGGTCAAGTACGTTTCCTATGACGGCGGCGGAGAAGCGATTGCGGCACTGCTTGGCGGCAATGCCGACATGATCGCGACCGATGCCTCCGGCGTAGGCGAATACGTGAAGGCAGGCAAGGTTCGCGTGCTCGGTGTCACGTCAACAGAGCGGATGAGCGGCGATTTGAAAGACGTTCCGACTTTGCAGGAGCAAGGAATCGATGCGACCTTTACGATCTGGCGCGGTGTATTTGGTCCGGCTGACATGCCTGCAGATGCCAAGGCGTATTGGGACGCCAAATTGAAAGAGCTGTCGGAGAGCGAAGCGTGGAAGAAGGAGCTTGCTGCAAACGGCTGGGAGAGCGAATACAAGGACGCGGCGGCCTTCACGGCGTTCTTGGAGGAGCAGGATCAGCTCGTCAAAGAACTGTTGAACTCGCTTGGCATGGCGAAATAGGGAGAGGGCACTCCTCTCCTTTTTTCCCCGCTTTTTGCGGCGCGCGTCCGTTTTTTTCGGGTAGAGAAAACGACGCGTCCGAACGCTCCCTTATCGAAAAAGGAGGTACGTATGAACGTCAGGTTTGATCGGTACGGCAGTATTGCTTTTGCGCTGGTGGGGGCATTTTTCATCGCGGAGAGCCAGCATATCTCAACGAGTGCATACGGCAGTCAGGTCGGGCCGAGCATGTTTCCGTTCGGCTTGGGCATCTTGCTGGTCCTGCTCAGTCTGCGCCTGTTTTACGAGACATTCCAGGCGAAATACCGTGCTGAGGGACAAGCCGTTGAAAAACTTTTGTACAAACGATTTCTCCTGATGCTCGCGGCGACGGTGCTGTATGTCCTGCTGCTGGAGCCAATCGGGTATGTGATCGCTACGGCTCTGTTTCTTTACGTCACGTTTCTGGTCATGGGCAGCAAAAGCCAATGGCGATCGGCGGTTGTCTCCTTGCTGTTTTCCGTCGGCGTTTACGTGGTGTACGTGCAACTGCTGAAAGGAACGCTTCCAGGCTTTCCTGCCTGGCTCGGCGTCTAGGGAGGGATCGAGATGGGTACGCTGCAATATTTGGCTGATGGATTTCAAATCGCCTTTCAATGGCACAATCTGGTTTACGCGTTTATCGGAGTGCTGATCGGTACGGCTGTCGGGGTGCTGCCTGGCATCGGTCCGATGAGCGGTGTGGCGCTGCTGATGCCGGTGACAGCCTCGCTGACGGCGGGTCTGCCGCCCGAGATGGCGGCGGCGAGCGCCCTGATCTTGCTTGCGGGCGTGTACTACGGCGCGATGTACGGCGGCTCTACCACGTCCATTTTGCTAAATACACCGGGCGAATCTTCGTCCGTCGTCACGACCTTGGACGGGTATCAGCTTGCGAAACAGGGGCGGGCAGGAGCGGCGCTGTCGATTGCGGCCATCGGCTCGTTCGTGGCCGGGATTGTGGCGCTGGTGGCGCTTGTCTTTCTCGCCGATCCGCTCTCTGACCTCGCGCTGCAGTTCGGTCCGGCGGAGTATTTTTCGCTCATGCTGCTCGGTCTGTGCGCCGTGAGCGGACTTGGCGGCAAATCCATGACGAAGGCTTTGATGATGACAGTCCTTGGGCTTTTGCTGGCAACGATCGGCATCGACAACGTATCGGGAGTGGCCCGGTTTACCTACGATATTCCCGACCTGTACCAAGGGTTGGAGTTTTTGACAATTGCAGTCGGTCTGTTTGCGCTTGGCGAGGTTTTCAAAACGATTCTGGAAAATGACCATTCCTCCCAGGAAATCATCAAGGTCGAGCGGATTTTACCGACCAAAAAAGACTTGAAAGATAGTGCCGCTCCCATCGTCCGCGGTTCTTTGCTCGGCTTTTTCATCGGCGTATTGCCCGGAGCAGGTGCGACACTGGCCTCATTCTTTTCCTATATCATGGAGAAAAAATGGAGCAAACACCCGGAGCGTTTCGGAAAAGGCGAGATCGCCGGGGTAGCAGGGCCGGAATCTGCGAACAATGCCGCTTCCGGAGGCGCCATGATTCCGCTGTTGACGCTGGGAATCCCGGGATCAGGGACAACGGCGATTCTGATGGGGGCGCTGCTCATGTACAACGTCCAGCCGGGGCCGCTTTTGTTCAGCGATCACCCGCAGATTGCCTGGGGATTGATTGCCAGCATGTTCATCGGAAATCTGATGCTGCTCGCCCTGAACATGCCGCTCGTCAAAGTGTTCGCCAAAATCATTGAAACGCCGCCGCAATATTTGCTCCCGATGATTATTGCCATCTCCGTATTTGGCGTCTATGCGGTGCAAATCAGCACGTTTGATCTCATTTTGCTCGTGATATGCGGCATTCTCGGCTACTATTTGAACAAAAACGACTTCCCGCTCGCTCCGCTCGTGCTCGGGCTGGTACTCGGCCCGATGATCGAAAACAACATGCGCCGGGCGCTGACGACGTCCAACGGAGACTTCTCGATTTTTTTCACGAAGCCGCTTTCTGCCGTATTTCTGTTGTGTGCGCTGGCCTGGCTCGTCGTGCCGCTGGTGTTGAAGCGACGGGGAAAACAAGTCGTGATTAACGAAGAAGCATAAAGCTATACACGCTGCTTGACAGCGCTTTTCTCTCCCCCTATCATAGGAAAAATTGCGGGAAGCTGTACTGCTCGGGCAAGCGGGCAGTACAGGGAAGGGGAGACGAACATGTTGGCAATCGAGCCTGTCACACTGGAAGGAAAGCTGGTCAGACTGGAGCCGCTTCGTCCGGTGCATACGGATGGCATTTTTGCCGCCGGTGCTTTTCCGGAGATCTGGTCGTACTTGTCGGTCGAGATTCAGACGCGCGATGACGCGCAAGCTTTTATCGAGCAAGCCATGAAAAACGAGGCAGCGCAAACCGAACTGCCTTTTGCCATCATCAATCGCGCAGATGGCAAAGTCATCGGGAGTACGAGGTTTCTCGCCATTTCTCGCAAGGATCGCGGACTGGAAATCGGCTTCACGTGGCTGACCCCTGCTGTCTGGAAAACCGCTGTCAATACAGAGTGCAAATGGCTTCTGTTGCGTCACTGCTTCGAGCAGCTCGGATGCATCCGCGTCCAGTTGAAAACCGACTCGCGCAACCTCAACTCCCAGCGCGCCATCGCCCGCATCGGCGGCATCCGCGAGGGCGTACTCCGCAATCACATGGTCATGCGGGACGGATATATCCGCGATTCGGTTTATTTCAGCATCCTCGACCGTGAGTGGCCGGCAGTGAAAGAACGGCTGGAAATGTTGCTGTTTGGTGAATAAAAGGGCGGGGCGATTGTAGCGGAAAACCTCCATGTGTACAATAGGAATGAACCTTGAGGGCAAATGGGTTCAGAAAAGAGGGTATGCATGAGATTTCGCCTCTCACCAACCGGCTGCGTACTGCTCGCCGGGGATCTGATCGCCTTTGTACTGTTTGTTTATTATGGAAAGCTGGCTCATCATCTGCCAGTTACGTTTCTTGGAATATGCGAGACGTTGGCTCCGTTTTTGCTTGGCTGGATCATCGCGATACTGGTTTTTCGCACCTATGCAGAACGCGCCTGCTCATCCTGGGGGCGGCAGCTGGTCACGATGCTGTTCAGCTGGACGCTTGCGGCGCCGATTGGCCTTTTGATCCGTTCCTGGTGGACGGGTGTGCCGATGACGCTCATTTTTTCCGGCGTGACGTACTTCGTGACCTTGGCTTTTCTGCTTGGCTGGCGTTTGCCTTTCGCGCTGTTCCACGCTTTATGGAAGCGGACCAGACAAGAGACTGTTCACTAATAAACTGTTCCAAATTGGTTACGCTATCCTGTGAATGACGACAGGAGGTGAATCATTTGGGCAAGAACAACAACAGCAAGGACCTGGGAAAAAACCGCGGGAAAACGCTCGATCACAACGATCAGAACACGAACCTGCGCCAATCCCACCACAACGACCGAAACGAGGGTACGGGCAAAGACCGCTGAGCTTTCAGCGGTTTTTCTGTTTTCAGCAGCCAGGCTGGCACAGCAAATGGTTCGATTCCGGACGAGTTGTGTTATAATAGGTTTTGTTTTTCAAGCGAGTGGAGGGGAAAAACTGTATGACGGAACCGATGCATGACGTACAGCCGGTGACTATGTCGTCACAGGCGTTTTTGATTTTGTGCCGACTTTACGACGGATGCTATGACGAGTTGAAGCAAAATGAACAGCTTCGCGAGCTGATTGAGTCCATCGGGGATATTCTTTTGGCCGGAGTGGAAACTCTGGAGAAGCAAGAGACGAAGCCAAAGACAATTACGTTTCCACTGACGGTGCAGCAGGCGTTTTTCGTGCGGAGGCTGATCGTGGAGCTGCTTGCGCAAGCACCTGATGGCAATGACGACAAGACGACGCAATGGCTGCAGGAATGTCTGACGGCGTTGTCCGGGGTCGGTGCTGCGGCAGGTGCCAAAGCAGATGCGAACTAGCCGGGAGCTTCACGTCATTACGAGCGGCAGGCAAACGCTCGAAGAGGTACTGCGGATGGCCGAAGCAGCGTATGCCGGAGGGATGGACTACCTGCATATTCGCGAAAAGCAGCGAACGGCCAGAGAATGCATGGACTGGGTTCGGGCTTTGGCGAATGTGGTTCCGCTATCGTGCCTTTTGGTCAATGATCGGGTCGATGTGAGTGCCGCGTCAGGCTGTGCAGGCGCACATTTGGCGTATCACAGCCTGGAGGTTGGCGATGCCCGGCTGGTTTTGCGGCGGGAACAAAAAATAGGTCGCTCCGTCCATTCGTATTTGGAAGCAGAGCAAGCAGTGGCAGCAGGGGCAGACTATTTGATGTACGGACATATTTTTCCAAGCGGCTCCAAACCGAACCTCGCGCCGAGAGGGACGGGCGAGTTGATGAAAATAACAGCAGCGTGGACGGTTCCCGTGATCGGACTCGGCGGGATTACACCTGAGCGGACTGGCGAAGTGCTCGCTGCAGGCTGCGCAGGTATTGCCGTACTATCCGGAATCACCGACGCAACAGATGCACAGGCAGCCGCTTTGGCTTATCGCGAGGCGTTGGATCGCTGGGAGGGGAATGAAAAGTGAAAGACAGGCACACACTTCGGGAAAAGATGGGCGTTTACCTGGTGATCGGCAGCCAGGATTGCGGGTTTTCCAGTGAAAAGACCGTCGAGATCGTTCGCGAGGCGCTTGCGGGCGGAGCTGGCATCGTGCAGTTGCGGGACAAAGGCAGCAGGCTGACTGCGGAAGAACGTCATGAACTGGGACGGCAGCTCCAGCAGCTGTGCCGCGAAGCACAAGCCTTGTTTTTCGTCAACGACGATGTGGAGCTGGCTGTTCGCCTGCAGGCGGACGGGGTACACGTCGGACAGGACGACATGCAACTGGCCCAGGTGAGAGAAAAGGTAGGCGAAGCGATGTATATCGGCGTGTCAGCAGGCACGGTGGAGGAAGCGCTCGCAGCCCGAAACGGCGGCGCAGACTGCATCGGGGTAGGAGCCATGTTCGCTACCTCTTCGAAGGCGGATGCGGGCGAGCCAATCGGTTCCAAGGGACTTCGCGCCATTCGCGAGGCTGTCGGCAGAGACTTGCCGATCGTGGGCATTGGCGGGATCACCCTGCAAAACGCCGAGCAGGTAATCAACGCCGGAGCCGACGGCGTAGCTGTCATCAGCGCCATCAGCCGGGCAGACTCGCCCAGAAAAGCGGCACAAGACTTGCTGCAGATTGTACGATCGATCTAGCACGGACAACCAGACGAATACATATGGTAGGGTAACTTACTCATTCACGCAGGAAACCGATACTGGCGATCAAAAGGAGGTGGAACCGATGAAAAATCGGATTTACCGGATCGGATACGAATGGGTCAGCAAACGGGAATTGCTTGAGCGACTGAACTTGCACGACTGTATCCTGATCGAGCATAAACGGCTCCAGCCGCCCCCGGACGATCAGGATACCGAATTGCCGCCGGAAAAAGAAGTCCATGCTGTCCTGATTCGCAGTCAGCGACGTCCGGGCGAATGGGTGACGTTCAACGGGCTGTACGAGATTCAAACCCGCGAACCGATTCCGTGGATTGATTCTCCTCTGGAGTATCACCAGTTCGGGACGGAGTTGATTCCGGGAAACATCCGCCGGGAAAAGGCCCCCCAGGCCCGGATTCCGGCGAGAACGAAGCTGCAGATTGCGGCGGTGCGTCAGGATACGGTTTTTGTCACCGTGCCTGGACATCCTTCGCGGCGTTATGAAATGTCCCTGGCTCATGCGCGCTTCGCCAAAGATTTTCCGACCGAGCTGGAGATGAAGCTGCAGGTGTATGCGTTTCCACCGCGCCACGACATCTTCGTCGACTGGCTTTTGAAGGAAGGGCGGAAAACCGGCATTATCACAAGGCCGAATCAGGAGAGGGTGGAGCGATCCGCTTTTCAAGTATGGGACGACTTGCGCAAGGAGTACGGGCTTAGCGTCAGCGCCGCCTTGCTTGCGATCAAGCAGGCGCTGATCGTGCTGGACCGGGCAGGTGTGGAGACCGATTTTCCTTATCCGGTCCAGGAGCGGTCGGACCTTTCCTTGTTCAGTGAAACGGAGCGCGACGCTTTTTACTCGTACCAAGCCGTGCGCTGTGCCATGGCGGCTGTCGCTGCACTTTTGACGGTCGATCCCAAGGACCCGCTGCAGGACACCTTGCTGATGGATATTATGCTGGAGCAGCAGCTCAACCGCAGACGTGACTGAAGCGTCAGCGGTTTTTTGTTTTTCGCGCTGTGGTGTATAATAGAAGGGAAACCTATTTGAAAAAGGATGTGGACAAGCATGTACGTATCCATGAACAGATTGAAAGTTCCTGCCGATTACCAGTCTCACCTCGAACGCGCCTTTGGCGGGGGCGGCGAGGGGATGAAGGAAGTTCCGGGCTTTTTGGAGTTTCTCTTCCTCGCACCGACAGAAGGTGACGAATACATCGTCTTCACAAAGTGGACAGATGAACAGTCGTTCCAAAACTGGACGCAGAGCGAAGCATTCAAGCGCGCACACGCCGGAACGAATCCAAACAGCCCGGTCAAGTCAGACTTGCGCAATTACATCGTAAAAGCTCATTCATAGCAAAAAGAAGCATTTGTCGTTTCGGGGCAAATGCTTCTTTTTTTAATCGTTGATGGATAAACATTTTTTACCAAATCAATGCATGATCGTGATATGATAATAGAAGATGGGCATGCCGTTTCAAGTGATTTTTGGCTGGGAGAAACTTCTGCAAAACGAACGCCAGCAGGATCGACTGCGTGGCGATCATCTCCCTGATTGTTGGACACACTGCTTTACATCATCTCGATTTTGTGTCCATAATATTATCATACATAGTTGAATGAAGGCCTCAATGAAGCAAGAAGAAAAGGAGTCAGAGCGTTTTGAAAAATCGAATAAGTAAGTATCTTACTCATTTGGCCCCTGCTGCAGTGGCCAAAACGTTTACTTTTCTTTCTGAAAAATACGATCACTCTGCTTCGCTTCTGGGAGACCGCGCACATACTGAGGCTTTGCTTGTTCAACTGCTCATTCGCTGGGCAGAAGTGGTGGAATCTAATGATCCAACAACGGCAGAACAAGAAATTAATGAAGTCGCGTACAAATGTTTGCATCATGGACTGAATTTGGCGACGCTGGTGCAGTTCCTGCGAGTGTGCCGGGACAGCATTGTCGAGCAGATGAACAACAACTCTGCCTTGCTGGTGAAAAGTGAAGCGGAGCAGCTTGAGCTTTTGCGAGGACAATATGCGTTTTTTCAGGCGACGGATCAGCTGATTGCCCAGATCGTGAGCGTCTACAGTCAGGAAAATCGCCCGCCAAATTACAGGCAAAATACGAGTGGAGTCTTGGAGCGGAAACAAGAGGAGCAAATTGCTCTGCTTGCCGAACAAGAGCTGGTCCAAATGGTGCTGCACTCCAGCGACATCGCCGTTTTGATGATTGATCGCTCGCTGAAAATTATCCAAGCCAACCATGCGTTGTGTCAACTGTTTGGGTTCAAACGCGAACAAATCATCGGCCAAAACATAGACGAAGTTTTTAAACAGAACGAGAACGAAAGGTTTGTCCAATGGGTCATTGAACGCGGACAGTCAGGTCATTACATGGCCGAATACCATGCCAAATGGACGACGGTCAGCACCAGTCCGATTTACTACATGGGCGAGATGTGGGGAGCAATCGCTGTTTACCGGAATGTTACCGAGAGCAAACGATACGAAGAAGAGCTGAACAAGCGGGAAGCGTTGGCGGCTGTGGGCCAGCTTGCCGCAGGGATGGCGCATGAAATCCGCAATCCGCTTACCTCGATCAAGGGCTTCATTCAACTCTTGCGCGAGCAGGGAGGGGCGGGACGCAGCGATTCCTACTTCTCCGTCATTTTGACGGAGATCGAACGCATCGACGGGTTGTTGAACGACGTGCTCGTTTTGGCCCGGTACAGGGACGACAAAATCGTTTCCGAACGTTTTCTCGTACTGGACGAGCTTTATGGCGTCATTCGTTTGCTGGAGCCGGAAGCCAATCGCAGGGGGATCAAGCTGGAGCTGGACATCACTCCTGGCGATTGGTATGTGTTCGGGTACCGTTCGCGCATCAAGCAGGCGTTTCTGAACATCATGAAAAATGCGTTCGAAGCTGTGCTGACTCAAGGCAGCGTGGTGCGTGTCACCGTTTACGGCTCCATCAGCCAGGTCGTCATCATCGTGGAGGACAACGGACCGGGGCTGAGTCCTGCCTGTCTGGAAAATTTGTTCGTGCCTTTTTTTACGACGAAGCAAGAGGGTACCGGACTTGGGTTGTCCACAACGCAACGCATCATCGCGGATCACGGCGGCGAAATTTTTGCCGACAACTCGTCTCGATTGAATGGGGCGCGCTTCGAAATCCGCTTGCCGCTTTCCACTACTACAAGCACATGAACATAAGAAACGCAAAGACGGAGCGAACCTTCCGTCTTTTTTCATGGCTTCATCCGGGAAAAAGGTATATATCCAATCTGCACCTGCGCCAAAAGGCACGGTGTCACTGTGGTGGAACAGATAGGAGTAGGTGTAAAGTCCTCTGATCGGAAAAGGTTGCAAGTCTTTCGAATCAAAATATTTGCAACTCGTTGTCAAACCGTGTCGTTTGGTGGAATAATTTACAAAAAGGCTGAACGGAGTTGAACGTAGAGTGATCCGGATGTTGCACAAAAATGAAAAGAGGTGGAGCTATTGGGAAGCGTGGTATGACGAAAAGGATCGGCAGTATGTGGTGAACTACGGTCAGGTAGGCGAGAGTGGCGACCACTATACAATCGTCGCCGAGCAAATCGAAGGGAAGCCGGCGCATGTGCTGCAAAACTGGGCGGAAGAAATGAAGGAAAAGGGCTATGCCGAGCTTGCACAAGAGGATATGCAGAAGCTGGTGGTGAGCTTTCAGCACTTGTCGGAAGCGGATGTGGAGATGCGGTATGCCATCGAGGAACTGCTGGATGAATGTCTTGGCAAAACCGGGAACGGACATAGCGACGGAGGAGACGACAGCCTGGAACATCTTGCTGTCATTTGCCGCGTGCTCGACATCGACAAGGCAGTCGCCGCCGTCCGGGAAGCCATGTCTGCCGCCCGGTTGCTGGATGGCCTGGCAATCTGGGTCCTGCAGGACGACGGCACGCGAGTCTCGCTCGATTGTACTGCCTGAAACGTTTCGCTACTTCACGATTTTGAGCCGAAGGGCCTTGGCGACAGCCTGTGTGCGGTCCTCGACGCCCATTTTTTGCAAGATGCGGTGAACGTGTGTTTTCACCGTGCCTTCGGATATGAACAAGTTTTGCGCAATCTGATCGTTGCGATACCCGTAGGCGATTTGCTGCAGGACGTCCAGCTCGCGGTCTGTCAGCTCATCGAGCAAGGCCGAAGGAGCGGCAGCGTGATCGGAAACGCTGCGCTGCACCTGCAAGGCTTCTGCCAGCGCCTTGGCTGCCGTCACGGTATGAAAAAGAGCTTCCCCCTGGAAGGCTCTGCGGATCAGGTCGAGCATCTCCTGCGAGTCAGCATCCTTCAGCATATAGCCGACAGCGCCTGCGCGGATTCCTTCGACCACGTAATTGTGGTTGTCAAAAGTGGTGAGGATCAGGACCTTGACGGCTGGATGTGCGTTCATGATCTTCCTCGTTGCTTCAATCCCGGACATTTTTGGCATCTGCACGTCCATCAGCACGACGTCTGGCGCGATTTTTCCTACCAGCTCCACGGCTTCCTCTCCGTCAGCAGCTTCCCCGACGACCTCCATATCCGGCTGCATCTGGATTACGTATCCCAATCCCTGGCGAATCATGTTCTGGTCGTCTACGAGGATCACACGAATTTTTTTCGCTTGGTCTGTCATGTTCGCATGCCCCCTTCTTTTTCCAAATGTTCCAGCGGCAATGTTACATCGAGTCTGAATCCATGCGGTTCCTTGGCAAAATAGGACAGGGTGCCGTTCAGCTGCTTGATTCGCTCGGCGATGCCCGTCAGTCCGAACCCAGGCTTGATTTGATCCTGCGGCGTGATGTCACCGTCGTCCTGGATCGAGAGGAAGAGAGAGTTTTCCCGCTGCTCGATCAAGACCTGGATTTCTTTTGCGTTGGAATGGCGCAGCGTATTGGTAACGGCTTCCTGTAAAATTCGGTAAAAGGTGATCGTCAGCTCCTGGGACAGCGGAATATCCAGTTCGGAGGACAAAAGCTCCATCTTGATCCCTGTATGCTTTTGCGCCTGTGACAGCAATGCGCGCAGCGGCGTGAGTCCCAGCGATGTTTTGTCCATGGCGAGCGTATGCACGGAGGTGCGAATTTCGTCCAGGCTTTGCTTGGCTACGCTGAGCATGTTGCGCACGGCTTCCTGTGCGTGCTCCGGACCGTCCTGCAGCATGTACTTTAGCGCGTGAAGCTGGACGATCAGCGAGGTCAGACTGTGACCCAGCGCGTCGTGAATGTCGCGGGCAATCCGCGTCCGTTCCTCAAGAACCGCTACCTGCAGCGAGTGCAAGGCCGCTTCCTGAAGCTGGGAATGCGCTTCCTGCAGCTCGGTATGGGCTTGTTGCAGCTCCTTCAAATGGGCCTGATTCGTTTTGTACGCCTCGTTTTGAATCCGGTATCCTCGCGCCCCGATATAGCAGCCGATATACGTCAGGATAAACGGAACGATATGCGGAAGAGTGAGGATGTCGTAACAATACAAAAACAGCGTGGTACACGTGCCAAAAAAGCTTGCGTAAGCCAGCGCGCGCCGTCCTTCGATGTAAAAGCCGATAAAGACGGCGAGCGGCAGCATCATCCCGAAGCCTTCTCCCCCGGCGAACATGCCTTTGAAAAGAGACATCGTGCCCAGTAAAACCGTCGCTAGTTCAAATTGGTACGGCTTCCATTTCCTTTTTGAAATCCAGAATACCACAATGTAACAAAAGAATAGTACAATCGTAAGAGAAAACTGTAAGGGAGTCTCGCGCATGAAAGAGCTTGGCAACAAGGCCAGCACAATCAAGATGGAGAACCAGATGATGAGCAAACGTTTTTGAATCGCCTTTATACTCAGTTTCAGCAAAGAGATGTCCTTCTTTCTCTGACCGGATACTCATTTATTTTCATTCTAGCATGGGGTGTCGTCTATCTCCAGATAGACACCGCAGGCCGGGAAATCAACCTGCTGATAGACTTCACTACCCAAGGCTATAGGTAGAATAAAGCTTGGCTAATAAAGATGTAGATGGGTCATGTGGGATAGTAAGGGAGGCTTTCATGAAAGAACTGATTCAGTTGGCTAAGCTCCTGAAAGAAGCGAGCGCCTTGTTTGCATCCATTTCCAAAAAGGAACTGGACAGCAGCGATCTTAACTGGCAGCAGGTGCTGATTTTGGAACAAGTCAGCAACGGTTCAAAAACGATGGGGGAAATTTGCAAGGCTGTCGATCTTCCGTACAGTACCACTTCAGGATTAATCAACAGGCTGGAGCAGGAAAATCTGGTGCGCCGTTTTCGGGACCAAACGGACCGCCGAATCGTGTGGGTTGCCTTGACGGAGCGGGTGTCTACCCAACAGGAATTGAAGCCGGAAGATCCTCACGCGATCTCATCTCTTCATGCGCTGCAACGATTGTTCTCCCAAATGAAAGAAATAACAGGCTAATTGTCGCTTTCGGCAAATGGCAAAGCCGAAGGGGTACGATTAGCCATGTCAAGTTTTCCAGAAGAGGTGAGTAGATTTGAATCTGTCTGAACTCTCGATTAAACGCCCGGTCACGATGATTATGCTGACCGTGGCCATGCTGATTTTCGGTTTCGTCTCCTTGCCTCGCTTGGCGATTGACCTGATGCCGGAACTTAATTTTCCGGTTGCGGTAGTCGTCACGTCTGTAGACGGGGGATCGCCCAGTGAGGTAGAAAAACTGGTGACAAAGCCGATAGAAAATGCGCTGGGAACTGTTTCCAATCTGGACAGCATTTCATCCGTATCCATTGAAGGGGCCTCGCAGGTCATCCTCATGTTTAACTGGGGAACGGATCTCGACCAGGCCTCGCTCGATGTGCGGGAAAAGGTCGATCAGGTGAGAGGCATGCTCCCTGATTCCGCGCATGCGCCGCGCGTATTGCGCATCGATCCGAACAGTCAGCCGATCATCCAGTTTGCCGTCACAGGCGAGCAGGATGTCAACCAGTTGAAAAAGCTGGCGGAAGACATGATCCAGTCGCGGCTGGAGCGGATTGACGGCGTTGCGGCTGCTTCCATCAGCGGCGGCCAGGATAGAATCGTCGACGTCATCGTCGATCCGGCCAAGCTCTCCGCGTACGGGCTGTCCCTGGAGCAAATCCAGCAGGCGCTTGCAAGCGGCAACCTGTCTGGCTCCGCCGGTTCCGTCCGTGAAGGGGACAGCAACATGAACATTCGCGTTCAGGGTGAATTTGCCAGCGTGGAGCAAATTGCCTTGACGCCGATTTCGGTAGGGGAAAACTCCATTCGCCTGCGCGATATTGCCGAAGTCAAAGATACGCTCGAAGACATTACGCAGCTCAGCTACGTTAACGGCAAGCCGAGCCTTGGTATTTCGATTACGAAAGCTTCCGGCGGAAACACCATCGAGGTGGCCGACGAGGTCAAAGCAGAGCTGGAGAAGATCAAGGCGGATTTGCCAGAACATGTGCAAATTACCACGACGCTTGACACCTCGACATACATCAAAGATTCGATCTACACAACGGCGGAGCACGCTCTGCTCGGTGGACTGGTCGGGATCATCCTGCTGTTCTTCTTCCTGGGCAGTCTGCAGTCGATGCTGATCGCGGTTATCGTTTTGCCTGTATCCATCGTCGCGACCTTCCTGCTGATGTACATGACTGGCCAGACGATCAACCTGATCTCGCTGTCCGGTTTGACACTCGGTCTGGGGTCATTGATTGACTTCGCGGTCGTTATGCTGGAGAACATCTTCCGCAAGCGGGAGGAAGGAAAAGGCATGATGCAAGCCGCGCTGGAGGGCTCCAAAGAGGTCGGAACAGCCGTAATGGCCTCCGCCCTGGCGCAAATTTGCGTATTCTTGCCGATTGCCCTGACGGAAGGGATTGCTTCCGAGCTGTTCGGACCACTGGCTTTGACAGTCGTGTACTCGCATATTGCGGCACTCGTCTTCTCGATTTTGCTCGTGCCGATGCTCAGCTCGCGCATTTTGAAGAAAGTACCGAATCATGCGAATCACGAAAATTATCGTGGCATTAACCCGGTGACTTGGTTTAACATCGGATTTGGCAAAGTGGAAAAAGGCTATCAAAAGCTGCTGGCATGGGCTTTGAACCACAGAAAAACAGTGATGTTCACCTCCATCGGTATGATGATCGGTTCGCTTGCGCTGACGCCGATGATCGGGGCGGAGTTCATTCCGAGCATGGACCAGGGCCAGATTTCCGTATCGATCAAGATGCCGAACGGAACCGTTCTCGAAGAAACGGAAAAAGTGGCCAAGCAAGTAGAGGACATTGTGAACAAAGTGCCGGAAAAAGACATTGTCGCAACATCGATCGGCAGCAGCGGTTCGCCGCTGGCCAGCACCTTGACCTCCAATCAGGCAAAAATCACGCTGCTGCTCGTTGACGTGACCGAGCGTAAACGTTCCTCAAACGACATCGTTCTGGATTTGGAGCAGCAACTGAAAATGATTCCGGGGCCGGAAATCAACGTAAGCGCGGCACAAGGCATGTCGATGGGCTCGCCGATTGAGCTGACCGTGCGCGGTGACGATCTGGACGTCCTCAAGGACATCGGCTCGATCATCAAGGGCGAGATCGAAAAAGTACCGGGTACGCTCAACGTCACAACCAGCCTGGAAGCATCCAGACAGGAATTCGAGATCAAAGTCGACCCGGAAAAAGCGAGCATGTACGGTTTGTCGACCGGACAGATTCTCTCCAGTGTCCGCACAGCCTTCCAGGGACAGACTGTCACGAAGTATCGTACTGGCGATGACGAGATTGACATTAACCTGAAGCTGCCTGAAAATTATCAGGAAGACATCAACTACCTGAACAACCTGCGGATCGCTGCGCCAGGCGGGGCACAAGTCGCGCTGTCCTCCGTTGCTGCCATCAGCAAGGTGGACGTGCCGCTGACGATCAACCGTTCCAACCTGACGCGCGAAGTGAAGATTACGAGTGACCTGGCAGGTCGTGACCTGAACTCTGTCACACAGGAGATTACGGCCAAGCTGAACAACCTGAATCTGCCAGACGGCTACAAAGTGGAGTTTGGCGGACAAAGCCAGGACATGGCTGAGTCGTTCGGCAGTCTCGCACTGGCAATTGTGCTCTCTGTTGTGCTTGTGTACATGGTTATGGCAGGGCAGTTCGAATCGTTCTACAGTCCGTTTATCATCATGTTCTCGGTTCCGCCGACGATTACAGGGGTTCTGCTCGGACTGTTGATTACCGGAACGACGATCAGCGTATCCGTATTGATCGGGTACATCCTCCTGATCGGTCTGGTTGTGAACAACGCCATCGTGTTGATCGACTACGTGAACCAACTGCGGGCAAAAGGCTGGGAGCTGCGTGATGCGATTCTCCATGCCGGACCTATCCGTCTGCGTCCGATTCTGATGACGACGATGACGACCATCCTCGCGATTGGACCGCTCGGCTTTTCCGGCGGATCGGGTACAGAGACACAAGCTCCGATGGCCATCACCGTTATTTTCGGTCTGAGCTTTTCGACACTGATTACCCTGATTTTGGTTCCGGTTGTCACCTCGTGGTTTGACGATCTGGGCAAAAAGCGTCGCGAAAGACGCATGAAACGGAAAGAAAAGAAACAAAAGAAAACCGTTCCCGCTTTGGAATCGTAAAAAGCGTTTGTGGGATGAGGAGGGACATTCATGAAACTTAGCATAAAACCCGTCATACTGGCCGTTTTGGCTGTAAGCCTCGTGGCAGGTTGTTCCAGCCCGCAAGCGGAGACACCGCAGGCAGAAACGGTGGAATCGGCAACACCTGTACAGATCGAGACAGTCGCCACCGGCACTGTCACGACAGAGTCCGGCCTTACGGCGAAACTGGCGCCGAGTGAAGAGGTGCAGGTTTCGCCAAAAGTAGGCGGAAAGATTACCTCGCTGCCTGTGCAGCTCGGTCAGTATGTGACAAAAGGCCAGGTGCTGTTCAAACTGGATGAAAAAGATTTGGTGAACGGTGTCAAACAGGCGGAAGCGGCATACGAAGTGGCCAAGGCCAGCTTGAATCAGGCCGGAAGCAGCTCGGATCAGGGACTGGTCCAAGCGCGCAACGGACTGAAACAGGCGGAAGCCGCTTTGGCTGATGCGAAGCTAAACCAGCAGCGGATGAACCAGTTGTTTACGCAGGGAGCGATTTCCGCCCAGCAAATGGAGCAGGCGAACATGCAGCTGACCAACGCGCAAACGGCTTATGACAACGCGCAGCAAAACTTGCAGGTCGCCCAGCAAAAAGCGAACGTGCAAGTATCGGCGGCTTCGGTGAAACAGGCTGAGGTCAGCTTGCAAAATGCCCGCGAGCAACTGGCGAACGCGACGGTTACTTCGCCGATCAACGGCTATGTGTCCAGCGTAAACGGCGCGGTCGGTCAAATGGCCGGGCAGCAGCCAGTCGTCGTGGTAGTCAACACCAACCCGTTGCTCGTAAAAGCGAACCTGTCCGAAGCGGATATTACGAAAGTCAAAGTGGGTACCGTCGTAAAAGTGAACGTGCAATCAACAGGAAAAACGATTGATGCCAAAGTAACGGCAATCAGCCCTGTGATGGATTCCGCGCTCAAGGCGTATCCCGTCGAAATCACGATTCCGAATCCATCCAACGAGCTGAAGTCCGACATGGTCGTCAACGTGACGTTCCCATCCGATGGTGCGAGCGGCGAGAAAGCTCTCGTTATCTCGCGCAAAGCGGTCTTTGATCGTGACGGAAAGCAATACGTGTTCAAGCTTGAAGGCGACATTGCCAAGCAGGTAGAGGTAGTGACCGGTAAATCGACCAGCGACAAGATCGAAATTACAAGCGGTCTGGCGGAAGGCGACAAAGTAGTAGTGACCGGAATTACGCTGCTGAAGGATGGCAGCAAGGTAAGCATTCAGTAGAAAAATAGAGCAAGGGAGAAAAGAGGCGGAGCGAATTCCGTCTCTTTTTTCGTATGACAATGATTCGGGTATGTGAGGTTTGGCTCTGTACATTCGACACGGCTGAATTTCCTTTGCCCAGATCATCTGGATGTTGGAGTTGCAAATGTCACGGATTTAAGGCAAAGTGCCACTTTTGCTTTTGAAGGAGCGAAAGATTCGCTACAATAAGGAATATAGTGGATGAAACAACCATTCGGAGGTACATATGACTGGGAATCTTACGGTGTTTTTGGCCTTTGCGGCGGGGTTTCTCTCGTTTATTTCGCCTTGCTGTCTGCCGCTTTATCCGTCCTTTTTGTCCTATATCACAGGGGTGACGGTGGATGAAGTAAAAAAAGGGAGAACCGTCTTCCAGAAACAGGCCCTTTTACATACGCTATTTTTCATCATCGGTTTTTCCGTTGTTTTTATCGCCCTGGGACTGTCCACCTCGTGGATTGGCAATCTGTTCTCGAACCAAAAGGACTTGATCCGGCAGCTTGGCGGGATTTTGCTCGTCGTCATTGGCCTTGTCATGCTGCAAGTGTTTAAAATGGACTGGATGATGCGGTCGTTCAAGATCGATTTAAAATCGCGGCCTTTGGGGTATACTGGGTCCATACTGGTGGGAATGACCTATGCTGCCGGATGGACGCCTTGTGTCGGGCCGATTCTCTCCGGCATCATCGTGCTTGGTGTCACGGATCCGTCCCGTGCCTTGACGTACACCCTGGCCTATACACTCGGGTTTGCCATTCCTTTCTTCGTCATGACGTTCTTCATCAGTAAAGTGAGCGCGATCGTCAAGTATTCGGATCAATTCATGAAAGTCGGCGGCGGCATGATGATTTTGTTCGGCGTGCTGCTGTACACGGACAAATTGACAGACATTACACGCGTGCTCATTCAATTGTTCGGCGGCTTTACAGGATTTTAAGACCAGTCATGCAGAGGTGACGAGATGAAAAAGCTGTTGCTGGCGGTGCTGGTGCTTGCGGGTTCAGGAATTGCGGTTTGGGAAAAGCCCCAGCCATCAGCGCCAGTCGTAGCAGATGTTCAGAAACCGGAAGTGGGCTTCGTGGCCCCTCACTTTACCTTGACAGGTCTGGACAACCAGACGTACAAGGTAGAGGGAAAAAGGGACAAGCCGCTGCTTCTCAATTTTTGGGCATCCTGGTGCGGGCCATGCCGGATGGAAGCGCCCGATTTGCAGAAGATTTACGAGAAGTACGGTGGACAGATTGACATGTACGGGGTAAACGTGACGAGCAGTGACAGCCCGGAGGCCGCGCAAGCCTTCGTACAGTCTTACAAGCTGACCTTTCCCATCCCGATGGACGTAAGCGGCTCGGTGGCCAACCGTTACCTCGTGCAGGCTTTTCCCACGACCTACCTGATCGACGCACAAGGCATTGTCCGCAAAAAAATCATCGGAATGATTGACGCAAAAACGTTGGAATTGGAGCTTCGGCAGCTACAGAAAGAGGAAAAGTAGCGAAACGACATACGAACCGCTGGCGCACACTTGAACTGCCCGGCGGTTTTCTTTTGCTGCGAGAGCCGGCCCATTTTGCCCGCAGCCATCCCGTTTTGTATATGTGCCTAAAGAACAGGGGTGCTCTGTCTCATAGACTGGAGTGAACCAGGGCAAAGGGAGGGATCAGATGGCCAAGGGCAAAAAAAAGAAGAAAAACAGTCGGCAACACCCCCACCAGCTCAATTTGAAAATCGTGACCTCCAGTACATGTCAGGCGTGCAAGCAGCAATGCGCGCGCGGCTTGGCGTATTTGGAGCACATGTCACAGCCTGGCGCGATTGGAAAAGGGGTGCCCTGTATTCTTACCAAACCAAAGGCGTAAGCGAAAACAGGTACGAGGTCGCCGGGAGATAATCTCTGCCAAATGCAGCAGCAGAGGATTATCTCTTTTTGAATGGGGACAGTCCGTCCACTCTCTGGCGGCTTCGTACGCCATGTATTATACTGAAAAGACCGCATTTCATAACGGAAAGGAGCTGTTTTCATGCGTCCCTTGCCAATATCGCCGGAAACCGCAGTGAAGCTTGCCGAAGCGCTGAATGTTCCATTGGAGCGGCTCATGCACATGCCGCAACACATTCTGATGCAAAAAATGATGGAGCTGGCCAAACAGGAGCAGGAAGCGGACAAGGCGGACAAGCAAGAGCCTGGCAAAGCCGAGTAAGCGAAAACAAGCCAGCGTCGCGTTTATCGACGGCACACTGCTCGCATCACCGGGAGGAAAAACGGCGAGACGTTTTTCCAGGAAAAGGACTTTTGCCGCTGTTGTAGAAAAGATACTGGAGCAAGTCCAGATACATATACGGGAGGCAAGAAAATGGCTGCAAATGTCGCACATAAGTTTCGCACGGGATTGACGCCAAAAGCGTTCGTCGATGGCATGACCAAAAATCAGGAGGCTTTCCAAAGCTGGTCGGAAGCGTTTGAATGGGCAGATGAACAGGACCGGGCGTTTTTTGCCTCGCTGCAACATCGCGATGACCTCAGATGCCTGATTCTCGCCGCAGATTGGTGCGGAGATGTGGTCCGCAACCTGCCCGTCGTTCTCCACGTACTGAAAGAAACAGAGATGCCGGTAGAAATCATGGTCATGGAAGAGCACCTCGACCTGATGGATGAATTTTTGACGATGGGCGGCCGCGCGATCCCGGTCGTTATTTTTGCGGACACAGGCGGACATGTGCTCGCCAAATGGGGCCCGCGTCCAAGTCACGTCCAGGCAGTCATGACCGCATTCAAACAGCAAAATCCGGACCGCAACGCGCCGGACTACGAAGAAAAAATCAAGGTAGCGCGTGCGGAAATGCTCAAGCAGTACGGCGATGGAACCGGCTACCAGCAAGTCATCGTCAAGGAATTGAAAGAGCTGCTTTCCGCGATTTAGGGAAAGCAAAAAGGACGAATGCAGGGCGGATTCGCGGCTCCGTCCATTTTCATTCAGAAAGGCTGAGAATCGCATGCACTATTATGGAAACGAAACGATCATGTCGCTGGAGCAGGTTTTGCGCCTGCAGCCCTCCGAGGTGCAAATTTTGGAGTGGGTGCGCACGTACGAGTTTATGGAAAATCGCTTCGGCATCGACGAGTCCGTGCCGTATTTTTTGGAGATCAAGTGCGAGGCAGGCGAAGTGCTGATCCGCAAAAACCGCATTTTGGAATTTCCTGATTACGTCTGTGAGGAGCAATGTCATTTTGCGGAGGTGGAACAAGCTCTCGCCGTCTTCCAGCAGTGGGCAGAGGAAATTTTGCAGCAGACGGGAATTCAGGAAAAAGGGTGAAGCAGCTACGTGAAAGTGGCTGCTCGAAAGTGCGGTAGCTGGCAAATAGAAAAAACCTTGCATCAGCAAGGTTTTCATGAGCAAATGTATGGAGCGGGTGATGGGAATCGAACCCACGCTGCTAGCTTGGGAAGCTAGAGTTCTACCATTGAACTACACCCGCAAGACAAAATGTCTGGCCGGACGTTAGGTTACATCCTTTATTATAACAACTGGCCCCTCGAAGTCAAGGGAAAGTTATCCATAATTGGCTTGCTGCGGGAAATAAAATGTCCGGCGATTCCTTCGCAGCCTGCTCGCTTTGCATACTGGCGGTCGGGGGATACAGCCTTTGGGAAGCAATGATAAGCCCCAAGTTGTCAGCATCAGCCATAGCTCCTGGTGTCAACGGCTAGGGTGAACAAGGGCAAGGGGCTGTCTCAAGAGGTCGCTTTTTCGAATTCGAGGACGCCCCTTTTGTTCGTCAGAAATGTTGATATAGCCAAGCTTCTAATTATGAACGTTAGTGGAACTGCCCTTTTGAGGCATCCCCTAATGCCGTGTATTAACTGGCTTATTCATTCGTTCTATCATCATAACTGATCCTCAACGGCTTATGACAATTCCTTTACCATATTGTACCAAATCTCTCCGGCATGTGCAGAACTGGAGATGCCTTTGTTTATGTATCCATACTTCTCGTAATAGCCAATCAAGTTTTCCTTGCATGTCAGCGTAATCGTTTCACGCTGTCTCAATCTCGCTTCTTTTTCCAGATGCATCAGCAGCTTTGAGGCGATGCCGCGGTTTTGAAATTGCGGGTGGACCGCCAATCCCAGGATGCTTTGGTGCCCGCCAGTTGCCGGATTTTTTTCACTATGACGAAACAAATCATCTGTAATATAGGCAGTTTCAATGACTGGCCCATTTACGAACCCGACAATTTCCCCGTTCTCTTCCGCGACAAAAAAACTGTCCGGGATCATCTGAATCCGCTTAGTAAAAGCCGCTTCCGTTGCAGCCTCTTCTTCCGAAAAACAAAGCTGTTCGATGGCTACAAGCTGCGGCAAATCTTCCATCTTGACGTTTCTGATTTTGAACATAGTTACCACCCTTTGATTGTTGCATGAAGGCACTATACTGCAAAGCTTGAAAGCATTTGGGCAGGATAGCAGGCATGAAAAAGAGCGAATACAGCACTTCAAATCATTGTACCATCTTTTGGTTTGGACAGCGCGTGTAAACTCATGACAGAGTGAAGCTTGCTTGAAAAATTAGCAGATAGTGGTAACATGAAAAAGCATGCTGTTTTTTGGAAATACAGCTTTCAGTAAATGTAAATCGTCTACACAGAGAGAAAGGGGATGGGCATTGTGCTGGATTTTGGCGCTGTTTCTGTGGAATGGGGTACGATGTTGGTCCAATTAATCGTTTTTCTTCCGGCGCTGCTGTTTTACGCGTTCGTCATTTATGCGATCGTGAAAGTGCTTCGTTTCATGAAAGAAAAAATACAGCTTGACCGCGAGCGGAATCAAAAGCTCGCCCAGTTGCTGGAGAGCAGGAGACATGAACAAAACTAAACCGCTGGTGCAGTTCGTCAAAACAGGATGCGCAGGCAAGCTCTCATGCAGCTTCGCCGAGCATCCTGTTTGTGCAAAATACCTCAGAAAGCAAACAGGCCGCTAAACCATGGCAATGCCACATAGACGAGCGCACAGACCATGAGAAACAGCATCGTTTTCAAAAGCGTGCCTGCCAGAAAGCTGTCGGTGGACAGACTGCGCTCGATCAGCCTTTCGACCGCGAGAAAAAGCGTGATGGCCAAAAAAGCGAGCAGGGCGAAGCCGATGAACGGTCCCACGCGGGTGACACCTCCTGCAATTTGATTGTCTGGCAAGCTTTTATGGCTAGTGTCCTACTCGATGTGCTTCATCCTCGATTGGTAAATATATCCAAAAGTATAGCGAAAGGAACAAACCGACTGTCAGGAAAACAAGCCATCTGAACCGGTAAGACGGTGATGCGACAATCACAACCCAGCTAACGAAAAGCAGCAAAAGGAACCCATTGTTTATGATAGTGTCGAGCATAGGCGAAGCCTCCCTCCCTATGAACGATACGTTTCCTGGATATTTTTGGTTACAGGAGAGGGAGAGCGATGTGCGTCGACAAGCCACCGTGTCAGCGAAAATCTTTCCACGTAAAATCAATGCTCAAAAGGCCGATGTACTTTTCTTTCATCGTGACCTTTCCTTTCGTAGCCAACTTTGGCTTGCGAAAGCAGACGAGGTCTTCGTAATAGCCGAACATCCGGCAAATTTCCGGGCGAAACGAATGAATGCCGCACTGGTCTTTGTTCATGTCATAAAAAATACAGGTTCCGCTAAAACGGGGCTGCTGCTCCAGGTTTTCGCGCAGCTTTTTCGGAATGGCTTTCAGCTTCTTATGTATGTTCGTACGCTCCTTTTCCGTGATCGGAACCGGACCGCAGCACAAGCCTTTGCAACCTTGGCATGGCAATGTATTCACAAAAGCACAACCTTTCAATCTGTTCTTTGCTTTTTTTGTAAAGAATAGTATGAAAGGTTTGTTTTGGTTTGTAAACAAAAATTTAAATATATCAAAAATATATAATTTTGTCAATATTCATTTGATGTAAAACTGCCGTTTGCACAAGAAAAATAAGTCAAACCCGTCTTTGCAGCAAGCGCAACAACGGGTTTTCTTTACAGGATGCCTGTACGGTTCGTTAACGTGGGTCTTCTGTTACCAGCGCGATGACAAAGCCGTCGTAGCCTTTGCTTCCGACCGTTTGAATGGCGGTCGCGCTGACTGTAGGCTCGTTTGCCACCAGATTCGTGAATTGCCGGACGCCGACAATGTTTGGATCACTGCTTGTTTCGTCGATCACGGCTCCATTGCGCACCACGTTATCGGTGATGATGACGCTGCCTTTTCGCGAAAACTTCAGCGCCCAGCGGAAGTAGGCGGGATTGTTTTTCTTGTCGGCATCGATGAAGATGAGGTCAAACGGCCCGCAATTTTCATTGGCGAGCGCAGACAGGCTGTCCAAAGCGTCTCCAAGCCTGATCTCGACCACTGATTCAAGTCCGGCACGAGCGATATTGGCTTTGGCCACCTCGGCATGCTTTGGCTCCGCTTCGAGCGTGATGAGCCGACCGTCGTGGGGCAAGGCGCGGGCAAGCCAAATCGTGCTATAGCCGCCAAGTGTCCCGATCTCCAAAATCGTCCGCGCTCCCTGAATGCGTGCCAGCAGATGGAGAAGTTTCCCCTGATTGGGCGCGACATCGATTGGCGGGAGGCCAGCAGCGGCGTTGCTCTCCAGCGCCGCGTCGAGGATGGGATCTGCTGAAATCAATTGCCGGGAAAAGTAGTCGTCTACAGCTATCCATTGATCGCGATTCATCGTTCCACTCCTTTATCATGGGAAAATGAGCATGCTACAAATTCAACAAGCTTTTGCTCAACGCACAAAATTCAGAATGCCGACGAGAATGAACAAGGCCAGGAACGCGATGATGGCGTACAGCAAATAACCTGGCTGTTTGTTAGCCGTTTGTTCCCCGGCCACCTGACCGGGCGTGAGCGGAAGTGCGGAATCTCCGGCATGCTTCGGACCGCTCGATTCATCGGATTGGATCAATGGCTGCTTGTCAGTCGACAAAATCAGACCGACGATCAACAGAAAGACGCTTGCTGCCAGAAAAAAGGTGACAAAGCCGTTGGTGAAAAGGGAGGGAAGTTCCGGCAGCGTCGGAAATTGCCCGGTAATAGAGGCGGCCTGCATTTGCCCGATCCAGATGTAGTAAGCGAGAATTCTTTCGAGTGTATAAAGGAATCCGCTGGCTAGAAAAAAGATCGCGCTGAGTGTAAAGGCAAGCTTTGCGGTCATCGGATTTCACCTGCTTTCTGTCCGGATCGAATTAATGGAGATAAGACATGAAGATGGCGGCGGAAAAGCATGTGGCTGCACTGAGATAGAGCAGAGCGGTAGCCCGCCTGGATAGTGGTTGGTTGTGTTTGCTTGGGAACCAGCCGGACTGCTGCAGCCGATTGCGGTAAAAAATGAAGTAAAGCAGAAACAGGGCTGCCTGCGCCAAAATAATGTTTTCTCCAGGGGATGACTGCCGAAAAAACAAAGTGACCACCGGACTTGTCACTGCAAGGAAAATCGCCATCCAAATCAGGATGCGAATGATTTCCAAAATGAAGCGAAACAAAAGGAACATCGTAATCACCTCGTTTATTGTAACATAATCCCATTGCTTGGGAAATAATGGTGCATGAATAAAGAGAGGAAACAATTGCGTCTGTTACCATTATTTTCGCATGGTATTATCGTCCAATCCCGGAGATAATAGAAATGTAATCCAAGCTAACTAGTATAATCCATCTTGGGGATGCGTTCGACTGAATTTTTGCAGACAGGTCGACGCTTTTTTTTGTTCCAGACATAGGTACTATTACCTAAATGTGATCGTTGTTACCGGGTCGAACATCCTATATGATGAAATCATTCACGTATAACATATGCGTACTACCCCGTACGACCCAGCCCGAAGTTGCGGCTGGGATTTTTTTTGTAAAGGGTCATCCAATGATCTCCTATCGCGTTTTCAGCGCTTATGGTATATTTTATACTAGGACTCACAATGTTCTTGGGGTCTGCGGTGGCTCAAAAAGGCAGAGGAGTCACCGCTTTTTTTATGGAATGGAAAAGGATCAGCAATACCAGCGGTTCGCTCGTTCGCTGGCAAATACCTGCCATGGAAGGATCGCGCATTCATACACGCTTCATTTCCGGTCATCCTAAAGAAAGGGTAGATTGGTCTGGAGGTGTTTTGCATGCGAGCGATCCTTGCTATTTTGATGCTGGCTTTGGCGATTACAGGCTGCACAGGCAATAACAGCGCGCAAACCAAGCAGAAAAACGACGCCGAACCATTGTGCACACCGGCACCTGTCCGCTATACCGAATGGGAAGAGCAGGCAAAGGCGATTGCTGGCAGCGTGAATGGCGTCGACGAAGCAGCAGCCGTGCAAATTGACAAAGACTTGAACCTTGCCATCAAGGTGAGCAATTTTAACCGCTTCCGGCTGGAGTCGATTGAAAAAGAAGTCGCAGGAAAGCTGAAGGAGGCTTTCCCGGATTCGAATATCCACGTCACTTCCGACAAGAGGCTGTTTTCCGACCTGCAAGCCATGAGCAGTGCTCCGTGGCCAACCGATGTCAAGGAAGCGTGCAAGAAGAAAAAAGAAAGCAAAGAACTGGAAAAGAAAATGAGAGGGTAACAGCGCTTATGGCCTCGGTTTACCGGAAAGGTGACCGAGGTTTTTTACGGCGCAAAAGAAAAACTCCCGGGAAAAGGGAGTTGGATTCGTTTAATAGCGTTCGTCATCATCATGTTCCCGATCACGTTCATGATCTCGGTCACGACCACGATCCCGATGAAAGTCGACGTTGCGCAACTCTTCTTTTGCTTTTTCAACCAGCGCTTTATAATCCCTTACCACTTCGGTCAGGGCAGAAACGGATTCTTTGTAATCCGGCTCGTTGCAAATCCCATCAATGGCTCGATGGAGGTGGTACATTTTATCTTCGGTTTTGCGGATAAATTCTACCCAATCCATTCCGTTCATAAAAATACCTCCTTTCCTTGCCTTAGCCTTTACCCGATGAGAGAGAAGTATGCAGCAGGAAGAATCATTTTTTTGACAGTTTTTCAGACCATGTTTATCTCTTTACTATGGAAATAAACTTGCATCGTGCGTAATATAAGAGGATGGGACAATTAGCAGCGGAAATATCCGTTTACGGTTTTCGCACAACCAGCACAACCAGAGAAAACTGTCCGTGGACTGTTTGCGAAAAGCCAATTGAGGTGAAGAATGTGGATCTTTTAGCAAAAGTAAACAAGTCATTGGAAAAAATAATGCCTTTGCTCACCCCAAGCAGTGTGGCGATTGGCGTATTGGCAGGGACTCATCTGCAACCATATGCATTTTTGTCGCCGTGGGTGTTTGCCTTTATGACCTTCGCCGGGAGCCTGGGAGCGGGCTTCAAGGAATTTGCCAAAGTGATGACGCGGCCGCTGCCCCTTGTCGTCAATCTGCTGATTTTACATGCCCTGATGCCGTTCATCGCCTGGGGAGTGGCCAATTTGCTCTACCCGGACGATATGCATGTCGTTACGGGCTTTTTGCTGGCCGCCCTGATCCCGACCGGAATTTCCAGCTTTCTCTGGTCGTCGATTTACATGGGCAATATTGCGCTGACCCTCTCGATTATTTTGCTGGATACGATGATCTCGCCGCTTGTCGTTCCGTTTGGCATGTACGCTTTGCTCGGGGCCAAGGTAGAGATGGATGCGTGGGACATGATGCAAGGGCTGTTCTACATGATTGTGCTGCCGTCGCTTGTCGGGATGCTGCTGCACCATTTTTCCAAAGGAAGAGTCAAACAGACATTGGCTCCCAAGCTCGCTCCGTTTTCCAAGCTGGGGATGGGTGTAGTCGTTGCGATTAACAGCTCGATGGTCGCGAACTATTTTCACGCCTTCGATGTCAAGCTCCTGGGAATGGCGCTGGTCGTGCTTTTTCTCGCCATTTTGGGGTATTTGCTTGGCTGGTGGATCTCCAGACTATTTGGCTGGGAGCGCGATGTGATCGTGACCTTGACCTTTAACAGCGGGATGCGCAATATCAGTGCGGGAGCGGTCATGGCGATCACCTATTTTCCGGCGACAGTCGCGTTGCCGGTCGTGCTGGGAATGCTGTTTCAGCAGACGCTCGCATCGAGCTTTGGCAAGTTTTTGGACATCGTGGAAAAAACACCGAAAAAAATCGTGCAGGAAGCCGCGCATTAGATTGGCAAGCGGGGCGATCCTGCTTTTTTACCGAGCTAAGCGAATAACCGAATAAGCCAGAACATGCTTGCCCCACAGCGCGGTCGTTATTCCTTAAAGCCCTCGATTGAGGATTTTATTGCTTGTTCGCATGATGTTCGTATATAATTTACACAAACATACGTTCGAGGGTGAGGCACGTGAGGATCGGAACTAGCTCAAAACGGCAAGCTTCCCGGCTGCGCACAATTCCGCCGCTGGTCACGAAGCAGGAGCGCGAGTCGTTTTTGTATTTGCTCCGGGATTCGGGCAGGGAGGATTATGCAGTGACCGTCAGCTGGTGGGTCGCGATGGACGGCGAGTGCGGGAACACACAGAGCATGTGGGGTGTGGTCAAGTGGATCGATCCGCAATCGCGCAAAGTTCAGTTGGTGAATGAAAAGAGAAGCGAATGGATTGAGCTGGAAAAGATCGTGAATGTTCGCGGCTGAGTTTGGCGGCCGCAAAAACAAAGCGGGGAGGGCGAGTATGCCCTCCTTTTTTGATAGGGAAGGAAAAAAGAGCTCACGTCACATAAACTGACACAAAAGATGCGAAAATAGCCAAAATAAATTTGACAACCGGACATTTTATGTTAGTATATATTACATAGCATGCATTCTCTCCACTTCCTAACTTCGACCCAGAAATGGGTCCTTTTTTTTGCCCGATACCATGCCTATTGCGGATAAGGCTTGCCCTCACCCTTGAACAGCTTGCGCACCATCTGGTACAGACGGCCCGACATGTTCGGGAACACGAACGAATACTGATCGGCTCCCTCTTTCAGCAAAGCGACAGGGGCTTCGATCGTGTAAGGAATTTTCATCAAGTCGAGCATCTTTTTGTACTCATCGACCATGGATTGATCGACTGTATAGTAAAACGATTTGGATGGGTTCATTTGTGCACGCTCCTTTTCCATATTGTAGCATAGGGCATTATCAGATTGAACAAGACATAATGTTTATTATGTAAACTTAATAATCGTCTGAAAAAAACAAAAGCACTCTGCTGCCCGGCAAACAGAGTGTTTTCGTACATAAAAGAGACGGAGCGCCTAGCTGCTGAAAAAACTCATGCTGGAGTGCTTCCGCTTGTAGTGGGACCTGCCGTAATGGGAGTGCCCATGTCCGTGACGATACCCGTGGTCTGAACTGTATCTTTTGCGATATTTGAGGTCGCTGCTGCTGTATTTCCGGTATTTGCGGGAAGAAGTCGAGTGATTACCCAGTAAGTTTTTCCATAGCTTTTTTAACATCTCCATCACTCCAAGTCGTCATGTAGGGTCGGTTTATACTTTGAGTATACGAATATGCGGGACAATTGTTTCAGCTTCTTTCCGTTTTCCGGCAGATGGGGATCAGGCAAGACGACGCTGCTGAATTGGCTGAGCGGACTGGAGCGGCCGACTGCCGGAAAATGTGGAATTCAGCCTGCGTCTGTCCGGTGTATCTTGAGAGAGCAGGGCTTGGCACGGAGGCAAAAGACTGGCAAAATGGAGGAAGAATCGATACCAGAACTGAGAAAAGCAGGAGGATTCCATGAAAATCGCGCTACACCAGATCGCCTATCAGATCGGGATGCATCCGTCTGAGATGGCCAGGCTGGTCTACGAGGGAGAGATCACAGGCGAAGTGCCTGACCGCAATCCGCAAGCGAAGGATGCGTGGGTAGACCTTCATTCGTTGAAAAATTTCATTGAATGGAAGTTCGATCAGGGAGCCTTCGACCAGATGTTTTTCGATAAAGCCATGCGCCATCTCAACAAAGCGATGGGGAAAAAATAAAGCGGTACGACAAGGGAGAGAACACAGATCATGCAGCCATCCATCATTTACTGCCTGTGCCCGAAAGCCTATTGGGAAAAGTGGGCGGACAAAGACCATTACCTGCCCTGCGACTATGAGCAGGAAGGCTTCATTCACGCCACGAAAGGCGAAGAGCTGCTCAGCAAGGTGGCCGACCGGGTGTATGGCGCATTCGACGAAGAATTGTACGTGCTCGTCGTGGATGAGACAAAATCGCCTTCTCCCGTGAAATACGAGCAGGCGAAGGACGGACTTTTTTATCCGCACATTTACGGGCCGCTCCATCGCGAGGCGATCATGGATGTGAGACGCATGCTGAGAACAGACGGACGGTGGCATATCGGATCGTCCGTTTGCTGATCCAAAGCCATGTGCAACCCCCGCTTTTGCCGAACCCCGATTTCTCCACCTGATCGTACATAATTCCTCCGCGAACGGAGCACAATGGTACAGGTAGGGAATCAAATTGGCAAAGGGAGGAGTGTTTTTCATGGCAAAACCAGACGATCGTTCTGACAACGCAGCCAAGCTGCAAGAGATGCTGCAAAACACGGAAGAGAACATTCGCGAGTCAGAGGATTACCTGGCAGCACATGCGGGCGAGATTTCCGAAGAGGAACGGGCAAACATCGAGGCGAAAAACCGTCGCCGTGCAGAGAGCATCCAAGGGTTTCGCTCCGAGATCAAAGACGAAGTTTCCCATACTGAATAACGTGTTCATCAGCGCCTGTCGCAGTCTGTTGCGGCAGGCGTTTTTCGCATGTGGCCGCCAAAAGTGCAACAAGACATGAATTGTTGGGCGAAACATGGTAATCTGTAAATGGACAAATTGAATCAAGAGGAGAAAGACTATGAAACGACCAGAAGATACACGCGTCGTTGTCGGCATGTCCGGCGGGGTCGACTCCTCCGTGACGGCTTACCTGCTCAAGCAACAGGGATATGACGTCATCGGCATCTTCATGAAAAACTGGGATGATACCGATGAATTCGGCCACTGCACGGCGGAAGAAGACTTCCAGGATGTCCGGCGCGTCTGTGAACAGATTGGCATTCCGTATTACACCGTAAATTTTGAAAAAGAATACATGGACAAGGTGTTCCAGTATTTTTTGGATGAATATAAACGCGGGCGCACCCCGAATCCCGATGTCATGTGCAACCGCGAGATCAAGTTCGGCGAGCTTTTGGCAAAAGTCATGGACCTGGGAGCCGATTACATCGCCACAGGCCATTACGCGCAGGTGAAGTTCATCGACGGAGAGTACAAGCTGCTCCGCGGCGCAGACAACAACAAAGACCAGACGTACTTCCTCAATGTGCTCGGTCAGGAGCAGTTGTCGAAAACGATGTTCCCGATCGGGCATTTGCCAAAGCCAGAGGTGCGTAAAATTGCCGAAGAAGCCGGGCTGTACACCGCGAAAAAGAAGGACAGCACCGGGATTTGCTTCATTGGCGAGCGAAACTTCCGCGAGTTTTTGCAAAACTTCTTGCCAGCCAAGCCCGGCAATATCGAAACGGTAGACGGAGACGTGATCGGACGGCATGACGGCCTGATGTACTACACGCTTGGCCAGCGCCAGGGCTTGGGGATTGGCGGCGGGCACGGCAAGACCGGACAGCCGTGGTTTGTCGTGGACAAAGACCTGGAGCGCAACGTCCTGATCGTTGGCGAAGGCAGCAACCATCCCCGCCTGTATTCGAGCAGCTTGCTGGCGACTGACGTGAACTGGGTGAGCGCGAACAAGCCGACCGAATCGTTTACCTGCACCGCGAAATTCCGCTATCGCCAGCCTGACCAGCAAGTGACGGTGCACATCCGCGAGGGCAATACCGTAGAAGTTGTTTTTGCCGAACCGCAAAAAGCGGTGACACCTGGGCAAGCCGTCGTCTTTTACGATGGAGAAGTGTGCCTGGGGGGAGGCACGATTGACAAAGTGCGTCCGATTGACAAGGAGACTTAAATAACGGGGGAAGCGTTTGGTGGATAAAGCGAAAAAGTCCAAAGTGATTATTGTTTCGTTTCTGGCGGTTGCGATCTTGATGGGGGTGCTCGCTTACATGGGGATGGCGGTCACGGGCAATGAGCACATGGCCACGATCCAGAGCGTCATCGCGGAAAAAGGCGGCGTGATTGAAGCGGGCGGTGTGACAGTGGTTCCGCTGGAGGAAAGTCCGTTTGAGAAAAGCGGAAAGGGCAACACCATCTATCGCATCGTGTACACGAAGGATGGACAAACCTTGACAGCCTGGTATCGCTCCGACAACCATTCCTCGATTATCAAGGAACCGGAAGAGTGGATTCTTCCGCAATAAGCAGCAAGGATGAAATATGACTGGGAGAGTGAGGACAGTACATGACCCAATATGCTGGACTTCGAGAATTGGCCCAACTGATTCGCAGACTGGAGCCGCAGCTCACAGGGGCGTCCCTGAGCATTTTGTCCCATGAAAATAAAGAAGAGATCGCTTCGCTTTTGCTGGAGGGACTTGGCGGCGGCGTCTCCGTTCAAAACAGCTCAGGCGAGTACGCCAACCATCTCGCGAATTTGCGCGTGGGAGCAAACAAGTACACGTTTGCCCAAGACTGGCGCGAAGTGTACATCAGCGAAATCAACTACTGCGCCTGTCGGATTCCTCCGGGCGCTCACGGTCTGCTGGTCCATCATACCGACTATCCAGGCGTCATTTACGACGTGTCCCGCAAGCTGGCTGACCACGAGATCAACATTTCCAAGCTGAATGTGTCGCGTGAGCAAAAGGGGAAAAACGCCCTGTTGATTTGCGTCACCGACGAGGAGATGACACCGGCGGTCGTAGCTGCCATCGAGGAGCTGCCGCAGATCAACAAGGTGCTGTCTCTGCAATAAACCAAAAAGAACAGGAATGCACGCATGACCGCTCATCGTTTGCGTATGGGCGGTTTTTTGTGTGTGCCGACTGGCTTTCGTGCCTGTGGCCTGGAGCGAGGCAAAGAAAAAACTGCCCAGACTAGCGGGCAGGTGGCTTGGAAGCAAAGCGAATGGCGTGACTGATGAGGACGTGCAGGACAGAGGTGTGATTTTCGTCCGGAAACTGGCGGAAAGACGCTTCGATCTGCCCGTTGCCCATGGCGGACAACCGCTTGGCCATTGCCTGCGCCTTGACGTTGACAGCGAAGCGGCCGTCGTTTTCCAGCTCCCCGACGGTGAGCAGCGCTCTGATGCGCATGTCGTCTGTGAGCAGGGACGGCAGGCGGCGTTCCTCTTCCGACAGGACGCTTTCGTTCCAGTGGATCGACGGGCTGCCGGCGATATAGCATTGGTACGCGTGCGGCCGGGTCAGCAAGGCGTGCAGCACGAGCAAGCCGCCGAGCGAATGTCCGAAAATCGTTTGCCGGGTGCGGTCGACGGGCAAGTCCTTTTCAATCGCGGGTTTCACCGTGTCGTCGATGAAGCTGAGGAAGCCTTCTGCCCCGCCCATTTCCGGCCATTCGCCGCCGCGCGGATGAGCGGGCAGCTCGGATGCGGGCACGACATGGGTGAAGTCGTAGTAGCGCGAGGGGTGAAACGGCGCTTCTGTCGGATAGCCGATGCCAACGACGATTGCGGGATACACCCCCGTTTTTTCAGGCGCCTGGCTTTGCAGGCGGATCGCTTCGGTCATCGTGCCAAAAACCGAGTTGGCATCCAGCACATAGATGACCGGGAAGCCGGATGGCGGCGGTGTCACGTCAGGGATGCTGACAAAAATGTGAAACGTGCGATCATCGTAGGTCATTTTGCGGATTTGCGAACGAGGAATCGTTACTGCTTCATAAACCGTGTCCTCCAACATGAATCACTCTCCAGTCGGCCGATGGCGTCAACTTTTTGCATACGAAATCTATTATAGGAATGCAATCCAGAGAATGGCAACAGAGAAATGAGAGAGATTATCAGTGCCAAAATAGAACATGCTGACCTTGACTACTACGATATATTGAGGTAAAGTAAGTTTTGCCAACTACATATTGATGCGGACAGGTGTTTGCCACGCAATATCACGCAATATTTGGTAGACATAATAGGGAAGTCGGTGAAAATCCGGCGCGGTTCCCGCCACTGTAAGGAGCGAGTTCCATTTTGTGTTTGCGCCACTGATCCAACAAATCGGGAAGGCGAAAATGGAGCGATGACCCCGAGCCAGGAGACCTGCCTGACCGCAAGCACTGTGTAACCTACGGGACATAGGGAAGTGTTCGAACGCTCCATTCGTCTTGGGACGAATGGATACGATGGGGATCATCATGCGCATTCGGCCTTTTGACGTCGGATGCGTTTTTACTTTGGTTGAAAAGTATACAAAAGCAGTAAAGGATGAGGGACATGTTAATCGCTTTTGACTCCAAAACAGGAAACGTCAGAAGATTCGTCAGCAAGCTGGGGCTACCTCACGTGGAGATTGAACCCGAGATGGTGATCGAAGAGCCGTTCGTTCTGGTTACATATACGACGGGCTTTGGCCAGGTGCCGGAAAAGGTGGAGCGTTTCCTCAAGCGGAATCATGTCTATTTGCGCGGCGTGTCGGCCAGCGGCAACCGCAACTGGGGAGCCAGCTTTGCCAAAAGCGCAGACACGATTGCCAGCCAATATGGCGTTCCGGTCATTTCCAAATTCGAACTGTCCGGTACCGGCCGTGACGTGGAACAATTTACGAGTGGGGTGGCAGCAATTGCGACACATTGAATTGAACAACCAACTGATGCAGCGAGGAAGCGACGGATTTTACCAACTGGAAAAGGACAGAGAGGCTGTCGCGGTCTTCATGGAAGAAGTACAGGCCAAGACAATGACCTTCAACAGTGTGAAAGAACGCATGGACTACTTGATCGAAAACGACTACTACGAAAATGTGTACGAAAAATACACCGTGGAACAGGTCGATGAAATTTTCCGCCTGGCGCATGGGGCCGGGTTTCAATTCGCTTCCTACATGGCCATCTCCAAGTTTTACAAAGACTACGCCCTGAAAACGAACGACAAATCGATGTATCTGGAGCAGTACCCGGATCGGGTGGCGATTGTGGCACTCTCGCTCGGACGCGGTGACTTCGAGCTGGCGAAGCGGCTGACGGTATCCATGATCGAGCAGCGTCTGCAGCCTGCGACCCCGACGTTCCTCAATGCGGGAAAAAGCCGCCGCGGCGAAATGGTTTCCTGCTTCCTGCTGGAGATGGACGACTCGCTGAATTCGATCAACTACGTGCTCGGCACTTGTATGCAGCTGTCCAAAATCGGCGGCGGCGTGGCTGTCAACCTGTCCAAGCTGCGCGGACGCGGCGAGCCGATCAAAGGGGTCGAGGGGGCAGCCAAGGGCGTCATGCCTGTGCTCAAGCTGCTGGAGGATGCGTTTTCCTACGCCGATCAGATGGGCCAGCGCAAAGGCTCCGGGGCCGCCTACTACAACATCTTCGGCTGGGACGTCAACGAGTTTCTCGACTGCAAAAAGATCAATGCCGATGAAAAGTCGCGGATCAAGACGCTGTCAATCGGCCTGATCGTACCGAATGTGTTTTACAAGCTCGCAGAGGAAAACAAGCCGCTGACAGTGTTCGCTCCTTACTCCGTTTACAAGGAATACGGCATCCATCTGGATGATCTGGATCTCGACGAAATGTACGACGAGCTGGTGGCAAACGAGCGCGTCAAGAAAAGAGTCGTCATGAGCGCCCGCGACATGCTCACCAAAATCGCGATGATCCAGATGGAATCGGGCTACCCGTACATCATGAACAAGACGAACGCGAACAAAAATCACGCGCTAAAAGACATCGGCTCCGTGAAAATGTCCAACCTGTGCACGGAAATTTTCCAGCTCCAGGAGACGTCCACGATTACCAACTACGGCGAGCCGGACATCATCCGCCGCGACATTAGCTGCAATCTGGCTTCGCTCAACATCGTCAACGTGATGGAGCACAAAAAAGTGCGCGAATCCGTGCGGGAAGGCATCGAGGCGATTACCGCCGTAAGCGATATGACCCGCGTGGAAAATGCGCCAGGCGTGCAAAAGGCGAACCGCGAGCTGCATTCCGTCGGGCTGGGTGCGATGAACCTCAACGGCTACCTGGCGAAAAACAAGATCGCCTACGAGAGCGAGGAAGCCAAAGACTTCGCCCGCACGTTTTTCATGATGATGAACTACTATTCGCTGGAAATGAGCATGGAGATCGCCCAGACCAAAGGGGAAACGTTCATGGGCTTCGAGCAGTCGGAGTACGCCAAAGGCACGTATTTTGACAAATACTTGACGAACGACTACCGTCCGCGCACGGAAAAAGGCAAGCAACTGTTCGCGGGCATGCACATTCCGACCCCGGACGATTGGGCCGCGCTCAAGCAAAAGGTGCAGAAGAACGGGCTGTATCACGCGTACCGTCTGGCGATTGCGCCGACACAGAGCATTTCCTACATTCAGAATGCGACATCGAGCGTGATGCCGGTCGTCGAACATATCGAGACAAGAACGTATGCGAACTCGACAACCTACTACCCGATGCCGTACATGTCGCAGGAAAACTATTTTTACTACAAATCTGCCTATGTGATCGACCAGTTCAAGGTGATCGATTTGATCGCAGAAATTCAGGAGCATGTAGACCAAGGGATTTCTACCGTACTGCACGTCAACAGTAACATCTCGACCAGAGAGCTGGCGCGCTACTACATATACGCGGCGAAAAAAGGCTTGAAATCGCTCTACTACACACGTACCAAGCATCTGACAGTGGAAGAGTGCATTAGCTGCGCTGTTTAATGCGAGTGAACGATTCTGAGTAAGACAAGTTTTTTCAGAGAAGAGGAACGCCCGATGAAAGCAGTCAATTGGAACAGGCCGGACGACGATTTTACGATGACCTTTTGGAACCAGAACATCATGCAGTTCTGGACGGATGACGAGATTCCGCTCTCGGATGACAAAATGTCCTGGATGGAGCTTAGCGCTTCGGAACGGGACACGTACAAAAAAGTGCTCGGCGGACTGACCTTGCTCGACACCGTGCAAGGTGGCGTAGGGATGCCGAAAATCATGGAGCATGTGGACGGACTGCAGCGCAAGGCCGTCCTGGCCTTCATGGGCATGATGGAGCAAATTCACGCCAAATCGTACAGCAGCATTTTCACGACGCTCGCTGCTACGGAAGAGATCGACGAAATTTTTGCCTGGGTCGAGCGCAATCCGCATCTGCAAAAGAAAGCGGCACTCATCGCGAAGCGCTACCAGGAGATCGAGACGCCGAAAGATTTTTACATGGCGATGGTCGCTTCTGTCTTTTTGGAAAGCTACCTGTTTTACAGCGGCTTTTTCTACCCGCTCTATTTGGCTGGGCAGGGCAAGATGACGAGCAGCGGCGAAATTATCGACCTGATTGTGCGGGATGAAAGCATTCACGGCCTGTACGTCGGCGTGCTCGCGCAGGAAGTGTATCAAAAGCTCAGCGTCGTGGAGCAGACGGCGGTCAGAGAAGAGCTGTACGCACTCCTGCACGAGCTGCACGCAAATGAAGAGGAGTACACCGTCTCCTTGTACACAGAGATTGGTCTCGCAGACGAGGTGCTGGCCTACGTGCGCTACAACGCCAACAAAGCGCTGATGAATCTGGGGCTGGAACCGTTCTTCCCGGAAGAGGAGGTCAACCCGATCGTCCTGAACGGGATACGGACGCATACGAAGCAGCACGATTTCTTCTCGAAAAAAGGCAATGGCTACGTCCGCACGCTCAACGTCGAGCCGCTGACGGATGACGATTTTCGTTTTGAGTGAAAAACTTAAACGATTGTTTAAAAAGGCTGCTGTCTACAGATGGCAGTCTTTTTGCTGTGCTTGAAAGAAACTGCGAGTGGGACCTCACGCGGAATGTGCACGATGTCGTGTGGGAGAGGGAATAATAGTTTTATTTATTCGAAAATACTTTTTCATTCATATTTGTGTTATAAATAAATGATGTGTCGCTCTTCTCCTTGCCAGCCAGTCTATGAGAGTTGGACTTATGCAGCAAGGTAGAAACGGAGAGAGAGTCATGCAAACATCGAGTGATTCGTTTGGAGGACTGATTTATCTGACAAGGAATCCAGTTTGGCTGGAGTCTGGATAAAGCGGCAGACTTCGTGAATTTTTTCACTAATCTGAGGGTTGCTGAAAAGAGCCCTTTGCTTTTTATCACAGGAGGTTTTGTCATGCATCAAGAAGTTTCCTATTCGTTCATCGTCATCATCGGATTCATGCTGTTTGCGCTGTTTTTTGGCGCGGGCAATCTGATATTTCCTCCGATGCTCGGACAGATGGCGGGAACGAATGTCTGGGAAGCCAACGTCGGCTTTCTCGTGACCGGGGTTGGCCTTCCACTTTTGGCAATTACAGCGTTGGTGTATTCAGGTAAAAACGATTTGCGCTCGCTGGCAAGCCGCGTGCACCCGCTGTTTGGCCTCGTCTTCACCATCATGCTCTATTTGGCCATCGGGCCGTTTTTTGCCATTCCGCGCTCCGGGAATGTGTCGTTTGAGATCGGGATCAAGCCGTTCTTATCCGAGCAGGCCGGTCCTGTGCCGCTGATTGTCTTTACCGTCCTGTTCTTCACGCTCGCTTGCCTGTTGTCGCTCAATCCTGGAAAAATTATCAATGTAGTCGGAAAAGTCTTGACACCGATGAAGCTGACGTTTATCGGCATCATCGTCCTGACGGCCATTGTGTATCCGATTGGCGAGCTGCAAGCGCCAGTGGGGGATTACCAGTCCAAGGCGTTTTTCAAAGGATTCCAGGACGGCTATTTAACCTTGGACGCTCTTGGGGCATTTGTATTTGGCATCATCATCGTTCAGGCGATCAAGGAAAAAGGCGTTACGGCGCGAAAGCAAATTTTGCTGACGTGCGCCAAAGCGACGCTGATTGCAGGTGTGCTCCTGGCGTTTTTCTACTCGGTGCTCGCCTACATGGGCGCTTCCAGTGTGGAAAAGCTCGGTCATCTGGAAAACGGCGCGCAAGTTTTGGCCAAAGTGTCGAATTATTACTTCGGTTCTTACGGCGGCCTGCTGCTCGGTCTGATGATTACCGCGGCCTGCCTGACAACCAGCGTTGGACTGATTACGGCGTGCTCGTCGTTTTTCCACGCCTTGTTTCCGCGCATTTCGTATAAAAAGATTGCCGTAATTTTGGCTGTGTTCAGCACACTCGTCGCCAATATCGGGCTGACCGCACTCATCAAGGTGTCCGTTCCGGTTTTGACGATGATGTACCCCATCGCCATCGCGCTGATCTTTTTGACGTTTTTGCATCAGGCGTTTGGCGGGCGGCCAGAGGTGTATCAGGGTTGCTTGTTCGCCACGTTTCTCATCAGTCTGTTTGACGGGCTGAATGCTGGCGGGATCGAGGTCCAGGCGATCCATGACGTCTTTTCACGCTACTTGCCCATGTACACAATCGGGCTGGGCTGGCTGCTTCCTGGTTTGGTCGGGGGCGCAGTCGGCTACCTCATTTATTTGATTCGCAAACCATCCCTGCGTGCGCATGAGCTTCGCCTGACCAAACAATAAGGCAGAGCGAATAGAGTTTGGCGGCAGTTCCCTGTGCTTTCGATGATGTGGGGAAGCGGCGGCAGTTTTGCATGACAAAAGTGCTGGTTATGGTGCTCCAGCCAGGAAAATACTTGGATGCTCTGAACTCACTGTTTAATCGGCATGTCTGACGTTCTTTCAGATCGTTGGACATGCCTTTTTTTAAGTGGAAAAAAAGGAAAGGTTGTTACGAGAAAAGCCGTGCGATTAAAGCAACTGTTGCTGCACATATGGCCGCAGCTCCTCTGTAAACTGCTCGACCAGTTCGGGCCGCCCGTGAAACTGCGCTGGCGTATTTTGAAACAGCACGTCTTCCCACTGCTCGTCCTGTTTTTTGGCGACAAGCGTCTGGTGCGCATGGAGCGTCGGTTCCAGCTCGTCTTTTCCGGGCGGGATCATGCCGACCATGGCGCGAACCATCCCTACTTCCTCGCCGAGCAGGCATACGGACTTGATCTTGTACACGAAGGGGGGAGTCCGGTGATGGGAAAAAATGTCGTGCAGGTGGGTAAAAATCGTCTTTCGTCCGATCATCTGGCTGCCGTCGAATCCGATCAGCTCGCCGTCTGCCGCAAACGGCGCAGACATGTCGGCTGCATTGTGGTCGTTCCAGCCCTTGATGACCTTCTGGTAAAGGCTGCGGATCGCATCTTCGCATGTTGCTGTGTCCATCCTGACGTACCTCCTTGGGTGGCTGTTTGAATCAGTGTATCATACGAAACCGAAACGATGCCAAATGCCGGGACGGCGCTGCTTGCAGAAATCCCAGCCGTTTCCGAGAAGAAATGCTTTATCGAGTCCGTTTGAAATGTTAAAATTTTCTGAAAGGGGGTAGATGTGTGATGTATCATTTGAATGAAAATTTGTTGCAAAGCGCTCAACATTTTCCGGACCATCCCGCCTTCGTTTTTATGGGGGAGACGACCACGTACCGTCAATTGAACCAGCAGGTGGCTGAACTGGCCTCCGGGTTGTCCAGGCTCGGGATCGGAAAAGGGGACGCTGTTGCGCTCATCATGGACAACCGGCCACAATTTGTAAGCGCTTACTACGCGATTTTGCGGACAGGTGCTGCCGTCGTTCCGATGAATCCAATCTACACGCAAAGAGAGATCAGCTTTATCCTCGCCAACAGCCAGGCCAAAGCCGTGATCGCCCTCGCCGCGCTCGAACCTGTCCTCACCCCTTTGAAAGAACAACTCGATCATGTGAAACATCTCATCTACACAGAGGCGGCTGGCGACGGGCTGACGCTGGAGCAGGTTGCACAAGCAGGGGACGGCAGCTTTGTCGAGCCGGAGCGGCATGAAGACGATCTCGCTGTAATTCTGTACACATCCGGCACGACCGGGCAGCCAAAAGGCGCAATGCTCTCTCACCGCAACATGGCTTCCAATGCAGAAGCGATGGGGATTTTGTTCGAACTGCTTCCCGAAGATCGGGTGGTGGCTGTGCTGCCGATGTTCCACGTTTTTTGCATGACCGTTTGTCTCAACGGCCCGATCCGCTACGGGGCATCTATCATTATCATTCCGCGCTTCCATCCGGCAGAGGTGGTCCGCACGATCCGGGAGCAGCAAGCAACCTGCTTTGCGGGCGTGCCGACGATGTACAACTACATGCTCCAACTGCCTGATGCGACGAAAGAAGATTTCGCTTCCGTCCGTCTCTGCTGCTCGGGCGGCGCATCCATGCCTGTCGAGCTGCTGCACAAGTTCGAAGCGAAGTACGATGTGAAAATACTGGAAGGCTACGGACTGTCCGAGGCGGCTCCGGCAACAGCCTTCAATCCGCTGCACGGAACGAGAAAGCCTGGATCGGTAGGAGTGAACATCCCCCATGTCGAAAACAAGGTCGTCGATCCGGAGGGCAACGAACTGCCCCGTGGCGAAGTTGGTGAGCTGGTGGTCAAAGGACCGAACGTCATGCTCGGCTATTTGGGTCTGCCGGAGGATACGGCAGCGACGCTTCGGGACGGCTGGCTGTACACCGGAGATATGGCGCGGATGGATGAGGAAGGGTATGTGTACATCGTCGACCGCAAAAAAGACATGATTCTCGTCGATGGCTACAACGTCTACCCGCGTGAGGTGGAGGAAGTGCTCTACCAGCATCCGGCGATTATCGAGGCGGCAGTGATCGGCGTGCCTGACGAGGTGCACGGCGAAGCGGTCAAGGCGTTTGTCGCGTTGAAAGAAGTGGCGGTGTCCCAGGAAGACATCATCGCGTTTTGCCAGGACAAATTGGCGAAGTACAAAGTGCCGCGTCTGGTTGAAATCGTTCCGGAGCTGCCGAAAAACAGCACGGGGAAAATATTGCGCCGCGCCTTGCGTCAATAAGCAGCAGTTGGGGGCAGCAGAAGGAAATGAACCGGACCCACGCAGGAGTCTGGTTCATTTTTTGGCAAAGACAGCTTCGTTCTGGTTTTGGCGCAGGTGGCAGGCGGGCTGGAGTTTCTGGCGCTGCAGAAGGGGCTGCGATCACTTCCCTTTGCAAAGTTTCCAGGCAGAACTTTGCAAAGGGAAGCGAACCAAGATGTTTTGTTTCCCGTCCATTGACAAGGCATTTCCGATATGCCTAGCATGAAGCATCAACAAAAAGGAAGGAAAGGCCCCAGATGCAAGAAATCGACACCGCCACGCTCCACCGCCTTTGCCAACAAAACAGGCCCTTCGCCTTGTTCATCTACACCCCCATGTGCGGCACCTGCAAGCTGGCGGAGCGGATGCTATTTGTCGCCAGGGAAGCGCTCTCCAGGCAGCTTCCTTTGTACCGACTCAACATCAACACGGCCCCAGCCCTCGCGGAGCGGCTGCAAATCACGAGTGTCCCGGCGCTGTTCCTGTTTTGCGGGGAACAGGTCACGGGCAGGCATTATGCGCTGCACTCCGTCGGTTTTTTGTACGACGTGCTGAAAACACTCGCCTAGACAAACACCTAACCCCTTCGTGCTGAATACAAGAAAGAGAGACATATTGCGAAGGGGGAGGCGCATGCAAATCCATGTCGTGGAAGAAGGACAGACGCTGTCTGGCATAGCCGCACTGTATGGGTCGACTGCTGAGGCGATCGCGGAAGTAAATGAACTGCCCGATCCAGGCAGGCTCGTCGTAGGACAGGCGATGGTGATTCCGATTGTCGGGAGTTACCACTGGGTCAGGCAGGGAGACACCCTGTATACGATCGGGCAACGCTACCAGATCAGCGCAGCCGAACTGGCCCGCGTCAATAACATATCGCAGTACCGCCCGTTGCAAATCGGGCAACGCTTGTACATCCCGCCCCGTCCGCGGCGGGCGGCGGATTTCAATGCGTATGCGGAGCCGCGCAGGACCGTTTCGCCTGTACTGGAAGCGGACGTGCGCACGGCGGCACCGCACCTGACGTACCTGGCACCGTTCAGCTTCCGGATCAGACGGGACGGGACGCTGGCCCGGCCGGCATTGAACGATTTTCCCGCGATTGCAAGGCAAAACAATGTGGTACTGATGCTCGTCGTCACCAATCTGGAAAACGACCAGTTCAGCACGGAACTGGGCGGGCTTATCCTGAACAACCAGGAACTGCAAAACAAGGTGCTCGACAACGTTTTTCAAACGGCGAGAGAGCTTGGGATGGGAGACATCCATTTCGATATGGAGGCGCTCCCGGCTACGGATCGCGAGGCGTACATCCGCTTTTTGCGCAGGGCTCGCGACCGGGCGCACGCCCAGGGGATGATGCTTTCTGTCGCTTTGGCACCGAAGACGAGCGCCGAGCAGCAAGGCAGGTGGTACAGCGCCCACGATTACCGGGCGATTGGCGAGATTGCCGACTTTGTCGTTATCATGACGTATGAGTGGGGCTACAGCGGGGGGCCGCCGATGGCCGTGTCGCCAATTGGGCCAGTTCGTCGTGTCCTCCAATATGCCCTGACTGAAATGCCAGCCGAAAAAATTTTGATGGGCCAAAACTTGTACGGCTACGACTGGACGTTGCCGTATGAGCAGGGAACGACGGCGCGAGCGTTGAGTCCGCAGGCAGCGATTGCCCTCGCGGCGCGGGAAAACGCCGTAATCCGCTACGATTACCGGGCGCAGGCACCGTTTTTCCACTATACGGCAGACGATGGCAAACGGCATGAGGTATGGTTTGAGGACGCCCGCTCGATTCAAGCCAAATTCGATCTGGTGAAGCAACTGGGCATTCGTGGAGTCAGCTTCTGGAAGCTCGGTTTGCCGTTTCCGCAAAACTGGCTGCTGATCGAAAGCAACTTCCGCGTCCGCAAACGGACGTAGCGAGCAGACGTACAGATAAGAATGGGCTGCGCCAAACGGCTTGGCGCAGCCAAGTTTATGAATCGGGCCTGTCACCCGGGAAGTCCCCCATACGCACTGCGCACTGCTCAGAGCGTGCTCCGACAGCAAGGCAGGGCAGCGCAGCCCAGCGCTGAGTGTTGGCCCGGTCACGTTTTCCATCGGTAGCAATCGTGGTATGATGGTTAGAAGAATACGGGAAAAGGAGAGAAAAGATGGGAGAGTGCAAGCTGAATCACAGCAAAGAGGATGTAGAAAAGAAACTGGCCGAGCAAGCGCCGTTTTTGTCCGAAGCGCGGGTAGGACAGTTCCAGCGCATGTTGGAAGGCGAGCTTAGCCAGGAGCGGTTGAACGAGCTGTTTCACCTGTTGAAAAAATACGATCTGGCAAGCCCGGAAGAGCGCCTCGCGCGCGAACAGCAGATGGATCGACTGTTTGGCTAGAAAAAGCCGTCGGCGGTTCGGTTTGCGGCCCATGAAGTCTGCGTGCAGCCTGTTGTAGTGGGGAAAGATTCTTCGCTCTCGCGCCAGCACAGGAGCATTTCTTCGCCGTCAATAGGTTGCTGTTGCTAGCTTTGCGCGCGCTTTTTTGATCCATCTCGTAGAAAGAGCGCTTCGATTTTTAAAAAAACGAGAGTGCTTAACGTACATAGGGCAACAAGTTGTTCGATCACTTTTCTATCCATATATGAGCACCCCTGGCGGGAGAAAATGGCCGGAATGGAAAAAGCAAATCGCTTTTTTCGTTCCGGCGGCAAGGAGCAAAAATGAAAGACAGAATCTATTATCAAGATGCGTATGTGAGAACGTTTACGGCGCAAGTAATCAAGCAAGGCCGGGAAGAGGACGGTACGCCGTATGCCGTGCTCAGCCAGACGGCTTTTTACCCGACGGGAGGCGGACAGCCTGCCGATCTGGGCACGCTCGGAGAATGTCGGGTCATTGACGTGGAAGAAGTAGCGGGCGAGGTACGTCATCGGCTGGAAGCTCCGCTGCCGGAGGACTGCACGGAAGTGGTCGGTCAGATCGATTGGGACCGCCGCTTCGATCACATGCAGCAGCATGCCGGACAGCACATTTTGTCCGCCGCGTTTCTGGAAGTGGTGCAGGCGGAGACGGTCGCGTTTCACTTGGGAAAAGAACGCGTGACAATCGACGTCCGCCTGGATGAACTGACGCCGGACGTATGGGAAGCGGTAGAGCAGCGGGCCAATCAGGTCGTGCTGGAAAACCGTCCGATCATCGCCCGGTTTGTCGACGACGAAGAGCTGGCTGCACTGCCATTGAAAAAACAGCCGACGGTCACGGAAAATGTTCGCGTCGTCATCATCCCGGAGTACGACTACAATCCGTGCGGCGGCACACATCCTGCGCATACAGGCGAAGTGGGCATGATAAAAATTCTCGGCTGGGAGCGCCATCGCGGAAACATCCGGTTGGAGTTCATCTGCGGCTTGCGCGCTTTGCGCGATTACACACGCAAGCAGGGGGCTGTGCGTGAACTGGCAAAGCTTTTTGCAACCAGTGAAGCTGACCTGATCGCGCAGGCAGAGCGCGTGCTGGCCGAACGGGACAGCTTGAAAGCAAGACTCGTCGACGCCGAAAAGCAACTGCTGGAAGGCGAGGTCCGAAAGCAGCTTGACATGGCAGAGCAAGTGGGAGCAGCGCGGGTCATCACACAAGTTTTCCCGGACAAAACCATTCAGCAGTTGCAGCAGTTCGCCCAGCTTGCGGTCGCGGAGGCGCCGGACGTCGTATGCTTGCTGGCCGCCGCGACTGACGAGAAGACCCAGCTAGTATTTGCACGGGGTCAGGCTGTGAACGTCGCTGTCAATCAGCTAATCAAGGAGACGCTGCCGTTGATTGGGGGAAAAGGCGGCGGCAATCCGGCGATGGCGCAGGGCGGCGGTCAACCAGCGCCTGCTGTGGACGAAGTGCTGGCGCATGCCCGCAAGCTGCTTGCCGAGTCTCTGGTCTGACGGGCGAGTTGCGATTCGCGGCCAGGCCGCTTGCGCCTGGCCTCTACGATGATGGTTGATGCAAGGAGGAAACGACAATGCTATGGAATCCCGGTGATAAAGTTCGCGTGACGCAGCGGACAGGAGAGTATATTGCGGAAGTGCTGGAAATTCACGATACGAAATTGTTGGTCAAGGTGCTAGCCGTGACGAAATACCCGCAGCAGGGCGACCTGCATACGGCCTACGAGGTGGATGTGCCGCTGTTTCACCAGCGCCCGGCGCTCTCCTACCAGGAAAAATTCATGACCCCGGCCGCATCTGCCATCCGCTACAACGGCGAAGTGCCCGACTACAAAGAGTCTGTGCGCATCGCGATGGAGCGGGAAATGGAGAAGCTGAAAAAAATGGCGGCCTGGTCCGAACGTTGCCTGGCTGTACTGGAATCGATGTACAAGGAAACCTTTACAAACACGAAATAGAATGGTACTGTAATACTCGAATGTACGACAATTTCATAGGCTTACTACCAAACGGGGGCCGAGCATCGTCGGCTGAGATTGTAACGAGCGTGTTACTGACCGTTGAACCTGACCTGGGTCATGCCAGCGGAGGAAGAGGTATAGGAATCGATTTCACGGTGCGGCAGTTGCGGCGTATTTGCCGGAAAACTGCTGCCAGATGATGATGAGATCCACTCAACCATCCCACGGCGGATGGTTTTTTTACTTCCATCTGTCCGAGCGGATGCGGATGGGAAACGTATACGGCTTCCACCGTTTGACTGGAGTGACTTCCGGCAGGCGAGGGAAGCCGTTTTTTTGTCCCTCGACAGGTGCCACCAAGAAGGAGGAATACAATGGTTGTTGTGCTGAACGGAAAAACAGCAGAGCTGTCGGCTGAAATCAACACAGTCCGCGACCTGCTCGCTTCGTATTCCCTGCAGGAGAAGATTGTCGTCGTGGAGCGCAACGGAGAAATCATCGACCGCTCCCGGTATGAACAAACGCCGATTGCAGACGGAGACCGCATCGAAATCGTTCATTTTGTCGGAGGAGGATGACCAGCATGGATACATTGAAAATTGGCCCTTACGAGTTTCGTTCCCGCCTGTTGCTTGGGACCGGAAAATTCGCAGATTTGGAAACACAAGGAAAAGCTGTCGAGGTGTCGGAAGCGGAAATTTTGACGTTTGCGATTCGCCGTCTCAATTTGGAAAATCCGCAAGAGCCGAACTTTTTGGAACAGCTCGATCTGAAAAAATTCACTTTGCTGCCGAACACAGCGGGAGCTTACACGGCGGAGGAAGCGGTGCGCATCGCCCGTCTGGCGAAGGCTTCCGGCTTGTGTGACATGATTAAGGTTGAGGTCATTGGCGACCCGAAAACATTGCTGCCTGACCCGATTGGCACGCTGGAAGCGTCGAAAATTTTGGTGGAGGAAGGCTTTATCGTGCTGACCTACACCAACGACGATCCGATTCTCGCCAAGCGCTTGCAGGAGGTAGGCGTGCATGCTGTCATGCCGGGCGCATCCCCGATTGGATCTGGACAAGGCATCCTCAACGAAAACAACCTCCGCTTCATCATCGAGGACGCCAAAGTGCCCGTTATCGTAGACGCTGGCATCGGTTCGCCAGCCGATTGTGCGAAAGCGATGGAGCTGGGCGCTGACGGCGTGCTGCTGAATACGGCTGTCGCGCTTGCGGACAATCCCGTGTTGATGGCCGAAGCGATGAAGCTTGGCGTGGAAGCGGGACGCAAAGGCTTCCTCGCAGGACGGATCGCGAAAAAGCGCTACGCATCGGCGAGCAGCCCGACAGAAGGGATGATCGAGTAGCGTGGACCGACTGACAGAAGCGGTAGAAGCGATTGCCAGCCGCAAAGAAGAGCTGTTTGCCCTTTTGGCAGAGCTCGTTTCCCATCCGACTGTTAGTCCGCCAGCGCGAAACAGCGATGCGGCGCAAACCGTACTCGCCAATCGGCTTGCAGCCATTGGCTTTGAGGTTGATCGCTGGACCGTTTACCCCGGCGACGACAATATCGTCGGACGACTGCCGGGCAGCGCTCCTGCCAAGGCGAACAGCCTGATTGTCAACGGGCACATCGACGTCGCAGAAGTCGGGGACGATGCGAGCTGGACGTATCCGCCGTTTTCCTTGACTCGCGGCGCGGACGGGCGGCTGTACGGACGCGGTGTAGCCGACATGAAGGGCGGACTGGCGGCAAGCCTGTTCGCCATCCAGATGCTGCGCGAGCACGGCGTCGAGCTGGCAGGCGATTTGCTGTTCCAATCGGTGATTGGCGAGGAAGCGGGCGAAGCCGGAACGTTGGCTGCGCTCGAACGCGGCTATCAGGCGGACTACGCTGTCGTTGTCGATACGAGCAACCTGCACATGCAAGGGCAGGGCGGTGTCATTACCGGATGGATCACGATTGAGAGCCCGACGACCTTGCACGACGGGATGCGGGCACGGACGATCCATGCCGGAGGTGGCGTGCGCGGCGCGTCAGCCATCGAAAAAATGGCGAAAATCATCACCGCGCTGCAAGAACTGGAGCGGGACTGGGCTGTGATGAAGGCGTACCCCGGTTTCCCGGCTGGCAGCAATACGATCAATCCTGCCGTAATCGAGGGCGGACGCCATGCTGCGTTTATTGCGGATCGCTGCGCGCTCTGGATTACCGTTCACTTTTACCCGAACGAATCGTATGAACAGATCATTCGCGAAATCGAAGACCATGTCGGACGGGCAGCAGCGGCTGACTTGTGGTTGCGCGACCATCCTCCCGTCTTTCGCTGGGGCGGTCGCTCCATGATCGAGGATCGCGGGGAAATTTTCCCGTCCCTGGAGCTGGATACAAAGCATCCGGCCCTGGCGCAGCTGCAAGCCGCCTATGAGAGCGAACTGCACGCGGCGCCTGTGGTGGACATGTCGCCCACGGTCACGGACGCAGGCTGGTTCGCGCATGCCGGCATTCCTGCAGTGCTGTTCGGTCCGGGTGAATTGAAGTACGCCCATGCTGTCAACGAGTCGATTGATCCCGAACAGCTTGTCCGGTTTGCCCAGATCATGGCCCGCTTCATCGCTAGCTGGTGCAATACGTCAAAGGAAGAGAAGGAGTGAAAAGAGAGCATGGCAACCTTTACAGACCGATTGTTGCGCAGTGTGGCTCCGATCTGGGAGCGCGTTCACCAGCATCCGTTCGTAACGGGTCTCGGTGACGGCACGCTTCCCGTGGAGTCGTTCAAATTTTACTTGAAGCAGGACTACATCTATCTGATTGATTACGCCAAAATGTTCGCGCTTGCAAGTGTGAAGGCATACGACCTGGAGATGAGCGCCCGGTTTGCGGCCTTGCAGGAATCGACGCTCAACATGGAGATGGAGCTGCACCGCCAGTATGCGGCCCGCTTCGGCATTTCCCGCGAGGAACTGGAAGCGACCGAGCCGTCCTTTGTCATGCTGGGCTACACCAGCTACATGCTGCGTGCCGCACACCAAGGCTCGCTGGCCGAGCTGGTCAGCGCGCTGCTTCCGTGCACGTGGAGCTACTGGGAGATCGGCAAGCGGCTGGCGCAGGTCGAAGGGGCGCTGGACCACGAGCTGTACGGCGAGTGGGTGCGCATGTACAGTTCGGACGAGTTCGGTCAGCTCGCGATCTGGCTGATCGACATCATGAACAAGCTGGCAGAAGGGAAAAACGAGCAGGAGCTGGCGAGACTGGAAGAGTATTTCGTCAACACCTCCAAGATGGAATACATGTTCTGGGATATGGCCTATAGAGAGGAAATGTGGCCGTGCGCGATCAACTAGCTTTTTCCAACGTCCGCTTTTCATACACAGGTACGCCGATTCTCGAAGACTTTGATCTGCGCGTGAAAAAAGGCGAGTTCGTCAGCTTGATCGGGCCAAGCGGGATCGGAAAAAGCACGTTGTTCCAACTGATCGCGGGACTTTTGCAGCCCGAACAGGGAGAAATCCGGCTGGGCGAGGAACGGATGGAACAGCGGTTGGGGCACGTAGGCTACATGCCCCAGCGCGATCTGCTCATGCCGTGGCGGACAATTGTGGAAAATGCAGCCTTGCCGCTGGAGATCAAGGGCGTGTCGAAAAAGGAAGCGCACGAGCGTGTCAGACAGGAACTGCCCCGGTACGGATTGCAGGAGTGGGCAGACGCCTATCCTGCCCAGCTTTCCGGCGGCATGCGGCAGCGCGTCTCCTTTTTGCGGGCGCTTCTGTCCGGAACAGACCTGATGCTGCTCGACGAGCCGTTCAGCGCCCTCGATGGCATTACGCGGCTCGACATGCAGGAATGGCTGATGGAAAAATGGCAGGAGACAGGCAGTACGATGCTGATGATTACGCACGACATCGACGAGGCGATCTTGCTCGCTGACCGCGTGATCGTCCTGTTGGGCAAGCCGATTCGCCAGCCAATCGAGCTGCACGTTTCCATCCCTCGACCGCGAACGGTCGGCAGCCGGAATCAGCCCGGCTTTCTCGCCTTGCGCGAACAAATCTGGACCTTGCTGCGCACAGAACAGTCCAGGCTGCAGACGCTGGGGAGGGAAGCGTGATGACGAGAGGGTTTTGGTTCGGCACTTCCATCGCGCTCTTTTTCGTCGCCTGGGAGGCTGTGTGCCGCCTGCTGGCCGTGCCGCCGTTCATCTTGCCGCCGCCGAGCGCAGTCGTGCTCGCGCTGTGGGAGTTGCGCGACGCACTTCTCGGGCTGCATTTGTGGGCGACGTTGAAAGAAGTGCTGCTCGGCCTGTCTGTCTCGATTGTGTTTGGCGTTTTGCTCGCTTTTGCGATGAAGATGAGTCGAGTCGTCGAGCGACTGGTCTATCCGTATATTGTCATTTCGCAAACCGTTCCCATTATTGCATTGTCTCCTGTTTTTATTTTGTGGTTCGGATACGATTTGTCCGGAAAAATCGCGGTGACGATCCTGTTCACTTTTTTCCCGATTGTCGTCAACACGTATGACGGACTGCGCTCTACGGACAAGGAGATGCTGCAACTGCTGAAAACAATGGGCGCTACCCGCTGGCAAATGTTCACGAAGCTGCAGTTGCCGTCGAGCCTGCCGCATTTTTTCAGCGGCTTGAAGGTGGCCGCGACTTACAGTGTCGCGGGTGCGACGATTGGGGAGTGGCTCGGTGCGAGCGAGGGGCTTGGCTACTTCGGCAGACGGGCATCGGGCAATTTTCAGGCACCTGCGCTGTTTGCCTCGGTCCTGCTGCTGTCTGTCCTGGGCATGCTGCTGTTCTGGCTCGTCGGGCGGGTCGAGCGCCGTCTGTCTCCGCATACCAAAACGAAACGCCCAATATCCAGGTAAAAAAAGTAGGAGTAGGGAGATCAATCATGAAACGGATGCATACATGGACAAAAACCATTCTGGCACTGACACTTGCCACTGGACTTGCTGCGTGCGGCAGTCAGTCCGGGACTGGCACAACCACGCCGCAAGCACCGGCTCCGGCTGAAAATGCGGCGGAGCCTGCCGAGCTGACAATCGCGCTCGACTGGTATCCGAATGCGGTGCACTCCTTCCTGTACGCCGCAGAAGAGCAAGGCTTTTTCAAGGAAGAAAACCTCAAGGTCAACCTGCAAATGCCATCGGACAGCAATGATCCGCTGAAAATGGCGGCGGCAGGCAAAGTCGACCTGGCGATCAGCTACCAGCCGCAGCTCGTCCAGGCGCGCGCCGAAGGAATCCCGGTCGTGTCTGTCGCGGCACTCGTGCGCCATCCGCTCAACGTCATCATGACGCGCAAGGACGGCGACATCGACAGCCCGCAAAAGCTGGCAGGCAAAAAAATCGGCTATCCGTCCATTCCGCTTGACGAATCCATCGTTCGCCAGGTGGTCAAGCATGCGGGTGCAGACGACTCCGGCCTGTCCTTTACCGACATCGGCTTTGACATCGTTCCAGCCCTGACAGCGAAAAAAGTGGACGCGGTCGTCGGCGGTTACATCAACCACGAGCAACTGATTCTGGAGAAAAACGGCATCCCGGTTCACGTCTTCAAACCGTCTGATTATGGCGTGCCGGATTATTACGAGCTTGTGCTTGCGACCAGTGACGAGACGCTGGGCAAAAAGCAGCAGGCGGTCGAAGGCTTCCTGCGTGCGATTGGAAAAGGCCAGGACTACGTGAAAAACAACAAGGAAAAGGCGCTCGACCTGTTGCTCGCCAAGCAAGCCGCCGAGTTCCCGCTGGAAAGAGACATCGAGACGAAAAGTCTGGACATCCTGATTCCGCTGATGGATGCGGGCGACAAGCCGTTTGGCTCCATGACAGCCGAGTCGTGGCAAACGTTGATCGACTGGATGAAAAAAGAGAAGCTGATTACGACCGATGTGAAAGTAGAAGACATCATGCGTGATCTGCTGAAATAGACAGAGCGAAAAAGCAAAACCCCCTGTTAGCCAAACAGCCTGGTACGAGCATGTTCTCGTTTTGCCAGGGTGAGGCTGGCGGGGGGTTTTTATGTTAGCTTGCCATTGTCAGTTGACTGGAAAGGTTTTACATGGTATGTTTAAGTTAGTTATTTTGATAAATTTCTAAATATCTAATAAAGATATTCTGAAAGTAGGATCGATCATTATGTCCATGAATCAAGCCTTTAAAGCGCTGTCTGATCCGACAAGGAGAAAGATTCTCGACTTGCTGCGGGAAAAAGACAGAACGGCTGGCGAAATCGCCGAACATTTTCAAATGACAAAACCGAGCATCTCCCATCACCTCAACCTGTTGAAGCAGGCGGAAATGGTCTTTGACGAGCGAAAAGGGCAAAACATCTACTACTCGTTAAATACGACCGTTTTTCAGGACCTGTTGAAATGGTTTATTCAATTCCATTCGAAAGAGGAGCAATGACATGAAAATAACCCCGATGACTACTCTGTGTTTTCTTGCCAGCATCGCGATGGCGATCATTTGTTACCCCTCCATGCCTGACCAAATGGCCATACACTGGGGAGTGAACGGCGAGCCGGACGGCTTTGCGCCAAAGATTATCGGCGTATCGTTTGTTCCGGTGATGATGGTGCTGATCTTCCTGTCGTCCCACTATCGCAAACAGAGCTATCAAAAGTTCCAAAGCAGCATGGACGCGATATGGAACACGCTGATGGTTGCGCTTCTCGTCATCCACGGCCTTATCATCGCATATGGTTACGGATATATGGTAAACATGGCGACCGCCGCGACGCTCATTCTCGGAATGCTGTTCATTACCATGGGAAATTTTATGCCGCGTTTTCGCCACAACTATTTGATCGGGATACGCACGCCCTGGACGCTGGCTAGTGAAAAGGTATGGAAAATGACCCACAAACTGGCGTCCCGTGTGTTTTTTATCGGCGGGCTGCTCATCGTCCTGACTGTATTTTTGCCGTCACCCGCTCACTTCATTGTGCTGCTGCTCATCATAGCGGCCACGATCCTTGCCGCGATCTGGAGCAGCTTCTACTACGCCAAGAGGAGGAAATAACATGAAAAATTTGAAAATAGCGGTTCTGCTGGCGGTGTTAAGCGCAATCGGCTTTCTTGCGGCCACTCCTTATTTGCTGACGATGATCGGGGATGCGATCGCCATGGTGCCTCTTCCGGTGCCGGCTGTCATTGCATTGTTTGTTTTGCAGGGCGGCATCACGGCATTTCTGCTTGCGTGGGCCGGATTGACATTGGCAGGCAAGGTCGGGCTCGATGCGCCAATCTTGCGGAACTGGCTGTATAAAACGGGGGGAGCATCCTTTACCGGACCAGGAATCGTACAGGCGGTCATCTTTGGGCTGATCGGCACGCTGCTGATCTATTTGCTGGAACGGCAAATTTTCCAGCCGCTGCTGCCGATTCTCGCGGAAAAGGCCCAGGACTTGAACACACCGGTTTGGGCGGGGGTCTTGACGGCGATTCAAGGCGGCGTGTACGAGGAAGTAATGGTGCGGCTGTTCATGATGACACTCGTCGTCTGGATATTGAGCAAGCTGTTCGAGCGCAAGTCTGCTCCCCAGGCCTGGATGTACTGGGCCGGAATCATCACAGCAGCCTTTTTGTTCGGACTTGGCCATCTTCCTGCGGCGTCCGTCTATTTTGGCGAGATTACACCGCTCTTGTTCGTGCGGACGATTGCCTTGAACGGGGTGGCAGGCATATTGTTCGGCTACCTGTACTGGAAACGCGGGCTGGAGTACGCCATGGTTGCTCACGCGATAGGGGATATCCTGCTTCACGGCTTTTTAAGCTGAGTGAAGCAGGTTTGTTTTTGCAAGAAACTAGTAAAATTTTTATTTTTATGTAATTTTCTAGCTCTTCACCATTAAACG
>NZ_RHHS01000048.1 GCF_003710935.1 Brevibacillus gelatini
GACTCGGGGTTATTGCCACCAAAAAAGTATCGGCCTGTGACCTGCTAATTTTATTATGAAATCAGCAGGTTCACAGGCCAAGTACATTTTCATTCAATGTGGTGGCTGTCAGGCCATGGTAGTTTGAGACTGTAACTATTTCCAAAATATCCCACGAAGAGTAACAGGGCAAGGTTTGCAACCTGCCTTGTTTTATGTTGCAGTTGAAAAATAAAATGTCAGTAAGATGTACCACATTATGCGTTCGCTTTTGGAGGGAAGTCTCATGAAACCAGATATAGTGCCAATATTGGATGCATTGAAGGTTAGACTATCCAAAGGCTACACACTCATTCAGGAAGAATATACTGGTGATTTGATTGATGTGGAGTTTCAGTGGAATGAGCCAGCATCTAAAGAAGAAATCGAATCCTTTACAGACAAAACGGGGTGGGTATTGCCTGACAGCTACAAGGAATTTTTGTCAATCCACAACGGGGCTGGCTTGTTTATAAGTGAAACGCATCAGATTTTTATACACTCAATCGAAGAAATAATGCAGTATCACGCTAGTAGAGATAAAACCTACCCTCCTAGCTGGTATCATGTAGGTACTTTTTACGGACATGGCGAGTATATGTATATCGACAGTGAGAAAGTAAAAAATGGTAGAGAAGACTATATAATTATCATCGGAGTTGGGGAAGTTACAGAGCTTCCAGTAGGCTTTGAAACATGGCTTAGTAGACTCATTGTTAGTCAAGGTAATAGGTTTTGGAGTTGGGATAATCGCATTGAATGACGAGTAGGTCAGTAAAATGGGCAGGGTCGCTACCTGCCCATTTTTTATTTATGTAATGCATCCAGCTTGTGGTAAGTTGAAACAGATAAATACATTACATTTCCCCCAAAAAAAATGAGGTGATTGTATCTCACCTCTGTTGCTCATAAATCCGTTTTCTCATATATCTTTAATAAGACTTCGTAGGTTTTAATTAGATAGTCTTCAAATTTATTCTTTTCTTGTTTGAAGTATTCCAATGTCAGCTTTGCATTTTTGAGCGCATCATCGTATTGTTTGTCAGAATAAAGCGCTTCCGCAAGAACGTATTGTGCCTCTGCCAATAATTCTTCTGTAGTACAATCATCAATAACTGAATGGCAAAGACGTTTTGATTCTTCTACCTGCCCAATTAAACGGTACACTTTTGCTAGTTCTAGGGTGGTGTTCTTAATGGAGTGCTTTCTGTCAGCCTCTTGGTGCAGTTCGAGTGCAGAGTGTAGATGTTCTAATGCTTCTTCATATCTGCCTGTTCTTCTGTAAAGCATTCCTAAGTTGTGGTCGAGAACTGCTTCTAGTTTTTCATTTGGAAGCACCTTTAGAATGTCTAACACTTTAAGGAAACTTGTTTCAGCTTCTTCATACTTTGATAACTTGTGATAGCAAATACCCTTGACGATTAATATATCAGCACCGTTGTAGAGAAGGTTTAGTGAAGAGTTTAATTCTTCTGCACGTTTCAACCATTCCAAAGCAGAAACATACTCTTCCAAAACTCCATGTGTCACACCCTTCGCATAGTAGGTGAGAACTTTTAATACACCTCCGATTGCGTGTCTGTCAAGTAATTGGGTTGCCAACATAAGTTGTGGCACAGCTTTAATTGCCTCACCTGTCTGTGAATAAAACAAACCGAGAGAAGACAATACCCTAACATAGTCCGTGGCATTATTCGTTTCTTCATAAGCATTTTTGGCAAACGAAGCACTTAGAAGGTATTGCTTTTCTGCTACAGGAAAGTCCTGATTTCGATGGCTGAAACGGGCACTTGCCCACCAATAAATGCTTTTGTCTTCGAGTTCAATTTGTTCTGCATCCAAACCATCAAACTGCTTTCTTGCTTCTTCCCACTTATTTTCTTCTATGTTGTTGATAATGTGTTGTAAGATTAGATGAGATTCTTTGACTACGTTTTCCATCAAATAGCCCCCTGATATGTAATAGTAACCACCTCACATTATATCCAATAATTTACATGTTTGACAAGCTAAACTATTGGAAATATAATGTAAAATATACAAGATTATCTTGTGGAGGTGTGAGATATGAAGTTCCTAGCTAAAGGATTAACGGTGTTTAGCTTGCTAACTGCACTCGTAATAACTTCTCCAACGCTTAGTCCAGATAACATCCAGACGGGCACAAAGGTAGTTCAATACAGCCATGAATGGGGAACGTAAAAAGGGAGATAAATAACATCTCCCTTTTTACGTTTTAGAACTTCGTTTTCATTTTCTAACACAACGGTTTAACCATCCACTGTCAAACGCCCATTTTCGCCCTGTATGGCTTTACAGCTACAAGGACAAGGCATTCCCCTCTCCCACCATAAAACAGGCTTAGAAAGCCTTCTGGAAGCCCTCATGCGTTAATTGTTCTTCCCGTTCTTCCTCACACCTCTAAATGGTTCAATGGATTGTATTTGTCGTTCTGCTCCTTCAATGCAGTTCCCCACATGGAGATGTAACGGCTCGTCATTTCGATTTCAGTATGACGCAACATCCTTTGAAGGGTAAAAACGTCACATCCGTTCATGCACATCCGATGAGCGAAAGTGTGTCGGAAAGTATGGCAAGATAAACGAACATCCTTAAAATCAAAGACCTTTTTAAGCTTCTTGAACATGCACTTAACTGAATTTGGCGACAACTGTTTATTCTCGTCAGTCACAAATACATACTCGCCCACCTTGCCGAAATACTTTTCACAATACAAGCGGTATTCAGCAAGTTCTTTGATAAGCTTTTCCGTAATCGGTATACTGCTCACTTCTCGCTTTTTGCCCCAAACGGTGATAACTCCGTTGACCATATCCACATCGTTCCAGCGCAAATTCACAGTTTCCCCAAGTCGACAACCAGAACCCAACAGGAAAATAATCATGACGTAGTTCCGATAGGCATGGAATGTTCTTTCACGTTTTTTTACACGTCTTAAATAACCAAGCATTTGCGAAATATGAGCGTCGGTAAAGACTTCAATCTTTATTTCTTCTTTGGCGTAAGCCATTTTCTTTGTCGGGTTTTTGCCTGTGGCAATTACTTCGTTTTGTTCGAGGTAATTAAAGAACGTCTTCAACGTCCGCAGTTTTGTGTTTCGAGTTGTTGCGTTGTTTCCCTGCTCCTTTTGACACATCAGCAAATAACTCTTGATTGTTCCCGATGTGATTTCATGCAGATTGATGATGCTTTGGGAGACGCAGAAGCTTTGAAAATCCTTGAGGAAAATCCGATATGTTTCGATTGTGTTCTTGGACAGGTTCTTATATTCCCTGTCGTCTAAAAATTCCTGAACAGCAAATTTGAGCAACAAAGTAACCACTTCCTTCCACGATGATTACCATCGGAAGAAAGTGGTCACAAGTAGCAAAAAAGGTTTCGGATAGCCCACTTCATTCGCAGCTTATCCAAAACCTTACATATGCTGATATGGTGCGGTCGAGAGGACTTGAACCTCCACGGTGTTGCCACCACTAGAACCTGAATCTAGCGCGTCTGCCAATTCCGCCACGACCGCAATTTGAACATGAAAATGGTGGAGGCTGACGGGATCGAACCGCCGACCCTCTGCTTGTAAGGCAGATGCTCTCCCAGCTGAGCTAAGCCTCCACTGCCCGCAACTTTTGTTGGGCCTGACAAAGTGAATCAGCGCAACCGTGAATCCTTTGCGAGGCCCAACAGCCGCTTGCAGGGTGTCTGTAAGTGACCCGTAGGGGATTCGAACCCCTGTATGACAGCGTGAAAGGCTGCTGTGTTAAACCGCTTCACCAACGGGCCATGATGGCGGATGGAGTGGGATTTGAACCCACGAGACGGGTCTACCCCGCCTACACGATTTCCAATCGTGCTCCTTCGGCCTCTCGGACATCCATCCATGCTTTTCCCTTGCCCTTGCCCTTTTCACATATCGCTTGGGCAAGAACTAATCTATCATATCCGATAATTGATTTCAAGTGATATTTTAAAAGTTTTTTTTCACATGGAAAGCAGCTTTTGGCGCTCTGCCGCAGCGATGTCAGCAAATGCCTCTTCGTGCTTCCCGGCGATCCTCCCGTCATATTTTGTGAAACTTGCCTAAAACAACTTCCTCCCTTTTCCAATATGCTGGCAATATCCATCTTCAATGCGGAGTGATGACTGTTGGGCAGAAGAAGACGGCGGGGATTGCGTATTCCTTGTTTGTACGGAAACTGGTGCGGTCCAGGCTGCTCCGGGCCGGGCGCCCCCATCGACGATATTGACCGCTGCTGCAAAAAGCACGACCGCTGCTATCAAAAACGTGGTTATTTTGCTTGCAGCTGCGACCAGGAGCTTTTGCGCTGCTTGCGGGACAAAATCGACATGAAAACGGAAAAGGGCAGGGTAGCCGCCATGATTTCCGCCTTTTTTTCCCGATCCAGATGCATTCCGGACGACAGGAAATAGCCTGTTTTGCGAATTGTCATCATTGTCATTCTTCATACAAAAATTGGTAACATCTTGGACATAAATCCGACAAAACTTCCGTGATTTCCCATTGGACTTTTTTGGTACTCTAGTAAATGTCCAAGGAGGTTACAAGCTCGTGGAATTGCATATTCGCACAGACGCCAGTGCAGCGCTGACGTTAAAGAAAGAAATCATTTTTCACGGAATTTCGCGCTTTTATGTACGTCCGTTTGAAGAAGATCAAGTAGAATTCGTTTTTCTGGCGCTCTCGGAGCATCAGAAGAAGCTGTTATCCTTCACGCTGCGAAAATACAGCTACGCCCTAACTTACCTATCCTAGTCCTAGCCATATAGCCGTACACATTTTCATCCCCTGGAAAGCAGGGGATTTTTCTTTTGGACGACAGCCAGCCTTTTGCCTTCCTCTTCAAAAAGGAGCGGCTTCACCGGGAGCGAGAGGGGCTGTCTGATGGAGATGCCCCTCCCGAACCGAACACAGACTGCCTGTCGAAAACATGGGATAGTCGCGGTACCTGAGAGCGTATGTTTTTCGCCTACAGCCCCGTTTGTTCGATGGCTCCCAGACGATGCACATCATCGGCCGTCACGGTTGACAGCGCATTCAAAAACTGAATCTGGAAGCTGCCCGGTCCCTCAGCGGCTGCTTTCTCCGCCGCCAGTTGTGCAGCGACCCCGTACGTGACGAGCGCAGCAGCTCCGGCTGCCAGCACGTCTTTTTCCACAGCGGCAAAGGCGCCCATCACGGAGGTCAGCAAGCAGCCTGTGCCTGTCACTTTCGTCAGGATCGGATGTCCGTTATGGATGGCATACACGCGGCTGCCGTCCGAAATGACATCGACTTTTCCTGTAATCGCCACGACTGTGTTCAGCTTTTGCGCCGCCGCTTTGGCCAGCGTCGCGACGTCTCCGCCTGCCTCGCCGGCGTCCACTCCTTTGATCTCCCACGATTCGCCGATAACGTTGGCGATTTCCGCCGCGTTTCCGCGAATTAACGAAAGCGTTAGCTCACGCACGATTTTTTGCGCGGTTTCTGTGCGGTACGGAGTTGCGCCTGCACCTACCGGGTCGAACAGCACAGGGACCTGGTGGCGATTGGCCGAGCTTCCGGCGATCAGCATCGCCTTTACTTCACGCTCGTTCAGCGTTCCCATGTTCAGGACGAGCGCTCCTGCGATTTTCGCCATATCTGCGACTTCCTGCTCCGCGTAGGCCATGACAGGAGACGCGCCAAGGGCGAGCAAGCCGTTTGCCGTGAAGTTGGTCACGACGACGTTCGTCATATTGTGCACCAGCGGATTGCTTTTCCGCACGTTTTCCAGCAGCTTGCCGATCGTTTCAAGGTTCATGCCAGTGATCCCTCTCTTTCGCAACTACACTTGGGGAATCATCTTGAATACTTCGACAATCTCCCCAAACTCCGGATGATCCTGTCTTACTCCTATGATGATATAGGATTGATGGAGCGCAGGCAATTCGGGCCTGGTAGCGACCAGTCTCCACTTTGTTTGCCCGCGATCCGTCACCGTCGCCAAAAACGTGATACGTCCTGCCCCTTTTTGCAATACGTCCACTTCATCCAGTGTGCCGCAAATCTTCAAACGATCATCCGGGTGGGCGATCCTGTGCTCCTCCACCCATTTTTCTTTCAATTCTTCTACCTTCAGCATCTTCCACCGATCGAGAAACTCCCAATCCTTCGAGTGCGGAAAAATATGCTTCGTCTGCTCCAGGAAGGCGTTGTACTCATCGTGCAGCTGATCGATGTATTCGTCCACTTCCTCCGAGATGACGCGAATGTGCTCTTCCCCGCATGTGCGAATGTGATAAGCCAGAAACTTAAAGGACTCGATCATGTCAAAGTTTCCCCACCCCCAAGGCTGTTCGCCGAAAACTCCCCCCCGAGTCCGGCACTTTTGGCAGGTGAAGTAATAGTATGTAGCCATAGCTGTTCCCCTATCTTCCCTTTATAGTCTCTTTTCTCATATCGGTTGGGCAAGCGGTGCAATTTATGTTCATTTGTCAAAAATAAAGCAAAATATGGCTCCCGCCCGGCAACGGAAACCATTTTTTGCTCAAACTCCTTTGATTGCGATGAGTGGTTTGCACTTGGCTACGACTGTCGCCAGCTTTGCGCCCACGACGGAATCGATAATCTGATCCACGTCTTTGTACGCCTGCGGACATTCATCGAGAATCGCTTCCAGAGAGCGGTGGTTGACCAAAATTTCGTCCTCCTGGCCGATGCGCAGCGCTTGCTCGAACTCATTGATCGTGACCGCCTCTTTCGTGGCCTTGCGCGAGCGGATGCGGCCCGCGCCATGGCAGATCGAATAAAAGTTTTTCGCGCCGCCTGCCGCACCGACCATGATGTAGGACGATGTTCCCATCGAGCCTGGAATCAATGCCGGATGTCCGGTCTTTTTATACGCCTTCGGATTTTGGAAGTGACCAGCCGGGAGCGCCTTGGTTGCCCCTTTGCGATGAACGAGCATCGGCGTGTTGCGGTGATATTCCTCCAGCGCGTAATTGTGCATCAAATCGTACAGGACCGGAGTGGAAACGGCTTTTCCCAGTACGTCCTGAAAAGCCCGCTCGACCGCGTAGCCGATCAGATGGCGGTTCACCACGGCGTAATTCAATGCCGAGTACATCAGGTTCAAATACCGCTGCCCTTCCTCTGTATCAATCGGGGCATAGACCAGGCTCGGTTCCGGATTTTCAATCCCCCATTTGAACATCGCTTCCTTGAAGCTTTTCGTATAATCTCGTCCGAGCATGGCCCCCCAGGCGCGGGAACCGGAGTGAATCATGATGACGACCTGCCCGTCGAACAAGCCCCACTCCTGCGCGATCTCCCGGTTGTCGTCCGCGATTTCCAGCGACTGGATTTCGATAAAATGATTCCCGCCGCCAAGCGTTCCGAGCTGTCCCCACGCTCTTTGCCACGACTTGGCGGGAATGTGCGCAAGCGCCGTGTGATCGAAGGCAAACGTATGCTTTTCCACATGGGTCAGGGAGCGGCTCACCCCGCCCGGCTCATCCGCCGGCTCCGCCAAATACGCGGCTGGCAGACCGTTCAGGCCGTACTTCACCACTTCTTCGAGGGGAATATCGGTGTAGCTCGTTTGCCCGCGCTCTGTCGTCGGCACGTACGTTTCAATCGCCTGAATCAGCTCGCGCTTCAACTGTTTGTCTTTCAGCTCATCCCGGTGCAGCGGTGTCAGGTGCACGCGCATACCGCAGCCGATGTCCGAGCCGACAATCGAGGGAGACACAAACCCGTCGCGCATATTCCAGACGGCCGTTGTCCCGATGCACGTCCCGACGCCGACATGGGCATCCGGCGTATAGGAAAAGTACACATTGCGCGGGATGCGCAAGTTATGTTCCGCCATCTCGAACACGCGCTGTCCAAAAGTGGCAAATACTTCGTCATTGGCAAACACGTGAACGGAGCCAGCGCCAAGCTGCACTTCCCGATGGCAATTTCCGTGCTCGATCATTTTCATTTTCGTTGCTCCTCTCCTTGCCGAGCCGCGCCATCCCAGCAGCGCGACTGTATTTCGTTTCCTGCCGCTATCTTCGCTGATTTTTCCATGGTTGAACATGGAAAAAGTATTACGACCCCACTATTTTGGGCAAAATTTTCGCCACACCTTGACTTGTGCTTCTCCGCTTTCGTAATATGAGGACTAATTTGGAAATTACCGCAAGATAAGGATGAAAGCGGATGGCAAAAGAAGGATTTGACAAAGAATTGCAGTTGCTGCGCCTGATGTTTCTGACCCAAGGGGCGTACAACCGCCAGCAGTTGGCAGAGCGGCTGGGCATTTCCGTCCATACGCTGGACAAGACGGTGAAAAAGCTTCGGGAAATTCAGTCCACACTCTACCAGCATGTGACAGATCGCGAGAAAAAAGGCTGCTACGCGCAGCTTCGCTACAACTACTTTGCTGTGACAGACAATTTTTTGATGTTCCTCTACCACGCAAAATCGCTCAAGGAGTCAGAGATCGAGCGGCTGTACCGCATCCTGGAGCAGCTCAGTCGTCAGCCGCTCTCGATCAAGGAGTTGCTGGACGCTTTTCTTACTACGCCGACAGGGGAAGTGCCGGACGAAAAAACGTTGCGCCAGGACTTGAAATATTTGGAGGAGCTTTCTGTCATCAAAAAAAGCGGAGACACGCGGCCTTATGTTTATCAGTTTGACCAGGAGCTGTGGAGCTCGCTTTCCGATGATGAGCTGTTGGACCTGCATGACTTTATCGACGTCATGGCCAACACCCAGCTTCCTGCTGTCCCCGGCTACCTGTTGCGCCACAAAGTCAAGCGCTGCCTGGACTCCCGATTGCAGCGCGAGGACTGGGCCGTCTTTTTGTACAAGTATCACTTTGTTTCCCGCATTCTCGACGAGCAGCAGGCGCTGCTGCTCGCAACGGCAATCGCCGAGCAAAAAAAGGTGAAATTTTGCTACTTCACGCCCAAACGGAGCAAGTTTTACGATTCGCAAAACACGAATCCCGCTTTCCTGCGCGATTCCACGGGCAAGCCGCAGCATGTCTATCCGCTGCGGGTCGTGTTTGACCATCAGTACGGACGCTGGTATTTGCTCGCCCAGGAAAGCGAAAAAAGACCGCTGCGAAAATACCGCGTGGAAGGGATTACCCAGCTTGCTTACGGCCAACAGGCTGCGCCAGACGCTTTTATGCGCATGCAGGCGCGCGTAGACGAGCGCATCCAACACAGCTGGCTGATTGATACGGGGAAGCCTGTGACGATCCGGCTGAGATTTTTTCACCCAAAAGGAACGCCGCACTCGTTCATCAGGGAACGTGTCGAGGCCCAAGGACAGTGGGGGGTCATTACGGAAGAGACGAGAGAGAGCTTTCTCTACGAAATTACCGTCAACAGCACGCTGGAGATCACACCGTGGATTCGCAGCTTCGGTTCGAGCTGCGAAGTGCTGGAGCCGCTCTATTTGCGCGAACAATTGCAGATGGAATGGAAGGAGCTGCTTTCTTACTATGAATCTGTTTGACAAAATCCACAACTATCAGCTCATCACCCGGCTGGACGAGGCTGGCTTGTACCCGGTGACATCGCACGAAAAGGCGTGGCTCGCCAAGATGCTCAAACACCCGGCCGCGCAAAGCTTTTTCGAGGCCGAAACACTGTCCAAACTGCAGCAGCTGACCGCTGCCTACGCGCCGACGGACGAGCGTGAGCTGTTCATCGAAAAAGCCGGAACGCGCACCCGAAACATCTGGCATCCGCTCGTCCGCAAGCTGCGCCGGATCATTCTCGGCAAAAATCACATCCAGCTCCACGCCGGCACCCGAAGCGGCCGGGCCTACCGCAGGCAGCGCGGCGTCCCGTACAAGCTGGAATACTCGCTCGCCAAAAAGGAATGGTATCTCATCTGGCTGACATTTGATTCCGAGCAGCTGCTCACGACGCCGCTGTCGCTCATCCGTTCCGTGAAGGAAATCTACGTCGAGGACGCGTGGTACGACAGCTTTTTGCCCGTGATCGAAAGCATGCTCGCAGCGCGTCAGCAAACGGCGAAAATTCAGGTCGTGCGCCGCTACAACCTGGAGTTGCAGCGCATTTTGTACGCCTTTTCCTGCTTCGACAAAGAAGTCGCCTACGACCCGGACACGCAGGAGTACACGATTACGCTCCGTTTTTTGCAGGACGAGCAGGAGTTTATTTTGTCGCGCCTCCGCTTTCTCGGACTGCGGGTCAAAGTCGTGGAAAACGACCAGCTCAAACGGCGCATGGCTGAGTCGGCGGCAAACGCTTTGGCCCGCTACGCCCCTTCTGCCCACTAATTTTCGATGAAAAATCAGGAAAAAGTACACTACTGGACGATTGCGTTTCCCTTTATCATGGTTTAAAGAGAGACTACATATCGAGACCAGAGGTACACATCATGAAACGAACAGCAAAAACAGCGTCACTCCTGGGAACGAGCCTGCTTGCAATGCTTTTGGCATGGCCCGTGCTCACAGAGCCGACGCAGGCACAAGCAAATTCTGCTCAGGCAAAAGTCGTCGCGACTTCCCTGAACGTTCGCAGCGAGCCGTCCCTTCAGTCGGCAGTCGTCGGCACGCTGAAATACGGCACCAACGTGACCGTTGTTGCGGAAGATTCGCATGGCTGGGTCCAAATCAAATACCAGCAGACGAGCGGCTGGGTGGCTGGCTATTATTTGCAAAAAGGCAAGGCTGGCACTGCAGCCGCGTCTGCTCCTGCCGCTGCGCCTGCTGCTTCCGCAAGCAAGAAAACCGGAATCGTATCAGCCGATGCCCTGCGCATGCGCAAAGGCCCTGGACTGGAACACGACATCCTCCATGTGCTCACGATGGGCACACAAGTTGAGATACTCAAAAAGCAGGCCGATTGGTTGCAAATCCGAACGGCCGATGGAAAAACAGGCTGGGTGTCGTCCATGTACATCCGCGAGGGAGCAAAGAGCAGTGTCGCAAGCAGCAACAAGTCAGGCGGATTGCGGGGAAAAGTGATTGTCATTGATCCGGGGCACGGTGGAAGCGACGTGGGGACAAGCGGGACAAAATGGGGTACAGAAGAAAAGACGCTGAATCGGCAGACCTCCATGCTGTTGGCGAGCAAGCTGCGCCAGCGGGGAGCACAGGTGATTTTGACACGGACAAGCGATGCGGAAAAGCCTTCTCTCGCCCAGCGGGTAGCGATCAGCGAAGCGAAGGCGGCGGACGCCTTTGTCAGTATTCACTACAACTCCTCTGTGAAGCCGAACAGCGGGACCTTGACCTTTTTTTACGCGCAAAACAAAGACTACGACCTCGCGCGAAGCATCGAGTCGCGGCTGGCCAGCGGGATTGGCTTGAAAAGCAACGGCATTTCTTTTGGCGACTACCACGTGCTGCGCGAAAACGACAGACCGTCTGTGCTGGTTGAGCTTGGCTTTTTATCGAATCCAAAAGACGAAGAGCTCGTTCGCACCGCCGCTTACCAGGACAAAGCTGCGCAAGCGATCGTGGACGGGCTCGCCGATTACTTCGGCCGCTAGTGGTACGGCAGGATGCTGTACGAGAACAGCTTGCGCTCGAATTTGCCCTTGGCGCCAATGAGCTGATACCACGTTTCTGCGATCAGGAGGTCAGTTGCAAAGTCTTTTTCCAGCAGATGGTTGATCCGGTTCATGTCCGCCTGCTCCTGGTCGCCGGATGTTTTGCAGGACAGCGCCAGCACAAAGTAGGACTGGTCCTCCTCCATCTCCAAAACTTGCAAATAAACGGCGTCGCCGTGCTTGAGGTTAAAGGCGTTGACGACACGCGCGAGGCTCTGCTTCGGCTGGACCTGGAATTTGGCAGCTTCCTTCCAGTTGGCAATCAGCGAATCATACAAGGAAAATGTGAGAACGAAATGGCGGGTGTAGTTGCTTGGATCAAATGCTTTTGGCACCCCCTTCTGTTCTTTTTCCGGGATGACCACGAACGCTTTGTAATTGCCAAAAAAACGATCGCTCATGCAGACCCCGTCCTTTCCGTCAGACAGCTTTACATATGGGTTAGTATCCACTACTTCCCCGTGCCGTTATGTACAGGAACAGGGAAAAGGCCAAGTCGACAGCTAAACCGACCTGGCCTTTTTCGCGCTTTTGTATAGGCATGTTTTTCAACTGGTTTTCTCATCATTGGTGTGTCATCGAGACGTTGCCATGTCCGTGCGCCTCTTCCTCCGCAGTGATTCCTGCATTGCCGGCATTCACCGTCCAGGTAATCACCTGGCTGGAGATGACGACGGCCAATATGGTGTAGAGCATCTCTTTCATCGGTACATACCAGAACGACAGGCCGAGCACCATGGCGTCCAGCAACAGAAAAATGGTACCGATAGACAATCCTGTGTACTTGCTAAGCAAAAGGGACAAAATGTCGTCGCCACCCGTAGCCGCTCCGTAGCGCAAAACCAGCCCGGTGCCGAGTCCGGTCAATACGCCAGACAATACGGAAGCGAGTGGCATCACTTGGCTCATATCCATCACAATCGGGGAAAACTGCTCGAACAGCTCATAAAACCCGGTAAAAGCCAGTGAGGCAAAAATCGTATCCCAGATGAACTGACGCCCGCGCACTAACCAGGCCACCAGAAACAGCGGAATGTCCAAAAACAAAATCATCACCGCTGGCGACAGGTCAAATGCGTATTTGGCCAGCAACCCCAGGCCGACAAAGCCGCCTTCAGACAAGTGGTTCTGAAAGTTGATGTGATAATACGCAAAAGCAAGCAAACAAGCTCCAAACAAAATCAAACCGTAACGTTGAACAGATTGCAGCGCTCTCCTCATCATCGATTCCTCGCCTTTTCGTCGGTTTTGGCACAGACGACCAACCGACTACGGAGGAACATCGCAAGTACAAGTCGCTACTCATACAAAGGGCCTCGCTTTCGTAGTAGGCTAGTCGTCCAAGCGACGGTCGACTACTACGAAGCTAGATGTAGGAGAGGTCATACCGTTTCCAGATCGTCCTATGGGGACGCATGGTATCCTGATCCTTTCCATTGCTTTTCTTATAGTATAGCACAAAAAAGGGAAAAAGACGACGCGAATCCGTCTTTTCCCCTGCCTAAAAACGAAATGCCCTGCTTTTTATTTCCAGCGGAATGCCTGCCGTGAGCAGAAACACCTGATCGGCTACCGCCGCCATCCGCTGGTTCATCAAGCCTGCCAGGTCACGGAACATGCGCCCTAGCGGATATTCCGGCACCAGTCCGTCCCCAACCTCGTTGGTGACAAACAAAATGGTCCCGGGAAAGTCCTGTACAGCCGCAACCAGCTCGTCCACTTGCGCAAGCGTGCGCTCGAATGCCCGTTCCTGCTCGTACTGAATCAGCCAGTTGGTCAGCCAGACGATCAGGCAATCGACCACGATGACGGCTTGTTTTTGCGCAAGCTCGTCCCGTTGTCCAAGCGAGCGGATCACGTCCGCGAGGGCATGCGGCTCCTCGATTGTCTCCCAGCAAAATGCGCTTTGCTGCCTCCGCTCGCGATGCCTGGCTACCCGCTCCTGCAGCTCCTCGTCAAAAGCTTGCGCAGTGGCGATATAGACACCCGCCTGTCCGAGATGAGCCGCGTATTTTTCCGCGAAGGTGCTCTTGCCGCTGCGCGCGCCGCCTGTCACCAGTACAATCATGTTCATTCCTCCATTACGACCCGGATTGCAGCATGATTTGCGGCAAACGGTGGACAGGATGCTCCATGACAATCGGGCGCGTCCCGTACACTGACTCGATCCGGTCGCTCTGCAGCATGTCCTGCGGCGTGCCTACGCCGATCTGCTCGCCTTTGTGCAGCATCAGGATGCGGTCGCAATAGAGCGAAGCGAGATTCAGGTCGTGGAGCACCGCAACGACCGTCACCTGCGTCGTCTTTTGCCATGTGCGCACAATGTCCATCAGTTGAATCTGGTAGCCAATGTCGAGGTAAGTCGTCGGTTCGTCCAAAAGCAGCACCTGCGGCTTTTGCACGAGCGCCTTGCCCAGGGCGACGCGCTGCTTTTCCCCTCCGCTCAACTGATCCAGCGTGCGATCGGCAAGCGGAGTCAGACGCAAGAGCTGCATGATTTCGTCGATGAGCGGACCGACGTCGGTCTTTTCCTCGCCCAACCAGTTTTGGTACGGGAAGCGTCCCATCTCCAGCACCTCGCGCACACGGAAGCCGACCGGAGGCAGCCCTTCCTGTTCGAGTACGGCGAGAACCCGCGCCAGTTCCTTGCGCGTGTAGCGGCCAAGCGGCTTGCCCGCGAGCGTGATTTCTCCCGCATCGACAGCAATGACGCCGGAGAGCATTTTCAAAAGCGTTGATTTTCCGCTCCCATTGGGGCCGATGATGCCAAAAAAATCGCCGCGCTGGACGGTAAACCCGATCTCGCGCAGGACGGGCACATCCTGGTAAGACTTTTGCAGTCCGCGCACTTCGATCATGACGCGACTACCTCCTTCCGATCTGCTTTTTTTGCTTCAACAAATAGGCAAAAAACGGCGCTCCCAAAAACGCAGTCACGACTCCGAGCGGAATTTCTGTCGGCGCGAGCAGCATCCGCGCCAACGTATCCGCCCACAGCACATACACACCGCCGCAGATGGTCGCCATCGGCAGCAAAATGCGGTAGTCAGGTCCGACCATCAGCCGCACCAGATGCGGCACGACCAGCCCGACAAACCCGATGACGCCCGCAATCGAAACCGCCGCCGCCGTCAGAAGCGTAGAGACAAGCAAAATGACGAACTTCGTCTTGTCGACATGCACCCCGAGATGCGCCGCCTGCCGCTCCCCGAGCGCAAACAGGTTCAGGGATCGGGCGTAGCTGAGCAGTACGAGCATGCCGATCAGCAAATACGGGACCAGGACGTACGTGAAGGCCCAGCCGCGAAACGACAGGCTGCCCATCAGCCAGAAGACGATCTCGTTCACTGTCTGATCCGACAGCGACACCATGAACGACACGAGCGAGCCGAGAAACGCCTGAATGACGACACCGGACAAGATCAGCGTCTCCGTCTGCAGCTTGCCCTGCGTCTTGGCGAGGGCAAGGACAATCCACAAGCTGACAAGCCCCGTCAAAAAGGCGACGACAGGCGTGCTCCACTCTCCGAGAAGAGCGAACTGCAAGCCAAACAGGATCAGAAAAGCCGCACCGACAGCGGCCCCGGACGCTACGCCCATCGTGAACGGGTCGGCGAGCGGGTTGCGCAGCACGCCTTGAAAGCCCGCGCCGGCAAGCGACAGGCAGGCTCCGATCAAAATAGCCAGGACGACGCGCGGAAAACGCACCTTCATCACAATTTGCTCGGACGACTCGGGCCATGTCACCGGAATCCACTCTGACATGCCCGGCAGTTGGTGCAAGAGGATGAGCCATACTTGCGAGAGCGGAAGCGACGCCGCTCCCAGCGAAATGCTCACTACTACGGATACAAGCAGAACAAGGCTGCCCGCTCCTCCCCACAAAAGCCATTGCTTTTTCATTTTTATATCACCAGGTCAGGATAAATCGCCTTGGCAACCTCGATCAAGCCTTGTGTAATGCGCGGGCCTGGGCGTGCGAGCAGGTTTTGTTCCATTCCGAACACCTGGCTCTCACGGATCGCCTTCATCGTATCCCAGCCGTTGCGCTTGGCGATGATGTCCTCCAGCTTCACGCCTGTCTTGTCGTCCGTAACGCCTTTGGCGTACAAAATGACGTCAGGATCGCTTTTCAAAATCTTTTCCTCGCTGATCGGGTGCCAGCCCTCTGTATCGGCGGCAATGTTCGTTCCGCCTGCCAGCGTCACCAGCTCGTCGAGGAACTCCCCTTTGCCCACTGTCCAGCCTGGAGCAAACTCCAGGTACACTCTTTTCTTGTCTTCCGGCTTCACGCCTTTGACAGCCTCCTGGACGCGCGCGATGTCCTGCTTCATGGCAGCGACGACCTTTTCCGCCTGCTCCTGTCTGTTCGTGATGACGCCCATCATCAAAATATTGTTCAGAATGTCATCCATCTTTTGCGGATGCGTGACGAAAACAGGTACGCCGAGCGATTTCAGCTTGTCAGAAACCGGCTTTTCCATCGAGATTCCCCCGATGACCAGATCGGGCGTCTGGGCGAGAATCGCTTCTTCACTCGGATTGACGACTCCGCCCACTTTTGGCTTCGTACTGGCTTCTGCCGGATAGTCGTCAAAGTCGGATACACCGACGATCCGGTCGTTCAAGCCGAGCGCAAACAAGATTTCCGTCTCTGCCGGAGAGGTAGAAACAATTCGCTGCGGTTCTTTGGCCAAGGTTACTTCTTTTCCGGTGGCGTCCGTGACGGTAAGCGGGTAGACGGACTGTTTGGCAGGGGCAGCGGTTTCCTGCGGCGCGGTCTGCGGTGTCTCTGTCTGTGGTGCAGGTGCCGTCTGGGTGTTGCCGTTGCCGCCGCAACCGACGAGACTTGCGGCAAGCAGCAGCGGGATGAGCAGTTTCCATGCACGTTTCATATGTATGACTTCCTTTCTGTACGACTGGTATTCTCAGCAAAGAAAAAACCCTTCGCTTCCAACCGGAACCAAAGGGTCGACATGTCAGGAGAAAGCATGCTCACGAAAAAAAGCATCCTGAACGGGCCGAACCTTTCCGCGAAGGCGCAGGCACACCATGCAAACAGGCAGGTCTCCTGGCTTGGCGGCTTGCGACAGCCGCTTTACAGTGGCGGGACCGCGCCGGACTTGCACCGGCTTCCCTTTTCACCCCGTCCTGAACAAGGACGAAGGCACCTGTTTGCGCGTATTCAATTGCATGACCTACAATTGCTAAGACTCATCCATCATGATAGCATTCCTTTGCCAAAAAAAGAATGCTTTTTCGCTTCTGCCACAGGCGAACGTTGAAGCAGGCAAAAAAGCACCGCCCCAAATCGGCTCGCAGCTTTCCGAGCGGATTTCAGGGCGGTGCGCGTTTTGGTGTCCCGAAGCTTTCCTCTATCTACTCTACGCTTGCGCCTGCGTATAGATCACGACAGCATCCCGCAAAAATGCGGCAAGTCCGGGCTTGGTTTTATCATAGTAGGCAGTGAAGCGCGGGTCGTCCACATACATTTGCGCTACGCTGGCGTGCGCTTCCTTGCTGTAGCTGTCCCAGTAAAAGCTCAGCCACTGGCGATGCAGATCGGCCGCCTTCTGCGCAAGCTCGCTGCCCGGATCTCCCGTGGCAAACGCCTCTTCCAGCGTCTTGTGCAGTTCCTGGTTCAACTGTTCAAGCTGTTTGTACTCTTCCTCTGTCATTTCCTTGAGTTTCCGGTTGGAGCGGTCTACCTGTTCGTCGCCGTATTTGGCGCGAATTTCTTGCCCGTACTGCTTCTCGTTGTCATCAATCAGTTGCTGTTTGAAGCCTTCGAATTTTTGTTTGTCGGTCATCGTTTTCGTCCCCTCTCTTTGCGCTAAGGTAAGTTCGACGTTGGCGATCAGCCGATCAAGCTGCGCCCGTTTCTCCAGCAGCTTCGCGCGGTGCTCGCGCAGTGCCTGGACGGCATCGAAGGTCGGCGAGCTGACAATTTCCTTGATCTCCTCCAAGCTCACACCCAGCTCGCGGTAGAACAAGATTTGCTGCAAGCGATCCACCTCTGCCTGCCCGTAAATGCGATACCCGGAAGAATTGATTCTCGCCGGCTTGAGAAGGCCAATTTCATCGTAGTATCGAAGCGTCCGGGTGCTGACGCCCGCCAGGAGACCCAGCTTTTGCACCGTATATTCCATCTTTCATCCCTCCTGACAAATTCATCGTACACATTTACGCACCGTCAAAGTCAATCACAGTTTTTACAGGAAAAATATGTTAAACTATTGGTAAGTCACTGGAAAAAAGGAGGGCATTCACATGCTGTATATCCTTGGTGCTATTTTGGCTGTTCTCGGCGCTGCCTGCTTCATGACAGGCTCGATCAGCCTGCGGGCAAGAGACAAGCACGCCATCCGGCATTACGCTGATGACGCCTATGCGCAGCAGACGATGAACTACTTGAATCAAAACAACCACAATCCGTTTTGAGCACGAGAATGCGACCGCGATTCAGCGAAAAAGGCCGCCCACATGATTGCGGGCAGCCTTTTTTATTGCGGTGATATTTTTTTACAGAGCCTGGAATGTATCTGTCAGTACAGGTACGATCTGCTTCTTGCGGGAAACAACACCTTTGAGAACCGCTTTGTTGTCAACCAGCGTGACGTTGTACGCTTTTTCTACCGCTTGTGTAGCCGTTCCGAGCGCCAGCGCGACAGAGTCGTTGTTCAGGATGTCCGTTACGACGAACACGAACAAGTCCAGTCCTTTTTCTGCGATGATCGCGGAAATGGCTTCTTCCAGTTCGCCTTGGCGAGCCAGCACGTCGTTGACATCCACTGCGTTGACTTGCGCGATTTCCACTTTGGCGTTGCCCATCTGGAATTCTTTTGCATCGAGGGAGAGCAGCTGGGCGATTGTTTTGTCGCTCAGGTCTGCGCCTGCCTTGAGCATTGCCAGACCGTACGCCTGCAGATCCACACCTGCGATCTCCGCCAGCTCATGGGCAGCGGCAACGTCCTGCTCTGTGCAGGTCGGGGATTTCAAAAGCAGCGTGTCGGAAATGATCGCGGACAGCATCAGACCCGCGATGTCTTTCGGAATCTCCACGCCGTTTTCCTTGTACATTTTTTTCAGGATCGTAGTGGTGCAGCCGACAGGCTCCGCGCGGAAGTACAGCGGGTTGCTTGTCTCAAAGTTCGCGACGCGATGATGGTCAATTACCTCGACAACTTGCACCTGCTCGATGTCGTTTGCGCTCTGTTGACGTTCGTTGTGGTCCACGAGAATGACTTCATTGACTTCATTCGCTACGGTTTCCACGAGGCGAGGCTCTTTTGCCTGGAAGTAGTTCAGGACGAACGCCGTCTCGTTGTTGATGGCACCAAGGCGCACAGGCTCTACGTTGGCCCCGAGCTTTGTTTTCAGATCAGCGTAGACGAGCGCCGAGCAAATGGAATCCGTATCTGGATTTTTATGACCGAAGATTAACTTTTTTTCCATCATCCATAACTCCTTAGTCGTATATTGGCGTCAAAATTATACCACAACTTGGCGAGTAATCCCAAGTAACATTATAGGTTCTATGCTGATGAATGGGAATCGCTTCGCTACGAATCTGCCAAGGCGCGCCTGATAATCGCGCTTGCTTCCGCTGCTGTCCGGTCGTCGCCTGTGTCTTTGGCCTGCATGTAAATCAGCATCGGGATGAAGACGGCAATCAGCCGCGCCAGCAGCTTCGTCTCCTCATCGACTTCGCCGTATTCGCGGAAAAAATCGTCCCTTGCCCGCGGCGGCAAAAAGCTGTAGGCGATGCTCAGATCACAGCCGGGATGGCCGATATTCATGTCGCCCCAGTCGATAATGCCCGCGATTTTTCCATCCGGCCCCACCAGCATGTTTTTAAAGTGCAAGTCGCCGTGCATCAACACTTCCTTGGACTGAACCTGTTCCACATCAAGCCCCTGCAAATAATTGGCGATCAGTTCGCGATCGTCATCTGCAAAAGGAATGTCCGTGTCAGCCAAAAACTGCTGCATTTTTTCTTTCCGGCTGCGAATATCCAGCAATCCGCGCTGGTCAGTGGGCGCACCGTTTTCTTTCGCCACGTCTACAGGGAACGCGTGCAGGCTTTTTAAAAAGCGGGCCAACGCCAGAGCAGATGCCGCGCGCTGCGCCTCTGTCAGTCCAAGCGGAAACTCCCCGGCCAGATACGTATAGCCGAGAAAAGGCAATGGGTAAGCTGCCGTGCCTTTTCCGTAAAAAAGCGGTTTCGGATACGGGAGTGTGAGATACGGCTCCAGCCTGGGCAGAAGCCTGCCTTCCAGCTCGATCAGTTGTACGGCGATTTTTCTGCGCGGGAAGCGGAACACGTATTCCTCGCCAACGGCATAGACGGTATTGTCCCAGCCGTCTCCCAGGCGTCTGACCTGTTTTGCGGACAACGCGGGAAATTGCTGATAAATCAAGCTTTGAGCCAATTCCTCCGTCACTTCCCACTCTGCATCCCAAGGATTTGCACGACTCATTTCTGCTCACCTTCTTCTCTTTATTCTGTTGTCGATGGCTCGGAGCACAACATCACAGATGCTAGGCTGTCCGCTTCTTCCTTTGCCGTCTGATGATGAGCAAGCATACATAGTAAAGCAGTGCGGCTGACATCCCCAGGACATAAAAGGAAAAGTTAGCCATACGCAGTTCTCTTGCTACAACCCAGAGCAACAAAACGGTCGCGACAACTCCGGCTGCGGCGTAGAGCAATACCTCCAGCATCACCACAAGCACGTTCCTTTTTTTGTGCAAAGGCCGCAAGAGCCAGTCGATCAGGACAGATTGCGGCAGGCCCAATACAAATACGGTTGGAAATGTGAACATCGCCATCGGAAAAACCATGAAGCGATCCCGAAAAAAGAAGATCGCAGCGCCAAACGTAAACAAAAAGCTGGCCATAATCCCGGCAACAAAACGATCTGCCAAGACGAATGGCACCTCCTATCTATTTGTGTTCTTTTGGCTCCAAGCCCGATACAGCAAAAAGCCGGGGATTGTACAAAAACGTGTCCCTGACCGCTACTCTGCACTGTCCGCCGCCGCTTCGTCCGGCTTCACCCTGACGCGGCCTGTCAAAAGCATCTGCATCAGCGCTTTTTTGATCGCCCGCAACTGCTGAAGCTTCTCCTTCTCGCTCGCGCACTTCGTGAGGACACTTTTGATCCCTGCCACGATCTGCTGCTGCTCACGAAGCGGCGGGAGGGGAATCACAATCGTCTCCACACACTGCAAGCCAAGCTTCGGCACTCCTGTCACACCTTTCAGCACTGCGATCTGCCGCTGGCAAAAATCCGAGCCAAGGGCAAACATGAGGTAGTCGGGATCGATGCAGTCGCTGGTCGGTGTAAGCTTTGCCGCGTTTTCCGTCAAAAGGGCACCGTCGAGCATGTCCGGGACTCTGCCCGCCATCCCCAAGTAGACCCCTGCGATGGACAGGTACAGATCGTGCCTGGAGATCGTGTACCGCTTGATTTTGCTGTAAATCTCTTCGGTTGCGTATTTAAGCTGCCCCGTCTGCACCGTATAGTCGCAAAAATCAGATACCCGTATGTACGGGTAGGGAGTGACGGTGTCCACCAGGCTGCTGCCTTTTGGCACTCTTTTTCCGCCCTTGACTTCGGCGATTTCCTTGAGCTTGACCAATGACCATCCCGCCGGAATCGTCCCCATTTTCGTCTGAACAAATGCGGTGTGGCCGATTCCTTGCGTAAACAGCTTTTGCATCAAGCCTTTTTTTATGACCTCCGTCTGTGCGACAATCGCTTCCGTCTTCTCGATAACCGTATCCACTGAAGCGAGAATTTCCGCGATTTTTTGCTGCTCCGGCAATGGCGGGTAGTAAATCGGGATGGATTCCAGCTGTTTTGCGCTGATGTTGAGCTGTGCGACGCCCGCCGCCATGGTCAGAACCTGGTCGCGAAACCATCTGGAGGTGACTACGAATTTCAAATACTCTCTGCAAACGAGCGACTCGTCCTTGACTTGTAATCTCCCCACCCGCTGATTGAGCAGCGCAGGCAGATCGGCTGCCTGTACCTGGGCAAAATTTTCAATACTGCCAGACATGCCAAGCAACAGATCACCCGGCGCAAGCAAAAACGACTGGTACTCCCCAAGCGCTTTTTCTGCGAGGCATTTCGCCTGTGTCAAATCCAGGCGGCCGTTTTTCATGTTGCTCATCCGCACGACGGGAATGCCTTTGTCGACAAACGCAGCAGAGGAAAACGGATAGCCGCCTTGCACGCGCACAGCCCATCCGAGCGGTCCTTTTTTCCATTCAGGCATCTCAGACATCGTACCCCAACTCCTTCAGGAAGCGAAGCATTTTTCCCTCACTCTCGCTTCGCTCTGCCTCCAACTCGCGCTGCTTCCTCAATGCTTCCTGCACGTCAATCTGCGCTTCCTGCTCGGACGCATCGATGTAGCGCGCCATGTTCAGATTGTAGTCGTTGGCCTGAATTTCGCTGTGCTCGACTACCCGGCAATACTTGTCGACCGCCTCCCACTTTTCATAAGCGGACACGATGTTTTGCACATCTGCATCTCGCAGAAAATTTTGGTTTTTTCCTTCCTGAAATCCGCTTGCGCCATGCAGGAAAAACACTTTCTGCTTTTTAGCCGTTTCTTTCTTGCGATTCACAATCAAAATACTCGTGGGAATCCCTGTCCCGTAAAAAAGGTTGGGCGGCAAGCCAATCACTGCTTCCACCAAATCCTCTTCCAACAGCCCCTTGCGGATTTGTGCCTCCGCTCCGCTGCGAAACAGCACCCCGTTGGGCACAACCACGCCCGCCTTGCCATTGGAACTGAGCGTCGCCACCATGTGCTGGACAAATGCGAGATCGCCCTTGTCCTTTGGCGGCATCCCGAAGCGAAAGCGAGCGAATTGATCCGTCCTCGCTTCCTCCAGTCCCCAGTTGCTCAGGCTAAACGGCGGGTTGGCAATCACGCGGTCGTACAAGATGAGTTTGCCCTCCTCGACCAGTTTGGGCTCGCGGATCGTATCGCCTTTTTCGATCCGATGGTCCAAGAGGCCGTGCAACAGCAAGTTCATCCTGCAAATCGCCCACGTCTGGAGGTTGCGCTCCTGGCCGTGCAGCGTAATGCGCTGCGGGTTGCCTCCCTTGGCCTTAATGTAATCAACTGCCTGAATCAGCATCCCGCCGGAGCCGGCCGTAGGGTCGCACACGCGCATGCCTTCCTCCGGCTTGATGAGCTTCACGATCAATTCCACTACCTTGTTCGGCGTGTAAAACTCTCCGCCCTTTTTCCCTGCATCGGCGGCAAACTGCTTGAGTAAATACTCATAGGCTCTTCCCAAAATATCCGGTTCCGACAAGTTGCTGTTGCCAAGATGGATCGCGGAAAAGTGCCGGATCAACTGCTGCAGAAGCTTGTCCGGCAGCCTTTCCGTGTCGCTGAAATCTATTGTGGCAAACACGCCACGCAGCAAAGGATTCTCCGCTTCGAGAGCGGCAAACGCCTCGTTGATCGCTTCGCCAATCCCTTCTGTCAACGCCTGGAGCCTTTGCCAGCGAGAGTTTTCGGGAACGACAAACAGGTAAGCGTCGCGAGCGTTTTTTCCGCCACCGCTGCCTTCGCGCTTTTTTGAACGCTGCTCGGCTTCGCTGAAAACATCATGCAGTCGCTTGAGAAACAACAAGCCAAAAATATAGTTTTTATAGTCAGCGGAGTCAATGCTCCCACGTAAAATATTGGCTGATTCCCACAGATGAGCCTCCAGCTGCGGCAGCGTAATTTTTGCCATGATGCCCTCCTTTTGTTCCGTTCTTCTTGGCATTTTGATGTCGCACATTCTGATCGCAAACCGCTTTGGACAGATCAAGTCAACAGCTTTATCGCCCCGCCTGTGCCAATATCCGTTTATTATAGCAGGGGAAGGCGATCATCGGGGCATACCAATCATGAACAACACAAAAAAACCACTATTCGCAAATAGTGGCTACTGACAAAACTTTTTTGGATGAAAAACGTCTTTATGCTAGACCGGAGCAGGACCTTCCCCTCACGCCTGCTGTTCGGCATAAACCGATTTTGCCTGCGAGATGGACCAGAGCAGGTTCGAGTCAAGGGCCAGCTCCTTGATTGCGGCAAATTCCTCATAGGTAATAAACTCGCCGTGTGCTGCTCGATTGCGCAGCGCATGCAACGCCTTCAGCTTGTCCCCCAAAAGCTCCACATTGTCACTGACAATCGGGATATGCTGGTTTTGCAGGTATTCACACAGTTCCCACCACATTCGTTTTTTCAAAGAAGGCGCTCCTTCATGAAGAGAAATTACGTCGCGCAGCTCCTGTTCCAACAGGCCGAAGTAGTTCATCGCCAGTCCCGTGTACGAGATTTTGTCGACTGACTTTCGCGGTATCGAGCTTTCCTGGACAATCGCCGTCGCCAGCGTTTTCAACGACTCTTCGCGCAATCCTGTGAGCGTGTGGGCGTACTTTTCATACTCATTCTCGATCTCATCGAGAGAGTTCCATTCAAAGTCAATGATGACTTTTCTCTCATCTTTGTCCAGTCCATACACCCCGTCTTCACTGAGTTGCAACTCCCAGTCGACCAGTTGGTTGTTCGTATCGACAAACATCCTGACGCTCCACAAATCAGCCTGTTCCTCGATCCCCCGAGCCACCGCCTGATAACAGCACTCCATGATGGCTTTCATGGCTCCGTAATCCGCCGTATCATACTCTCCTAAAAACGCATACTCTGCCAAAATGCTCTGGGCGGCATTGCGGATCAATATGCGCTCTGCTCTTGTCAAAGCAGGTTCCGCCTTGACCTTGCTTCGAGCCGATGAGGGCAGCCCTTTCATTTCCAGAATCTCGCTGACTACCTGAAAATAATAACGCTCGCCTTCATCCACCAGCTTCATTAGGTCTTTTGCCAGAAAATGGATGACATCATCCCGTTTATGCTCCCGCCGCAAATACGTTCCCATCTGGTCCATGAGCGCCAATGCCAATTCCTTCATCCCTTGCAAAGAATTGTGCGAAGTAGTTGCGGGCTGAAAGTATTGGTTGTGCGCCTGCACTTCTGAAAGCGACGGATTTTTGGACAGTTCCAGCATTTTCGCTTCGTCTTTTGGCAAGCAGCATTTTTTGTATTTTTTACCCGAACCGCACGGACACGGCTCGTTTCTGCCGAACATTGACACTGGCCATTCCCCCACGTTTTTTCGCCGTATGGTTGTCTGTCTGACTCTCCCTTATTTCCCAATTTACCCGGGAGAATAAACAAGTTTTTTAGGGAAAGGGCCGTCACGTCGCAAACAGCACGTATCCCCCCCCCAAAAACCAGAGAACGTTGACGATCTCCATGATTCCGACTGTTTTTACAGGCAGCTTGATCCCTCTTGCGGCAATCGCCATTTTGACCGCTCCCGGCAAAAAAATGACGCTGATAAGCGCAGGGACTTGCGGCAAAAAGGGCAAGCAGAGCAAGAGCAAATGATACATGATTCCGACAAAGTGAAAGCTGTGATTGTTCTTTTCGCGAAACACCGCTTTGACGAAAAAGATGCTGCCCGTAAAATAAACGACGTTCAGTGCCATCGCGGTGAGCAACTCCGTCCGGGATGCACCGCCGCCAAGCGCAGCTGCAATCGGAAGCAGCATCGTCAATCCGACAATTCCGAGCAAATCGTTTACGAAATGGCGCTCCCGCTTGCGGCGAATAAACCAGATGCTGGCCGTCGCAAAGACGCCCATCACGATCAGCGGCCAAAACGCCAACGCGTTGTGAATGAGCGGGTAGACCAGGCAAACCGCTGCCACTCCACCGAAGATCAGCAAGGTTCGGAGCACTTGCCGCGCAAACCTTGGCTGTCGCATATAGACCAGTACCGCGTTGACCGCGATAAAGCCGCAGAGCAGCCCCGGTCCGGCGAGCAGTTGCAACACGTTTTTTTCCACAAGAAAAACCCCGAACAAATAAGGCACGACAAACATCGCCCAGACTCCGTGCTCACGCGGCAGTACCAGGGAAGCCTCGCCTCTTTTCCCCTTGGTCACGTCCCTCGCCCTCCTCTCGCTTTTTCTCTTGCGGCTGCCATGATCGCCTCTTTTTTCTCTCTGGACAAGACGTGTTCGGCCATGGGGAACAGCAGCATTTCCTCTTTGTCGAAGTGATCGTGCAGCAGCCGATACAATGTCGTCGTTTCTTCCCGCAGCCGTGTCGGCCCACGCCCGGCACATTGGCAGCATGCGGTTTTTTCGCGCAGTTCCGTCAACTGGCTGACCAGTCGCCGATGCTCGTCCGTCATCATGATGACAGGCGGGGTGGCGTACCCTAGCGACTCTGTCAGGGCTGCAAACAATAGTTCTTCCTCCAGTGCATGATGGTCTTTCAGCTTTTCTGTCAACAGCGCAATCGTCTCCCGGAATTGTTCCACAGCTTCTGCGCTCATGGTCCGGTTTTGGTAGACAAGCTGTTTCAGCTTCTCCATATATTGTCCCAGGACAGCGTGTTCCCGGGAAAACAAATGACTGAGCAGTCGTTTTCCATCTGTTTGCCGGCTATTCACACGGGCCCCTCCCCCCGCCGCTTTCTCTTCTGTATCGCCATCGTGACTGCAGCAAAATAAACAGCCTCCCAGTTGGAAGTATAAGATGCGAGCAAAAAAAGCCAACCAAGACAACGGTGGTTGACTTCAGTTGGCCAGCGAAAAAACCATACGCTGTCGTGCCTTCTGTATCCGAACGGTCAACTGACAAACGCAATCCTGTACAGCAGCTTCCCTCTGCGATCATGGGCTGTAAGCACAATCTCGCCCTGGTGGTTCGTGAAGCCAACCTCATTTTCCCAAATCGGCACAGCGACAAACTGGCAATGGTTAAAGTACAGGCGCACGTGCTCGCCCTCTTCGGTAAACTCCCATTTGGCGAGCGGCTTTTCAATGACAGGCGCTGACTCGGGCAAGGCGTCTTCGGCCAAATCTTTGATGCAGATGCGCATGGTCCAATCCGTCAGTTGCGACAGTTGCTCGGCAAGCAGGAGCTTATTCATGGCTTCGCCTCTCTTTTATAGAAAAATAGCGCGAGCGGAAACAGCAGCAGGTTGATGAGCGAAAGTGCGATCACCTCTTTGTAGCGTGCAAAGTAAAACAGGTTGACTGTGTATTGCGTGCAGATCAGGTTGGCCAAAAGCACGAGGCAAAGCAAGAGTACGCCCCGATAGCTACGCTTCATACGGCTTCACCCCTATCGCGTAAATCAGACCATTTTCAACCGTCAGCTCGATTTCCGGCAGCGGTCGGCGCGGCGGGCCGGCCAGCGGATTGCCTGTCTGTACATCAAATTTGCCATGGTGGCACGGGCAGATCAGTTCGTGTTCTTCCTTGCTCCAGAACACCGGGCATTTCAGATGGGTGCAGGCATTTTGATACGCCTTGTACTCGCCTTCGCGCAGGCAGACGAGAAGGGCGCTATCGTACTCGTTCGGATAGGCAAACTCCCTGGCGTCTCCGGCTTTCAGAGACGCCGCTTCCGCAATTTTTTGCCGGGGCCAGGCGTTCGTATCTCCATCCAGCAGCTTTTTCGCTGCAATGGTTCCCCAGGGAAGCGTCGAGACAGCAAACAATCCGGCGGCGCCGACCATCGTTTTCATAAAACCTCGGCGATCCAGACTCCGCTCATTCGATCTCAAGATGTTGTGCGTATAGTTATCATCCCGTTCGGGTACGGGCGATTTCCTTTCGTTCATGCCGCAGACCTCCTTCGACTAGAAAAGCTTCTGCACCCCTTGCAAAATGCCAGGCAAGCTGATTTTTACATTCGTCTCGCCTTCCAGCGGCTCCGGTCTTTGGCTGGCCAGCCATTTGCCGCCCGCCAGCTTGTGCACGGCCTGCTTCTCGGCAAGCTCGCTCTCTGTAATCCACTGAAGCGTATTGGTTGGACAGACCGAGGCGCACATCGGGGGAATCCCCTCTTTGCTCCGGTCGTAGCACAGATCGCATTTGTACATCAGGTTTTGTTCCTGATCGAACTTGGGGATACCGTACGGGCAAGCGATCGTGCAGTTTTGGCAGCCAATGCACTTCTCCACGAGCGCCGAGAGTACCGCTCCGTTGTCCGCGATCTGGATCGCCTGTGCCGGACAGCTGCGGGCGCAGGCGGGGTTGACGCAGTGCAGGCACATCAGTGGAATCGTCTGACGCGTTTGCAGCGGATCGACATCCATGACGTAGTTGCGATTGCGGTTGTCATGTCCCCCGCATTGCGTGCAGGCCGCCAAACAACTGCGACAGCCGATGCAGTTATCCATTTCGATGTAGAGCACCTGCTTAGCCATGCAGTCTCTCCCCCTTTTCCAGCTTGACGATTTCGGCTGCACACGCCTTGAATTCCGGCATTTTGCTGTACGGATCCAGCGCCGGGTTCGTGAGCAAATTGATCGATTCGTCCTTGCCCCAGTGGTACGGAACAAACACCGTATCCGGCCGGATCGCCGCGATCACTTTTACCTTGTAGACAGCTTCGCCCCGCCTTGTTTTCAGCAAAACTTTTTCGCCATGCGCGATCCCGTATGCTTTTGCCGTATCCGGATGCACTTCCAGAAGCGGGTCCGGGTACATGTCGCGCAAAAACGGAATCCGCCGCGTCTGGTTCCCGGACAGGTAGTGGTAGACAACACGGCCGGTCGTCAGCCGCAGCGGGTATTCCGCGTCCGGTTCTTCGGCTGGCGGCCGATAGGGCAGCGCGCAAATTTTCGCCTTGCCATCCGGGTGGTAAAACTTTTTATCGAGAAACAAATGCGGCTGCCCCTGGTCGTGTTCATCTCTGCACGGCCAGAACACGCCCTGCTGTTCTTCAATTTTTTCGTAGGTAATGCCGTAGTAGTCGGCCGTGCCGCCCTTGGAGACGCGGCGCAGCTCGTCGAAAATGTCACGCGGCCCGTTCAGGTGTGCGAAGTATTGGCCCCGGCCCATCCGCTTCGCGATTTCGATCTGAATCCACCAGTCCGGCTTGGATTCGGCATACCAGCTCTGGGCCTGACGATGGCGGATTACCCGCCCCTCCAGGTTCGTCGTGGTTCCTTCGTCCTCCGCCCATGTCGTCGTCGGCAGCACGACATCCGCATACTCCGCCGACTCCGACAGGTAAAAGTCCACGCAGACCATAAAATCCAGGCTTTTCAGCGCTTCGCGGACGTGGTTCTGATTGGGGGCGCTGACCGCCGGGTTGGAGCAGAGCAAATACAGGCCGCGAATCGTCTTGTCGAGCATCAGCCCAAACATTTCATAGGCAGACACGCCTTTTTGCGGCATTTCCTCTACCGGAATCCCCCAGGCGCAGGCGACTTCCTGCACATGCTGCGGGTTATCCATTTTCCGATAGCCTGGCAACTGATCTGCCTTCTGCCCGTGCTCCCGTCCGCCCTGGCCGTTGCCTTGCCCCGTGAAGGTGGCAACCCCGGACTTCGGACGGCCGATCTTGCCTGTGACAAGCGCCAGGTTTGTGTAGGCGGATACGTTGTCCGTCCCTTTGGACTGCTGCTCGACCCCGCGGCAAAACATGACAATCGCCTCGGGTGCCTTGCCGTAAATCTCGGCGGCGCGAATGATTTTTTCCTCGGCAATCCCGGTAATTTCGCTGACGTAGGCGGGTGTATAGGCTTCAACCAGTGCTTTTGTTTCCGCAAAGCCGTTGGTGTGGTTTTGAATGAATGCTTCGTCGGTGTAGCCATTTTTGATGAGCAGATGCAAAAGGCCGTTTGCCAGGGCAAGGTCTGTCCCCGGCCGCAGGTCCAGGTGGACGTCAGCGCGGCGGGCAAGCGGCGTCTCGCGCGGGTCGGCCACAATCAGGTAGCCGCCGCGATTTTGCACCTCCCAGATGCGAAACATGCTGGTCGGATGGCACTCCGCCGCATTGGACCCGGCAATAAACAGGCAATCGGTCTGGTGGAGGTCCGACCACGGAACAGTCGAGCCCCGGTCGATGCCGAGACTGCGGTTGAATCCGGCCGCCGCAGACGACATGCAAAACCGTCCGTTGTAATCGACGTACCGGGTCTGCAATCCTACACGGGCGAATTTTCCCGTCAAATAACATTTTTCGTTCGTCATCGAAACGCCGGAGTAGACAGACAACGTATCTTTGCCGTACGCTTCCTGCAACTGCCGGAAGCGATCGACGATATAGGTGAGCGCTTCATCCCACGACACCTCTTCGAAGCCTTGCGCCGTTCCTTTCCATGCGGGATTGCGGCGGATGAGCGGTCGTTTGATCCTGTCCGGGTGGTTGACCTGCTGATAGGCGGTTACGCCTTTCGGGCACATGCGCCCCAGATTGACCGGGAAGTCGTAGCGCGGCTCTACCCCGATAATCGTATTCGTGCTCGTATCGACGCGCAGATTCATCCCGCACTGCATCCCGCAGTAGCAGCAGTGGGTGCTGACCAGCTTTTCACCAGGATGTAATTTATTTTTGATCGATTTGAAAAATTTATCCTTTTGCATGCTGATTCGCCTCTTTCTCGGAACGGTAATGAGTAGGGATTCCGGTAAAGCGGAAGATGCGGTATTTTCTGCGGCAAGGCAGGCACAGCTCCGCCAAGTGGAAGCCTTCTGCCATCTCAAAGCGAATCCCGTTTTCGCCAAGCACATCCACCACGTCACCGGACTGCTCGGCAGAAACAAAGCCTGTCTGGCACACCTTGCATAGCTTCATTTCCTGCTCGGCGTAATGCTCGCGGTAATTGCGGGCGAAGACACTCATCGGGCGGAACGGGATGTGCGCCAGTTTGCCAAAGGGCAGATAAATCAAGGTCACGATAACCAAAAACTGGTGAATCAGGCTCATCACCGGATGGCCGAAACCGTGTAAAAACAGGTTGCTCGCCGTCAGCAAGAGTCCGGTAATGCTGACGAAAAGCAGCAAATAGAGCGGCAAAAAATCATAGAGAAAGTTTTGCTCCGCCCGTGCCTGCATGTTTTTCAGACGGCGGTACAGCGCCATGCATACGCCCGCAATCACCATGAAGGCCGTAATATTGAGCGCATTGTAGAACAAAAAGGCTATCCAGCCATCGGCTTTGACCTTGAGCACATCGACGCCCATCGCGACAACGGTGTAAGTGCCGTTGTCGCCCATCGTGAAGTACATCCAGCCAAAGACGAGCGGAAACGTAACCAGCGCAGAGAGGATGCACCCCCAGCCGAGCAGAATGTGCTGTGTCCAGCGATACCAGCCGCGGTTCCATATAAAGCGGTAGGTCGCCAGATGTTCCACTGCCGTTTGCGGCGTGCTTTTTCGCAGCAGCAGACGCAAGCCTTTTTTCAGGATAATCTTGGTTGGCGGCCGGTCGGCCCAGGCTGAAAACCGGTAGAGAAATCCGCCAATGAACACGACTGTTCCTACCATATAACCGTAAAGGGCAAGATCAATATGGGTAAAAAAACGAGTGCCCACGTACGAAGCCAGGAACAGGACACAGACTGTATAGAAAGCCCTTTTGGCCACCTTGGACGCAAATGCTCGCTCCATGCGAACAACCTCCCCTGGTACATAGCTTTGTCAATCGTTGGCTTCATTGTAGCAATGTCCTCCCCCCTGCAAAGTGACATACCTCACACCTCTTTGCAATCGCCAAGAAGATGACACGACTTTGCCAAAATCCTCATGCTATAATGGCAACAGATTGCGCGAGGCAAGTTGAGCGGAAAGCAGAGGTGTGCAGATTGTGAAAAGTCTCACATTTATTGAACAAGTGTCTCCTGCCTTTGTTCGTCAATTGGAACAAATCGGAACGCGAAAAAAAATGACCCCCACGGACTCCGTCTTGTTTATCGACGGAGAAACGGCAGACAAGCTGTACTTGCTTGAATCCGGGCAAATCAAGCTGACCAAAACGACAAGCGACGGCAAAGAGCTGACCCTGCAAGTATTTGGGGCAGGCGAGCTGGTCGGAATGGTCGGTCTTTTCGAACCGGACGTCGCCTATACATCTACCGCGACCATGCACGAGCCAGGCGAAGTCAACGTCATCCAGCGAAGCGCCCTGGAGAAGCTGCTTCTTGAAAACGGCGAGTTCTGTGTAGATTTTTTGCGCTGGATGGCGATCATGAACCGCAGAATCCAGTCCAAGTTTCGCGATTTGCTGTTGAACGGCAAAATCGGCGCCTTTTATTCCACCCTGATCCGCATGAGCAATACGTACGGAGAGGAACGGGAAGACGGGATCCTCATCAAGCTCTCGCTCACCAATCGCGATCTGGCCCAATTCATCGGGCTCACCCGCGAAAGCGTCAATCGGATGCTGGCCGATCTGAAAAAGCAGGATGTGATCGAAATACTGCCGCACGGCTATCTTTTGGTGAAGGATTTGGAGTATTTGAAAGAGGCGATCTGCTGTGATGATTGCCCGCCGGAAATTTGCCAAATGTAAAAATGAAAAAAAGAAAGCTGCCCCTCTCCCCAAACGGGAATCGGGTGCAGCTCTTTTTTGTTCGCGAAAAAATTCTCCTAGCCGGAAGTCGGCAGTCCCGGATCGGCTGGCTGAAGCTGTTGCGGAGAAAGCTCGGTAAACATGCCAGCATAATACTGCACGTCGCCCGCTTCATCCCGGATCGAGCTGATCGTCAGCCATTGTCGATACGTCTCACCGCTCTTGCGCCGGTTCCATATCTCCCCTTGCCAAAAGCCTGTGGCGGTTATCTGTTGCCACATCTGCTGATAGAAGCTCGCTCCCTGCATGCCGGATTTTAACAGACTCGGATTTTTGCCGATCACTTCGTGGCGTGCGTAGCCCGTCACTTTGGAAAATGCCGGGTTCACATCGCAGATTGTGCCCGTCGTGTCGGTGATGACGATCGCTTCGCCCGTGTTGTCGACAATCGTTTTGGCTAGCTGCAGCTTTTCCTGATAGTACATCCAGAATACGAGAATGAGACTGGCCAGCGCCACCTCTGACAAGGCCATAAACCCGATGGCATAATGACCCGTGACGTCGAACAAGAGAGTCAGGATCAGCGGCGGGAAAAAGCCTCCCAACCCGCCCATCGCAGATACAATGCCGTTGACAATCCCGGCCTGCCTGGAAAAGTAGTACGGCACCATCTTGAAAATCGCTCCGTTCCCGATGCCCGCACATACGGCAATCGCCAGACAGCCGGCCGAGTACAGCTGCAAGGACGGGGAAAACGACAGCACGACACCGAACAGGCTAAGCCCGGCGAAGACACCTACCAACACCATCAGCGCATTGAAGCGATCCCCCAGCCAGCCCCCGAGCGGCCGGGCAATCGTCGCCAGCGCGATAAATCCGGCTGTTCTCATTCCGGCGTCCACTTTGTCCAGCCCGAAGTTGCTGACGAGGAAATTAGGCAGGTAGACGGTAAACGCCACGAACGAGCCAAATGTAATAAAGTAAAACAAGCTAAGAAACCACAGCTTCTCGTTGCGGTAAACCCCTTTGATCTGCTCCAGCACGGACGTTTTCACCCGCGCTTCCTGGCGGTCGCCAAAGAAAAAGTTGAGCAGGGCAAACAGCACGAGCAAGCCCAAGTAAAGCTTCACAGTCCCTGACCAGCCGATCTGCTTTGCCACGAGGGGCGCAAAAAACGTCGAGAGCGCCGTCCCCGCATTGCCAACCCCGTAGATGCCATTGACGAAGCCGTGCTTTTCTTTTGGGTAGTATTTCGGCAATGAGGTTACGCCTACAGAAAAGATCGCGCCCCCGACCCCAAGGAAAAACCCGCCGATCATCAAGTCTATGGCAGAGCTCGCCTCGCTTATGTAGTACACAGGCACGAGCAAAAGCAAAAAACTGATGGTAAACATCGCTCTTGCCCCGAAGCGGTTCGTATAATAGCCGATCGGGATACGCAAGAGGGAACCCAGCAAGACAGGGATCGCGGTAATCCAGGCGATTTGTCCTGCTGAGATGGACAAATCGTCTTTGATAAACGGCATCAAGGATGACAAGATGACCCAGACCATGAAACCTGCAACGAGGCTGAATGTTTGCAGGGGCAGTTGAATTTTGCGAATCATCTCTCCCAACTCCTTTTTCTGTACAAAGAAAGTGACCTCAATATGACCGGGCTATCCTCGCATCATGCCTGAGTGCCTCGCACTCGTCCCGTCACAAAATCGTTTTGATTGGTGTGATCGTACGCACAGTCAATCCCGGTCGTCTTGCTCTATGCTTGGGGCACGAATGAGTTCGAGGTGATACGAGATGATGACGATCAAGAACGTACAAGAGGCGTTTTTCCTCTGCGGCTTCCCGTATTACAAACAACTGTCGATTCGCGGACAGCAGGCCATTTGCACGTTTTACAGCATTCATTCCGACTACCGGAAAAAGGTTATCCTCAACCTGACGAGCAAAGCCGAGCTGCAACACCAGATTGCGCTGGAGGTCATCAAGTTTTTGGCCCATGACGGAAAAGCGCTGGAGGAGCAATACATCCAGACCGTTCTTGGCGACTAGCTGGCGCGATGCCAATCGGACGCCTTGCACCAGCGCCAGACGCCCGTTTTTTCCGCACGCTTTTTTACTGACAATCCCCCACGCCATCTGCCGGACGGGTGGCTATTTTTTCGAGCAGGTGCTGCTTTTCTTCCTCGCTCAGCATTTTTTCGGCCATCGGAAAAAGCACCTGCTCTTCCTTTTGAAAATGCCCGCGCAAAGTCTCCACAGCGTTCTGCAAATAGTCAGGAAACCCATCCTCCAAAAATCGGTTCAGCAAGCGTTTGGCCTGTTCATGCTCGTATTCCATCACGGCGATCGGCCCTGTTTCTTTTCCGATGTACTTCGCCATCATGGGAAACAGTACGTTTTCTTCCCTGGCGGAATGTGGCTCCAGTTCAGCAATAAAGGCGGCGGTTTGCGCCTGCAGTTCAACGAGCAGTTCTTCCTTGCGAATCGCTTCTGCATGCACAAACTGTGCGGCAAGCTGCTGCAATTCCAGCATTTTTTCCACGAGTGGACCGTGTTCTTTTTTCAGTTGGGCCAGAGCGGTACAAAGAATGGGCTGTTCGGGATTCATCCCCATGGAACATCCTCGTTGCATCGTGCATCCTCTCCTTTTTGTTTCACAAGGCAAGTGTAGCGAAAAAACGGCCACTACGCTGTTAAGTACGTCACACTTTCCGCGCAAAAAAAGACTGCCCCGCCACCGGGACAGCCAATTGTTTTTGTATTAGTGCGCACCGAGCATTTCTTTCATATCTTCCTGCGCATCTCCGATCAATTTGATTCCAAACAAATCCTGGAGCACAGTCAGCACACCCGGTTGAATAAATTCCGGCAGCTTGGGGCCGATGCGAATATCCTGAATGCCCAGGCTGAACAGTCCGAGCAAAATCGCTACTGCCTTTTGCTCAAACCAGGAGAGCACAATGCTGACTGGCAGTTCATTGACTTCACAGCCAAACGCCTCTGCCAGCGCCGCCGCGATTTTGATGGTCGATACGGAGTTGTTGCACTGGCCGAGATCAATATAGCGGGGAATGTTCGTCCCCGGCACGACGCCATAGTCCACGTCGTTGAAGCGGAACTTGCCACAGGAGGTCGTCAGGATGACCGTTTCTTTCGGCAGGGACGTTGCCAGCTCCCGGTAGTAGTCGCCGCCTTTTCCAGGTGCGTCGCAGCCGGCGATGACGAAAAAGCGTTTGATCTTTCCAGCCTTGACGGCATCAATAATTTCCGGTGCGATCCCCAGTACCGTTTGATGATGAAACCCGGTGGACAGCGTCTGCTCCGATTCGATATTCGCTTTTGGCAGGGCAAGCGCTTTTTCGATCAGCGGCGTAAAATCGTCGTTCTCGATTTTGGTCACGCCCTCCAGTCCCGCGACGTCGTAAGAGAAGAAACGATCCGCATACGTTCCTTTGATCGGCATGACGCAGTTCGTCGTCGCCAGGATCGCGCCCGGAAACTCTTCGAACAGTCTGCGTTGGTCGTACCACGCTTTGCCGATATTGCCTTTCAAGTGCGGGTATTTTTTCAGTTCGGGATAGCCGTGCGCCGGGAGCATCTCCGAGTGGGTGTACACGTTGATCCCTTTGCCCTCGGTCTGCTCCAGCAGTTCCCGTAAGGCAAAAAGGTTGTGCCCGGTGACAACAATGCAGTGCCCCTCGATTTTGTTTTGGGAAACCGTAATCGGCTGCGGGATGCCAAAGCGGTCTGTATGTGCCTTGTCCAGCAATTCCATGACTTTGATCGCGGCTTTGCCTACTTTGAGCGCCATTTGCAGGTGTTCATCCAGATTGAAATTGACATTGGTCAGTGTAAAATACAGTGCTTCCTGCGTGATCCCGTCCACTTCCGGATCGATGTACCCGAGCTGTCTGGCATGCGTCGCATAGGCCGCGATTCCCTTTAGCGCGAAGACGATCGTATCCTGAATGCTTGCCAGCTCCTCATTTTTTCCACATACGCCAATCACCTTGCAGCCACCTGTCGGGGTTTGTTCACATTGGTAACAAAACATCGTCTTTCCTCCTCTTTGTTGGCTGATCTTCCTCTCGATCATACGGCGATTTTGGCCTGGGAATGGTGACGAACATCACACGTCACGCTTTTTCGTGCAAACAATGTCGGCAGACTGAAAAAGGCCTCCGCCCGCGCCAGTCAAACAGCCTGCGACTGGTGGGAAACCAACTCAAAAAGCCCGCCGATGCATTGGCGGGCTTTGCGATTTGTCTGTCTGCTAGTTTTCCCATGTATCAATAACGGTTTGAATCTCTCGCAAGCTTGCGATTTCTTGCGCCGGAACGATCTCGCCCTCAAGCTTCAAGCCGTGTCGATTGATCCACATGTTGCGCATGCCGACCGCGTTGGAGCCTTGAATGTCCGTGGTCAGCTTGTCCCCAATCATGACGCCTTCCTCTGCGGTGATGCCCAGAAGACTCATGGCGTGCTCGAAAATTTCCGCCGCTGGCTTGCCGCGACCGAAATCGCCCGAAATGACGATGTGGTCGAAGTAGGCCGCAAGCTTCGGCACGCCCGCCAGCTTTTGCTTTTGCAGGTCAGGGGAGCCGTTTGTAAGCAGCAGCAGCTTGTATTTGGCTTTCAACTGGTCGAGCACCTCGAATGTTTCTTCGTAGACGATCGGACGGCTTTTCCGCTCCTCGACGAACATCTCGCCCAGCTTGTACCCAAGCTCCGCATCCTCGATGCCGAGCGAGCGCAAACCGCGCGTCCACGCTTCCTTCCGGTAAGCAGGAACGAACTTTTGCAGTTGGCGAAACTCCTCCTGCTTTCCTTCCGCAAATTGCGCCCACAGTCCTTCAAACGGATTGATTCCAATCATTTTCGTAAAGGGGAATGCTTCAAAAGCTTCATACATCGCCCGAGCTTCCTGGCGAACCGCAGCTTCCAGTCGCTCCACATCCACCTCGTAATGCCTGGCCGCCTCGCTACAGGTTGCCTGAAACGCCTCTTTGACGCTGCGCTCATCCCACAGTAACGTATCGTCCAAATCAAATAAAATCGCCTTGATTGCCATCAGTCTGATTCCCCTTTTTCTCCTCGTAATCTGTCTCTTGTTCTATGATTGCGGAAATCCACCGTTTTATCAACAGACTTTTGCGAAAAAAAGCATTGTTCGTTTCTGGCAGGACCGCTAGCGGCTGTCAGGCCCTGCCTGCTCCGCTCCTGTGATCGGCAAGACCGTCGAATATTTGACTTCTCGCAGCGACAGATTCGTTTGCAGCCGGGAAATGCCAAGCTTGTTCAACTTGCGGATAAAGCTGTCCAGCCCCTTCCGATCCTTGATGGCAACTTTCAGCAAGTAGTCGTACTCACCCGTCAGGCAGTGCCCCTCCAGCACTTCCGGCATGGCGCGCAAGGCGTTCTCCAGCGTCTCCAGCTGTTCAGCCTGGTGAATGTTCGTGCTGATAAAAATAAAGCACAGCAGATCGAAGCCGAGCTTTTCCTGATCGAGAATCGCCACCTGCCGATTGATATAGCCTTCCGCCTCAAGCCGCTTCACCCGGGTATGCGTCGCAGGCGGCGACAAATTCACCCGCCGCGCCAGTTCGGCATTGCTGATCGTCGCATCCTTTTGCAACAAATCGAGAATGTGCAGATCGACACGATCCAGCACTTTGCTTACAAAAACTTCCACGTTCCATTCTCCTTTTTATTCTTCGAAAAGCAGCGAAATTTTGTCATGAAAAACAGATAGGATTTTTCGAATCGCCACTTAAACTTTTCTTTATTTCTAATTTTACACATTATACAGAATGTTATTTTGTACTTTCAACAAAAATGTTATGTTCATTAGCAAGATGATTTTCACTCTTCCGTTTCGAAAAAGGAGCTAACTGCTATGCAAAAAGCTTATGTCTTGCTACTATTGCTCACCAGTCTGCTGTGGGGAGGAAACTTCGTTCTTGGAAAATCGCTCGTGGGGCACGCGTCCCCGCTCACGCTGACCAGTCTGCGCTGGCTGATCGCGGTGCTGTGCCTGCTGCCGCTGGTCTGGTGGAAGGAACGCAAGCTTTTGCCTGCCAAGGAAGCGATCCTTCCGCTCGCGCTGATGGGACTTACGGGCGTCGTCCTGTTCAACGTGTTTCAGTTTCTCGCGCTGGAAACAACGACTGCAACGAATGTCGGGCTGATCTCGACCTTGAATATGCTCTCGATCTCGCTGTTCTCTTTTCTTTTTTTAAAAGAACGGATCAATGCGTTCCAGATCGGCTGCATGGTGTTTCTGCTTGCAGGCGTGCTGCTCGTCTTGTCCAAAGGCAATCCCGACTACCTGCTTTCCTTGCAGTTTAACACGGGGGATTTGTGGATGCTGGCTGCCGTCTGCATCTGGGGAGTGTACTCGATTTGCAGCAAATGGGCCATGACCCGGACGAGCCCGATGATGTCCATCCTCTATTCGGCTGTTTTCGGGCTGGCCATTCTGCTGCCTTTTAACCTGGCTGATTTTACGGTGTCCAACCTGGATGCGCCCTTTATCGGTTCCCTGCTGTACACCGGGGTCATCTCCACCGTCGTGTGCATGGTGCTGTGGAACATCGGGGTGCAAAAGCTCGGCGCCACTACATCTGGCATCTTTCTGAATTTCAATCCGATTTTCACATCAATTTTGGCTTTTCTTTTCCTGGGGGAACAGATGACGTGGATGCAAGCCGTGGGAAGCAGCATAGTCATTGCCGGGTGCTTTTTGTTCTCTTATGGGAAGTCAAAAGGCGCGGCGGCAAAGTCACTCGCGGCCGGGAAGGCGTAGGGCGAAAAATGATTTCGCCCTATTCACCGTGAATCTGAACGACAAAAGGAAACGCCCGCACCTTGCCGTTTTGTTGAAACTCCGCCCAGATTTTGTACACGCCGGGCTTCTTGAACTCCGTTTGAAACACAGGCTCTTCGTGATTGGTCGGATGGACGTGCAAATACTCATTGGCTTCTTCATCCAGGATGACGACGTGGCCCATCGCTCCCAGATACGGCGTCAAAGCGGACTGATCCAGCTCAAACGACAGCGTAACCGGCACATTGGTCTTGGTCGCGCTCATGCTCAATTGGACCGTTTCCCCATCGACCGTTTTCTCCAGGACGGAATCCGGCTGCAGCTCTGGCCCTGGCACAGAAACGTCGGGCTGGCCGACCACGAGCGGCATTGCCTTGACATGATAAGTCAGCTTCTCCGACTTGATGTCAATAAAAGCCCGGTAAAACCCTGCCGGCAAAGGATAGTCGATGTGAAATTTTCCTGCTTCGACCTGCTCCGGATGCAAGTGATAATATTTTTGCAAATGCTCATCAACGACGATCAAATGGAGCAGCTTCTCATGACTGACAACGAGATCATCCACGGCACGTCCATGGCTGTCTTTCAGGAAAATGTCAATCCCATTCTGAGTGGCGCGGATATACGCGCTCACTTGATGGCTTCCCTCTGCGCCCGCGCCGTGTTCATCATGCCCGCCTTGACCGTGCTCTTCGCTGCCGTCCTCGTGTCCGTCTGCCTTTGCGGTGGCATCGTGTCCGTCATTGCCATGGGCGACCTCATCCGCCGCCGCGAGCGGTGTTCCGAAGTATTCATCGTAGAGAGTATACCCGCCGATCACGATGCCGACATAAAGTATCGCTGCCAAAACTGCCTTGTTCAACCTGATCTACTCCTTTATTCCCATCATGGTTTACTTCCTTCTGTCCTACACTGTAAAACAGTTTTGTGAACTCAATATGAACGAGACAACTGCTTGCCGATCCGGAAGACTTCCTGCTCTCCCTGAAATTCCTTGTAACTTTTTCACGATCAGGTAAGTCTTATTAGTGACGCACATGGCAACAGAAAGGGAGACGAAGTAGAAGATGTGGAAACGTTTTTTTAGCGCAGCGTTCGCGGGAGTCATCTTGTTTTCCGGGAACCCGCCTGTCACTTTGGCAAAGGAGCCGGATGTCGTTGTCAAGATCAACGGTGCCGTTCAATCGTTTGATGTAGCACCCATCATCAAAAACGGCAGAGTCCTCGTTCCATTCCGCAAAATTTTTGAAGCGATGGGCGCACAGGTAAACTGGGACCCGAAAGATCGCATGGTGACCGCCAATAAATACGGCACACAGGTTGTGCTGCGCATTGGTGACCCCACAGCCTACATTATTCATTCGACGACCGGCAAAAACCTGGAAACGCCCGTCAAGCTCGACGTGCCCGCCGAAATCAGCAATGGCAGAACTCTTGTCCCGCTGCGCTTTGTATCGGAAAGCTTCGATGCGCAAGTCGAATGGGCAGCAAGGGATAGAACGGTGTCCATTTCCACGGCGGAACCAGCAACGTTCCTGACAGACAAAGGCCTGGAGCAAGCGATCCGCAGCGTGCTGAATAAACCGAACGGTCCACTGACCAAGGAAGACATGGCCAATCTGAAATACTTGAACATCATGGACGATTCCGTCGATTTAAAAGGATTGGAATTTGCAACGAACCTGAAGCAGCTGTTCCTTAACGCGAATCAAGTGGCGCACCTGGATACCATCCATTCGCTAGCTGCCCTGGAGGAGCTCTCCCTGGACAATGTACAGACAAAAGACATCGGTTTCCTCGCCGGCCTGCGTCATTTACAGACGCTGCGAATTTCCAGTGTGCCCGTTTCGGACATCACTCCGTTAGGGACCCTTCCCGCATTGAAAAGCTTGACGATTATGCAGGCACCTGTTCAGGATATTCGTGCGCTTTCCGCCTTGAACCAGCTGGAGACGCTTGATCTCGAACAAAATCAGATCACCGATCTTTCGCCATTGAAGTCGTTGACGCAACTAAAGCGTCTGACGATTTATCAAAATCCTGTAAAAGATGCTGCCCCCCTGCAAAATTTGACGTCGCTGACGAATCTGCACCTCGCAGAGACTGCCATTGCCGAAGGTACCCCGCTTGCCGGGTTGACAAATTTGCAGGAACTGGGAATTCCTTATTCAAAACTTACGAGCATCGAGTTTGTAACGAATCTGACCCAGCTGCAAATCCTGCAGATGGCCGGAAACCAGATTCAGTCCATACCCTCTTTCTCCAAACTGAAGCAGCTCCACACGCTCTTCCTGGATGAAAACCCGATCCAGGATATTTCTCCGCTGGCTGGCCATCCCGCATTGGAGAAACTGTACATCCAGAATACGAAGGTTTCTGCCATCAGCGCACTGGCTACCCTGCCTTCTCTGAAAGAAGTTGGCCTGTTTCAAATCCCGATTGACTGGAACAAGGATGCAGCAGCCATGAGCATTCGCAAACAGTTGGAGCAAAAAGGCGTCGAGGTTCGATTGTAAGGAGGCAAAAGACAGCGACCTCTTGGTTGTCACGAGGTCGCTGTCTTTTAATAAGCTCTGCGCTTCATGTCACATGGATAACAGGGCGAAATGTCCCAACATGCCGGGCATCCAAAAAACTTTATCTGGAAACGCTTTCATTTTGATCTTTCCGTTGTAAGCATCATATATTTTATGATGAACTTGTCCAGTTCTTCACTCTTTGATACCACCTCACTGTCTGTAAGAGAGCCTTTACGTGAAGACAACCTGATTAACTGTTTTTGTAACGCTGTAATGTGGGCCAAAAGTTTACGCTTGTCCATTACTCCGCGCTCCTCCATTCCTCCAGATTAATCTCATGCTCCAGACTGCTCCGTTCTTCCAGCAGCTTACATATGTTTTCAAACGGCAATGGTTTTGAGAGTAAATAACCCTGGTAGAGATCGCAATTGTGTTCTCGCAAAAACTCCAGATGCTCCAATGATTCCACGCCTTCACCAATTACACGCAACTGCAGATGCTGCGCTATTTTTATGATCCCGGTAACAATGATGACATCCTCAGCATCCATCCTTTGAATGAACGATTTGTCTATTTTTACATTGTTCAAAGGAAACCGCTTGAGATAATCAAGCGATGAGTATCCTGTGCCAAAATCATCTATTGAAATTTGAATCCCCATTGCTTTGAGCTCTTTCAGGATTTGAATGGTATGCTCCGCGTCTTTGATAACAGCGCTTTCTGTTATTTCCAATTCCAAAAATCTCCCGTCGACGTTTGTATCTCGCAATATTTTTTGAACCTGTCGAGGGAAATTTTTATTCTGAAACTGAATCGCAGATAAATTGACAGCCACCTTCAGACCTTTTTTGCTTCGCATTTGTATTTGCTTGATGTCGAGGCATGCTCTTCGTAAAATCCACAAACCTATGCTGTCAATGATCCCGATCTCTTCTGCAATGGGAATAAATTTGGAAGGAGGGATTAAGCCTTTTTGTGGATGCCTCCACCTCACTAAAGCCTCCAGTCCACATACTGCGCCTGTGGCCATTTCAGCCATAGGCTGATAATGAACCTCCAATTCATTGCTTTCAAACCCTATTCTCAAATCCTGTCCCAACAAAAAATGTTCGCAAAATACATTTCCCAGTTTCCGCGTGTAAAAATGAAACGTGTTTTTTCCTGCTTTTTTGGATGCATGCAAGGCGATATACGCTTTTTGTATCAACAGGTCGAGATTGCGCCCGTCTCTTGGATATACACTGACACCCATACTCGCCGTGATCGCGATAGTACCGTTCTGGAAATTCCCAAACGGCTTTTGCAATCCAGCGTGTATGTTTTGTATGCTTTTCACCAGATTGTCGTGGGTTGTGATGTTTTTGAAAAGGAGAATAAATTCGTCGCCCCCAGCCCTTGCCAGTACCATTTCCGCTCCACTCATTTTCTTTAATCGGCCGCCTACTTCTTTTAATAACTGATCTCCAACAGCTTGACCAAAAGTGTGATTGATTAGCGTAAATCTATCCAGGTTTAGAATGGCAACTCCCAATTTCTGCTTTATGCCTTTGCCATTGTCCAAAACCTTTTGAGCCACTTTCATAAATTCCATTCGATTCAGGAGTTGGGTGAGGGGATCCAATGGAGATACCTCATGGTAACTTCTTTTTTGTTCCGTCACTTTTTTTGATATGGCCACCCGGCCACAAATGGTGCCCGCACGATCAATCAGCGGAAACACCGTAAGCTCAATGGGAATGAGCGTGCCATCCAAATGTTCCCGTGATGTTTGGTATCCAATTATTCGCTGGCCTTCCTGAACAAGCTTGTGCAGGGAATCCAATTCTTTCCGGCAATTTGAAGGGATGATGGGAAGCTCGCTGCCCAAAAGATTTTCCTTTTTCCAGCCATACAGCGCTTCAAATGCTGCATTTACCCAGATTATTCGCCCGTCGCTGTCCACGACATCTACAGCCTCTGAAATTTGCTCCAGGAATAGCTCCAGCTGCTTGCTCAGTATAGGGTTATCGTCTGGAGCAAACATTTGCGCGGCTTTCTTCATCCAATGTAGCATCCGTTAAACCTCCCCCATTTCCGATTGAAAAAAAAAGCTACTTCATGATAGAAAGTAGCCTCTTTTCGTTTGCTTAACAGGAAGTTCGTATCATCCACTTGCTACTCACCATTGCTTATCTGGAAATCAACATTCCCAAATTGGCAATGGTTGCCTTAACGGTTTCAAGTGCCTCGACCGATTTTTTATTCCGCTCGGATTCCACTTCTACAATGGCCAAGACTTGTTGAGCAGCTGCAGAGGTCTCTTCTGTCACACTGGAGACGATATTCATTTCGTGCGCAATATCTGTTGTTTTGGTTTGGAAATTTTGTTGATGTTCAACGATCATTCCCATAATTTCATTAACTGCTTTGATAAAAGCAGACAACTGATCTACATTTGTGATGACTTGCTGCAGCAAGGCGTTGCTTTCTTTTTGCGCTGTCTCACTTCTTGCCACCTTCTCTTCGATTGCATCCGCCTGTTCCTTGAACTGTTTAATAATGACCTGGATGTTTTCAGCGGATTTGTGGGATTGCTCCGCCAATTGCCTCACCTCATCCGCTACTACCGCGAAGCCTCTGCCGTGTTCGCCTGCACGCGCTGCTTCAATCGCTGCGTTTAGAGCCAGTAAATTTGTTTGGGAAGCAATTCCTGTGATGAGGTTTACGATCTCATGGATCTGATTCGTTCGATCAGTCAATCCTTTCACGACCTGTCCTGTCTCAAAAACCACCGTATTTAATTGGTTCATCGTCATTTCAAACGTTTCCAGCAAATTTTTGCTGTCCACTGCCAATTCATGGCTATCGGTAATACTCGTCGCAACTTTTGTAACATTTTCCAGTATACTTCCTGTTATTTGTTCCATCTGATTCAGCTTATCTGCTGAATCGACTACATTTTCTGCCTGGCTCTGCGCTCCGGCAGCGATTTCTTTAAAAGACAAACGCACCTCATCAGAAGTGTTCAAGGACATGACGAAATTGTCCTGGAGCGTTTTGAAATGCTTCTGGAGTTGGCCAATAGTCATGTTCAACATTTGTTGAGTACGCTCCAATTCATGTTGCCTCTTCTTTACTTCATTCTTCTCCTTTTCCACCGAATGGATAAGATATTGCCCCATTCTCGTTACTCCCCAAAGAATGATGACGGTTTCGATCAAGATCCCCATGGAAATATTCATCAGTTCGACAGGTCTATTCGGGAAAAACGTTTCATGCCACACCGCATATCCGACATATACGAGTACGACTAATGAAGCTCCCGTAAACAAAATCAATCTACCGTTTAGATAAATAAGAGGGATTGCCAATGTAAAGTAGATCGTCTCAAACACATTCGGAGCAGCATTGAACAAAAGCAGGTTCAATACTCCGAACAGAATGATGAGTACGGAGAGAATGTACTTGAACGATTTTTCCAATGCTTTCACCAGCGATAAGCTGATTCCTGTAATCATAATGAGCAGCATGGAGCCAAAAAAGATGAGATTCGTTTGACTAAGGAATGGGAAGTTAGTCAAGACATTTGCCTCTGCAAAGGTCATCACTACAAAGATGACCAATAATACAAGGTTATTTTTCTGCCTGTCCCTTTCAAGATCATTGAGGAACGTATTCGCCAACCAAACTAACATGGGAAAGCTCCTCCAGTCACAATGCCATGAATTCGATCGTTAAGCAATTTCCGTGCCTCCTCTTGATTGGTTATGATTCACGCCATTCAATTTACTGACTGCATGTCATGACGGAAAGTGATATTTGTGTCATATGACAAAAAATCACTAGGGAGCCTAGTGATTTCATCGGTTTAGACGATGCCATGTTCTTTTGCAAATGCAGTTGCTTCGTCCCTGCTTTGTACACCCAATTTTGCATAAATGCTGGAAATGTAGTTTCGGACGGTTCCTTCAGACAGGCTTAATTTTTGCGATATCTCCTTATAGCGCAACCCTTGTGTCAGGCATTTCAAGATTTGCAGTTCGCGCTCCTTTAAACTGTGCGATTTCATGGAATGGCCGGACTCAGAACTCTACAGATTGATACCGCTTTCATCCACTGCCTTTCATCAAAATGCTGATTTTTTTCCCAATCTACTATAGAATCGTGAACTCAATATGAACTGTGACGCAAACAAAAAGACGCCCCCTGAGAGCGTCTTCCCCTAACTGTGTCTATGGTTATTTCCCTTCCACTTGCCCATCGATAAAGTCGCTTTTTTGGCTTTTGGCGTATGGGAATTCCTTCACTTTCCTGAAGACAATTTTCCATTGCTTCCCCTTTTTTCCGATGGGCAATGTAACGTGCTGAGTACCTACTGCTTTGGTGGTAAATTCAACTTCTACCTCTGCACTTTTATCATCCTTTACATCAACGGAAACAATGCGGAAATTCTCTATTTTTTCGTCCGAGTTCTCATTTTCCTTGTACGCCTGAATTTGTTCCTCTTCTGTTGCAAATCTAGGATCGTCTACCAGAGCCGCAGCCTCTTCGTATTTCTGGTTTGCCAAAAGATCAGCGAAGCTTTGAACGACTGCCTCCGCTTCTTTTTGAGGCTCTTCCTCAGCGCTGGAGATGCCGGAGAAAGTCCATCCGCCTGCAAGAACAGCAAGTACAAGCGCCGAGAAACCGATCCGCTTTTTGTTCATGTACATTCCTCCCAAAACGGCCGCTTTTAATACCATGCCAGCAAATACGCCAAATTCCGGTGAAGCTATCGTGAACGAATACGAAAATTCGTCCATCTATTCCTTTTCACCTACTTTTCACCGAATGAAAGACCCGCCACTCTCTGGCGGCCCCTTGAAGCAAGCGCTTTTTCTCCATCCTACATTTGTTCCAGAAAAAATTTCCATAATAAATCCCGAACTGCCTGTAAAAGATACATGTGGGTTCGATATTTAGAGTAAGGGGAACCCCTCTGGACCTTACAATCAACTCTAATCAATGCCGGGAGGACAGACATGGGAATTTTAAGCGGAAATCCACAAGACGAGCCAATGCATTACGGTGAAGTCTTTGGTGTTTGGAGTTACCTTACCGTAACCAAAGGATTGTTGGTAGGCTATCAAACACTCATTAACCACACTGGCGACAAGGACTTGAAAACGTTTCTGCAAGAGCTGACGCAAAATATGAAGCAGGAAATCGAGCAAATTGAAAACCTGCTGAAAGTGAATGGAGTTGCTTTGCCTCCTTCTCCACCAGAACGTCCGACAGCGAATTTGGAAAGCATCCCTGTCGGTGCAAGGTTTAATGATCCGGAAATTGCAGCCAGTGTATCCTTGGATATTGCTGCCGGGTTAGTATCGTGCAGCCAGATTATCGGACAGTCCATTCGTGAGGATATTGGGACGATGTTTGAGCAATTCCATAAGGTGAAAGCAACGTACAGAGCGAGACTGTTACGTATGAACAAAGAAAAGGCATGGCTGGTCCCTCCACCCCTTCATCTGCAAACACCCGAACTTGCCCATGTATAAAGATGTTCAAGACGGCTACCCTAAGCTTCGGGTGGCCTTTTTTCTTTTTCCATATTGAGCATTTTGTTCTCTGGAAGTCTGCATCCTGACCATGTGACCATGCCAGCGACAACGTAGTGCCACAAAAACATTTCGGTCTAGTTCCTCGGATTCCGTTTTCCGAATGGCTTTCAATGACGCAAGAAAGTGAGCAAACACACATTTTGCAGTAATTCCATATCTGTCCTATTCACCCCAAGAACGCAAATCATATCCTATCTGGAATCTGGAAAGTCGGACACTCTGGCTAACCTGTTCAGACACCTATGCTTGAAACTGCTTGGCGAATAGGAGTTGAGAAGTTGGCACGTTCAGCGAAAAGCATCTTCCACAGCTCTGTTAAAATCGACGTCCTGATTCCAGCTATTGAGAAAGACCTTGGCACTCTTCCTTATGTCATTGACAGTATCCGTAAGCAAGTGAAGCATCCCATCGGCAAGATCATGGTTGTATCGCCACCAAGCAAACGAATCCAGGCTCTTTGCCGACGGAAAAACTGCACTTTCATCAACGAAAGACGCGTCCTGCCGATTAGCAAAAAAGACATTCACTATCAAACCAAGCGCACCAATCGCTCAGGCTGGCTGCTCCAACAATTGTTGAAGCTGGCAGGAGGAAGCTTGACCAAGCAACGATATTATCTTGTGATTGACGCCGATACCATTCTCATTCGCCCTCACGTCTTTCTTTTCAACGGGAAAACCGTTTTTTACTGCCGGAACTGGAGTCGTCCCGAGTATTTTCGCACCTACAGGAAATTACTGGGGACCAGGCCAACCGCCTCGCGCTCTTTCGTTGCCCACTATATGCTGTTCGACAAATCCAAGCTCTCCCGACTGAAGCGTAAAATCGAAGCCATGCATAAGACCAGGTGGTACTGGGCCATTATCAAAAAGACCAACAAACAGAGTTATGCCGGCTTCTCCGAGTTCGAAACTTACGGGAACTTTGTGAAAGCGCACTATCCTGGTCAACTGGTGGTGAAAAGTGCGCTTAACAAAAGTCTTTGTTCAAGACCGGCTTCACTTACACGTAGGCGGATGATTAGACTGGCTCAGAGATACAGGTCTATCTCTTTTCATAAACGTAGATGGTATATTCGGAAGAAGAGAGGGAGGAAATGAAGGGTTGGCGCGTCTAACTGCGCAGGTTTAGCTTTGGCCAGATGTGACATAATATTGAAAATAGCAAAAACAAACACACACCTCCTTTACAACTACCAATTTTAGGTATAAATTACAGTTGTTAGTATAAATTCAAAGGAGGTCGAGTTTTTTATGCTAAAAAAAAGTATAGTATCGAGTTTGGGTGTTTTCTTAATTACGGTGTCTCTCACACATCCAACTCAAGCTGCAGAAGTTAATCAAACGCTTTCAAAAGTGTCCGATCAAAGCATCTCCTCCCACGCATCCCTCAATCAAGCCCAGGCCACTAGTTCCAGCTACGGATCAAAAATGTGGATTAGGAACAATCAAATCGTACCGCAAGGATGGGTCATTACAGACAGTTCGGCTGATAGATTTGAAATCACCAGTATTATGGGTGCGAAAAAAGGTGCGAAACTTTGGATCAGGTATAATCAAGTTATTCCGGCTGGATGGGTTGTTACCGATCGCTTTAATACCCTCATCCAAATCACTTTCCTTGGGTAGTGGCGCTGGATAGGGATAATCCGCTCTCTTAGTGAAATGACTGACGTTGAGTGTTGAGATAAGAACAACCTCTTTCATTTTTCCTGACCATAAATCTAGTATTTCTTCTCCATGACTTGCCTCCTTTGCGTTTGAAAATAAAAGGGCGCCAGAACGAACCACCCAAGTGGAATATCTGGCGCCCTCTCGCATCGTAATGGACGTCCTCGATTGTCTCGGTAGCGCTGAACGCCAAAAATCCCCTTCTTTCACGTCGTGGCTGTTAACCTTGACCTGCTTTGTGGCAACGCACCGCTCGACTTTGGCGGAAACTGTCTCTGCAACTGCGCGGACTGGTAGCCAAGGTGTGCCGATCTTGAGGTATGTTGGCGTTTACTTTTACAGGTTTGCTGCTCACGTACTCCGTCGTCGGCATGGATACGCTGCTGGCTGGCCCTGTGCCTTTTATCCCAAAAAGGTTATTAGCCTTGACAGTCAACCCGCTTTAGCCCTCTCCAGAATGCCTGGGCGATAGTCAACGAGGCAGGGACGCGCGTTGTGCGTATGTCTGCAACAGCTGCCGGAGTTATTTTGGCGATAACCTCCTGTTGAGTCATGTTTACGCACTCTCCCTTTCGCCGTTGCCTGCCGCCAAAGTTGGTGCATAAGGCTCTCCACACTCGCAGCCAGACCATTGACCGTACTGTTTCGGAAGTTTACTCATTTGGGGATGAAGCTGGTTATACTTGCCCTGAATCTCATTGAGTTTTCTCTCGTACAACCGTAGCGCGACAAAGAAGTTTCGTGGATTATATGACGTCCGATCCCTTACCTCCGCAATCCACTGCGCGAGGATTTCCATGAGGCCTTCGTCGTCTCCCCGTTCTGCCGCAGCCTCCCAAATACCCTCCCCGCCATGTGCTGCGATCTTGATGTCGACCTTGAGTTACCTGTCTTTGAAAATATCTTTGTCACATCGATGCTCGCTTTAATCGTCCGCTTTTATCTGGTCAAGCACTTCATCCAGCCTTACATTCTTGGCTTCATTTTTGTAAAACCCGACTTTTTCATGATTTCACTCCTTATTTATCATATCGTGTGTTTTGTTAAGAACGACCTATCCCACTGCGGCGACATTCCTAACGTTGTTTTTTACGTCTGTGTTCCGTACATGAGAACAATCGTCCAGTCAAAGGGAAATTCCGTGAATACCCTACCTTAGATCATCATAAGGAGCTGATCTCACTTGAAAAAGAAAAAATCCAAGTCAAAGCGATTCAAGAAAGTAAATGGTCGATTGGTTGAATTTCGTTATCCTAGCTTCCAAGATTGTATGACTGAATGTATGCGTGTAAGTCCGCCTCAAGAAAATGGCACCATGTGTGAAACGATATGTATGCCTTATCGGAGACCAGAATATATAGTTGATGAACAGTGTTACTCTCGTTGCCGTCAGTACGAATCTCACAGGTATTGTGATACAATTTGTGCACAGCCCCTGGATGTTTATCCTTAAAAATGTGGGGGTGTAAGAGCGTCGTCCACAAGAACGACATATACCTCGTTTCGCAGTATGCACTTATTCCAACTTCGGCGACCTGTCATCCTGCGGTGACGGGTTTTTGCTATACAATCAAAAAACCCTTGATTTCTCAAGGGTTTCAGCTTCTTATGTATGGTGATCCGGACTGGGTTCGAACCAGCGACCCCCACCCTGTCAAGATCAAATGGCCAATTTCCCACAATTTCCTAAAATAGCCGAAAACCCACTCGTATCAAGGGTTCTCGGCTATTTTCACTTTACATTTTGAACCGTAATTTCCGGTAATTATTTTGGGTTCTTGACCAAATTATTGACCAGTTTACTCATATTCTAGCTCAGCCCTGATATCTTCACTTCTAGCTTCTGCTTCATATTTTTCTGCTACTCTTCTCAAAATTGAAGCTGTTCTGATCCATTTGCTCTCAAGTGTATGGGCGTAATCGTAATACTTGCTCGCTAATTCTCTTTCTTGCAGCCCCCCTTCTCCAATTGATTTCGTAAATACCCCCCTTTTGTTGTATATTCCTATTTCAATGCTTCTTTCAATATCCGAGTTTTGCATCTGTTCAATTAGTTCTCTAACCGCTTGGTGAGGCCAAATCCCATCTTTATCTATAGGAGCATAAGCTAAAATTCTTCCAATTGCCGAATCTGCATACTTCCTACGACCTAACTGAGTACATCTTTCCCTTGCTTCTTTGACCCATTGACATAAGAAGTCGTAATCTATTGAATTGTCATCTCCTAAACCCGGAACTTGCTTCCAAGATTTAATTAAATCATAAGCAAGCTTTGCTCGTATTGTAATAAATTCATCCGGTGGTAATTCCTCTTCTTGTGTGGTGTCTCCTTCTGGTTTATAAATAGCTTCAATAACTTCAGCGAAAAATGCTGGATCTTTCGAAAGTTTTTTATGCAAACTACGTGGTTGCCTATTGCTGTGAGTAAGGAAGGGCAAATACAACCACTCGAACTTAGAAATAATATCTTCATCAGTATGGAGAGCAGTCAAATAATTTAACAACTCTGCTAGATGGTAATCAAAACTGTTTTTTATCATCAACCAGTCTTGGGAATTCGGCTCTTGGGTAAGAATCTCCTCAAGAATTTTATTAATTATGTCTGCAGATAAATTTACACTGGGGTCTTTCAGATCAAGCATAGAAATAACGAAAAATGCTGCACATGGACGTCCATACTGAAGAAATTGATTTACAGCAATCTCAAACTCAGATTCGTTTGCCCTCATTGTTGTCGGTAGCTTGAGCCAATACTCCCCTTTTATTGATAACCCGCTGTTTTCTACCAAATCCCAAGTCCGTTTTGTAAAAGGCAAATAACGTAAAAACTCTGCCTTTTGAAGATCGTTCCACACATCTGCCGTATTTATTAATACATTCTCAACCCATGTCCACCCTTGCTCTTGAAAAAGTGCCCAAACTAAACCAGATGCTAATTCTGATTTATGTTTCTGCTCTGAACCAAGTAAGCTGTTTAACAGACTAAGTACTTCTGTTTGAACAATTACATTTTTCCCGGCTATGAATCCAAGAAGTGAAGGACGTTCCACATATTCAGATAGTTTAATAATGAAATAAACATCATTCCGTTCCAAGATGTCATGAATCGCTTTTAACTGAATCTCTTTAATGGCTTCCTGTTCCATTTCCCAATCTTTATTTACGCAATCAGGATGATTAGGATGCCAAGAAAAAAGCCAACCGTATTTTGAAACATCGTCAGCAGGTTCAAATTTTAAATATAGATTATATAGTTTATTAGTAATCTCAGGTGCTAATGCCCATTTAGCATCAGAAAATTCCCTATGACGTGCTACTTTTTCTCTAATAGCATCCCAAATCTGTTTTTGTAAATTGCTGTCCAATTCGGTTGGATCTAGCTGTGATAACTTGACGATTACTTGGTTACAAAACTCCTCTGGAAGAGAATCAATATTCTCAATAATATCAACCCATCTCGATGTTCTATAGTCAACATGGGTGATTAACTTTTCACATATCTTATATGTGCACTCCTGACATTCCCCTTTTGTGACTTTATATTCAAAACCATTCGCCCATTCTTTCCACTCTGGTCTTCGTGTACCCCAAGCAATTTCGTGGATGGAGGGGAGTAAGTTGCAAAGAAGTTTCCACGCTGTATCTGGCTCGTACCGAAGAAGTGCGTCTATCACTTCAAAACGCTTCGATAGAGATGCGGTTGTCGAGGGATGCCAACACAAGAATATTTCCTTTAAGCTGCGAAAAGGTCGATTAGAATAAGTACCACCGGGATCTATAGTATCTAATTTCGCTAATAATAGTGAAACCTTCCCCAGGTAAACAGGATTCCAGGCACATGTTTCTAGAGCCCAAAGCAGCCCACTCTGCGTACATCCACCCCAAGTTGTTTCTTGTCTAAAGATTTCGTGCATATTAAAGGTATCACTATTAATAGATTCTTCTAAACAATGTAAGAAGGCTTCTGGGTCAGCTTCCGCAAGAATTGGTAACACATCAGAAACAGAAGCCCAAAACTTCCAGTCATTTGCTTTTCTAAAAAGCTCCCAAGCTATTCCTCTAACCCTTTCCCCAAAAGAAGCCTCTATTCCTGAAGACGCTAAGAGAGCTAAAGTTTCACTCAAACCCTTTCGGAGATAACTTGAATGAGGTAGGACTTTATTATATATAGAAGCCATGAACCTTTCTTCTTTTTCAAGATCATAACTTGGATCAACCTCGCCTAATACCTCAAGTACAACTTCCCTCAGGCGAATGATATCATCCGATTCTATATATTTCGAAAGGAGCTTCCATGAGTCTTCTCTAGACGTTAGTTGACATATTTCACCGATTTTCTTTACAGGTGCATCAGGTTCATTAGCCCAACGTATGAAGGATTCCATTACTTCGTCATATGGCCTTCGAGCCAGATGGGCAATTATTTTTCGATCCTCCATGTTACTATTATTCCATGCCCCTCCAAGTAGAAAAGGAATCAACGCCCTGGCTTCTCCTGGTCTAGCCCACAACGGTGTATTTAATTCTGGAACAACTGATAGTAACCTACGTAATACCGATATTGAGCCTTTAGATTTCATAGCAAGAACTCTAGATTCAGCTTCTGAAAAGCCCGTTTGAACTAACGCTTGTTCTAAAGTCTTTCTATTAAAGGGAGGCAAAATTAATGAAGTAGAAGTTGTACTGGTGTCCCGACCTAAAGGTACATAAACATGGTGACCTTTCTGAATAGCTATACCAACGGATGGAGCATCAGAAAACATTGGGATCAAGATAAGCTGATCATTATTTGCAACAAGTGTTCGAAAAACATTTAAATCATAGGCAACAACACATTTCGAGAAGATTTCCGTTCGTTTCTCCTCCGGTAATGTATACAAATAAGATGCAAAAAAAGCAAGTGCTTCCTCACTAGAATCTGCTTTTACAGCTAACCCAGTAGGAGGATTAACAATCCATTCTTTCAATTTTTCAATGGCAGAAGTTCGGCCTATTAGGAGAAATTCAGATGCAAATGGTGGATTCGTTGCATTTTTCCACTCATCCCAAAAACTCTCTAAATCCTGGGAATATTCAGGTCTTTTTCCTATCAGATGGCCTAACCAAACATTTACCGCCGGAGCTATTTCAAGCCATTGTTCAATGTCATCTGCATCATAAGCACGCACATCAGCCCAAATTTTTTCCTCTTGCTTTTCTCTCATCCACTCATCTTTACCTGACCATCTTCTTGATGTAACAAAAACAAAAGTTGCTACTTTTTTATCTATACCAAGAGAGTCATTTGTTCGTTTTTCATAGTCAGAATTGGCTTTTGCTTTAACGTCCCTATTTGTTCCTAATTCCCAGACGGAAATGCCAGTTGGAACGAAGGCATTTCCTTCACTGACCTCTAAGATTCCATCCCATCCGCCTATTTGAACACTTTCACCTGCAGGAAAAGATATACGTTTTGGAGAGTTTACTGTAGCATGTATAAGTCTACGTAAAAGTTGAGGTAGTCTCTCTTGTGCATCTCTCCGATTAGACCATGAATTTATATCTGTTGAATCAACTAGTCTAAACATAGAAAACCTCCTCTTCAAAAAATCTTAATAAAATTAGTACACGCCAAACTTGCACCATTCTCCTAGACTGCTGGTCTTTCGTCACAACCTTCATTTTGTTGTTTTTGATACATTTCTGGGACTGTAATTTTATCCCTAATCCATTTTGGCTGATTGCCCAACCAATTGTCCCAAAAACTAACTATTTTTGGACTATACTTCTCAAAGAGTTTTCTAAGAAACCCTTTCTTCCACTTAGTTTTTGTCATAACTAGATAATGACTAGCCATTATCAAGGTTAATCCCCATATCGTAATCGATAAAAATGTAATAATGACTGCTAGTTTTATCGAACCTTTGGGAGCAAAATTTGTACCAACGAAGTAATCATAAACAGTTAAGTAAACTAAAAAAACACACACGATAACTATGAAAGAACTAGTAGTGTATAAAAGTTTTATAAACTCTTGGACAATTCTCAAAAATAAGTTTCCTCTGCAAAGACTCCTGAGCCAACCAAATTCTCGATAAATGAAATCATAATTCGAAAAGTATTCCTCTTCCACCATTAAATAAAAACCCTCAAATTTATACCAAAAGCCTCTCCAATCCTCTCGCGAGCGTGATCTTAAAAATTTACTGAATTCTTGTTCCATCTCGTAAAACGAGTCGATAATAAATCTATTAGCTAATTTGTACACGTTTGAATTTGAGTCTGTATGTTTTTCAAAGAAAATTCTAAGCATTTCCTCTCGTTTTTCTGGATCTTCAGTCTGCTTTATTTTTCTTAGTTCATGGAACATTGGGCTACAGATATCCTTAAGATTTTCATTTGCCAATACATAAAGCCTTTCGAATTTTTTTGTTCTTATTCCTAAAAAATAGCCAAGAGTAGCAGTAATAAAGGCAACTACGACGGGAAAATAGGGTTGGATATTTTCTACTGATAGCATTTTTAATTCACCTCGCGGACAAGAAGAAAAAATCATAGATTTTGTTTATGCCATAGAAAACCTGGGAAGGTAGAAAAGAAGTACAATAATTTTTTTGTTTCCATCACGCACTCACCCACATCTATTCTCCCAGGATCAAATTGGTAATTCCCCTTTATTTTCTTGAATACCCGAAAACCTAATCGTATCAAGGGTTCAGGCTATTTTTTTCATTATTAACCGTAATTTCCGGGAATTACTTTGAGTTTTTAACCAATTATTTTGACTATCTATTGCATACGATGAACATTTTTCATATGTATTGACATTGCAGCGGGAGCAGCTTCTTCCTTATAACGTCCATGACGCTTATAAACATACTACGAAAGACGTTTTTGCTCACCCAACATATTGTAGCCCCTAGTCCTTACCATCACACCGTTTTTAGTCTCCATCTCCAACCCATTCTTTTGTAACCTTCTTGATATCAATATCAACTTTATTTCCAAGCCATTGGGAAAAGAATTCTGGATCACCACTATCTGGTTTTGGTTCAACATCAGTTAATCGTACTTGTGCAGGGCTTTTAACTGCATCCCCCATAATGATTGCATGCTGTTGAGGTAAAATTGGTAATTGGTTCAGAATATCTGCATTCGCGGAGGACACCAATTGTTTTACATAACTCTGATCTTCAGGATTTTGAAGGCGATGGACTATAAAAGTGTTGCATTGCGATAGAATCGTTTTGGACAATTCAGACGGCCTCTGTGAGGACACAATCAAAGACAAACCATACTTTCTGCCTTCTCTGGCGATTCGTTCAAACACACGTTTTGATATGGAAACCCGATCTTTTTTACGATCTACTTGAGGAATATAATTTTGGGCTTCCTCCAGTACGATAACTATGGGATATTTACCACGATAGTCTTTGTATTCTTCTACTTTTTCAATCCTTTGTACAAATTCAAGAAGCAACCGCCCTATCAGTCCAGTAATATTTTCTAATACTTCGTATGGTAACAACGACATATCTAAAATGGTTACTTGACTTTTTTGTTTTGGATTAAATACATTAGTGCTACTAAACCTATAAGAGCCGAATTCGTTAGCCTGTTCGTGATCAACCAAAACACCTAATACATATTGCAAGTAATGATTCAATGCGTCGTGGATCTTACCACTTTTAAGCATGAAAGGAATGCTTATTCTCTCATCATAATAGTAACTTGATAACCTAAGCTTTAAACTTGATAAGTACTCTTTGTACTTTAGTTCCGAATCAACTGTCATTTTTATTGCATCATCAATGCTTTTAATGAATAGTTTTTTGAAGTTAAAATATGTTGGCAAATCAATGTTTTCCTCGTCACTACCATTTTCTACTGCTGACCCTTCTGGACTGGTCATTTTGCTTAATATGTTGCTTCGCACCTCTTGAAGCAATGACATATTCAGCGGCCCATTCCAATATCCCCTGCTCTCCTTTAAATCTTTGCCCGCTTCAAGTAGTTTATGAAAATCATCCTTATATTCGGATAAATTTTGCTCGATGTATTCTAAATGACCTTCAAGTTCTAGCTTGATATAGTTTTTTAATTTAAAATCTTGTTGCATGTCTTCTATTAGTCCAAGCACTTTAAGCAAATATCTTTGTTTTATAGAGTCCTCCTCCTCAACTCCACTATCCTTCTTTGCAAGACTAATAGCATTTTTAAAGATAGGTGCTTGAGTCTGATATGACGGTTCAAATAAATAATCCAAATCATCATAATTCATAAACCAGTAAGGTACTTTCAGACCTTCTTTTGTAATTGTAAAGGTGTTGACCCTTGACTTTAGTTCTTCCTCTTCAAATTGAAACGCCTTTTTATACTCACCATTCGTGTCAAATATTACTACATGGGCTTGAGTTAACGTCTTCAATCCCTCCTCAGTCTGAAATTTCCCCCTAAACATCGACTGAAATATGGAGGCGATTGTACATGACTTACCCGAGCCTGTATTGCCGAGCACAGCAACATGCTTGTTAAGAAACTTATCCGGGTTAATTTTAATATCAAATTCAGAAAATGCAGGAGATTTGCCAATGGGCAAGTAATAGTCATTTTTTAAGTCAATAACGCTACACTTTGGCTTATAGTCAAATATGATCTCCAAATCTTCCCTTAACACGTAACAAACCGGGTTATCTAGTATAGGGAAGTTATAAACGCCCTGAATATACTTATTGGCGTTGTTAATTGTGCCGATCATTGTTGCAATAACATACCTTCTGGATTTAGGTAATAGTATTGAGCTATCCGACGCTTCAAGTTCAGTTTCATCGCTTATTTTAACTCTGGTGATCATTGCGATAATTTTCTCTGCACCGACTGGAATCGACACATATGAGTTGATACGTGCGATCTCGTATATATCATTAAAACCGCTTTTGTATAATGTTTTAACGCTGGCGTCCAATTCAATCATGACTCGAAAACTATCGACACTTATTACTCTACCAATGATCTGCTCTTGCATCATCTTCCACCTCGGGTTCTTCCCAATCCGAATCCGAATATAGTTTTTGTAAAGTAGCTGAAACTTTCTCTCGATACTCCATTTCGTGAAAATTGGGCATAATCTTTTTCGCGAATGTTTTAAAGTCTCCTAAATAAGGTCCTTCTAAAATAACAACTCGAGGATCATCGAGTCCATAGAGCTTGTTTATCGTTTCATTCCCCGTGCCTTTAAAGTCAACAACAATGAGCGTAAAGCTTGGAATAGATAAAGCCTGATAAATGATATCGTTTATATGCTCATCGAAAAAACTATATCCGACACAAAACAATACGGACTGTGGTTGAGTGATTGCAGAAGCAAACTGCCTAAACAATTCCGAGTAAGGGAAGTCGAGTGTATATCCTTTTTTATGAGCAGTAGGATAAATAATGATATCTCCAGCCGATTTTAAATTATTTCTTACCCACTCAATATGCCGCTCCACTAAGCCATATTGATTTTGTGCTGAGTTTTGTTCGCGTGCCCAAGTGATTGAGCCATGCAGTTTATAGTATTTAACCATTCGTTCAATACGTCTTACTTTTCCTTCAGTTGTGCTACCAGGGTAATATAAATCATACTCATAGACCTCAGTTCTAAATGTCCGCTTATGGAAGCCGCTGAACCCATTCAAATAGTGAACGCCCAATTCTTCAAAAGCGTTCTCAAAAGCCAAGTCATAATTTGTTGTAAAGATGTTTGCTCTTCTTAAATTTAGTGGCCGTTGTAATAAAGATTTGATAAAACTTTTGTGGTAAGTGTATTTTCCGTTCTTTTGCATTTCTTCTCTGACCTGATCATCATCGGGCCAATAATTAAGAGTATCAAGGTCACATAATTTGAATAATTCTGATTTGATGTTGGAAATTAAATCTTCTATCCTCTCGGTTGTTATTTCGAGGTGTTTTTCTTCAAACAGATCTTCATAGTCAAATCCTTTAATAAGATCATGAGAATGCCCCTGCACATATTGTAGTGCAAGTACATAATCCAAAAATTCTTCCAAAGGCACCTTTATTTCTGACGGTTGTTGTGATTCGTCTCTTAAAACATACTCGGATTTCTGATATTGTTTTATTAAGTGGACAAAAAGCTCATAGATTTCCTGATCCCCTTCTTTTATTGCATCCTCAATTGCTTTAGGAAAATTTCTTATGGAAGTCGTACCTAAGTGCAATGATGATCCTGTGCCAAATAAAAAACTAACATTGTCGAGTTGCAAATAGTTTTTTAAAAGTATCCTGATTTTATCGAGTAATTTTTCTAGGTGTTTTTCATTATGTTGATCGGCGAAAAATTCCTGAACCCAATCCCTTGAGCCTACATAAAACTTGCTACTTTTTAGCTTTTCAGATTCAAGCTTCTCCATAATCTCCTCCGAAAAGATTTCTTGTTCTCTTCATTCAACTTCTTTACAATTATCTCCTCCAAACACAAGCAAGAAATTACGGAGTTCCTCAAAATATGACAGAAGAAGATGAAGCTGTTGCTCATCTTCTTCCCAGCATTTAAAATCTACGTCTTCACAATCTCCATCAATTTCTCGTAGCTGTTTACAACATCGTATTTCAATTGGCCTGTGTTCAATTTCGCAAAATGTTTGCGAGCACATTCGATCTTCGCTTTTTCGACTTCGCGAAGTTCCATTGATTCCATGGAGCCTTTCGTTTCGGCGATGAAGTAGATGTGTTTAACATCGCCTTCCTTAAATACGATAGCCCAGTCCGGATTATAATTGCCGAGCGGAGTAGGAATAAAGAATCCTCGCGGCAGTTTAGCATACACCTTTACTTCCTGACTGGTATCCAACTCTTTCGCAAAAGTACGTTCGATTTTCGAATCAGTCACGACATAATCGAAAATGTGCTTTTCCACCGGAAAGGCATTATGCCCAAGTTGCCCTTTCAACGTATTTTGCGTGAATATATCCGCCTTAAACGTATCGTTGATAACATCGTAGGTGATGGACTCGATAATCGTTGTTGCTTTCTGTTCATTGATAAGTCGAGCCGCCCGGATGATGAATTCCTCCGGATTTTTCCTGAAAAGCAGAAACGTGGATGGTTTGATTCCGGTTAAAATCTTCACAATCGTCTTCCGAGTCAGTCGCGTTTCGTCCATAAGCTTTCCAACTAGATCGTACTTGATCTTTGATAATACAGCCTGGTGAACATATGCCGTCTGTGTCTCTCGGGTAACAAAAGCTTCGCCCTGTTTCAGCTGCTCCTTGGATTCGATTTTTTGCATTTCACCGTGCTTGATTGCGTAGCGTACAGCCGGTACCTGCAATTTATGATCCAAGGTATATATGCATTTTCGGATAAGCTCGTCTGAATCAAACTGAACCGTATACACGGTCTTTTTGTTGATCTGGTTCCACAGTTCCTGAAACTCTGTTTTATAAAAGTTGTTATTCGGTTGCAATCGTTCGATGTTTTTGCTGCGTTCGTCCTCAGTCAAATCGAATTTGCCTTCGACATAAATCGTCTTCACCAGTTCGATCAATGCTTCCCGATGATTCGCCAGTTCTTCAGGAAGAACAACTTGTTGATTGTCAACTGCCGTAAAATAATCGTCCGTCAGCTGATCCTTGTCATCGATATAGCCTTGCCGGATAAAAGTTCGATGCAACTTGTTGGCCAACGCCTCGTCGATGTGCAGCTGTTCGCCGCGGGCATTAGTAAGCACTTTGCCCAAGAAGAAACCGGTATCGGCTTTCCTCGGCCGTTCGGACAGCGTTTCAGAAATTTCGCTTTGCAACCCTTTTGCAAACTCTTCATACGATTCGCTGGCAATGACAGTCAGCACATTGATGTCATGCACATCAATGCCGGGCACGCTCGAATCGATCCGCTCGCCATTTTGGTTGACGCACAGCCGAAGCCCCCGTCCAACTTCCTGCCGTTTCTTGATCGTGGAATCGCTGTGTTTTAGGGTGCAAATTTGGAATACATTCGGATTGTCCCAGCCTTCTTTCAAAGCCGAGTGCGAGAAGATGAACCGCGTCGGTTCCGCAAAACTGAGCAGCCGCTCCTTGTCTCTCATGATCAGATCATAAGCATCCGCATCATCTGAGTCGGTCTCTCTCGCGGATACCTTCGGATCGACGAACCGATTGCTTTTCTTGTCGATGGAGAAATAGCCTTTATGCGTATCTTGCACCCGAATGCTATTCAAGTACCGGACGTACGGATCGTCCGCAAACAGCGAAAGCTGTTCGCTCAACAGAGCGATGTATTCTTCCTCGAAGATATCAGCATATACTCCGTTTTGTTCGTTACCGTCTGAATCATATTGCCGATACTTTGCTACTTCGTCAATGAAAAACAGCGACAGCACTTTGATGCCTTGATGGAAAAGTTCCCGCTCCTTTTCAAAGTGGGACTTTAATGTTTCCCGAATTTGAATCCTCCGGAAATGCAGTTCGTTGCCATCTCCCTGCACGTCTCCGGCCTGCAGAGTCACACCGTTGGAGAAATGAATGCAGTTTTTTTGGCCGTTGATCTCGGACACTTTGTACCCTTTATATTGCTCCAGTTGGCCCGACAGTTGGTACAAGTCGTCTCCTGTGCGGATTTTCTGTGTTTTCTTGGCCAAACCGTTTTTCGTCCGAACTTCAAACTCTAACCGGGCGACAGGAGCGTGCTTGTTGCTGACATCGATGCCTTCCAGATACAAATAACTTTCCGTGCCCCTTGCCCCTTTGACAGAGATGCCTTTTACGCTGATTTTCTTCACCAGCTTCAAGTTGTAAGCGTCCAATGCATCCAACCGATACACTTTGTTGTAGTCTTCCCGATGGGTTGCAGAATAGCGAAGAGTGAACAACGGGTTGAACTGCTTCAACGCATCTTTCGTTTTCGGGCCTTCCACAGATTGCGGTTCGTCGATGATCAAGATCGGATTTGTGCTGGCAATCACATCAATAGGTTTACGGGATTGGAAATCGTCCAACTCCATATAAATCCGTCTTGCGTCTTTTCCTCTGGCCGAGAACGCCTGCGAGTTGATGATCATCACGTTGATTCCGGCATCACTGGCAAACTTTTCGATCTGGTGCAGTTGTTTGGAGTTGTACACAAAATAGCGGGCTTTCGTTCCGTATTCCGCCATGAAGTGATCTTCGGTCATCTGAAATGATTTAAGTACACCTTCGCGGATAGCGATGGAAGGGACGACGACAATGTACTTGCTCCATCCGTACGTTTTGTAAAGTTCATACATCGTCCGGATGTATGTATACGTCTTGCCCGTACCTGTTTCCATTTCCACCGTCAGGTTGTACTTGCCTTCGAGCCGCTCTGATAGCTTCAAACCGTTTCGCCGCTGTACTGCTTTGATATTGTCCAGTATTTCATCATCCACTAGTTTTATCGGATTGTTTTTGAAGCCAACTGCCTCGTCGTCTCGGCTTGCGAGATCGTCGATGTTCATTTGCTCGTGCTTTTGCCTTATGCCTTTGTCCAGAGTGAACAGAGACTGTTCATTTGGCTGCCCTGCAAAGCAGTCTACAATGCTTTTGATGGCATCCAATTGAAATTGCTGGTGCTTGAATTTGATCTTCACGTGTCTCACCTGCCTTACAGCACCTGAATTTCTGTACCTGGAGACAGCATTTTGAACAGTTCCTCGACGTTGATGCGGGCGGAATCGTCATTGAAAGAGCTGTCACGGAACACAACGCGAAGCGGCTTGTCTTCCGCAATCTTTTTGATCACCGACTCCGGCACATCCTCGTCGAAACAAGCGACCAGGGAATTACCTGCCACGTAATGAACAGCTTTCCCCTCGACCAGTTTCGTTTCCATCGGCAGCGAAAGCTCTAAGCCGAGTTCTAGCATGACTTGTATGAGCAAATCTTCGCCAGTTCGGTCTTCTTTGATGTTGGAGACGAGATCAAACATATCGGCCTGTCTCAGCTTCTCCGGTGTGTAGTAGACGTCTTTCATGTTAGACGAATCCACACGGAATACCCGGAAGCCGTAATCGATGTCCTTCATGGTTTCTTCCTTGATCTTCTTGGCGGCCCGACGAATGCGTTCTTTTCCGATTTCGCATATGTTTTTGTATCCGGCTTTGTATGCATCCGAGTTTTCATCTGTCGGTTCCGGCAATTGCACCATAATGTATTTAAGGTGACCGGCGTCTTCAGCATTGAGCTGCATGACCGCATGGGCAGTCGTGGCAGAGCCAGAGAAAAAGTCTAGGATTATATCATTTTCCTTTGCAACAGTTTTTATTAAAGTTTTGATAAGGTCTACTGATTTGGGGGATTGGAACAGCTTCGACTTTTCTCCAAAGAGAGAAGAAAATGATGCCTGGCCCTTTTCTGTATAAAATAATTTGTCGTTAAATATCGTTTTAAGCATTTTAGTAGCACCTTCAGCGTAGCTTTTACGATAAATTTTCCACTGCCCGCTGGTACTCTGTTTAGCAGCCAATAAATGCTTTTCTCGAATCGCCTTAGCTTTTTCCCATGTCCAACATCCTTCGTAACCATCATCCCAAATGGGCTCAACCTTTATATATCCATTAACAAATTCAAGCGATATTTGTTTATTGTCCGGATTTACATATATTGGATAGAATAGGTTTTTTCGATTATGCTTTCCGAATTCTCTGTGAGTATTTCTTAACTCTAAAAGCCTGTATCTACCGTTTTCATCTATTTCAGGATATTCCGTTTCTATTTGATCCTTTTCTTTTTCAATTGAAAAGTACCCGTTTGGAAGGGTTGATTTTGAATAAACCAATATATATTCATGATTAGTTGCAAAATATTTGTCTTGTGATCTTCCTTTAGGATTACATAAATTAGTTATCTGAGCCACGAAATTTCCCGAAAAAATACTGTCACATATTTTCCTTAAATTATCCACTTCATTATCATCGATACTTATAAAAATTACCCCATCTTCTCTCAATAAATCCCTCGCGACTTTGAGTCTAGAATACATCATCGTCAACCAATCGCTGTGGAATCGGCCATTCGAAACAGGATTTGGAACCAGTCGGTTGCCTTCTTCATCCACCTGTCCCGATTCTTCCAGGTATTCTTCTCTAGACTCTCTGAAGTCGTCCTTGTAAATAAAATCCTTCCCAGTATTATACGGAGGGTCTATATAGATGCACTTGATTTTGTTCAAATACGATTCCCGCAACAACTTCAACACATCAAGGTTGTCGCCTTCGATATACAAGTTTTGGGTGTTGTCCCAATCGACGCTATCTTCTTTAACCGGACGCAACGTCTTGTCGATGGGGGTGTTGGCGTTAAGGATGGCTAGTTTTTTACCCGGCCACGTTAGCTGATACCGCTCTTTGTCTCCCTCAACGAGAATGTCGGACAGTTCCTGTTTCAACAGGTCAAAATCGACGGCACGTTTCAATTTTCCGTTCTCATCTCTTGCTTCCGTGATCACATTCGGGAACAGTTCGGCGATTTTTTCGATGTTCTTTTGCGTCAGATCCACCGATTTCATCGATAATTTGTTCATGCTTTTCCTCCTGTTATTGCTCTAACAGATCTTTCAGTTCTTTACTCTTCCGCTGCAATTCCATGTTCAATTCGACTTTACGATTGAACTGCTTCTCGCTGCGGATTTTAGACTCAAGCCGTTCACATTCTCTCATCAGTTTGTCGATTTGGGCCTGCCGTTCGAGGACTGATCTGATATCGTCTTCCGGCCTGGCTTGCGTCCCCAGTAAGTTGCGAATAATGTTTTCATATAAGGCTTTCAGATCCAGACCCTGAATGAAATCGAACCGGAGATCATTAACAGACTGCCACTCTGATTCATGATAGGAACGAACCACAAATTTGTTTTCATCGTTCTGGTTCCGTTCCTTATAGGCGATGGCGAGTTTCGCCTGATCTTCATGAATGAGAACATGCAAAATTGGGTAGGGGATCGCTTTGTCCATGCTCCGCAAGATGTCCTGAGAATAGGACTTTTGCTTCAAATGAATCTCGAACACCTGGATTTCTTCGATACCGTCTTTCGGTTCCAAGCGAATTGTCTCTTTCGACAGCTTATGCTTCCATACGATAGATTCAACTTGCTGCGTGAACAGTTCTTTCAACTGATGATTCGCTTGCAGCTTCTCATAAAATTTGTTCTTCGGGATTTTCCGGTTCACCAAGGTGCTTGATGGCAGTTGCAACATTACGACTCCACCTGCCGGATCACAATAAACGTAATCAGTTCAAAATCTTCTAATCCTTTGATCGTATCGATCAAGGCAGTCGTTCCACCCGAGGAGAACAAGCTGTCGAGATCGCTTTCTTCTTTGACTTGCACAATCGAGCGGATCGTTTCTTCCAGCAGCATGGAGTATTTGTCCATCTTTTTGCCGTCTTTCGTCTCCTCATTAAAGCTGCGGCATACCTCCATGATCGGTTCGGACTTTCCTCTGCATAATGCTCGTAAATAATCCAGCGTCTTCTTGACGTCCAGATGATTGGTGATGACTTCACCGTCTTCTCTTATATACACGAGGTAGAACGGATGAAGCCGGTTTTGCTGATCCGGATTGAGCTCGTCATTGATATTACGAAGCACAAAAATGACGCCCTGGAAAATCCCTTTTTCTTCATCGGCTGGTACAACGGTATGCAGGCCGCTCGGCACCGTATCCAGTTCGCCGTTTTCTTTGACGTATTGAATCAGATCCATACGGAAATCGTTGAGACCGAGATCGGTAATGGAGACGCCGGTATTCATATCGTCCAGATCAACGACTTCTTTTTGCAAACGCTGCAGTTGCTGCTTTCGGTATTCCAAGTCGCTCGATTCGTTGGACAAAACATTATCTTCGCCGGTCGCGGTCATATCCATGATGATCATACGGTTTTCTACCCTTTCTTTCAACCGTATATACTCATCCAGGGTCATATTCGGCCAGTAGTTGACCATTTGAATTTCCGAGTTTTTCGATCCAATCCGATCAATTCGGCCAAATCGCTGGATTACCCGGACAGGGTTCCAGTGAATGTCATAGTTGATGAGAAAATCGCAATCCTGCAAGTTTTGCCCCTCGGAAATGCAGTCGGAGGCGATGAGCAGGTCGATTTCCCCTTTCACATCGGGCATAGTCAGATGCTTCTCTTTGGATCGCGGCGAAAAACAAGTCAGCAAGGTGCTTATGTCGTTCCGCAACCCGGCGGTGTTTTTGTTCTCGTCGCTTCCTACGATTTTGGCCGTATCGATATTGTACTTTGGTTTCACATATTCGGACAAATGTTCGTATAAATACGCTGCTGTATCCGTAAAGGCACTGAAGATGATGATTTTTCGGTTGCCGGGATTGATCGGATGTTGAATCTTGTGGTCGATTACTTGTTTTAACGTATTCAACTTCTTGTCGTGCTCCGGCGTCACTTTCTGCATTTCTTCCAGCAGTCCGTGCAGGATCATTCGATCATGTGTCAAGTCTTCTTTCCACCGGAGGATGTCCATGTCGGACAAATTTATTTTGATCGTATCCCCGATGCTGAATTCATCATCCAACCAATCATCGTCGTCAAGATCGGCTTTTTCGATTTCGGTATAACCTACTGTGTACGACTTTCCATTCCTTTCAAATCCTTCAATTTGCTGAAGGGTCTGATCGATTTTGAACAGAATCTTGGAAAGCGTCAACCGGAACGATTCCACCGAACTTTCCAATCGTTTCAGCAGGTTAATCCGCATGAGGATTTGCAGACTTCCTTCCCGATCCATCTGTTTGAAGCTGCCGCCGCCGCTTTTGACAACTGTGTCGTACAGATTTTCGTAAAACGACAAACGGCTGGGAAGAATGTATTTGAATGGGGCGTAGATGCCCAGGTTAATGCGGGATAATTCACGAAAAATATCATTGTACCCGATGACATCGGTTCGATCCGTCAGATCGCAAAACATCGAGATCGGCGGCAGCCGTTTCGGAAACTCGCCGATTTCCTCGGTCTTGTAGTATTTCTGAATATGTTTGCGGGATCGGGCGATGGTTAGGCTGTCCAACAGTTCAAAGAAATCGAAGTCGAGCATGTTCAAGAGCTTTTCAGTCGTCCTTTCGGCGGCGTCCAGCTTCGACCACTGATTGAAAGCGGATTGTGCCCGTTTGAAAATGTCGTTAATGCCCCGCTCCGTGCCCAGTTTCTTATTGATTTCTTCCGGATTGCCTTCATATGCCAACGCCAGCTGGTTGCGAAGATCCATGAATTTGTTGTTCACCGGTGTTGCCGACAGCATGAGCACTTTGGTCTTCACACCATTTTTGATTACTTTCCGCATGAGCTTCTGATAGCGATTTTCTTTGTCTTTCTTCGGCTCGTTGTTCCGGAAATTGTGTGATTCGTCGATGACCAGCAGGTCGTAGTTGCCCCAGTTGAGCCGCTCGAGTGGAATGCCATTCGACATTCCTCGTTCCCTCGATATATCCGTATGATATAGTACATCATATCGCAGACGGTCGGCATACAGGATGTTGTTGGTTACGTTTTGTTTGTATGTCAGCCAGTTGTCGCCCAACTTCTTGGGGCAGAGCACCAGCACCGACTTGTTGCGAAGTTCGTAGTATTTGATTACAGCCAATGCGGTAAATGTTTTCCCTAAACCGACACTATCGGCCAATATACAGCCATCGAATTTTTCTAACTTGTTAATCGCACCGAGAACCGCGTCTTTCTGGAAATGATAGAGCCGCTTCCAAATCTCCGTTTCTTTGAATCCTGTTGCTTCGTTGGGCAAAATGTCTTCCGTAATGTCCGTCAGGAACTCGTTAAAGATGTTGTAAAGGATGACGTAGTAAATGAATTCCGGTGCGTTCTCTTTATAAACCGTTGTAATGTGTTCCGCCACTTGATGGGTGACGTCTTCCAGCTTGCTCTTGTCGTTCCAAACTTGATCGAACAAGTCGAAGTACAATTTCGTGATCGGGAATTCGGAAAACTTGTTGACCATATTGGACAAGGCGTTGCCTTTTTCGTAACCAAGATCAACAGTCGTAAAGCCGTCAATGGGCATGTAAGTGATTGCTTCATCAGCCGTTTGAAGGTTGATCATGCCTTGCATCGTTCCGGTAGTACGGTTGGACTTGAACGTGACTTTTCGCTTGATCCAATCACTGCATTCCTGGGCGATGGCTTTGAGCGTCAATTCGTTCTTCAGTCGAATTTCGAACTCGGTACCGTACAGGCTTTTCTCCCGAGTTCGCTTTGGTATGTAGAATTCACGTTTTTCTTTATTGAAGCTATCCGCATTGAATGCCGGTGAAGTGAAGATAAACCGGACTTCCTCAACCTGTTCCAATTCTTTCTTCAAGGCTTCGTAGGCATAGATTGAGAAACAGGACGCTGCGATAGATACTTTCGTTCCTTTGCGGAGAGTATGTTTCAAATCATCACCGAGAAATCGGTCGATGTTATTGAAGACTTCCATGACAACACCTCTTGTTCATGCTGTACGGTAATCACACCACATCTTTTCGACAAATCGACTTTATCCTCCTTTTTTTGCCATAGATATTCGATTGGGCGTCAGTTTGAATTTATAAGGCATTCCCTGCTCGATACCAGCCACCAAACCCTTGAGAAACATAGGTTGGTCTGAGGTGCAATAAGTTTATCGGATTAACTCAACCGTTTAATTCAAGGGGGACATTTCATATATTCGAGATTGAGTAAAATTGTAACCTTATAATGACATTTACGTTTTGCCGGTAGCATCCTTTGCATAGTAGAAAGGCATAGGAGCAAATAGGAATTTAATCAATTATGGCTAATCCACTGATACTTCCCGCAACATTTGATTACATTGGTCGTTGATGGAATTTCCACGTTCTCTTGATAATTCTAAGCCGAAGTGAATATGGATCGTCTAAATAACATTGTACGGGGTCGTACCTTTATTGGGCGTAATATCGCAGAATTTGGCTTATTCCTGCTCTGAACCTAGTGTTTACCAAAAGAAACTCACAAAAATAAGGCATCCAGATTACGATTTTTTTGCCGGACGCCTTCACATTTCATATATCCAATTTTTCGAGGATTTGGTACATGAAAACGACTCGTATACTAAAAAAGTTTTAGAACGAGGTACCCGATTACTCCGATCACAGTTGCAGAAAAGACGCCTCCTATCAAAATCCCCTTTATCAGCTTGTTCGACGCTGGTGACTTGTTTTGCATTTCCTTGATAAGTACCACTCGATCATACAGAAACTCAATATGTGAGGCTGTGCGGGTATGCACACCCTTGGCCTTGTCCAATTCATCTAGGATTTCATCCATGACAGCCACGTTCTGAGCGTGATACATTGCGAGCGTCAGCACGAGTTTTATCGTTGTCTGTTGGGTGTATGTGAAGTCACGCATCAAGGATAACATCTCACGCTGATTTGAGCCGGTTAATCCGCCCCACAAACAACCAAGGAAACCTTGGTTCTCCAGCTTATCGATACGATGTTCAATGGAGAGTAATTGATTCATAGAATCGCGTACAATAGTCCGAACCTTTGTTTCGTCAACTAATCGGGAATTCTGTTTGATAGCCGCCTCCACTTGTAGTTTGGCTGGAAGTAACTGTACAGAAGTTGCCACGTCCGATTTATCTTTGAGTTGCAGTTGATTAGCATTTTCCTCCCTGCAAACGAAGACGCATCTGGTCGCAACGATCCAGAATGTCATCAGCGGCTTGACTGTAATCGATTCGCGTCATGGTACCATGTTGTCGCTCCAGTTTTGTGTAAATCTCATCCGCGTTCCATCTATCTTCTTCCATATCGTTGACGATGGAGACTGCCCTCTCCAATACATCGACGTTCACCTCGGACAACTTGGCGATGTAGATTGATCCAGGATGCAACAACTCCACGTTGGCTTTCACCGAGTTTGCCGTCTTTAAAACTTCTCCGAGAGTGCCTTCTCCAAAGGCGTTGTCAAGCAGTCTGCGAAGCGTAAACGCTCCAAAACCAATACCATGTCTAATAAGCCTGCCCGGAATGAATAGCGTCAATCCTGCTAGGACGCCTCCAGCGATCCTCCTTTTCAACGCATCTTTTCCCAGCCGCTCCTTTAGTTGCTCCCATGAGATTTGCCCGTTTTTGTACTGAATCAACTGGACGAGTCCCGTTACCGTAACGGAAATAGCGGCTCCGATGGCTTCACCTTCGAGACTTTTTCCAGTGATATCACCGGGAGTGAACCCGACAGAAAAAATCGCCTATAGGGGCAAAAAATTATGCAGATTTTCCCGAGGTACCACCCTGTATTTTTGAAGCACCCCCCACCTGCCGTTTCATGCCTCACCCGTCTGTAAAAAAGACTTGTATTAGTCCTTTCCTCAAGGATAGATGCAAGTCTTTTTTTAGCTTTGATGAAGGTGTGGTTGTCTTTCATTTACGGAACCATCGTGAACGTATCATCGTAGTAACTGTTGGAATCTTCCATGAAGGGATTGTTGATGAAATGGATCAAATCAATCGATATCTCAGCGAGATGTATATTGAATACTGGAACAAGTTGAAAAATCAACTGGTAGATCGAAAGGTGGACTTAAGTAGCTTGTCTAACCCTTTTCTGATCGATGTCGTAGATTCTTATCGATCGGCCTCGGTTAAAGTACTGTTTGTGGGAAAGGAAACATGCGGTTGGGGACAGTACATCGGTACTGTTGATCAGGAACCCTGGGAGGCAATCATTGACTTGCAGAAGGATTACATAAAGTTCCGACAGGAGGCAAAATGGGCACATACTCCATTCTGGCGGGCATCCAAAGCAATTTATGACAGACTGAACCCGAATGGGCCAGCAGACGGTTACATGACAAGTAACCTGATCAAGCTTGACCAAAAGAACACAAGACCATCACCCGAGGTGGAGGAGATTATCTGCTCCAATTTTCCGTTGCTTCCTTATGAGATCAAGGCACTAAGTCCTGATGTGGTCATTTTTTTTACCGGCCCTTATTACGACGAGAGGTTAAAGAAGACATTTGCGGGGGCACTTTTTGAAACAGTAAATGACTTGGCACCGAAAGTATTATCCCGGATCAAACATGAGATGTTGCCGCCTCATTCATATCGAACCTATCATCCCGGCTACTCTCTGCGTGGTAAGAAGACAAAGGCGACCAAGTTTGATCCGATGGTTGATGCTATCGTTAAACAAGTGACAACAACTAAATAACATAATCATCACTTTACGAGTTAGGGAGCGATCCTTAGCTCGTTTTTTTGTTTTTACACGATTTTCTGAGACATGTCTTGTGAAAGGAGGTGAGGTAAGTATGAGAGAGTTGCTAAAGGCCCTTGAATTGAAGCACGCTGATTTGTTGGTTTGGGAGAGATTGCTGAGGAACTCAGACACCAATCATCCGAGAAATGCACACAGACTACAACAGGTTCGTGACCAGATCAAAACACTGCAAATTCAAATGGACATGATCGACGTCCTGTGGTCGGTCGAACGGGAAAACCGCAAGAAAGGAGATCAAGAACATGCAACAGAGCAAAATGAATCTGTCTGATGACCTTGTGATTCTGATAAATCGTTTGGCTCTGAACGGAGACATTCGAATGGCCGGAATTGTACTACAGACTTACGTCATTCGCTCCTGGAAGCTTGAGACGGAAGTTGCAAGGCAGTATGTTATTCAGTACTTTCAGGATCATTATCCGAAACAGTTACAGCGGTATGTGAAAAAGAGAAGGAAACGGAACTAAAAGGCTCTTCTGCATGGATACATGGCAGAAGGGCTATTTTTTATGAACGTGAAAGGAGGTGAGACTGATGAAGAGATACGTGGATTTATATGAAAAGAGACAGTGGTTGCTGGCGGCGTTGAAGCATCTGCGGAGCATCAAGCAGTTTCGTCCTGCGTGGGGGCGACTTTATGCCCGGATTCTCGTTAAGCTGGTGCTTGTCGAAATGAAGCTGGAGCAGTTAGAGAAACAAAAAGAGGTGTGACCGTGAAGGATCACACCAGATACTTTGCTGATTGTATTGTACAGGATTTCGCTTCACCAACACAAGGAGGGTATGCCGCCCTCCTTATTTTCATTTCACGGAGGTAATTGATCATGAGCGATAGATATGAAAACCAAACATCACTTGCCGCTATCTTTGCACAGGTGTTGAGGGAGAAGGTTGATAGTACTACAATCAAAACTTTTCTAACCCGCTTCCCTACTCTACATGATCTGCTTCAGGCCACAGAGGAAGAATTGAGAGAAGTCACAGGTATTGGCCCTGCAAAGGCGAGAAAAATCATAGCCACCGTAGAGTTGGCCCGAACTCTTTGCACTGTATTGTCTCGGCCCCAGATTGTCAGATCAGCACAGGATATTTTTGAATTTCTCAAGGTTCAGATGATGTACTTACCGAATGAGCATTTTGCGGTTGTTGGTTTGGACAGCCGTAGCCGGATTCTGTTTTGGGAAATCATTAGTGTCGGCTCATTGGATGCGGCAATTGTCCACCCGAGAGAGTGTTTTCGTCCACTCTTGAAGCGTAATGCTGCTGCAGCATACTTTATTCACTGCCATCCATCAGGAAATTGCCAGCCCTCCTACCACGACGTGGAAGTTACAAAAACGCTTAAACAAGCAGGCACAATCTTAGGTGTGAGGGTGATTGATCACCTAGTAATAGGATTCGATAACTACTTCTCTATCGCAGAAAATTATTCGTTGTAAAAACATCGGAGGTGAACGCCATGAGCATCTTTCGTCATGTTAAAAAGCCTATTCACCAATTTATCTTGAATGAAACAGCACTGGTTGATACTGTTAAGCCCCTGCTGAAATACTATGACGGTTCTCGTGTCATAAAAACGGTGTCAGAGGAAGAAATTTCCCAAATCGTCGGTGTATCGATCTCGGAAGCAAAAGAACTGCAAGCTATCCTACAACTGGCACATCTACTTTCCTCTCCTGATAAACCTGATCGCTACACGATTCGCATGCCCAGAGACGCTTATAAGTATTGCAATGAAAAGATTGAAATGGGCGGCGATTGCCAAACCATACTGTTAAGCTTGAGTACCAAGAATCATGTCGTGAACCTGACTTACATTGATACTGAAGCCATGGTCGAGATCTCTACCTACCAACGATTCGTCTTCAGGCATCTAATCCTTCGTAATGCCGCTTCGGGAATACTGGTTCATATTGAAAAGGAGGGCGACCTTAATCCAACTCCCGAGCAAATCACAGAGGCGAGAATCATCGCTCAGGCTGGAGATATTTGCGGTATACCACTGCTTGATGTGATCAATATCACCCAATCTGAATATCTTAGCTTCAAAGACAAAGGTTTGATATAAGGTATTAATAATATCGGGAGCCATTTTCATTCAATACCGGCTCCCGATAAGCAATTTTTCGATTAAACTACCGGTCAAATCATGCAGTGTAAGATCACGGTTTGTAGAGAATGTTAACGCTGTTTCGTTTCTGGGTCAGGTGGTATACTGGTATTAGGTTGTTTTTTTGTCTTGGCTGTCCCGTCCGTCTCTATGGTGGACGGTGACAGTCCTTTTTTCTTTCTATTCAACTTTCCGAGTTTGAGCGGCGGCAAATCGATGTCGCTAAAAACAATCTTTTCGGTTTTAAACAATGACTTCAGCTTGTTGTAGTTGCTGTGATATGCACTACGGGAATACGTTGCCTTACAGTACCCTTCGCCCTCGTGTCGAAGCAGTGTAAGAAATGCAATCAATGAATTCTTTGTGCGTGTACTCCAGTTTTGCTGATTGATGCGGTTAATCATGCTGTCCAGAGCCGATGTTTTAAGAGGTTTGTCGACGCCCAAGTCAGACAGTTTTTGCTGTAAGACTTGAGTAATAAACGACGGATCAAACAATTCACCTGCCAAACGACGCGGGCTTTGCTTTCTCATTTCGTAAGGTGATAGTTCAACTTCAAACCTGAGAACTCCATCGGCTTGTTTGAGAAGTTGTTCCTTATTGCGATAGCTTTTGTTCTGCTTTATCTCTTCCTGCTTATCGTAGCACTTGATGACGCTTTTCCCTCTCTTCCACACAACACCCTCTTGGCGGCGGCATCCTGCGGCATGGTAAGGATTCAGCTTGTACCCGGGAACACTAATACCAGACAGTACCCGCAAATAGTCGCGTAGCCAAACGCCAACTTTGAAGTTCTTGCAAAGGTGCAGTTTTTCAACTTCGCATTGTTCAATTAAGGGAATTTCGGACAGCCGCAACCCTAAACTGTCTGCCAAGAAACGGCGAAGCTTGTTGAAAAACGGCTTGATGTCGGCGGGCCTGACCTCATGTACGTTACTACCGTAGAGAAAGCGGGCCATTGAAACTTCAACCTTTAACCACGTTTTTCCAGTGTCCGTTTTCACCGCATATGTAATCCGAGGAATGGAAGCGTCGTTCTTGTCGAATAGTTCGTAGTAGGTAATGTTTTTTTGCGGTCGTTTTTCAATGGTTGTCCAGGGAATACGCCCGATTTTCTGCTTTTTCAAAACTACCCCAACGTCGATCTTTGTAGAATCTATCAAGGCTTTCACGTTTCCTTTCCTGTTAAACTTACACTTTTACACCTAATAGTGCGTGCAGGTTTGATTCATCAACTTGAATCTCAAAAATGGGGCACCGTCACTTCTATCTGATCGATTTGGTTTTTTGGGAGATTCACGGGGATGTGAAATTTCACAGTATCAATCACGGTTACTTCCTCCTCCGAATTCGTAGTACCTAACATTTTCTGACCCATCTAGTCTCTATAGGGCTTACAAACATATCATCAGCGAAATTCATTGTTTAAATCATAATAGGATCACCTCCGAGCATTCGTCTGAAAAATAGAATATCAGTCTTAAATCAAAAATTCAAGATCATTAAAGTTTACAAATCTTGATTTTTGGATTCTCATTGGATATAATAGCATCAACAAGGTAACGGGAGGCTATAGTATGGAATCACGGATTGTATTAACGGAAACCCAGTTTGATGAATTGGCAAAAAGAGATGTTGGGCCGAGGATAAGGTTTTTACGTGAACTGTTACAAAGTGAATACGGGGACAGATACACAAGCAAAAACGTCGCTTTACGTATCGAGGTTATATCACCACAAGCACTCTCTGTTATTGAACGTGGTGAAACAAAGGATTGTCCATCAAAAGTACTGGCTGCTATTGCAAATGATTTTAGAGTAGACATCAACATATTTTTTGACGAGTTTTATAAACACGGCTACCGTCCCATTACAATTCCTTGGGAAAAAAGGCGTTCTACTCAAATGCAGCATAGAAGAAAAATTGGGGTGTTAGTGTATGAGCAAAACCACAATAACGAAATACGCTTCATTTTCAATCAATTATCAGATAGGAAAGTGAACATAAATTTCATAGTTTTTTTTACAAAAGTACTATATTCAATTTTTCAGTTATTAGGTTTAAAAACCTATACTGATACACCAGAGAAATTAGCGAAAACAAATTATCATATTCATGAAAAATTTGATGGCACTTTCCCTTGGATACCAAAAGAAATATGGAATACTCACTTTCATCAAATGAATGAAGAAGCCCTAATGTATCAAGAAACGAAATGCAAGGAGTGATTGCAGATGATCACTAAGTCTTTAGAAAACTATCCTGCAGTATTAGACGTTTCGCACATCCAGGAAATATTAAGCATTGGCAGAAGGCAAGCGTATGAATTGGTTAGCTCTGGACAATTTCACGTGGTTAGAGCAGGGAAAAGAATCAAAGTTTCCAAAGAGGTTTTTGTGAGATGGCTCGAAGGGAAGAACTGATCCATGAAGAAAACGAGGCTGACGTATCTATTGCCCTCAACAGGTACAGTTAAACAGGGAGAAGAGAAAGTGAGAATTATTGCTCCGATCCATGATTCCAATCCTATTGAATTACATTCCAAGAAACCTCACAAAAAAATGAGTCTATGGGAAAAAAGGGCGGAAGAACTCATCTTCTTACTGGAATGTGTGGAAAATGGGATAATTACACGGGAATATTATGAGAATTATCTTTCTGAAATCCGAGGAAAACGGGCTTACTCTCGTGCATAAATAAACAAATAATTTTTTGGAAAGGGGGTGGTCGCTTTGAACTCTTGACCGACGGTGTGCTCATGTAGCCCACCATTTTTTTATTCTATTTTTTCATAACGAAACTCATGGAGGTAACTACAAATGGCAGGAAGAACCGTAAAGAAAGATGGGGCTAGTTGGTATTTCGTACTTACAGTCGGAAAGAAGGAGAATGGAAGACCAAAGCAGATTAAAAGGCGAGGGTTTAAAACGAAGCAAGAAGCCCTAAAAGCCTTGAACGAGCTTGAGCATTCCATTAATCAGGGTACGTATGTTGAGCCTTCAAAAATACTTTACAAAGAGTTTCTCGAACGCTGGCTGGAAGACAGGCAAACGAGAGTGAAAAAGCAAACACTGGAAACCTATACTTGGCTTGTTCACAAACACATCATCCCAACCTTAGGTAATGTTGAATTGTCAAAACTGAATGCAATGATGATTCAACAGTTACTGACAAAACTGACTAAAGACAAATGCTTATCTGATGAGAACATCCAAAAAGTGTATACGCTGATTAACGCTTCGCTGAAACAAGCCGAACGCTGGGGGCTCATAGCTAAGAATCCAGCCTCTCTGGTTGATCGTCCAAAGGCAACTAAAAAGCAAGTCAAGGTTTGGGATGTCCCGGAAGTCACTGCCTTCTGTTTTTCGCAAGTCAAAAA